>CAZPHC010000020.1:81844-113110 GCA_964586155.1 uncultured Enterobacteriaceae bacterium | reverse complement strand
GATACCGTCGGAAGTGCGCATGAACGGGCGCTACGTTTGCGATCGGCGCTGTCAGACGCAGGGATGCCACCGATGTCTGACCACGAACCATCTGATCAGGGTCGAAGGGGGGCCGTCATCTGCCGGGCGTGCCGGCTTCGACCGAGACCGAATCGCGGTGCTGGGCAGGATCGTAGAGCCAGGTCGACACCTCGCCCTTGCCCTTGATCTGCAGCGGGCCGCGCGCTCGGAAGCCGTACTTGTCCTTGACCCGAGCCCAGGTCGCCGGCGACACCTGGATCGCTCCTGGAACACCGTTGGATTCCATCCGGCTGGCCATGTTCACGGCGTCGCCCCAGAGGTCGTAGATGAACTTGTGCTTGCCGATGACGCCGGCGACGACCGGTCCGGTGTTGATGCCGACGCGCAGCCCGAGCGGCGCGCCGTCGTGCGCCTGATACCGGTCGAGGCAGGCCAGCATCTCGATCGCAGCCTCCATCACCGCCTCGGCGTGGTCTTCGCGCGGGGTCGGTAGACCGGCGGCGGCCATATAGGCGTCGCCGATGGTCTTGATTTTCTCGAGCCCGTGCTTCTCGGCGATCGTATCGAAATCGCTGAAGATGCCGTTGAGCATCCGGACGATCTCCTGCGGATCGGATCGCGCGCTGAGGTCGGTGAACCCGACAATATCGGCAAAGAGCACGGTCACGTCGCTGTAGCCGTCGGCGATCGCGCCCGGCTTGCTCTTGAGTCGCTCCGCGATGCTCGGCGGCAGGATATTGAGCAGCAACTCTTCAGAGCGACGCTGCGCTTCGTCCTGCTGCCGTGAGAAGTGGCGCAGCAACAGGAACACCACGCTCGACATCGCCGCCATCGTGATGACGTAGAACAGGGTCACGAACGCCGGCGGCAGAGCGGCGGCGTGCTCGGCCACCCGTGCGTCGATGAGCCCCGAGACCCCGGTCAGCGCCAGAAAGGCGTAAAACCAGCGCATCGCACGCGCGGGACCGTCGAGCATCAACGCGATGATCGGCGCCACCAACGCCCACATCATCACGGCGCTGCCAGCCGCGAAGCCACCGAGGCTCCACTGCAGGACGAAGGGCAGCACGAGCATCAGCAGCGTCTGCGTGAACTTGAACCCGCGCTTGTGCTTGAGCCAAGCGAACAACCCGAGGTTCGCCAAGCTGAAGAAGCCGTAGCCCATCGGGTTGAGGCCCGGTGCCACGCTGCCGCCGAGCATGTAGAGGGCACCCCAGATAAAGCCCGCGAGGCCCGTGAAGGTGCAAAAATAGACCAAGATCGCGTTCTGCAGCCGCTCGACCTGCGAATCCGTAGGCCGATTGCCGAGCGCGCCGAGCCAAGCAAGGAACCGAGACCCGAATTTGCTCAAGGTGCTGACCTCCCGAACCGTCGCCCGAGACCGCGAGCCTACCATCGAATCCGACGGCTTGGGAGTTCGTCCGCCACCCCCTCGCCGTCTCTCGAATCGGGCGCGCCGTCGATCTGGCAGAGCGGAAACCTTCGCAACCAGTCGGCGTGGTAGACTGCACGTCTCACAGCCGATCGGCTGCTGGAACGCAACGACGAATTCGGACGCGCGGCGAGTTCGTCCGCGAGGGTGAGGGCGGTCGCGGCGCTGGGGTCGTCGCAGTAGGCTTGTTGGGCTGGTGTCACGGCTCAACCACCTTGATGTCGACGCCGCCGGCAGCGCCGGCCGCCCCGTCCTTGGACGCCGGCGCGGCGTAGCTCGGCGACGAGCCCGGCTTGCCGCCCGCGCCGCCCGCGCCGCCGACCGCAGAGACCTGCGCGGACGGCCAGGGCGCGCCGCCGCTCAGCCGCAGCACCAGCTTGCCGCCCGCGCCGCCGCCGCCGCCGCCGCCGCCGACCGCGTTGCTCGTCAGGTACACAAGCGTGTTGTTGCCGTTGTAGCCGCATTTTCCGGTGCAGATGCCGCCGGGTCCGCCGTTGCCGCCCGCCGCGCCCGGCGCGCCGTCGAGGACCATCGTGCCGCCGCCGCTCAGGCCGCCGCGTACGCGCAACAAGAGGTTGCTGGTGTTGCTGCCGCGGAACCCGCCGCCGCCGCCGGTGTTGCCGACGCAGACGCCCAGCGTCGTGCTCTCATAGAAACCGCCATCTTCGCCCTTGGGAGCTGCCGCCGTGCCGCCCTTGCCGCCGACCTTCTTGGCCGGCTCGCCGGCGCCTTCACCGCCGGTGGTCAGCGTCGGCTCGCCGCCGGTGCCGCTCGTCCAGGGTGGGTTGCATGCCTTGTCCTTGTCGCAATACGAGCAGACGCCGCCGGCCGCGCCGCCGTGTCCGTTGCCCGTGCTCGAGCCGCCGCCGCCGAGTGATTGGCTGAAGGGCAGACGCTGCAGCGGCGCGCCGAGCAGCTGGCCCTTGGCGTCGGGCTCGGCGCTGTCGCTGTAGTCGGCGAGGTCGTAGCCGGCCTTGACCACGACGCTGCCGTCGACCTTGGCTCCCTTGGCGCAGCCCACGATGATCCACGGCTTGCTGCCGATGATCTCGAGGGTGCCCGCGACGGTGCAGCTCGCGAAGTCCCAGATCGCCGGATCGCGCGCGTCGCTGTCGAGCTGCACGGTCTGGTTCACGGCGACGACCAGGTCTCCTTCGGCTCCGAAGGGCCAGCCCAGCGTGGGCGCTGGTGCCGTGTCCGTGTCGGCGGCGGCGTCGGTGACGGCTGTGTCGGCGGCGATCGTGTCGGCGGCGGCGTCGGTGACGGCTGTGTCGGTGACGGCTGTGTCGGTGACGGCTGTGTCGGTGACGGCGGTGTCGGCGACGGCGGTGTCGGCGACCGCCGTGTCTGCGGCGTCCGTGTCTGCGGCGTCCGCGTCGTCCGCGTCGTCCGCATCGTCAGCAGCGTCGGCAGTGACGGCGCCAGCATCATCGGCGGCGTCCGCGACGGCGGTGTCGGCAGCGTCGGCAGCGTCGGCGATCGCGGTGTCTGGGACGCTCGCGTCTGCGGCGTCTGCTGTATCTGCTGTCTCGGCTGCGTCACCGCTCGCGAGGCCGTCGCTGGCGTCGGCTGCGACCACGTCGGCTGCGTCGCTGGTATGCGTCGCGGGGAGCAGCTCGAGCGTCTGCTGGCTGCTGCGCTCGGCGAGACATCCTGCGCACAGCAGCGCCGCCAGCAGCGGCGTCAGGGCGGGCCATCGTCGTGAGGGTTGCGGCATGGAGCTCCCGTCCCGTCGAGCCAGCGATGGTGTCGCCGGACCAGCGTCGTGGCTGCTGCGCCGGTTGCTGGGCAACGGAACGTAGACGTCCGCCGACGTTGAGGTCAAGACTTCGGAATCGCAGCGCTGTGGCGTCGTCGCTGGGCGCGCGCCGGCGTCAGCCGCGGAACATCGCGACGACGCCGATCTGCGCGGTCGTCGCCGACAGTTCGTGCTTGCCCGACGAGAACGAGCCGGGAGGCAGGCAACTTCAGCCCCATTCTCGGACAACCCTTCACGACGACGTCGCGGTCGTCCGACGATACGCGCCCATCCCCCCGTCAACGACCAGCGGCCATCGCCCGCACCCACCAGGCTTCGCCCCCCGTGACCTTCCCGCCCACGACGTTTCGCTGCGCACGACCTTTCGCCCCGCACAACCTTTCGCCACAGGCGACAACTTGGCACCCTCGGCCCAGCGTCCGGCCCGGCCGACGCGGTGGAGCGATCGTGGGCACCCTCATCATCATCATCGCGCTGTTGGCGGCCAACGGCCTGTTCGTCGCGGCCGAGTTCGCGCTGGTCAAGGCGCGGGCGTTTCGCATCGAGGCCGCAGCCGAGGCGGGCAGCCGCTCGGCGAAGCTGACGCTGGCGATCCAAGGCGACCTCGAGCTCTACCTCGCCGCCTGCCAGCTCGGCGTGACGATGGCGTCGCTCGGGCTCGGCTGGGTCGGCGAGCCGGCGGTGGCGGCGCTGCTGGAGCCGCTCTTCGCCCAGACCACCATCCCCGAGGCGATGCAGCACAGCATCGCGTTCGTCCTGGGCTTCTTGATCTTCTCGTCGCTGCACATCGTGATCGGCGAGCAGGTGCCCAAGACCCTGGCCATCCGCGAGCCGGAGCGGGTGTCGCTGGCGGTGGCGTGGCCGCTGCGGGCGGCGTTCGTCGTCGCCTACCCGTTCAACTGGCTGCTCGAGCGCGCGACGCGGGCGATCCTGGGCGTGCTCGGCGTGCGCGAGGCCGGCCACGGCGAGGTGCTCAGCGCCGACGAGCTCAAGGGCCTGGTCGCCACGTCGCGCGATCACGGCGAGATCCAGGTCGACCGCGCCGACATGCTGCAGAACCTCTTCGAGCTCGACGAGCGCCTGGTCAGCCGCGTCATGGTGCCGCGCACCGCGGTGCACGTGCTCGACGCCGACGCGTCGCCCGAGGACATCCTCGCGACCATCCGCGACACCGAGCATTCGCGCTTCCCGGTGCTCGGCGGCGACCACGAGCAGAGCATCGTCGGCGTGCTGCTGACGCGCGACCTCTACCGGGCGATGCTGCACGGCGTCGCCGAGCCGTGGAACGACCTGCGCGCCTACACCCGCGAGGCGCTGGTGGTGCCCGAGACGCAGCCCGTGGCGCGCCTGCTCGAGCTGATGCGCACCAAACGCGCGCACATGGCGCTGGTGGTCGACGAATACGGCCAGTTCATGGGCATCGTCACGCTCGAGGACCTGCTCGAGGAGGTCGTCGGCGAGATCCAGGACGAGACCGACGAAGCCGAGGCCGAGGAGAACATCCACGGCGTCGGCCCGGGCCGCTGGGAGGCCGAGGGCCTGACGCCGCTCGGCGACCTGGAGCACGACATCATCGGCCTGCGCGTGCGCGACGACGGCGGCGCGAACACGCTGTCCGGGCTGTTGATGCATCGCTTGGCGCGGCTGCCCCGTCCTGGCGACGAGGTCGAGGTCGAGGGCTTCCGCCTGACGGTGCGTGACCTCGTCGGCCATCGCGTCGGCACGGTGCTGATCGAGCGCACCGGCGGGGTGCGCGACGACGATGCCGCTGCGCGGGCTGACGCGGCAGCCACGGCGACCACGGCCGCCGACGACGCGCCGATGACGAGCGCAGCCCCAGCGCAAGGCGCGGCCCCACCGAGCGAATCCTAGCCCGTCGGCGCGCCGACCCTTGCCCGCGCCGCGCCCAGGGGGCAGCATCGCGGCCGCCGTGCGCCCGTCGCCGGCCGGAGCGCGCATGGCGGAGTCGAACCAGCGGCGGCTGTTTGTCCTCGAAGAGGGCGTCGGGCACCCGTTCGACGTCGCGCTCGCCCCGGGCCAGCACGACCTGCGCGATCTCGGCGTCCGCCTGGCGTTCGACGGCGACGCGACGCGCGCGACCTGGCTCGGCTTCGGCCCGACCGCCTTCGCCCTGCCCGGCGTGCGCCAGCTGCGCGCCAGCGACGCCCTGCGCCTGCAGGACGGCGACCGCATCAGCTGGGCCGGCCGGCAATGGCGACTGCTGCGCCACGACCTGCCGGGCGACGAGCGGGCGCCGCCGCGCGGCATCTGCCGCAACCTCGGCGCCGCCGGTCATCCGCTCGACGCGCTGCTGCTCTACGTCGAGGGCAGCGAGCGCGGCAACTTCGTGCGTGCGCGCACCGAGCCTGTCGAATGGGCCCCGGGCGCCTGGCTGCGCGGCCACGTCGCGAGCCGCGAGGGCGACGCGGACGGCACCATCGTCGTCGAGGTCCGCGGCGCGGCCGTGACCTTCGAGGCGACGCCCCCTTGCGCCGCTGACGCCGCCGCACCGGACCCGGCCGCCTGGCGCGTCGTGCCCCAAGGCGCGCGCCTGCTGGCCCGCAGCGCCGCGGGGGTCGAGGTGCGCGCGATCATCGTTTCACCCGAGCAGAACGCTCATAGCTGATCGCCGCGGCTGCGGCGTCGGAGGCTGACCGACATGCTCGGTGCCATCACCTGGGACATCAACCCGATCCTGCTCGACCTCGGGCCGTTGCAGATCCGCTACTACGGCCTGTTCTTCGCCCTGACCATCTACGTCGGCTTCTGGCTCTGGCAGCGCGCCGCGCACCGCTGGGGCCACAGCCTGCAGTTCAGCGAAGACTTCCTGTGGTACGCCGTCATCGCCATCGTCGGCGGCGCGCGCCTGGGCCATTGCCTCTTCTACGAGACCGAGCGCTACCTCAAGAACCCTATCGAGATCTTGTACTTCTGGAAGGGCGGCCTGGCCTCGCACGGCGCCACCTTCGGCCTCTTCGTCGCGGTCTGGCTGTTTGCCCGCAAGCACAAGGTCACGTTCCGCCGGGTCGCCGACATGCTGACGCCCGCGGTCGCCGTGGCCGCCGGCGGCGTACGCATCGGCAACTTCTTCAACTCCGAGATCGTCGGCCGCCCGTGGGATGGCCCGTGGGCCGTCATCTTCGAGCGCCACGACCGGATGATGGGCATCGTGCCCGCGATCCCGCGCCATCCGACCGCGTTCTACGAAGTGCTGATGGGCCTGACGACCTTCGTCATCCTCTGGGCGCTCGAGAAGCGCGACATCCGCCGCGCTGGCTCGGGCCTGATCTGCGGCGTGTTCCTGATCTTCTACTTCTCGTTCCGCTTTCTGGTCGAGTTCTTCAAGGAGTACCAGGTCGAGGAGCTGATCGACCGCGCCAACAAGATCCAGGCGGGCGTCGAGCAGGGCGTGCAGCTGACGATGGGCCAATACCTGTCGATCCTGCCCGTGCTGATCGGCGTCGGCCTGGTCATCACGGCGCTGCGCCAGCCCAAGGACGGGATCCCGCTGCCGGCGCAGGCCGCCGGCAAGCCGTAACGACGCCCGGATCGCGCCGACCGCGAACAACACTGTCACCACCTGCGGCGCTCTGGCAGGCTGGGAACGCAGCTTCCCCGAACCCCTCCGACCCTTGTGGAGCCCGACGATGACGCACCCCTTGCAAGCCATCATGCGCGATGCCGATGGCTTCCTCGTCATCGGCGACTCGGCGAACGAGCGCTTCCCCGCCTTCTCCTACGAGGCCTACACCAAGGCCAACCGCCGCTTCTACTGCGTCGATCTCGGCGGCCTCAAGGAATCGCGCGGCAAGGTCAAGGGCGGCAAGGTCTACACCAGCGCCGTGGAGCTGCCGCCGGATCACGGCGATCTCGCGCTGATCTGGGTCACGCCCAAGCGTGCGGTCGCCGCCGTCGAGGTCGCCCACGAGGCCGGCTGCAAGCGGGTGTGGTTCAGCTTCAAGACCGGCCATCGCGACGCCGTGCACCGCGCGCGCGCCCTGGGCATGGAGGTCGTCGAGATCGGCCGCTGCCCGATCTACTACCTCGAAGGCGCGCCGCCGATCTGCGCGGCGCACGTCGCCCTGACCAAGGCGACCGGCGCATGGGGCAAACCGCCGCAGACCGACGCCGAGGGGACGCACCGCGAGCTGTGGTGAGTCGAGAGCGCCGCGCCCGCCGCTCAGCGCCCGCCGGCGAAGAACGTCGTCGCCAGCGCGACGGCGTGGGCCATATCGGTGGCGCCCATCGTCTCGCCCGTGCTGTGCATCGACCACATCGGCGCGCCGAAGTCGACCGTGCGCGCGCCCAGGCTGGCGGCGGTGATCGGGCCGATGGTGGTGCCGCAGGCCATGTCCTGGCGGTGGACGTAGGCCTGTAGCGGCACGCGCGCGGCCTCGCACAGGGCGCGGAACGCCGCGATGGTCTCGCCGCTGCTGGCGTAGCGGTCGTTGGTGTTGACCTTGACCACCAGGCCCTGGTTGATCAGCGGCGCGTGGCCGCGATCGTGCTTGTCCTGGAAGTTCGGGTGCAGCGCGTGCGCCATGTCGCCCGAGAGCACGAGCGAGCGGCTGAGCGCGACCTCGGGATCGGCGTCGGCGCCGGACTCCTCGTGGCGGCGGGCGACGCGGACCAGCAGGTCGCGCAAGAACGCGCTCGCGGCGCCGGACGACGTCGTGCTGCCCGTCTCCTCGGCGTCAAAAAACGCCGCCACCGCCGTATGCGCCGGCGCCGGATCGCGCTCGACCGCGGCGCAGAGCCCGGCCATGCCGGCATAGACCATCGCCAGGTCGTCGTGGCGCGGGCCCCAGATCAGCGAACCGTCGATGCCGACGCGCATCGCCGGCTGCCAGGGCACAAGGTGCAGGTCGAAGCCGTCGACGTCGTCCAGCGGCACGCCGAGCTGCAGCGAGAGCGCGGCGACGGCCTCCTCGACCGCCTGGTTGCTGGCGAACACCGCGTGCAGCGCCGTCTCGGGGTTGATGGCGCCCTGGTCGTTCTTGTCGCGGTCGAGGTGGATCGCCAGGTCCGGGATCACGGCGAGCGGCTGCGGCAGCGCGACGAGTTGCCGCGCCAGCATCGGCTGGCCGGTGATGGGGTGGAAGCGCGGCGCGCCGTCCTTGTCGCGCACCAGGCGGTGCAGGACGCCGGCGAGCATCAGCGGCCGGTCGAGCCAGGCGCGGCGGATGATGCCGCCGTGGACCTGCGTCAGCAGCTGCACCGTGCCGGCCTCGCGCCGCACCGGGTTGAGGCGGATGCGCAGATCCGGGCTGTCGGTGTGCGCGCCCCAGATCGAGAACCCGCTGACGAGCGGGCTGCGGCTGCCGATGACCATCGCGACGACCGAGCGGCCGTCGACCGAGACGACGTAGACGCGCTCGCCCTGGCGCGGCACCCAGCCCTCGAGCGCGGGCCGCTCGACAAATCCGGCGCTGCGCAGGCGGTTGGTGACGGCGACGACGGCGTGCGCGGGCGTCAAGCCCTCGTTGAGGAAGGCGATGTAGCGGTCGGCGTCGTCGCTCGGCGGCGCGGCGGGCGTCAGGGTCGGCGGGGGCTGCTTGGGCATCGTCGGGGCTCCAGGGGCGCGGTGCGCCCGGCGCGGCGATCGCCGCGGCGCCAGAGCCTGACTGAAGGTGCGTCGAGGCCGCAAGTCCGGGCAGCGTCGCAGCTGGCGAGCGGCGCGGGCCCCGGGGTCCTTGGCTGGCGGGCTGCTGGGTCCGCGGCTAGCGCAGCAACGCCCCGGAGTCCGGGCCTTCGCGGCCGATCGCATGGCGCAGGTCGAGCGCGACGTCGGACGGGGCGACGGGTGCCGCAGGTCGCGACGCCGGCCGCGCCGCCGGGCGCACCGCCGAGACCCCGTCGGCGGCCGTCTGGGTCGGTTCCGCCGCCGCAGCCGCGCGCTCGGGGGCGCGCGCTGGCTGCGGGGCCGCACGCGAGGGTCGCGCGGCGGAGGCGGATGCGGTGGTCAGAGCCGTCGCGTGGCGCGGAGCCACGGGGGCGACGGCGTCCGCCAGGAACTGGCCATCGACCGGCGAGGCGTGCATGCCGGCCGGCGGTGGGATCTGCGGCGGCTGCTCCGAGGTCGGCGCTGCGGCCAGGGTCGGCGGGATCGCGGGCTCCTCGGCCTCGTCGGCCGCGGCCGGCTCGCCCACCTCGCCCGGGTCGGCCTCTTCGGTGCCCTCGGCGACGTCCTGCTGCCGCGCCGCGCGGACCCCGGCGAAGCTCGCCGCCCCGACCGAGAGCACCAGCGCCGCCGTCAGCGCCCAGCGCAGGCGCGAAGTCGGCGCGGGCGCAGCGACCACGGGCTGCGGCATCGGCGGCGCGGGATCGCGGGCCGCTTGCTCGATGCGGCGCAGCGCGGCGAGCTCGGGATCGGCGTCGTCCGGCACCACCACGCGCAGGCGCGGCGGCGCGTGCGGCAGCGCCACGCCCATCAGGCTCGAGACGAACTGGCGCCATTGCTCGGGGCTGGCGTCGGTCGGGCCGTGCAGCAGCGCCGTGGCCAACGGGGCCTCGCAAGCGGTCGAGGCCGCGGCGAGCACGCCGAGCGGCACCTTGGCCTCCCAGGCGCCGCCGACGGCATGCTGGATGCGAAAGTCGCAGGCCGCCGCGTCGGAGTGCAGCACGATCACGGCGTCGCTGGCGCGGACCCGGCGCAGGTCGTCCTCGAACTCCTCGTCGTTGGGCTCGCCGGCGGCCGCGGTCGGGCCGAGGCCACGGACCTGCACGCCACAGCCGAGCAGCGCGCGCGCGGCGTGCAGGGCGCTCGGTTGGTCCTGGATGTGGAACAACAGCAGCATGCGGGCCATGGTCGCCTCCTCGGTGCGGGCGTCACGACCCGCCGTCACCGAAGGGACGACACGACGATCTCACACTGACAGGGGGGGCGTGCCACGCCGGCGACGGCCCACGCATGGCGCGGGATCGCGCCGAACCGAAGCCGCGATCCCGGGCGCAGGCGCGCTACTTCGGCATGAGCACTTCGTAGAACTTGATCGCGACGCCCATCAGCGTCTCGCCGGCGATCAGGCCCGACGCGGCGACGACCAGGAAGCCAGCCGCCCAGACAGGCCGCAGCTTGTGCACGATCGCGGCGATGACGGCGCCGACGAACATGTTGAACGAGTAGATGAACGGCACCATCACCGCGACGCCCGCGCCCGCGACCGACGGCGTCCAGCGCTTGACCTGCGGCGGCAACACCGTCTCGAGCAGGGCCATGCCGCCGCCGATGCCGCCGGCCCAGGCCATCGCCATCAGCTTGTGGTGCTCGATGTGGTCGAGGCCCTGGCTCAGCAGCTCAGCGACCTTGGCCCAGATCACTGCTGCCGGCGCCGGCCACTCGGTGCCGCCCAGATCTTCGGGCCGCACCAGCAGGCTGTAGGCGACGGCGGCGAAGAGCGCGCCGATGAAGATGCCCGCCGTCTGGGCCACGACCTGGTGCCGCGGGTTGGCGCCGAGCAGGTAGCCGGTCTTCATGTCGGTCAGCAGGTCGCCGGACTGGCTGGCGGCGCCGCCGGTGACGCTGGCCGCCATCAGGTTCGGCACGATCTGGCCCTGCAGCGCGCCACCGAACACCAGCTGCGTGACCTTGCCCATCGCGCCGACCGGGTTGATGTCGGTCTCGCCGACGCTGCGCGCCGCGACGAACGAGAGGCCGAGCGCCAGCACGACCGCGAGCGCGCCGTAGATCGGGCCGATGTCGAAGTAGGCCCATTGCAGCGCGATCGACAGCGTGCCGACGACGGCGAGGCCGATCCAGAACCAACGCATCGGCACCTCGACCTTGTCGAGCCCCTCGACCACGTCGGCGTCGCCGCCGGCGAGGGTGCGGCGCAGGCCGCCGATCATCGCCGGCAGCTGCAGCAGCAGGCCGACGAGCGAGTGGCTGACCATCAGCGCCACGCCCGGCCACAGCGTCCAGCCCGTGATGTCGCGGTAGCCGATCAGCGCCGCGCTGCAGGTCTGGCCGTCCGGCACCTTGCCGCAGGTGATGTAGCCCTGGTCGAACAGCCACTCGGGCGCCCAGACGAAGGTGATGATCGCCGCGATCAGCATCGAGAGCGTGACGCGGATGCCCATGATCGCGCCGGCGCCGAGCGTCCAGACCTCAGTGCCGAAGGCGACGGTCCACTTGCCGAGCGCCGGCCCGGCGAAGTTGAACTGGCTCGGCACCCAGCCGAAGCCGTCCTTGGCCAGCGAGAGCAGGCCGGCGACGACGCCGCTGGCGAGCAGCGCGCGCGCCTTGGCCAGGCCCTCCTTGCCCGACGCGTGCAGCGATTGCAGCGTCTCGGCGCAGGCGACGCCCGAGGGGAAGCGCAGCCGCTCCTGGTTGATCAGCTTGCGCTTGACCGGGATCGCCGCGACGACGCCGACCAGGCAGACGCCGATCAGCCACGGGATCGCGGCCACGACGTCGAAGACCACGGCGCCATCGGCGGCGCGCTTGTACAGCGCCGGGATGCTGCCGGAGTCCTTGGTCACCATGTAGAGCGCCGGGATCGCGGCGACCAGGCCCGCCGACGTCATGTAGGCCGCCGAGCTGGCCGCCGTCTGCATCGTGTTGTTCTCGAGGACCGTGAACTCCTTGTCGGAGCCCGAGATCTTCTGCCACGTCGTGAAGAAGGCGTACGCCAGGATCGCCGAGGTGATGCTCGCGCCCAGGCCCCAGCCGGTCTTGAGGCCGACATAGAGGTTCGAGAAGCTCATCACGCCGCCGATGATGCAGCCGGTCAGCAGCGCGCGCGCCGTCAGCTGCGGCACCGAATCGGCCTTGTAGACGTGGGCCAGCCACCAGCGGTCGTGCGCGGAGGTCGGGGCGTCGTCGGCTGGGGGCGGCGGGATCTCGTGCGGCTCGGACATCGGGGCTCCTTGCTCGGCGGCGCTGCGCGGCGCGGGGCGGGCTCGCGCTCGGGTCCGGGGCTTGTAGCATGGCGTCGCGGCGCGACAAAGCGGCGGCGGGCGCCTCGCTTCGGTTGGCGCTTGATGCCGGTCCACCGCCTCGGCTAGGGTCCGCGCCCGCGCCCCGCGCCAACGCCGACCGGCGTCAACGCCCGCCGCACCAGGAGCCCCCGATGTCCGCAGAAGCACGACGCGAAATCGCCCGCAGGCGCACGTTCGCCATCATCAGCCACCCGGACGCGGGCAAGACGACGATCACCGAGAAGCTGCTGCTCTTTGGCGGAGCCATCCAGCTCGCCGGCGCGGTCAAGGCCAAGAAGGCCGATCGCGGCGCCCGCAGCGACTGGATCTCGGTCGAGCGCGAGCGCGGCATCTCGGTGTCCACGTCGGTGATGAGCTTCCCGTACAACTCGCTCGAGATGAACCTGCTCGACACGCCGGGCCACAACGACTTCTCCGAGGACACCTACCGCACGCTCACCGCCGTCGACGCCGTGATGATGGTCATCGACGCGACCAAGGGCGTCGAGACGCAGACCGAGAAGCTGCTCGAGGTCTGCCGCCGCCAGCGCACGCCCGTCATCACCTTCATGAACAAGCTCGACCTCGAGGCGATGGATCCGCTCGACGGCCTGGCCAACCTGCAAGACAAGCTCGGCATGGAGCCGGTGCCCTTCACCTGGCCGATCGGCAAGGGCAAGCGCTTCCAGGGCGTCTACGATCTGCGCGAGCGCAAGGTCGTGTTCTACGAGGCGGCGGCGCGCGGCAAGCGCAACGAGGTCGTCGAGATCGAGGATCTCGAGGCCGCCAAGCTCGAAGAGGCGATCGGCGCCCACGACGCCGCGACCCTGCGCGAGGAGATCGACCTGCTGCAAGGCGCCGGCACGCCCTTCGACATGACGGCGTTCCTGCGTGGCGAGCAGACGCCGGTGTTCTTCGGCTCGGCGCTGAACAACTTCGGCGTGCGCGAGGTGCTCGACGCCTTCTGCGACCTGGCGCCGCAGCCGCAGCCGCGCATGACCCGCGACCGCGTCGTCAGCCCCGAGGAGCCCGAGTTTTCGGGCTTCGTGTTCAAGGTCCAGGCCAACATGGACCCCAAGCACCGCGACCGCATGGCCTTCTTGCGCGTGGTCTCGGGCGTGTTCCGCCGCGGCATGAAGCTGCAGCACGTCCGCACCGGCAAGCCGATGTACGTGCGCAACGCCATGACCTTCCTCGGCCGCGACCGCGACATCGTCGACGAGGCCTGGCCGGGCGACATCATCGGCATCCCCAACCACGGCACGATCCAGATCGCCGACACCTTCACCGAGAACGAGGTGATGAACTTCACGGCGTTGCCGAAGTTCGCCCCCGAGCTCTTCCGCGTCGCCCGCCTGCGCGATCCGATGAAGCAGAAGCAGATGGCCAAGGGCCTCGAACAGCTCTGCGAAGAGGGCGCCGCGCAGCTATTCCGGCCGGCGCTGGGCAGCGATTGGGTCGTCGGCGCGGTGGGTCAGCTGCAGTTCGAGGTCATCGCCGCGCGCCTTCGCGACGAGTACACCGTGGACTGCTCGTTCGACCCTTGCCGGCAGTCGGTCTGCCGCTGGCTGCGCTTCGCTCCTGGCTTTGATATCGACAAGTTCGAGCGCGCGTGGCCGACGGATCTCTTCCGCGACGAGCGTGGAAACCTCGCGTTGTTGACGGAGACGCGGTTCCGCGCAGACTACATCGCAGAGAAGTCCCCCGGTCTGACGCTGCTGACGACGATGGAGCTCGCCTAGACAGCGCGTGGAGTCGCCCATGCCTAGCGTTCTGTTGCCCCGAGCCCTGACCTCCCATCGACACCGCGGCGGAGCCCGGCCAGCCCCTGCGCTAGCTGCGTGGCTGTTCGTCGTCGCTGCCTTGCCCGGCGTCGCGCTGGCGGCCCCGAGCGACGACCCGCCGGGCGAAGGCGAGGGCGGCCAGATCCAGAACCTGCAGTCGACCGACGCCAACGGCAACCAGAACGCGATCAGCCGCGAAGAGGCGATCGCGAAGATCCTCAACGCCTGCAAGGAGAACCCGAACCAGAGCGGCTGCGTCAAGCTGCGCGCCGCCTGCGAGGAGAAGCGCGGTCAGTGGCAGAACGACATGGCGCGCATGTGCCCCGAGCTGGTCGGCAACGGCGGCTCTGCGGCGTCGCGCCTGGGCGAAGACGACGGCGGCGAGACCTATGGCGAGCCGCGACCGCGCGACAAGAACGAGGCCACGCTCGACAAGGTCGCGCGCATGTGCCACGCGCAGCCCGAGAACAAGGTCTGCGTGCAGGTCCGCGACCAATGCCGCGCCAAGTACGACAACCTGGCGCCGGGCGGCCAACGCCTGTGCCGCCAGATCGGCGCCGCGCCGACGGCGGCGGCGGACTCTCCGACCGGCCTGCACGCGATCTACACGTTCCAATACGCCAAGACGACCGACAGCGACGCGCTCAAGGGCATCGAGAGCCTCATCGGCGGCCACATCGCCGGCCGCGGCTACTCCAGCGACAGCATCCTCGCGACCCAGTTCGAGCTGACGGTCGCCCAGGCGACCAAGGGCTGGTTCTGGGAGGGCACGCTCTGCGCCGGCCTGGGCTTCGCCATCGGCGCCAAGGGCCGCTTCGGCCTCGTCGGTGGCCTGCGCGGCAGCGGCATCACCAAGGGCGGCCTCGAGTCGGCGTGGGGTGTGCCGGTCGAGGCGAACCTGACGTGGTCGTTGGCGCCGAAGATCCAGGTGCTCGGCTACGTACGCCCGATCTGGAACCTCGGCGACACCAAGCGCGTCGACGGTGGCCTGATCGGCGACGAGTTCGAGATCGGCGGCGACGTCGTCTACGGCAAGCAAGGTGCCATCGGCGACACCAACCTCGGCGTCGCCGCAGGCGTGATGCTGCACCAGATGGCGGGCAGCAACTACATCGGCCTGCGCCTCGGCTTCGCCATCGCCAACCGCACGCGCTGACGCACTCAAGCGGCGATGCGCGGCTCGGTGCCCTCGTCGGCGGCCTCGGCGGCGTCGGCCGGACCGTGGCGATGCCGCAGCAGCTCGTTGCCGAGGTGGAGCAGGCTCGCCAGCACCGCGAGCACGACGCATCCCAACACCGGCCCGGGCCACGGCCGCTCGATGGCGGCCTGCAGGTCCAACGCGATGCCGAGGCTGCGGCTCTGGGCCAGGGTCTGGGCGAACGGACCGAATCCCTCGGCCGCGAGCACCGCGCCGACCCCGAGCGCGACCGCCAGCAACACCGGGATGCCGACCTCGGCATGGCCGGCGCCGACCCAGCGCCACCCCGGGATCAGGCGGTCCGCGACCCGACCGAGCCAGGACGAGCGCCGCTCGCCGCGCAGCAGCTGCCAGCGCCGCGGGGTCAGCGGCAGCAACACGACGCTGAGGCCGACCAACAGCAGCGCGGCGAGCACATCCGCGAGCACGGCGATCAGCAGCGACCTGCCGTGGACCCCGAGCCGCGCGACCAGCAGCGCCTCGAGCTCGTCGAGGTCCCCGCGCAGGGCGTCGACCAGGCGGGTCAGCACGGCGGTGCGGTCGCCCTGTGCCACGAGGAAGACGTCGCGCGCCGACGGTCGGGCCCAGAGCGGCGCGCGCATCGCGGCCTCGGCGGCCAGGTGGTCCCGCCACGGCAGCATCCGGGCCAGACGCGACAGCTCCCTGCCGTCAGCCCCCTGCAGCCGCGCCGCGTTCCAATGCGCCGCCGCGTGGGCGCAGCGGGTGTAGGCGGCGGTGGCGTCCGCGACCCGTCCCTGCTGCTCGAGGATGACGGCCTGGTTGTTGCACGACGCCGCGTCCGACGGCTCCACGCGCAGGCTGCGCTCGAGGGCGACGCTGGCCTCGACGATCGCGCCGCGCACATAGGCGCTCTCGGCCCGCAACCGGTCGGCGGCGGCGGCCTGCGGACCGCTTCGCTGCTGTCCGACCGCGCCCAGCAGGTCGTTGCGGTCGGGGTGCGCGGGCTGGCCGAGGGCCAGGACCACCGGCACGTCGTGGATGCGGCTGATCCGTTCGACCTCTGACGTCAGCACGGCGGCGAGCGCCAGGATCAGCACACCGAGGCCGGCCATCGCCAGGCGCTCGGGTCGGCTGGCGTAGGCGACGCTGCTGAAGGCGGCGCGCTCGATCGGGTGCAGCACCCAGGCGCTCCAGCGCTGCCAGCGGGTGCGGAACCCCGCCGCATGGAGGTCGGCCTGGCGGGCGTGGCTGCTGCGCGACGCCAGGCGCAGCCAGAGCAGCAGCATCAGCGGCAGCAGCCCCGCGAGCAGCAGCGAGCCCATGTCGATGCCGACGGCGTCGAGGTGCGGGATGGCGATCGCGTCGCGACGGCTGGCGCTGTCGAGGGCGGCCTGCAGCTCCGGGTCGAGCGGGCGACCGCTGCGCGCGGCCCACGCGCCCAGGCGTTGGTAGAGCTCGCCGTCGTCAGGCCCGAGCGTCGAGAAGCGCCGCCCAGCCCACAGCAACGCCAGCGCCCGCTCGGGTTGGCCCGCCGCCCAACGGCGGGCTGCGGCCTGGCGCAGCATCTGCCCCGGCGTGTCGCCCCAGCGGACCTCGGCGTCGGCGTTGTGCCCTGCCTCGAGCGCGAGCCCGGCGGCGCGACGCAGCATCGAATCAGCGATCTGGGTGAAGCCGAGCGCGTCGAGCCGCAGCGCGTAGTCGACCTGGGTCACGGGCAGCGCCGCTCGGCTGCGCGCCGCGACGGCGGCCGCCAGCTCGGACGCCAGGACCATCGTCGCCGCGTCGTCGCCGGCGCCGCCGAGGCCAGGACGCGGCAAGGCCGACGGGAGGCGGACCGGCAGCGCCTCGAGCGCGAGCAGGACCAGCTGCGGATCGGCGGCGTCGCGATGCGCGGTCGTGGCCAGGATCTCGATGGCGAGGGCCCAGGCGTGACCGTGCAGCCGGGCCAGCACCGGCGGCAGGCCGAGGCGCCGCGCCGCCTCGTCGAAGGCCTCGTCGGCCATGGCGTCGACGCCGGGGCGATTGCGCAGCCAGAGCGCGGATTGGTCGGAATTCCACGTCGGCACCGACGGCCAATCGAGATCGACCAGCACGCGCGCGACCTTGCCGTGGGCCTCGTCGCTCCAGACGGCGACCTCGATCTGGTCCCGCCCCGGCAGGCGCGGCCAGGCGACCAGCGCGATCCCGGGCAACGCGACGCGGCCGAGCATCTTGCCGGTGGCGCCGTCGCGCTGGACCAGGTCCGCGCCCTCGCCGAGGACGAAGCCGCCGTCGCTGCGGGGCACGGCGATGGCGGTGCCGAGCTTCTTCGGCGGCGGCGGCGTCTGCCAACGCACGGCGGCGGAGCCAACCTCGTAGACCTGCCAGCCGCCCGAGGCGCGCCGGGCGATGGGCAGGTTGGGGCGCGCCGCCCCGGCCACCTGCTGCACGAAGGGCAGCGCTGCGGCACCACACGTGGCCGCCGGGCCGGCGACGGCGCAGAGCGCGCCACGGCGCAGCGCGGTCCGCAGCTCGGCGTCCTGGGCGTCGGGCGAGAGCTCTTCGAGCACCTGCAGCGCGGCGATGCCGGCGCTGACGGGCGCACCAGCGCCGACGGCGTCGGCGACGACGTCGCAGAGCGCGCCGCGGTCGGCGCCACCGCGGGCGCCGCCGTCGTCGAGCGCGGTGACCAGGGCCGTGCCACGCACCGCCGCGAGCGCGCGGATCGAGCGCCGCAGCCGCCCGGTGCCGGGACCGCGGCCGGCCTCCGGGCAGAGCGCGTCCCAGAGCTCGCGCCAGCGGCTGCGCTGCCAGAGCGCGACGGCGTGGGCGCTGGTCAGGCCTTCGACCCGGGCCCGCAGCGCCGGCGTGGCGCCGGTCGTCCCGGCCAAGGTCGCGAGCGGCTGGCCGATGATCGCGGCTGCGGGCGCGAGGTTGCCGTCGCCGAGGCCGTTCCACGCCTTGGCGAACGCGTCGTCGATGGCCTCGCTGCGCGCCACGGCCTGGGCCACGCGATCCGAGGCGCGCACCTGCGTGACGATCCAGCCGCCCAGCGCGACCACGGCGACCAGGCCGAGCGCGAGGCCGATCCAGCTTCCAAGGCCGCGACGACGATGCCGGGCGAGCGCCGCGGTCAGCGACAGGGCGCGTGGATCCTTGGCCTCGACCAGCGCCGCGATCCCCTCGAGCTGGGCCTCGGCGAGGCCGAGATCGCCGCGCGCCAGCGCCTCTGCGCCGAGGCCGAGGGCGGCCTCCGCGGCGCCCGCGCGCGCCCGTTCGTTGCCGGACCAGAGCTCGAGCGCGCGGGCGAAGCGGGCCTCGGCCTGGGCCCAGGCGCCGTAGCGCTCGTGGCGCGGGATCGGCGCAGCGGCGGCGTCTGCGAGGCGCTCGAGCAAGGCGTCGGCCTCGGCCGTGACCCGCATCGACGCCTCGTGCTCGACGTACAGCCGCAGCTCGGCGGCGAAGGCCTCGGCGCTCTGGATCCGCGACGCCGGTTCGCGGGCCATCGCGCGCTCGCAGAGCTGGCGCAGGGCGTGCGGTACGGTCTCGGCCCAGGTCGGCGGCTCGCTGCGCGATGCGGCGAGCAGCACGTCGATCAGCGTCTTGCCCTGGTGCGGCGGCGTGCCGGTGGCGATCTCGTAGAGGATCGCGCCGAGCAGGTAGACGTCGGTCCACGGCCCGATGTCGGCGCCGCGCCCGGTCGCCAGCTCGGGCGCCATGTAGCAGGGGGTGCCGCCGGGGCCGTGCACGTCGAGCTTGTGCGTGGTGCGGCAGTCGTCGGGCCGCGGCATGCGGATGTCGACGGCGATGCCCCAGTCCATGACCACGACTTCGCCGTAGGCACCGACCATGATGTTCGCCGGCTTCAGATCGCGGTGGACGATGCCGCGGCTGTGGGCGAAGGCGACGGCGTTGGTGACCTGGGCCAGGATGTCGAGGTGGCGGCGGATGTCCCAGCCGGCGACGAACGCGCGCTGCTCGTCGGTGGTCGGGTGCAGCAGGTCGTTCCAGGCGTGGCCGTGGACGAGCTTCATCGCCAGGAAGACCTGGCCGTCCTCGCCGACGCCGAGCTCGTGGACCGGCACGACGTTGGGGTGGTCGAGGCCGCCGGTGACCACCGCCTCGGCGATGAAGCGCTCGCGCGTGCGGACGTTGTTGACCTCGGGCCGGATCGCCTTGACCGCCACCTCGCGGTCGAGGCTGCCCTGGCGCGCGCGCCAGATGACGCCCATGCCGCCTTCGCCGATCTTCTTGTGCAGCTCGAAGACCGACGCCACCTGCCGCGCCACGTCCGGGCTGTGCGCGGGCAGCGAGCCGGGGCCGGCGACGAGCTGCAGCGTCTTGGCTTGGGCCAGCTGGTGGCGTTGGCTCTGCATCGTGCCGTGGCCGACGACCATCGCGCCGTCGCGGCTTTGGCTGCCGACACCGACGGCGCTGTCGTCGGCGAGCATGGTCTCGTCGCCGACGGCGGCGTCGTCGGCCAGCATCGTCTCGGCGGCGACGGGGTCGGGCGCGGTCGCCGCTGCCGAGGCGTGCGCCGCGACCGGCCCCGGCCGACCCTCGTCGTCGGCGGCCATCGTCTCGTCAAAGACCGGATCGACGGCCTCATCGTGCGGATCGACGGTCTGGTCGTACGAGCGCGGCAGGCCGTCGACGGTCGCGGCGCCGAAGTCGACCGTGCGCGCGGCGTGACGACCCTCGCCCGGCGCCAGGAGCGAGGCGACCGACGGCCGAGCGCGCGCCACCGGCAGCACCTGCTGCGTGGGCAGCTGCGACAACGTCAGCGACGGATCGGTGACGTCGGGATCGCAGGTCTCCGCCCACAGCGCGCGCAGGTCGTCTTGCTTCATCGCTCCCTCGAAGGGCGGTTGGGCATCCAGGGTGGCCCGAACGATGGCCACCCGCAAGACAACGGTGCTAGCGTGTCGAATCGGAGGAGGCGGGGAGTCGTTGCGCTCCAGAGCCGCGGCGCCGGGATCGAGCGCCAAGGAGACGCGACCATGCCAGCCCACGATCGCCGCAGCCACGCCGCCCTGCCCCGCTGGATCCCGCTGGCCGTGGCGCTGTCGCTGGCCTGGGTCGCGTCGGCCTGTGCCGGCGCCATCGCCGACCAGCCCGAGACCGAGCCCGGGCAGGGCCAGCGACCAACGGCCAGCATCTCGCTCAGCGGACGGCAGGCGATCGACCCCGCGGTGCTGGCGCGCCGGATCCACGAGCTGGTCAACGTCGAGCGCGTGCGCTTCGGCCTGCAGCCGCTGGCCTGGCAGCCGGGCCTCGCCGCGGTCGCGACCGGCCACAGCAAGGACATGGCCAACCGCGACTACTTCTCGCACCAATCGCCCGACGGCGGCACCTTCTTGACCCGCTACAGCGCCGGCGGCTTTCGCTGCCAGGTGCCGATCGAGGGCAACCGCTTCGCCACCGGCGGCGAGAACATCGCCCAGACGCACACCTACGCCGGCTTCCGCGTCGCGCCGAACGGCCAGCGCACCCCCGTCGGCTGGCGCACGGTCGACGAGATCGCCAACCGCGTCGTGCAAGGCTGGATGGACAGCCCCGGCCATCGTGACAACATCCTGCGCGCCTACTGGCGGACCGAGGCCATCGGCGTCGCCATCGACAGCCAGGGGCGGGTCTTCGTCACGGAGAATTTCTGCTGATGCTGCGAGGACATGTCGATGATCCGACCGCCGTCAAGGTGGTCCGTGGCTTGGTCGGCCCCCTCGTCGACGTCTTCCACACCCAGGCGCAAGGCGGCCTGCTGCTGGTGATCAGCGCCGTCGTGGCGATGATCTGGGCCAACTCGTCTGCCAGCGACGTCTACCACCACCTGCTGCACACCGAGATCGGCGTCGAGGTCGGCGGCCACGCCCTGCGCATGGCGGTCGAGCATTGGGTCAACGACGGCCTGATGGCGATCTTCTTCTTCGCCGTCGGCCTCGAGATCAAGCGCGAGGCCCTGACCGGCGAGCTCTCGGACCCGCGCGCCGCGGTGCTGCCGATCGTCGCGGCGCTCGGCGGCGTGGTCGTGCCGGCCCTGGTCTACAGCGCGATCAACCTCGGCGCGCCGAGCGCGGGCGGCTGGGGCGTGCCGATGGCCACCGACATCGCGTTCGCCCTCGGCGTGCTGGCCCTGCTGGGCGCGCGCGTGCCGCTGTGGGCGATGGTCTTCTTGACCGCGCTGGCCATCGTCGACGACCTGCTCGCGGTCGTCGTCATCGCCGCGTTCTACACCGCGAAGATCGACCCGGCCGGCCTCTGGGTCGCGCTCGGGGCCTGGGCCATCGTCCTGTTCGCCAACCGCGCCGACGTGCGCGCACCTGCGATCTACCTCGCCGCAGCGCTCGCGATGTGGCTCGGCTTGCACGCCTCGGGCATCCACGCCACGCTGGCCGGCGTGCTGATGGGCCTGTCGGTGCCGGCGTCACCACGCCTCGATCGGCGCGCGTTCGTCGACCGCGTCGACGGTGCGCTCGACGCCTTCCGCAAGGAGCGCGGCAAGCCGCTGCCCGGCCCATCGGGCGTCGCCGCGGCGTTGCACGAGATCAGCGCCGCCAGCCGCGACGCCGAGCCACCGAGCCATCGCATCGAGCACGCGCTGCACCAGCCCGTCGCTTGGGTCGTGCTGCCGGTCTTCGCCCTGGCGAACGCGGGCATCCACCTCGACGGCTCGGTGGGCGACGCGCTGACGAGCCCCGCCGGCCTCGGTGTGTTGCTCGGGCTGCTGCTGGGCAAGCCGCTTGGCATCTTCGGCGCCAGCTGGCTCGCGGTGCGGCTGGGGCTCGGCAGCCTGCCGGAGGGCGCGACCTGGGCCCAGCTGCTCGGACTGTCGGTGCTCGGCGGCATCGGCTTCACGATGTCGCTGTTCGTCACGGGCCTCGCCTTCGCCGACCCGGGCTTTGTCGCCTCGGCCAAGCTCGGCATCCTGGTCGGCTCGACGCTGGCCGCGGTGCTCGGCCTGTGGCTGCTGCGGCGCGCGCTGCCGGCCGCAGGCGCTGGATCTGCGCCGCCCCCTGGTCATGGCCAGGCGTAGGGCGCACCCTTGCGATCTCAGCCGCAGACGGCAAGCTAGCGTCGACGCAAGCTCCACGGGAGGATCTGGATGACGATTCGCGATTCGATGCAGCGCGCCAGCACGATGCCCGCCTGGGGCTCGACGCCCGCCTGGTTCGCCGCGCTCCTGCTCGGCGTGGCGCTGGGCGGCGCTGCGTGCGGCAACGTCACGATCGAGGACGCCGACGTCGCGAGCCAGGACGCAGCGGGCAACGACGACGCGGCAGGCACCGACGCGACCGTCGCCGACAGCACGGCCGGCAGCGACGACGCCGGCACCGACGCGACCGGCGACGACACCGTGGGCGCAGACACCGCGGGCGCGGACACCACGGGCACCGACACCACGGGCACCGACACGACCGTCGCCGACGGCACCACCACCGACGCGACCGACACCACGACCGGGCCGACGTTCGCCGGCCAGGCGCTGCTCGTCTTCGACCAGGACAGCACGCTCGCTGGCGGCAAGCCCGTGAGCTGGCGCAAGACGCTGCTGCACGTCTTCGGCAGCGCGCAGCCGCCGTCCGGGCACGCGTATGTGTGGTGGATCCGCGTCGCGGCCGACGACAGCCTCAAGCGCGTCGCGGTGCTGCCCTACGAGGACGTGCCCTACGTCGCCGACTTCACCGCGGCCATGCCGATCCCGAGCGACGTCAAGGAGCAGCCGATCCAGCTCTACATCGGCGCGTCCGTCACGCTCGAGACCGAGGTCGACGCCTCGACCGCGACCGCGCCCAAGGGACCGGTCGTGTGGGAGGCGAGCTGGGTCAAGGGCGTCTGGGTCCACCTGGTCCACTCGCTCGCGGCCAAGCCCGAGGGCGGCGCCGGCTACCTGCAAGAGGCCAGCATCATCGCCAACTACGTCGAAGCGCAGCGCCAGGCCGGGCTGGCGGCGTTCAAGACCGGCGACATCAAGGGCGCCCGCGCCGCGGTCGAGCGCGCGTTCAACGCGCTGGTCGGCGTCGCCAACGCCAAGGACATCGACTTCGACGGCAAGGCGGTCGTCGAGGCGCCGATCAAGGGCGGGCTCAAGGACGAGTCGACCTCGCCGCTGGCCCACGGTGTCAAGCACATCGGCTTCGCCCAGGCCGCGTGGCCGGGTGGCAAGCCGCCGGCGGAGCATCCGTTCGCGGTCGGCTTCGGCCTGCTGCAGACCTCGTCGAAGTCGTACGCGACCGAGCTCGAGAAGGCGCTCGGCACGCTCGAGACCTTCGCCGCCGGCCAGAGCACGAACTTCAAGGACTCCGACACGTCGATGCAGGCGCTGCACGCCGTCATGGGCGACGTGATGAACAGCGCGGTCAAGGTCGCGACGCTGCCGGTCGAGCTGCCCAAGAAGTAGGGGTCGACGCGTCGCAGCCGGGTTGCGGGGCCATCGTCGGCCCGTAGGGGTGGGATCATGGTGCGTCTAGGAGCGAGGGCGGCGTGGATCGCCGCGACCGCCGCCACCGCGTTGCTCGCGGGCTGCGGCGCGATGCAAGCGAACGGCGGCGGCCAGGGCGCCGAGCTGCGCATCCGCAAGGTCGTGCTGTTCCAGAACGGCGTCGGCTACTTCGAGCGCAAGGGCACGATCGAGGGCGATCGCCTCGAGCTGCGCGTCCGCCCCGACCAGATCAACGACGTGCTCAAGTCGCTGACGATCCTGCACCTGAGCGACGGCCGCACCGCCTCGGTGACGATGCCGGTCGAGCAGAGCGCGGATCGGCTCTCGGCGCAGCTGCCGGCGTCGGTGCGCGAGGCGCGCGGCCTGGTCGGCCTGCTGCAGGTGCTGCGCGGCGTCGAGGTCACGGTCGAGGCCGACGGTGACGACGTGCGTGGCCGCGTGGTCGGCGTCGAGGGCGCCGGCAAGCACGGCAAGGGCGACAAGAACAACGCCACCGTCACGCTGATGGTCGGCGACAAGAAGCTCGTGACCCTGCCGGTGCGCAAGGTCGACAAGGTGCGCATCCACGACCGCGCGCTCGCCGCCGGATTGGCGCGATCGCTCGATATCTCCCGCTCCGAAGGCCAGTGGAAGCCGGTCGGCCTGACTGTGCACATGGACCGCAGCGGCAGCCACGAGCTGCTGGTCGGCTACATCCACGAGGTGCCGATCTGGCGCCCGGCGTACCGCGCCTGGGTCGAGAAGGGCCACGGCGTGCGGCTGCAAGGCTGGGCGGTGGTCGACAACGTCTCGGGCGAGGACTGGCGCAACGTGCGCCTGAGCCTGGTCGTCGGCTCGCCGCTCTCGTTCCGCTACGAGCTGCACAAGCCGCACCACGTCACGCGCCCGGACCTGTCGAGCCGGCTGCCGCAGACCGCGAACGCGCCGCCGCCGCCCGACGTCGGCTACGGCGACGCGCCGGCCGAGATGCTCGCCAACGACGAAGAGGGCGGCGCGGCGATGGACGACGCCGACGAGGCGCCACGCAAGATGATGAAGGAGCGCGCGCGCTCGGGCCGCGCCAGCCCCAAGCCGTCGATGGCGGGTGGGATGCGGCCGATGGCCAAGATGGCGCCGTCTGCACCCGCGCCGGCCCCGGCGATGGAGCCCGACGTCGACCTCGACACCCGCCGCCAGGCGCTCGCGCGCTCGGCCCAGGCCATGGCCGAGGGCAAGAAGATGGGCCAGCTCTACCGCTACGACGCGCTGGCGCCGGTGACGGTCCACGACGGCCAGGCCGCGCTGGTCCACATCGTCGACAAGAAGGTCGAGGGCGCCGACGTCTTCCTCTTCCGCAACGCCTCGTCGGGCGAGACGCCGTTCCGCTCGCTGCTGGTGCGCAACCCCAAGGGATCGGCCCTGGAATCCGGGCCGATCACGCTCTACGTCGACGGCACGTTCGCCGGCGAGGGCTTCTTGGGCCGCATCGACGAAGACGCGACCACCTTCATCCCCTTCGCCGCCGCCGACGGCTTCGCCCTGACGCCGCAGACCGAGAGCCGCAACGCCGACATCCACCTGGTGCGCGCCAGCGGCGGCCGGATGACGATCGAGTCCAAGCACCGCATGATCCGCAAGATCACGATCAAGTCCGAGCGCGACGAGCCGTCGACCTGCTACGTCAAGGTCGTGCTCAACGGCTCGATGACGCTCGAGGCCCCGCCCAAGGGCATGATCCGCGCCGGCGGCGAGGTCTACCTGCCGATCGAGGTGCCGGCCAAGGGCGTGGGCTCGGTCGAGATCTCCGAGGTCAGCACGCAGACGCGCGTCTCGACCAGCCTCGACAGCTACGTGCTCGAAGCCTTCCAGCTGGCGCTGAAGAACACGACGCTCGAAGAGTCGGTCAAGGGCCCGATCCGCGAGCTGCTCGCGACGCAAGACAAGCTCGGCGAGCTGCAGCGCAAGCGCAACGAGCTGCAGCAGCAGCGCTACGAGCTCGAACGCGACGCCCAGCGCATCCGCAACAACCTCGACTCGCTGCCGCTCGACAAGGTGGCCGACAAGCTGCGCAAGACGCTGGTCGACCAGCTCGAGGCCAACACGCGCAAGGCCGCCGAGGTCGCCAAGTCGACGGTCGAGCTCGACGTCGAGATGGCCGCGCTGCGCGAGAAGATCGCCCAGCTGATCAAGCAGCTCGAGCTCAAGTAGCCGCGACGGACCCGGGCGGACCTCGCTGCGGGTGCAGGAGTTCCCGATGCGCATCCTCTACGGCGTCGTCGGCGAGGGCATGGGCCACGCCACGCGCAGCCGCGTCATCATCGAGCACCTGCTCGCCCGCGGCCACCAGGTCGAGGTCGTCGTCTCGGGCCGCGCCGCCGACATGCTCGCCGGGCAATTCCCGAGCCATGTCCACCGCATCACCGGCCTCGGCATGGTCTACGAGCACAACGAGGTGCAGAAGCGCAAGACGCTGTTCGCCAACGCGCGCGACCTCTTCGCCCGCGGCGGCCTGCCCGGCAACATCAAGGCCTGGTTCGACCTCGTCTCGACCTTCGAGCCGGAGCTGGTCATCTCGGACTTCGAGACCTGGTCGTGGCTGTTCGCGGTGAACCACCGCATCCCGCTGATCAGCATCGACAACATGCAGGTGCTCAACCGCTGCGACCACAGCGCGCTCGAGGACGACCCGCGCTTCCAGAAGCAGCGCAACGCCTTCCGCCTGGCCAAGATGATCGTCAAGGCCAAGATCCCGGGCGCGGCGCAGTACTTCGTCACGACGTTCTTCTACCCGCCGGTGCGCAAGGACCGCACGACGTTGGTGCCGCCGATCTTGCGGCCCGAGATCCTCGCGGCGCGGGCCAAGGCCGAGCGCGGCGACCACGTGCTGGTCTACCAGACCGGCAGCGGCTACGACGCCCTGCTCGACGCCCTGCGGGCCCGCCCCGACCTCGAGTTCCTGGTCTACGGCATGCGCCGCGAGCTCAAGAGCGACGTGGTCGAGGGCAACCTCGTGTTCCGGCCGTTTTCGCAGCAGGGTTTTGTCGACGACCTCGCCAGCGCCCGCGCCGTGGTCGCCGGCGGCGGCTTCTCGTTGATGGGCGAGTGCGTCTACCTGGGCAAGCCGCTGCTGGCGGTGCCGCTGCACGGGCAGTTCGAGCAGGTGATGAACGCGCTCTGGCTCGAGAAGCTGGGCTACGGCCTGTACCGCGAGGAAGCCGACGCCGACGGCATCGAGGAGCTGCTCGCGCGCGACGGCGAGTTCGCGGCCACGCTGCAGCAGCACCGCCAGGACGGCAACCAGGAGCTGCTCTCGGCGCTCGACGGCTGGCTGCAGACGCTCGCGGTCGGTTCGGGCCGCAGCTACTTCTCGCCCGCAGACGACGACGGCGACGAGCCGGCGTGAACGCCCCGGCCCTGGCCGCCGCGCCGCCGGCCGGGCCCGGCAACGTCGACCGCTGGCTGCTGCGCCGCTTCGGCGACGACGCCCACCTGCACCTGATCGCGCTGCGCATCTGCGTCTGCGGCCTGCTCCTGCTCGGCGGCGACCTGGGCCAGGCCGTGCCGTGGGCGGCCGCGTCGCCGGCGCTCTGGCGGCCACCGTCGGGGGCGGAGTGGCTGGCGACGGTGGCGAGCGCGTTGGGTCACGACGGCGCGCTCGCCCTGCTCTGGCTGACGCGCGCGCTGCTGCTGTTGGCCGCGTTCGGCCTCGGCGGCGGCCTGGCGCTGGGCCTGTCGGCGCTCGGCTGCGTCGTGTTGCTCGGCCTGCCGCAGCTCTCGGGCACGGTGCGCCATGGCCACCACCTCGTCTGGCTCCTTGCGCTGCTCGCGCTGGCTGGACGCCCCCGGCCGGGTCTGGCCGCCGCGCGTGGGCTCGCGGCCATCTGGGCGATGTTCGCCTGCGTCTACGTCTTCCCGGGGCTGCACAAGTTGCTGAACGTCGGTGCCGATTGGGCCACAGGCGACCTCGTGCTGCGCCACGCCCGCTGGAAGTGGCTGCAGGTCGGGCGCGTGCCTGCGCTGGCGACGTGGCTGCCGCCGTGGGCCTTCACCGTCGGCGGCGCCGCGGTGCTGCTGCTGGAGCTCGGCTGGCCGCTGCTGGCGCTGTCGCGGCGGGCGGCGCCGGTGTTGTTGCTGGCGACGATCGCCTTCCACCAGGCGGCTGCGGCGCTGCTCTTCATCGCGTTTCCGTCGCTGTGGCTGCCGCTGCTGACGCTGCTGCCCTGGCCCGCCTGGTCGCGGTCGCTGCTCGGCTGGCCCGCGGCGTGGCGCGCAGACGCGCGTCGGTCGCCACCGGCGTCGCCCGTGGCGGTGCGGGGTCGGCTCGGCCTCGGTCTCTTGCTGCTCGGCGCCGTCGCCGTGCAGGGCGCGCGCGGCCAGACCGACGCCTGGCCCTTCGCCTGCTACCCGCACTTCGCCGTCCAAGCGGCGGCCGCCATGCCGGCGTTGCGGGTGCGCTGGACAGCCCCGGACGGGACGACGCGCGTCGAGACGCCGCGCCCGCTCGATGGCGACCGCCAGCGCCTCTGGGGCCAGATCTGGTCGCTGGCGCTGGACCGGGACGGCGAACGCCGGTGTCGCCGGCAACGCGCCTGGCTGGACGATTGGCTGTGCGGTCAACCGAACGCGCGCAGCGACGGCCCCTGTCGGCCGGGGGCGCGGGTTGAGGTCGAGCGCGTCTGGCTGTCGACCGATCCCGCGGCCGCGGGGCGGGTCGTGCGCAGCGAGGCGAGCTGCAGCTTGCACGACCTCGACGGCGGGCCGGGCACGGGCGGCGCCGCTGGCGAGCGCCCGCAGGACGCGCTACGATGACCCCATCGTGCCGCCCCGCACACAGGTGCGGCGAGACGTCGCCCCCGCCCTGGAGCCCTGCCCATGCGAACCCGCCCCCAGCTTCGGTCCAAGCTCAAGCGCCTGCTCGGCGCCTCGGCCGGCAGCGCCGTGCTCGTCGTCGGCGGCCTGCAGGGCTGCGAGGTCGAGACGACGTCGGGCAACCTGATGGCGCCGGACCTGGTGGACGAGGCCGACGTCGACGACGCCGACAGCGGCAGCGCCGATACGTCGGTCGACAGCTCCGTCTCGGGCAACCTGATGCCGCCGGACGTCGACGCCGTCGAGGACAGCGACAGCGCCACCGCGACCACGGACACCGGCGGCAGCGAGCAATGAGCGCCGCTTGGCAGCAGCTGCCGAGCTTCGAAATCGGCCTGATCGGCGGCCCCGCAGGGCGCTGGTACCGCAAGGCACGCCCCGAGGTCGAGGCGATGCCCTGGGGCACGCTGCCGCTCGACGACGTCGCGCCCGCGACGCTGGAGCGGGCGCGCCGGGTCTGGACGATGGCCGCCTTCCAGGAGTACCGCACCGGCGCCGCCTGCGCCCGCGCCCTCGGCCAGCTGATCGAGGTCAGCGCGCCGCTCGACCTGATCGCCCTGGTCTCGCGCTTTCCGCTCGACGAGATGGTGCACGTCGAGCTCGCGGCGCGGCTGCTGCAGGAGCTCGGCGGCGCGGTCGACCTGCGTTTTGACCCCGAGCGGCTGGTGCCGCCGAAGGCCGCCGGGCTCGATCCGCTGCTGGCCTGCGCCGAGACGATGGTGCGGGTGTTCTGCGTCGGCGAGGCCGTGTCGATCCCGATCCTGCGCGCCTCGTGGCTGCACGCCGAGCTGCCGCTGATCCGCGAGATCCTGGGCCGCATCGTCAAGGACGAGGCGGTGCACGGCGAGGTCGGCTTCTGGTTCCTCGACTGGTGCCTCGAGGGCTTCGACGCCGACGAGCGCGCGTTTCTGCAGCGCGCGGCGCACCACGAGATCAGCAAGCTGGTCGCGGCCTGGGATCGCTTCGCGCCGGGTGTTCGGGGCACCGAGCAGAGCGCGATCGGCGATGGCGACGCTTCCGGCGATGACGACGCGATCGGCGCCGCCGAGGCCGCGAGCCGCGGCGCCTACGGCCTGACCGACGGCGGCGCTGGCCGCGGCGCCGGCCAGCTGGGCTGGATGCCCGAGGCCGTCTACTTCGAGACCGCCCACCGCGCCCTGGACGAGGCGGTGCTCGCGCCCTTGACCGCGCGCGGCTTGGATCCACGGGCCGTCGGGCCCATCGCCGGGCATTGAGCGCCGCGCCGCCGCGCGCCGGCCCCAGGACACATCCGCCATGACAGCAGCCCGCGATCCCATGGTCGTCGCCGTCGAGATGGGCTACGGCCACCTGCGCCCGGCCCGCAGCATCGCCCTGGCCATGGGCGTGCCGTTGATGCGCGCCGAACGCGCGCCGCTCTGCGACGCCACCGAGGCGAAGCAATGGGACCGCATCCGCGGCGGCTTCGACATGCTCGTGCGCGCCAGCCAGCTGCCCGTCGTCGGCCAGCCCTTCGACGCGCTGCTGCGCGGCATCACCGAGATCCCGACCTTCCACCCGCGCCGCGACCTGCGCCGCGCCGACCTCGGCGTCAAGGGGTTGCGGCGACTGGTCGATCGCGGCCTCGGCGCCGGCATGGTCGAGCTGCTCAAGCAGGGCGGCCAGCCGCTGGTGACGACCTTCTACGCGCCGGCGATCGTCGCCGACGCCCACGGCCTCGACGACATCTACTGCCTGATCACCGACACCGACTGCGCGCGCATCTGGGTGCCCGAGGACGGCGCCAACAGCCGGATCCGCTACTTCGCGCCGTCCGATCGCGTGCGGCGGCGGCTGCAGGCCTACGGCGTCGCCGAGGAGCGCATCCTGCAGACGGGCTTCCCGCTGCCGCCGTCGCTGACCGGCGGCGACGACCTGGCCGTGCTTCGGGCCAACCTCGCGGCCCGGCTGCGGCGCCTCGACCCGAAGGGGCGCTTTGTCGCCGGGCACGCCGAGGAGCTCGAGACCTTCCTGCCGGAGTTCGCGGCGACCCACGACGACCGCCCGCCGCTGCTGACCTTCGCGGTCGGCGGCTCTGGCGCCCAGGTCGACATCGCCGAGCAGGCCATCGCCGCGTTGGCGCGGATGATCCAGGCCAGGCGTATCCGCCTGGGCCTGGTCGCCGGCATCCGGCCCGAGGTCCACGCCCGCATGGTGCGCGCGCTCGCCGCCGCCGGGCTGCAGGCCGACGGCGAGGCGGTGACGCTGGTCTACGAGACGCAATTCGAGGCCTACGCCGAGGCCTTCGACCAGCTGCTGGCCCGCAGCGACGCGCTCTGGACCAAGACCAGCGAGATGAGCTTCTACGCCGCGCTGGGGCTGCCGATCGTGATGGCGCCCTCGGTCGGCGTGCAGGAGATCTACAACCGCCGCTGGCTGCACGAGGCCGGCGCCGGCGTCGACCAGCGGCCACCGCGCGACGTCGCCGACTGGATCGTCGAGCTGCTGCACGACGGCCTGCTCGCGCGCGCGGCGTGGACGGGCTTTCTGCGCCTGCCCAAGCGCGGCGCCCACGCGATCCGCCGCGCCGTGCTCGAGCGCGAGCCGACCGTCACGCGCTCCTGACGCGAACACGATGCGACACGGGCAGGTCGCCGCGGCTGGCTTGCTCGCGGGCCGGGCGCAAGTACTGTGGCGGACGCTGACCGCCAACGACGGAGCCCCAGATGTGGACGCCGCGCAACAGCCCCCGGACTGCGGTCGCCGTGGCCCTCGCCTTGGCCCTCGCCTTGGCCGCGCTGCCGTCGTGCTCGGACGACGTGCTCATGGCGGGCGTGGCTGACGAGACAGGCCTCTCGCAGGGCGACACCGCGCAGAGCGACACCGCGCAGAACGACACCGCGCAGAACGACTCCGCGCAGAACGACTCCGCGCAGAACGACTCCGCGCAGAACGACTCCGCGCAGA
>CAZPHC010000020.1:0-81744 GCA_964586155.1 uncultured Enterobacteriaceae bacterium | reverse complement strand
TCCGCGCAGAACGACTCCGCGCAGAGCGACACCGCGCAGAACGACACCGCGCAGAGCGACTCCGCGCAGAGCGACACCGCGCAAAACGACTCAGCGCAGAACGACGACACGATCGGAGCCGCCGATGATGGCACGGACGATGGCTCCGGCGATGGCATGAGCGCAGACGCCGTCGACGACGCCACGTCGCTGCCGGCCTGTGTCACCGACGCCGACTGCGACGACCAGGACGACGGCAACCGCTGCAACGGCGTCTGGTTCTGCGATGTCTCGAGCGGCACGGGCCTCTGCGCGGCCAAGCCGGGCTCGGCCGTGAGCTGCGCCCCGAGCGCGTCGCCGTGCCTGACGACGGCCTGCGAGCCGGCCACGGGCGCCTGCTTGGAGTCACCGCTCCCGAACGGCACCGCTTGCAGCGACGACTCGGTCTGCACCATCGACGACGCCTGCAGCGCCGGCACCTGCGTCGGCGCCGCCAAGACCTGCGACGACGGCAATCCCTGCACCGACGACGGCTGCGCGGCCGCGACAGGCTGCTCCCACCTGCCCAAGAGCGGCGCCTGCAGCGACGGCAACGCCTGCACGCTGAACGACACCTGCGTCGCCGGCGCCTGCACCGCAGGAACCCCGAACGGCTGCGACGACAAGGACAGCTGCACCGCCGACAGCTGCGACGACAAGACCGGCCTCTGCGACCACGTGCTGATCCCGTCCTGTGGCACGCCGCTGTGCAAGACCGACGCCGACTGCGAGGACGGCAATCCGTGCACCGGCGACACCTGCACCGCGGGCAAGGGCTGCCTCCACGCCTTCTCGAGCGCGCCCTGCGACGACGGCGACGCCTGCACGACCGGCGACATCTGCGCCAACGGCGCGTGCGGCGGCGCCGCCATCAGCTGCGACGACAACAACCCCTGCACCGCCGACAGCTGCGACGCCACCATGGGCTGTCTGCACAGCAACACCAGCGCGAGCTGCAACGACGGCGACGCCTGCACCAGCGGCGACACCTGCAGCGGCGGCAGCTGCAGCGGCAGCGTCGTCAACTGCGACGACGGCAACGTCTGCACCAGCGACAGCTGCAGCAAGAACGTCGGTTGCGGCCACAGCAACACCACCGCCAGCTGCAGCGACGGCGACGCCTGCACCAGCGGCGACGTCTGCAGCGGCGGCAGCTGCAAGGCCGGCACGGTCAAGTCGTGCGACGACGGCAACGCCTGCACCGCCGACAGCTGCAGCGCCAGCACCGGGGCCTGCGTCAACAGCGCGATCTCGGGCTGTGGCACGCCCGGCACCTGGACCCAGGTCTACCAAACCGTGATCGTCGGCCAAGGCTGCACCAGCGGCTGCCACGGCACGAAGTTCGGCGCCGGCGGCCTGTCGCTGGGCTCGACCAAGGCGAGCGCCTACAGCGCGTTGGTCAACAAGCCGGCGAGCAACGGCAGCTGCGCCGCGCCGGTGCAGGTGGCGCCAGGCGACGCCGCCGGCAGCCTGCTCTGGCTCAAGATCGCGCCGAACCAGACCCTGGGCTGCGGCGGTCCGATGCCGCCGGCCGGCGGGCCGCTGAGCCAGTCACAGGCAGATCTCGTCAAGTCGTGGATCAACGCCGGCGCCCCGAACAACTGAGCGCGGCGGCTGCGGCTCAGAACTCGTAGGCGAGCTCGAGCCCGAACCACTCTGTCGACAGCGTCATGCGGCTGGCGCCGGGCTGGCCAGCGACCACCGGCCGCACGTCGAAGATCGGCACGTCCATCGCCGTGGCGCCGGTGAAGCGCAGCAGCAGGCTGGCGGTGCCGATGTAGCGACGGACGCCGAAGCCGCCGCGCACCACGCCGGCCGTCGGCCGGAACGACGCCGTGACGCACCCGCCGTCCGCGACGGCGGCGCAGACCTGCTGGGCCTGTGCCAGGATGCCGTCATCCGCCGACGAGAGGAACAGCACGCCGAGGCCGCCGCCGCCGTGGACGACCCCCTCCCAGTTCCAGCTGAACGGCACCTTCAACTCGGCGAGCAGCCCGAACTCGAGGCGAGAGCCGACGGCGATATCGGCGTCGGAGCTGAAACCGGTGGCGGAGTCGAACGCCAGGGTGCGGATCGACGGCAACCAGCGGCCGTACGCCTGCAGCTGCAGCAGCAGCGCCGGGCGCCAGCCCACTTCGACGAAGACCTCCAACGGCAGCTCCTGCGAGACGCCGCCGAAATCCATCGAGCCGCAGCCGTCAAAGAGAGCGCAAAAGGCGAAGCCACTGAGCGAACCGGCCGCGATGCCGAACGCGATGTGCCGTTCGCGACGCTCGCGCCAGCGATCCAACGGGCGGTCGTCGGACAGTTCGTGGCCCCAGAGCGACTCCGGGCCGGGCAGGACCGGCGGCGCGGGCCGCCTGGCTGTCGCTGGCGTGACCTCGCCGGCCAACGGCGCCGCAGCGGGGGACGCTTCGTCGGCCAGGGCTGCTGCGGAGTCCGGTGACGCGCCGCCCGTCGACGCCCACGCCGACGGGAGCGAGCAGATCGTCACCAGCGCCACCAGCAGCGCCCGGACGAGGCGGCGGCACGGGCCCAGGTCGCTGGCGGCGGGTCGCCTCATTTCAGCCACCCTTGTGGCAGCCCGGCCGGGAAGCGGGCGTAGGACCGCAGCGTCGCCGCGCGCCAATGGGCGGGCTCGACGACGACGGAACCTGCCAACGCCTCGAGCAGGACGACGCCGCTGCCGCCGAGCAGCCAGATCGAGCCGGTGAACACCGAGAGCAGGCCGTTGGCCGGCAGCGACAACACCGCGCCCCCGAAGAACGCGGCGGCGTGGCGCCCCGTCTGGATGTCGAGTTGATCCTCGAGGCGCAGCTCGATCAACTGGTCGTAGCGCACCTGGTAGATGTGGTGCTTGCCGTCGAGCCGCACGGCGAGCACCAGGCGGTCCTCCTCGGCGGCCAGGATCTCGCCCTGGAACAACACGACACGGTCCGGCACACGCGCATACCCGGTGACGGTGGCGCCAAAGACCGGCACATCGGCGACCCCGAGGTGGAGCGCGAGCGGCGACGCGCCGATGGTCCGCACCAACGGCGCCTGGGGCGCGCAGGCGGCCGGCAGCAGCGCCGACAGCAGGACCGCCGTGACCGCGATCGGCCCGGATCTCCGCTCCGATGGCCTGCCAACGCGTCGGCTCATGGCCGGCTCCGGCGGAAGCGACTGGACCAGAACATCTGCTCCGCCGACGGTTCGAGCCGCTTGAACGCCGGCGCCAGCTCGCGAAGCATCGCCGCCGGATCCTGCAAGAAGCGCACGAAGCGCCGCTCATCCTGTTGTCCGGCCCAGCCCGGCTGCTGCCACTCGATGTAGTAGCCGGCGGCGTCGAGCAGGTAGCGGCTCTGCGGCGTAGCGGCGGCGTCGAGAAAGCGCACCACCCAGGCGTCGCCGGGGTAGGTGACGAGGTGGCGGTCGGGCGCGGTCAGCGCGGCAGTGGCGGCCTCGTGGCGTTGGCCATCGAGGTCGCGGACCTCGGTGGCGGCGACCACCCGCGGCGTCAGCGCGCCGAGCACACGGACGACGCCGACCGCGTCGATGCGCACGTTGCCCTGGGCGCCGGCGATCCGCAGCTCGTACGGCCCCTCACCGGCCTCGGCCGGCAGGCGCATCAGCACGTGCTCCTTGGCGATCGGCCCGATCTCGTCGTAGCGTCCCACGGCGAGCCAGCGACCGTCGCGGCCGCGCACCTCGACCTCGAGCGCACCGAGCGCCTGGTCGATCTTGCGGAACATCGTCCGGCCCTCGGCGCCGGCGTGGTCGAGCTTGTGCAGCCAATCGTCGGCGCGCACGCCGAGCCACGCCCAGGCCTGGTAGAACAAGAAGGTGTTGAGCAGGCTGTTGCGGACGGTCAGCTCGACCCCGGCGGGCCCGTCCACGGCCGGCAGCGTCAGCGTCAGCGTCTCGCGGGTCGCGAGATCCCGCGGATGCGACGGCGAGTGGAACTCGACGTCGTCGAAGATCCGCACCGCGTCGAGGCAATCGCCCGACACCGACGATCGGCAGCGGCTCGGGGCCTGGCGCCCGGCCACCGCATAGAACGCCTCGCCCTCGCGCAGCACCTCTGCCCCCGGCGGCACCTCGACCGCCAGCAGCGCCATCGAGCGGATCGCGTGGGTCTCGAGCGCCTCGTTGGTCACCGTCAGCATGACGACGCCTTGGTCGGCCCGCACGCCCGGCAGCGGATCGACGTCGTGCGCCTCCAGCGACCGCGCGATCGACGAGCTGAACGACTCCGCCAGCACCGGCCCTTCGGCGGCACCGCCAGCGTAGACCGTGGGGCACGAGCCGAAGCAGACCTTGGTGGTGGCGAGGCAGACGAGCGCCGTCGCCGCCGTCGCGCCGAGCGCGATCCCAAGCACCACCAGCCCCGATCCGTCGAGCTCCTGTGGCTGGGTCGCCTCGATCATCACGATCTCGTCGAAAGGCAGGCCGTAGTGGACCCGTGCCTCACCGACCGGCATCCGTTCCGCGTTGTACTTGCGCCCGAGGCCCGAGACTCGCCGGTCCCGACGCGACACGGACCAGTTCTCCAGGACGACGACCGAACCGTCGCGCAAGTGGACCTTGGCGAAGCGACCGTGGCTGTTGACGCTGCCGTATTCGGCGGGGCCGTAGAGCCGGTTGGCCCAATAGGCCGCGCTCCAGGTGCAGCTCGACGTCAGCGAAGCCAACAGCAACAGCGCCAACCAGCGGAACCAGGCAGCGTGCACGTCGCGCAAGGTCATCGCGTTCCTCGGGTGTGGGACCGCCGTCATCCTCGCCCAGACTGGCGCCGTCGCCAAGCCCGGATGTCGCCCACTCGAATTGCCGCGGGCGCGGGCGAGGCGCCATCGCCTCACCCACGCCCGCGGGGATCACGTCGCGCCGGCGTCGCGCCGACGACGAGGAGCTAGGCCGCCCAGAGCAGCGCAGAGACGCCCTGGAACCAGACCGTCAGGCCGCCGCCGGTGCTGCTGATCAGGACCGGGGCGCCATCGGCCTCCCAACCACCCGGGCAGGCGAGGTTGCCGCCGGTGCTGATCGAGCCGTAGCCCGTCAGCACGTAGCCGGTGACGACCAGCTTGCTGCCGTTGTTGGTGCGGCTGGAGTACGAGACGTTGGCCTGCACCGAGCCGTGGCGGGTGAAGGTCTTGGTCATCGTCTGCTTCTTCGTCTCCTTCTTGCAGGGGATGTCGTACGTCACCTCATCGCTGTAGATGAAGCTGACCAGCCCCGGCGCCGCCACCGCGTTCTTGCCCAGCGTCGAGAGGACGTCGCCGCGACCGACGAAGCCGGTACCGTCTGCCGGGTTGAACGTCACATCCGCGAACGCGCTCGACACGCCGCCCAGGCTCACGACCATCAACACACACACCATGCGCGCAAAGGTCAACATCGAACCCTCCATCACGTTCGGTCGTCGGCAGGTCACGACCATGGGGAATGGATGGATGCTGGACCTGTAGTCGTGCGTTTTCAATACAGATATGACGGACGCTCACCAATCTGCGCAGATGCCGAACCAAGCCGTGAGCCGCCGTATGAACACCCAGCGACGACGCCTACCACAGCACACGTTCGACGCTCGCGGTCGCTCCGTTGGGGTCGGAGCCGCCGACCATGAACAGGTGGCCGGACTCGACGGCGCTGCCCATCAGGTAGCGCGCCGTGCCGAGCGAGATGCCGGCGTTCCAGTTCTTGATCTCCGGCAGGCCCGCGTTCTTCGCACACTTGTTGCTGCCGCCGCAGAGCTGCCCCGACAGGCCGCCCTTCGACGCGCTGAGGCCGGCACCACCGAAGGTGAAGAGCTGGTTCGCCGCGGCCGCGAAGCCGTAGCCTGCCGTGCTCTTGGACGACGAGGTCGAGGTCCAGGCCGACAGCGCGCCGCCCGGCAGGACCTGGGCCGCCTGCACCTCGTCGACCGAGCCTGTCGCGCCGCTGTTGGCGCCCGAGCCGGCGTAGATCCACACGTCGCCAGGGGCATCGAGGCGGGTGGTGACCGTGCGATCGACGCGATAGCCGCCGAGCTGCCAGCGTGCCGCACCGACGCTGCCGAGGTTCGACCAGCTGCCCGGCGTCTGCGCGCCCGCGGTCCCGATCGTCACCGTCAGGCGCTCGGCGTCGGCGCGAGCGGCGCTGCCGTCGCGGCCGAGCAAGGCGTAGAGGTGCCGCTTGGCCGGATCGGCGGGATCGGTCACGGCGACGAGGCCGAGACCCTGCCGAGCCGACCCGAGCGCGGGGCCCGCGATCCAGGTGCCGAGGTCGCCAAGCTGCCGCGGGGCGGCGCTGCCTGTCGCATCCCCGACGTCGGTGAAGCTCGTGGTGGACGCGGCGACGGTCGCCAGCAGCCCCTGGCTCGCCGCGCCGCTGGTGCCCGTCGCCGACCGGTAGACGCGGTAGCTGACGGCGCCGGCGACCGGCTTCCAGCTCAGCTGCACGGCGACGCCGACGTCGAGCTTCGGCACGCGGACGGTGAGCGGATCCGAGGGCAGCGACTCGCCGCCCGGGTTGATCGGATCGCCGCTGGCCATGACCGCCGCGACGCGCCAGGTCCAGACGCCGGCGCCGAGGCCCTTGGCGACCGTATCGAGCTCGACGTCGTCGATCTGCGGCGCCTCGTCCGGCGAGAGCACCGCCGCGCGGAACGTCGTCGCCAGCGCGGCGCCGCCGTCGTGGCCACCGATCAGCCAGACGAAGCGGCCCACGGTCGTCGCGGCGGCGAAGGTCCGTTTGCCCGGCATGGCGATCGGCAGCGTTCGCCAGCCGGCGAGATCGCCGTAGGCATCGACCGCGCTGACCTCGCCGTCGCCGCGGGCCGAGCTGGTCGCGCCGCCGTCACCGCCGAAGGCGTAGACAAAGCGCGCCGACCCTGTCGCCCGCGCCGTCGTCACCGCCGGCGCACGGCGGGGCGCGCCCATCGCGTCGTCGTCGGCGAAGGCGCCGAGGTTCTCGGACGGCTCGGTGACGCCGAGCGCGCTGAAGTCGGCGTAGACGCCGTCGGCGCGCAGCACCCGGACGACGCAGGCGGTGCCCGCCGAGAGCGTGCCCGGGACGGTCACGGTCATCGAGGTGGGCGTCGGCAGCGAGGGGTTCAACTTGACCACGCTGCTGGTCCCGGCGCCGTCGACGCAGCGCAGCTCGACGCTGCCGCCGCTGGTGGGCAGCGCGCTGCCGAGGATCGCGACGTCAGCACCGCTGCTCGGCACCGAGCCGGGCGCGATCGTGTCGATCACCGGCGGCGCGATGGTCGTGACCTTGAGCCCGGCGCTGAGCACGCCGACGCTGCCGTCCGGGTTCACCGCGACGACGTCGTAGTCGCCGGCGGCGAGCGTGGCCGGCAGCAGCGCCGTGACCAAGCTGCCCTTGACGAAGCCGACCGCGCGCAGCGGCAGCGCCGTGCCGAGGGCGCTGTTGCTGAGGTAGATGGCGACGCCGTCCTTGAGCGTGGTCTTGCCGCTCGGCGCGGGATCCTGGGCCAGCAGCGTGGTCGAGGTCGCCTTGCCCGCGGCGGCGAACGGCGGCTCGAGGCCGGTCAATCCGATCGTCGGCTGCGCAGCGACGGTGAAGGCTTCTGGCAGCACGACGACGCACGAGAGCGTGTCCTGGACGACGAGGTCCCAGGCGCCGGCGGCGAGCCCCTTGGGCACGGTGAAGCGGATCTTCGACGGCGCCGCCTTGGACCAGGTGTAGCTGACGGTCGTCAGGGCGTCGTTGCTGCCGCTCGGGCGGACGCCGACCGATTGCACGTCGCCGCTGATGCTGCCGGCGCCATAGCCCGAGACATAGGCCACGGCCTCGATCGCGATGCCGCTCCAGGTCGCGGCCGGGGCGACGAAGTAGAGCTGCGGACGCTTGGCGATGGTCACGGCCTTGGTCAGCACGTCACCGCAGCTGGGGCCGTTGCTGACGCTGACGTCGTACACGCCGGGGCTGAGCTTCGAGTACGAGGCGAGCAACTCGCTGCTGCTGTTGAAGGTCGTCGACGACGGCTCGAGCGTGTTGAAGCGGACCGCCGTGCCCTTGGCGAAGAACTTGCCCTTGAGCGTGAAGGTCGCGCCGCCCTCGCAGATCAGGCTCGGCGAGACGCTGGCGAGCTCTGGCGGCGGCGTGACCGAGAACGTCGTCTCGGCGGTGCAGGCCTTGCTCGTCGGGTTCTTGACCACCACGGCGTGGTCGCCCACGGTCGGCGTGAATGGCAGGTTGACCGTCAGGCCAGCGCAGGCCTCGGCCCCCGGCACGAACGGCACGGCGGCGCACGATTGCGGCGTCACCGTCAGCAGCGTGCCGTCGAAGGTCAGCGTCGGCTTGACGCCCTTGTAGACCACGATGCCGGCGCCGGTGAGCGCCAGCGACGACGGCACCGCGCCCTGGCAAGCCGTCGCGGGCGAGAGATCGGTGATCTCGAGGCTGGCGCACGGATCCCACGCGACGCAGGTCGTCAGGCAGCCGTCGCCGTCGTCGAGGTTCTGGTCGTCGCATTGCTCTTTGCCGGCCCAGACCACGCCGTCGCCGCAGCCGGCCGGGACGCAGCCGGGCAGGCAGGCGTCGGTGGCGACCTGGTTGCCGTCGTCGCAGGCCTCCTTGCCGACCCAGACCTTGCCGTCGCCGCAGCTCGCGGCCTTGCAGCTGCTCAGGCAGCCGTCGCCGTCCCAGGCGTTGCCATCGTCGCAGAGCTCCTTGCCGAGCCAGACCACGCCGTCGCCGCAGCTGGCGGGCTTGCAGCTCGACAGGCAGGCGTCGCCGTCGTTGGCGTTGCCGTCGTCGCAGAGCTCGCCGTCGTCGAGCACGCCGTCGCCGCAGCCGGGCAGCGCGCAGCTGGCGCTGCAGCCGTCGCCGTCCTGGATGTTGCCGTCGTCGCAGGCTTCCTTGCCGACCCAGAGCGCGCCGTCGCCGCAGACGTTGGGCTGGCAGTCGTTGCGGCAGCTGTCGCCGTTGGTGCTGTTGCCGTCGTCGCAGAGCTCGCCGGGCTGGAGCAGACCGTCACCGCAGCTCGAGAGGGTGCAGGTCGCGCTGCAGCCGCCCGGGCCCGTGCTGGCGCCGTTGGCCGCGCCGGCGTCGCAGCCCTCGACGCCGAGCCAGAGCTTGCCGTCGCCGCAGACGTTGGGCTGGCAGGTCGGCAGGCAGCCGTCGAAGGGGCTGGCGTTGCCGTCGTCACAGAGCTCGGTGGCGCCGCCGCTGAGTTGGACGACGCCGTCGCCGCAGCTGGCCTTGACGCAGGTGCTCAAGCAGCCGTCGCTGTCGTCGATGTTGCCGTCGTCGCAAGCCTCGCCGGCCTGGAGCTTGCCGTCGCCGCAGGTCGGCAGCTTGCAGGCGCTGGTGCAGCCGTCGCTGTCGTCGGCGTTGCCATCGTCGCAGGCCTCGACACCGAGGCGGACCTTGCCGTCGCCGCAGACGTTGAGCTTGCAGGTGCTCAGGCAGCCGTCGCCGTCGACCGCGTTGCCGTCGTCGCATTGCTCGGTCGCGCCGCCGCTGAGCTGGACGATGCCGTCGCCGCAGCTGGCCAGCACGCAGGTGCTCAGGCAACCGTCGTGGTCGTTGCTGTTGCCGTCGTCGCAGGCCTCGCCCGGGCCGACCACACCGTCGCCGCAGCTGGCGAGCTTGCAGGCGTTGCTGCAGCCGTCGCCGTCGTTGCTGTTGCCGTCGTCGCAGGCCTCGACGCCGACCCAGAGCTTGCCGTCGCCGCAGGCGTTGGCCTTGCAGCTGGGCAGGCAGGCGTCGAACGGGCTCTGGTTGCCGTCGTCGCAGGTCTCGCCGGGGCCGAGGATGCCGTCGCCGCAGCTGGCGAGCAGGCAGGTGCTCAGGCAGGCGTCGTGGTCGTCCTGGTTGCCGTCGTCGCAGGTCTCGCCCTTCTGCACGACGCCGTCGCCGCAGCTCGGCAAGGCGCAGAGCTGCGTGCAGCCGTCGCTGTCGTCCTTGTCGCCATCGTCGCATGCCTCGACGCCGGCCCAGACGACGCCGTCGCCGCAGGTCGCCAGCTTGCAGCCCGCCTTGCAGCCGTCGGTGTCGCTGGTGTTGCCGTCGTCGCATTGCTCGCCGCTCTGGACGATGCCGTCGCCGCAGACAGGCTTGGTGCAGGCGTTGCTGCAGCCGTCGGTCGGGTTGGCGTTGCCGTCGTCGCATTGCTCGCCGCTCTGCACGACGCCGTCGCCGCAGGTCGCCAGCTTGCAGGCGCTGGTGCAGCCGTCGCTCTCGTCGCTGTTGCCGTCGTCGCAGGCCTCGACGCCGACCAGGATCTTGCCGTCGCCACAGACGTTCGGCTTGCAGTCGTTGCGGCAGGCGTCGTAGTCGTTGGCGTTGGCGTCGTCACAGGCCTCGTTCGGGCCGAGTTTGCCGTCTCCGCAGCGGGCCAGCAGGCAGGTCGTCAGGCAGGCGTCGCTGTCGTCGGCGTTGCCGTCGTCGCATTGCTCGCCGGCTTGGACGATGGCGTCACCGCAGCTCGGCAGCCGGCACAGGCCGGTGCAGCCGTCGTTGTCGTCGGTGTTGCCGTCGTCGCAGGCCTCGACGCCCTTGTGGATCACGCCGTCGCCGCAGGTCGCGAGCTTGCAGTCGTTGGTGCAGGCGTCATAGGGGTCGAGGTTGCCGTCGTCGCAGGACTCGACGCCCTGCTGGACGTAGGTATCGCCGCAGCTCGCCGGCAGGCAGGTCGTCAGGCAGGCGTCCTGGTTGTTCGGGTTGCCATCGTCGCAGAGCTCGCCTTTCTGCACCGCGCCGTCACCGCACGTCGGCAGCGCGCAGAGCTGCGTGCAGCCGTCGCTGTCGTCGGTGTTGCCGTCGTCGCAGGCCTCGACGCCGGCGCGGACGGCGCCGTCGCCGCAGACAGCGATGGTGCAGGCTCCGGTGCAGGCGTCATCGGCGTCGGTGTTGCCGTCGTCGCATTGTTCGACGCCGGCGTGCAGCGCGCCGTCACCGCAGGCCGCGACGGTGCACGCGTTGGTGCAGTCGTCGCCGTCCTCGCTGTTGCCGTCGTCGCAGGCTTCACCCGCGCTGACCTTGCCGTCTCCACAGCGCGGGCCGGCGACCGGCTTCGGATCGTCGCAGCCCGCGACACAGACCAGGGCGAACAACGCCGCGATCAGCGCCTCGAGGGCTACTGTCTGCGAGTGCCGCATGGCGCACCTCCCCTTTGTCGAACGGTTCGCTGCGATCGGCTCAGTACGCGTGCTCGCAGACGTAGGCGTTCGGGGTGCTGCATTGCTGGTCCTTCCAACCAGCGCTCTCGATCGTCACGCAGTCGCCCTTGCCGGCGGGAGCGTCGTCCGGTTCACCGCTGGTCCAGTCGGTGAACGTGAGCTGCAGCAGCGCACCCGGGCCCTCGTACCAGACGAAGGTGCCCTCGCCGAGCTGGTCGGTCGCGCCGATCCAGGCCAGGGTGCCGGCCAGCATCGACTTGACGACGTCGTTCTCGGCCTTGCTCGCGATGCTGACCAGGTGCGCGTCGATCGCCTGGCAGGCGGACTGCGCGGCATCCCACGACAGCGGCGAGGTGAAGCGCACGTAGCACGAGGCGCCCAGCAGCTTCTCGTTGGCGTTGCCGCCGCACTCGAACTTGCACGAGCCGTCGCACCAATCGCCGTCCTGGGTGCCGCCGTCGTCGCATTGCTCGACGCCCGTCTGGACCACGCCGTCGCCGCAGCTCGCCTTGACGCAGCTGGGCAGGCAGGCGTCGGTGGCGCTGGCGTTGCCATCGTCGCAGGCCTCGACGCCAGCCTGGATCTTGCCGTCGCCGCACTTGGCCGCCTCGCAGCTGCTCAGGCAGGCGTCGGTGTCGTCCTTGTTGCCGTCGTCGCAGGCCTCGACGCCCTTGTAGACCTTGCCGTCGCCGCAGCTCGCCACCTTGCACGTCGACAGGCAGGCGTCGTTGTCGCTCTTGTTGCCGTCGTCGCAGGCCTCCTTGCCGGCCTCGACGAAGCCGTCGCCGCAGGTCGCGACGCTGCAATCCGCCAGGCAGCCGTCGGCGTTGCTGAGGTTGCCGTCATCGCACGCTTCGACGCCGGCCTGGACCTTGCCGTCGCCGCAGCTGGCGGCCTTGCACGAGGTCAGGCAGCCGTCGGTGTCGTCCTTGTTGCCGTCGTCACACGCCTCGACGCCGGCCTGGACCTTGCCGTCGCCGCAGCTCGCCACCTTGCAGGTCGAGAGGCAGGCGTCGGTGTCGCTCTTGTTGCCGTCGTCGCAGGCCTCGACCCCGGCCTGGAGCTTGCCGTCGCCGCAGCTGGCCTTGACGCAAGTGCCCAGGCAGCCGTCGGTGTCGTCCTTGTTGCCGTCGTCGCAGGCCTCGCCGGCCTGGAGCTTGCCGTCGCCGCAGGTCGGCAGGGCGCACTTGCTGGTGCAGCCGTCGGTGTCGTCGGCGTTGCCGTCGTCGCAGGCCTCGACGCCGATGCGGACCTTGCCGTCGCCGCAGACGTTCGGCTTGCAGGTCGAGAGGCAGCCGTCGCTGTCGTCGGCGTTGCCGTCGTCGCATTGCTCCTTGCCGAGCTGGACCACGCCGTCACCGCAGGCGGCGGCGGTGCAGTCGTTGCGGCAGGCGTCCTGGTCGTTGGCGTTGCCGTCGTCGCAATCCTCGCCCTTCTGCACGATGCCGTCGCCGCAGCTCGCGGGCTCGCAGGTGCTGGTGCAGCCGTCGCTGTCGTCCTTGTTGCCGTCGTCGCAGAGCTCGACGCCGGCCTGGACCACGCCGTCGCCGCAGCTCGCGACCTTGCAGCTGGGCAGGCAGGCGTCGGTCGGATCCTGGTTGCCGTCGTCGCAGGCTTCTTTGTCCTTCTGCAGCTTGCCGTCGCCACAGCTGGCCGCGACGCAGGTCGAGAGGCAGGCGTCGGTGTCGTCCTTGTTGCCGTCGTCGCAGGCCTCGCCCTTCTGCACCAGGCCGTCGCCGCAGGTCGGCAGCGCGCAGGTGTTGGTGCAGCCGTCGGCGTCGACCTTGTTGCCGTCGTCGCAGGCTTCGACGCCCTTGAAGACCACGCCGTCACCGCAGACGTTGGCGACGCAGGTGCCGAGGCAGGCGTCGGTGTCGACCTTGTTGCCGTCGTCGCAGGTCTCGCTCGCGCCGCCCGAGAGCTGCAGCACGCCGTCGCCGCAGCTCGCCTTGACGCAGGTGCTCAGGCAGCCGTCGTGGTCGTCCTTGTTGCCGTCGTCGCAGGCCTCGCCCTTCTGCACGATGCCGTCGCCGCAGGTCGCGAGCTTGCACGCCGAGGTGCAGCCGTCGGTGTCGTCGGTGTTGCCGTCGTCGCAGGCCTCGACGCCGACCTGGAGCAGGCCGTCACCGCACGTCGCGACCTTGCAGCTGTTGCTGCAGGCGTCGTTGGGGTTCTTGTTGCCGTCGTCGCATTGCTCGGCCTCGGCGCCTTGGCCGTCGGCGCGGGCGAAGCCGTCGCCGCAGCTGGCCTTGACGCAGGTCGGCAGGCAGCCGTCGTAGGGGTTCTGGTTGCCGTCGTCGCAGGCTTCGCCAGCCTGGACGTGGCCGTCCCCGCACGTCGGCAGGGCGCACTTGCTGGTGCAGTCGTCGCCGTCGTCGGTGTTGCCGTCGTCGCAGGCCTCGACCGCGAGGAAGTGCGAGCCGTCGCCGCAGGTCGCGACCTTGCACGCGTTGGTGCAGGCGTCGCCGTCGTCCTTGTTGGCGTCGTCGCATTCCTCGACGCCCTTCTGCACGATGCCGTCGCCGCAGGTCGGCAGCAGGCAGGTCGTCAAGCAGCCGTCGGCGTTGCTCAGGTTGCCGTCATCGCATTCCTCGCCGGGCTGCTTGTGGCCGTCGCCGCACGTCGCGACGGAGCACAGGCCCGTACAGCTGTCGGTGTCGTCGGTGTTGCCGTCGTCACACAGCTCGAGGCCGAGGCGGACCTTGCCGTCGCCGCAGATGGCGAGCTTGCAGTCCGAGATGCAGAGATCCGTGTCGTCCTTGTTGGCGTCGTCGCATTGCTCGACACCCTTCTGGGTGAAGCCATCGCCGCAGGCTGCGGGCTTGCACGTCGCCAGGCACTCGTCGTCGTTGTCGGTGTTGCCGTCGTCACAGGCTTCGACGCCTTCGCGCAGCACGCCGTCGCCGCAGGTCGCGACCTTGCAGGAGTTGCGGCAGCCGTCGTTGTCCTTGCGGTTGCCGTCGTCGCACTCCTCGCCGTCCTCGACCTCGCCGTTGCCGCACTCGGCGGCACAGCCCGAGAGACCGGTCGCGAGCGCAACGGCGACCAGCCACGGCAAACCGGCCGTGCGGAACCTTGCAAACAGGGCGGAGGTCCACGTCGTCTGAGCGTCATGCATGGTCATGATCCCCTGCGAACGCAACGACGGCCCCGTCATTTGGGGGGGTCGCTGCGTGTCTGGATGGCGGCGGCACGATATCTCCGGAAGGGCACCGACAGTGTACGTTGGCGTCCCATGCTCTGACAAGGGGCGCTCCGAGAATGCACAAAACGCAACAAGGCGGCCGGACCGAGGTCCGACCGCCTTGCGCGTCAAGGCCGAAGCCGAGCAGGAGCCAGAGGACTAGAGCGAGGCCAGGAAGGCCAGCCAGTCGTCCATCGCGCTGATGCTGCAGCCGAACTTGGTGTGACCCTCACCGAGGCCCTGGGCCGCGATGATCTGGGCGCAGCTGCAACCCGCCGTGTCGGCGATGGTGTAGCTCTTCTGCGGGCCCTTGCCCTTGGGGCTGACGGTGTTGAAGATGCCGTCACCCTCGAGGTCGGCGAAGCGGTTCACGCCCAGGCCCTTGCTCGGGACGCCGGCGTCGGTGTCCGAGGTGGTGCCGGCGCAGTAGTCGACGTCGCCGCAGACCGAGTCGCCGTCGGCGTCGTTCTCGGGATCGAAGGGGCAGATGTCGCAGGCGTCGCCCTCGGCGTCGCCGTCGGCGTTGGCCTGGTCGAGGTTGGCGACGTCGGCGCAGTTGTCGCAGACATTGCCGAGGCCGTCGGCGTCGTTGTCGGCCTGGTCGCTGTTGGCGACGTTGGCGCAGTTGTCGCAGACGTTGCCCACGCCGTCGGCGTCGCCGTCGGCCTGGTCGGTGTTGGCGGCGTTGGCGCAGTTGTCGCAGACGTTGCCCACGCCGTCACCGTCGTTGTCGGCCTGGTCGGCGTTGGCGGTGTTGACGCAGTTGTCGTTGTCGTCGCAGACGCCGTCGCCGTCGGCGTCGGCGCAGGTGTCGGCGTCGAACAGGCCGTAGCTCGGGAGCGCGCAGTCACGGTTGTTGCTGACCGAGTAGACGAGCTGCACGGTGCCGGTGACCGGCGCGGTGAACGACCAGCTGGCCCACGGGGTGTCGGCGTACGAGCCGATGGCGTAGATGTTCTGGTACCACAGGGTCGTGGTGACGGCGCCCATGACGGTGGCAACGCGGGCGTTGTCGTCGAAGGGGACGTAGTCACGGGCGTCGAAGGCGGCCGAGCCGGTGATGGTCTGGCCCGCGGTGACGTTGAAGGTCTGCGAGATCGAGTTGGTGTAGCAGCCACCGACGACGCGGGCGAAGTACTTGCCCTCGGGGGCGGTGTAGGTCGCGCCCAGGTCGGTGCCGTGGCTGGTGACGACGACGGCGCCGCTGCCGGTCCAGCCGGTGAGGTTGCCGGTTTCGAAGCCAGCGTTGACCTGCGCGACGGCCGGGACGGCCATCAGAGCGCAAGCGGCCTGAGCGAGAAGAGCACGACGGAACATGGAGCCTCCAGATCGGCCAAATTCGATGGCCAATACGACAAAGACCTCGGAATTACATCCGAAGTCCCAGAAACCCAGCGTCGCGAACTTGCGGCGTTGGCCTCGGTGGCGCCGGTGTAGACAGGGTTCTCACAACGCGTCAAGTCAAAATGACTACGTGTCGAAGAATTTCGATCCCTCACCGATGAGCCCCGGACGAGACGAAGTCGCAGATCCGGAATCTACTTCGCGAGATTCGAAGGGTTCGCAGGGGCGGCAGCGCCAGGAGCCGGCGGTGGTGCCTCGCCGAGCAACGGCGGCGTCTCGATGATCGTGTTGGTCCCCGCAGGAAGGTCGAACGAGACGGTCGTGAGCGCGCCGCGCAGGCACGTCGCGAGCTCTTCGGGGGGCTCCTTGCCGCCGGCGAACGAGAGGCCGGTGACGATCGACTTGCCGGCAGGTCCAGGCCCCACCTGGATCAGGGCGTGCAACCCAGGCTCGATCGTGCCGGGCTTGAGCGCATGGCGGCCGACGCAGGCGATGAAGCTCGGCGCGGACTGCGGCAGCACGACCTTGAGGATCTCCATGTCCTTGGTCCGCTCGACGTTCGTGTCGACCAGCGGCAGCTGCGGCAGGTCGCGCGGCGGCAGCTCGACCTTCGCGGCTGGTTGGGGCTTGGCCCCGGCCGCCTCGATCTGCTCGCGCGCGACGACCGGCGCCTTGGGATCACCGCCGCCCTGCCCGCCAGCCGCTTCAGCCTGGGCCGCATCCGGCGCGGCTGCGGACGCCTTCGCCCCTTCCCCCTGGCCGCGCCAGAACCAGACCGCGATCGCGAGCAGCAACAGAGGGACGACCACCAGCAGGAACCTGCGATTGCCTCCAGCGGCGTTCGGCGACGAAGATGGCGACACGAGGAGCCTCCTGGAATCGGTTCGTGACCAAGCGAACGTGGCCCGAACGTATCCACCGGCCCCGCAGAGCGCAACCACCACGTCCGTCGCGCATCGCGGCGCGAGCCACGCACGAGCGGCCAGCGCTACTTCGTGACGGCGAAGCCCTTGACCCAGGACGGCTGCCCGGGCGCGCTGCCGTCCTTGAGCAGCTTCTCCCAATCCGAGTCCTTGAGGCGCTTGATCTCGGGCACGATCACCTCGTGGTAGCGGAAGACCGGGCCGACGAAGGCCTCGGCCACCGCGCAGGTGTCGGCGGTGAAGACCATCAGCTCGACGTTGCCGGTCGCGACGTGCAGCACATGCGGCCCCGGCAGCGGCCCCGAGTTCGGGTTGGTGTGGACGTCGGCGATGGTCGGGCGCCATGTGTCGAAGCTGTCGGCCTGAAAGTACAGCGACGTGTACCAGCCGGTGAAGATCGGCCCGCCGCAGATCGACTCGTTGACGATGGTCTTCTTGAGGAAGTCGAGCTGCTCGGCCGTCAGATCCTTGCCGGCGAGCTCCCCCTCGGCGATGGCCTGGAGCTTGCCCATCGTCGTCGCCCAATGGCCCCAGAAGGTGTCGAGCTGCTTGGCGACGTTGGCGTCGATCCCGGGCGCGTTGGCCATCGCGACCTGCGCCTCGCCAGCGAGCTTGCCGAGCGTCGCCCACAGCGCCGGCACCGGCTCGACGTAGCCGTCGGGGTGCTCGCACGCCACGCCGCCGGTGTAGCTCTGCTTGGCGTAGAGGATCGTGTCGTGGCGCAGCTGGGCCCAGGACGCCAGCTGCGTGCGCAGCTGCTTGTCGTACCAGGCCGCCGTCTTCATCGCGGCCGGCACCTGGGCCGGCGTCTTGCCGTCCGCCAGCAGCACCGGCCCGGACAGCGAGCGCAGGGCCGAGAGCCAGAGGTTGTAGACGTTGTCGCTCCAGAACGACGGTGCGTGGCTGTCGATCAGCACGCGCATCAGGTGCAGCGCGCCCTGGTAGGGGAACTCGCCGAGCCCGGCCTGCAGGTGCGCCAGCGCGTGGTCGTTGCCGAGCGCGAACATCGCGTCGAGCGGATCGGGCAGCACGCGCTTGACCTTCTGCTCCTCGTAGATCACGCGATCGTAGACGACGTTGGAGAAGACATGGCTGTCGACGACAAAGCGCTGCCCGAGCAAGGCGAAGCTCGGCGGCAGCGGCGTCGGCTCGCTGCTGAAGGGGTCGGTCTCGATGTAGTGGCTGGCGATCTGCTGGCTGCCGTAGACACCGGCGACCAGGTGCGCGGTCAGCTGGGCGAAGGAGGCGGCGTCGAGCTTGGCGACAGCGTCGCTGGTGTCGAGCGCGTGGTCCTTCTTCAGCTTGTCGAGCGAGTGCAGGTCCAGGTAGTCGACCGGGCCGACCATCAGCGTCACCAGGCGATCGGCCGTGGTCCAGGCCTCCCGCGGCTTGCCGTGCATCGCGGCGTGCAGATCGAGCGCCACCATCAGCTGCCGCGGCCGCGGCACCCAGGTCCCCGCCGCCGCGTCGGGCTCGACAAAACGCAGATCGACGCGGCCGAGCCACATCAGGGTGCGGAAGTACCGCTCCAGGGTCGGGGTGCCCTCGTAGTGGCCGCGCACCTCGAACTGCGAGAAGTCCATCACCCGCTTGGCGCCGAAGACCTCGACCTCGACCATCTGCTTGGCCTCGATCTTGGCCAGGAACGCGGCGACCTCATCGTCGACGTCCTTGCCACCCAGGGCCGCGACCTTCGACGTCCCGAGCAGGTTGCGCGCGACGGTCAAGAAGAGGTCGGCGTCGGCGCGCGCATCCTGGGCCATCGGATCGCTCGGCGCGGGCAGCTTGCCGAGCGCGGCGTGGGCCTGCGCCAGCATCGCGTCGATCGTCGGCACCAGGACAAACATCTCCATCGTCTTGAGGATATCGTCGTAGCTGGCGTGCAGCGCCTGCAGGATCATGTCCGAGGTCACGAGCACCGGCAGGTCCTTCTGGAAGACCCAGAGCAGCGCGTCGGCCATCGTGTCGTGCTGCCAGGCGTCCGAGCTGACAAAGCCGTTGGCGGCCAGCTTGGCCTGCTCGGCGGCGCCCGGCTTCATCTCCTTGGCGATCAGGTCCATGTACTTGGCCTTGCTCGCGTCGTAGCCGAGCGCGACCGGCGTCGCGGGCGCCGGATCGGGGTAGAGCGTGTTGAGCTCTGCGAGCGTCAGGGTCTTGGCCTTCTGCAGCTGCACCGCGTAGCTGGCGGCGAAGGCCTTGAGCTCGGGCGTCTCGGCCGGCGTCGGCCCGGGCACGTCGGCGACGGCGGTGTCGAGCGCGCTGGCGTCGTGGGTCGTCGCGTCCTGGTCGTCGCCGGGGCTGGCCTCGGTGCCGGTGCAGCCGGCCGCAGCCAGCGCGCCGATGAGGCCGAAGGTGAGCGCCCAGCGCCGCGCGTGGGTCGGACGCGTGTGCAGACGGTGGCGCAGATGAACGATTCGCATGGCTCCTCCGGGGTGGCAAGGCGCGTCCACGCGCGCCTGCGCTGATTCCAAGCAAGGCGCGTGCCAGCCGCAGTTTGTGAATTCTTAAGCAGTTGGCGCAGGCGGGCGCGGCCAATGGCTCCACATGTGGAGTTTCTCGACACGCACGCGCGCCGCGCCCGCCGAGGCCGGTCGCGCATCCAGCGCCAGCGGAGGCCGCGTCAACGCTCCATGCGACGGCAAAAGACAAAGACGAAGAGCGAGATCATGAACACGCCGATCAAGGCCTCGCTGCCAGCGAGCGCACGGGCCACATCGCTGACGGGCAGCACATCGCCGTAGCCGGCGCTGGTGAACGTGATCGTCGAGAAATAGAGCGCGGTGCCGAGGTCGCGCACCGGCCCGTCGGGCGCGCGCACGTCGCATTGCATGTAGGCGAGCGCGAACGTCGCGATGATGACGAAGAACAGGCTGACGGTGCGCACCGGCCGCTCGCCGTAGCCGCAGGTCGCCCAGAGCAGCCACCACCACACCCGCTCGGCGGGCGGGCCGGCGTGGCGCTTGGTGTCCATCTCGCGCTCGTAGAACAGGCCTGCGGCGTCGTTGTCGCCGACGCCCTTGTACAGCTCCTTGAAGTGGCGAAAGACAAAGCGGGCCCGCGTCGGATCGGGGTTGACGCCGTCCTTGTCGTAGGGGGTCTCGAGGCCGACGTGCTCGATCGCCGGCACCTGCACGCCGTCGAAGATCGTCTCGAACCAGCTGCAGCGGTGCATGCTGCTGACGCGGCGCAGGTCGACCTTCTCGAGGATCGCGCCCTCGAAGTTGGCGCCGTCGAGCCGGCTGAAGTCAAAACCGACCTTCTCGAGCCGGGCGTTGTGCAGGTTGGCGCCGCTCAGGTCGCTATGCTGCAGGTTCTTGAGCGTCAACGTCACGCCCGAGAGGTCCGCGCCGCGCAGCTGCAGGTTCTGCACCCGGATCACGCCGGCCTCGTGCAGCGCGGCCAGCGCCGGCACGACCTCCTGCCGCGTCTTGCCCTCGCGCGGCGCGTGCAGCACACAGAGGCCCGACTCCGCAGCGGAGTGGACCTCGGCCTGCAGCGGACAGCCGGCATGTCGGCAGGATTCGCTCATGGCCATCGAGTCTACGACGACGAGGTTGGCAACGGAAGCGGCCGCGTCGTCGCTCGCTACTTGATCAGGCCGTTGAGCTCGTAGCCGGTGACGGTCTTGGCCGCGCCCGTCTTGGCGTCGAGGAAGCTCATGCGCCCCGACGGATGCTGCTGGCTCACGGCGACGACGCCGGCCGCGTCGAGCGGCCGCACGTATTGCGGTCGGCTGCCGAGGGCGTGGTCGCTCACCAACAACGAGTCCAGCCCGACGGCCTGCACCTTATGCGCGACGTTCTTTGGATCCGGCAGCAAGATCCAGGCCTTGCTCGGCACGGCCGACGCGGCGATGCCGACGGGGGCCACGTCGGTCAGCACCAGCTTGGTGTAGCCGGTCTGCAGATCGAGCAGCGTGTAGCCGTACGAGTCGTCGACGAATTTCTCGGTTGGATCCTCGTTGTACAGCGGCCCTGCCGCGGGTTTGTGCACCAGCACCGCCGTCTTGGCGCCCTTGGCCAACCAGATGTAGTCGATCGTCTTGCGCAGCGGCACGGCGGCGCCCTTGCGCGTCTGCAGGTCGACGCCAGCCATCGACTCGACGCCGTTGACGGTGCTGTAGAGCAGCGCGAGCTTGCCGTCGTCGGTGATGTGGGCGAGGCCCGCCGTCAGGGGCGCGATCGACAGGACCTGCGTCGGCAGCGTCGGCGTCGCCGTGGCCGGCAGGTCGACAAAGGCGATCTCGGCGGACTGCCGCAGCACCGCGACCGCGAGCTTGCCGTCGGGCGTCAGGTCGAGGTCCGTCGGCACGCTCGACAGCGGCACCTGCAGCAGCTTCTTGCTCGGCAGGTGGATCGCGAACAGGCCGTTGAGGCCGGATTGGCGCACGATCGCCCAGGTGCCATCGGGCGTGGTCTGCACCTCGCGCTCGGCTGGCTTGGCCAGCGGATCGATGGCGATCGCGACGGGCGGCACGATCGCGCCGTCCGCGGCAGACGCCAGCTCGACGACGCAGACCCCGTCGTCGGTGACGATGAGCGCGCGCTTGCCGTCGGCGGTGAAGGCCACCGAGCGCGGCCGGAAGCCGACCGAGAGCGTGCGCGCGCCGGCCTTGGCGTCGGTGATCGCGACCAAGGCGACCGCCTGGAACGAGCCGACCGGTTCGCCGGGCTGCGCGCGCGCGTGGTCGTACCAGACGATGGCCCAGGCGCCATCGGGCGAGACCGCGACGGCGTTGCAGTGCGGCAGGATCGCCACCGAGCGGACGTCGTCGGCAGCTTCGCTGGCCTTGACGATCGCGAGCTCGTCGGAGCCCGAGCTGATGACGACCACCGCGTCCTGGCCCGGCACGCTGCGGATCACTGTGGGGCGATCGCCGACCTCGACCAAGGTCACGGCCTGGGTCTTGCCGCTGACCTTGACCACGTGATCTGCCCCAGGAACCGGGATGAACACGAAGTTCGGGCTGCCCTCGGGCGCGCCGAAGTCGACTTCTTTTTCGGTCTCGGGCGGCAGGGTCGTGTCTCCCGCGGCGCCGGCGTCCGCCCCAGCGCCGTTGCCACCACCGGCGCCACCGAAGTTGTCGCCCCCAAGGCCGAAGCCCGCGTCGCTGTTCGCGAAGCCGCCGGCCGACGCGGCGTCTTCGCCGCCACACGCGACCAGCGAGAGCAGCGCCGTGATGGCGGCAAGCAGCGCCAGCGAGAGCGGCGCGCGGCGACCATCGTCGCGGCCTGCGCGATGGCTGACGGGATGTCGAGGCTCCATGATCCCTCCTTCGTCCGGCGACGAAGCCGGTTGCGCCGCTAGAAGCGCGCGAACACGCCGAACCGCGTCATCGGCCCACTGATGGTCCAGGTCCCGAGCGCGACGGGCACCCGCTCCACGTCCGCAGGCGCGGCCCCTCGGACCGTCAGCGCCACGTCCCGGCCGACGACGTGGTGCCAGCCGAGCTGCAGGCGCAGGCCCAGGGCATAGCGATCGTGCGTCATCGAGCGCGGAAGTCCGGCCTCCAGGGCCGCCCCAGCCTCGACGAAGGGCGACCAGCCGCGCCAATCGGCGGCCCGGCTGCCCGCCTGCCAATCCCAGAGCTGCAGGCGCCGCCAGCTCGCGCCGAGCGCGCCGCAGGCCTCGACGCTCCACCAATTCCGTTCGACGAGGCGCTTGCCGACGCCGATGCCGATCTGATGCTCCAGCGTCTCGGCGTTGGTGGCCATCAGCGCAGCGCCGGACTCCTCCATCACGCGCCAGAGAAGCTCGGCGCGCAGCGAGGGCGCCACGCCGACGCTGCCGACCAGGGTGAAGCCCGCGGCGCCATCGAGTCCGAGGCGCTCGGCGCTCCGGGTGGTCTGCCAGCGCGTCGTCGAGGCCAGCTCGAGGCCGACAACGCGGGCCGACGCGGTCGTCGGCGCGACGAGCACCGCCAGCGCCACGAGCGCGACGCGGCCGAGCAGGACCAGCATGCCCAGGGTGAACGTGCGATGCCGGATCATGGCGCCTCCTGATCGAGCGCACCTTCGAGCGCGAAGCCGTCGAGCCAGCGTCCCGGGCCCGGCGCGCCGTCATGCCACAGGCCGACGAACGGCCCGGCGAACCCGGCGCCGACCAGGGCGATGCCAGCCTCGCCGAACGGCAGCAGCGCGGTGGCCTTGCGGGCAAAGGCCAGCGTCTCGCCCTTGAGATCGGACATGCGGATGCGGGACAGCCGCGTGCTCTGGCCCTGGCCCGTCGCCGACCAGGCGAGCAGGTAGATCGCGTCGCCGCGCGCCAGCGTCTGCATGACCTGGCCCGTTCCCTGGAAGAACGAGACCTTGCCCGAGGCGAGATCGACGACCGAGACGACGTCCGCGACGCCGTGGCGCACCACCGCGTGCGCACCGACCACCTCGACCGAGGTCGCCGGCAGCTGCAGCTTCAGCCGGCTGATCGCCTTGCCCTTCTTCTTCTCGAGCAGGTCGAGGTCGATGAGCGAGAGCCATTGCAGGTTGGAGCCCGAGGCCAGCGCGCGGCGGTGGCCGTCCGCGTCGGTGAAGGTCGTCCAGCGCGTCACGGGATCTTCGAGGCCAACGGCGATCCCGGAGCCGGTCGCCGGGTTGATCAACGAGACCGTGCGCGCCTGGGCGTCGAGCGTCGCGGCGCGCAGCCCGTCGGTCGCGTCGAAGACCTCGAGCTCGGTCGGGCCGAGGCCGACGCCGATCTGGTCGAGGCTCACCGCCAACGTCGCGCCGCCGAGCACCACGCGCAGGTGGATCACGTCCGAGATGCCGCCCGCGATGAGGTAGAGGTCGATGAGGCCGGCGTCGATCCGGGCCACCGTGCGTGTCGGGGTGACGATGGCGTCGCTGCTCGGCGCGGCGAGCGGCACGACCACCGAGCTGCTGCCGCCCGGGCCGATGTCGACGAGCCCGAGCGCCGACTGGACCTGCAGCCAGACCAGACGATGCGGCCCATCGGGGCGCTCGACCACGGCGCTGCAGCGCGCTGCGTACGGCGCCCGCGCCAGACCGGCGACCGTGGCGTGGACCGGGCTGCTGCCAGGCTGGCTGAGGTCGACCAACGCGATCTCGGCGGTGTTGACCAGGGCCCCGGTGGCGGCGCCGTCGAGGTGGAAGGTGACGGCCGCAGCGCCGTCGTCACAGGCGGTCAGGGCGGTGAACGGGGCGCCGAGGGCCCAGGTCTTCGGCGTCTCGGCGTCGGCCGCCAGCCGATGCAGGGCGCGATCGCCGCTGTCGAGCACGACCAGGGCACCGTCGGCGCCGACCAGGGACGGACCGGCCTTGCCGGACCACGTCGAGCGACGGACGCGTGGCGCGTCGGCGTCCCAATCGACGGTCCAGAGGCGGCCCCCGCTCGGATCGTGCAGGACCACGGCGCCGTTGATGCCATAGGCGTCGCTCGGGCGGCCGCCCGTCAGGTCTGACGCGGCGCACGAGGCCAGCAGCAGAGCCGCCCAGGTGAACGCCGCCCGGCGCGCGCGTTGCCCGCGATCACGCGCTGCGCGTCGCAGGTTCCGGTCTCCGTTCATGCTTGTTCCTCCGCCCCCGCACTCCGATCAGGAGTTGCGGGCGCACGCAGGGTTCCGTCATCGCCTGCCTCTCGGGTGTCAACCTAGGGTCCACCGCGGGACACCACAAGCGGCAAATGCGAAGGCGCGACGCGCGGCGGCGGCGCTTTGGCTGGCAGTGGACGCCGCTACCACTCGGTGACGATCGTGCCGTCCGGCGACCGCGACGGCGCGGCGCCTTGCGGATCGTGCCGGTGCAGCCCGCGGCGCTCGAGGGCCGCCCGCGTCGCCTCGACCATCGCGCCGCCGCCGCAGATCAGCGCCGCAGCGCGGCTGGGCGCCAGCGAGGCGCCAGCGGTGTCCTCGAGCCTGCCATCGTCGATCGCCGCAGGAATCCGGCCCCAAAGCGCGGCGATGGGCCGCAGCGAGCCCGCCTCGTCGCGATGCTCGGCGCCCGAGACCATCGGCACATAGGTCAGGTCCCCGGCGGCGTGTCGCGAGGCGAACTCGTCGGCGAACGCGAGCTGGCGCGGATGCCGTGCGCTGTGGACGAGCACGACGCGCTCGAAGCGCGACGAGGGCTCATCCGACGCGGCGATCGCCCGCAGCGGCGCCAGCCCCGTACCCGCCGCGAACAGCCAGAGCACCGGCCGCCGCGGCACGCTCTGCAGCGTCAGGCGGCCGGCCGCCAGGGCGCTGATGCGCAGGGCCTCGCCGACCCGCAGGCCGCAGAGCTCGCCGATCTCGGCGGCGTTGGCCCCGCGACCGACGAGCAGCTCGGCAGGGGCACCCGGTGGGGACGCGAGCGAGACGTAGCGCATTACGTCCGCGCCCGAGGCGTCGGCGGTGATGACCTGGACGTATTGCCCGGCGGCGGCCACCTGAGGCACGGCGTCGAGGCGCAGCCAGGTCAGGCCGCTCCCGGCATCAAGCTCACGTCGCTCGACGACGCGCGCCTGGAGCCAGATCGCGGCCTCGCCGCCGTCAGGGCTCAAGGCTTGCACCCGGGGACCGGCACATGCTTGCAGACGCCGGCGGTGCAGTAGTCCGACGTGCACGGGTTGTTGTCGTCGCAATCCTTGGGGAAGCCGATGCCGCAGCTGCCCGACTTGCACGTCTGCTTGCTGGCGCAGCCGTCGCCGCAGCTGGTGCCGTCCGCGACGAGCTGCGCGCTGCAGCTGCCCGTCTTGGGGTCGCAACTGTCGGTGGAGCAGTCGTTGCCGTCGTCGCAGACGACGTTGGCGAGGCGCAGGCGCACGACGACGTGGCTGTCGAAGCTGGCGAAGGCCGCGTTGCCGGCAAAATCCGCGGCGACGCCGAAGGCCTGGCTGACCTTGGCGTTGGTGCCGTCGCCGTAGATGGTCGTCAGCGTGCCGTCGAGCCCGAGCTTGCGGATGCGGTTGTTGCCGCGGTCGGCCACGAGCACGTCGCCGCCGGGCAGCAGCGCGACGTCCATCGGCGTGTCGAGCCGCGCGACCTGGATCGGGCCCTCGACAAAGCCCTTGGTCAGGCCGGCGGCGGTCAGGACCAGGCCGCTGGCGGTGAGGAAGCGCACGCGGTGGTTGCCAGAGTCGGCGATGTAGAGGCCGCCGCCCGGGCCCACCGCCAAGCCATACGGCGAGCTCAGCAGCGACTTGCTCGCGTCGCCGTCGGCCATGCCGGCCTGCTTGGGCTGGCCAGCGACGGTGACGACCATGCCGTCCCAGGTGCACAGGCGGATGGTGTGGTTGGTCTGCTCGCTGACGTAGACGCCGGCGGCGTCGACCGCGAGGCCCACGGGCAGGTCGAAGTTCGCGACGCTGCCGAAGCCGTCCTTCCAGCCCGCCTTGCCGTCACCGGCGAAGGTCGAGACCTTGCCGTTGACGTCGATCTTGCGAATCCGATGGTTGAACATGTCCGCGACGTACACGTTGCCCTCCGCGTCGCGATCGATGCCGGAAGGCGCGTAGAATTGCGCCTGCAGCGCCGGGCCGTCCAAGAATCCCGCCTTGCCGGTGCCGGCGAAGGTCTTGACCTCGCCCGTCGGCAGGATCTGGCGGATCTTGTGGTTGCCCAGCTCGGCGACGAGCAGCGTGGCGCCGGGGCCGCGGCCGACGGCCCAGGGGCCGTCGAAGGTGGCCTTGTCGGCAGCGCCGTCCTGCTTGCCGGGCTTGGTGTTGCCGAGCGTGCCGATCAGCGACGCCTTGCCGCTGGGCTTGCAAGCGCCGGCGGTGCAGACCTCGCCCGAGGTGCAGGCGTTGTTGTCGTCGCACGCTGCACCGTCGAGGTTCTGCGTCACGCAGTTGCCGGTCTTGGTGTCGCACGCGTCGGTGGTGCAGGGGTTGTTGTCGTTGCAGACCTTGGGGCTGCCCGAGCCGCAGGTGCCGAGCTTGCAGGCGTCGCCCTCGGTGCAGGGGTTGCCGTCGTCGCAGGGGGCGGTGTTGGTCGTCCAGCTGCATTGGCCGGTCTTGCTGTTGCAGGCGTCGGTCGTGCAGGGCTTGCCGTCGTCGCAGTCGATGAAGGCCCCGCCGACGCAGCTGCCACCCTGGCAGGTGCCAGCCTTGGCGCAAGCGTCGACGCTCGCGCACGAGCCGGTCGCGTTCTGGTGCGTGCACAGGCCCTTGTCGCAGCCGTCGGTCGTGCAGGGCTTGCCGTCGTCGCAGTCCGCGGCGCTGGCGCAGCTGCCGGCGCAGCCGACCACCGGCGTCTTGGTGCAGGCGCCGGTCTTGGAGTCGCAGCCGTCCTTGGTGCAGGCATCGCCGTCGTCGCAGACCTTGGCCGCGCCGGCCTTGCAGACACCGGCCTGGCAGGCGTCGTTGAGCGTGCAGGCGTCGCCGTCCTCGCAAGCGCCGGCCTTGGCGGTGTGGCTGCAGCCGGCCTTCGGGTCGCAGGCGTCGATCGTGCAGGGGTTGCCGTCGTCGCACGGCAGCGCCTTGCCCTTGGTGCAGACGCCGGCGGCGCAGGCGTCGCCGACGGTGCAGACCGAGCCGTCGGCGTCGCAAGGATCGCCCTCAAAGGGCTTGCCGTCGTGCAGGCACGAGCCGGTCTTGGGGTCGCAGCTGTCCTTGCTGCAGGGCGAGCCGTCGTTGCATGCCTTGATCGGACCGAGCACGCAGACCTTGTCCTTGCACACGTCCGACGCGGTGCACGGATCGCCGTCGGCGTCGCAGCCGGCGTTGTTCGACGGGTGCAGGCAGCCCGAGATCGGGTTGCAGACGTCATCGGTGCACGGGTTGTTGTCGTCGCAGGACTTCGCCGCGCCTGGGGCACAGACGCCCTGGCTGCAGGCGTCACCCACGGTGCAGGCGTTGCCGTCGTCACAACCTGCGCTCAGGGGCTTGCTGCTGCAGGTGCCGCTGTCGCAGGCCTTGGCGGTGCAGGGGTTGTCGTCCTTGCAGTCGGCGTCGGCGCTGCACGGCTTGCTGCAGCCGGCGAGCTTGTCGTGGACGCAGAGGCCGGACTTGGCGTCGCAGCTGTCGATCGTGCACTTGTCGCCGTCGTCGCAGGCCTTGAGCGCGCCGCCCTTGCAGCTGCCGCCGGCACAGCCGTCACCGACGGTGCAGAGGTTGCCGTCCTCGCAGCTCGCCGCGTTGGCGCTCTTGGTGCAGCCGTCGAGCGGGTTGCAGCCGTCGGAGGTGCACGGGTTGTTGTCGTCGCAGCCCTGGACCACGCCGGGTTTGCAGCTGCCGCCGCTGCACGCATCCGCGACGGTGCAGACCGAACCGTCGGCGTCGCAGAGCAGGCCGTCCGCGCCCTTGCTGTCGGCGACGCAGGCGCCGGTCTTGGGGTCGCAGCTGTCGAGCGTGCAGGGGTTGCCGTCGAAGCAGGTCTTGAGCGCGCCGGCCAGACAGACGCCGGCCTTGCAGGCGTCGTTCGCGGTGCAAGCGGTGCCGTCGGCGTCGCAGGGGGCCGTGTTCGGCGCGTAGACGCAGCCGACCTTGGCGCTGCAGCTGTCGTCGGTGCAGGGGTTGCCGTCGTCGCAGATCGCGACCTTGCCGATCGCGCAGCTGCCGGCGTTGCAGGCGTCGCCGACGGTGCAGAGGTCGCCGTCGGCGTCGCAGGGCGTGGCGTCGGGCTTGAGCTTGGTGACGCAGCTGCCCTTGGCCGGATCGCAGGCCGAGACGGCGCACGGGCCGCCGTCAGGGCAGGAGACGCCGCCACCCGCGGGCGCCTTGCACACGCCGACCGCGCCGCTGGTGTCGCAGCTCGGCACGCCGTTGCAGAGGTCGCCGTCGTCGGCGCAGTCGCTGTCGAGCTTGCAGCCGCAGCCGCCGAGCTCGCTGGCCTTGCAGCTGCCGCCGGTGCAGGCGTCGCCCTTGCTGCACGGCAGGCCGTCGTCGCATGGGGTGCCGTCGGACACCGTGGCGTGGGTGCAGCCGGTCGCGGCGTCGCAGCCGTCCTTGGTGCACGGGTCGCCGTCGTCGCAGCTCGGGCCGCCTGCGCTGCCGACCGCCAGGCCGACGCAGACGCCCGCGGCGCAGGCGTCGCCCTGGGTGCAGGCCGAGCCGTCGTCGCAGGCGGCGGGCTTGCCGCTGCCGGCGGTCAAGGGATCGTGGCTGCAGCCGGTCTTGGGGTCGCAGCCGTCGAGGGTGCACGGGTTGCCGTCGTCGCACAGCACCGGCGCGCCGTTGCAGCCACCTTGGGCGCAGGCGTCACCCTTGGTGCAGGCCGATCCGTCGTTGCAGGGCACGGCGTCCTGGGCCGCGTTGACGCAAGCGCCGGTCGCCGGGTTGCAGCTGTCGGCCGTGCAGGGCTGGCCATCGTCGCAGCCCTTGGCCGGGCCGGCGATGCAGGCCCCCTTGGCGCCGCAGACGTCGGCCGCGGTGCACGGGTTGCCGTCGTCGCAGGGCTTGGTCGTGTCGAGGTGCTGGCAGGCGCCGGCCTGGCAACGATCGTCGGTGCAGGGATTGCCGTCGTCGCAGTCGCCGTCGGCGCCGCAGTCGCCGGTGTCGCCGACGCCGGTGCTGTCGTCGCCGGCGCTGTCGGGGTCACCCGCCGCGCTGTCGACCGAGGTTCCGTCGCCGGCGCTGGCGTCCTGGGCGTCCGCCAACGGCGCGATCAGATCGTCGACGTCCGTGCAGGCCGCGGCGAGCACCGCGAGCAAAGCTGCGGAAATGACGCGCCCGGCACACGACGTGCGGCCGGGGAACTCGTGGCGGGGCGACAACATGGCAACACTCCGGCGGTCGAGCAGGTGGAGATCTGGCGCTCGACGGCGTGGCAGTCCACGATAGCCGCAGCGCCACCGACCGACAATGTCGTTGCGACGGCGCGAGCAACATTCCGGCAGTTTGGCTACGGAGGCCGCATGAAGACCCTCGTGATGATCATGGCTGGCGGGAAAGGACAGCGCCTCGCCCCTCTGACGACCCACCGCGCCAAGCCCGCGGTGCCGTTCGCCGGGCGCTACCGCATCATCGACTTTGTCCTGTCGAACTTCGTCAACAGCGGCTACCGCCACATCTACGTGCTGACGCAGTACATGGCCTCGAGCCTGATGCAGCACCTCTCGCGCAACTGGCAGCTGCAGGCGTTTGGCATGTTCATCGAGGCGGTGCCGGCGCAGATGCGCCTGGGCGAGCGCTGGTTCCAGGGCACCGCGGACGCCGTCTGGCAGAACATGAACCTCGTCCGCGACGGCCACTGCAAGAACGTCGCGGTTTTTGGCGGCGATCACATCTACCGGATCGAAGTCAGCCAGATGGAGCAGTTCCACGAGGACAAGCGCGCGGCCTTGACGATCGCGGCCTACCCGGTGCCGTCCAACGAGGCCCACCGCTTCGGCGTGATCGAGGTCGACGCGACCGGCCGCGTCACCGGCTTCGAAGAGAAGCCCAAGAAGCCCAAGGAGATGCCGGGCCGCAAGGGCTGGTCGCTGGTCAGCATGGGCAACTACTTCTTCCGCACCGAGGTGCTCGAGGAGGCCCTGCGCATCGACGCCCAGGACAGCAACAGCCAGCACGACTTCGGCAAGGACGTGATCCCGCGCATGCTCGCCGAGGGCCAGCCGATCTACGTCTACGACTTCAACGACAACCGCATCCCGGGCGAGCCGGCGACCTCGCAGCCCTACTGGCGTGACGTGGGCACGATCGACTCGTACTTCCTCGCCAACATGGACCTGCGCTCGGCGCTGCCGGAGTTCAACCTCTACAACCGCCGCTGGCCGATCCGCTCGGCGCAGCGCAACTACCCGCCGGCCAAGTTCGTCCGCGATGGCGGCGTCGGGCGCTCCGGCGAGCTCGTCGACTCGCTGATCTGCGAGGGCACGATCATCTGCAGCGCCAGCCTGTACAACGTCATGGCCGGCTACGACTGCCTGTTCCAGCGCAACAGCCAGGTCGACGACTCGATCATCCTCTCGGGCTGCACCGTCGGCGAGGGCGCGCGCCTGCGCCGCGTCCTGATGGACAAGAACTGCCGCATCGAGCCCGGCACCGTCATCGGCTACGACGAGGAGGCCGATCGCGCGCGTTTCCCCTTCATCAGCGAGGGCGGCATCGTCGTGCTGCCCAAGGGCACGATCGTGCCGCGCCGTGGGCCGATCGAGCTGGCGTGGGACCTGCTGCCGCTGCTCGAGAACGATCCGGGCTCCGCGGGCACGATCGCCGCGCGCAAGGACGCCTGGATCGTGGGCGCCCGCAGCCGCCACAGCCACGACTCGACGGTGCAGTCCTAGCGGCGCGATCCTGGTGTCCGACGATCAGGCCGGCGACGGCGTCCGTGCCGCGCGCGACCCAGCGGACCAGGCGCTGCGGATCGCCGCGCCGATCGTCGCGCTCGCCTCCTGCAGCTGCGGCTCCGTCAGGCCCTGCGCGCGGTGGCGCAAGCGTGGCCGGGCCTTGCCGTCGGCGTCGGGCAGCAGCGCAACATCCACCTCGAGCGAGACACCCTCGCGGCCGCGGAAGGTCATCGTGGCCCACTCGCCCTCGGCGTCCTTGTGCGACGCGCCGGCCGCGAGGCCAACGGGCCGGCAACGCGCCAGCGTCGCCAACAGGCGCTGCGCCAGCGCGATCTGCTCACGGCGCACGATCTGGGCGTCCTCGCGCTCGCGCCGGGCCCGCGCCCACGACGCCGCGAGCCCCGTCGCCACCTGCTCGGGATCGGCGACGCCCGCACCACCAAGGGCGCGATCGAGGCCGTCGATCCGGGCGATCAGCGCCATCGCGCCGCCTGCCGAGGTGGGCCAACCGCCGAGCAACTCGGCCTCGACGCGCTCGCCGCGCAGCACGGCCCAGCCACCGCGGCGAAGTCCACGACCCGCGCGCTGCAGCACCAACGCCCAACGCGCCGTCGTGGCGGCCTCGACGGCATCGACGCCCCCGTCCACCGCGATGGCTGCGTCGAAGCTGCCGCTGCGCTCGTCGATCCGGCCGACCAGGACGCGCTCGTCCTCGGCCCAACGCGTGATCGTCGCCTTGGCCAGCAAGGCGAAGAGGTCGCCGCGGGCGTCGTGCCGCCACATCGTCTCGGCGTCGAGCGGCTGCAGCTCGTCGTAGCCGAAGAACTCGCCGTAGCGCTCGAAGACGCCGCTGCATTGGCCGTCGAAGACGCAACGGCGGCAGCCCTCGACCTTCTCTTTGTCGACGCGCTTGTCGAGGTACTTGTCAAAGCCGGTCTGGGTGGTGCCCTGCCCGCTCGCGGCCACCGTGATCGTCGCCTCGCCGTCGTGGTGGATCTTGTGCGCGAGGTCGGGCGCCATGCAATACGGCAAGTTGCCGAGGTTGATGTCGAAGTCCGGGCCGAGCAGCTCGTCACAGCGCGCCACCAGGGCGCGGAAGTACGGCGCCATGTCGCCGTAGCGGGCCATCATCGCCCGCAGCTCCTCGACGGTCCGGTCGCCGGCGTCGCGCGGGCGGACCATGTCGAGGTGGATGTTCTCGAAGCCGAAACGCTTCGCCGCGTCGGCCAGGTGGACGATGCTGCGGTAGTTCGACTCGACGACGCACATGTTCGCCGTCAGCCGCGCGCCCGCCTCGTGCAGGACCTCGAGCGAGCTCCAGATGCGATCCCACGAGCCCGGGTTCAGCGTCGTGCCGTCGTGGTGCTCGCGATCCCCGCCCTGCAGCGAGAAGCGCCAGATCACGCGTTTGGCGACGTCCGGGCCGAGCTCGTCGAGCACGCTGTAGACCCGCTGGCGAAAGCTCGCGCGCGGCGTCATCACGCCGTTGGTGAAGATGACGATCTCGGGGAAACCGAGGTCGACCGCGAGGCGCAGCATCTGCGGGAAGCTGCGCTGGATCGTCGGCTCGCCGCCGAGGAAGGTGATCTTGCGCGCGCCGCCCTCGCGGGCGGCGATGATCTGGTCGACGATCGGCTGCGCCGGCAGCTGCGGCGCCCGCCCCTGCTCCGACAGCTGGCCGCTGACGCAGAACACGCAGCGGTTGTTGCAGAGATGCCCGAGCTGGACCTCGATCTGCCGGTCTGGCTCTGCCATCTCGACCCTCCGCGGCGACCCATGCTCCGCGCCACGAGCGTAGCGCAATCCCGGCCAGCGCGGCCAGCCCGAACGCGAAGTCACGGTCTTGGCACCGACATCGGCGCGGCAGCCGCGGCGCCGGACGGCCGGATCAGCGGGGACGCAGCCCCTGGGCCCCGAGCCACGCGGTCAGCGCGAGGTGGTTCGGCATCACCTGGGGCCGGCGCTCGCGCACCAGCTGCCAGGCCTGCTCGAGCGTGAGGCCGCCGTGACGCACCAGCCAGGCGATGACGACCGTCGGCGAGCGGTTCACGCCGATCGAGCAGTGGACGTAGGTGGTGCGACCGGCAGCGCGCATCGACTGCACCGCCTGCACCGCGTCGGTCAGGCCGTTGCGCAGCGAAGTATCGTCGAAGTCGACGATCGGCACGCGCGTCGCGGCGATGTCGCGGGTCATCAGCACCCGCCAGAGCACGGCCCAGCTCAGCCCCATCGCCTGCAGATCCGCGTCGGTCTGCACGCTGACGAGGCCATCGATGCCGAAGTCCTCGCGCAGCGCGCGGATGAACTCCGGCGATCGCGGGCAAGGCCCCAGCCACAGGCCGGGTTGGATTTCGTGGATGTCGGGAGCCTGGCGCATCTGCGGCCTGTCGCGTCGTGCGGTCGCGCCGAGGTCGCTCATGCGGCGCCGCGCGCGTCGCGTCTCTAGAAGCGCAGCGCCAGCGACGCAGAACCACCCCGGCTCGACGCCGACAGGCGCACGTCGAAGCTGCCGTCCTTGACGGGCGGGTCGTTCTCCTTGGCGAGGATGTCCTTCATCAGGATCGTGCCGCCGACGAACGCGGCGGTGCCGAGGCCCATCATGGTCCAGCGCGTGGCGTCGCCGCCGGCCGAACTGGCGTCAACCAGGCCCTCCATGAGCACGCCGGTCAGCACCAGCGCGCCGCCGCCGAGGATGCCGACCCACGCCAGGGTCTTGTTGCCCGGATCGAAGGCCTCGAGCTTGGGATCGATGGTCGCGGTCTTGCCCATGACGATCTCGACCTCGCCCTTGAGGCCCGTCTTGCCGGGCTCCTTGACCACGACGGGCACCTTGCCGGCGGCGAAACGCGCCTCGATCTTGCCGTCCTTGGCCTCGACGGGCTTGCCGGCGATCTCGACGGTGCGGCCGTTGTCGACCGGGACGACCAGCGCGCCGGTCGAGACGATCTGGATGGTCGCGTCGGCGCCGGGATCGACGTGCGCCGGGTAGCTGCCGATCGCCTTGCCGGCCTTGGTCCGCACCACGACCGTCCAATCGCCAGCGGCGACCTCGATCGAGTTGCTGCCCTTCTTCAGGCCATGGACCGCGCCGGCGACCTCGGCGACGAGGTCATCGGCGTCGGCTTCGAGGATCAGATGGCCGGGCTTCGGCGGCTCCGGAGCAGGCGCCGGCTCGGCTGGGGCCTCGCCAGTCGTCGCGCCCTCGGCCGGGGCGGCGGGCGTGCCGTCCGCCGGGGCTGGCGTCGGTGCGGGAGCCGCAGCCGGCGCGGTGTCGGTGCTGGCACCCTCGGGCCGCGCCTGGCCCGGACGGGCGCTGGCCGACACGGTCGTCGCGCTGAGCGCCATCACGACGACTGCCGCCAACACGCGGGGATTCCATCGATTCATCGCCAAGAACATGCGCTCCTCCAACGGACTGGCGTTCGCGCGGGGTGGCCGGCGGCGCGTTGCCGCACCGACCCTGCCGCGCGTCGGGCCGGGGTTCTAGCATGGTCTGACGACGTTGCGTAGCCCCTGGCCCTGTGCATCGATGCCGCGATCGAGGCGAGCGGCGGGGCCGTGGATCAAGTCGCCGCGACCGCAGTCTTGCGCGCCGCCAGGCTCGCGGGCCGGCGCTCGATCCGCTCCGACAGCGACTTGAGGCCGGGATGCTTCGACAGGTCGAGGCCGTAGCGCTCGACGACCGAGATCGGCAGCGCGATCGCGATGTCGGCGTAGCTGAGCTTGTCGCCGATCAGCCAATCGCGGCCCCCCAGGATCGCTTCGAGCACGTCGAGGCCGCGACGGGCCTTCGCCATCAACGAGCGCCAGCGCACCAGATCCCACTCGCCGGGCTCCTTGCCCCGCGTCAGCCGGTCCACCTCGAGCAGAGGCTGCAGCAGGCCAGCGTCGGCGATCTCGTCGGCCATCAGGCAGCGGGCGCGCTGCATCGGATCGGCGGGGAAGAGCGGATCGCCCCCCTCGGTCGCCTCGAGGTACTGCACGATCGTGTTGCTGCCGAAGATCGGCTTGCCGTTGTCGAGCACCCAGACCGGCAGCGTCATCAGCGGCGTCAGCGACGGCAGCTCCGGCGGCAAGGCGTCGCGCTGGCAGAGCGCGCTCGTGAACGCGATGCTGCGCTCGTGCGCGTAGAGCCGGACCTTGTAGCAGTACGGGCAGTCGTGGAAGTGGTAGAGCGTCGGCATCGGGTCCCCCGTGTCACCACCGCGCAGCGACAGTCGTGGCCTTGTTGGAAGGTTGGCGACGCGACGTTGATCCGAGGCGCGCCGGGGCCGTACTGTAGCGCGGTCGTCCCCAAACGGGGAGGGCCGCGACGGCCGGCGCCGAGGGATCGGCCCGCGCCAAGGAGGCGATCGGTGCACCTGGACGACCCCAAGCGACCTGCCGCCTCCGTCTGCCCCGGCGGTGGGCCCCCCGACCGCCGCTGCGCGCGCCTCGTGCCCTGGATCGGCCTGCTCGCCGCGCTCGCCTGGACCAGCGCCTGCTCCGAGGACGGGAGCGCCGGCGACGATGGCGCCAAGGCCGACGTGGCCGCGGCCGACACCGCCGAGGAGACCAGCGGCAGCCCGCAGGGATTCGCCAAGCCCTGCGCCGGCAACGCCGACTGCGCCGCCTATGGCCTCACCTGCTACCCGGACGGCAAGGGCGGCGGCCAGTGCAGCCGCGGCTGTGCCAGCGACGCCGACTGCAGCGGCGGCACGCGCTGCAACCCGGTCCAGGGCACGCTGCTGTGCACGCTGCCGCGCTGGTGCGACGCCTGCGACAGCGACGCGGATTGCAGCAGCGCCGCGCCGACCTGCCGCAAGGATCGCGACGCGAGCGGCAACCTGGGCCCCGGCTACTGCACCATGCCCTGCATCGTCGGCGACAAATCCTGCCCGGCGGGCTCGTCGTGCAGCAAGGAACCCTCGTCCGTGTCGATCAAGACCTTCACCTGCCGCCCCGACAACGACACCTGCACCGGCGACGGCAGCCAATGCAGCCCGTGCAAGACCCAGGCGGACTGCTCACCGGGCCATGACTGCATCCAGCCCAGCGCCGACAGCGAGCGCTTTTGCGCCATGCGCTGCGAATCCGCCAGCTGCGGCGAGGGCTTCCTGTGCACCAAGCTCGGCGGCACCTCGGTCTGCTACGCCAACGTCGGCGGCAAGCCGATGCCCACGTGCACCGCCGGACGCAAGAACTACTGCGACGCGTGCAGCGCCAACTGGCAGTGCGCCTCGGGCCGCTGCGTCAGCAAGAACAACGAGTCGTTCTGTGCCCAGCCCGGCACCTGCAGCAAGGCCAGCGAGCTGACGGACTGCCCGCTGGGCACGTTCTGCGTGCCGACCTCCGACGGCCTCGCGTGTGCGCCGGCGCCGCTGCTGCGCTGCCACAACTGGAAGGCCTGCCTGAGCCATCCGTGTTCGGGCGGCGAACAATGCGAGGACGGCCACTGCATCAAGGAGCGCTGACGCAGGGCTGCGGCCAGGTCGGGCGTCCGTCCGCCGCTGCGCCGCCGCCGAGCCGCGCGGCGAGTCGTTGACAAGCAACCGGCACGTCGCTAGGTTGCGCGCCCCGCTGGGAGCCTTGCGCGCTGAACGCATCCGGCCCACAGCCCCAATCGCAGGCGGAGCCCCGAGCTCCACCGTTGCAGCAGGCGCACTCCGCGCCGCATGGCGAGACGACGATGAGCGACTTCCTGCCGGCCGAGCCGGAATTTGTGGCGACCCTGACGAGCAAGGGCTTCGAGGCGACGGTCGACCAATGCGTCGGCTGCGCGCACGTCCGCGGCTACCAGGGCGCGAGCTACTGCCGCAGCTACCGCAGCCCCGCGGCCAAGTGGGCGCTCGGCATGTGCAACTTCGCGACGCACAAGCGTATCGAGAAGACCGCCGAGGCCCGCTCGCTCAACCCGCTCAAGGCGAGCAAGCGCGGCGGCAACTAGCCTCCTTCGCGGCCGCGCGGCCGTGCTCGTATCGCCGCGTTGCCCGAGAGCGCTGGCGCCGCCCGGGAGTGCAGTCGCCGGCGCGGCGCCGATCTGGGAGAAGCGCCGATGCAAAGCCTTTCGCTACCGCCGCTCGATCCGAGCCACGCGGACCTGGTGCTGTCGACGCGCGACGGCCCTGTCGCCGTGCTGACGATCAACCGCCCCGACAAGCTCAACGCCCTGAACTCCACGGTGCTCGTGGCGCTCGGCCACCGCATCGACGAGGTCGAGCATGACGACGGAGTCCGCGTCGTCGTGCTCACGGGCTCGGGCATGCGCGCGTTCGTCGCTGGTGCCGACATCTCCGAGCTCTTGGAGATGGACGACCGCGAGGCGCTCGAGTTCTCCGAGCTCGGCAACGAGGTGCTCAAGCGCATCGAGCGCTGCGGCAAGCCGTTCATCGCCGCGGTCAACGGCTTCGCCCTCGGCGGCGGCTGCGAGCTCGCGCTCGCCTGCGACGTCATCCTCGCGAGCAACAACGCACGCTTCGGCTTCCCCGAGGTGACGATCGGTGTGATCCCGGGCTTCGGCGGTACGCAGCGCCTGGCGCGCCTGATCGGGCGCAACGCGGCCAAGCATTGGGTGATGACGGGCGACGTCTACCCGGCCGACGAAGCCCAGCGCATCGGCCTGTGCTACCGCCTCTACCCGCCCGAGGAGCTGCTCGACGCGGCGATGAAGACGGCGCACCGCATGGCGCAGCGCGCCCCCTTGGCGGTGGCCGAATGCAAGCGCATCATCAACCGCGGCATCCAGTTGCCGTTGGAGTATGCGCTCGAGGCCGAGAGCCGCGCCTTCGCCCGCTGCTTCCGGACGGCAGACCAGACCGAAGGCATGACCGCCTTCCTTGAGAAGCGCAAGCCCGTCTTCTCGGGCACCTAGGCGCACACCGACCGGAGGATCCCATGCGTTTTGAAGCCGAAGGCCGCGTCAGTGGGGCCACCGTCGACGACGTCTACGTCATCATCCGCGACCGCCTCGTCGATCTGGTGCCCTACCTCGACAACGTCGCCTCGATCGCCGAGCTCGAGCGCAAGCCCCAGGCGGGCGGCCAGCACGTGCTGAACCGCTGGCGCGCCGACCCGGGCCAGGTGCCGTCGCTCGTCCGTGGCTTCCTCAAGCCCGAGATGCTCGAGTGGCTCGACCACGCCGACTGGAACGACGCCGAGCACCACGTCGATTGGCGCATCGAGTCCGCCGTCTTCGCCGGCCTCTACAGCTGCAAGGGCCGCAACCGTGTGGTCGCCGCCGGTTCGGACGTGCGCATCGTCATCAGCGGCGAGCTGGTCGTCGATCCGGGCCGCATCCCCGGCCTGCCGCGCCTGCTGGCCGGCAAGGTCGTGCCGACGCTGGAAGCCTACCTGGTCGATCGGATGAAGCCGAACATGGCCTCGCTCGGCACGGGCGTCTCGCGCTACCGCGCCAGCACCGGCTCGACGACGTAGGCCGGCGCGTCCAGGCGCAACGTCACGCGGCGCCGCATCACCACATCCCCGGACCGCATCTCGACGAGGTGCTCGCCAGGCTGCACGCCCGTCGCCTGCCAGCGCGCGTCGGGCGCCACGGTCTGCCAGTCGCCGCGCTCGTCCACGCGCACGTCGAGCGGACTTGCCGTGACGTTGTGGATAAAAAGCTGCGCGGTCACAGGGTTGGGCGCCGGCATCGGCAGGCTCTGACCGGGCGCGATCTTGCCGCTCCAGCTGGCCTGCTGGCCTTGTTCGTCCTCCACCGCGACAAAGACCTGGCCGGCGGCCACCGAGAAGCTGCGCGTCCGGCCAGCGGCGACCGTACCGAGCGTCTCGCCGGCCAGGGTGACCCGCCACGGGCCGTCGCTGCCGTTGGCGACCACCACGCTCGCGTCGGCCGGCTGCAGGCGGACGTGGACCTGCTGGCCGTCGATGACCAACGCCCGTGCGGCCTCGGTACGGCGGCTCCACAGCGTGCGCGCCAGGACCGTATGCTCGCCAGGCTTGGCGTCGGCGACGCGGAAGCTCGATCGGGGCGCGATCTGGCCACGCGGCACGCCGTCGATCGAGATCTCCAGCGGCTCGGCGTGGCCGTTGTCGATGATCAGCGTCGCGGCGCCTGCGCGGACGCGCCAGGTGATCTCACGGTCGGGCTCGAGCTGGACCACGCGCTCGAACGTGGCGCCGCTGCGCTTGGTCGTCACCACGATGGGCAGACGTCCGGCCGGCACCTTGCGCACGACGACGTCGGCGTCGGCAGCGAGCTCGAGGGTGTGGTCGCCCGCCAACACGAGCGTGATGGCCTCGCCCGTGTGGTTGACCAGGTGCAGCCGCCCGGTCGGCCGCTCGATCGCCCAGGTCTGCTCGGCGCCGTCGCCCGGCTGGAGGTCGTGGCTGTAGACGAGCGCGCTGTCGACGCCGTGCAAGCGCATCCGCACCGGACGACCGGGAAGCACAAGCTTGATCCTGGCGCCGTCGGCGATCGGCCCGTTGTGCAGGCCCGAGAGCGCCTCGGCCAGGCGCAAGGGCTCACCGCTCTGGTTGTCGATGACGAGCGCCATCGTCGCCTGCTGCGAGCTGCCGTGGCCGGCGTCGTCGACGACGGCGTCGCCGGCGATCTCGCGGCCGGTACGCAGCCCACGCAAGGCGACGCGATGCACGCCGGGGGCGAGCCCGACGATGTCGACGCCGGCCGCGGGCTCGAGGCCACCGAAGTCGCGGCCGTCGACCAGCACCCGGACGCGCTCCTGGGTCGGGTTCTCGACGTGCAGGCCCGAAGGCACGGCGTCGATGATGCGCTGGATCCGCTCGCCAGGGCTGAGCTTGATCCGCTCGGCCTGGATGTGGCGGCTGCGGGCGCCCGTGCAGTTGAGCACGTGATCGTCGACCTCGAGCGGCCCGAGCAGCCGCGTCTCGTCGCGCTTGAGCGTCGCCACCCGGCGGCCGGCCCAGACGACCTCGAGCGGCTCGTCGCTGCGGTTGGTCAGCTCGATGTGGGCCTGCGGCGCGGTCAGCGTCACCAGGCGCGCCGTGGTCGAGCGCAGGTCGAGCGTGCCGTGGTACTGCCAGATCTCGCCGCGGGCGACCTGGTAGCGCATCGACGGCCAATGGCCCTCGACGTCGACCGCCACGCCGCGGTTGAGCGGGATCCACGCGCCGCCGTCGACGCGCAGCGTCACGCCCGGCCCCTCGTTGCGGAAGCGCACGACCACCGGGGTCGCGGCGTCGGCGGGCTCGACGGCATCGTGGGCGTCCGAAGCCTCGGTCGGCGGCGACTCGGCGCGGGCGTCCTTGTCGGTCGGTTGGGCGGCGACGTCGGTGGCCTTGGCCGCCTTGCGCTTCGACTTCGCGGCGAACGCGCTCTGGGTGTCGACGCTGAACGCGCAGAGGGCAGCCAACGCCGCCAGGCTCCACAGCGCCCGGTGGGCCAGGACGGCGCGCGGCGCTCGCCTCGTTCGCGCATGCCTTGGTCTGGTCACATCGCCCCCAACGCTGGTCGCCTTCGCCCCGCTGCCAACCCCGAACCCGCCCCCAGCCTTCCCGAATTGTCGCGCCGACGCCAATTCGCGGCGTCGACCGCGCTCAGCCCTCGCGGGCAAACAGGGCCTCGCAGAAGGAGTTGGCGTCAAAGTCGCGGAGATCTTCCATCTTCTCGCCGACACCGATCAGCTTGACCGGGATCTTCAGCGTCTCGGCGATCGCGAGGACCACGCCGCCCTTGGCCGTGCCGTCGAGCTTGGTCATGGCGATCGCCGTCACCGACAGCGCCTCGCCGAACTGCTTGGCCTGCACCACGGCGTTCTGGCCCATGGTCGCGTCGAGCACCAGCAGCACCTCGTGCGGGGCGCCGCCGTGGGCCTTGCCGATGACGCGGTGCACCTTCTGCAGCTCGCTCATCAGGCCGGCGTTGGTGTGCAGGCGGCCCGCGGTGTCGCAGATGACGAGATCGTAGCCCTCGGCCTTGGCCCGCTCGACCGCGGCGAAGCAGACGCTCGCCGGGTCGGCGCCCTCCTTGCCGCGATGGATGTCGACGCCGGCGCGATCGCACCAGACGGCGAGCTGGTCGACCGCGGCGGCGCGGAAGGTGTCGCCGGCGCCGATGAGCACCCGGCGGCCCTCGGAGGCGTAGCGGTGCGCCAGCTTGCCGATGGTCGTGGTCTTGCCCGAGCCGTTGACGCCGACGACCATCAGCACCGCCGGGCCGTGGCGGGCGTCGATGTCGAGCGGCTTGCGCCCGACCGCGTCGAGGATGCCGCGGGCCCGGGTCTCGAGCGAGGCCCAGACCCGATCGGGCGAGCTGAGTTCGCCGCGCGAGAGCTCCTTGCGCACCGCTTCGAGCAGGGCCTTGGTCGCGGCGACGCCGAGATCGGCGCGGTACAGGACCTCTTCGACCTGGTCGAGGATCGACTCGTCGATCTGCTTGCCGGCGAAGAGCTTGCCGAGCATGCCGACAAAGCCCTCCTTGCGCGTCTTGCTCAGGCCGGCGTTCAAGCGAGCCCGCGTCTCGGCGTCCTCGGCCTGCGCGGCGGCCTTGGCCTTGGCGCCCTGCCCTTGCGCCTGCGCGCCGCCCTGCAGCGCCGCAGCGCCCGCGAGCATGCTGCGCAGCGCCGCCGCGTTCGGGTCCAGACCGTCGCCGGGCGCAGCGCCGAGCCCCTCGTGTCGCTCGGTGCTGCCGTCGGCCGCGACCTTGACCCCGCCGCGGGCCGCCATGCGCACGGCCTTGGCGTTGCGCCGGGCGATGCGCTCGGCCTCGCTGAGGCCGCGATCGTCGGCGTCGTCGTCGCTCTGGTCGTCGGCGGCCGCGCGCGGCACCTGGCTCGGCGGATCGACGCGCTTGGGTGGCTTGCGCAGCAGCAGGAAGCCGACGCCGCCGAGCAAGGCGAGCGCGCCGAGGACGACGAAGAGGCCGTTGAAGTCGGCGCTCGGCTCGACTGCGGCCAGCGGTGCGCGCAAGAGCCCTGCGAGTCCGAATGCTTGCATCGACAGCCCAGTCATCTCGACCTCCTCGCCGCCCCGAACGGGGCGCGCCCCGACGACGGGGCCGCGCAAGGTAAGCGACGGCAGGATCCGGTTCAAGGCGCAGGCTTGCACGAAAGCACGCGGATCGCGGCCTTCGCAGGCGATTGACAGCCCGTGGCGTGCCACCGACCATCCGCGGCCGCCGGACCGTGCGCTTCCGCCGCCGGCTGCAGGAGGGTGCCGTGTCCGAAGCGAGCGCAACTGGCCACAAGGTCCTGGTCGCCAACCGCGGCGAGATCGCCTGCCGCGTGCTGCGGGGCGCGCGCGAGCTCGGGCTGCCGACGGTCGCCATCTACAGCGAGGCAGACGCCGGCGCCGTCCACGTCTCGCTCGCCGACGAGGCGGTCTGCGTCGGGCCGGCGGCCTCGGCCGAGAGCTACCTGCGCATCGACAACGTCCTCGCTGCGGCGAAGCAGACCGGCGCGACGATCATCCACCCCGGCTACGGCTTCCTGTCGGAGAAGGCGGAATTCCGCGACGCCTGCGATGCCGCCGGCCTGCACTTCGCGGGCCCGCCGGGCGACGCGATGCGCAAGATGGGCGTCAAGACCGTGGCGCGCCAGACGATGATGGCGGCTGGCGTCCCCGTCGTGCCCGGCACGGCCGAGGGCGTGCGCTCGGCCGAGGAGGCGCGCAAGGTCGCGGCCGAGATCGGCTACCCCGTGATGCTCAAGGCCGCGTCGGGCGGCGGCGGCAAGGGCATGCGCCTGGTCGAGCGCGCCGAGGACATCGCCGACGCGCTCGCCGGTGCCCAGCGTGAGGCGGCCTCGTCGTTCGCCGACGACACCGTGTACATCGAGAAATTCGTCGTGCGCCCGCGCCACATCGAGGTCCAGGTGCTGGCCGACGGCCACGGCAACTGCATCCACGTCTTCGACCGCGAGTGCTCGGTGCAGCGCCGCAACCAGAAGGTGATCGAAGAGTCGCCGGCGCCGCACCTCTCGGACGCCACGCGTCGGCGCATGGGCGAGGTGGCGGTCGCGGCTGCGCGCGCGGTGAACTACAGCGGCGCCGGCACGATCGAGTTCCTCGTCGACCCGGACGAGAACTTCTACTTCATGGAGATGAACACGCGCCTGCAGGTCGAGCACCCCGTGACCGAGCTCGTCACTGGCGTCGACCTCGTCATCGAGATGCTGCGCGTCGCCATGGGCATGCCGCTGTCGATCCGGCAGGAGGACGTGCAGCAGCGCGGCCACGCGATCGAGTGCCGCATCTACGCCGAAGATCCGGCCCAGAACTTCCTGCCCTCTCCAGGCACGCTCGAGGTCTACCGCCCGGCGCGGGGCCCGGGCATCCGCGTCGATGACGGCGTCGTCGAGGGCTCGGAGATCCCGCGCTTCTACGATCCGATGATCGCCAAGCTCTCGGTCTGGGCGCCGACCCGCGCCCTCGCCGTCTCGCGCATGGACAACGCCCTGGCCGAGACCGAGATCGGCGGCATCCGCCACAACGTCGCCTACCTGCGTTGGCTGCTGGCGGCGGAGGAATTCCGCGCCGGACGCTACGACACCGGCATCATCGGCCGCCTCGGCGCCTACGGGCAGCAACGGCCGGGCGACGCCGTGGCGGCGGCGCTGGCGACCGTCCTGGCGGCGCGGCGCGCACGCGGCGGCAGCGCCGGTGCCTCGACCCGCGGCGCTACGGCCACGGCCAGCGCCGAGCGCGGCTGGGCGGTCCAGGCCCGGCGCAGCGCGGTGGTCGGCCACTAGTCGACGCCCGCGCGGACCTCACGGCCGGCGCAGCGCGCCCCGAGCCGACGGACGCGCGGCGCGCCTCCGAATGCCCCAAGGAGCCCTGATGGCAAGCACCTGGATCGCCAAGGACACCGACCCCAACGCCGCCACCGCGGAGCAGCGCGTCGTCGTGCACGACGATCGTGGCGACCACGTCACGGTCGAGGTCGACGGCGTGCGCCTCGAGCTGCAGCTGCGCGAGCTGGCCGACGGCCGGATCGAGGTCCGCGACCAGCACGGCGGCCGCCGCCTGCTGCGGGCGCGGGATCTCGGCCACGCCATGCTCCTGGTCGAGGGCGGCGAGCAACACAGCTACGAGATCAGCGACGAACGCCAGCGTTGGCTGCGGCAGGGCGGCGCCGGCGCTGGCGGCGGTGGCGACGTCCGCGCCTCGATGCCGGGTCGCGTCGTCCGGCTGCCGCTCGCCATCGGCAGCACCGTGGCCAAGGGCGCGGTCGTCGCGGTGCTCGAGGCGATGAAGATGGAGAACGACGTCAAGGCGCCGATCGCCGGCGTCTTGACCGAGATCGCGGTGGCCGAGGGTGACGCCGTCGAGGCGCGCGCCCTGCTGCTGCGCATCAGCCCGGAGGGTCCCGATGCCTAGCCCAAGCGCAGCCCCAGCTCCCGGCACGATCGTCGCGATCGCCTGGTCGGTCGAGATGGCCAGCCACGACGCCGACGCCCTCGCCGACGTCTGCGCCGCGCTCGACGTGCTCGGCATCCAGCAGGACGACGCCACGACCATGTCGGGCCGCGACCTCTCGCCCGGCCGCGAGCGCGTCACGCTCTACTGCGATCCGACGGTGGCCGAGGACGTCGGCGCCGAGCTGCGCGGTCTGCTCGAGCAGCTCGAGACGCCGGCGGACGCGTTGCGCCGCCTCGAGATCGCCGCCGAGGACTGGAACGCCACCTGGAAGGTCCACTTCCGCGCGCTCGACATCGGTCGGCGCCTGCGCGTCGAGCCGCCCTGGGACCGCCACCCGGCCGGCGATCGCGTCGTGCTCGTCATCGATCCGGGCATGGCCTTCGGCACAGGCAGCCACGAGACGACGCGGATGGCGGCCGCCCTGCTCGAGGACGCGATCGATCGCGCCCGCGACGCGGGCCGGGATCTCGCGGCGATGACGATGATCGACGTCGGCACCGGCAGCGGGCTGCTCGCCATGGCGGCCGTGCGCCTGGGCCTCGCGTCCGCCGTCGGCGTCGACAACGACGCGGTGGCCATCGAGTCGGCGCGCGAGAACCTCGAGCACAACGATCTGGTCGGCCAGGTCGAGCTCCTGGTCGCCGAGCGCCCCGCCGAGCTGGCCGCCGGCACCTACGACATCGTGGTCGCGAACATCATCTCCAGCGTCCTGCTCGCGCTGCGTGCCGATCTCGTCGCCCGCCTCGCGACCGACGGCGTGCTGCTGCTCTCGGGTGTGCTGGTGCGCGAACGGGACGTCTTCATCGAGGCCTTCCTCGGCAGCGATCTCGAGCTGGTCGCCGAGCGCGACCTCGGCGAATGGAAGGGGTTCGCCGTCCGACGCCGCGCCTGATGCGACAGCTGCTGCTGCCCGAGGTGGCGCTGGCCGCCGTTGCGGCGGGATCGACGGCGGACGAACGGCCGACGATCGCGCTGAGCCGCGAGACGGAGCAGCGCTTGCGCCGGGTGCTGCGCCTGCGCGACGGGGCGCGGCTGACGATCTGCGACGGTCGCGGCAACCGCGCCGCAGCCGAGCTGACGGTGGACGGCCTCGTCCTGCTCGAAGCCGCCGCGATCGTGGCGCCGAAGCGGCCCGAGCTCTGGCTCGCCTTCGCCCCGCTCAAGGGCGATCGCGGCGACTGGCTGGTCGAGAAGGCGGTCGAGATCGGCGTCGACGTGCTGCTGCCGCTGCGCTGCGACCACGCGGTCGCCAAGCTCGACCCCGGGCGCGCCGATCGCCAGCTGCAGCGCTGGCAGGCGCTGGCCGACGCGGCGGTGGAACAGTGCGGACGCCCATGGCGACCGCGGGTGGCGGCGCCGACGAGCGTCGCCGAGCTGCCGACGAGCCCAGGCGCCTCGGCCGACGTGTGCCGCTGGATGGTCGCGGACGAACGGGGCGGCGACGCGATCGAGCGCGCTGCCGACGAGGCCGTCAGGTCGTGCGGCGGCGCGATCGGGATCGTCGTCGGCCCCGAGGGCGGCCTGTCGACCAACGAGCGCGCGCTGCTGGCCGCCCGGGGCGCGGCGCGGATCACGCTCGGCGACGATGTGCTGCGGGCCGAGACGGCGGCCTTGGTCGCGATCGCAAGGCTCGCCGCGTGGCGCCAGGGCCACGCTCCGGCCTGAGCGACACGCCGGGTCGGGGCGATTTTTTGCCTTCCCGGGGGTTGGGATCGGTGGTACCGTCCCGGCGGCCCGAACTCCGGGCCACCTGGCATCGACCGCCGCCAGCCTCGTCGTTCCGTCGCCTTCGTGCCACGGCAACCGCAGGCCCGAAGGAACCAGGAGCCACGATGATGCGGACATGGACACGCGCGGGTGCCGCTTTGTGCATGGCGATGGGAGTTGGCGCTGCTGTGCCGGCCCATGCCCTGCCGGCGAACCCGGCCACCAACACTGCCGACTCGACCACCAACGCCACCAAGCCCGTCGCCACTGGGGCCGTCAAGGCCGGCAACCCGTGGGTCACGCCGTGGCTCGCAGTGCCGAACGCCGCGGGCGCCACCCCCGCCGCGGGCGCCACCCCGGCGGCCTCGGCGACCGGCAGCACCAACGCCGGACCGACCTCGCTCGCCGACCGCGCCGCCATGGCCGCCGCGGTCAAGGCCGCGCAGCGCGACATCCCGGCGGCGACGCCGCTCGAGCCCGCCGTCGAGACCGGCGGTGACGACCTGATCCGTGCCCGCCGGGGCGCGCAGCTGCCCGAGACGATCGAGCACGGCATCGCGGTCGACTCGAGCGACTCCGAGCTGCGCAGCCGACGCGCCGTCTTCGTCCGCCCCTACAAGGTCAGCGAGGGCGAGACCGTGCGCTCGATCGCGTACAAGTTCTGCACCTCGCCCAAGGCGCTCGCCGCGCTCAACGCGGTGCGCTGGTCCGACGAGGGCGTCACGCTCACCGCAGGCGAGATGGTCGACGTGCCGATCCGCTTTCGCAGCGCCAGCGCCTTCTCGCTCGGCGCGCGCTTGACCTCCGGAGCGGGCGTTCGGGTCGATCGGCCGCACCACGCCTGGGGCCGTCCCTACGTCATCAGCCTGCTGCGCGACACGTTCTCGGCGCTCGACCGCACCTTCCCGGGCCGTCACCCGCTGATCATCCACGACATCTCGCGCTTTGGCGGCGGCAAGCTCGGCGGCCACAAATCGCACCGCGCCGGCCTCGACATCGACATCGGCTACCCGACCCGCGAAGCCAACCGCGAAGGCTGGGGCCAGCCAGCGCTGGCCAGCATCGACTACGAGCGCCTGTGGTTCGTCGTCGAACGGCTCGAGCGCTCGGGCCTGGTCGCCGCCATCTACATGAGCCCCGGCATCCAGCGCCGCCTGCACGACCACGCGGTCATGCAGGGCGCCGATCCGAAGCTGCTGCAGGTGCTGTTCCAGTACCCGGCCGCGCACGGCGCCAAGACGACGCTGATTCGCCACGCCAAGGGCCACCGCGACCACCTGCACATCCGTTTCGCCAGCCCCGAGGACCTGCCCGAGTTCACCTCGTAGGCCGCGCCCCGCTTCGCCCCTTACGATCCAGGGACCGACGCGCCGCGCAACGGCACGGCACCGGGCGCTGCGGGACCGTACGGCTCCAGCGTCCGCAGCGCCTGGGTGCAGCGGCGCAAGACCTCGCCAGCCTGCGCCGTGCGCAGCAGCAGGTGGCCGGCCCCCTGCACCGGCACGAAGATCCCGAGTGGCCCGAGCAAGGGCGCGATCCCCGCCCGCCCCAGCGCGAAGGGGATCGTCAGGTCGTCGGTGCCGTGCAGCGCCAGCACCGGCAGCTGCAGCGGGTGACGCCGGCTCCGCACCCGGGCCATCAGATCGAGCAGCGAGTCGATCGGCGCCAGCGGCATCACGCGGTAGCCCGGCGTGACGGCGACGCCCGGCAGCGCGGCCGGCTTCTTGCCGACCGATCGGGGCAATCCGAGGCGGGCCAGCGCCCGGATCGCGATCGCCGTCGGCGTCGGCAGGGCCATCGCGGGCGCGAGCAAGAGCAGCGAACGCAGCGGCACCGGCGTCCCTGCCCGCTCGAGCTCGAGCGCCAGCAGCGCGCCCATCGACATGCCGACCACATGGACGCGATCGCAACCTGTCGCCAGCCAGTCGAGCGCGGCGCGCGCGGCGTCGAGCCAGTCGGGCCAGCGGCTGCGCTCCAGATCTTCGACCCGGGTGCCGTGCCCCGGCAGCAGCGGCATCGCGACGCTGAACCCCATCTGGGCGCAGGCCTCGGCCAGGGGCCGGACCTCCCACGGCGAGCCCGTGAGGCCATGCAGGATCAACACGCCCGCCCGGCCGCCACGCACGGCCATCGGCTCGCAGTCGACGAGCTGCCCGGGCAGTCGCTGCAGACAAGCGGGCAGCTGCGACGGCCTGCCCCCCGCGGCGGCGGCCCCCTCGTCGCCTCGCTGCGTCGTGTCGGTCTTGTTGCGTCGCGCCATGACCTCCCCCGCCAGCGGGCTGCGATGCCCGGCCCGATGAGCATGGCTGGAGCGCCCCGCGCTGCCAAGCCGTCGAGACCGAGGTGTGCACGCCCGATCGCCGGTTCCGCGACCGCGTTTCTGCTTTGACCGGGGCCATCGAAGCCGCTATCGTCCGGTGCCGTTTTTGGGCGCGATCCGGCGCCCCGTCCGCCCACGAGTGACCCACGATGCACAGCCGAAGCGATCGACGTTGGACCCTCCTCGCCCTTGCGACCTCGATCGTGGCTTCGATCGCCGCGTGCGGCTCGAGCGCTCCCCCTGGCGGCGGCTTCGTGGTCCCCGTCGACGGCGCTGGCGGCAGCAACGACGGTAGCAGCGGCAGCACCGACGGCGACGGCAACGTGGTCACCGACGACGCCGTCGGCGGCGACGACGGCAACGGCACGGGCGGCGCGGGCGACGGCACGGGCGCGGGCGGCGACACCGGCGGCGGCGGCGGCGGCGGCGACACCACGGGCGGCGGCGTCCCAGCCTCGAAGTTCGTCGGCTACGAGAGCAAGGAGCTTCGGCTGCGCATCGTCGGCCCCAGCGGCCGAGGCCATGCCGTGGTCTCGGGCGCGGTCGTCGACGTCGCGGGCGTCATCTTCGGCAACGCCGACACCGTGACCTGGTCGATGTCGAACGGCTCCGGCGGCTCCTGCTACGGCTCGCCCTTCTTCCAGACCGGCAAGATCGAGCTGCTCCCCGGCGACAACGTCGTCGAGATCACCGCCACCAAGGGTGACGTCACCGCCACCGACAAGATCACGATCACCTACAACCCTGTGTTCCAGTTCGCCGACCGTCTGCGCGTCGAGCCCCGCGTGCTCAAGGTCGGCAAGGGCGGCTCGGCGCACGCCACCCTGAACCTGGGCAAGGCCACCAACTTCGTCAAGGGCAGCCTCAAGGTCTTCCGCGTCGACGAGAATGGCAACCAGCTCGCGAACTTCGGCGCGATGGTCGACGACGGCGCGCTCAGCACCTCGGGCGACGAGATCAAGGGCGACGGCATCTTCTCGCAGAAGTTCAACATCACCGACACGTCGCCGACCCGCGCGCGCATCCGCGCCAGCCTGCTCTACCAGGTCGGCGCCAAGCAGTACGCCGTCTTCACCGACATCGCGACCATCGACATCGTCGCCGACATCAGCGTCAGCGAGTGCAACGAGCACAAGGGCGCGCTCGAAGCAGCGCGCAAGGCGGGCCTCGACGCCGGTGGCGGCAAGGCCGGTCTCGACGCAGCGCGCCAGTCGCTCGCGGGCGTGGCATCGGTCGATCAGGCCGAGGTCTCGGCCGACAACGGTGGCGTCTGGGTCCGCTTCAAGTCCGGCATGCTCGGCCTGGTCGACCTCGGCGCCAGCGGCACCCGCGGCGGCTCCGAGCCGCGCTTCGACTCGGTGCAGGAGGCCGACGGCATGAACGCCGCGTTCGCCACCGTCCGCGTCCAGTCCAAGCGGGCGTTGCTGCTCGATCCGTTCGCCTCGGAGTTCGGTGCCGACGAGATCGCCTCGGTGCGGCAGACGATGGAAGAGAACGCCTGTCCCGCCTACACGATCGAGGGCGCACCGATGACGGGCGCACAAGCCCACCTGGGTTGGATGCGCAAGCTCTACGACTACGGCATCGTCGCCACCGCCTCGCACGGCAACGTCGGCTTCGACCAGGTCTCGGCGGCCGCGCGGGCCGACTACGAGTGGCCGAGCCGGGGCAACCAGGAGGTGCTGTGGTCGGGCCACCCGATCGACTGCAACTACTTCTCCAAGGCCGCCGCCGGCCAGTCATGCACCGAGTCCACCGCGTGCGGTCCAGAGTCCGAGTGCTTCCTCAACCAATCCGGCGGCAAGGGCGTCTGCGTCGACCACCTGACGGCAGACCTGCGTCGCGGTCGCGTCGCCTTCGGCGCCAGCGGCGTCTACGGGGTGCTGCCGACCTTCATCATCCGCCACTCTGTGCGCGACCTGCCGAGCAGCCTGGTCTACCTCGGCGCCTGCTCGACGCTGTGGAACGGCTCGCTGGCGGCCGAGCTCTTCGCCGCCGGCGCGACCTCGATCGTCGGCTACAGCGGGCCCGTGGCCAACGCCTTCGCCACCAAATGGGGCACGACGTTCTTCGCCAACCTCATCGGCCAGAAGCAGCAATCCGGTGCCGCGCACGCCCAGATCGAAGACCCCGAGCATCCGGGCACGTTCTTCAAGCTCGTCGGCGCGCAGAACCTCGACGCCGCGTTCTCGGACCTGATCAACCCCTCGTGGGAGACGGGCAACATCACGGGCTGGATCAAGACCGGCGACGGCCGCGTCATCGCCCGCCTCGGCGTCACGGTCCCTGTCGGCGGCAAGTTCATGTCCATCCTGTCGACCGGCCTCGGCTACACCGCGCAGACCGGCGGCCTCGAGCAGAAGTTCTGCGTCGAGCCCGGCCAGAAGACCATGACCTTCTGGTGGAAGTTCTACTCCGAGGAGTTCAAGGAGTTCTGCGGCAGCACCTACCAGGACAGCTTCCGCGCCGAGCTCATCGCCAAGGCCGGCAAGAAGACCATCGTCAACGCCAAGGTCGACGACCTCTGCGAGAAGGGCTGCAAGGGCGGCACTCCGGGCTCCTGCGGCAGCCAGTACAAGGGCCTGGATCCGGGCGACGTCAGCTTCGACCAGGGCGGCGTGTGGATGACGCCGTGGGTCAAGGCCAGCGTCGACGTCGCGCCCTTCGTCGGCAACGGCAACGTGACGCTGAAGTTCTTCGCCACCGACGTCGGCGACTCGATCTACGACACCGCAATTCTGGTCGACAAGGTCGAGTTCGAGTAGCTTCCGACCGGGCGGCCGCCAACGTCGCGCGACGCCCCTCGGAGGGCGAGATGCGCGCGTTCGTCTTGGCTGCGGGGCTCGGCACCCGCCTGCGTCCCCTGACCAACCTGCTGCCCAAGCCCATGGTCGCCGTGGCGGACATGCCGCTGGTCGAGCGCGCCATCCGCCAGCTCGCCGCCGCCGGCATCCGCGAGATCGGCGTCAACGTCTTCCACCAGCCCGAGCCCATCATCGCCTGGCTCGGCGACGGCAGCCGCTTCGGCGTGTCGCTGCAGTTCTTCGACGAGCGCAGCGCGCTGCCCGGCGAGCCAGCAGGCCGCCGTGAGCCGCTCGGCACCGGCGGTGGCCTCAAGGCTGCGGAGGCGTGGCTCCGGGCCGGTGGCGACCGCTTCTTGCTCGTCAACGGCGACGTCTGGCACAGCTTCGACCTCGCGCGCATCTGCGCCCGCCATCACGCCGCGTCGCTGGCGACGATGGCCGTCCACGTCGACCGCCGCCGCCCCGAGCTGCACAGCCTGGACTGCCGTCAGGACGGCCAGATGGTCCGCTTCCTGGCGCGTGTGCCGATGTCGGTCGACGAACTCGAGTCGCACGAAGCCGGCTTCTTGGGCATCTACACCGGCGTCGCCGTGTTCTCGACCGCGCTGCTCGATCGCCTGCCGGCCGGGCGCGTCAGCGGCCTGGTGCTGCACGGACTCGCGCCGGCGCTCGCCGAGGGTGCGCGCATCGAGTGGGTGCGCCCCGACGGGCTCTGGGTCGACTGCGGCACGATCGACGAGCTGCAGCGGGCCGATATCTTCGCCCGCTCGCTACGCTGCCTGCCGCAGGAAGCGGCGCTGTACGGAAGGTAGTCGCGCCGTCGCCTGGACCACCAAGGGTGCCCCGGGACGCGCGGACAGCTACTTCAGGCGGAACTCGAGCTCGGTCGTGCCGATCGAGACCTTGTCGCCGTCCTTCAAGAAGACCTTGTGGATGCGGCCACCGTTGACGAGCACGCCGTTCGTCGAGTTCAGGTCGGCGATCTCGTAGCGCATCTGGTCGATCTTGATCGCGGCGTGGCGGCGCGACACCGAGCCGTCCTCGATGACGATCGTGTTGCCCTTCATCGAACCGATCGTCGTCACGTCGTCGATCAGCGGGAAGATCTCGCCGGCGAGCGGGCCCGCGCGCACGTGCAGCTTGCCGCGATCCGGGCCGTCGTACTGCGGCCGCGCCGCGACCTGCTGGTTGCCGCCGCCGCCGCCCTTGCGTCGGGCGATCATGACGATCAGGCCGATGATCAGGCCGACGCCGAGCAGACCACCGACGACGATGCCGATCCACTTCAGCAGCGTCATCCAGTCGAAGCCGCGCAGGGGCAGCTGCACGTCGTTGAACTGCGCCTCTTCGACGGCGCCGTCCTTCATCGTGACCTTGAGGCCGATGACGTAGTTCGCGAGGTCCTTGCCCTTGATCCGCTCGCCGTGGTCCGGCAGCTCGGCCAGCGGCACCTTGATGATGAGCTGCTTCTTGATCCGCGTGGCGAGGCCGTCCCAAACCGAGGGGATGGTCGAGAAGTCCTTCTCGTCAACGCGCTTGTAGATGCCGCCCGAGCCATTGGCGAGCGACTGCAGCATCGAGAGGTACTGCGGGTCGTCCGCGGTGAAGCCGATCGCGTGCACGCGGATCTTGTACTCGGCGTACTTCTCCAACATGCGGTCGATCTTCGAGGTCAGCTTGGCCTTGCGCGTCTCCCGGTCCTTGCCGTCGCTCATCATGACGACGAAGCGGCGACGCGCCGAGCCGAGCTTGTCGAGGTTGCTGACGAAGTAGTCGAGCGACTTGTCGACCGCGCGCAGCACCTCGGGTGCCAGATCGCGCTTGCGCTCCTTGTCGCCGGTCATGTCGGTCGGGTCGAAGTCCTGCTGCGGCACGGTGGCGGCGGCGGCGGCCTCCTTGGCCTGCTTGAAGTCGCTGGCGAAGGCGTAGACGACCTCGTGCGGCGAACCCTCGCGGTAGAGCAGGACGGCGACCTTGTCGTTGCCGCCGAGGCGCTGGATGAACTGCGCGGCGCCTTCCTTCTCCTGCTGGAAGGTCGAGTGCGCCTCGTCCGAGCTCTGGATGTGGTAGGCGTTGGCCGCGCTCATCAGGATGACGACGGCGACCGGCTCGCCGGCCTTCTCGGAGGTCTCGATCGAGACGTCCAGCGTCTTGAGCGGCACGTTGCTCGCGAGGATCTCGAGGTCCTCGGGCTTGACGCCGTCGACCGGCACGCCGCGTGTGTCGAGCACGTCGGCGTGGAGCGTCAGCTCGTTGGTCTTCTCGTCGTACGCGACGTGCTCGATGACGACGCGCTGGTCGGCGAAGGCGGATGTCGGGCCGAGCAGCAACGAGAGGGTGCACACCCACGCGAAGCATTTCGACAACATTGGCAACGGCATGGATCGACGCATCGACGCTCCCTGGGGGCCTAGAGCTGGCCGCGAGGCGGCACTCGCCTGGAACTGAGGGTATAGCAGGAAGAGTCGGCGCGGTGTAGCCCCCGCAGTCGCACGGCGCGCAACACGTCTGCGCGCCGGAGCGGGGCTTCGGTGCCTATTCGAGCGACTTGAACTTCAGCTCCGAACGACCGAGCCGGACCTTGTCGTTGTCGATCAGGTCCTCGCGCGACACGCGGCGCTCGTTGACGTAGGTGCCGTTGGTCGAGTCGAGATCGACCAGGGTGAACTCGCCATTTTCGTGACGAATCACGGCGTGGTGCGAGCTCAGGTACGGGTCGGTGAGCACGACGTCGCAGTCCGCGGCGGTGCCGAGGGTGTTCTTGCCGTCGACGAGGCGGAAGTCACGACCGCGCAGCTCGCCGTTGAGCACGACCACCCAGCCGACGCACGGCTGGAACGTCTGCATCTGGATCGCTGCGAGGTCGATGGCGACCGTGTGGTCTGCGACCTCGTAGCCTCCACCGCCTTGCTGCGCTGGCGGCGCCGGCGCGTCATCTCTTTTGCGCGAGAACCAGCCCATGCCATCTCCCTTCTCGGCCGCGGGGGCCGCAGGTGCCGCCTGCTTCTTGGGTCCGCCGCCCTGGCGCACGGCCTGTGCGCCCTTCTTGGCAGCCTTGACTGGCGCGTCGACCGCGTTGTTGAACGCTCCGGCGGCCTTGCCCTTGACCTTCGCGACGGTTCCGACCTGCTTGGCGCGCGCCTGATTGACGACGCCGTCAACTCGCTGCTGCGCCAGGTTCTTGAAGAAGTCGAAAACCATGACCCGCCTCGCGACGGCCTACCCGTCGAACGCTTCCCACTCGATGATGGCACAACCCAGAGGCGGAGATCAAAGGTTCTCTTTGGCGCCCCGCAGCCGGATCGGCCGTCAGCCGGGTCGGTTCAGCGCTTGCGGCCGCCCCCGCCCACCGGCTGGAACGCCCACATCTTGAACACGTTGATGTCGCGGTCTGCGGTGATCGGCTTGAGCCGGATGCGCGCGGTGACCTCGCGGACGTGCTCGGCCGGGACGACGTAGACCCAGTTGCGCCAGCGGAACTTGCGGTCCGAGCCCGAGCAGGTGCAGTTCGGCAGGCGACGGTCGTTGGCCTCGATCTCGGCCTCCCAGTCGCCGTGGACGTAGTCCATGCGCCAGACGATGTAGACGTCCTTGCCCGGCTCGACGTTGCGCAGCTCGAACTCGACCTGGCCGCCCTCGAAGGCGACGCCCGTGTCCTCGACGACGGTGCCGTCGGGGTACTTGAGCTTCTGCCGGGTGCGGTACTTGTCGCGCTCGCCGGTGATCTTCCACTGGTGGTCGCGCTCGCTGTCGGCGTCGAGCGGGTCGATCATGTCGATGAGCACGACGTCGATGCCCTCGATGTTCATCTGGTCTTCGAAGGGCTTGCTGCGGACCTTGATGTTCTCGATGACGGCGTTGGTGTCCATCGCCGGCGCCGCCTCGATCTTGCGCTCGCGCCGCATCGACTTGTCGAACATCGTCTCCATGAACTTGTAGCACTCGGTCTGGTAGCCGAGCAGCGAGTTCAGGAACTCGAAGGTGAAGCTCGACTCATCGTACTTCTGCAGCGCGATCTCGACGTGCTTCTTGAAGTTGGCGAAGTCACGCTGGCTCGAGATCTGCGGCACGTTCTGCTCGATCTCCTCGATCAGCGACCATTGGTGGTTGAGGATGATGAGGTAGAGCTTGAAGACGTTGCGCAGGTCGACGAGCTGGCTGTGCATCAGCATCTCGAGCGTGATGAAGGCGTGCAGCACGTCAGCGGCCGGCAGGATGCGCATCTGGTGGAAGAGGTAGGCGTAGACCGCCTTGCTCCGCCGCACCATCTCGAGCAGCTCCCAGAGCGTCTTCGGATCGATGAACGAGCCGACGCAGCCCGCGATCGGGATGAAGCGCAGGTCGATCTCGTTCTCGACGGGGTGGAAGGGGTCCTTGGCGTCGGTGATGCGCTTGACGTCCTTGGTCAGCGCGATGCGGCAGAGCTCGATCTCGCTCGCGACGTCCGGCTCGGTGATGGACCACTCGACCTTGCTGCCCTCGGTGACGCGGCGGTGGCCCTTGTGGTCGAGGTTCTCCTTGTAGGAGATGAAGTCGGTGAAGTCCTCGATGTAGCGGACCGTCAGGTAGACGGTCGCCGGCAGCTTGAAGTCGCCCGGGTTGAGCTGCTTGATCTCGGGCTCCCAGAGGAAGATGTCGCTGCCCTGCCCGTCGATGGCGTAGCCGGACTGCACCTCGACCGCGAGCTCGCCGCGGCCACGACCCGAGACATGGAAGCCGCCGAGCGCGTGGGGGATGATGCCCGGCCCGTGGAACATGCGGTTGTGCAGCTTGTGCTTGTCGACGTGGTAGGCCTCGCCTTCGTTCCAATCCTTCTCCGTCGTGCGGAAGCCGCGGAAGAAGTTGAGCCGCTTGAAGCTCTTCAACTCGTTGTAGGCCATCGCCAAACTCCCTTGAAAATGCCTGGGCCCCGATGCGGCCCGTGGTCTACGCTGCGCCGACCTGATCGTCGCCGATGGTCATGAACGGCCCCCAATCATCGACCGCCTCCTGGGCCTCGAAGCGCAGGAAGTACGTCGTGTGGGCCGGTTTCTCGGCCTGGATCACGCGGTGGATCCGGATGATCTGCTCGTCGGAGACACTCTTCGCCTCGAGCGGCAGCTCGACCACGAAGCAGTTGGTGAGGTTCATCGGCGGCAAGATGGTCGAGCTCTCGCCGATCACGGAGCTGACCTCGACGCGGAACGCGCCCTGTGGCCACTCGTTCTCGAGGATGCGCGGCCGCACGCCGACGTAGATCTCGAGCAGCAGCTCGAGCGCCTTGCGCGTGCCGCGGATGTGGTAGAGCGCAGGCGCCGCCCGCATCCAGCGCCGCTTCTTCTCGTCGGGCCAGTCGTCCTCGAGCTGCAGCGCGATCCAACCGGCCAGCCAGGGCAGGAACTCCGCCGGCGCGTCGGCCGGGCGGAACAGCAGGTGGACGTCGTCGATCTGGTTGCGGACCGAGTCGTGGATCTGCTGGAAGATCCAGAGCAAGTTCTGCAAGAAGGCGTTGTTCTCGTCGCTGCTGACCTGGTAGATCTGCGGCAAGAAGCGCATCCACGACAGCTTGCTGACCTGCAGCTCGATCGCCGTCGACGAGTCGACGAGCAGGCCGCGGCCGGGCTGCTGGCCGACCACCGTGTTCTCGGGCTCGTAGGACGTCGTGTAGCGCGGGATCCCGGGCGCAAAACCGGCCTGCGCCAACACGATCTGGGCGTCCGCCAGCGCGAGGCCGCCGACATCCGGCACCACGAGCTTGCGCGGCCGCTTGCCGATCCCTCGTCCGCCTCTCGCCGCCTCGCTCATCCTTCCAACCCCCTTGGAATCACCTGGGATTCGATCGTCGGACCGACCTCGACACCGCCTCGCACGCTAGACGATGCGCTCGTGGGCCTTCTCGACGACCTCGACGCGCAGACAGTGCACCAGCTCGCCGGGGCCGATCTTCAGCTGATCGACCTCGAGCTTGGTCCGCTCGTCGATGATGCGGATGCGGTCGACGAAATCGACGCCCGAGACGTCCTCGACGACGTGGTAGAGGTCCACGCGGTAGACCGGGCGCCCGAACGGCCAGCCGTCGCGGCCTTTGCCGCCGCGCAGCGGGTGCAGGAACATCCGGACCTTGCGCTGGATCTCGCCCTTGACGCGATCCGCCGCGGTGGCCTGCAACAGGATGATCTCGACCACGACCGAGAGCTCGCGGAACGCCGGACGCGTCACGTTGAGCACCGTCGTCAGCAGCTTGCGGTCGGCCAGGTAGTTGCGGACCTTGCGCAGCAGCTCGGTGGACGCGATCGGCTTCTCCATGAAGTCCGGGTGGTTCTCGGCCACGCGCGGCACGACGACGACCGTGACCTCACCCTCGCGCTCGGTGGTCGGCAGGGCGCAGACGCGCGCGACCGACGTCGAGGCCTCCTTGGCCAGCCACTCGAAGTCCTCGGCCGTCACCGCACGCCCCTTGGCCTTGAGCGAGTGCGGGCCGCGCAGCTTGGCCTCTTCGACGCTCTCGAGGTCGGCACCGCCGGACGCGGCGTAGAGGTTGCGCACCGAGTCGACGTACGAGACCGACTGCAGCAGCACGGAGATGGCGTCGGGCGGGATGTTGCCGGCCGAGCCGCCGCCGACCTGGTAGCGCGAGGCGAAGACGTTGCGGTCGCCCTTGGGCGGGACCATGCCGCGGATGCCGTCGCCGAAGCGGATCTTCCCGGTGACGATGTCCTTGGTGTAGTGGCGGCTGGTCGGCTTGCTCTCGAACAGGCTGTCGACCTCGTGCCAACGCACCAGGACGCCGTCGCCGTCTGCCGATTCGCGCACGCAGTCGTCACCCTCTTCGGCGACGAGGTTGGCGTACTCGACCGAGTTCGGCTTCTCGCGCTCGCGGATCCAGACCTCCTGGCCGGGCAGCACGGGGCCACGGACGAACGAGAAGGTCTGGTTCGGCGTCCCCTGCGACGAGCCGAGGATCGTCTCGCCGTAGCTGGTGAGGTTGTCGGCGTAGACGCAATTCAGCAACGCCGCGCGCAGGACGGGCGGCTCGTCGTAGCCACCGTGCTCCAGGCGGGCGCGCAGCCAGTAGAGGTTCTCGCCGTAGCGCTTGTTGGCGCGGTGGTCCTTCGGCCCGACGATCTCGATGAAGCCGGACTGCTGGAAGCCGTGGGTCGCGTCGCGCACGATGAGGTTGGCCCAGTCGCGACCGGTCCAATACTCCCAGGCGATGACCTGCTCGGTCGGGCTCGACTCGAGGCTCTTGCCCGTATCCCCGCGCGAGGCGCGCAGGCGCCGGCCAGGGCCGGCGTCTTCGACCAGGTCGAAGTAGATGATGCTGCTCTCGTTCGGGAAGGGCTCCGAGAAGCCGAGGTAGAGCGTCGGGCTCTCTTCGGTCACGGGCGTGAAGGGCTGGAACGGCTTCATCGCCTCGCGCGCCAGCGAGGTGTGGTCGGTGTAGACGAAGTCGTTGTAGGCCAGCACCAGCTCGAAGGGCTGGGCGCGCTCGACGAAGCGCAGCGTCACGCCGCGCAGGGTCGGCGGCCGCAGCGGCCGGGTGTCCTTCCAGACCCAGCGGTCGTTCTCGAGCTCGTAGGAGCCGGGCACGCCGTAGTCGCCGCGCTCCACGCGCGAGCGGACCCACAGGCCTTCGACGCCGTTCACCGCGACGGGCCGCATGTCCTTGGGCCGCTGGAAGCTGACGAAACCCGCCGACGTCAGGCAACCGGTGTGGTCCTCGAAGGCGTGGCCCGGGTCTTCCTGGTCGAACTCGCCGTAGCCGGACTTGCCGAGCAGCTTCCAGCGCTTGCCGTTGTAGTACTCCCAAGCGACGACGAGATCCTCGGACGGCTGGGCCCGGACCACGCTCTGCGCGTCGGCCAGCTCGAAGTCGATGCGGATCAGCGCGTCGGCGTGGCCAAAGACCGCGTCGCTCTTGAGGTACATCGCCACGTCGAGCTTCGGCTCACGCGACAGCGGCTGGAAGCTGCGATCCATGTCGAGCTTGAGGAAGAGATCACCGTCCATGCTCGCGAGCGCGGCCTCGGGCAGCTCTCCTTCGCCGATCAGCTCCAGGCGCATCGACAGCGTGTCCGTCAGCGTCTCGTCGGGGCTCTGCGGCACCTCGGCGAGGCGGCCTCGGATGAAGAAGCCGGTCTTCTCCTGGACCGTCGTCTGCGCCATCTGCACCGGGCCGACCAGGGCGACCTCTTGCGGCGCGGTCTCGAAGCTCGGGTTGGTCAGCTCGCGCCAGCGCTCGCCGTCCCAATACTCCCACTCGAGCTGGCGGACGAGCGGCGTCGCGCCCTCGGCCTGGCTGGTGCTCGACACCGTCAGCAGGCTCGACTCGCCGAAGGTCGCGAGGCGCGGATCAGCGAGGTAGAGGTAGCGCTCAACCGAGCGGACACCGGCCCAAAGCGGCACGCCGCGGCTGCCGACGCCGAGCTGATCGGTGTTGTCGGCGAAGGTCTCGTGGTGCTGGCTCATGCATTTGACCAACTTGTTGTTGGTCACGACGATGTCGCGCACGGTCTCGAAGGTCTGGAACGAGCCGTCCGGGCCCGGCTTGGTCGCCGTCCGTGTGCCCGTGGGCACGACGACGCGGTCGGCCTTGGGGTTGATCGCGAACTGCAGCACCGCGCGCGCCGGCTGCGGCGGCGTCAGGCCGATGCCCATCAGCTCGAGGAAGGCGAGGAAGTTCTTCTCCGGCACGCGGTTGAGCCGGTAGAGCGTCATCTCCGTCATCCAGGCGAAGAGCTCGATGAGCGTCACGCCGGGATCGGCCGGGTTGTGGTTGGTCCACTCCGGCGTGTACTGCGGGATCAGGCGGATCGCTTCTTGGACGATGTCGTCGAAGTTGCGGTCGTCGAGGTTCGGACTCGGGATCATAGGTCTTGCTCCCGTCGCAGGTAGAACGGATACACGAGGTTATGGTCGACGTTGGTCGAGCGGATCGTGTACCGGACCGACACCGACATCACGTTGTCGCGTTTGGGATCGGGCTTGGCCACGACGCGGATGTCCGTGATGCGCGGCTCGTACTTGATGAGGGCCTCGCGCACATAGAAGGCGACGAGGCCGGCGGTCGACTCGGAATTCGAGTGGAAGACGAAGTCGTGGACGCGGCTGCCGAAGAGGGGTCGCATCACGCGTTCGCCGACGGCGGTGCCGATGATGATGCGGATCGACTCCTCGATGTTGTCCGAGCCCTCGCTCATCGCCACGCCACCGACGGCGTTGACGCCGAGCGGGAAGCGGAGACCACTGCCGAGGAAGCTCTTCTGCGCCATCTCTCGCCCCCTGCCGTGCTGCGGTTAGCCGAGCAGACCCTGGAACTTCAGGCCGCAGCCCGTGCAACGGACGTGGATCCAGCCGCGCTCGTCTTCCTTGCAGTCCAAGGCCTTGTCGCAACGCGGGCACCGATGACCGTCCATGCGTCCCGCGCTGACGTCGGTGAGGACGTCGGCGAGGGCCATCATGGTCTCTTCGTCGTCCCAGCCTCCGGGGCCGTTGCCGTTGGGATCCATCGGCGCCATGTCCGCCTCCTGCACGAGGGTGCGTGCGGAGTGTCCAGCAGCGCCGGCTGAGGTGTCAACTCAGCGGGGAGACGATCCACGCATCGGGCGCGAATTCCCGGTGCCGCCGCGCGCGCCCACAACGCGCGCAAGCCGGATTTCCCAAGTCGTTTTGAAGATATGGACACCACGAACGGTGCCATTCCGGCCGCCCCGATTGCTGACCGATCGGTCAGCAACTCGCGCGATCGCGGTCGCCGCCCGCGGGCCGATCAGCCGCCGTGGGCGTTGCGCGCGAAGCTGATCGTGGTGCGGAAGCCGTCCTCGGGGCGGTAGGTATGCGTCGCCGAGGTGATGAGGTACTTGCCGCTGAAGACCTTGCCGAAGCCGGTGAACTCGACGGTGGCACCAGGCACGGCCTTGGGATCGCCCTGGATCGTCACCTCGCCGGTGATGAAGTCCATCGAGAACTGGTCAAACAAGGACTGCGCCAGCGTATCGGCCTCTTGCTGCGTGTTCACGGGTTGATCCGTGACGACGTAGGTGCGGCCCGAGCCACCCGAGTTGTACAGCGCCTTGCTGGTCGCGGCCGAACCCGTGGTGCCATCGAAGCTGTACTTCGAGGACTCGACGAAGCCGACGATGTTCTTCTTGGTCCACGGATCCCACGACCGGACCTCGACACGCTTGTACTGCTGCACGGTCGACAGGCGGAAATTCGCATTCAGCATCAACGAGTTCTCGCCGGTGCTGCGCTCGCGCGCCAACGTGATCACCGGCGACTGGCCGGGATCGGGCTGCTTGAACTTGACCTTGGCGTAGTCGTCCGAGTCGGCCTTGTACTCGAGCTCGGCGCCGAGCGCCTGCAAGATCTCGAAGTCCGAGGCGTTCAGCTGCGGGATGTAGTGGTGCTTGACCGAGCCGGAGCCGATCTCATCGGCCGACATCGCGTCGGAGCTGCCGCCCTTCTGTGCCTTGGAGTCGCCGATGACCTGGCGGACCGCGTCGGTCGGCGCCGTCTCGGCCTCGAGGCCGTCGCCCCAAGTGCGCGAACGCTGGCCACGCGTGAGGCGGTGCAGCTTGTGGTAGCCCGAGATCGTCGTTCGGTAGCCGGCCTCGACGTCGAAGCTGGGCTCGATGTAGGCGATCTCGCCAACGCAGACCACGCCCTGCTCGCTCAGGCCCAGGCCGATCTCGACCTTGGCGCCGGGCTTGAAGCTGTCGATGAGGTTGAGCTTCTCCAGGGCCATCATGTCGTATTCGACGCTGAACATGTCGGGGCTGTCGAGCCGAAGGTCGACCGTCACGGACAACAAGCCATTGCCGCCGCGGGTCTCGAGGCTGCCCTTGGCGTCGGTCTTGATCGACGTGCTGCCATCGATCTTGATGGTCAGCTCTGGTGCATACTTTTTGTCTTCGGCCATCGTCTCTCTCCGCAGCGGCAGAATCCGCGTTCGGCTGCCCGGACTACTTCAAGATCGGCGGGATCAGCAGGCGCGAGCCCGGCTGCAGGTCCAGCGCGTCGTCGATGCCGTTCGCCGCGGCGATCCGGCGCCACTCGCTGGCGTCGTCGTACTCCTTGAAGGCGATGGCCTGCAGGGAGTCGCCGCGCTGCACCAGGTGGACGTGCGCGGTGTCCGGGCTGCCCTTGGTCGACTTCGCGGGCGCCTCCTCGTCCGGCACCTCCGTGAGCGTCAGCTTGCACTTGGCGCGGACCGGCACACCGTTCGGCAGGAACATGATGTAGTTCACGTCCAACGCGGTGACGTGCCACACACCCGTGTTGATCTTGCCGTCCTCGGAGCCAAAGCCCTGGCCCCAGACGAAGTGGACGCGCGGCGGGCGGTGCAGGTGCTCGTTGACGAGGACCATCTTCTCCAGCTTCGAGACATGCTGCGCGTAGACGCTGACGCGGTCGTCGAAGGTGTCGAAGAGGATCTCGCCAAACTCGAGCTTGAGCGAGTCGCCGCCATTGAACTGGAGCGCTGGCGCGTCCTGCCCGGCCTGGCGTTGTTCCTTCGGCTTGAGCGTCTTGGTCACCCGGACAGCTTCCGGATTGAACATGAAGCTCACCTCCGGAGGCACCCCTTGCTTGTCCGCCGAGTGGACGACGAGCTTTGCCTTCTCGAAGTTGCTAGACATGAATCCCCCTTCTCTCGCGCTCGCGCTTGATGCGCACGAGCACCGACCGCGCGATCTTCATCGCCAGCGCCTCGAGCTCTTGCTGACCTGCCGTACCGGCATCCTTGCGTTCTTCAGCTGAGGCGCCCATGCCTGAGCTGGCTCCACCGCCACCGCTCACCCCGTGACCTGCCACCGGCATGGCCAACGAGGCGTTCCCGCCACTGGTCGAGATCGACTCGGACAGCGGCTTGGCCGCCGCCTGGCTCACGACGGCGCGAGCCGCCGGCGCCACCAGGGGCAGCATGTTCGCGCCGGGCGCGGCCGTCACCGACAGCACGCGCGCCATCGACGCGGCCTTGTCGCTGCGCGCCGCCGCCGTCGCGCCACCTTGGGCGCCAGCACCGGCCGCCATCTGCGACGCCACCGAGGCCGTCGAGAGCAGCTCGCCGCCACCGGTCGGCGCGCCGAACGCGCTCGCCAGCGTCTGCTGCGGCTGCTGCACATACGTCTGCTCGGCCGTGCCGGCAGGCATCGAGCGCCCGACGCCCCGACCATCGCTGCTGCGACGGGCGTGGACCGCGGCACCGAGCCGCTCGGCGCGCTGGATCGAGCCGGTCGACGCGAAGCCCTGGCCGTACAGCTGCTCCATCGAGTCGCCAGCGGTCAGGCCGACGAGCGGTCCGCTGCCCAGGCCCGCGCTGCCGTAGCCGACGCGGCTCTGGCGGCTGACGGTGCGCAGGCCGGTGTCCCGGCCCGTGCGCTGCAGCATCTGCCGGGTGCGGGCGATGCCGACCGGCGCGAAGCGGTGCGTCCGTACGGCGGCCGAGGCACGGCTCGCGATCGCGGCCTTGGTCGCGGCGGCGGTCGCAGCCGGCGACGAAGCACCAGCCTGGGAGGTGGCACCCGCTGGCGTCGCGTCCGACGACACGGTCTCGACGCGGCCCAGGTCCAGCAACGTCGACTCGACCTCCCCTGCGCCGCGCATCGCGCGGAGCGCGGCGAGCGCACCGAGGCCTTCGACCACGAGCGCCTGCGTGCCGAGACCCGCGCCCGTGGTGTCCGCGGCGGCGCGCTCGGCGGCCTGCGTCGCGGCGCCCATCGGACGCGTCGCCCTGGCGATCGAGCCGGGCTCGGCGGCCGACGCAGCGTCGGGGCGCAGGGCGACCATCTCGCCGCCCTCGGCAGCCCGCGAGGCGCGAGCCGGCGCGCGCGCGCCGAGCCATTGCGCGACGAAGCGGGTCGCCACGTCGTCCTGGCCGGACGCTCCGGCCTCGCCGAACAGGGCCAAGGCGGCACGAAGGGCGGGCGGAGCCTGACGCTCGAGCACCGACGCCGCGAGGCGATCGGCGTTCTGCCCGGCACCGGCGCGACTCAGCGCGGCCACGAGGCGGGCGCGCACGGCGCTGTGGACGGTGGCGGCGTCCGCGGCAGGCCGTGCCTGGGCGGCAGCCTGGCGCTGCGTCGCCGCAGCCTGTGCCGGCAGCGAAGGCGTCAGCGCCGAACGGGCCACGCCGGGGCGCGCCGCTGCGGTCGAGGCCACGGTCGCGGTCGCTTCGTCAGCGCCCAGGTCGAGCCAATCGCCCGCACCACCGTCGAGCGCGGCGAGCGGATGCTCGCGCGCCACCCCGGCGGCGTCGCCGCGACCGAGGCGATCCAGGCTGCGCAGGCCGAGCAGCGGGCTCATCGCGTCGCTTCGGCCTCCGTGCAACACGCCGAGCGCCGAGGCGTCGTCGCCGTTCGGCACGGCCATGGCGAACGCGAGCGGGCCGCGGCTGGTCAGGCTGTCTTGACGCGCCGCCATCGGGCCGGCGGCCATCTTGTCGCCCGCGGCGCCCAGGGCAGCGAGCGCTGCGGCGATGGCAGGCATCGGAGCCTGGCGGCCGAGCGACGGCGTCAATGCGGCCGTGCGCGCGCCGACACCAGCCTGCGAGGCCGGCGTGCGGGTCGAGGTCGGCGCCGCGGGCGCGCCGGCGGTCGGCCGGGCCCCGACGCGGGCGACACCGGCCTGGCGCGCGGCCGTGGCCTGCGAGGGAACCGCGGTCTCACGCGCAGCGTCGAAGAGCTCGTCGCCAAGGCTCAGCCACTCGCCCACGCCAGCGTCGGCCGCGAGATCGCCGCGCATCGGCGCGATCTGTCCAGCCTCGGCCGGCAGCCCGATCGACGCCAGGGCCTGGCTCTCGGGGCGCGCCCACGCCGTGGTGCTCAGCGAGGTCAGCGAGGGACCGGCTGCGGGCACGAACGAGTTCGACGCCAGCGTCGGCTCGAGACCCGACGAAAGCCGTTGCGTCAGTCGCTGTCCGAGGCCCCACGCCGAAAGCGCGGCCTGGCCGGTCCAGCCCTTGCCAGCCTGCGCGGTCGCAGCCGACGTCGGCGCGGCGGCCAGCTGCGCGATCGCTGCGGCCGTCGTGCCACGAGCCGCGACGATGGGCGAGGCGGCGTCCGGCTGCCCAGGCGCGGCGTCCGGCTGACGCGACAGGGCGCGCGTGGCGGCGATCGTGCGGGCCTTGGCCGTCAGCGGCGCCAGCCACTCCGGCACGGCACCGGCGGCGACGGGCGGCACCTCCGCGCCGAGGTCCAGCCAGGTGCCGGCGCCGGCGTCATCGCTGCGGTAGCCCGGCACCGACTGCGCCGTCGTCGGCAGGCCGCGGAGCGTAGCGTCACCAGCGGTCAGCCAGCGGTCGAAGCGCCCCTGCTGCTGCGCGGGATGTGCAGCCTCGAGCTGGTGCGAGGCGATGTCGACGGCCGATCGCGGCGCCATCCAAGCCAGGGGGCTCTGTGCGGCGACGCGGCCAGCGTCCGGCGACGCGATGGCCTGGGCCTGGGCCTGGGCCTGGGCCTGGGCCTGGGCCCGCGGGCTCGGCGTCTGGTGCCAGGCCGTCTGCATCGAGGCCGATTGCGCGGCGCGCTCGACCAGGGTCGCAGCGGTCCGCACCGCGCCGCTGAGCGCGGCGAACACCGGCACCTGTGGTGCGGCGAACGTCGTCACGGTCGGCGCGCTGCCGGCGGCCGGCGCTGGCGCAGCGGCGGCGCGAAGGGTCGCGCTGCGCGGGGCCTGGGCCCCCTTGCTCGACAGTGTCGCCAGCGCTGCCCGCATCGTCGCGGTCCGCTCCGTCGTGGCGGGCGCCGATGCGGCCAGACTTGCCGCCGCGCCTGCCGGGGCGATCTGGCGCGTCGCCGCGCTGGAGGCCTTGGCCCCTTGGACGGCGCCGGCAGCCGGGACCCAGCGCTCCTGCGTCGCGTCGAAGCGCGACGCGGGCGTGATGGCGTCGGCACCAGGGGCGAGCATCGCCATCTCGGCGTCGAGCTCGGCGATCCGCAGCGCACGCGACGTCGTCGCGGCGTGGCTGGTCTGCTGCACGCTGCCGACCAGGGCCTTGGGGTCCAACCGCCCCAAGGTCGCGGCCGCGCTGGTGTCGGCGCGCAGGGTCTGCAGCGCCTCGCGCAGGCCGAGCGCGGGGGCCGACACAGAAGTCTCAACAGATCCGGGCGCGATGGCCGCGACGGGGTCAACAGACCCCATGGGGCCCGGCACCGTGGACCTCTTGTCCCCGGTCGCGGACGCCTGCTGCAGCTGCGCAGCCTGGGCGCGCACGGCCTGCAGGGCGCGACGCACCTCGGCGAGGCGACGCGCCTGGCTCGGCGGCACCGCGGCGCGGCCAGCCTTTGCCTGCGCCTTGGCCTTGGCGGGGGTGGCCTGGCCTTGTGCAGCCTTCGCCGGCGTGGTCCGGGCCCGGCCGAGGCGGCTGCGACCCAGCGACGCGACGGCTTCTTCGAGCGCGGCCTCTTCTTCTTCGAGCACGACCTGGACGAGGTCCGCGAGGTCGCCGACCGGCATCGAGCGCATCATCGGCCCGAGCGCCGACGAGAGGCGGGGCTGGCTGGCGAGCAAGGTCGCGATCTGGAAGGCGTCGACACCAAAGCTGGAGGGCAGGACGCTCAGGCCTGCGAGGTGGGGGATCAGGCCGCTGACTGTGTCGCCGATCTGGCGCGAGGCGCGCGACGCCTGGCTGATCGATCCATCCGCCCAACGCGCGAGCACACCGCGGTGCAACGTGAGCACGTCGCTGCCGCTAGCTTCCTGGTTGTTGGCTGTGGTCGGTTCCGCCACGTTGCACCTCGCGTCTGGTTGTCGTCCTGGTGGGAGGCGTCGCTACGGCGAGCGGGCCTCCGCCTCGTCTCCGTGCCCGGCTAGCCGGCCTTGTAGACGAAGTAGTCGTACGACATGCGGATCTGTTCGAAGCCCACGGCGCTCGACATCGCGTTCAGCGACAGGCCCGAGTACTCCGTGATGAAGGCGTTGGACACTTGGTACTCGGCGATCGGCTGGTAGGCGCGGTTCAGCACCACGATCGTGACGTTCTGGCGCTTGCCCGCCGGCGCGACGGTCGTGCCCGAGAGCGAGTCACGCATCATATCGTAGAACTCGCCCTTGCTGGCGAACCAGCCGCGCTTGAGCGTCAGCGGCTCGAACTTGCCGGGACCACGGAGGTTGTGGCTCCACTCGTTGTTGCCGCCGGAGCGCACCGGGATGGCCTCGGCCTTCCACGACAGGCCGCCAACCTCGGCAAACTCGCCGTACTGCTTCTCGCCGATCTTGATCTGGAACGAGTACGCGACGTCCGGATCGCCCTGGCGCGTGCTGTCGGCGCCCGCGGCCTTGCCGCCGCCACCACCGCCGCCACCGCCGCCGCCGCCGAGCGAGATCGTCGCCGAGGCCGAGATCGTGGCACCGCCGGCCGAGACCGAGCCCGAGACCGTGGCCGAGAAGCCACCGAAGGCTGCGGCGGAGGTCGGCTCGGAGTCGTCGATCTCGAACGCCACCGGGGCGGTCGCTGGGAGTACGTGCAGGCTGCCGGTCGTGCGCGGCGTCTCTGCCGCGATGAGCTTGCTCGCCTTGCGCCGGGTGTTCGCTGCTGCCATTTGCATCCTCCTCGTGGTGACGAGCTTGACGACTCGCCTTCCTCGGACCAGGTCGATCAGGTTCCGTCACCGCGCGCCAGCGCATCCACGTCCTGTGTGATGCGGAGGCCAATGAACTCGGCTGGCCGGAACGGCGACAGCCAGACGTCGATGTGGATCTGCCCGCGATTCTGCGCCGCGGGCGGGTTCGTCTCGGAGTCGCAGCGGACCATGAAGGCCTCGTCCTGCGCTTCGCCCTTGAGGTACCCAAGGCGCCAGAGCTGATCCAAGAAGAACGTGGCGTCGCGCGCGACGGTGCGCCACAGGGACTCGTCGTTGTTCTCGAACACCACCCACTGCAGCCCCACCGAGAGGGCCCGTGTGATGGCCACCAACGTGCGCCGCACGTTGACGAAGGCCAGCGATCCGGACGTCGACGCAGTGCGTGCTCCCCAGACGCGGATCCCCCGCTGGGCGAAAACTTGGCTGCAGTTGATTCCTTCGGCGTTCAGCATCGCGATGTCTTGCTGTTGCAAGAACAGCGCCAAGTCGACCACGCCTTCCAGGGTTTCGTTCGCCGGCGCGCGATAGACCCCCTGCGCGCGGTCGCAACGAGCGAAGATTCCTGCCATATGCCCGGACGGCGGCACGAAGCGCTTGTCCTTGCTGTTGGCCGGGAGCACGTACGGGTAGTAGAAGGCCGCGAAAGACGTATCAAAAAGCCGGCGCCACTGCATCGCGCCACGCGGGTTCTCGCCCGGCGGGATGTCGAGGATGGCGAAGCGATCCTTCTTCTCTTCGCACTGCGCGACGAGCGCGGCCTGGACGATCTCCATGTCTTTCGGCGACTTGAATCCCGCCGACTTCTCGAGGCACCAGGGCAGATCGGGGGCGACCAGCAGGTCGATCTCCTCGAGATCGCCGACGCCCGCCAGGCCGTAGCGATGGCCGGGCCCGAGGTCGGCGCCGATGAAGTCCTCGGCCGTGACGGTGTAGAGGCCGTCGGTGCCACCGTCGAGGATGACGCCCTTGCACTCGACCGGGAAGTTGTCGGGCACGGCCGAGAGCGAGTCGAGGTTGGCGACCTCGATCAGGCGCGACTTGCGGTTGATGACGCGCTCGGCGAACTGCGGCGACTGCCGGGCGAGGTTGAGGCCGCGGAAGACCTCGCGCTCGCTGTGGGTCTCGGCGATGAGATCGAAGCCGATCGGCTCGACCAGGGTCGGTGCCATCGACTTGAAGTCGTTCTCGAGCGGCTCGCGCTCGTTCCAGGTCAGCGTGCGGCCGTCGACCTTGGTCAACACGCGGTAGGCCGAGCGATCGTCGTCGTGGATCCGCACCAGGGTGCCCCGGGCGAAGCCGTAGGTGCTCTTGACCATCACGCTGGACTCACCGACGTGGGCGTCGACGGTGATGAAGGTCTCGACCTTGGTCGCGGGCACCTCGACGCTGATGCGCACGGCGTTGCCCCACATGCCCTCGGAGACCGCCTGGACCTGCAGGGTGTTCGAGCCCCCGGCGTCACGCAGGCGCACGCTGGCCTTGGTCGCGATCTCCTTGCGTCCGCGCTCGAAGAGGTGCGCGATGCGGACGACGTAGCACTCCTGGCCGCCGTTGAGGAAGAAGCCGTCGATCGCGGCGTCGAGGTAGGAGCCGACGTTGAGGTTGCCGAAGCGCGCCCGGAACTCGGTGAAGCTCGTGACGCGCACCGGCTCACTGGTCGGGCCGCGCTCGGTCAGGCCGAAGAAGCAGGGGATGCCGCTGGGCAGCAGCCCCAGGGGCGTCGAGCGCGGTGCCTCCCGTTCGAGGAATACGCCTGGCGGTCGAGTCAGTACCATCGTGCGTTCTCCTGTCTGCCGCGGACGCGCTCGGGTCGCCGCGTATGCGCGCGCCAGGCAGGGTACGCGCCTGCGAAAGCCGTGCCTGGTGTGCGCCTACTTGCGCGACTTGTTGATCTCCGAGTTGATTTCGGAGATCTCACGGACCCACGTCTGGCGCTCGCGATGCTCCATCGAGAGGATCTCGTCGAGCGGCCAGTGGAAGTGGTAGGCGATGTACGCTACCTCCTGGTTCAGGCGATCCAGGGGGTAGCTTACGATTCCCCCTGGCCACCTCCGGTGTCGACCTCGAAGTTGTGGCCGCACTCGGGGCACTTCACCTTCAGCATCGAGGTGCCTTCCTCGTTGATGCGGCGGTAGAAGTCCTGGAGGTAGGCGAGGTCGACCGAGAACATCGACTCGATCACCGAGGGGTTGATGCTGTTCATCGAACCCAGCTTGGTGATCACGCGCGAGAGCAAGATGATGACGAGGTACGCGCGGTTGTTCTGCACGCGGTAGTCCTGCAGGGGCAGGATCTCGTCCTTGGCGGTCGCGAGCCGCATGACGCCCTTCTGGTGGACGTTGCCGTCTTTGTCGACGACGCCGCGCGGCAGCGTGAACTCAAATTCCGTCTTGAACGCCATGGGGTTCCTCTCGGTGGTGCGCTGCGTGCGAGGCGAAGCCGGCACGGATCAGCGCGGAAGCGACCAGGGCGCCGGGCGGCACTGCGATGAGCAGCCCGGCCGGCGCCCCGGCTGTCGATGCACTGTGCGGAGCAGTCGTGGTTCGGGCGCGCCCACGCAGCGGTGGACGCGCCCGAACCGTCGAAGGACTACTCCGAGACGTCGCCGCCGGCCGGCATCTGGCCGATCCGGAAGATGACAAATTCGGCCGGCTTCACCGGGCACATGCCGATCTCGCAGATCATCTGGCCAGCGTCGATGACCTCGGGCGGGTTGGTCTCCTCGTCGCACTTGACGTAGAAGGCCTCCTCCGGGGTCTTGCCGAAGAGCGCGCCCTGGCGCCAGAGGCGGAGCAGGAAGGCGCCGATGTCACGCGTCACGCGCTTCCACAGGCGATGGTCGTTCGGCTCGAAGACCACCCACTGGGTGCCGAGCTCGATCGACTGCTCGACCATGTTGAAGAGGCGACGGACGTTGACGTAACGCCAGCTGGCGTCCGACGAGACCGTACGCGCGCCCCACACGCGGATGCCGCGGTTCGGGAACTCGCGGATGCAGTTGATGCCCTTGGGGTTGAGCAGGTCCTGCTCGCCGCGGGTGATGTTGTACTTCAGGCCGATGGCGCCACGAACGATCTCGTTGGCCGGGGCCTTGTGCACACCACGCTCGGCGTCGCTGCGGGCGAAGATGCCGGCCATGTAGCCGGACGGCGGCTGGAAGATGTTGCCCTTGAAGGGGTCGTAGACCTCGATCCAGGGGAAGTAGTAGCCACCGTACTTGCTGTCGCGCGGCTTGGTCAGCTTGTCCACGCCGCCCTTCTCGATGACCTCCGGGGAGTCGAGGATGGCGAAGCGGTAGCGCATGTTCTCGCAGTGCGTCAGCACGGCGTCCTGGATGACCGGGTCGGTCTGGCCGGGGACGCAGACGATGTTGATCTCCTCGACATCCTCGAGGGCCTTGAGGCCCGTGCGGGTGCCGGGGCCGTTGTCGGTGCCGATGTAGAGCGCCGCCTTGCTGGCCGGCTTCTTGCCCTCACCCGCAGCCTTGACCGCGTCCTCCATCGTGCCGGTGTTCAACACGAAGCAGCGCGAGCCACCGTTGTTGAAGAAGCCGTAGACGGCGTGCGCGAGGTACTCGCTGTTCTGGAAGTCACCGAAGTGCTTCGTGTACTGCGACCAGTTGGTGCAGAGGATGGGCTCGTGGGTCGGACCGACCGTGCACTCGCCGAGGAACGCGACGGTGCTGGTACCGACCATCTCAAGCGGCTTGGTACCGCGGTCGACTTCCTCGACGTAGACGCCTGGTGACAGATAGGACGTAGCCATGCTCTCTCTCCCCTCGCTCACATGGTCGTCACCCCGCGGACCCCACCCTCTGGTGGCACGAAGCGGCGACGGTTGAACCCAAGATCACGACCTTGCCGTGAAGCCTTGATGCCCCACGACCTCAGCGCCTGACGGCGAAGTCGCGACCAATGACCCTCCTGACCTCCGACGAGCGGCGGTCGGACTCCACCCGGAACTTGATGAAATAGAAGAGCGTTGGTCGCAGCTCCTCGTTCATCGAACGCCAGAACGACATGGTGTCGTTGGCGTCCGCTTGCAAGTTCGGGTAAATGTTGACTTTGTCGTCCGGGTAGAACGAGTCGCCCTTGAGCTGGCTCTCGGCCAGCAGGGTGTTCTCGAGCAAGGTCTTGACGACCAACCCCAGCAACAAATTCTCTTCGTTCGGTGAGTTGCCCCAGACCGAGATCGCGAAGTTGGCGTTGAGGTAGACCGGGCCGTCCCGGTAGAACTCGACGACGTTGCCTTCGCGATCGTGGGTCGAGACGAGCGCGTCGGTGCGCTCGCGGTAGTTCTGGGCGAAGCCGACGTGGTACAAGAACACGTTCACCGTCGGCAGGTTCTTGATGTTGTCTTTCTTCGGCTTCTCGGTGCCGACGCTGACAGTCGTGAACCCGGACGCCTTGAACGAATCCTTCAAGAGCTCCTTGAGGGTCTCGCTCAGGTCCCGGATGACCTCGAACTGACTCATCGTGCTCCCGCGCCGTCCGCCCACGAGGGGAGAAGCGGCGTTCGTCTTCGCAGCCGTTGAGCAACTCGCAGCGCGAGAACCTCTGGATCCCTACGGCTGGCGTAGGCGAGTAAGGCATAGGGTCCGGGCGCTGTCAATCGGCGCGAGAGCCTGCCGATGCTGCGATTAGCGCGCCAATACGGCATCTGACGTGCCCGATCGCTGCGCAACGGCGCGCAGCGCCTGCATCGGCGCGGCGCACTGACGAGGGCTGCCGGCCCCGAGCGCGAGGGCTCCGCGAGGGGCTAGTACCGGTAGAGGGAGGCGACCGGGATGTCGCCCAGGCGATCGCGGCCGCCGAGGAAGCCGAGCTCGACCATGAAGGCGTAGCCGACCACGACACCGCCCACGCGCTCGACCAGCCGGCGGGTGGCCGCGGCGGTGCCGCCGGTCGCCAGGACGTCGTCGACGATGACGACGCGCTCACCGGGCTGCACGGCGTCCACGTGGATCTCGATCGCGTCGCTGCCGTACTCAAGGGCGTACTGCTCGCGCACGGTCTGCCACGGCAGCTTGCCCGGCTTGCGCACCAGGACCATGCCCTTGCCCAGTCGGTCGGAGAGCGGCGCGCAGAAGAGGAAGCCGCGCGACTCGACGCCGGCGATCTTGTCGGGGGCCATCGCTCCGACCTGGACCGTCATGGCGTCGAGCACCTCGCGCCAGGCGTCGCCGTCACCGAGCAGCGGCGCGATGTCCTTGAACACGATGCCGGGCTTGGGGAAGTCCGGGACGTCGCGGATCAGGCGTTCGGCGGTGTCGAGGCTCATGGCTTCTGGCTCCTGTGCGAGTGGCGGCTGGCGCGCCGGGCGTCGAGGGCGGCGGCTTCGTCACCTGGTGCGGTCACGCCGAGATCGGCGGCGATCGAAGACAGCGCCTGGCGATCGGTGAGGTCGTCATCGAGCGGGGTCACGCTGACGTAGTTGGCCAGGATCGCGTTGCAGTCGCTGCCCGGGACGTCGGGCATCGCGACGTCGCCGCCGCCGATCCAGTAGTACATCCGACCGCGCGGATCGTTGCGGGCGAAGACCTCGTTGGCGTAGTAGCGGGCGCCGACGCGGGTCACTTGACGCCCGGCCCATGGCAGACGACGGGTCGTCGGCAGGTTGACGTTGAGCGTGCGGCCGTGGCGCTGGGCGACCGGGATGAGGTCGGCGAGCAGGGCCGGCAGCTCGTCGGCCAGCGGCGCGAGCAGCGCCTCGTCGCTGGCGCAATGCGAGAGCGCGATCGACGGCACGCCCCAATGCGCCCCCTCGAGCGCAGCAGAGACGGTGCCCGAGTAGAGCACGTCGTGGCCGAGGTTCGGGCCGGGATTCACCCCGCTGAGCACGATGTCCGGGCGGATCGCGAGCTCGTGCAGCGCCAGGTAGACGCAGTCGGTCGGCGTGCCGTCGCAGGCATACCAACGCGGCTGGATCTCGCGCAGCCGCAGCGGCTTGAACAGCGTGATGGCGTGCGAGCTGCCGCTGCGCTCGGTGTCGGGCGCCACGACCCAGACCTCGCCAAAGGCCGCAGCGGCGTCGGCCAGCAGCTGCAGGCCGGGGGCGTGGACACCGTCGTCGTTGGTCAGCAGCAAGCGCATGGGCGCGCAGCAAAGCGCAACACGCGTCGGCTTGCAAGCCGTAGGCCGCGTCTTCGCGCCCTGACGAGCCCGGTCCAAGGCGCGACGGGGCACCGTGGGCGGTGGCCGGCACCGCGGGCGGGCGCCAACGTGCGACGCACACGGTGGCGTGCGGTTTTTTTGCGCACCTCCCACCGCGAGCTACCGTCGACCTGGCTCTTGGCCCGGCGCCCCGTGCGCCCCTGGAACGACGATGGACGTCGCGGAACTCCGACAAGACCTGCTCTTCTGTCGCAGCTGCGGCAAGCACTTCCGCGGGATGCGGCGGAAGTGTCCGAATGACGGAGCGGCGTTGGAGTTGGTGCGGCCGTTCGAGGGCACCCCTGGCGACAAGGTCGACGAGCGCTACGTGCTCGAGGCTCGGCTCGGCGTCGGCGGCATGGGCACCGTCTGGCGCGCGACCGACACCTGGACCGGCAAGCGCGTCGCGCTGAAGCTGCTGAACTCGCGCTACGCGACCCACGCCGCGAGCGCCAAGCGTTTCTTGCGTGAGGCCCGCCTGATGCGCTCGGTGGTGCACCCCGGCGTCGTCGCCCTGCACCGCTTCGGCCCGACGGCGGACGGCGCGCTGCTGATCGAGATGGAGCACGTGGCCGGCGAGACGCTGCGCGAGCGCGTCGTGCGGACCCGCTCGGGCGTGCCGGTCGACTTTGGCCTCAAGGTCCTGGACGGCTTGCTGGCAGCCCTGGCCGCCTGCCACGACGCTGGCGTCGTCCACTGCGACATCAAGCCCGAGAACCTGATGCTGGTCGAGGGCGGCGCGCCGGGCCAGGTCAAGCTCCTGGACTTCGGCATCGCCCAGAATCCGGGTCCGATCGAGTGTGGCGAGGACTTCGTCGTGCTCGGGACCCCCGCCTTCATGAGCCCGGAGCAGGTGCGCGGCGTGCCGATCGATGGCCGCGCGGACCTGTATTTGGTCGGCTGCCTCGCGTTCGAGCTGCTGACGGGCGAGCCGCCGTTCACCTCCGAGTCGCCGATCGAGCTCTGCCAGCACCAGGTGCTGACGGCACCGCCGTTGCTGGGCTCGCGCCTGGTCGGCACGCCGCTGCCCGATGGCCTGGAGGAGTGGGTCGCCGCGTTGCTGGAGAAGGAGGCCTCGCGCCGGCCCTCGACGGCGCGCGCGGCCCGCGAGGCGCTGCGGCAGATCCGCCAGCGTGGGCGCGACACGGCGATGGGCCGGGCGGCGCCGACGGCGCGGCCGACGTCGCCGGGCCGGTTGCTGCACCGCGATCCAGTGGCGCACGTGGCGCGTCACGCCAAGCGGCCAGCCAACGAGCGGTCGATCCGGGCCTTGATCGAGATCCGGCAGATGGACGCCGCCGGCACGCAGTACGGACCGAAGGCGATCGGCGAGATCGCCGCGCACCTGCTGGCCGGCAGCTTCGCCGAGCTGCGGACGATGGGCGCGGACGTCCGCGGGCCCGAGGGTGCGCTGATCGATGTATCGATGCCTTGCGGCGCCGACGAGCGCGGCACGATCCACCACCTGCTCGATACGCTCGGCAGGATGCAGCTGGAGCTCTCGCGCATCCCCGAACCGACGCTCGAGCTGCGCGCCGCCGTGCTCGGCGACGCCGAGGGCGCCCCGGGCGAGGTCCAGGCCCGCCCGCAGCACGAGGTCGCGCACATGCTGGAGATCGGCAGCGAGAGCCATATCCGCATCGACGACCGCATCGCGCGGTGGGCGGGCCGGCGGCCCATCGTGAAGCTCGCGGCCGTGCAGAGCCCGGGCGGTCAGACGGCGACGACGCTCTACGCCACGACGCTCCAGCCCTACTGAGTCGAATCGACCCCGCGGTCCTGTGGCGCGGCGCGGGCGGCGTCTGCGGGTGGCGTCAGCGCTGCGGCGGCGCCTGGATTCGGCCCGGCGACGGTCAAAACGGAGAAAGGCGCCGAACCCGTTGGGATTCGGCGCCTTTCTTGGCGGAGTGGACGGGACTTGAACCCGCGGCCTCTGGCTTGACAGGCCAGCGTTCTAACCGACTGAACTACCACTCCTTGGTGTCATCAACAGAGCCATCAACCCAGGTCGGATTGCTGCAGCGCTTGCAGCAGGTGGGCGCAGCAGGGATTGAACCTGCGACCTGCGGCGTGTAAAGCCGTTGCTCTACCGCTGAGCTATACGCCCTGGGCGTCGCTGGGGGCCGCCGTTCGAGCAGCGGGCACCAGGTCCGGGTCGGCGACGCTCGCGGCGTTGTCCTCCCCAGCGGACGCGCACGTTATGGAAGTTGAGGGAGGGTGTCAAGCGACCAGCGGCAGAAAAAACGTGACACGCGGGGGTGATCGTCACTTTTTTGCGACGCACGTGGAAGGCCCCGAAACGCAAAGCGGCGGGGTGGTTGCCCACCCCGCCGCTCGACGAGATCGAGACGCCCCGAAGGGCGCAGCGACTTACTTGGCCGCGGTGAAGCCCGTCACCGAGGCGGCGAACGTCTCGAGCGAGAGGGCGACCGACATGGCGTCGTTGGTGCCGTCGCCGTCGGTGTCGATGTCCGACTTGAGGATGGTCGGCAGCAGGCCCTTGATGGTGGCCTTGTCGAAGCCGGTGCTGGCGAGCGCCTCGTCCGGGACGGCGTCGATGGCGGCGTTGAGGTCGTCCTCGGAGAGGACGCCGCAGAGCATGCCGCTCTTGGTGGTCTTCCACGCGGTGGCGTCCGACTGGTCACCCTTGAGCTGGGCGCGGCTGATGCGCAGCTTGAGGTTGATGCCGACGACCGGCAGGTTCAGGTCGAAGTTCTGCTTGTCGCCACCGGCGGTGAGCTTGCCGTCCTTGACCTTGACCGGGTCGAAGGTGACGAGCGCGGGGCACTTGGTCGCCTTGGCGAGCTGGTCGTAGCTCGAGGTGCTGACGGTGTACTTGCAGGCGTCGGCCTTGGTGGCGTCGCAGTCCTTGGTCGACGGGTCGATGTCACCGATGAGCAGGTCGCAGGTGAAGGCGGTGCCGTCGGTCTTGAACTCGTTCGGCGCGAGCAGGATCACGATCGTGCCGTCCTTGACCGAGTCGGAGATCGTGTCGTTGATCGTCGCGGCGAGCGTGATGATCTTGCCGAGCACGTTGTTGGCGACGCCGTCGTCGTCCAGGTCGCAGCCTTCCTTGTCGGAGAGCAGCTTCAGGGCCGAGACCTTGTTGATGTTGGTGTTGGCGGCGAAATCCTCGGGCTTCGGCAGCTCGCAGGTCGGCTTGACGCACTTGCCCTTGCCACCGTCGGCGGCGACGTCGCAGATCTCGCCAGAGGCGCAGGGACCACCACAGGGCGGGACCTTGTCGACGCACTTCTTGGTGCCGCCTTCGTCCTTGCACTCCTGGTTGTCCGCGCACTTGGAGCAGGGATCCTCGGCCGTGTCGGCCGTGGTGGTGTCGCCGCCCGTGGCGGTGTCGCCGCCCGTGGTCGTGTCGGTGCCGGAAGCGTCGCTGCCGCTGGCGTCCGAGCCGGCCGTGTCGGTGCCACCGGTGGTGGTGCCGGTGCCGCTGTCGCTGCCACAGCCGCTGACCACGAGGCCAGTGGCGAGAACGAGGGCGAAGAGCCCCTTGCCGAAGATCTGCATCATCGCTGCAACTCCTGAAGTTGCCGGGGGGTCGCCCGACCGGCGCTCAAGTCTCATCCGGGCACGTCCGCCGCAACCGACGGAACGTAGAGGACCGCAAACCTCGATCATCCAAACCGCACGACCTCGTTGTCGCAGGCCTGGATGAACCCCAAAGGCGCGGTACGATACCCAATCAGCAGCTTGCCGTCAAGAAAGCAGAATTGGCTTCCGGGCCGCCCGGATGCGCCGGAACCGTTGACCTGCGCTCGACCTGCCGCCTACCATCGGCCACGACGGACTCGACGCTGCGGCGGTTGACCCCGGTGCGAGCCGTCGACTCGAGGTGCCCCGGATCTGGGGCGATCCGAGACCCGATCGGGCGCGGTTCCTTCGAACCGACGCGGCAACGGACCAAGGTGGAGGCGATCCATGGCGACCTGGAAGTGCGATGTGCGGATGAAGTTCGGCAAGTATTCGGCGCACGTGTGGCGTGCCACGGACCGCGACAGCGCTCCGGTCGCCGCCGACCTGCCGTCGTCCAAGCTCGCGGTGGAGAAGGCGATCGAGTCGATCCAGGGCGCCGGCTTCGCCGACGGGGACGACGAGGTCATCTTCCGCGACTCGGCGTACAGCTCGCTCGCCGAGCTGCGCTACGTGATGAGCCGCGCGCCCTACTAGGGCGTCGGCAGGCGTCGTTGACGACGGGATCCTCCGGGCTGGAGCGCGTGTGCAGGCATCGTCCCCGATCGCTCGGGGCGGCGGCGCGCTCGCCCGGTGGGATCAACGTCCCGCAAACACCATGACATCGAGCAGATCGCCCGGCTCGACCGCCGGCGCTTCGATCGGCCGACGAACCAGGACGTCGCCGCCGGCGAAGTGGGCGAGGTCGGCGGAGCCAGCGGTCTTGTGGACCTCCACCGTGGTTCCGTCGATGCCCTGGCGCAGCGTCGCCGGCAGGTACGCTTCGCGATCGCCGTTGGCGCCGAGCCGACGCGCGGAGCGAACCTGCAGCGCATGCCAGCCTTCGTCGCGTGCGCCGCCCAGCCAGGCGAGCAGCGGTCGGGCAAAGAGGTGCGCCGCGACCAGGCTGCTGACGGGGTTGCCAGGCAAGCCGACGACCCAGGCGCTGCCGAGCCGAGCGATGAGCACGGGCTTGCCGGGCCGCATGCGCACGCGGTGCAGCAGGACCTCGGCGCCGAGCTCGGCCAGCGCTGCGCCGACAAAGTCGTAGTCGCCCATCGAGACACCGCCCGAGAGCAGCAGCACGTCGGCGCCGGCGGCGGCCCGCGCCATCGCGTCGGCCAGGACGCCGCGCTCGTCGAGGCCCACCGCAGCGTGACGGACCTCGACGCCGAAGCTGCGCAGCAGGGCCGCGAGCATCCAGCGGTTGCTGTCGCGCACCTGGCCGGGGCCCGGGACGCGATCGACCGGGACGAGTTCGTCGCCGGTGGGCATCAGGGCCACCACGGGCCGCCGCAGGACGGCGACCTCGACCACGCCGAAGCTGGCGAGCGCGCCGACGTGCGCTGGCGAGAGCCGTGTGCCTGCGCGGATGACGACGTCGCCGGCGCGCAGCTCGCAGCCGCGACGGGCGATGTGCTGCTCGGGCCGAACGTGCTCGAGGACGCGGATCGCGCCGGCGATCGGATCGGTGTCGAGGTGCTCGAGGCGCTCGACCGGTACGACGGCGTCCGCTCCGGCCGGGACGACGCCGCCCGTCATCACGCGGACGTAGCACCGAGGCCGCAACTCCGCGCCGAACGGGCTGCCGGCGGGCGACTCGCCCATGCCCGACAGCGTGGCAGCCGGATCGGCGCAGTCCACCGTGCGCACGGCGACGCCGTCCATCATGCTGCGATCGAACGCCGGCTGATCGCGATCGGCGTGGACGTCGTGGGCCAGCACGCGGCCGAGGCAGGCGTCCAGCGCGACGCGCTCGGTGTCCCCGATCGGAACGACGGCGCGCTCGATCAGGGCCTGGGCTTGCGCCACGGTCAGCTGGGGTGCCGGGGGGATCGCCTTGGGCTCCGCACGTCCGATCATCGAGACCCTCCGCCGGCGACATCCGCTGGGCCGGGCCTCAAGCTAGGATCGGGGGCGGCGCTGTCGAGGCTGCTACTTGTCGGTGAAGCAGTTCTGCGACTGGTTGCCGCAGTATTGCCCCTTGATGACCGGCAGGCAGGTCGACTGATCGTAGGGGAACTCGCAGCCCGCGGTCTTGGCTTCCTTGGTCTGCATGTTCTTGATCACGCAGCCCTCGTACTGGACGAACGCGTCCTGCGAGCCGGGCTTGCCGGTCTTGACGCAGTCCTGGATGCAGGTCGGATCGCCGCCGACGCCGTCGCACTTCTCCGAGACGCAGTTGTCGATGCCCTGGCAGCTGACGGTGCCGCCGGCGCCGTAGCAGCCGCTGAGCTGGGAGCCGCACTTCTCGCCCCAGCAGCCGACCGGGTTGACCGCCTGGACGCACTGCGCCTTGCAGGCATCGAGGTCGCCGGCCGTCTTGCGCGCGGCGGCGTCGCCGAAGGCCGTGCAGGTGGCGAAGCAGGTGTTGGGCTTGATCGGCAGCGACTCCTCGCAATGCGAGGTGCAGACGTTGATCTCGCGACAGGTGAAGGCCTTGCCGGCGGTGCAGGCGTCGAGCTTGTCGCCACAGTTGGCGACCAGGCACGCGGCGCGGCCGGCCTCGTCGAGCTTGGGGTCGCAGGCGTCGGCGCACAGGCGCAGGGCCTTGGTCGAGGCGACGCTGGCCTTGCTGACCTTGGCCATGCAGTCGAGCTTGCAGGCGGCGTCGCCGTTGACGCAGCTGCCGATGCAGATCGACGCGTCCATGCAGCCCAGCTCGCCCGTGCCGAAGCCGACGCAAGCGTCGAGCTTGTCGTAGCACTTGTCGAAGTCGCAGTTGAGCTCGGCCACGGCGCCCTCGGTGACGGCGCCGCAGAGGTCGACATGGCAGGAGGCCACGGCGGCGAGCTTGGCGGCGTCGGCGCTGGCGATGCCCTTGGCGCAGGCGTCGGCGCAGGCCTTGTCGCCGCTCGGGCAGCCAAGCGCGCAGAAGAGCGACTCGCCGCACGTCGGGGCCGGCTGCGCGGTGTCGGTCGCCGTCGTGTCGGCGGGGGTGGTGTCGGCGCTGCCCGTGTCGGCGCTGCCCGTGTCGGCGACGCTGCTGTCGACCGTGGTGGTGTCGCTGGCGTCGCTGGCGTCGCCCGCGACGTCAGAGCCGGCGCTGTCGGTCGCGCCGTTGTCGGTGGACTTGGTCTCTTCGCCACCGCAGGCATGCAGCGTGGCGACGATCGTCAGCAGGGCGAGGAGACGAAGAAGGGAAGACGTCGGCATGGCCATGGTCGAGACTCCGGAGCGATGCGGGCCGGCCGAGGTCCTGGACCCGGGCGGACGCGCGGACTGCAAGGGGCCGCAAGAGTAGGGAGATCGCGGCGGGTGTCAACCGAGACCTGCCTTGGCGAGGCACCGTGGCGGCGCACGGCGCTGGCCAAAACGGCGAGCGCCGCAGCCCCGAAGGACCGCGGCGCTGCCGTCGGCCGAGGCTCAGACGATCTCGAAGGCGGCGCTGAAGAAGAACGCGATCTCGCGGGCGGCCGAGGCGGCGCTGTCCGAGCCGTGGACCGTGTTGCGGCCCTTGGACTCGGCGTAGAGCTTGCGGATGGTGCCGGCGTCGGCCTGGGCCGGGTCGGTCGCGCCCATCAGCTCGCGGTTGCGGGCGATGGCGTTCTCGCCCTCGAGGCAGATGAGCAGCACGGGGCCCGAGGTCATGTACTCGACGAGCTCGCCGTAGAACGGGCGCGCGGCGTGCTCGGCGTAGAACGCGCCGGCCTGGGCGGCGGTCAGGTGGACGAGCTTGGCGGCGGCGATCTTGAGGCCAGCGGTCTCGAAGATCGAGACGACGTGGCCGATGTGGCCGTTCTGGACGCCGTCGGGCTTGACGATGGAGAGGGTACGCTCGATGGCCATGGTGGCTCCTGGAGGCCCGGAGTTGCGGGCAGAAAGCCTCGGTGGTCGAGGCGAGGGTCAACGAAGGTGGGCCGCGACGAAGCGCTCGGCGCGGCGCGAACGAGAGCGCGAACGGGATGGGCGCCGGCTAGGCGAGGGTGATGCCACGTGCCTTGGCGGCTGCGACCAGGGTCGTGGCCATGTCGCCGGGCGTGGCGGCGACGGCGATGCCGGCGGCCTCGAACGCGGCGATCTTGCCCTGGCCAGTGCCGGTGCCGCCCGAGATGATGGCGCCGGCGTGGCCCATGCGGCGGCCGGGGGGCGCGGTGAGGCCGGCGATGAACGCCGCGACCGGCTTGTCGGCCATGTTCTCGCGGATCCAGGCGGCGGCGTCCTCTTCGGCCGAGCCGCCGATCTCGCCGATGATGATGACGCCGTGGGTGTCCGGGTCAGCAGCGAAGAGCTTGAGCGCGTCGATGAAGTCGGTGCCCTTGATCGGGTCGCCGCCGATGCCGATGCAGGTCGACTGGCCGATGCCGAGCGCGGTGAGCTGGCCGACGGCCTCGTACGTCAGCGTGCCAGAGCGCGAGACGACGCCGACATGGCCGGCCTTGTGGATATGGCCGGGCATGTTGCCGATCTTGCACTGGTCGGGCGTGATGACGCC
>CAZPHC010000019.1:111909-114734 GCA_964586155.1 uncultured Enterobacteriaceae bacterium | reverse complement strand
AGTCGACGCCCTGCAGGTACATCGCCAGGCGCTCGAGGCCGTAGGTGAGCTCGACCGGGATCGGGTCGAGGTCGATGCCGCCGACCTGCTGGAAGTAGGTGAACTGCGTCACCTCCATGCCGTCGAGCCAGACCTCCCAGCCCAGGCCCCAGGCGCCGAGCGTCGGCGACTCCCAATCGTCCTCGACAAAGCGGATGTCGTGGCCGCGCAGATCCAGGCCCATCGCCTCGAGGCTGCCGAGGTAGAGCGCCTGCGCGTTCTTGGGGCTCGGCTTGAGCAGCACCTGGTACTGGAAGTAGTGCTGCAAGCGGTTCGGGTTCTCGCCGTAGCGGCCGTCGGTCGGCCGGCGCGAGGGCTCGACGTAGGCGGCCGCCCACGGCTCCGGACCGAGCGAGCGCAAGAAGGTCGCCGGGTTGAACGTGCCGGCACCTTTCTCGACGTCCCAGGGTTGCACCACCAGCGCGCCATGCCCGGCCCAATAGCGCTCGAGTGCGAGGATCAGGTCCTGGAAGCGCTCGCGTGGGCGAAGCTCCAGCGTTGCAAGGGTGGTCATCGGGGCTCCGTTCGCCGCCGCGCTTCGATGGGGGCGCGGGGGGCGGCAAGCTAGCAGACGGTGCGGGGGGCGTCCATGCACCCCCTCGAGGCCCGTCGTCGCATCGTCGCCGCTGCACCCTTGACCGCGGCGGGGCGCGTCCTACCTTGCGCCCGCCCTGGCCCTCCGGGGTCGCGACGGCACGTCCAACCGCCCGAGTTGGCGAGGTTCACGGCCGAGCGATGGCCCGCAGGGGCACGGCGACCAGATGGATGACTGCGCAGGCGGAGGCCGCGCGCGATTGAGGAGACGAGAGATGCATATCCAGCCGCTTTACGACAACGTCCTGGTGCAGCGCGCCGAGCCCGAGGAGCAGACCCGCGGTGGCCTGTTCCTGCCGAGCATGGCGCAGGAGAAGCAGGTCTACGGCTACGTCAAGGCCGTCGGCCCCGGCAAGGTGCTCAAGGATGGCTCGCTGCGCGCCCCGGCGGTCAAGACCGGCGACAAGGTCCTGCTGGCCAAATGGGGCGGCAACGAGATCTCGTTCCAGGGCGAGGACTACCTGATCCTCAAGGAGAGTGATCTCCTCGCGATCCTGGGCGAGTAGCCCCGAGCACGTTTCGAACGTCCCGCGCCGCTGCGCCCCGAGGCGCCGGCCCCACAAGGAGACCTGATCATGGCTGCCAAGAGCATCTTCTATTCCACCGAGGCCCGCGCCGCGATCCTCGAAGGCGTCAACATCCTCGCCAACACCGTCAAGGTGACGCTCGGCCCGCGCGGCCGCAACGTCGTCATCGACCGCAGCTACGGCTCGCCGCTGATCACCAAGGACGGCGTCACCGTCGCCAAGGAGATCGAGGTCGAGGAGCACTTCGCCAACCTCGGCGTGCAGATGGTCAAAGAGGCCGCGAGCAAGACCAACGATCTCGCCGGTGATGGCACGACGACCGCGACCGTGCTCGCCCAGGCCCTGATCGTCGAGGGCGGCAAGCTCGTCGCCGCCGGCGTCAACCCGATGGCGATCAAGCGTGGCGTCGAGGCCGGCGTCTCGGCCGTGATCGCGCGCCTCTCGACCCTGTCGCGTGACGTCGAGGGCACGCACGACATCGAGCGCGTCGCGACGATCTCGGCCAACGGCGACGAGACCATCGGCAAGATCATCGCCGAGGCGATGGACAAGGTTGGCAAGGACGGCGTCATCACCGTCGAAGAGGGCCGCGGCATCGAGACCGTGCTCGAGACCGTCGAGGGCATGCAGTTCGATCGCGGCTACGTCTCGCCGTACTTCGTCACCGACGGCGACCGCATGGAGACCGTGCTCGAGAACGCGTTCGTGCTGATCCACGAGAAGAAGATCTCGGTGCTGCGCGACCTCGTGCCGATCCTCGAGACCGTGCGCCGCCAGAACGCCAGCCTGCTCATCATCGCCGAAGACATCGACGGCGAGGCGCTGACCGGCCTGGTCTACAACAAGCTGCGCGGCCAGTTGAACGTCTGCGCGGTCAAGGCGCCCGGCTTTGGCGACCGCCGCAAGGCGATGCTCGGCGACATCGCGACGCTCACCGGCGGCAAGGCCCTGTCGGACGAGATCGGCGAGAAGCTCGAGCACATCTCGCTGAGCAACCTCGGCCGCGCCGGCCGCATCGTCGTGACCAAGGACAAGTGCACGATCGTCGAGGGTCGCGGCAACAGCGCCGAGATCGAGGGCCGCGCCGCCGCGATCCGCCGCGAGATCGAGCTGACCAAGAGCGACTGGGATCGCGAGAAGCTCGAGGAGCGCCTCGCCCGCCTGGCCGCCGGTGTCGCCGTCGTCCGCATGGGCGCCGCCACCGAGATCGAGATGAAGGAGAAGAAGGCCCGCGTCGAGGACGCCCTGCACGCGGTGCGCGCGGCGGCGGCCGAGGGTGTGGTCGCCGGCGGTGGCGTGGCGCTGATCCGCGCCTCCGCGGCGCTCGACGACATCCACTTCGGTGACGAGCGCGACCACGGCATCAAGGTGCTGCGCAAGGCCTGCGAGGCCCCGCTGCGCCAGATCGCCGCCAACGCCGGCGAAGAGGGCTCGGTCATCGTCGAGACCGTCCGCACCGGCAAGGGTTCGTGGGGCTACAACGCCGCCACGGGCCAGATGGTCGACCTGATGGCGGCCGGCGTGCTGGACCCGACCAAGGTCGTCCGCGTCGCGCTGTCGAACGCGGCCTCGGTCGCGACGATGCTGCTCACCACCGAGTGCGCCATCGTCGAGGCTCCGAAGGACGTCAACTGAGACGGTCGTGGGTGCCTAGGGCACCCCCGC
>CAZPHC010000019.1:0-111899 GCA_964586155.1 uncultured Enterobacteriaceae bacterium | reverse complement strand
CGCTTGAGTCTCGTTGTGGTTGGGGGGGTGCTTTCCCCGCCCCCGCTGGCCGCGGCGCCCCCCCCCCCCCCCCCGCCCCTTCTGACCGACCCACAGCTCGAACTTCGCCGGTGATCGCGCTTGGCCACGTTCGGGCGATCGGAACCGCCCTGCGCGCCGTGCGTGCGCGCCTGCGAGCGATGGAGGCCCTGATGGCGCAGCAACCCACCGACCAGACCCAAACGGACGAATCCGCCGTGGACGTCGAGGTCGAGGACGACGCCGTGGGTGGCGTCGAGAACGTCGTCGACGCCGCAGCTGCCAAGCGCATCGCCGGGCTCGAGGCCGAGCTGGCGACCGCGCTGGACAAGCAGCGCCACTACGCGGCGGTCTACGACGCTGCCCGACGCGAGTTCGAGGCCGTCCGCGCCCGGCTGGAGCGCGAGCACACCCGCACGCTCGAGAACCACAAAGCCGCTGCGGTCGGTGGCCTGCTCGGCGTGCTCGATTCGCTCGACCAGGCGCTGCAGGCGTCCGGCACGGGCGGGCTGCCGTTCATCCAGGGCGTCGCGATGATCCGCTCGCAGTTCGAGTCCGCGCTCTCGGACCTCGGCTTGCAGCGCTTCGACGCCGTGGGCGAGTCGTTCGACCCCGAGCGGCACGAGGCGCTGAGCGTCCTCGCCGTCGCCGAGCCCGAGAAGGACAACGTCGTGCTGCAGGAGCTGCGCGCCGGTGCCCGCGTCGGCGAGAAGGTCGTCCGCCCGGCCCAGGTCGTCGTCGGCCGTCACACGCCCGCCGCAGCGCCCGCCGCCGAGGGCTAGCTAGAGACGCGATCGGCTCGCCGTCTGTCCGCGCTGACCCCGACGATCCCTAGTTGCAGACGCCCAGGTTGTCGGGGGCCGCGGTGCCCTTGCTGTCGATCGTGACCTTCAGGCAGGTCTTGCCGCCGGGGCAGCCGCCGGTCGACGTGTTGCACTTCTGCAAGCACTGCTGCGGATTGCCGATGCACATCAGGCCCTTGGCGCACTCGTCCAGCGAGGTGCAGCCTTGGCCGAGGCTCTTGGCCCCAGCGACCAGGCAGGTCTTGCCCGCTTGCAGGATGTCGCAGGTCTGGTCCGCGGCGCAGCCGACGTCGGTGACCAGGTTGCAGTTGGCGTTCTCGAAGCAGGCGCCGAGGTTGTAGCCGATCGGCTTGCCGTCGCCCCAGTTGAGCTCGTTGCAGGTGCCGCTCTGGCAGAGGAAGTTCGTATTCGCCTTGGTCGCGTCGCAGACCGACTTGCAGATCTTGCCGACACAGAGCAGGCCCTTGGCGCAATCCGTCGCGCCGCTACAGGTGACGCCCTTGGCCTTGGTGCCCGGCGTGCCGCAGAGCGGCGTGCCCGTCGAGACCGGGTAGCATTGCTGCGCCGGGGCACAGCCGTCCGAGGTCAGCGGCGAGCAGACGCCCGGGCATTGGCCGCAGTCGGCCGAGCAGCTGCTGCAGCTCTCGTTCGCTTGGCAGGTGCCGTCGCCGCAGCCGCCGGGGCAGACGCCGCAGTCGACCGGGCAGTTCTGGCAGGTATCGGTGCCGTTGCAGGCGCCGTCCCCACAGAGCGCCGGGCATTTGCCGCAGTCGTCGGGGCAGACCTGGCAGCTTTCGCCGGACGCGCCGTCGCATTTGCCGTTGCCGCACGTCGCCGGGCAGCTGCCGCAGTCCTGCGGGCAGGCCTTGCAGCTCTCGCCGAGCGCCGCCTCGCATTTGCCGTTGCCGCAGCTGGCCGGGCAGGTGCCGCAGTCCTGCGAGCAGGACTTGCAGTCCTCGCCCTGGCCGCAGCTGCCGTCGCCGCAGAACGCCGGGCAGGCGCCGCAGTCGGCCGCACAGCTCAGGCACGTCTCCTCGCCGTTGCAGGCGCCATCGCCGCAGCTCGGGCCGGTGTCGGCGCTCGTGTCGGCGACGTCGGTGTCCTCGCCGGCGTCGGGGCCGTCCGCGTCGGGCTCGTCCGCGTCGAGGTCGCCAGCGTCGGGCGGCCCGCTGTCCGCCTCGCCGTCCCCCGTGCCGAGGGTATCACCGCCGGCCACCACATCGTCGGTCGGCGTCGCGCCGCCGCTGTCGGCGACCGCATCACCCGACGAGGCCGAGTCCTGGCCGAAGTTGTAGTTGACGTCCGGGGCCTCGTTGTAGGTCCCGGTGCTGCCGCCGCTGCTGCTGCCGCAGGCGCTCAGGGTCAGCCAGAGCGCCGTCAGCAGCGCCGCGCCCGGCCGCGACCAGAGGTCCCGGCGACCGCGAAGGATCGCTGTCGCTCGACCCACGACGCTACGGCTTGTAGATGCCATTGGTCAGCTCCAGCTCGTAGAACGCGCATACCGGTGCCTGGTTCGGCTTGTACCGCACCGCGACGTAGAACCACGCCGAGTTGTCGGTGCAGAGGTTCATGCCGGGCAAGCCGGGGCCGTCGGGGGCTGCGGTCGTCGTGCACTTGCACTCACCGCCAGGGAAGGGCTCGGGCGACGCGACGACCTTGCCGGCCTTGCTGCCTTTTTCGGTGAAGGGCCCGAAGTTGGGCTTGCCGCCGAAGGCCACCGTCCACGCGGTGTCCGTCTCGCCGTCGCAGATCTGTGCCTTGCCGGCGCACGAGCCACGGTAGAGGTCGAGGACGAAGGTGTCGGCGCCCTGGACCAGGCGCGCCCGCACCGAGAACGTGTCGCAGTCACCGGTGTCCGGGCCGTCGAACGCCTGCGCCTTGTACCAGTCGGCCGACTCGCCGGGCATCAGGTTGCCCTTGATCTTGGCGGTGGTGCCGCCGTCGCCGAGCGGGCCGAGGTCGACCGCCGCGGCGCAGGTGGCGCCGGTCTTGCCGTAGTTGCTGTCGGCGTTGCACTCGCAGCCGTTCTCGAATTTGCCGTCGATGTCGAAGGTGTTCGGTGGGCAGGTCGCCACACCGCACACGCCCGCGTTGCAGGCCGGGGTGACGCCGGCGACCAGCGGGCAGCTCTTGGCCGCGTCGCCGTCGTCGGTGGAGCTGTTGCAGTCGTCGTCGAGGTTGTTGCAGGTCTCGTTGACGCTCGGGTTCAGCTTCGGGTTGTTGTCGTCGCAGTCCCCGGGCTTGTCGACCGGGTAGATGGCGTCGGGCTTGCAGATGCAGACGCCGGTGTCGGTCGGGCCGAAGCCGTCCTTGTCGAGGTCGAGGTAGTGCAGCGTGCAGCCTTGGGCGTTCTCCTCGTCGGTCTTGCTGTCGCAGTTGTTGTCCTGGCCGTCGCAGAGCTCCGGCACACCCGGCTTGATCTTGTCGGACTGATCGTTGCAGTCGCCGGCGGTGTCGACGTAGTCCTGGGTCTTGGAGCTCTTGCACAGGCACGCCGCGTCGTCGGGGTCGCCGAAGCCGTCGCTGTCCTTGTCGAGGTAGTAGACCGAGCAGCCCGAAGCGCCGGGCTCATCGGTCGAGCCGTTGCAGTTGTCGTCGATGTCGTTGCAGATCTCCTTGGCCGTCGGGCCGACGGAGTTGTTGGTGTCGTCGCAGTCGCCGCCGTTGGTGCTGAAGCCAGGGCCCGGGTTCGAGCAGCGGCAGTCGCCCTGACCGATGCCGGCGCCGTCGTTGTCCTGGTCGGGGAAGAAGACCTTGCAGCCCAGGGCTCCGTCCTCGTCGGTGACGCCGTCGCAGTCGTTGTCCTCGCCGTCGCAGACCTCGACCGCAGGCGTGGGCGCGCCGCAGAGCGTCAGGCCGTCGACGGTGCAAGCGCGCACGCCGGTGCAGGTGCCGAACTCGTTGGTCCGCACGCAGCTGGTCTTGAGCGCGTTGCCGACCGCCGACTTGCTGCACGAGCACTCGTTGCTGCTGGGCACGCATTGGGTGACGGTCGGCTCGCCGGGCAGGGCGATCGGGCTGCAGTCGTAATTCTCGGGGCAATCCGATGCGCCGTTGCACGGCCAGCCGCAGAACGAGCCGTTGGTGAAGCCCTCCTCCGGGCGGAACGGGATGCACTTGGCCTCGCCGCCCGTCGCGCCCGGCGTGCCGCAATTGCTGTGCTCGCTGCAGGGCTGGCAGAGCGTGGTGAACTTCGGCAGGCAGATGAAGGTGCTGTCCGTCGCGCTGGACTGCGCGCACTTCCAGTTGTCGGGGCAGGTGTCGACGCAGAGCTTGCTGCAGACCTTGCCGTCGGCCGACTCGACGCAGAACGAGCTGTCGCAGTCGCCGCCGGTGTCGCAGGAGCAGCCCCACGCACCCGGGGTCTCGCAGGGCTGTGGCGGCGGCGTGAACGAGTCCCCCGGCAGCTCCAGCGTCGAGGTGTCGCCGGCGCCGTCACCAGTCTGCGCCGTGTCGATCTTGCCGCCAGCGTCGGCGAACCCCGTCACGGTGTCGCTCGCGGGCTTGCTCTCCGAGCCACAGCCAGCGACCGTGGCGAGGCTCACGGCCATCGCGGCGCATGCGTAGGCGAATGTTCGCGCGTCCGTCGTCATCGCGACTCCTCGTGGGAACCCAGGGGCGCCGTCAGCGGCACCGCGCCAGCACCGTACCACATCCTGCGGCAATGCCAGAACTCGCGCCCCTCGCCGGTGTGACCTGGTCGGGGTCCGTGCGCCTTCCCGGCGTTGGCCGGTCCAACCGTCTCACTGCAGCGACATGCTCACCGCCGTATAGCCACCCGCTCGCTCGAGCTTGCCGATGCCGACCGTCAGTTTGCTGCCGGGGGGCAGCCCTGGCACGGCCGTGCTCAGGTCGATGACCGTCGCCGGCAGCGCGGTCTCGGTCGGCTTGCCCAACGGCGAGTTGGCGTCGGTCAGCCCCTTGGTCAGCATCGATTCGATCAGCTTCTGGAAGGTCGGCTTCTGGTCCTCGAAGCCCTTGGTGATGTCCTGCAGGTGCAGCACCAGGCCGAGCTCCTGGGCGACGGTCGCGGTGAGCACCCCGTCGCCGTTGCTCGCCTTGCTGAACGCCAGCGAGAGGCCGGCGTCCGCGAGGATGACCGTGTGCAGGTCGAGCGGGTCCGAGCCGAGCATCAGCGTGATCTTGGCAAAGAGATCGCCCACCTGCAGGCGCATCGACATCGGATCGGGCTGGTTGCAGGCCTCGAGGATCGGCGGCAGCAGGAAGTCGAGGCCGAGCGTCGCGCCCTCGAGCGAGAAGCCCGAGACGTTGCTGCCACCCGCCAGCTCGGCCAGCGGCACGCTCAGCTGCAGCGCACCGCCGTACCACAGCGCGTAGAGCAGCTGGTTGATCAGGTCGTCGTGCAGGGCGAACTGGATGCGCTGGGCCGTGTCGATGGCGAATTTGTCGGGCGAAAGGCCGACGCAGCCGTCGCGGCCGATGCTGCCCTTGATGGTGTGCGGCACGCCCTTGCTCGCGACGAACGACGCGTCCATCTCGATGATGGCGCCGAGCGGCGAGAAGGTCATGGTCTTGACGGCCGAGACGATCGACACCGTCACGGTCTTGCCGGCGCCGACCAGCGGCGGCACCTCGAAGCTCTGGTTGATGGCGAGCGCGTCGAAGATGCCCTGCAGCGCCTTGGGCAGCTCGCTCTCGAGCATGCCGACGATCTGGGCCTCCATCTGCTTCTTGTAGGTGTCGAGCAGGATGTTCCACAGGAAGTCGAACAGGCCGCCGATGCCGTCGACGTGCAGCTTCATGTCGTCGATCTGGACGACGGTCTGCGTCGCGTCGGTCTTGGCGAAGCCGTTGACGACCTCGATGCCGAGCCGGGTCGAGAGGCGGACCTTGGCGATCTTGATGTCGCCCGAGACCTTCACGGTCGTCGAGATCGGCCCGAGCTTGAGCTTGGCCTTGACCGCGAGATCGGTCGAGATGCCGTCGAGCTCGATCTTGGTCTGCAGGGCGCCGTCCACCGGGACCAGGCTGGTCTTGAGCGGGCCGAACTTGGTGTTCGACAGCGTGACCTCGATGTCGCCTTGCGAGATGTTGCTCGGCAGCAGGGAGCTGCTCATCAGGCCGCCTGCCACGATCTCGATGATGGTGGCCATGTCGTCGACCTTGGCCTTGTTGTGGTCGCCGTCGTCGAAGAAGTCCTTGCCCAGGAAGACCTGGATCGCCTTGTCGACCATCGCGCCCTTCGGGTTGGCCGCGTCGGTCGGGTAGTACTTGTTGGCGTAGTAGAAGCCGCGCACCGCCTTGGCTTCCTCGCCGCCGATGTCGGTCGCCGTCGCGATGACCTTGGTCAGCCCGTGGGCCGCGCCGACCTGCACCTTCCATTCGTCGATGGCGTCGGGGAAGGCCTTCTTGCCGTTGACCTTGAGCTCGGCGATGCCGGCGCCGTCGTCGCCGGCCTTGCCCTTGACCGTCACGCTGGGCTTGCCGTCGAGCGTGCTGCCCCAGCCCGGCTCCTCGATCGTCAGCAGCGGCGGCGCGCCGTCGACCAGCAGCTTGAACACCTTCTCGACGTTGGGATCCTTGACGACGTGGAACTCCAGCTCGTAGGTGCCGTCGAGGTTGAAGACGATGCCGAGATCGCCCTTGTCCTTGTAGCCCTTGGCCGGCGAGACGACGCTGTGCGCGACCTCGTCGTCGGGCCGGATGTTGCCGTAGCCGTCGCGGACGGTGGCGATGAATTTCACCGTCTCCTTGCGCTTGTAGACGCCCTTGTCCGGGATGCGCGCGACCAGCAGCTCCTTGGGCGGACCCGGCGTCACCAGCAGGTTGTTGCCGTGCAGCGTGAACAGGTCCCACGCCAGCGTCTCGGGCACGCAGCGCACGCCGTGCAGGCCGGCCTCGGTCGCCGACAGGTACAGGCCCTTGAGCGCGAGCTTGTCGCTGTGATCGACCGCGAACGGGAAGTCCTTGATCTGGTTGCCGTAGGCGTCCAAGGCCACGCAGCCGAGCTTGGCCGCATTGCCGGCCTCGATCTCGGCTGGCTCCAGCAGCGTGTGCAGATGCTTCGGCACGTTGGCGATGACGCCGAGGCGCGCGGGCGTGGCGTCGACGCTGCCTTCGATGCGGCAGGCGACGTCGTAGGTGCCGGCCAGCGTCGGCTGCAACAGCAGGTCGCTCGTCACGATCTCGGGCGTCGTCCCCACGGTCCAGCCCGTGGTCAGGGTGTTGCCGTGGGCGTCCGCCCCGATGCAGCTGACCTGGATCGGCGTGCCCGCGACCACCGCGGCTGCGCCGTGTTGCACGTCGGCGTCGCCCGCGGGCGAGGCGATCTGGGTGTCGAGGCTGGCTGGCGGGCCCGGGATCACGGGCAAAAGTGCGCCCTCGGCGTCGAGCAGCTGCTCGCCCACGGTGCGGCAGGCGACGCGGTAGTCACCGACGAGGCCGAAGGACACGTCATGGCCGTCGATCGCCAGCGCGCCGGCCGGCCCGTCGACCACCGTCACGGTCGTCGGCCAGGGCAGCGTGACCTCGGCGCCGAGCCCGCCGTCTGCCTTCTCGAACGCGCGGCAGCCGACGGTGAAGGGCACGCCGGCGCGCGCGTCGGCCCCGCCGGTGTCGGTGCGCAGCACCAGGGTCGAGGGGTCGAGCGCCGCCTTGCCGGCGATCTTGCCGTCGGTCGGGGCTTCGCTGCACGCGGTCGCGAGCACCAGGAGCAGACCGAGGAGCGCAGCGCGTCGACCCGGCCACGCACGCGGCGACGCCACCTTCGCCCGAGCGACGAGCGGGGGGACGGCCTCGGGGTTGGACGTGCGCATCGACTCCTCCTGGGGAGCGACACGATACCGATCGCACACCCTGCGCGCAATTGCAGACTTGCGCGACGTCCGGGCGGAACCGCTACTGGAAGAGCTTGGGCTTGCGGTCCAGGGCGCGGGCGGTCGGGAAGTTCTCGGCGGCGGCGCCGACTTCGTTGGCCATTTCGGTCAGTTGTGCGTTCAGGTCCGTGAGGTTCTTGTCGATCTCGCGCGGGCTCAGCGCCAGCGTCTTGCCGTCGGCGCGCTGCAAGAAGCCGTGCAGCGTCAAGCGGCCGTAGCGGTCGGCGACGACGATCGGGTGCAGCAGCAGCTCGGTGGCGGTCTGCTTGGCGAACGCGGTGGCCAGCTTGACGCAGCCCCTGCTGACCATGTCGCCCTTCTCGGTGCAGTGCTTGATGTCGTCGAAGCTCAGGACCTTGCCCTGGCCGACCTCGGCCTCGACCTTGACCGGCTTCATCTTGGCCTTGACCTTCAAAGGCTTGCGACCGATCTGGACCTTCTTGGCGTAGGTCTGCCAGTTGCCACCGCGCACCTGCAGGTAGTGCTCGCCGGCCGCGAGGTTCTGCGCCTCGGCCGGCAGCGGCCCGATGCGCACGCCGTCGACGAAGACCTCGGCGCCCTCGGCCTCGCCCTCGACCTGGAGCGTCTGGCGCGGCGCGGCCTCGAGCGCCTCGCGGCGGCCGTCGAAGAGCGCGAGCAGCTCCTTGTCGGCCTTGCGCCGGTCGATCGCCAGCGTCGGCTGGATCACGAAGCCGGCGTCGAAGTGCTTGGCGGCCTTGGCCGCGCCCTTGCCGGCCTGGTAGGCCGCGACGCCGGCGCGGGCGTAGGCGTCCGCGAGCTTGGTGTAGTCGACGAGCTCGGCGTAGCCGGCGCGGTAGGCGGCGATCGACGCCTCGAGCTTGCTCAGCGCGACGGCGTGCTTGCCCTCGAGCTGGGCGTCGGTGCCCTCCTGGCGCAGCGTATCGGCGCGCTGCAGGTGCGGGTCGATGGCCATCGGCGCAGCCGGCTTGCCCTTGGTCGGCGGGTCGACCGGCGTCGGGTCGACGACCGAGACGATCTTGCCCGAGAACGAGAGTGTGTCGGCGATGCCCTTCTCGATGCGCTTGAGCTGGATCGGCCGGACCTCGCCGATGGTCGCGGTCGGCAAGATCAGCGTCCGCGCCGGGGCCGCGAGCGCGGGAAGCGCGGCGAGGCTGGCGAGCGCGACGGACGCGGCCGTCGCCATGCGGGCGAAGCGAGGCGCGCTGCGGCGACGGGCGGCGGCGCTGGCGACGAGGGCGGCGACGGTGGGGACGATGGGGGCGTTCGACATCAGGGGGACCTCCGCGCGGGGGCGATCGAGCCAGATCGGGCGCGCGTCTTACCGCGACACGGCCACGGGCCGCAACGGCCGGGATCGCGCCATGGCTGGTGGGCCGCCCTGGGCACAACGGCGTCGTCGTCTGGATGATTCGCCAGACCGGCGCGCCACCGGCCGCGATCGTCCAATCGCGTCGTCAGTCCGCCCGCAAGAAGGCCAGGACGTCGGTGCAGAAGCGCGCCGGCTCCTCTTCCATCGGGCAATGGCCGGCGGCGTCGTAGGTGAGGACGCGGCTGCCCGGCACGGCCTGCGCGACGCCGTGGACCACGCGCGCCGGGATCACGCGGTCCTTGCCGCCGCGGATGACCAGCGTCGGCGCGCGCACAGCGGCCAGGTCGCCGGTGAGCTGGCGCAGGTCGTCGTTGTAGGTCGAGGCGACGGCGAGCGCGGCCTGCGCGGCGCCAGGGGTCCGCAACGGCGCGAGGAAGTGCGCCATGTAGGCGTCGTCCACCGGCAGCTGGGCATAGGCGGCGAAGCGCAGGCCCAAGCGCAGGCCGAACGGCACGCCCGGCAGCCGCAGCAGGGGCGCCCACGCCGGCCGTTGCAGCGCGGCGAGCCAGGCCATCGGGTAGGTGCCCGGGCCGGCCGGGTTCACGACCACGACGCGGCCGAAGCGCGCTGGCACCTTCGCCGCGAGGTGCAAGGCCAGCGCGCCGCCCATCGAGCAGCCGACCAGGTCCGCGCGGGCGATGCCCATGACGTCGAGCCAGGTCAGCAGGCGCCGCGCCTGGTCCGGCAGGCGCATGGGGCCCGTCGCCGGCTTGTCGGACCAGCCAAAGCCCGGCAAGCAGACCGCGTGCACGGTGTGGTGGCGCGCGAGGTCGTCGAGCACGTCGCGCCAGCACCACGAGGCCTGGACGAAGCCGTGCAGCAGCACGAGATCCGGGCCGCTGCCGAGCGTGACGGCGTGGACGCCGAGGCTGCCGAGATCGCGATCGGGCACGCGCACGCGCCGGCCGTGGGGATGCCAGCTGCGGTCGCCGCCGATCGGCACCTCATGGCCGTCGATGGCGGCGAGCACGTCGCGATGGCCGTGCGGGCGCAGGCGATGGTGCGGGCGCCCCGTGACCGAGCGTCGCGGGCTGCGGTTGGCTGGCGTGGTCATCGGCCCTAGCCGCCGCTGCCGCCGCCCGCCGCCTTCTCGGGCAGGGTGAAGCCGAAGTGGCCCTCGACCGCGACGGTGCGGTCCGGCTTGCTGCACATCTTGGCGTTCTCGGCGGCGATGCACTCGTCGGTCGCGCCGGTGCCGGGGTCCGGGTAGAAGGCCTGCAGCGTGCCCTTGAACGTGCCCGCCATGCGGCCGCCGGTGGTGTTGGCGTAGTCGGTGATGACGATCGAGCCGACGAGGCCGTCGCAGGTCGATCGGAACTGGGTGTTCTTGAAGAAGATGCGAATCATCGGCGGCTTGCAGCTGAACGGGTAGGTGCCGGCCTTGTCGGTCTGCACCGGGTTGTCGCTCGAGCCGACGACGAGGCCGAAGTTCAGGCTGATCTCGATCTGCGTCTCGACCTTGCCGCCGCTGCCGTTGTCGAGCAGCAGCGTCATCGTATCGGCGACGGTGAAGCCGACCTCGCCTTTGACATAGTGCGTCGAACCGAACGAGAACGCGGTCGGGATCTCGTAGAGGTCGCGGTCGATGTCGAGCTGGATGCCGTCAGGTTGGCCGCCGGTGAAGGCGAGCTTCATCGAATAGCCCTGGGCCCAGACGCCCTGGCCGATCGGCGCGTCGCTGCCGGCGTCGGCGCTGGTCGTGTCCGTCGCGCTGGCGGTGCTGCCACCCGCGTCGCTGCCGCAGCTGCCGAGCAGCAGCGCCGCGGCGATCCAGGCGAAGTTGGCGACGACGCGGGCCAGCCGCGGCGGCAGCGACGGGCGCGAGAAACGGGGCGGCATCGGAGGACGGGCCATGGCTGCTCCTGGCTGGGCCGTGCGCGCTGGCGTGGCGCCGGCCGATGGTCAGCGTAGGGCATCTCGCCGCCCCGGCAAAGCGACGCCGCGCGCGACCGGGGAGCCCGCGTTGACCGCAGCCCCCCGACCTGCGATCCTGCGGAGCCTTCGCACGCACGGGTGACGCTTGACCTGCGACGTCGTGAAGGCCGCCAGCCGTCGGGCCCGAGCGCGCGTGCAGCGCCCCGGTCCATGGGCTGCGCAGATGGGAGGCCACGTTGCCTTGGAACCCAGACGAGATTCGCAACGCCGCCAATGGCGGTGCCGGCAGCGGCGGCGGGATGCAGCCACCCGAGCTACGGCTGCCCGGCAACCTGGTCGGCATCGTCGCGCTGGTGGCGTTGGTCGTGGTGCTGCTGCTCGGCGGGCGCACGGCGTTCTTCACCGTCGGGCCGGACGAGGCAGCCGTCGTGCTGCGCTTGGGCCGCTACAGCCATACCGCGGGGCCGGGATTCCACCTCTGCCTGCCGTTCGGCATCGACCAGACCAAGATCTTCGCCACGACCCGCGTGCTCAAGGAGGAGTTCGGCTTCCGCACCGTGCGCGCCGACGTGCGCACCGAGTACTCGCGCGCCGAGTTCGACGACGAGTCGTGGATGCTGACGGGTGATCTCAACGTCGCCGACGTCGAGTGGATCGTGCAGTACCGCATCCGCGACCCGGTGAAGCTCTGGTTCCACCTCGCCGAGCCGCAGCAGACCGTGCGCGACGTCGCCGAGGCGGTGATGCGCCAGATCGTCGGCAACCGCACGGTCGACGCCGTGCTGACGACCGGCCGCGCCCAGATCGAGGACGAGGCGCGCAAGTCGATGATCAAGGTGCTCAAGGACTACGACGCCGGCATCGACATCGTCGCGGTGCAGCTGCAGAACGTGACGCCGCCCGAGCCGGTGCAGCCGTCGTTCAACGACGTCAACCGCGCCGAGCAGGACCGCGAGAAGCTCGAGAACGAGGGCCTCGCCCGGCGCAACCGCGAGATCCCCGCCGCGCACGGCGAGGCCGCGCGCCGCATCGACCAGGCCGAGGGCTATCGCGAAGCGCGCGTCAACCGCGCCCGCGGCGAGGCGTCGCGCTTCACGGACCTGCTGCGCGAGTACCGCAAGGCGCCCGAGGTGACGCGCCGCCGGCTGTGGCTCGAGACCGTCTCGCGCGTGCTGCCTGACCTCGACGAGCTCGTGGTCGTCGACGCCGACGTCGCCCGCGGCACGTTGCCCGTGTTGCCGCTGTCGGGCGCGCTCGGGGCCGGCGGGCACGGCAGCCACGGCCAGGCCGCCGCGTCGAGCGGGACGGCCACGGGTCATCGCGCGGCCCACCCCCCGCCGCCGCCGCCACCGTCTGCGGCGGAGACCGACGCCGGCAACGCTGGCCGGGGCCTCGGGGGCGCGTCTGCGCGGCCCACCACCGGTGGGAGGACCACGCGATGAGCAACCGCATCGGCATCCTGGTCCTGATCGCGCTGGCCGTCGCCGTCGGCGTCGTCTCGACCTGCACCATCGTCGTGCCGGAGTACGACTCCGTCGTGCTCACGGAATTTGGCGAGCCCGTCGGCGAACCGATCACCGAGCCGGGCCTGCAGCTGGTCTGGCCGTGGTACGAGCAGCACGTCTTCCCCAAGCGGCTGCTGCGATGGGACGGCGATCGCTCGCAGATCCCGACCCGCGACAAGCGCTTCATCTGGGTCGACGCCACGGCGCGCTGGCGGATCCTCGATCCGCTCGGGTTCTTGCGCTCGGTCGGCGGCATGGCCGGCGCGCAGACGCGGCTCGACGACATCCTCGACTCTGCGGTCCGCACCGTGATCTCGGACAACGATCTCATCGAGATCGTGCGCACCGAGGCCGAGCTCGTCGGCTTGCCGGAGGCCAGCACCGGCAGCGACGCCCAGGCCGTCACCGCCGACGCGCGCGCGATCATCCGCAAGGGCCGCATCGCCTTGCAGACCGAGGTCGTGGCGCGGGCCAACGACGTGACGCGCAAGCAGTACGGCATCGAGATCGTCGACGTGCGCATCAAGCGGATCAACTACATCGAGGAGGTCCAGGCCAACATCTTCAACCGCATGATCGCCGAGCGGAAGAAGGTGGCCGAGCAGTACCGCTCCGAGGGCCAGGGCAAGGCGTCCGAGATCCTGGGCCGCATGGAGCGCGATCTCGAGGTGATCCGCGCCGAGGCGCAGCGCAAGGCGCGCGAGATCGAGGGCCTGGCCGACGCCGACGCCTCGCGCATCTACGCCGACGCCTATGGCGAAGACCCTGAGTTCTATGGCTTCCTGGCCACGCTCGACGCCTACGAGCGCGGCATCGGCAAGGCCGGCCATGCCAGGATGGTGCTCGGCACCGACAACGAGCTGTTGCGCTACCTCGGCAGCCCGGGCCGCGGAACGCTGCCGAGCGTGACGCCCCAGCCGCCGCCGCCGGTCAGGCGCGGGGCCGCCGGCGCCGCTGGCGGCGAGCTGCTGCTGCCCTGAGCGCGACGCCAGACGGGACCGAGGAGGGGCGTCGCGGAGGACGAGATGCGTCGATTCGAGCGGGACGAGGATGGCGAGCTGCGCTTCTGGCAGATCAGCTGCCAGGGCAACGTCGTCGAGCTGGTCTGGGGCGGCCTCGACAGCAGGCCGAGCCGCCTGGTCAAGGAGCTGCCCTCGGAGGGCAAGGCGCGCGCCGAGCACGATCGGCTGGTGCGCCAGCGCCTCGGGATGGGCTACGTCGAAGTGACGACAGCCGATCCGGCGACCGCCACCCCGCGTTGACAACCTCGGCTCCATCGGCAACCGTCCGCGCCCCTCGCGCCGTCGGCGCGCACCGCGCATCGTCGCGATTGGAAGGCCGGACTCCATGCGTTTCGAGAACGTCGCGATCCTCAGCACCGCCCACATCGAGGCCCCGATCCGCGTGACGTCGACCGAGATCGACGAGCGCCTCGCGCCGACCATGGCCCGCCTCGGCCTGCGCGCCGGCCTGCTCGAGGGCCTCTCCGGCATCGTCGCCCGCCGCTATTGGGAGGAGGGCACCATGCCCTCGGACGTCGCCGCGCGCGCCGCCGAGATCGCCATCGAACGGGCCGAGATCCCGCGCGATCGCATCGGCGTCTGCGTCAACACCAGCGTCTGCCGCGACTGGGTCGAGCCGTCGACCGCCTGCATCGTCCACAGCAAGCTGGGCCTGCCGGCGACGGCGATGAACTTCGACATGGGCAACGCCTGCCTCGCCTTCATGAACGGCATGGACGTCGTCGCCGCGATGATCGAGCGCGGTGCCCTGGACTACGGCCTGATCGTCGATGGCGAGGGCAGCCGCCACGTCATCGAGACGACGATCGCGCGCTTGCAGCGGCCCGAGACGACCGAGCAGGACTTCCGCAACCAGTTCGCGGCGTTGACGCTCGGATCGGGCGCCGCCGCGATGATCCTCTGCCGCGCCGACCGGCATCCGGGCAAGCCGCGCTACCTCGGCAGCACCACGCGCGCCGCGACCGAGTGGAGCCACCTCTGCCGCGGCCAGAACGACTACATGGAGACCGACACCCGCACGCTGCTGGAGCAGGGCCTCGCCCTGGCCAGGCGCACCTGGAAGGCGGCCTCGGCCGAGCATCCGGACTGGAGCGCCGACGCGATGGACGAGCTGATCATCCACCAGGTCAGCAGCGTCCACACCGAGATGCTCGCCGAGCTGCTCGGCCTCGACCTCGAGAAGGTGCTGCGCGTCTACCCCGAGCACGGCAACATCGGCCCCGCCGGCGTGCCGTTCGTGCTCAGCAAGTCGATCGAGCTCGGCCGCATCGACCAGGGCGCTCGCGTCGCGCTCATGGGCATCGGCTCGGGCCTGAACTGCGCGATGGCCGAGGTCCAGTTCTAAGATGGCCAGCACCCAGCCCCAGCCCGCCTGGCGCGAGCTCTACCCCTACCAGGGCCGGTTCCTCGACGTCGCCGGCCATCGGCTGCACGTGCTCGACGAGGGGCCGGCCGACGCCGCCCGCCGCGCCGACGCCGACGTCGTGGTGATGCTGCACGGCAACCCGACGTGGTCGTTCTACTACCGCGACCTCATCGCCGAGCTGGCGCCGGACCATCGCTGCATCGCGCCGGATTGGATCGGCTGCGGCCTGTCCGACAAGCCCGCGGCCGCGGACTACCCCTACACGCTGGCGTCGCGGATCGACGAGCTCGAGGCGGTGCTCGCGACCTTGGCCCCGACGGGCAAGCTGACGCTGGTCGTCCACGATTGGGGCGGCATGATCGGCATGGGCTGGGCGCACCGGCACCCCGAGCGCGTCGCCCGCTTCGTCATCCTCAACACCGGCGCCTTCCCGCTGCCGGCCGACAAGGCCTTCCCCTGGCCGCTGGCCTTGACGCGGACGCCGCTGGGCGCGCTGCTGGTCAAGAACTTCAACGCCTTCTCTGGCGTTGCTGCGCGTGTGGCGTTCAAGAAGCCGGTCGATCCACGGGCCCGCGCCGGCATGGTCGCGCCCTACGACACGCCGGCCAACCGCGTCGCGACGCTGCGCTTTGTCCAGGACATCCCGCTGCGGCCGAGCGATTCGGGCTACGACATCGTCGCTGCGACCGGCGCCGCGCTCGGTGAGCACGCCGGCAAGCCGGCGCTGATCTGCTGGGGCGCCTTGGACTTCGTCTTCGACGACGCGTTCTTGCGCCAATGGCAGCGCGCCTGGCCCCACGCCGAGGTCCACCGCTTCGCCGACGCCGGTCACTATGTGCTCGAGGACGCCGGCGCCGCGATCCGGCCCAAGGTCCGGGCCTTCTTGCAGGCGCACCCGCTGGCGTGACCCTGTCCGCCGCGTCCGCCGCGTCCGCCGCGTCCGCCGCGTCCGCCGCGTCCGCTCAGCCGTTGCTGCCGACGCCGATGCCGACCGTGAACTGACCACCGCTGAACGAGACGCCCTTGTCGTTGCTGAAGGTGCCGCTCTCGCCCGAGAGCAGCAGCGACACGCCCGAAGAGCCGAAGCCGATCATCAGGTCGGCGGTGACGCCGCGCCGGCCAAATCCGTCGAAGCCCGAGCCCGAGGCGATGTCGCCTTGCAAGGTGAGCAGCAAGCGCCCCCAGCTGAACAGGCGCACGCCGACCGCTGCTTCGAGGCCGAAGGCGACCAAGAGCTGCGAGCCGCTGGGGAGCGGCTTGGGCAACGTGCCAACGCCGACGGTGTAGAAGTCGAAGCCGAAGCCAGCGCCGAAGCAGAGGGGCCCGAGGTCCAGGCCCATGTAGCCGCCGTGCATGCCGAAGTTGCTGTAGGCACCGCCCTCCTTGAGCTTGGGCCGATCGGTGGCGACGCGCTGCGGCTGCATGTCGACGCGGAAGTAGCCCGGCACGTCGATGCGGTTGCCCTCGCTGGTGGCGAAGAGCGCGAGCTTGGCTGGGATCGTCCCCGTCGACGCGACGCCCAGGGCCATCACCGCGCCCTCGTTGTGTCTGCCGAAGCCGTCGGAGCTCGCCCGCGCTGGCGGCGCCACGAGCAACAGGAGCGGCGCCAGGGCCGCCACGATCCCTCGACGCGCCTTGCACACCACCTGCGTCATCGCTCCTCCTGGGGGCCGTGCCCTCACGAGATCGGTGTCTCTTCCCACGGTTGGCGCACGCTGCCACGGCCACTCCGCGGCGGTCAATGGGCCACGTGGCGGCGTTGCAACGGCGTCGGTCGCTGGATCAGTGCGTGGGCGGTGGCCTGCCAGTGGCTGCGGCGGCGTCGAGCAGGACCTCGACCGCCAGCGACGCCAGGGCGAAGCCGAAGGTGCCGGTGACCATCGTCGCGGCGCCGAAGCCCTCGGCGCAGTCGAGCCGGGTGGCCTTGCTGTCAGCGGGTCGCGCGTCGGCGACGCAGCCGTCGGAGGTCGGCCAGCGCTGCGGCTCGATCGACCAGACCGCCGGGATGCCCCAAGGTCCGCCGCCTTGCAGCACGCCTGCGTCGCGCAGCGATTTGCGGAGGTTGCGCAACAAGCCGTCGTGGCCGCTGGCCGAGAGGTCGCCACGCCGCAGCGCCAGCGGGTCGATCCGGCCGCCGGCGCCGCCGCAGACGAGCACCGGGATCGCGCGCCGGACGCAGGCCGCGATCAGCAGGGCCTTGCTCTTCTGCGAGTCGATGGCGTCGACGACCACGTCGGGCGCGCGGCCAAGGATCGCGGCCTCGCTGCGCGCGGTGAAGAAGTCGACGACGGCCTCGACGGCGCAGTCGGGCGCGATGGCGGCCACGCGCTCGGCCAGGACCTCGGCCTTGCTCCGGCCGATGGTGCCCGTCAGCGTGTGCAACTGTCGGTTGGTGTTGCTGACGCAGATCTCGTCGAGGTCGACCAGCGTCAGGCGGCCGACCCCCGAGCGGGCCAGGGCCTCGACCGTCCACGAGCCGACACCGCCCAGGCCGATGACCATGACGTGGCTGGCGCGCAGGCGCTGCACCCCGGCCACGCCGTAGAGCCGGCCGATGCCGGTCCAGCGCGCGTCCGCTGCTCGTTCGGGGGCTTCCGCTGCAGATCGGGCCGTGTCCATGCGCTCTCCTCGGCCGCTGGCGTCGATCGGCGGGCCCGACGCAGGCGATGCCGGGCCTCGATTGACCCGACCGCCACCCTCTGCCACGTTTCGCGCCGCTGCGCCACGTCCGTCGCGGTCCTCCGTGCCGAGAGCGGCGCGTCGTCACCAGGTTGGAGATCCGCCGGCATGTCTGGACCCGTCAACATCGCGCTCGCCCTGCAGCAGATGGCCGAGCGCCAGCCCCATGTGCCCGCGATCTTCGTGCCGCACGACCACGATGGATTCGGCCGCCGGCGCTACGTCCACCTGACCTACCGCCAGCTCGACGCCGACGCCAGCCGCATCGCCGCCGGGCTGACGGCGCTCGGCGTTGGCCGAGGCGTGCGCGCCGCGTTGCTGGTGCGGCCGAGCCTCGAGTTGTTCTCGCTGATGTTCGCGCTGTTCAAGGCCGGGGCGGTGCCGGTGCTCGTCGACCCGGGCATCGGCGTCAAGCGCATGGGCCGGGCGCTCGCCGAGGCACAGCCGGCCGCGTTCATCGGCATCCCGCCGGCCCACGTCGCCCGCATGCTGCTCGGCTGGGGGCGCAGCGCGAAGATCCGCGTCGTCGTCGGCTCCGACGCCGCCGCCCGGATGCTCGGCGGCGTCTCGATCGGCACGGTCCGCGCCATGGGCGACGCCGCCACCGACGGCTCCGGCGGCTTCCGCGTCGCCGCCACCGCCCGCGACGACGAGGCGGCGGTGCTCTTCACCTCCGGCTCGACCGGCGCGCCCAAGGGGGCGGTCTATCGCCACGGCAACTTCGTCAGCCAGGTCGAGATGTTGCGCGATGCCTTCCAGTTTGCGCCCGGCGAGGTGGACCTGCCGACCTTCCCGCCCTTCGCCTTGTTCGATCCCGCGCTGGGCATGACCACCGTGATCCCCGACATGGACCCGACGCGGCCGGCCAGGGTCAACCCGCTGCACATCGTCGAGGCGGTGCGCGACTTCGGCGTGACCAACATGTTCGGTTCGCCGGCATTGCTCGACACTGTGTCGAGGTTTGGCGAGGCCACGGGCACCCGGCTCGAGACCGTGCGCCGGGTGATCTCGGCCGGAGCCCCGGTGCATGCCCGGATCTTGCGTCGGATGCGCGCGATGCTGCCCGACGACGCCGAGATCTACACGCCCTACGGCGCCACCGAATCGCTGCCCGTTGCCATCGTCGGCTCGCGCACGGTCCTCGGCGAGACGGCCGAGGCCACCGCGACGGGCGCGGGCGTCTGCGTCGGCCAACCGGTGCCGCGGGCCAACGTGCGCATCATCCGGGTCGATGACGGCCCGATCGAACGCTGGAGCGACGCGCTGCTGGTGCCGACCGGCGAGGTCGGCGAGATCACCGTGCAGAGCCCGACGACGACGACGCACTACTTCGGTCGCGACGAGGCCACCCGCCTGGCCAAGATCGACGACGGCCACGGTGGCGTGGTCCACCGCATGGGCGACCTCGGCTACCTCGACGAGGCCGGTCGGCTGTGGTTCTGCGGCCGCAAGACGCATCGGGTCCGCGCCGCCGCGGGCGACATGCTGACGATCCCCTGCGAGGCGATCTTCAACCAGCACCCGGCGGTCTGGCGCAGCGCGCTGGTCGGGGTCGGCCCGGTCGGCCAGCAGCGGCCGGTCGTCTGCGTCGAGCTCGAGGCCGGCGTCCCTGAACCTCGACAGCTCGTCGAGGAATTGCGCGCCCTCGGTGCCGCGCACGCGCATACCGCGTCGATCGCCGACTTCCTGGTCCATCCGGCGTTCCCGGTGGACATCCGTCACAACGCCAAGATCGGCCGCGAAGAGCTGGCGATCTGGGCCGCTGCGCGCCTCGGCGTCGGCAAGGGGGGCTGATGCACGTCCTGGTCACAGGTGGCGGCGGCTTCCTCGGCACGGCGATCTGCACGATGTTGCGCGCCCGCGGCGAGGTGGTGCGCAGCGTCTCGCGCGGCGACTACCCGCACCTGGCCAGGCTCGGCGTCGAGCATATGCGCGGCGACCTGGCAGACGACGGCGTCGCCGAGCGGGCGGTCCAGGGCGTCGACGCCATCATCCACACCGCCGCGCTCGCCGGCATCTGGGGCGACGAGGCGCGCTACGTCGCGGCCAACGTCGTCGCGACCGAGCGGCTGCTCGCCGCAGCGCGGGCGGCGCAGATCCGCCGCTTCGTCTACACCTCGACGCCGTCGGTGGTGCAGACCGACGACGATTGCGAGGGCGGCGACAGCCGCACGCCCTACGCCCGTTCGCCGCGCACGGCCTACCAGCGCACCAAGATCGCCGCCGAGAAGGCGGTGCTGGCAGCGCACGGCCCGGATCTCTGGACCGTCGCGCTGCGACCTCGGCTGATCTGGGGCCCGGGCGACCCGCACATCGTGCCGCGCCTTGCCGAGCGCAGCCGCGCCGGCCGGCTGCGCCGCGTCGGCAGCGACGACCGCAAGGTCGACTCGACCTTCATCGACAACGCCGCCACCGCGCACATCTGCGCCCTCGACCGCCTGACCGGCCCCGAGGCGGCCTGCGGCGGCCGCGCCTACTTCGTCAGCAACGGCGAGCCGTGGCCGATGTGGGACCTGATCAACACCCTGCTCGCGGCCTCGGGCGCGCCGACGGTCGAGCGGACGGTGCCGGCCGGCCTCGCCTTCGCCATCGGCGCGGTCTGCGAGGCTGCGTGGTCGACGCTGCCGCTGGCCGGCGAGCCGCCGATGACGCGCTTCCTGGCGCGGCAGCTGAGCACGGCGAATTGGTACGACATCACCGAGACCCGCCGCGACCTGGGCTGGGAGCCGGTGGTGTCGATGGAGCAAGGTCTCGAGCGGCTGCGGCGGGCCGCGCGCTGAGCCTCAGCGTCGGTGCGAGGCGAGCCCGCCCGCGGGGCCCAGACCCAGCGCATGGCGCAGGATGGCCGTCGCCCGGCCCGGCGCGTCGAGCTCTGCCCGCGTGCGCAGCGCGACGTCGGCGTAGAGCGCGTGCAGGGCCGGATCGCGCAGCAGATCGCGATCCTCGACGCGGGATTGGACGTAGCCCTCGGGCAGCACGCGCTCGATATGGCCGACGCGCTGGCCCGGCCGCACGGCGGGCATCGCGGCCAGGAAGGGGTCGACCAGGGCGTAGCTGTCGATGAGGTGCACCTCGGGCCCGGCGAAGAAGCCGGCGAAGCCGACGCTCGGCATCACGCCGTGCAGGCGGGCGACGCGGCCCTGTGGCGCCGGGCGGCGCGTGGCCTGGGCCCGGGCGCGGTCAGCGACGGCGCGCCAGGGGTGGTCCGGCACCCGCGGCAGCTGCGGCGCCAAGGCCAGCGCCGTGGTCGGGTAGTAGAAGGCGCGCTCGTCGCAGATGCCGTGGTCGTCGGGCGTGCGGTAGCGGGCCACGGCCTGCTCGAGGTCGATCCGACCAGCGGCGTAGGGCGGGTTGGCGAGCGGGCCGTCGGGGTTGAGCAGGCCCAGCAACGGCAGCGCCCAGACCAGGCGCGGCCACACCGGGGGACGACGCAGACGGCCCGGATCTGCGGCCTCGGCGTCAGTCGAGGCGTCCGTGCCCGCGTCGGCGGTCCGCGTCTGCACCAGCAGCAACGCGGCCAGCACCAGCGGCGCGGTCAAGAAGCGGCCGCTCATGAAGTCGCCGCCGATCTTGACGACGTAGAGCAGGTGCAGCGCCACGCCGGCCGCGAGCGCCAGGCGCAGCCGCGTCGGCCGCCACACGGCAGCGCCGAGGCCCGCGGCGACGGTGACGAGCGTGATCGGGTCACGGCGCAGCGAGTCGAGCAGGTAGCGCGCGCCCTGCAGCGCGAGGTCGCCTGGCTGCCAGCCCGATTGCAGCTTGGCCGCGGCGGTGTTCGGCAGCGGGTCGCCGTAGTAGGCCGTGGCGAACGCCAGCCAGAGCAGCAGCGGTGTCGCGCCGAGCAGGCCGCCGAGCAACCAAGGCCGCAGCGCGGGCGTCGGCGGGTCGCCCGGCGACGCCGCGCGCGTCGTCAGCCAGGGCAGCGCGAGCATCGTCGGCGCGACGAGCAGCGACGCGTCGAGCCGATGCACCAGGAGCAGCGCCGCCAGCGCGCTCAGCGAGGCGACCTGCCGCGTGCCCAGAGCGGGCGCGGTGGCCGTCGTCACGGCCTCGGCGCGCATCACGAACGCGACCAGCAGCAGCGATCCGAGCGGATTCTCGAGGCCCGAGGTGCCATAGTCGACCAGCGCCTTGCTGCCCATCGCGCCGGCGACCAGGGCCAGGTAGCCGGCCGTCGTCGCCGTCCAGCGCCGCGCCAGCACCACGGTCGCCAACGTGCAGCCGATCCCGAGGGCCAGCGCCGAGGCCCAGGCGTCGCCGACGATGGCGTACACGGGCGTGAACACCAGCAACCACAGCGGGTTGCTATAGGCCTGCACCCGCTCGTCGACGTTCCAGCGCAGGCCGTGGCCGTGCAGCAGGTTGTCCGCGACGCGGAAGGTGATGTAGGCGTCGTCGCTGACCCACGCGTTCCAGGCCAGCACCGCCAGCAGGGGCAGCGCGCCAGCCAGCGCCAGCGGCAGTCTCGGCGCGCGCGCCAGGGCGGCAGGGAGACCGGCGCGTGGTCGAAGGGGGCCCACGCTGCTTGCACCGCCTCGGCCCCACCATGGCGCCCGTCGCAGGCTGCCACCCGGCATTGGGGCGGTCAACGCGGGGCCGGGCGCGCCGGCAGGGCGGCGTGACGCGGCCAGATCGGGCGCTCCGTCACGGGCCAGGTCAGGTGCCGGCTGGCTCGAGCGGCCCGAGCCGACGCTTCCACCGCAGCGCCGGCGCCTCGACCAGGCGCCACGACAGCGCCGCGAGCGGCAAGACCAAGGCGAGGCCGGCCGCCAGGAGCGCGACCGGCGGCCAGGCCGCGGCGCCCACGACGACCAGGGCCTGCAGCAGCGGAAAGTGGTAGACGTAGACGCCGTACGACAGATCCCAGCCGCGTGGCAGGTGGGCGATCTGCCGCGGGATGACCAAGGCGCTCCAGAGCGTCAGCACGCAGATCGCCAGCGGGGTCAGCGGGATCGCCCAGCGCGTCAGCAGCGGGGCCGGCAGGGCGATCGCCGCCGCCAGCACGAGCCAGCGCGCCCGCACCAGCTGGACGCGGGCGAACGCAAACGCTGCTCCGAGGGCGAACGGGGCCAGGAACGAGGCCGCGTCGAAGACGAGGCGGGCGACGCTCTCGCTCGGCTGCACACCGAACAGCCCATGCAGCACCACGGCGTGTGGCCGACCCGCGAGTTGCTGGGCGAATCGCAACGACACCGCCGCGAGGCAGGCGATCGCCGCCGCGGTCACGCGCAGCCGCCGCCCTCGCGTCGCGACCGCGAGCAGCGCGAGCAGGCCGTAGAACGCGAGCTCGAACTTGATGGTCCACAGCGGCGCGTTGGTCTGCCACGCCACAGGGTTGGTCGCGAACACTCCAGGCAGCTCGTCGCGGTGCAACAGGCCGAGCAAGCGCAGCTGGCTGCGCCACGGCGTGCTCGCCGCGAGGTAGTCCGCCAGCGCCCACGTCGTCAGGAGCGGGCCGAGCACGAACGCCGTCAGCGACAACGACACCTGCAGCGCCGGGACGATGCGCAGCGCGCGATGGACGAGGAAGCGCGGCACCGATCGCGTGCGCTCGACACTCTGCGCGACCAGGTAGCCGCTGATGGCGAAGAAGACGAGCACGGCGGCCCGACCGAGCGTCAGCCCCGGCATCAGCAGCGGCTCGCGGCCGCCCTGGACCAGCGGCACGTGCGCGACCACGACGGCGACGGCGGCGAGCAGGCGCAGCAGGTCGAAGGCGTTGTCGCGCGGGGCCTTGCTTGGCGTTGGCTCGGCGTCGACCACGGACAGCCCCTCGATGCGCGGCACGTCGGCATCCGGCCGGCCGAGGCTGCCAGCGCGCCCGGAGGGGGTCAAACCGCCGTCGGCTGGCAGGCTCGTCGCCAGGCTGCGCCTCGGGGGGCCCAACGCGCCACCGAGTTGCCGCGGGGCCGCGGAAGCCGCAAGCTGTTGGCACAGGGCAGGGGGCCGGCCGGGAGCCGCCGCAGCGAAGACCGGAGCGCATGGTGCGACGTCGCGAACAGAGGCCAGCGCGACCGATGTGGCCATCATCGCTCTGCGTCCTCGCGGCGCTGGCCCTGGCGCAGGGCTGCGACCGCACCTCGGACCACGACGTCGACGACAGCACCGTCGCGGCGCTGGCCCTGGCGCAGGGCTGCGACCGCGCCTCGGAGCACGACGTCGACGACAGCACCGTGGTCGCCAGCGGCCCGGGTTGGCAGGAGCCGGCGTGGCTCACGGCATGCGCCGCCGGCGCCGCCCCCGACGTGCAGATCACGCTGCGCTGGAGCCGCTTCTACGCCGGCGAGACGCAGGCCCGGGTCTCGCGCGGGCTGCTCTGGCTGCTGCATTGGCTCGGCGCGGACCTGCCGGCCGGCTGTGAGCCGAAGGTCGTGACCTGGCTCGACGGCCAGCGACTGCGCCTGTCGACCGCGGCGGCGGGCCTGCCACCACGCGCCGCCTGCGTCCTGCGCCACCTCGCCCAGGCGCTGCAGGCCAGCGAGGAGGCCCAGGTCATGGGCGGCGTCGACGTCGGCCGCCTCGTCTCGCTCGCGATCGGCGTGCCCGGGCACTACTACGCCGCCGTCGGGACGCCGCCGACGATCGAGGCGTTCCGCGCGCTGCATCCAGAGGTCGGCGCGGTCTTCGCCGTGCTGCCCGTGTCGCTCGTCGCATTCGGCCCGCGCCGGCTCGAGGCCAGCGCCGCGACGGCCACGCCGGGCGGCATCGCCTGGCTCGCGGCGGCGGTCCACGACGCCGAGGCGGCGGTGCCCGCCGACGTCGAGTGGGAGGCCATCGACGCGCTGCCCAATGGCGCCCTGCGCTACGCCGTCTATGGCCACGACGGCCAGCTCGCCGCCGCCAGCAACCCGGGCGAGGGGCTCGCCGGCAAGCCGTCGCGCTGCCTGTGGTGCCACGAAGGCCTGCTGACCGGGCAGCTGACGATCGATGACCCTCTGCCGCTGCCGGGTGGCCTCGACCGGCCACAGCTCGCGGCGCGGATCTCCGCGGACAACGCCCTGCTCCGCGACCACTTCGCGCAGGGCGCCCGCGCGATCCACCCGGAGATCCGCGACGAGCACTCGCAGGGTGAGCTGCTCTACGCCGGCTTCCTCGAGCCCAGCGCCACCCGGTTGGCGATCGAATGGGGCATGCCGCGCGACGCCGTGCTCGCCCGGTTGCAGGGCCTGCCGACGCACCACGAGAGCGTCTTCCACGTCGACGCCGAGGAGGTCTACGAGCGCTGGCAGGTCGATGCGCTCGCCCCCTACGCCGTGGTCCCGGCACCACGGTCGATCCACTTCGCGTCGGGGCCCGACCCCGACCTGGTGCACTAGGCGATGTCGCGTCGATTCCCGGAGCCCGCGCGCCCGCACGTCTTCGTCGCGCTCTGGGCCATCGGGGCTGGCGTGCTCTGGTTGGCGATCGACGTCGGTGACGCGGTCAGCCAGCGCGACGGCGGCCCGGGGTGGCGCGGCGTGGTGCTCGCCGCGGCGGCTGCCGCCGTCGGTGTCGGATGTGCGACCGCCGCGGCGCACCTGCTCGGCGCTGTGCTCCGGCGCGACATCCAGCCGTGGCTCGTCGGCCTGTCGGTCTGGGCGGCGGTGCTGGCGGCCATCGACCTCTACGCGCTGCGCCAGGCCAATCAAGGCTTGATGACGATCTGGGGCCTCTGGATGGCCGAAGGCGGGGCCGGCCTCAGCGCCGCGCTCGAGGCCTCCGGCGTCGGCGTCGGGGTCGTCGCGGCCGCCCTGGCGGCGCCGGTCGCCGTCGGGGCGCTGGCGGCGCGCATGGCGACCTGGCCGGTCCGGGCGGCTGTCGCGCAGACCCCGACCACCCCTGCCAACCCGCGCGCGCGCCTGCTCGTGCCCCTGACCGTGGCCGCAGTCGGCGCCGCGACCGTCGCGGGGCTCGATCCCCACGCCGAGCTGCCCCGCCTGCTCGGGCGCTTGCTGGGGCCCTCGCGCCGGTGGCTGGCGGCGTTGCCACCCGACGGCGAGCCGCTGAGCCTGGTCCTGCGACCGCCGCTGCCGTCGCTGGCGTCCGACGACGCTGCGGGGACGCCACCTGCGCTGCGGCCCGAAGCCGCGCTGGCCGCCGATGCGCCCGAGCTGCTGATCGTCGCCATCGTCGAGAGCCTGCGAGCCGACGCGGTCGAGGCCGAGACGATGCCGCACCTCGCGCGCCTGGCCGCGCGGGGCGAGGTCTTCCGGCGGGTCGTCGCCGCCGCCAACGCCACGCATCCGGGCTGGTACACGCTGCTGTACGGACGGTGGCCGCACCTCTGGCATCGCCTGCGCAGCGGCACGCTCGCCGCCGACGGCGCCGCCCCGCTGCGGCTCCTGCACGAGGCGGGCTACGCGCTCGCGGCCTACGCCGGCGCCGGGCTCGACTACTACGGCTTCGCCGACCGCGCGTTCGGGCGCGGCGGGCCCAGGCCGATCCCGATCGAGGCGCTCGTCGACGCGCGCGATGCCTTCGCCGCGGGCCTGCCGACGCGGCCCGAAGCCGATCGCTTCGCCATCGACGCGGCGATCGCCTCGCTGCGACGGCCTCGCGCGCCACGGCGCCGTGTGCTGCTGGTCTGGCTCGACGGCAGCCACTTCCCCTACGCCTGGCCGGGCAGCGCCAGCGTGGGCGACGCCGTGCCGCGCGGTCGGTTCGGCCCTGTCAGCGACGAGGGCGCGCTGCGCATGGGCCGCCTCGGGCAGGCCGGCCAAGCCGGCCTGCGCAACCGCTACCGCAACGCCCTGGCCGCGGTCGACGCCGAGCTTGGGCGGCTGTTCGCGGCCGCCGACGCCGTCGCGCCGGGCAAGGTCGCCTTCGTCGTCACCGGCGACCACGGCGAGGAGCTCTACGAACACGGCAAGTTCGCGCACGACTCCGAGCTCTGCGACGTGCAGCTGCGCGTGCCGCTGATCGTGTCGTGGCCCGGCCGAGGCCCCGCAGTCGACGACACGCTGGCCTCGCACGTCGACGTGATGCCGACGATCCTCGGTCGCCTCGGGCTCGGGGCCCGGGCCGCTGCCCTACTCGATGGCCAGTCGCTCGATCGGGACGGTGCCCTTGGCGGAGCCGCGCGCGACTGGGTCGAGATCGTCGCGACCAGCGCCGGGTCGCCGTCCGTCGCGGCGATCGTGCGCGATCGCCCTGGCGCGACCGGCAGCGACCCGCTCGGTCCACGGCTCGAGGTCGCGTTTTCGGACCGCGAGGACGTGCTGGCCAGTCGAGCGCTGCATCTGCTGCGCATCGCCGACGCGGACGGCCGCGGCGTCGTGCGGCGCTTTGACGGGGGCGCCCGCGACATCGCGGCGTCGTCGCGGGCGTCGCTGCTGCCCTTTGCCGGCGCCCTGCGGACGCTGTACGGCGCGGCGCTCGTCGGCGAGGTGGCGCGGGGTGCGGTCGATGCGCCTGGCGCCGATCGCGCCGCCTGGGCCGTCGTCGGCGAGGCGTTGGACCTGCCCGAGGCCGCGACCGCCGCCAGGCTCGAGGTCGAGGTCCGCAACGTCGGCAGCCGCCCTTGGCTCCACGATGTACGCGTCGGCTGGCATTGGCTCGACGCCGCCGGGGTGGTGCTGGCGGCGCCAGAGCGCCGGGCCCTGCTGCCGCGCGACGTGGCGCCCGGGCTGGCGTCGCGGCTGACGTTGGCGCTGCATCCGCCACCGGCCGCGGCGGCGCTGCGTCTGGACATGGTGCGGGAGCACGTCGCCTGGTTCCGCGACCGTGGCAGCGAGGTGCTGGTGGTGCCGCTGCGCCGCCGCTGAACGGCCCGGAGGTCCGGCCTTGGCGCGATGTCGACGGCTGGCGCGCCCCTCGTTGCCCCGTGCCAGCGCGACGTCGCGGCGACCCCGGTGGGGTCCTGGGCGCCCCGACCCTTCGGTGCGCCTTTCGCCGGACGGTGCTGCGTGGCATGGTGCGCCGTCCGCGAGCCGCGGCGAGGAGGACGCATGGCGAACAAGCCCCTGGTGGAAGCCAACATGGCCGGCAAGACCGCAGTGGTCACGGGCGCCAACGCCGGCATCGGCAAGGTCACTGCCCGCGAATTGGCCCGCGCCGGTGCCCGCGTCATCATCGCGTGCCGCAACGTCGACAAGGCTGCTGCGGCGGCGGCCGAGATCCGCGCTGCCGTGCCCGGTGCCGACCTCGAGCTGGTCGCGCTCGATCTCGGCTCGTTCGCCTCGGTCCGGCGTGCTGCGACCGAGATCGCGGCCAAGGCCCCGGTCATCGACGTGCTCGTCAACAACGCCGGGCTCGCCGGCCAGCGCGGCCTGACGGCCGACGGCTTCGAGCTCACCTTCGGCACCAACCACCTTGGCCCCTACCTGCTGACGCGGCTGCTGCTGCCGAACGTGCAGGCCGCCGGCAAGGCGCGCATCGTCAACGTCGCCAGCCGCGCCCACTACCGCGCTGGGGCCCTCGAGTGGTCGCGTCAGCGCAAGACGACCGCGACGCCGACGGGATTCCCCGAATACTGCGTCAGCAAGCTGGCCAACGTGCTGTTCAGCCGCGAGCTGGCGCGCAAGCTCGAAGGCACGGGCGTCGATGTCTACGCGCTGCACCCGGGCGTCGTCGCGTCCGAGATCTGGCGCGAGGTGCCGGGGATCTTCCGCGGCATCATGAAGGCCTTCATGATCACCGTCGACGAGGGCGCGCGCACGTCGCTGTACTGCGCCACCGCGCCCGAAGCGGCCGGGCGCACGGGCCTGTACTGGGACAAGTGCAAGCCGCGCCAGCCGAGCCGCGACGCGCTCAACGACGCGCTCGCCGTCGAGCTCTGGCGGCGGTCGGCGGAGTGGGTTGGCCTCGAGCCCTGAGCCGGGCCACGCCTGGTCAGGGGCTCTTCGTCGCGACGCAGCCGGCGCTGGCGCTGCATTGATCGAGGGTGGACGAGAGGCCGTCGTCGCAGGCCGACCACGGCAGCCCGGCGCAGAGGTTGCTGGAGCATGAGGTCTGGCCCCAGGCGTCGACCGCTTGGGCCCAGGCCTGGCGCTTGCCGGCGGCGACGCCCGCGACCATCGAGCGCCCAGCGAGCAACCAGCGCGCCCCAGGCAGCGGCACCACGCCCGTGAGCAGATGCTCGCTGCCGATGGCCGGGTTGGGCAGCGTCGCCGACCATTGCTCCTTGCCGTCGCCGTCCAGCTGGGCGAACCACGCGAGCACCGAGCCCGTCTGGTCGCGACGTCCGACCACCAGCACTCCGCTCTCGCGCGCAGCGACGCGGTAGCAGATCGTGCCGGCGTTGCCGCCCAGTTGGCGGATCCACGTCTGGTCGCCGCTGCTCGAGACGGCCACCACCCGGCAGTTCGGAATCCCCGCCGCCGTGGCCACCGCACCGCTGGCGACCCAGCCGCCGCGGTGCTCGGCCGCGCCGTAGAAGGCATCTGCGCCATTGGCGTCGGTCCAGCGCTTGGTCCATGCCACGCTGAAGCTCTTGCCGTCGTCGTTCATTCGGGCGATCCAGGCGTCCGCGCCCTTGGCGCCGATCGATCCGACCGCCAGCAGCGCGCCGTTGCTGCCCCGCGCGATCGCGCTGAACGCCGACGGCTCCGCTCCGTTGTGGTCGTAGGCGGCCACGGCGTTTCCGCCCACGTCGACATGGACGAGCCAGGCGTCGCCGCCCAGGGCGCTCGTGTCGCGGAAGCCGACCGCGTAGACGCCACCCACGTCGTCGCGAACCGCGCCCGTGAGCGTGTCGTAGGCGGTGCCGCCGAACGTGACGTCCGTCTTCTTGGTCCACGTGGCCTTGCCGCCGACGGTCGTCACTTCGACGCGTACGACGCGGCCATCGCCGCTCTGGTTGGCGTTGCGGTTGGTCGTGCCGACGAGCCAGACCTTGCCGTCGCTCGCCTGGACCCCGTCATCCAGGGTGTCGGCGCTGCTGTCGCCGATCGCGCCCGACGCGAGCGTCGCACCGCAGCCGTCGAGGTGGCTGAACCAACCGTCTGCGCTGTGATCGCCGACCATCACGGACGTCCCGTCGTCGAGCGCGAAGGCGCGGTTCACCACGATGTCTGCGCCGCTGCCGGAGGCGATCTTGCTCTCCCAGGTCGAAGCGCAGCCGACGCAGACGCCCTTGCTGCACGCATCGACGGCGGTGCAGAGGGCGCCGTCGTCGCACGCGGCGCCGTCGCTGAGCTTGGTGTGGCTGCAGCCGCTGGCGTCGGTGCAGCCGTCGAGGGTGCAGGGGTCGCCGTCGTCGCAGCCCAACGGCCCCTTGGTCTCGACCTGCTTGGTGCCGCAGCCCTTGGCGTCACACGACTCGTTGCCGAAGGCGTCGGTGCGCAGCAGCCACGGACGGTAGGCGGTGCCGCTCGCGCGCTTGCCGCCGACCACCAGGCCGCGATCGTCGGCGGTGACGGTGAAGGCAAACGAGTCCCCCGAGTTGGCCAAGGCGTGCTTCCATTGCACGTTGCCCGACGCGTCGAAGGCCGTCAGCGTCGACTGCCAGGTGTCGCTGGCCATCTTCTGGTAGCTCGTTGTCACCCAGCCGGTGCCGGCGCGCGTGACGGCGCTGGCGAACTCGGCGGTGGTCTCGGCCAGGGTCCGGGCCCAGACGATCGCGCCGCCGCGGTCGGTGCGGACCAATCGAAGGTCCTCTTGCTTGCCGAGGCTGTTCTCGGTGGCGAGCAGCAGGTAGCCCTGGTCGTCCTGCGCCATGCCGACCCCCATGCCCGAGATCTGGCCCAGATCGCGCTGCCAGCGCAGGTTGCCGTTCAGATCGGTCTGCACCAGCCAGAGTGCCGGCTGGTTGTTGGTGCGCCGGGTCACGCCGGCGATCGTGACGTCGTTGCCGCCGACCGTCACGGCGTCGAAGTGGTCGTCCATCGGGCCGCCGAAGCGCAGGTTGCTCACCGGCTTGAGGTCGTCACCCAGGATGACGAGCCAAGCGTCGTGGTCCGAGCCCGACGTGCCGACGTTGGTCCGGCCGATGGCGATGTGGCGGCCCAACCCCGCCTCCACCACCGAATCCAGCGTCTGGACGCCCGAGGCCGCGCCGACCTCCGCGAGCTTGGTCTGGTTGCCGTCGGCGTCGACCACGACCGCGAGGCCCAGCACCTTGCTGGCCGTGTAGGTTCGGCGACCGACGACGATCGCGCCGCCAGCGGCCGTGCGCGCGCCGCCGCTGGCGTTGTCGAGCAGCGCGGCGTCGCCGTAGGTCTTGTCCCAGCGCGCCGTGCCGTCGCCCCGCAGCCATTGCACGCGGAACTGGTCGCCCTTGCCGGCGGTGTGGAGCGTGCCCACCGCGAGCAGCTCGCCGTCACCGAGCGCGATCAGATCCGTCAGCGAGCCCTCGGCGGTGTCGTCGCTCAGCTGCGCCATGACGGCCGACGCCTTGCAGCTGCCGGCCTGGCACGCGCCCGTGGCGTGGCAGGGGACGCCGTCGGCGCAGGCGGTCTCGCTCTGGTTGGCGTGGCTGCAGGTGCCCTCGGCGGCCTTGCAGCCGTCGAGGGTGCAGGGGTTGCCGTCGTCGCACGTCTTGGCGGCGACCGTGGCGCACGAGCCCGCGGCGCTGCAGCTGGCCTGGCAGAAGCTGTTGGCGCGCACGACGTGGGCCTTGCCCTCGTCGCTGCCGGCCGCGACGATCGTGTCGCCCTGCATGGCGATGCCGTAGCCCGCCTGGATGCCGGCGGCCTCGACCACGGCGTCGCAGAGCAGCTGGCCGTGGGCGTCGACGCGGCCGATCCACAGGTCCTTCGCAGCGTAGCCCTTGCCGTCCGGCACCCGCGCGCCGGTGATCACCAGGCCGTCGTGGCCGTCGTTGGCGGCCCCGTGGGCGAAGGTGCGGAAGCCGACGTTGCCCGCCGTCAGCTTGCGCTGGAACGCCAGCGCGCCGTCCGCCTGGAACAAGAGCACCGAGGGCAGGGCCGTGAAGCCCGGCGCCAAGGGGTCGCTGCCGGCGTTCCATTGGCCGAGCACCCAGACGCCGCCGTCGTCGCGCGGCACGACGCTGCGCAGCTCGAAGCCGCCGGAGGGTTGCTGCAGCTCGAACGGCGGCCGGCGTGGCTGCAGGTTGGCGTCGACGTCGAGCAGGAAGCCCCAGCCGGTCGCGCCCGGCCCTTTGCGACCGGCGACGATCGCGCTGCCGTCGGCGCGGACCAGGATGCCCATCGCGCCGCGGTCGTAGGCGGCCTCGACGACGACGCGCTGCGGTCCAAGGCCGACGGTCGCGCCCTTGGTGCCGACGAGCAGCCGCGTCAGCAGCAGGTCGCCCGTCTTGCCGTTGCTCGGGCCCCAGGTCATGCCGGCGGCGATCACGGTGCCGTCGCTGCCGCTGCCCACGGCGCCGAAGGTCGAGCGCGTCGACGTCTTGGGCATCGCGACCTGCGAAAGGACCTTGGCCGTGCTGTCGAAGACGACGGCCCAGGCGCGGTCGGTCGCCGCTGAGTCGCCGCTCGAGCCGACGGCGACGCCGAGCGCCTCGCTGACCGGTGCCGCGGCGTTCAGGGTGCTCACGGCGTCGCCCGACGCGACGAGGCCGCCGCCGGCGAGCGCCTGCTGGGCGTTGACGCGGACGATGAAGCCGCCGGCGGACGGGTTGACGCCTGCCTGGTTGGTGCCGCCGCCGACCAGCACGAGCTGGCCGTCGGGCAGGGGCAGCACGCTGGCGACGTTGACGGCCTCGAGCCCCGGCAACGCCCACGATTGGCCGCCGACGACCGTTGGCCCGGCGACGCAGCTGCCGTCCTTGCAGACATCGGCCGTGGTGCAGGCGAGGCCGTCCTGGCACGGCGTCGTGTTGTTGGCGTGGACGCAGCCCTTCTGCTTGTCGCAGCTGTCGTCGGTGCAGCTGTTGCCGTCGTCGCAGCTCGGCGGCTTGGCCTGGTAGACGCAGCTCTTGGCCTGGCAGCCGTAGGCGCCGTTGCAGGCGTCGCCGTCGTCGAACTTGGCGCAGGCGGCGTCGTCAGCGCAGGCGCAGGGCTTGCCGATGCCGGGGCTGCAGATGCCCTTGCCGTTGCAGCCGTCGCCGCCGGTGCACGGCTCGCCGTCGTCGCAGGGCGCGCCGATCTTGCTGTTGGTCTTGACGCATTGGCCCGTGGTCGGCTGGCACAGGTTCTGGTTGCAGGCCGTGTCGTCGACGCTCGGGCAGCTGACGACGGTCTTGGCGTTGAGCTTGCACACGGGCGCCTTGGGGTCGGTCTTGTCGCAGTAGAGCGTGCCGTTGCAGAGGTTGCCGTCCTCGTGCGTGGCGCAGTCGGCGTCCTTCTCGCATTGGCAGATGGCGGCGCCGGCCTTGCAGCTGCCCTTGCCGTCGCAGTGGTCGCCGCTGGTGCAGTAGCTGCCGTCGGCGTCGCAGGTCGTCTTTTCGGGCAGATCGACGGCCTTGCAGGCGCCGGTCTTGGGCTGGCAGGTCGTCTGGGTGCAGGGCGTGTCGTCGACCGTCTGGCAGCTGACGACCGTCGCCGGGTTCGGCTTGCAGTGGTTGTCGTTGGGATCGCAGTAGAGCGTGCCGTTGCAGAGGTTGCCGTCGTCCTTGGCCACGCAGTCGACGTCGGTGGTGCACGGGCAGACGAAGGTGCTGCTGCCGCAGACGCCACCGTCGAGGCAGGTGTCCGAGCCGGTGCAGGCGTCGCCGTCGTCGCACGCGGTCTTGCTCGCGGCGTTGGCGAGCACGAGGCCGCAGGTGCCGGTCTTGGGGTCGCAGAGGTTGTGGCGGCAGGCGGTGTCGTCGACGCTTGGGCAGGTCACGACGCTGCCGGGGTTGAGCTCGCAAGCGCCGCTCTGCTTGTTGCAGTAGGGCACGCCGTTGCAGAGGTTTCCGTCGTCGGCGTAGAACTTGCTGCCGGGGTTGATGCAGTCGCCGTCGGTCGTGCAGCAGACCCAGCTGCCCGAGGCGCAGGTGCCGTTCGGCGCGCAGATGTCGCCGCTGGTGCAGGCCACCCCGTCGCTGCACGGGAAGCCGATCGGCATCGGCGCCTTGGCGCAGCTGCCCGTCGTCGGTTCGCAGGTGGTGACGAGGCAGGTCGTGTCGGTGCTCGTGTCGCAGGCGACGATGGTCGCCGGGTTGGCCTTGCACGACCAGGTCGTGCCGCTCTTGTCGCAGAAGGGCGTGCCGTTGCAGAGGTCGCCGTCGTCGATGCAATCGGCGTCCTGGGTGCACTTGCAGGCGGTGGTCGTCGCAGGGACGCAGCTGCCGCCGCTGCACGCATCGCCCTTGCTGCAGGGCAGGCCGTCGTCACAGGGCGTCGGCGGCTGCGGATCGGCGCCGGCCGGCAGCACCTCGCGGCGGCAAGTGGGCTCGGCGCCCGGCGTCGTGGCCGGGACGTCGCAGATCTCCTTGGTCGCCTCGACCGCCGTCACGGTGCAGCTGCCCGAGAGCGGGACGCAGGCGTTCTTGCTGCAGGTCGTGTCGAGGCTGGCGTCGCAGACCTTGGTCAGGCCGGGGTTCGGCTTGCATTGGTACGGGACCTGCGCGCCGTCCGGCTGCTTGGTGCAGATCGGCGGCCCGACGCAGAGGTTGGCGCTGCCCGAGCTGGCCTCGCAGTCCTGGAAGCCGGGCTCGCAGGGGCAGACGCTCTTGCCGCTGACGCAGAGGCCCTTCTGGCAAGTGTCGTTGGTGGTGCAGACACGGCCGTCGTCGCAAGGTTTGCCGTCTGCGAGCGGCGTCAGCGTCACGGGATCGAGGCATTGCGTCTGCTCACATTTGGCGGCGTCGCCCTGCAACGCCACGCAGGCCCCGAGGCCGTCGGCACCGCAGCTGCGGCTGCCGGCGCAGGTCTTGGCGTCGGCGCCGGAGCCGACGTCGACCTTGCAGGTGGTGCTCGCGGCGGTCGCCACGTCGGCCGCAGAGCAGGTGCAGGCGCCGAAGGCACCCGGGCCGTCGCCCGGAACGACGCATTGCTTGGTCGAGAGGCCGTCGATGCTCTTGACGTCCTTGCACACGCGGCCGGACGGGCAGCCGGCGTCGGATTGGCAGGGCAGGCCGCAGAAGCTGCCCGCCGCGCCGTAGTTGACGCAGCGCGCGCCGCTGAAGCCGCTCGCGGTGCAGGCGCCGTCGTTGGTGCATGGCCGGCAGAGCACGCCGCCGTCGATGACGCAGAACGAGAGCGGATCGCCAGCGCCGGTGTCGCCCGCGCAGGCCCAGCCCGTCGGGCAGCTGCCGTCGCCGCAGTACTTCGAGCAGCGCTTGCCGTCGGGGGTGTCGACGCAGAGCGACGCGTTGCAGTCGGTCGACGAGCTGCACGGGCAGCCCATCTCGCCGTTGCAGGTCTCGCCGGTGTCGGTCGCGGCGGTCGTGTCGTCGCTGCTCGACGTGTCGTGGGCCTCGGCGTCGCTCGCCATGGCGTCGTCGCTGGCGTCCCCGCTGGCTCCATCGACGTTCGCGTCTGCGGCCTTGGCGTCGTCGCCGCCTTTGTCGGGGCCGCAGCCCGCCATCGGCGCGGCGGTCAACGCGAGCAGCATGGGCAGCAGCAACAGGCGCAGCCCGCCGGCGGCGAACGACGTGTGGATCATGCCAGCCTTCCTCGATGTACGCGCTGGGAGCCCGGCACCCTCTGGCCGCCACCCACGCTCGTTCCAACCCGGTTCCCTGCGACTCTACTGGTCGCTCGGGCCGGCTGCAAACGCGGTGCTCGCGGGGCTGACCTGCGCTGCGATCGGCCCGTGATCGCGGAGCGTATCGAGGCGGATCGCGCTCAGAACGTGCCCGACCAGGCCAGGCCCGGCGAGTTGCCGATGCGCGTCGGCAGGACGAACGAATGGCCCTGCGGCGTCGGATCGCGCCAGTTCGGATCCGGGGCCATGTCGTCGGTCAGCCAGGCGCCGAGCGCGATGCCGCCCCACAGGCCCGCCATCGCCGAGCCGGCCCAGATCTTGCTCGTCGTGTTGCCGTCGCCGCTGGTGCCGGTCGCCAACGCCGCGACGCCCCAGCCGACGAGGCCGCCGAGGCCGCCGCCGAGCAGCGTCAGGCGCGCCCGCGACGCGCTCCAGTTCAGGTCCGGCGCGAGCATCACGCCCGCGATCGTGCCGGCCTGCAGGCCGCCGAACCACATCAACGCGACGCTGCGGAACTGCAGGTTGGAATCCTGCAAGAAGACCGTGCTCAGCATCGCCGTGGCGAAGCCGACCGGCATCGCGGTCGAGATCACGCCGACCTGGCCACGCGTCGGCAGCACGGTGCGCGAGAGCGCGAGCGAGGTGAAGCCGCCGATGATGCCGCCGGCCAGCACCGTCGCCTGCGCCGTGGCCGAGTCCTCGAACTCGAACGCCGCCGCCAGCAGGCCGCCCGAGGCCGCGCCCCAGATCACGCCCAAGCTGTAGGCCTCGCCGTCCGCGGCGCGCAGGCCGAGGCCCCGGCTGGCGTAGAGCGAGGCGGTGAAGCCGGCGCCCGTCGTCAGCAGCAGCGTGCCGACGACCGGCCGCACCTCGTCGAGGTCGAGCACGTCGATGAGCACGACGCCGGCGTAGAGGCCGCCGATGGTCGAGGTGACGATGAACTCGGTCCGGCCGTCGCTGAGGTCGCGGGCCAGGCCGCCGCCGTGTTCGTCGCTGGCGATGGCCTCCATTTTGCGGGCGTAGGCGACCAGCGCGGCGGCGGCGTTGCGGCGCTCGATCATGCGCGCGCGCGATGCGACCTCGCCGAGCAGCGCCGCGGCCTGGTCGGGCTCGCCCTCGCGCAGCTTGTCGAGGCCCTGGCGAAAGCGCTCGCGAACCTGGGGCTCGTCCTCGTCGGTCGCGGTCGCGGCGGCGGGGATCGGCAGCGGCTCAGGGTCGGCGTAGGCCGGCGTGGCCAGGGTAGCGGCCAGCGCCACGGCGACCAGCGCGGCGACCAGTCGGCTTGCGTGCGGCAGGGGATTGCAGCGATCGAGACGAGGAGCTTGGCGTTGCATGGGGCCTCCGTTGGCCCACAGTCTAGCCTGCTTTGTTGGCACCGCGAGGAAAGTGACGTCTCGTCGACGCGGTCCGATGGGCTAGCGCGCGGGGCCCGGCGCGCCGCCGCGGCTCGCGCCGCCGCCACCGCCGCCGCCACCGCGTCCGCCACGACGCCGGCGCCGCGAGCTGCTGCTCGGGGCGTCGCTACCCGCCGGGCCGGCCGGACGCGCAGGCGACGGGCCACGTCCGCCGCCGCCGCCGCCGCCGCCGCCGCCGCCGCCGCCGCTGCGCGGCGCCGCCGCGGGCGCCTGCGGACGCTGCGAATTCGGCCGCAGCATCGCCGGGCCCGGCATGGCGCGGGCGAAATGCCACGGGTGGTCGGTGACGACCGTCAGCTTCTGGCCGATCAGCTTCTCGATGTCGCGCAGGTACGCGGTCTCGGTCTCGTCGCAGAACGCGATCGCGACGCCGTCGCGGCCGGCCCGCGCGGTGCGGCCGATGCGGTGGACGTAGCTCTCGGGGATGTTCGGCAGGTCGTAGTTGATCACGTGGCTGACGCCGTCGATGTCGATGCCGCGCGAGGCGATGTCGGTCGCGACCAGCACGCCGATCGCCCCGGCCTTGAAGTCGGCGAGCGCGCGTTCGCGGGCTCCTTGCGCCTTGTTGCCGTGGATGGCCGCCGAGGCGATGCCCGCCTTGTCGAGCTCCTTGACCACGCGGTTGGCGCCGTGCTTGGTCCGGGTGAACACGATCGCGCTCTCGAACTCGGGCCGGTCCAGCAGCGAGGCGAGCAGCGACTTCTTCTCGCCGCTCGAGACGAACATCACCGACTGCTCGATGCGCTCGACCGTCGTCGACTGCGGGTTGACCTCGACGCGCACCGGGTTGTGCAGGAACGCGCTCGCCAGCTTGACGATCGTGCCCGGCATCGTCGCCGAGAACAGCAGGTTCTGGCGCTGCTGCGGCAACAGCTCCAGGACCTTGCGGATATCACGGACAAAGCCCATGTCGAGCATGCGATCGGCTTCGTCCAGGACGAAGAAATCCACGGCGTTGAAGTTGATGTAGCCCTGGCCGTGCAGGTCGAGCAGGCGGCCCGGCGTGGCGATCACGATGTCGACGCCGCGGCGCAGCGCGGCCACCTGGTTGCGCTGGCTGACGCCGCCGAAGATGACGACGTGGCGCAGCTCGAGGAACTGGCCGTAGGTCTCGCAGTTCTCGGCGATCTGCGAGGCGAGCTCGCGCGTCGGCGTCAGCACCAGCGCACGCATCTGCGGCCGGCCGGACTGCGGCGTCGACGCCAGCCGGTGCAAGATCGGCAGCAGGAACGCGGCGGTCTTGCCGGTGCCGGTCTGGGCGCAGCCCAGGATGTCGCGGCCGGCGAGCAGCGGCGGGATCGCCTGCGCCTGGATGGGGGTCATGGTCTCGTAGCCAGCAGCGACGACGCCGCGCTGGATCGGCTCGAGCAAGCCGAGGGAAGCAAAGGAATTCGGGGATGTCATGTCGGACCGTGCGTGCCTGGGGTGGCTGCCGCAAAGAGGAGGCACAGCGTGCCGTCGGGTCTGACGTCAGTGTGCGGGGGACCCGCCATCTGCCTCGGAGCGCCACAGATGGCTCCGGCCGGGCGGGGTGGGGCGGTATTGGACCCGATCTCGCGCGTTCTGTCGATCCCTTTCCGCGACTTCGCGCTTTGGCGACGTCGTGATGTCGTCCGCCGCCGGCTTGCGGCATGCTGCTGCAAGCCCCCGGCCACTGGACCGGGCTGCCCATGGAGCCGCCGATGCCCGTGTTCCCGCGTTCCCGTTCGACCCGCGACATCCTCGTCGTCGTCGTCGCCTTCGTCGTCGGCTGCTGCGCTCCGTCCTGCACCGCGCCGCGTGCCGCCGGGGCCGAGGAGCCCGCGATCGAGGCGCCGCAAGGCGCAGCGTCGCCGGCCGCAGCGCCTTCGTCCCGCCCGGCCGCCGCGCGGCCGGGCGCGCGCCGCGTCGCGCGGCCACGGTCCAACCAGCCCCGCGCCACCGCGCCGGCCGCCGCGCCGCTCGCGCTCGTCTACCTGCAGGTCGGCATGTGCGAGGCCTGCTCGGAGTCGCTCGCCGCGCTGCTGGTCAAGGCCGGCTACCGCACGCGCCTGGTCCGCCCCGACGAGGTCGGCGCGCCGGACCTCTTCGCCGGCGCCAGCCTGTACGCCCAGCCCGGCGGCGACAGCACGCTGCAGGTCTACAGCGCGATCGGCGCCGCCGCATGGCCCGACTTCGCCAAGCGCGTGCGCGCGTTTGTCGCCGGCGGCGGCCACTACCTCGGCATCTGCCTCGGCGGCTGGCTCGCCGGGCCGTGGGTCGACGAGGACATCCCCGCGTTCGACCTGCTGCAGGGCGAGGTCGAGCCCTTCACCCACACCCGCGGCGACCCCACCGTCGACCAGGTGGTGCCGATCACCTGGCTGCAGCCGCAGCAACAGCGCAGCGTCTTCTTCCAGGAAGGGCCGTATTTTCGCGCCAAAGGCACGGTCTACGCCCGCTACGACGACGGCAGCACCGCCGCGCTGGTCACGAGCTACGGCAAGGGCCGCGTCGCTGTCAGCGGCGTGCACCTCGAGGCCGAGGCCGATTGGACGGACGGCGACGACCTGCGAGACCCCGATGGCCCCGACCTGGACCTGGGCGTGCTGTTGATTCGGGCGTTGGTGGGGCGGTGAGGGGGGCGTCGTGGCGCGATGCCGTGGCGCTAGACATTGAACCGAAGCCAGGGGTCTCCAGCGATTACAAGGACTTGTATGTGCTGTGCGGGTCGAGTTGTGCGGGTGCCTTCTCCCGGATCCTCAGCGGATCTCGGTGGCTCCCGTCAGCCCGAGGAACGACTCGACGCTGTGGTTCTTGACCAGGGTCCGTGAGGTGGAGTTCTCGAAGTAGGCGAGCAAGTCGGCGACGAGTGGTGCGGCAGGGCAGTAGACGATCCTGGTGAAGCTGGCTCCAACCCGCAGGCCGCAGTACGCACCTTCGATGTCAGCGAAGTGTCGCCACACCTTCTGCTCGTAGCCGTCGGCGTCGTCGTCGTTTGGCCTGCCGCCGAAGTTGAAGTTGAACTGGTTCGTCGTGCTGACCTTGTACTCGTACTTGCTCCCGGTGGTCGGGTGTTCGGCATCAGCCCCCTTGTCGCCAGGCACCAGTTTGTGCCCCAGGCGGTGTGCGAGCAGTACCGAGCCGACCCCGCCCTTTGAGAGCACATCACCGAGGCCGCAAGCGTCGAGTGCGGCGAACGCAGCCGTCAGGTGATCAACTACATTGTCGTAGGGGTGGGGCACGGTCCATCTCCTCGTGAGCGGGAGGGGGGCGTTTTTTTGGCTCTACGGGTATCTGAGTAGAGGCGTCGCATGGACGCCTCGAAGGAGATGCCCGATGTCGAACTCAAAGCAGCACCCCCTGACGCGGCTGATCATCCGCTTCCCGGCCCCGCTCTACAAGGCCCTGAAGGCGGAGGCGGAGGCCACGTCGGTGCCGATGGCCATCCTGGTCCGGCAACTCGTCGCCCGGTGGGCCGACGACAAGACCCCGGAGCGGTCGGAGGCCGCGTGACCTTCGAGACTTTCTCCCTCGGCCCGTCTCGGCCCAAGCCGGTCACCGCCTCCGGTGTCGAAGGCCGCACCATCACCGACGGCATCGACCCCGGCAAGGTCGTGATCTACCCGCACGGCTACTCAGTGCGGATCAAGGTCCACCTCGACAAGGCCGACGCCGAGGTGGCTCTCGGGCGGTGCGGGTGGTCCCCCACGGCGTCCGCCAAGGTCTGGAAGACCTACACGCCCCGGGGCGGCAAGAGGCGCTGGGTGATGCGGGGGTCGGCCTGGTTGACGCAGCGGGCACCGTCGAACTTCCGGCTGCCGATGGCCCAGGTCAACCGGAGCTGGCTCGGAGTGTCAACCACAACTGGCCCCAGTGCGATCCTCAGAAGTTTCCCCACCCCCACCTCGCCAGGCGCCGCGGACCAGGGCCATTCAGGAACCGTGCCCACCCTTGATCGTCGCCGTTGGGAGGAACAGCCGATGGGGCCACGAGGCGTCGTCGATAAGGACGAAGCCGTAGCGAAGGTAGAAGGCCTCGGCCGCCTCGCTCTTGGCGTCCACGATCACCCCAACGCAACCGACCATGTCGCCCGCCGCTAGAACCCGTCGCAAGGCGTCGCCGAGCAGGCGCTGCCCAAGCCCTCGTCCTTGCGCCTGCTCGTGGACGGCCAGACGGCCCAGGAGCGCCACTGGCATCGGGTAGCGGGGCAGGTTGCGGCCGAGGTGCTTGTGGAGGTCCTGTGCGGGCACGGATGCCATCGCGAGGGTGTAGAACCCGAGGAGGGCAGGCTCCCCCTCGTGGGCGCCTCGTAGCACGAAGGTCGCGCCGATCCCGTTCTCGTGGTTGCTCAGGGCGTGGTTGGAGAAGTAGCGGTCCAGGGCAGGGACCCCGCTGGAGAAGCCTGCCGCCACGTCTGCTGGCGCAACCGGGCTCGTGAGGGGCCCTGCCGTCGGCATCAGCCCTTGTCTGCCAGCGCCGCCCGCAGCGCTTCGTTGGCCTCGGGCGGAGACTCGATCAGGTCCACCATGCGGCCGGTCACCTCGTCACCCAACCCGGCCGAGCGCTGGGCGAACATCCACTGCAGCTGGGCGAGCGTGGGTGTCATCAACTGCGTCTGGTCATCGGCGGTTGGTCCGATCGACACGAAGCGTCGGCCCTGACGGAACTGCATCACGGCCATCAAGAAGAGGGACAGCGCCTCGTCGACGATCTGGCTCCTGGTCAAGCCCAACTGCTCCGCCAGTTCCTTGACGGCAGCGCCTCGGCTGTCGGGAACGGTGGCTTCGAGTCGCATGAGGACCTCCCGGCATCGACCCTCAAATATGAGGGTGACGCCAGGATAGTCGCCACATGGCGACCGATCAACCCACACGACGACTTCGACGAGCCGCTGCCTCGCCCTTGGCGGGGCTTCCGCTTGCGCATGAGCGCCAGGGCTTTCTCCTGGGCGGTCCGCTGATCCTCGGACGTGACCGTGGCGTACAGCTTGAGCCCGGTGATGGCCGAGTGACCTTGGATGGCGAGGTCAGCGTCCGCGAGATCGGCAGTCGAACCTATGTCGGCGTCCAACCGTGAGCTATCGGCGCGCAACGCTAGCTCGAGGTTCGCAACGAGGGGCCATACTTCGACGAGGACGAACCTTGGCCGACTGGCGGCCGTTTGACTCTCGTAGTCCCGGCTGTCCCCGCTCTTCGCGCCACCGGGGGCCCCGAACGGGGCCGATTCGGGCCGATCTTCCCGGCGATGCGTGCAGCCAATGGCTTGAAAACGCGGGCTCAGGAACCCGCTCTACGCATTGAACCGGAAGTCAGCGGGGCCGTGAAGACCGGGACTTGCGGGGCTTGTACCCGGTCTTGTCACCGTTCGCCCCCAGCTCCGGCCAGGAGGCGGTCGATCCGGTCGAAGTCGAGGTAGCGCTCGAAGAAGGCGTCCACCCACGAGGCCGCGGAGTGCCGCCGGAGGGCTGCAACCACATCCTCCAGGGTCCAGGCGGTGAACCCCTCTTGGTTCGCCAGGCAGTCCTGGTAGGCCGCCACGGCGGCGGCGCACCTCGTGTTGCCTTGCGGGTGGAGGAAGACGAACCGGCCCTCGTCGTAGCCGTCCACGGCCTTCAGCGCCCCCGCCAGCAGGTGGTCCCGCCAGATCTGCTCCAGGGGTCGGCGCTTGAGGTCGGGAAGCCGGTCCGGCTTGAAGACGCCCATCATGTCCGCGACCTCGTCGTACCGTGCGCGGTGGTCGGCTTCCTCGTCGCCCAGGCCCTCGTGGTACTTCACCTCGATCCCGACGAAGCCCCGGCCTCCGGTCGGTGGCTCGTAGCGGATGAACACGTCGAAGGCGGACCTGTCCCCGGTGTAGCGGGGATCGCCGCGTCCGGGGGAGTGCTCGAAGTCGATGGCAGTCACGCGACCGACCCCTCCGCCCGTCAGGTCGGCCATGACGCCGGTGGCCAGCGCGAGGTCCACCGCAAGTTCTCCGAAGAGGTTGAAGCACAGGGGCTGACTCGACAGGAGGTTGTTGAAGATGCGGGGCCGACCGAAGACCTTGCCCTTCGACCTTCGGGGGTCGAGAACCTCGCGCCGAACCACGGCCTGCACGGTCGGGGTCAGGAAGGCAGCGAGCCGATCCTTGGCGAAGGGCATCTCGATCAGCGCCCCTCGCTGCTTGCCCGCCATGGTCCCGACCGGCAGGCCGCGTTCTTCACGCCACATCGCCTGGAGGAGCCGCGCCCGCCGCTGGAACGGCATGGTGTCGGTGTTCGGTTCCCATGCGAGGTAGCGGCTGCTCACCGACTCGAAGGTCGCTCGGCTGTGATCCTCCACCATCCCGACCCCTTCGACGGCGCGCACCGTCCTACGGCTTCGTGGGCTTCCGCCTCCGCTTGCGCCCGTTGGCCAGTCCGGCCTGGTGGGCATCCCGCAGGTCGTCGTTGTCCACGATGGCGTAGTGCTTCAGCCCCGTGATGGGCGAGTGTCCCATCATCTTGCGGTAGACGTCGACCGCGACCCCGCTGTTGCGGAGGCGGTCGGCCATCGCCTTGCGAACGTCGTGGAACTTGAACCGCGCGCCAGCGGAGTTCAGCCGGGCAATGGGGCTCGGCGACTTGGGGCTGGCGACGTAGGGCAGACCTCCACTACGCTTGGAGTGAACTTGGGGGGCACGTCAGAAGGAAGAAATGATCCGCCATAGAAGCCGACATGAGTAAGGGCTCAGGTTCTTCCACCGAACTGGCCATGGTCATGCCGCCCTGGCTGCCGTGCCCGGTGCGGACGCGGGGGCAAGATACGATGCTCCATAGAAGCCGACATGAGTAAGGGCTCAATCCTTGCTCGCTCGGTGCTTTGCGGCTCCGACCCGGCCATCACGCCACCCGAGCCCTGCTACCGACCACCCGAGCATCGGTTGCCTCCCTGTCACCTTCGCAGGACGCGATCCAACATTACGCGGGAGTTCGGGCCGCACGACCATCCCAGGCAGCCCCCGGACACGGCCGCCTTCAACGCCTGATGGCCGAGCCGGTGCCCGTGCGGCCGGTCCCCTCGGACAAGAGGTAGCTCCCAACAGGCTCCCAGTTGAGACCAGTAGGCACCAGCGGGCATTGACCGCGATGAGCCCGCAAAGCGACACTGCTGGTCTGACGAAGAGGCTCGGAGTCAGCGATGCCCGACAGCGAACCCTGGGTCACCATCGAAGTGGTGGCTGAACACCTTGCCGTGTCCAAGGACACCGTGCGCCGGTGGATCGACAAGAGGGGCCTGCCTGCCCACCGGGCCGGACGGTTCTGGAGGCTCAAGCTCAGCGAGGTGGACCATTGGGTCCGCGACGGCGGGGCTACTGACGGAGGAGGGCACTCGGTCTCATGAGCAAGAAGGACCTGAACGAGACCGAGATCTGCCAGAACTACATCACGCCCGCCATCGTCGCGGCCGGGTGGGACAAGCACGCCCAGGTTCGGCGTGAGTACAGCTTCACCGCCGGGCGGGTGATCGTGCGCGGCAAGCTGGCCAGCCGGGGCAAGCAAAAGCGGGCAGACTACCTGCTGTTCTACCAGAACAACCTCCCCCTCGCTGTCGTCGAGGCCAAGGACAACAACCATCCGGTCGGTGGGGGGATGCAGCAGGCCATCGCCTACGCGACCACGCTCGACGTGCCCTTCGTCTTCTCCTCGAACGGTGACGCCTTCCTGTTCCATGACCGGACGGGCCTCTCCACCCCCGTCGAGAAGCAGATCGCCCTCGACGAGTTCCCGTCCCCCGACGAACTCTGGAACCGCTATCGCGCCTGGAAGGGGTTGGCCGACGACGCCGACAAGCTGGCCAGGCAGCCCTACTACGACGACCCAGGCGGCAAGGAGCCCCGGTACTACCAGCGGATCGCCGTCCAGCGGACGGTGGAGGCCATCGCCCAAGGACAACGGCGCGTCCTCCTCGTCATGGCCACCGGCACGGGCAAGACCCTGACGGTCTTCCAGATCATGTGGCGGCTCTGGAAGGCGGAGAAGGTGAAGCGGGTGCTGTTCCTGGTGGACAGGAACATCCTGGCTGACCAGACCATCCAGAACGACTTCAAGCCCTTCGGTTCGGTCATGACCAAGGTGCAGAACCGCAACATGGACCCGAGCTACGAGGTCTACCTCGCGCTCTACCAGGCGGTGACCGGCACGGAGGAAGAGAAGAACGTCTACAAGCAGTTCTCCCCCGACTTCTTCGACATGGTGGTCATCGACGAGTGCCATCGGGGCAGCGCCCGCGACGACAGCGCCTGGCGCGAGATCCTAGACTACTTCGAGGCCGCGATTCAGGTGGGCTTGACCGCAACCCCCAAGGAGACGCGGCAAGTCTCCACGCTCACCTACTTCGGCGATCCCGTCTACGAGTACAGCCTCAAGCAGGGCATCGACGACGGCTTCCTCGCCCCCTACAAGGTGGTCCGCATCGACCTCGACCGCGACCTGCAAGGGTGGCGGCCCCCCAAGGGGATGACCGACGACCTGGGCCACGAGATCGAGGATCGGGTCTACAACCAGAAGGACATGGACAGGGTGCTCGTGCTCAACGAGCGCACCAAGAGGGTCGCCGAGAAGATCGTCACCTACCTGGCGGGCACCGACCCCTACGGCAAGACCATCGTGTTCTGCGAGAACATCGATCACGCCGAGCGGATGAGGTCGGCCCTGGCCAACGAGGTCGCGAAGCAGATGCCCCACGAGAAGGGCAACACCTCGAAGTTCATCGTCCGCATCACCGGGGACAACGACGAGGGCAAGGGACAACTCGACAACTTCATCCACCCTGAAAAGCTATACCCCGTCATCGCCACCACCTCGAAGCTCCTGACCACGGGGGTGGACGCCAAGACATGCAAGGTCATCGTGCTCGACCAGCGCATCGAGTCGATGATCGAGTTCAAGCAGATCGTGGGCCGGGGCACCCGCATCCACGAGGACGCCGGGAAGCTCTGGTTCACCATCATGGACTTCAAGAAGGCGACCGAGTTGTTCGCCGACCCAGACTTCGACGGTGAACCCGAGATTATCTACGAGCCTGGGCCAGAAGACCCCCCGATTCCGCCCGAGCCCCCCGTCGGCCCGGAGCCACCGGAACCTCCGCCACCTCCTCCGCCGGGCACTACGAAGTACGTCGTCAGCGGCGTCACCGTGTCGGTGGTGGCCGAGCGCGTCCAATACTACGGCAAGGACGGCAAGCTCATCACCGAGGCGCTGACCGACTTCACCAAGGAGACAGTGCAGCAGCAGTTCGCCTCCCTGGACGACTTCCTGCGTCGATGGACAGGGGCGGAGCGCAAGGCCGCCGTCATTGAAGAACTACGCGAGCAAGGAGTCCTGTTCGAGGAGCTTCGCGAGCAGGTGGGTTCGGACCTCGACGCCTTCGACCTCATCTGCCACGTCGTCTACGACCGACCCCCGCTGACCCGCCGCGAGCGGGCCGAGAACGTGAAGAAGCGGGACGTGTTCACCAAGTACGGCGACCAGGCCCGCGCCGTCCTCGACGCCTTGCTCGACAAGTACGCCGACGAGGGGCTGGCCCCCGTCGAGGACCCGGCAGTGCTGCGCGTGCAGCCCCTGTCGGCCCTGGGCACCCCCGTGCAACTCATCAAGCACTTCGGGGGGCGCGACGGCTACTTGGCCGCCGTCCGCGAGCTTGAGGTCGAGTTGTACCGGGTGGCGCGTTGATGGGAGGCAACCATGGGTGCGATGACCGGAGCCGAAGCGGGCCTCAGCGCGAACCAGCAGCTTCGCATCGCCCTGGAGGCGATGGTCGCTCATGGCGGGGTCGGGTTGATGCCCGACATCTACGCCGCCATCGAGGGAGCGATGGAGCCCCACACACTGTCTCAGCAGGGCCGAGCAACGCTCCGTTCCTACATCAACCGCGACGCGGTGAAGGCCGGGCTCGTCCTCGCTTACGACAAGGGCAAGCCGGGGTGGCACATCACGGCGGAGGGTCAGGAGTTCTTGAAGGCGGATGTCGCTGAAGGTGAGGGCCAGGAGGAGGTAACCGACGCAGGGGGCGCCGAGATCGCCGTTCCCACCATGCACGCCGCCGCCCTGGGCTTCGAGAAGTACATCCTGTCGATGATGAAGGGCGTCTACCCAGAGCACGCCTGGTATCACCAGGGCGTCCACAAGCAGCAGGAGCGCGGCCTCGACCTCCTGGGTACGCGCCTGCGGCCCGAACCGGGCCAGCCTCGCGTGGTGGGAGTGCAGGTCAAGCTGCACGCACAGGACAACGCGCCCTCCGAGAAGGAGTGGCTGAAGTTCCTCGCAGGCTGCTTCGCCCGCAGGGTGGACCTCGGCATCTTCGTGACGACCGGGCGGCTCACAGGCGGCCAGCGCCGTGAGGCAGCCGAGGCCCAGGTCGTCGTCATCGAGGGCAACGAAGAGGTGTCCCGCCTCGCCAAGCAGGTCAGCCTGTCGCCCTTCAACGAACCGAACAACCACCCGGACGCCGACGACTCGGCAACCCACTGAGCCGACGCCCAGGGCAGCTACCAAGAGGTCTACACCGTGTCCCTATCGACGACGATCAAGTCCATCCAGGACATCATGCGGAAGGACGTGGGTGTCGATGGTGACGCCCAGCGCATCGGGCAGTTGGTCTGGCTGCTGTTCCTGAAAATCTGGGACGACCGGGAGCAGGAACGAGAAGCGATGGAGGGGGACATCGTGTCCCCCTTGATGAACGTCACCTGGCAGGAAGCTGGGGAGACGCGGAAGGCTGCCGACCTGCGCTGGAGCGCCTGGGCCACCGACCCCGAGGGCGTCACGGGCGACAAGCTGCTCGACTTCGCCAACAACACCCTGTTCCCGGCGCTCAAGGGGATGGAGGTCGGCCCCAGGATCGATGGCGACGACGCCGATGCCCGGGCCGCCCGGGCGCTCCGGCGTCGCCGGCTGCTGGTCAAGGGCGTGTTCGCGGACGCCTACCAGTACATGAAGTCGGGCACCCTGCTGCGGCAGGTCATCAACAAGATGCAGGCCGACATCGACTTCAACGACGCCACCAACCGGCACCTGTTCGGCGACCTGTACGAGAAGATCCTCAAGGATCTCCAGGGCGCGGGCAACGCGGGCGAATACTACACCCCACGGGCGGTCACGCAGTTCGCCGTGGACATGGTGAACCCCCGGCTCGGTGAGACGATCCTCGACCCTGCGTGCGGCACGGGCGGCTTTCTGGCCTGCGCCATTGAGCACATCCGCAAGCAAGACGTGAAGACGCCCGAGCAGGAGGAGCAACTCCAGGTCGGCGTCCGGGGCGTCGAGAAGAAGCCGCTGCCGCACTTGTTGTGCGTCACCAACATGATCGTCCACGGTATCGACGTGCCGACCGGCGTGGTCCACGACAACACGCTCTCGCGTCCGCTGCGGGACATCACCATGCGCGACCGCGTGGACGTGGTGGTCACGAACCCCCCGTTCGGCGGCATGGAGGAGGACGGCATCGAGAACAACTTCCCCGCCGACTTCCGCACCCGGGAGACGGCGGACCTGTTCCTGGTCCTCATCATGGAGCTGCTCAAGCCCGGGGGCCGGGCGGCGGTGGTGCTGCCGGACGGCACCCTGTTCGGCGAGGGCGTCAAGACGCGCATCAAGGAGCGCCTGCTGGCCGAGTGCGACCTGCACACCATCGTCCGGCTGCCCAAGGGCGTGTTCGCGCCGTACACGAGCATCAAGACCAACGTGCTGTTCTTCGAGAAGGGCAGGCCCACCACCGAGGTCTGGTACTACGAGCACCCGTACCCCGCCGGGTACAAGAGCTACTCGAAGACCAAGCCGATGCGAATCGAGGAGTTCGAGCCCGAGAAGGCGTGGTGGGAGGACCGCAAGGAGTCGGAGCTGTCCTGGAAGGTCACGCTCGACCAGATCCGCGAGCGCGGCTTCAACCTCGACATCAGCAACCCCAACGCCCCGGGCACGAACCACGAGGACCCCGACGACCTGCTGGTCCGGTTCGAGAAGGAGAAGGCGGCGGCGGCGGCGCTTCGGGAGGAGCTGCGCCAGGTGCTCGCAGCGGCCCTGGCCGGCGAGGGGGCCGCAGGATGACGCCCCAGGATCTCATCGCGGCCTTCGACACGCTGGCCGAGGCCCCGGACGGTGTGACGCGGCTCCGCGAGCTGGTGCTCCAGCTCGCCGTGCGCGGGAAGCTAGTGCCGCAGGACCCGGACGATCAGCCGGCCAGTGTGCAGGTGGCAGCGTCGCTCGCGGAGATAAAGCGTGCGGTGCGCGCCAAGGAGCTTCCGAAGTCGAAACGGGCGCACCCCATTCCTCCGGGCAACGAGCCGCACCAGGTTCCAGATACCTGGTGCTGGGCTCCCCTCGGCGATCTCGTCGCCGTCTTGGACTTCAAGCGGGAGCCCATCAAGTCGGCTGACCGTGATGCCAGAACGGCTGGCAAGGCACTCGACCAGCTCTACCCCTACTACGGTGCCACCCAGCAGGCCGGCTGGATCGACGACTACATCTTCGACGAGGAACTCGTCCTGCTCGGTGAGGACGGGGCACCGTTCTTCAAAGCTGGCAAGCACGTCGCCTACATCGTGTCTGGGAAGTTCTGGGTGAACAACCACGCACACGCCCTGCGCGGTCTTGGTGCGCTCAACGGCTACCTCTGCAACGTCTTGAACCAGACGGACTACGACGGTCTGGTCACTGGAACGACGCGGCTGAAGCTGACCCAGGCCAAGATGGTCCAGATCCCGATTCCCGTCCCCCCCCTCGCCGAGCAGAAGCGCATCGTCGCCCGGGTCGATGAGCTGATGAGCCTGCTCGACCGGCTGGAGGCCGCCCGGAACGCCCGCGAGGCCACCCGCGCCGCTCTGCGGGACGCCGCGCTCGCCGCGCTTCGGGACGCCGACACCCCCGAGGAGGTCGAGGTCGCGTGGGGACGGGTGGCCGAGCAGATGGACGACCTGTTCACCGACCCCGCCGACGTGGACCCGCTGCGGCAGACCGTGCTCCAGCTCGCCGTGCGCGGGCGGCTGGTGCCGCAGGACCCGGGCGACGAGCCGGCCAGCGTGCTGCTGGAGCGCATCGCGGCCGAGAAGGCGCGGCTGGTCAAGGAGAAGAAGATCGGCAGGCCGAAGCCGTTGCCCCCGGTGTCCGACGACGAGGTTCCGTTTGAGGTGCCGGAGGGCTGGGTGTGGGCACGCACCCAGGATCTGGTCACGGTGCTCGATCCAAACCCGAGTCACCGCTACCCGGACTATGTGCCGGACGGCGTCCCCCTTCTTTCGACGCGGGAGTTCGACGGCATCGAGGGGTGGGACAAGCGAACCGCAGACAAGTCCGTGCCTGAGTCGTTCTGGGAGTTCCAGCGTGACCTCTGCGACTTCGCCCCGACCGACATCATCTTTGCCCGCAAGGGCCGACTGGGGCTGGCCCGACCCGCGCCGAGAGATGGGCGCTTCACGTTCAGCCACACCGTCTTCGTTGTGAAGGTCCACTCCGACGCCGTCCCCAGGTGCTTGCTGTGGCTCCTGCGACCCGACAGCGTCGTACAGTGGCTCTTGGACGAGATGAACTCCAACACGGGGGTTCCAACCCTGGGCAAGGCGGTTCTGGAGCGGATGCCGCTCCCGGTGCCCCCTCCGGCAGAGCAGAAGCGCATCGTCACCCGGGTCGATGAGTTGATGGGCCTGCTCGACCGGCTGGAGAAGCACCTGGCCGACAGGACCACGGCGCACGACGCCTTCGCTGCCGCCGCCGTGCACCACTTGGAGAGCTAGGTCAGCGGTACAACTGCTGGCCCGGCGTTGCTGCGCCTGGTTCTGAGGGGAGGACGCGACCGTGCCGAAGCTGCTGCGAGCGAACACGATCCGGTTCTTGGAGGGCTCTTGCCACTGCCTCGATCTCGCGCTCTCCGCCCTGGCCTACAAGACGTGGGCGAAGACGCGCGCGGAACACGTCGAGTGCGTCCCGGTCGTCGGTCTGCTGGGCACGGCCGCCGAACTTGGGATGAGCGCCTGCCTCGTCCAGGTCGGAGGAGAGGGCGCGCTTCGCGTAGACGCCTCACGGTACAAGACTGGCCGCCAGATCCTAACCGAGTTTCGACGCCTGGTACGCGAACGGGTGCCTGCCTCCGCCTTCCTCGTTCAGGGCGTGGATGATGCTCCGGCCCATCGGCAAGCACTGGAGGATGCGACGGCGGGCTTCACGCCCCTCGTTGCTGCGAGGGCGGCCGCCCTGCACGGGGCCTTCGGCCTTGGGCGCGATGTATGCCTTGAGCTGGCCGCAGCCGTCGCCGCCTTCCTCAAGGTGCTACGCCAGTCCAGCAAGATGCGCCCGTACCTGGACGTGGTTCCCGAGCCGCCGCCCTACCGACCTGAGCGGGCAGTACTGCTCGACGAGCTTGTGCGTCGGGTCGATGGGGGGCAGGCAGGGCGGGACGATGTGCTCGCCGTGTACCTGCTCTTGCCCGAGGTGACGGAGGAAGCCCCCGAGTGGCTTGGTGCCTTCGAGCGAGTCTCCGTGACCCCCAACAACAACGACATCGATTTGCTGGTCCGTCATCTCGGGCGTGCGCTGCCGGTGGCTCTCCAGCGGGTGCGTGGTGGTGCAAACGCCCAACCTGTCGTTGTAGCCCCCAATGCCCCGGGCGCCATTCCCATAGCGCCGCACCGTCTGCGTGCGGCGTTGGTGGACATCCGAGATCAGTGGTACGCAGCCAGTGCTCTCGCAAATGGCCGCCTGGAACAAGGCAGCCTGAGCCTGCCTGGTCGGGACCTCGTGCTCGATGTGTTCAGGGTCGTCGTTGCCGGTGGCCTCGACGACGCCCAAGATCGCACCGCTCACCGGATGTGGCCGTTGGCGCTGGCCGCAGTGAAGGACCCCGGAACCGCCGCGCCATACTGGTTCCTTCTGCGGAACTGCGACGATCTCGGCCAACTGGAAGCACTGGTAGGACGATCTGCCCGTCTCGGGAGCGGCGCGCAAAGACGCCGCGCCCAAGACCTCGTGGCCGGGCTGACCGCGATGCGGGAAGGCAGGGCGCTTGGGGCGGACCATCCGCTTGTGCGCCGAATGGACGAGGCGGAGACGGCGGCGGACGACAAGCGTGACGGACTAGCGAGCCGGATTGGAGGCGGGCGAGATCCCGAGGACGAGGAGAACAAGCGCCTGATCAGGGAGGTTGCGACCTTCTCTCGGCCGGTCGGCGACGCGATAGAGAAGCTCCTGGACGGGGAGCTGACCCTTCCCCCGGACGACGAGAAGTACTGGGCACGCCTGCTGGCGGAAGCGGCATCGGACGCTGACGATGTAGACGCCTTGGTCCGGCTGCTGCGAGAGCCCCGGTTCGTCGTTGCCCACACCGCTGCCCGAAAGGCGCTTGAACTAATCGACTTCTCGCGGTTCGGCCCTGGGACGGAACCGGGAGAAGTCTAGCTGCCCCCGGTTTTCGGGACCAATCGCAGGTCGCGGGGCTCAAGATCCGGGACTCCTCCGTAGTGGGGTTGCAACCCCATCACGGAGGGACCAACGATGACCCCGATCTACGACCGCAGCGCCATGCAGCCCTTCGGCAGCGACGCCGAGTACCTGGAGGCCGAGTTCGCCTGGATCAAGGCCCGCTGCCTGCACCTGGGAGCCCGGCTGGACGCCGAGCATGACGCCCGCGACGCCGAGCCGGCCCTGGTGTTCGCCGATGAGCCGGAGGCGGCCTGGCCCGACGAAACCCGGGCCAAGGTGAAGCGTCTGGGCGCGGCCGAGGCGGCCATTCGCGACCGCCTCGACGCCCGGCTGGAGGCCACCCGCAAGGCCGGCGTCGTCCTCGGCCTGGACCGGCTCGTGGACCGACACGACCTCGACCAGATCGACCGCCAGGTGCTCCTGCTGGCGACCATGCCGGCCATCGGATTGGAGCTGTACGACGTGCTCGGCAGCGTCGGGAGCTTCGGCTTCGCGGTGATGAGCATCTCCCCCCAGCTCGTCACGACCTTCTGCGGGCTCGACCTGGCGGGCCAGGTCGGCCTGCGCGAGCGGCTGGGCCTGACCGGCAAGCTCGTGTCCGCCGGCCTGGTCGAGGTGGACCTGCCGGGGCACGAGCGGTGCCAGGACTTCCCGACCGCCAGCATCTTCATCGAGCCGGGGGCCTTCGACGTGATCGTCGGGATCGCCCAGGGCGACGACGAGCGGACGTGCCCCTGCTGCGGTCAGCCTGCCGGTGAGAGCCGGTCGTAGCCGCAGGCAGGTCCCTCGGGCGTCGAGTCCTCGGTCCTCACCACTTCGAGCAGGCCGACCAGGACGCCGTGGGCTGCTTGGTACACGTCGCAAGTCCGCTCCGGTTGCCGCCGGACGGCCAGGGCGACGGTCTGGACGAAGCCCTCGCCTACGTCGCTGACGGCTCCGAGGGGATCGTCCGCGCTACCGATTCCGTAGACGCAGTTCGTGTTGTCGAGCAGGGCTTCGCAGAGCCACCTACGGTCGCGTCGGTCGAAGGCCCGCAGACGGAGCAGCACGTCGTCAAGCGGCACTTCGATGGGGTCGAGCATGGCGCAGCTCCTACCCACCTGGCGTGATAGCCGGGCTATCGAGCGAGAGGAGCGGCGATGCTACTTGGGGCAGGATGGGGTCCTGAGCACCCAGCGCCCAGCGCGAACCTCGGCCTCCACACGGGCGAGGCGTCGAGCGCAACCGTGACATTCCGTACAGCCCCGAGCGGACTTCGAGATGGCGAGGTACTCAGCGCAAGGTCGGGCCTGGCTGCGCGTGTCGCTCCTGATCCAGAGGTGGTCCACCGGGGCACGGCCGTTGATCAACTGGTAGACGTGGGCGTTGGCCTGCGAACCGTGGTGAGGCGCTGTCACGAGCATGTGCGTCTGCGGAATCGGCCCAAGGTTGAACCGGAAGTCCGAGTCCGACGAGAACAGGAGCGGAGGCTCTCCTTGGTCCCGGCCCACGAACACCAGTGCTTCTTCGTTCTTCAGCGTGAGCCACAACCAACGCAGGAAGTTCTTCGTGCGTCGGGCCCGCACTGTCTGCTCGGCATTCGCCGGGGCGAGCCAAGTGAGGCCACCGGCAGGTGACTCCCCGTACTTGAACCACCGAAGCGCCGTACCTGCGTGCAGCGCCGCCCGGACGATGGCCCAGATTGAGCCAGCAACCTCCACGGCCTGCAACCACAGCGGGGAGGGAGGAGGCGGGTGGCGGAGAAGCCACGGGAACCAAACTTGGTGCCCGGCGAGGAGCGGGTTGAGATTGGGACCGTCGCTGACCTGGTCCTCCACTTCAGCCAGCATCAGGTCGCCGCCATCGTCGTCGGCGGGGTCGCCGGGGACCGGCAGGTCGCTCTCAAGCCCACCGAGTCTGCTCTTGGCGCACTCATCAGCGAGTTGGTGCAGAACCCTGAGAGGGTCGGACGCCAACTCGCCGACGCCATCGCCCCATCGAGCGGGCACCCAAAGCTCGTCCACCTGAACATCCGGGGCCTTGAGCACGGCCAGCAAGCCCTTGGCGTGGTCGCTGTCTGCGTGGGTGCAGACCATCACGTCGATCTTGGTCACGCATCGCGCCCGCAGCTCCGCAAGGGCCTTTTTCCGTCGCTGGCCTCCGTCAACCAGCACGGTTCTGCCGTCGTCGAGACGCCACAGGAAGGCATCCCCCTTCCCAACGGGGAGCGCCTCAAACGAACTCATGGCCCGTGTCTCCGTCGCCCCTGTGCTGAGGGGCCTGGTTAACTTTCATAGTTCCGGCTGTCCCCGTTTCTATCCCCACCACGGGCCGAACGGGGCCGATTCGGGTCGATCTTCCCGGCGGTGCGTGCAGCCAACGGCTTGAAAACACGGGATCAGGAACCCGCTCTACACATTGAACCGGAAGTGACAAACGTCCCCATCCTTCACCACATACTCCTTCCCCTCCATCCGCTTGCGCCCAGCCGCAGCCACCGCCGCCTCGGTCTTGAGCTCGAACAGGTCCTCGCAGTGGTAGACCTCGGCCTTGATGAAGCCGCGCTCGAAGTCGGTGTGGATGACGCCCGCGGCCGCCGGGCCCTTGTCGCCCTTGTGGATGGTCCAGGCGCGGGCCTCCTTGGGGCCGACGGTGAAGTAGGTCTGCAGGCCGAGCAGGTCGAAGGCGGCGCGCGCCATGCGGTCGAGGCCCGAGTCGTCGAGGCCCAGGTCGGCGAGGAAGGCGGCGCGCTCCTCGGCGTCGTCGAGCTCGGCGATCTCGGCCTCCATCTTGCCGCAGAGCACGACGACGGCGGCGCCCTCGGCCTCGGCCATCTTGCGGATCGCCTGGACGTGCTCGTTCTCGCCCAGGCTCTCGTCGGTGTTGGCGACGTAGAGCACGGGCTTGGACGTGATCAGCTGCAGCGACTTCCACGCGGCCTGCTTGTCGGCGTCGATCGCGAGCGAGCGCGCGGGCTGGCCGGCGTCGAGCACCTCGTAGACCTTGGCCAGCAGTTCGGCGATCACGGCGGCGTCCTTGTCGCCACCCTTGGCGGCGCGCTGCTCGCGCTTGAGCCGCTTGTCGACCGACTCGAGGTCCGCGAGGATCAGCTCGGTGTTGATGATCTCGCTGTCGCGGACCGGATCGACGCCACCCTCGACGTGCACGACGTCGCCGTCGTCGAAGGCGCGCAGCACGTGCACGATGGCGTCGGTCTCGCGGATGTTGGCCAGGAACTTGTTGCCGAGGCCTTCGCCCTTGCTCGCGCCCTTGACCAGGCCGGCGATGTCGACGAACTCGACCGTCGCGTACAGCGTCTGCTGCGAGTGGATCAGCGCCGCGAGCTGGTCGAGCCGCTTGTCGCGCAGCGGCACGATGCCGACGTTCGGATCGATGGTGCAGAACGGGTAGTTGGCCGACGCCGCGCCCGCGTTGGTCAGCGCGTTGAAGATGGTCGACTTGCCGACGTTGGGCAGGCCGACGATGCCGCAAGAGAGGCCCATGGAGTGCTCCGTGCGCACCGGCGCGGTGCGATGTGCGCGCGCTGGCGCGCGGGCCGTGCTGCTAGCACGTTCTCGCCCCGAGCGGCAACACGAGGCGGCGCACCGACCCGCAGCTTTTTTGCCGGATCTGCGGCCTCGGGGCGCACCCAAATCCGTCGCGGGCCGATACAGTCAGGGTGAGATCGCGATCCCAGCCAGCCCGGCGCGGTGCCCGGGGGCCGATCGCCTGCCGGACCGAGCGCCAGGAGCCCCATGCCACGCAAGCAAGCCGACCTGGGCCTCGACCTGCCCGCCGCCGCGCCCAAGCTCGGCAGCGTCGAGCAGCGCCTGCGCCGCGAGGGCCTCTGGCCCGTGGTCGGCACCGACGAGGCCGGCCGCGGCCCGCTCTTTGGCCCCGTGGTCGCGGCGGCGGTGGTCCTGCGCGACGGCGCGCGCCTGCCTGGGCTCGACGACTCCAAGCAGCTGAGCGAGGCCGAGCGCGAGGCGCTGGAGCCGCAGATCCAGGCCGCGGCGCTGGCCTGGGCCGTGGCCGAGGGCGACGTCGCGCGCATCGGCCGCGACAACATCCTGCAAGCCTCGCTCTGGGCGATGCGCCAGGCCGTCGAGTTGGTGTTGGTGCAGCTGCGCGACGCCGGCCATCCGCCGCCGAGGCTGGTGCTCGTCGACGGCAACCGCACGATCCCGGGGCTGGTCGCGCCCGGCCAGCGGGCGATCGTCAAGGGCGACGCCCTCAGCCGCGCGATCGCCGCCGCGTCGGTGCTGGCCAAGGTCGCGCGCGATCGCCAGATCGTGGCGCTGGACGCGACCTACCCAGGCTACGGCCTGGCCCAGCACAAGGGCTACCCGACCAGGGCCCACCTCGAGGCGCTCGACCGGCTCGGGCCGACGCCGCTGCATCGGCGCGGCTTCGCCCCGGTGGAGGCCGCCTGGGCCCGCCGGGGCGCCGATGGCTGAGTCGCAGGCCACGGGCAAGCGAGGCGAGGACATCGCGGCCGCCGAGCTGCGGTCGCGCGGCTGGCGCGTCGTCGCGCGCAACCTGCGCACCCGCGCCGGCGAGGCCGACGTCGTGGCGGTGCGTCCGTGCCCGGGCGGGCGCCGGGCGATCGTGGTCGAGGTCAAGACGACGCGCGGCGACCGCGAGCTGACGGCGCGCGTCGACGAGCGCAAGGCCACGCGGCTCTGGGCGATCGCGCACCAGATCTGCAGCGGCAGCGTCGAAGCGCTGGTGGACGTGCGGGAGATCGTCGAGATCGAGGTCGCCGTCGCCGAAATACGGCTCGGCGCCCGCGCAACGCAGGTGCGTTGGCGGACGCTCGAGCTGTGGTGACGAGCGATGCGGAACCGGGGGCGCTAGCCCTCGGCGCGGCGCAGACGGGCGCGCTTGCCCGTGCGATCCCGCAGGTAGTACAGCTTGGCGCGGCGGACGCGACCCTGCTGCACGACGTCGATCTTCATCAGACGCGGGCTGTGCAGCGGGAAGATGCGCTCGACGCCGACGCCGTGGCTCATCTTGCGCACGGTGAAGGAGCGGCCGAGCTGGCTGCCGCGGATCGCGATGACCGTGCCCTCGAAGATCTGGATGCGCTCCTTGGTGCCTTCGATGATGCGCGTGTGGACGCGGATCTGCTGGCCGGCGCGGAGTTCGGGAAGGTCGAAGCGGACGTGTTGTTCTTCGACGAGCTTGATGAAGTCCATCTGTCTTGCTCCCCCGGGAGAGGTCCGACGTGCGGACATGCCCGGAATGGTGGGGGCGGCTTTCTAGCGCGCTCCGCGCAGCCTGTCCAGTGTGATCGCCGCGGCGGCCCGAACCGAGAGGTGGTTGTAGTCGTCCCGGGTCAGCGCGGGGTCGGCGATGATGGCCGGCAGACGCAGATCGGCGTGGTCGAGCACCGACTGCGCCAGGCCCCAGCCGGTGCCGAAGATCACGAGCACCGGTCGATCGGCGTCGCGCAGGCGGATGCGCATCGACTCCCAGCTGACGTCGGCGTTGGGCATCTGGGCGCTGGTGACGACGACGATCGGCCGCTGGCCGTCGCGCGCCGCGATCGCCTGGCACGCCGCCTCGACCGAATCGACGGCCTCGACCCGCACCATCGCCTGGGCGCGGCGATCGTTGCGCACCGCGCCTTCGCCCTCGGTCCAATGGCGCACGACCTCGTGGACCATGCGCTGCTGCAGCGTGATCGGCGTCACGACCATCAGCGCCTCGACGCCGTAGGTGCGGCCGCTGCGGGCGATGTCGTGCAGATCGACGTTGGTCAGCGCCGTGGTGTAGGTGCGGCCCTGGCGATCGACGCAGGGGTGGTGGACCAGGGCGAGGTAGAGCGGCATCAGGTGGACTCCCGGTCGGCTGCCAGGTCAGGAGCAGGCGTCGTGGTCGCCGGCGGCACGGCAGCAGGCTCCGCAGCGGCCCTGTCGCTGGGGTCGGCCTTGCGGCGGCGGCGCTTGGGCGCGGGCGCGGGCGGCTGCGCCTCGAGCCAGCGTTGGTAGAGGTCGGGCCGGCGCACGCGGGTGCGCTCGATCGCGGCGGCCTGGCGCCAGGCGGCGACCTTGGCGTGATCGCCGCCCATCACCAGCGGCGGCACCTCGCGGCCCCGAAAGCTGCGCGGCCGGGTGTACTGCGGCGCCTCGAGCAGGCCGGAGGTGTGCGACTCTTCGCCCAGGCTGGCCTGGTTGCCGATGACCCCGGGCAGCAGGCGCGCCACCGCCTCGATGACGACCATCGCCGCGACCTCGCCGCCGTTGAGCACGTAGTCGCCCAGGCTCAGCAGCTCGTCGACCTCGTCCTCGACCCGGGCGTCGAAGCCTTCGTAGCGCCCGCATAGCAGGACCAGGCCGCGCGGCTCGGCGGCGAAGCGCTCGGCGCAACGCTGGTCGAAGCGGCTGCCCGCCGGGCTCAGCAGCACGCGCCGCGATCGCGGCTGGCCGGGCTCGGGCGGCGGCAGGGCCTCGAGCTGGGCCACCACCGAGACCGGCTCGAGCACCATGCCGGCGCCGCCGCCAAACGGGGCGTCGTCGACGCGCTTGTGCTTGTTCTGGGCGAAGCGCCGCCAATCGTGCAGCTCGATCTGCAGCCGTTGCGCCGCGATCGCCTTGCCGATCAGGCTCTCGTGCAAGAAGCCGTCAAAAAGCCCGGGAAACAGCGTCAAGATGTCGAAGCGATAGGACAACGTCGGGTCCCGCATGGCCGCAGCGTGGCCGCCGCAGCCGAGGCGTCACAGCCAATGGTCGAGATTGCGGACCAGCACCTTGCCGGGCGTCTCGCCGATCGACACGACATAGTCGCCCACGATCGGCACCAGCACCTCGCCGTCGGCGGTGCGGATCGCCAGCACGTCGACGCTGGTCTCGGTGATGCCGCTGACGACGCCCAGCCGCTCGCCGCTGTCGGCGTCGAAGACCTCGGCGCCGATCACGTCGATATGATAGAATTCGCCATCTTCGAGCGCTGGCAGCGCGGTGCGCGGCACCTCGAGCGCCGCGTGCGTCAGCTTCGCCGCCGCGTCGCGGTCGCTGACGCCGCGGAACGAGACCAGGATCGCGTCGGCGGCGTCGCGCATCGACGCGATCTGGATCGGCTCGGCCGGCTTGTCTGGCCGGCGCACGCGCAGCGGCGGCCCGTCAAAGAGCAGCGTCGAGCTCGGGTTGTCGAGCCAGACGCGCACCTCGCCGCGCACGCCGTGCGGGCGGCCGATCGTGGCGATGCGCACCCAGCCGTCGGCGGTGAGCGAGTCCGAGAGGTCTGCGCTTTGGTCCGGGGCCGTGGTGGTTGGCGTGGATTTGGTCCCTGGCATCGGCTTCATCCCAGCGTCAGCTCGTCCTTGAGCGGACGCGACATCAGGTCTTCCATCGCCGTGAGCAGGTCCTTGCCCTCCCAGAGCACGCGGTAGGCCTGTTCGATGATCGGCACGCGGTCGGCGACGCCGAGCTTGTGCGCGAGCTGCCAGGCCGATCGGCTCGTCAGCACGCCCTCGGCGACGGTCACGGTCGAGCCCAGGATCTGGTCGAGCGACTCGCCGCGGCCCAGGCGGACGCCGACCGTGCGGTTGCGCGAGAGCTCGCCCGTGCAGGTCAGCACGAGGTCGCCCATGCCGGCGAGGCCTTGTAGCGTCAGCGGATCGGCGCCCTTGCGCATCGCCATGCGCGTGATCTCGGCCAGGCCGCGCGTGATCAGGCCGGCGCGCACGTTGTAGCCGAAGCCCAGGCCGTCGCCGGCGCCGACGCAGATCGCCATGACGTTCTTGAGCGCGCCGCCGAGCTCGACGCCCGGCACGTCGCGCGTGGTGTAGCAGCGGAAGCGGTTGCTGCTCATCAGGCGTTGCACCTCGCGGCCGACCCAGGGCATGTGGCTCGCCACCGTGACGGCGGTCGGGCTCTGGGCCGCGACCTCCTTGGCGAAGCTCGGGCCCGAGAGGTAGGCCAGGTTGCCGTGCAGCGAGCGCGGCAGCGTGCGCTCCAAGATCTCGTCGACGGTCTCGAGCGAGTCGTTCTCGATGCCCTTGCTGCAGCTGACCAGGATGTGCTCGTCCGTGATCGCGTGCTTGATGCCGCCGATGACGCGGCCGACGAACGGCGTCGGCGCCACCGACAAGATCAGCCGCGACGACGCGACGACGCGCTCCAGGTCGCCATCGGCCGTCATCGTCGGCGGCACGTCGAAGCCGGGCAGGAAGACCTCGTTGCGGCGGTTGTCGCGGATGTCCGCGACGACCTCGGGCTCGTGGGCCCAGAGCGTGACCTTGTGGCCGATGCGCGCGGCGTGGATCGCCAGGGCCGTGCCCCAGGCGCCGCCGCCGATCACGCCGATGTTGACCAATTCACGCTCGGGCTGTGGCTCTGGGCTCATGTGCGTCCTCCTCAGCCGATGGGCTGTCGTCGCCGGCAGTCTGCGCCCGACGAGGCGATTCCCTCAAGCGCGCGGCCGCCCCTTTTCGTCGACATCGGCCAGCGGCGGCGCGATCTGCGCGGGATCCCGCCATCGCTCGAGCGGTGGCTGGCGCCGTGCGTCCTCGAAGAGCTCGCGCATCGACCGATCGCGGCCGGCCGATCGGGCACGCCGTCGCGCCCACTCGCGCAGCTCCTTGACCTGCTCCTCGTAGGTCTCGACGAAGGGCACGATCTGGGCAAACGCGCGCTCGAGGTCGGCGTCGACCAGCGGCCGCCCCTCGGCGTAGGCGGCGGCCAGGGCCTCGTAGACGCCGGCCTCGATCTCGGCGCCCGTCAGGCGGTCGGCCGAGCGGGCCAGGCGCTCCACGGCGAAGTCGGTCTCGTTGCGGCCGCTCTTGCGCAGGTGGATCGCCAAGATCTCGGCGCGCACGCCCGCGTCGGGCAGGTCGACGAAGAAGATCTCGTCGAAGCGGCCCTTGCGCGTCAGCTCGGCCGGCAGGCCGTCGACGCGGTTGGCGGTCGCCGCGACGAAGATGCCGGCCGGATGCTCGGCGAGCCAGGTCAGGAACGTGCCGAAGATCCGGGCCGTGGTCTCGGAGCCCAGCGCCTCGCTGAAGGCCTTGTCGATCTCGTCGACCCAGAGCACGACCGGCGCCATCACCTCGGCGATCGCCAGGGCGTGGCGCAGGTTCTCGTCCGGCGCCGAGTCGTGGGTGAAGAGCCGGCCCAGGTCGAAGCGCAGCAGCGGCAGCCCCAGCGACTGCGCCGACGCCTTGGCGAACAGCGACTTGCCGCAGCCGGGCACGCCGACCAGCAGCACGCCGCGTGGCGCCGGCAGGCCAAAGCGGCGGGCGCCCTCGTCGAGCGCGGCGCGACGCCGGTCGAGCCAGGTCTTGAGCGCCTCCATGCCGCCGATCTCCTCGAGCGCCGGCGCGGTCGCGATCACCTCGAGCACGCCGCCGGTGGCGACCAAGTCGCGCTTTTCGGCGTGCAGCGCGGCGATCGCCTGCATGTCGGCGGGCACCCCTGCCAGCCGCAGCCGCCGCAGCGCCCGCCGCAGCTGGCCGCGCGTCATGCCGCGGGCCGCCTGCAGCGCCGCGCCGACCAGCGCGAAGTCCGGCGGACCGCCGTCGGCCGGCGTCAGCGCCGCCATCACCAGGTCGCGCAGGTCGCCCTCGCCCGGCAGGCCGAGCTCCAGGACCACGCGATCGCGCTCGATCTCGGGCACCGGACGTCGCCAGGCCGAGAGCAGCACGACGGTATGGCCGCCGCGCTCGATCTCGATCAGCGCCTCGCGCAGCACCCGCACCAGGCTCGGATCGGCGAGCAGATCGTGGCCGCCGCCGAGCACCAGCGCCGCCCGGGTGCTGCGCGTCGCCAGGGCCTCGATCGCCTCACGCGCTGCCTCGATCGGCCGGTCGCCGCCGAGCTTGGGCGCGAGCACGTCGATCGACGATCGCCGCGCCGCCTGGTCGATCAGGGCGCGGGCGTCGGTCTCGTCGCTCGTCAGCAGCTCGATCAGCGGGTAGCGCGCCGCGATGCGGTTGGCGATGGCGTTGCTGCGGTCCATGGTCTCTCCGACGCGGGCGCCACGCCGCGATGGTCAGCGCGCGCGCATCAACGCTGCGGCGGGCGGCCCACCTGGCCTGGGATGTCGATCTCGTACCGGGCGATCTTCTGCAGCAACGAGCGCAGCGAGATCTCGAGCAGCTCCGCGGCGTGGGTGCGGTTGCCGCCCGTCTCGCGCAGCGCCTGCTCGATCAGCGTGCGCTCGGTCTGCTCGACCGCCGCCGGGATGCTCAACGACTCGAGCGTCAACCCGGGCTGCGTCGGCGCCGGGGCCGTCGCGACGGCGGCGTCGGCGTGCAGGTAGTCGGGCAGGGCGTCCTCGCCGATCTCGTCGCCCTCGCTCATCACCGCCGACTGCTCGATGACGTTCTGCAGCTCGCGGATATTGCCGGGCCACGGCCACGCCATCAGCAACGCCATCGCGTGCGGGTGCACGCCCCGGATCGTCGTGCCCAGGCGGCGGTTGGCATGGCTGATCAGGTGCTCGACCAGCAGCGGGATGTCCTCGCGGCGATCGCGCAGCGGCGGCACCAGCAGCTCGATCACGCTCAGGCGGTAGTAGAGGTCCTGGCGGAACTGGCCCTCGGCCACCCGATCGCGTGCGGGCACCGCAGAGGCCGCGACCACGCGCACGTCGACCGCCACCGGCCGCGACGCGCCGACCGGCCGCACTTCGCCCTCTTGCAGCACGCGCAGCAGCTTGACCTGCAAATGCAGCGGCAGGTCGACGATCTCGTCGAGGAAGAGCGTGCCGCCGTGGGCGTTCTCGAACAGGCCCTTGCGGTCGGCGCTGGCGTCGGTGAAGGCGCCGCGCACATGGCCAAAGAGCTCGGACTCCAGCAGGTTCTCGGGGATCGCGCCGCAGTTGACCGCGACGAACGGGCCGCCGCGACGCGGGCTGAGCTGGTGCAGCGCCCGGGCCACGAGCTCCTTGCCCGTGCCCGACTCGCCGTGGATCAGCACCGTCGAGGTGAACCGCGCGACGCGCTCGATGCGGGCGAAGAGCTCGCGCACGACCGCGCTGCGGCCGACCATGCCGTAGAACAGCGCCGTGCCGTCGCCCAGGGCTTCGGCGCGATCGGCCAGCGTGGCGTCGGCGCCGCTGCGTCGGCGGCCGCCCTTGCGTTGCCGCGCCTTCTCGAGCGCGACCGTGACCTTGAGCTCGACCTCGGGCAGGCGGAAGGGCTTGGACAGGAAGTCCATCGCGCCGCCGCGCACGGCCGCCAGCGCGGTGTCGAGCTGGCCATAGGCGCTCATCACGATCGTCGGCGGCAGCCGCTGCTCGCTGGCGAGGCGGGTGACGAGCTCGATGCCCGTCATCCCGGGCATATGGACGTCCAGCAGCATCAGGTCTGGCTGGCGCTGGTCGAGCCAGGCCAGAGCCTCCTCGGCCGAGCCGAGCGTCGTCACCGCCATGCCCGCGCGCTCGAGGTGGCCCGCGACCAGCGTACGAAACGCCGCTTCGTCGTCGACGACGAGGATCTGGGTCGGACTGGCTTGGGCCTGGCCGCGGGACATGGCGATCCTGTCGCCGCCGACCTCAAGAGGCGTGGCGGCGCTGTTCTTCGACCCAGGCCATGCGCGTGTCGTGCAGCAGGCGCGTCAGCAGCTGGGCCTCCTCGGCCGTCAGGTTGCCCTGGGTCTTGTCCTCCAACATCTTCAGCAGGTCGATGCTGTGGCGGGCCAGCTCCAGGTTCGGCCCGCCGCCGGTCCCCGTCGGATCGGGCACGCGACCCAGGTGCACCATCACCGAGCTGGCGAGCGACAGCACGAAGGTCGAAAAATCCGTTCCCCGGTTGCTCATGTCTCTCTCGTCGCGGCCTTGGCCGCTCTCAGGTTGCGTCGCCGTGCTGGCGCGGTATCGTAGCACCTTCTGGTCTCGTTGACGCGAGCGGTTCGCCGCAGGCCGTCACGGACACGCTGGCTGGGAATGTCCAGACGTGGCTGGGCGTTGTCAAGGAGCGGTGTCGGCCGGCTCAGCCGAGCCCCGGTAGCCACCGCCTGGAGTCGGACATGACGCGCGAGCCCATCCTCGACAACCCGCTCGAGCAATACCTGCGGGAAGTCAACGCCTACCAGCTCCTGACCCGCGACGAGGAGCTGGCGCTGGCCCGCCGCTACCAGGACACCGGTGACCCGGACGCCGCCCGCGCGATGGTCACGGCCAACCTGCGCTTCGTGGTCAAGGTCGCGTACCAGTTCAGCAACTACGACATCAAGCTCACGGACCTGATCCAAGAGGGCAACATCGGCCTGATGAAGGCCGTGCAGAAGTTCAAGCCCGACCGGGGCTTCCGCCTGATCAGCTACGCTGTGTGGTGGATCAAGGCCTACATCCAGAACTACATCATCAACAACTGGTCGCTCGTCCGCGTCGGCCCGGTGTCGCAGCAGCGCAAGGTCCTCTTTGGACGGCGCGAGCTGCCCGCGCCCGATGGCGTCACGCCGACGGTCGAGGACGACGAGGAGGAGATCGACGGCGAGGAGGGCGAGGTCACCTTCCTGCTCGCCGCCGAGACCGCGACCAGCGCGACCGCCACCCGGCGCAAGCCCAAGCGCCCGAGCGCCGAAGAGGTCGAAGAGTGGCGCCGCGCCGCCCTCGCCGCTCGGCGTGACCTGGACCTCGACGGCAACGTCTCGGAAGACGGTCGCCTCACGCTGGGCGAGACCATCTCGTCCGACGAGCTCGGCGCCGAGGATCTGCTGGCGAGCGCCGAGCTGACGGCCCTGGTCGCCGAGCGGCTCGCCGAGCTGCACAGCGAGCTCAACGACAAGGAGCTCGTGATCTTGGAGCAGCGCCTGCTCGGCGACGAGTCGATCACGCTGCAAGAGGTCGGCGATCGCTTCGGCATCTCGCGCGAGCGCGTCCGCCAGATCGAGGCCAACCTCAAGAAGAAGATCGCGCGCCGGCTCGAGGGCCTGTCGCCCGTCGCCCTGCTGGCCGGCCCGACCGACGACGGCCCGACGATCGTCGCGCAGTAACTCGTTGCATCGTCGCGCGGTTGCGCGAACCCATCAGGCGTCCGCGCCGCGATTGCCCGCCGGACGGCGGATGCCCGAACGCGAAGGCGGCAGCGGCGCCGGCGGTGCTTCGACGACCGGCGGCTTCGGCTGCGCCGCGAGCCCGGCCTTCGGCGCAGGCTTGGCCTTGGCCGCCGCCTTGGTCTTGGGCGCTGGCTTTGCCTTGCTCGCTGCCTTCGGCTTGGCCGCAGCCTTGGCGCCGGCGTCCTCGCCAGCTGCGGCCTTCGCCGCCTTGGCCTTGCCCGCCGCCTTGCTCGTCGCCTTGGCGCCGGTGTCGCCCGCGGCCTTGCGCTTGCCGGCGCCCTTCTTCGCCTTGACCGGCTTGCCGTACTCGACCATCCGCACCAGGGCGAAGGGCAGGTCGACCTCGTCCGGCTCCAGCCCGCGCGGCAGGCTGGCGTTGACGGCGCCGTCGGTCAGGTAGTGGCCAAACGGGCCCCGCATCACGCGGATCTCCGCGTTGGTCTCGGGGTTGACGCCGACCAGGCGGCCCGCGCGCTCTTCGGCGGCCTTGGCCAGCAGCACCTCGGCCTTGGCCACGTCGACGCCGTCCGGGTCCTCGTCGCGCAGGTTGAAATTGGTCTTGCCGTCGGTGATGTACAGGCCCCAACGCCCCTGCCAGAGCGAGATCATCGTGCCGTCGGCGCGGCTGCCGATCTCGCGCACCATCTCGTTGCCCGAGCGCGAGCGCGGCCGATCGAGGATGGCGAACGCGGTCTCGGGCGCGACGTCGACCGCCAACGTGCCAGGCGGCAGCGTCCGCGTCTCCTCGCCCATGCGCAGGTAGTCGCCGTAGCGGCCGACGCAGGCCTCGACCGCAACCCCGGTGCGCGGATGCTTGCCGAGCGCGCGCGGCAGCTCGAGCTGGCGCAGGGCCAGGGCCATGTCGACGGACTCGGGCGCCATGCCCTTGGACAGGCTGACGATCTTCGGCCGCTCGTCGCCTTCGCCCTTGGCACCCAGCTGCAGGTACCAGCCATACCGACCGTTGCGCAGGAAGACGTCGACGCCGTCCTCGGTCTGGCCGAGCGGGGCGTCGCCGCGCTCCTTGGCCTCGACCAGCTCCATCGCCTTCTCGGGCGTCAGTTCGTCGGGCGCCGTGTCGTCGGGCACCGAGGCCGTGCGCTCGCCGATCTTGACGAAGGTGCCGTAGCGGCCGATGCGCACGACCACAGGCTCGCCGTTCAGGCTGCCGATCGGCACGCCGCTGGCCTCGGCCGGGTCGATCTGGTCGCGGACCTGGTCGAGCAGGTCGGTCAGGCCCTGGACGTGCGCCGCGCCTTCGCCGAAGCCGTCGCGGTAGAAGCCGCGCAGGTAGCGACCCGAGGCCTCCTCGCCGCGGGCGATCGCGTCGAGCTGGCCCTCCATCAAGGCGGTGAAGGCATAGTCGACCAGGTGCGGCATCCAGCGCTCGAGCATCCGCGTCACGGCGAGGCCCATGAACGTCGGCACCAGCGCGTTGCCGCGGCGGAAGCAGTAGCCACGGTCGAGCAGGCCCTGGATGATCGCGGCGTAGGTCGACGGGCGGCCGATGCCGTTCTCTTCGAGCGTGCGCACCAGGGTGGCGTCGTTCAGGCGCGCCGGCGGCCGGGTGCGGTGCTCGTTGGCGGCCAGCGCGTCCGGCTCGGCCCAGCGCAGCTCGTCGCCGACCGCCAGCACCGGCAGCTTGCGCTCGTCGCTCTCGTCGTCGATCGCCGCCATCACGGCCAGGAAGCCGTCCGAGCGGACGGTGCGGCCACTGGCGCGGAAGGTGGCGTCGGCGCCCTGGCTCGGCTCGACGGTGATGTCGACGGTCGTTTGCTCGAGCTGGGCGTCGGCCATCTGGCTGGCCAGCGTGCGGCGCCAGATCAGGTCGTAGAGCCGGCGCTCCTGGTCCGAGACGTCGCCGCTGAGCTCGTCGGGCGCGGCGAAGCGGTCGCCGGCCGGGCGGATCGCCTCGTGGGCCTCTTGCGCCCCGGCGGCGCGGGTCTCGTAGATCCGCGGCCCGTCGGCCAGCCGCGCCGCGCCGAAGCGCTCGGTGACCGCCGCCGCCGCCGCCGCGATGGCCTCGTCGGCGAGCCGCGTGCTGTCGGTACGCATGTAGCTGATCAGGCCCTTTTCGTAGAGCGCCTGCGCCACGCGCATCGTCTGCTGGGCCGACATGCGCAGCTTGCGGTTGGCCTCCTGCTGCAGCGTCGACGTGGTGAACGGCGCCGCCGGCTTGCGCATCAGCGGCTTGACCTCGAGCGTCGCGACGCGGGCGCGCGCGCCCTGCAGGCGCTCGAGCAGCGCCGCAGCCGCCGCGTCGTCCAGCAACAGGGCGTCGCCGTCCTTGCGCACGCCGGTCGTCGCGTCGAAGTCGCGGCCGCTGACGATGCGCTGGCCGCCGACGCGCTGCAGCGTCGCCGAGACCGTCGCGTCGCCAGCGAGCAGCTTGGCGTCGAGGTCCCAGTAGACCGAGCTGTGGAAGGCCATACGCTCGTTCTCGCGGCCCACCAGCATGCGCAACGCCACCGATTGCACGCGGCCAGCCGACAGGCCCGGCTTGATCTTGCGCCAGAGCACCTGGCTGACGTCCCAGCCGAACAGGCGATCGACGATGCGGCGGGCCCGCTGCGCGTTGACCAGGTCCATGTCGAGCGTGCGCGGATGCTCGAGCGCGCCCTGGATCGCGCGCTTGGTGATCTCGCGGAAGACCAGACGGTAGACCGGGACCTTGGGCTTGAGCTCCTCGAGCAGGTGCCAGGAGATCGACTCGCCTTCGCGATCATCGTCGGTCGCGAGGTAGAGCGCGTCGGCGTCGGCGAGGCTGCGCTTGAGCGCGTCGATCTGGCGCTTCTTCTGCGCCGGCACGCGATAGACCTCCTCGAGCGGCTCGAAGCCGTTGTCGACGTTGACGCCGTATTTGATCCACGCCTCGCCGCGCCGGGCGTCGTTGTCGGCCATCTCGGTGCGCTTGGTCACGAGGTCGCGGACGTGGCCGACGCTGGCCTCGACCTCGAAGCCGTCGCCCAGGTACTTGCGAATCGTCGACGCCTTGGTCGGCGACTCGACGATCACCAGGGCGCGCTCGGGGCGCTTGCTGTTCGAGGTCGTCATCGCATCATCCTCACCGCGTCGTGGCCGCCCAGGCGGTCGTACGGTAGTTGCCAAACCGATCGCAGTGGACGAACCCACCGAGCGTCAGCTCGAAGAGCGCCTCGGCGACCTGCGCGCGACCGAGTCGGGTCGCCAGCGTCTCCAGGCTGCAGCCATCAGCGCCGCTGCGCTCGATGTCTGCCCAAACGTCGCGAGCCATGCCCGCCGGTGGTTGCGAGGTGGGCCCTGATCCCACGGCGAGGTCAGCGACCAGGCCATCGGGCGCGTATCGTTGCCAGCCGCGTTCGCCGCCGTCAATGGCAAGCCCCGGAGCTTCGTCGAGCGCCAGGGCCTCGATCTGCCGTCGTGGCCGCGCCGCGGGCCCCGTCGTGGCCCTCGCCGACGGCCTCGATCCGCTGTCGCCGCGCGCCTCCGCCAGCCAGGTCGCGAGGCGCTCCTCGCTGCCGAGGCAGGCGCAGCCCTGCGCCAACAAGCCGTGTCCGCCCGCGGAGTTGGCGTCCAGCGGCCCCCACGGCACCACGCCGACCGGCAGGCCCGCACGCGCCGCGAGCGACGCAGCGTGCAGCGAACCGCTGCGCTCGGCCGCCGCGACCACGACCAGCGCGTCGACGCAGGCCGCGAGCACCACGTTGCGGCTGCGAAAATCGGCGCGGCGCACCTCGGTCCCGGGCGCGGCCAGCGCGAGCAGGGCGCCGTGCTCGGCGATCTCGGCAAAAAGCGGCCCGTGCGTCGGCGGCGTCGGCGGCTCGAAGCCCGCGGGCAGCACGGCGACGGTCCGCGCCCCCAGCTGCAGCGCCCGGCGGTGCGCGACGGCGTCGACCCCCAGGGCTCCACCGCTCCAGATCGCCCAGCCGGCGCGCACCGCGACCTCGGTCCAACGGGCCGTGATCTGGGCCTGGGCGTGGGTCAGGGCCCGCGAGCCGACGATGGCCAGCCGAGGCTGCTCGCTCGGCCCGAGTTCGCCGCGCAGCCACAGCGGCCGCGCGACCGGGCGGCGGCACCAGCCGAGCGCGAGGCTCTGGTCCCGATGTTCTCGCTGATCCATCGACCCCTCCGCGGCGCGTGCGAAGGCGGGCACGCGTCCAGAGCAAGGTCGTCGCCGGAAGAATTCCGGTTCGCTGGTGGCGTTACGCGCCGGCGACGCGGCGCAGGCGGGCCGCATAGAAGCAGTCGACGCCGAACAAGCCAGGGTGGCTGCGCAGGTCGCCACGGGCGTCGAGCCAGCCGCGCAACCATGCGGCTTCCGCGCTGCCGCCGCCCGGATCGCGCGCGAAGTCGGGCCGCTCGGCGAGGAAGCCCTCGACGGCGTCGATGCTCTCTTCGGCGCTGATCGTGCAGACGGCGTAGACCAGCACGCCGCCGGGGCGCACCGCGTTCGCCGCCTGGCGCAGGATCGCCCGCTGCACGCCGGCCAGGCGCACGACGTCGGCCATGCTGCGGCGCGACGCGATCTCGGGCCGTCGCCGCATCGTGCCGAGGCCCGAGCACGGCGCGTCGACCAGCACCGCGTCGTAGCCCGTCGGATCGAGCGGCAGCGGTTGGGCCGCGTCCCCGGCGATCGCCTGGCCCAGCTGCAGGCCGGCCTGCTCGGCCAGCGCGACGGCGTCGGCGAGCTTGTCGCTCTCGACGTCGACGAGGTCCACCCGGGCGCCCGTGCCGGCCAGGAACAGCGACTTGGCGCCACGTCCGGCGCAGAGATCCAACACGCGCTTGCCCGTCCGGGCGTCGAGCCACTCGACGATCGCGGCGCTGGCGCCATCCTGGGCGATGGCGCGCCGACCGGCGTGCAGGGTGCTGGTCCAGAACGAGCCGCCGCAGATCTCGAAGGCCCCCGGCACCTCGCCGACGCGGGCGATCGACACACCGTCGGCCGCGAGCGACGCCGCGGCCTCGTCGCGGGCGCCGGCGATGACGTGGACATGGCTCGGCGCAGCCTCGGTCATCGCCCGCGCCAGGCCGTCCTCGTCGACGCCGCACGCGCGCGCCCACTGCCGGATCATCGTCGCCTGCCAGGGCACCAGCGCCGCGTCGGCCGCTTGGGGGGTCGTCCACGGCGCTTCGCGCTCGAGGCGGCGCAGGACGGCGTGCAGGTAGCCGATGCGCCCCTGCGGCAGTCGCCCCTTGGCGGCCTCGACGGTGCCGTCGATCGCGGCGAAGGCCGGCACGCGGTCCAGGCCCGAGAGCTGATGCAGGCCGATGCGCAACGCAGCGAGCGTGCCGGCGTCGAGGTCGACCAGGCCCTTGTCGCTGGCGCCTGCCGCCCAGGCGTCGAGCAGGCGGACGCGCCGCAGGGTGCCGTAGACCAGCTCGGTCAGCAGGCCCTTGTCCAGCGACGACAGCGTCGGCTCGGCGTCCAGCGCCGCCGAGAGCGCGGCCTGGCTCCGGGCGCCGGCGTCGATCGCGATCAACGCGTCGATGGCGCGTCCGCGCGCGTCCTGGGTCGGTCCGTCGCGTCGTCCCGTGGAGGGGCGACGCCCGGAGCGCTCTCGATCGGCAGCGGGGCGAGACATCGGCGACCGTCCTGGTTAGGCTCGCGGGCTGCGAGACGGGCCGCGAGGCTCTGGCCCCGCCTCGCCCCTGTCAAGCGCTCGTCGAGGGCGCCCCATCCATGGCGCGCGTCCAGCCGCGAGCCGCCCCAGGAGTGGGATGTCGTCCGATCGGCCCGCAACGACGCCACGAACGCCCATGTCGGCCCACATCCGCCGATGGCTGCCGCCCGTGGGCACGGTCGCGTTGCTGGCCTACCTGGTCCGCAGCACCGACATCGACGGCGTGCGCGCGGCGTTCGCGGCGGCCGACGGGCCACAGCTGCTCGGGGGCATCGCCTTGGGCACGGTCGTCACCTGGCTCGCCGACAGCGCCTGCCTCGGCTGGCTGATCCGGCGCACGCTCGCCGGTCGCGGCAACGGCGCCGCGTTTGGCCTGCGCGAGGTGGCGCCGCTCAAGGCCGCGAGCTACATCCTCAACATCGTGAACTACAACGCCGCGACCCTGGGCATGGCCTGGATCGTCGCACGGCGTCGCGGCGTCGGCTTCCTCGAGGCGACGGCGGCGCTCGCGGTGCTGTCGTGGCTCGACCTCGTCGCGCTGGCGCTGCTCGTCACCGTCGGCCTGCAGGTGGCGCCCGATCTGCTCGGCGGCACCCCCGGCCTGCAAGAGCGTCTCGAGGCCATCAGCGCGGTCGTGATGGTCGCGGCGCTGATCAGCGTCTTCGTCTTGCAGTCGCGTTTGCCGCTCGGGCCGCTCGAGCGTCTGCGGCAGCTCGCGGTGGTGCGGCCGCTGGCGTCCCTGGCGCCGACGGCGATGGCCCTCGGCCTGCTCATGCGCGCCGGCTTCGTCATGCTCTACGTCGCGATCAACCACCAGCTGATGGTGGCGTTCGGGTTGCAGCCCAGCGTCGGCGCGCTGATGGTGCTCGTGCCCGTGATCACGGTCGTCGGCGTGGTGCCGCTCTCGGTCTCGGGCCTGGGCACGACGCAGATCCTGGCGCGAACGCTCTACGCGAGCTTCGTCCCGGCCGGTGTGGCGGCCGCGCCCTTGATCGACGCCTTCACCACCACCTTGATCGTCGGCTTCATCCTGGCACGGCTGGTGGTCGCGGCGCCCTTCCTCGGCCGCATCTGGCGCGAGCTGCGCGCGGCGAGCGTGGGCGAGAACCCCGTCTAGCTACAGGTAATTCGGCGGGGCGACCAGGCTGCGCAGCGCCTGGCTGTCGAGCTCACTGACCACGGTCAGCAGCTCACCGTCGCGCAGCGCGTGCAGCACCTGGTAGCCGGCGAGGTGGTCGACGAGCGCGCCACCGACCTCGGCGTCGGGCTCACCCGGCCGCTGCGTCTCGACCTCGGGATCGTCGAACGGCGCCCGACCGGCGGCGCGCAGGTGCTGCACCACGGTCATCGCCTTGCCGTACGCCGTGTAGGAGTAGAGCACCACGGGCCGCCCGGCGAGCTGGCTCAGGCGAGCGCCCTGGAGCTCGACGCCAGCGCCTTCGGTCACGGGCAGGCCCTTGACCCCCGGCAGGCGATCGGCCAGCCACTGGCGCACCGTCGTCGCGTGGCCACGCACCTCCAGCGGCAGCGGCGAGGCGTGGGCCCGCACCAGCGCGCGCAGGTTGGGGCCGGTGCGCACTGCGCCGAACGGGCTCTTCTGGGTCAAGAACGAGGCGTCCACCGCGCCGCCGAGCACCTCGGGCGCGTCGGCAGACTCGTCATCCGCGACGACCTGGCGGATCGCACGATCATGCGCCGCCGCCGCGCTCGCCGCGAGGGCCGCGCCACGATCCGCGACGCGCCCCGGTTCCATCGCACGCTGCCGCATCGTCGGGGCCGCCGGCCCGGTCGCCGCGCGATCGGCCACGGCCATCGCGGGCGTCGGCAACGCGGCCGCCAGGCTCGGCGTCTCGGCCGCCATCGCGGCGTCATCGACCAGCACCCACACACGCCATCCACCCACCGCGAGCAGCAGCACCGCGGCCATCGCCAACGGGACGCGCGCGTTGAAGCCGCCATGGACCTCGCAGGCGTCGAGACGCGCCATCACGCGGATCCGGGTCGGCCCCTCGGCGCGCGTGGTACACAGGTTGCGGCGCAACGCGTTGCGGAAGCCGGCGGTGCGCTCGACGTGACTCCGGCAGCCGGTGCAGGCCGCCAGGTGGCAATCGAACTCCGCCGACTCGCGGCCGTCGAACTCGCCGTCGAGGTAGGTGAAGGCGTATTTCTGCACTTCGTCGCAGTTCACGGGAATCCTCCGCATCCAGGTCCCATCCCGGGGCTCACTGCCTCGGTCGGGACGTCGATCATCACCGTTCGAGCACGACTACACGGCCTTGCGCTTGCCTCGCAGGCGGAACGCGTCCAGCGGGACGACGCCGTTGTCGGTCTCTTCGGGGCGCTCGACGATGCCTTCCTGCACCGCGTGATCGAGCAGCTTGCGCTGCATGGCGCGGCGCGCCCGGTACAGGCGGCTCATCACCGTGCCGACCGGGCAGTCGCAGACCTCGGCGATCTCCTTGTAGGAGAAGTCGTGCAGGTCGGCGAGCAGCAGCACGGTGCGGAAGTCGTCCGGCAGCGAGTCGAGCGCCTCTTTCATGTGGCGCGACATCAGGCCGTCGAGCACGATCTCGTCGAGCGGGCGGTAGATGCCGCTGTCGGCGTAGCTCTCGGCGATCTGCATCTCGACGTCGGGCAGGGCGTCGGTCTCGACCTGCGGCCGGCGCTTGCGGCTGCGCGCCACGTTGTAGAACGTGTTCGTCATGATGCGGAACAGCCACGCGCGGCAGTTGGTGCCCTCTTCGTAGCGGTGCCAGTTGCGCAGGGCCTTGACGTAGGTCTCCTGCAGCAGGTCTTCGGCGTCCTCGCGGTTGCGCGCGAGGTGCAGGCCGTAGGCGTAGAGCGCGTCGAGATGCGGCATGGCCTCGCGGTCGAAGGTCGTCCGATCCCTGCGCTTGCGGAACAGCTCCAACATGTCCTTGGCTCCCTGGTTGGCATCGACTGCGCCCCTGCGCGCCAACCCCTTCCAACGTAGAACGCACCTCCGCCTCGCGCCATTCCCGGGCCGCGAACTTTCTTCTCGTCGCGCGCTTGCGGCGGGGGCGGATCGAGATCGCAGGATCCGCTCGTGCAGGGCTTGACACCGATCCGTCCCTGCGTACGATGCGCGCCCGGTTGCCGCTCCGCGCGGCACCTCGTCGCCCGTCGGTGAGTGTAGCTCAGCTGGTAGAGCGCAGGATTGTGGTTCCTGATGTCGCGGGTTCAATCCCCGTCACTCACCCCGACCGTGCAACTCATGCGGGTCAGGCTCTTTCCAACGCAGTTGACCCATCTCGCGCCTTGCTCCAAGCAAGCACCGGGCCAAGCCGATCGCGGCACGACTGCGGTCGGGCGAGGCGAACGACGCGCCCGTAGCTCAGCTGGATAGAGCACCGGACTTCGAATCCGTAGGTCGCAGGTTCGAATCCTGCCGGGCGTGCTGGCTCGCGAGATGGATCGTTTCCCCCCAGACTGGCCCGGTAGCTCAATGGTAGAGCATCGGACTCTTAATCCGCTGGTTGAAGGTTCGAGTCCTTCCCGGGTCACCAGATGGGAAACGCACGGAGCCCTCGGCGTTCGCGCCGGGGGCTTTGTGTTATCAGGTCAACGCAGCGTGCGATCCGGGGTCGGTGCATCTCTGCCGCGGCGCGCTGACCGGGGCCTGACGTCATCGCGCCCGTCGCGAGAGTGGCGGAATCGGTAGACGCACCAGATTTAGGTTCTGGCGCCCGCTTGGGCGTGGGGGTTCAAGTCCCCCCTCTCGCACCCTCGAGCGTCACGGCGCGACCGCCGCCGTGGCCCGAACCTGGCCCCACAGCGGGCCGCGGAGGACTCCATGGACGTTTCGGTCGAGGCGCTCGGCGCATCCCGGCGGCAGCTCACCCTGCAGATTCCGGCCCCAGAGGTCACCAACGCGTACGACGCGGTGGTGCGCAAGATCGCCGCCAAGGTGCGTTTGCCCGGGTTCCGTCCTGGCAAGGCGCCCCGCGCGATGCTCGAGCGCCGCTTCGCCCTGGCGATCCGCGACGACGTGCTCGAGAAGCTCGTCCGCGCGCACCTCTTCACCGCGATCGACAAGGTCGGCCTGCGCCCGCTCGACACGCCCGAGCTGGCCGAGATCGGCGAGCTGCGCAGCGGCGCCCCGCTCGACCTGCGCTTTGTCTGCGAGGTCGTGCCGGACTTCGAGCTCGGCGGCCTCGACGGCGGCGAGCTGAGCATCACCAGGATCGTCGCCGACGACACCGACATCGACGAGCAGGTCCAGGCCGTGCTCGAGCGCCACGCCGCGGCCCAGGACGTCGACGACGCCGCCGTCGACCAGGACGTCGTCACCTTCGCCTTCACCCTGACGGCCGACGGCACCACCACCGACGAGACCGAGCGTCGCGTCGTCATCGGCGGCGGCGCCGCATGGCTCTCGGCGCTCGGCCTGGGCAAGCGCCCGGGTGACGCGCTCGAGGGCGAGGTCGAGGTCCCGGCCGACGAAGTCTCGCCGCTGGCCGGCAAGACGGCCCAGATCGCGGGCCGCGTCGTCAGCGTCCGCCGTCGCGTCCGCCCGGCCATCGAGGCCGTGCTCGGCGCGGAGAACTGCGCCGACGCCGACGCCCTGCGCGCCCGCGAGGCCGCCGCGCTCGGCAAGAAGATCGAGACGGCCAACGCCGACCGCAAGCGCGAGGCGGTGCTCGACCACCTGCTGCGCTCGTCGACCATCGAGGCGCCCGAGACGCTGATCGACCGCGAGATCGTCTGGCGCGCCAAGCGGATGTTCGGTGGCATCGACCTCAGCAAGCCCTCGATGTCGCGACTGATGGACATGCTGCGTGAGCAGATGCGCGGCGAGGCCACCGTGGCGGTTCGCCGCGCCCTGGCGCTCGACAAGCTGCTCGCCCAGCAGCCGGTCGAGATCAGCGACGCCGACATCGACGGCCGCATCGAGCGGCTGACGCTCGAGATGCCCGAGATGGCCGACCGGATCCGCTCGGACTTCGCCGGCGCCGACGCCCGCCGGTCGATCAAGGACCGCATGGCCGAAGAGGCCGTGCTCGACGCCATCGGCGCCAAGATGACCTGGGCCGACGGCGAGACCGTGACCTGGCGTGATCGTCAGCCGGCGGCCGAGATGGCCGAGGTCGACGACGGCCACGATCACAGCGGCCACGACCACCACCATGGCCACGATCATGACCACGATCATGACCACGATCATGACCATGATCACGGCGAGTGCGACGATCCGACCCACGATCACAGCCACCACGGCCACGGCACCCGCGACGTTGGCGCGGTCTGAGCGAGCGGCCGCCGTCCCCGCGGGGACGCAGCGACGCCGGCATCGGGGCGGGAATCCTGGCGCCCGCTGCGGCGTTGTTCGACGTCGGCGCCACGCCGGCACGGAGGCAAGCAGATGTCCTGGGTGATCCCGACCGTCATCGAGACGACGCCACGCGGTGAGCGCGAGTGGGGGATCTACTCCCGTCTGCTCCGCGATCGCATCATCTTCCTCGGCACCGAGGTGAGCGACGCGCTTGCGAATTCGATCATCGCGCAGCTGCTCGTGCTCGACAGCGAGGATCCGAAGAAGGAGATCTCGCTCTACATCAACTCGCCCGGCGGGTCGGTGTCGGCGGGCCTCGCGATCTACGACACGATGCAGTACGTCTCGGCCCCCGTGTCGACGATCTGCATCGGCCAGGCGGCGTCGATGGGGGCCGTGCTGCTCGCGGCCGGCGCGCCCGGGCGTCGCTTCGCCCTGCCGCATGCGCGCGTGATGCTGCACCAGCCGCTCGGCGGCTTCTCGGGTCAGGTCTCCGACATCGACATCGCCGCCCGCGAGATGCTGCACATCAAGGGGCTGATGACCGAGATCGTGGCCAAGCACACCGGCCAGACCATCGACACGATCAAATCCGACACCGACCGCGACTTCTATCTCAGCGCGGATCAGGCGGTCGCTTACGGTGTCATCGACTCGGTCGTCCGGCGCGAGAAAAACGCCGGCTGAGCGCGTTGAGTTTTTGACGCGCGCCCGCCGCGATTCGTACTATCGTGGCAAGGCCCTCGCGGCCACCGCAGGGTTGAGACTCCGCCCCCGCTGCGTCCCCAAGCGCGGCCGGTGGGCATGGGATGGTGAAGGATGAGCGATCGGCGCCGTGACGCGAGCAACCTCAGCTGTTCTTTCTGCGGGAAGAGCCAGAAAGAAGTGAAGAAGCTGATTGCGGGCCCATCGGTCTACATCTGCGACGAGTGCATCTCGCTATGCAACGACATCATCGCCGAAGAGGTCGACCGTGACGATCGCGCCCCGGCGCTGACGTCCGTGCCGAAGCCCAAAGAGCTGCGCAAGATCCTCGATGACTACGTCATCGGCCAGGACGCGGCGAAGAAGGTGCTCTCGGTCGCGGTCTACAACCACTACAAGCGCATCGACTTCCGCGGCGGCAAGCGCGGCGATGTCGAGCTGCAGAAGTCGAACGTGCTGCTGATGGGCCCGACGGGCTCGGGCAAGACGCTGTTGGCGCAGACGCTGGCGCGCGTGCTGAAGGTGCCGTTCACGATCGTCGACGCGACCACGCTGACCGAGGCCGGCTACGTCGGCGAGGACGTCGAGAACATCATCGTCCGCCTGCTCGAGGCCGCCGACCACGACGTCGACGCCGCGATGCGCGGCATCGTCTACATCGACGAGGTCGACAAGATCACGCGCAAGTCCGAGAACCCGAGCATCACACGCGACGTCTCGGGCGAGGGCGTGCAGCAGGCCCTGCTCAAGATCCTCGAGGGCACGGTCGCCAACGTGCCGCCGAAGGGCGGGCGCAAGCATCCGCAGCAGGAGTTCATCCAGATCGACACGACGAACATCCTCTTCATCTGCGGTGGCGCGTTCGCCGGCCTGGAGAAGATCGTCGAGCGTCGCGTCGGCAAGAAGACGATCGGCTTCGGCAAGGAGAACGAGGCCGAGACGCAGCACGATCTGAGCGCCCTCTTTGCCCAGGTGCAGCCCGAGGACCTGCTCAAGTTCGGCCTGATCCCCGAGTTCGTCGGCCGCCTGCCGGTGATCGCGGCGCTGACCGAGCTCGACGAAGAGGCCCTGGTCGAGATCCTGGTCAAGCCGAAGAACGCGTTGACGCGCCAGTACGCTCGGCTGTTCGAGATCGACGGGATCGACCTGAAGTTCACGCCCGACGCGATGCGCGCCGCGGCCCGCAAGGCGATCGAGCTCAAGACCGGCGCCCGCGGCCTGCGCGCCATCATGGAGAGCGCGATGCTCGAGGTGATGTACGACCTGCCCGGCCGCGACAACGTCGAAGAGGTCGTGATCGACGAAGACACCGTCACGCATGGCAAATACCCGTTGGTCGGGCTGAAGGCCGAGGCGCAGACGGCCTGATCGCGACGGTTGCTGCGCCGGGCCCCCTGGCGCCTCGGCCGAAACGTCCTTTCGTGGTGCTGCGGTGCGTCGTTCCCCGCGATGGCGCGGGATCACGCGCTCGGAGCAAGCCATGGCACAGCCAGACGAGATCCTCGAACTCCCGGTCCTGCCCCTGCGTGGGATGATCGTGTTCCCGCACATGGCAGCTCCGCTCTTTGTCGGGCGCGAGCGCTCGCTGGCTGCGCTGCAAGAGGCGCTCGACCGCGAGGATCGCGGCGTGGTCCTGGTCGCGCAGGTCAACGCGCGCACCAACGAGCCCAACGCCCGCGATCTCTACGACGTCGGCACCCTGGCGGCGGTGACGCACGCGCTCAAGCTGCCCGACGAGACCGTGCGCGTCAGCGTCGAGGGCCGCCAGCGCGTGCGCCTGCTCGAGCTGCTCGAGGACGGCCCGCACCTGCGCGCCCGCGTCCAGATCCTGCCCGAGACGACCGCCGACGCCGAGGCCGTGTTCGACCTCGCCGGCCGCGTCCGCACCGCGTTCCAGGCCTTCGCCGGCGTGCAGCAGCGCATCCCTGGCGAGATCGTCCAGACGGTCGTGGCCATCGAAGATCCGGGCCAGCTCGCCGACATGGCGACGGTGCACCTCGCGCTGAAGATCCCCGATCGTCAGCAGATCCTGGCGATCAGCGAGATCGGCGCGCGCTTGGGCCGGCTGCTCGAGCTGATCGAGGCCGAGACCGAGGTCGCGCAGGTCGAGAAACGCCTGCGCAAGAAGGTCGGCGGCGGCCAGACCTCGCAGTCCGCCCCGAACGAGGCGGCCGAGGGCGGCGAGGGCGACGAGTTCAAGAACGAGCTCGAGGAGCTCGCCCGCGAGATCCAAGAGAAGCAGCTGCCCGACGAGGCGCGGGTCCGGGTCGATCGCGAGTTCCGCAAGCTCAAGATGATGAACCCGATGTCGGCCGAGGCGGGCGTGATCCGCAGCTACGTCGACTGGGTCCTGGCGCTGCCGTGGGCCGAGACGAGCAAGGACGTGCTCGACGTGTCCAAGGCCCGCGCCATCCTGGAGGCGGACCACTTCGGCCTCGAGAAGCCCAAGCAACGCATCCTCGAGTACCTCGCGGTGCAGAAGATGACCGGGGGCCTCGGCCGTGGGCCGATCCTCTGCCTCGCCGGACCGCCCGGCGTGGGCAAGACCAGCCTGGCGAAGTCCGTGGCGCGCGCCACCGGGCGCAAGTTCGTGCGCATCAGCCTGGGCGGCGTGCGCGACGAGGCCGAGATCCGCGGTCACCGCCGCACCTACGTCGGCGCGCTGCCGGGCAAGATCATCCACGCGCTCAAGAAGGCCGGCACGTCGAACCCCGTGATCCTGCTGGACGAGATCGACAAGATGTCGATGGACTTCCGCGGCGATCCGAGCTCGGCGCTGCTCGAGGTGCTCGACCCCGAGCAGAACCAGGCGTTCGTCGACCACTACCTCGACCTCGACTACGACCTGTCGAAGGTGCTGTTCATCGCGACCGCGAACTTCTTGCAGAACATCCCCGTGCCGCTGACCGATCGCCTCGAGATCATCGAGCTCGGCGGCTACACCGAGCCCGAGAAGCTCGCGATCGCGCGCTCGTACCTGGTGCCGCGGCAGCTCGAGGAGAACGGCCTGGGCAAGAACCAGGTCAGCTTCGAGCCCGAGGCGCTGCAGCTGCTGGTGCGCGCCTACACCCGCGAGGCGGGCGTGCGCAGCCTCGAGCGCCAGATCGGCGCGGTCTGTCGCAAGCTCGTGACCGAGCACCTCGAGAGCAAGAAGAAGCGCAAGCGCGCCACGGTCGACGGCGACAAGGTGCGCACGCTGCTCGGCGCCGAGCGCTTCCGCGACAAGCGCGCCGACGGCGTCGACCGCGTCGGCACGGTCAACGGCCTCGCCGTCACCTCGGTCGGCGGCGATCTGCTCGACGTCGAGGTCTCGGTCGTGCCGGGCAGCGGCCGGCTGACGTTCACCGGCAAGCTCGGCGACGTGATGCAGGAGTCGGTGCAGGCGGCGATGAGCTACGTACGCAGCCGCGCCGGCACGCTCGGCCTCGACCGCAACTTCTACCAGAAGATCGACGTGCACGTGCACTTCCCCGAGGGCGCGACGAGCAAGGACGGCCCCTCCGCGGGCGTGGCGATCGCGACCGGGCTCGTCTCCGCGCTGACCGGCCTGCCGGTGCACCACGACGTCGCGATGACCGGCGAGATCACGCTGCGCGGCCGCGTGCTGCCGATCGGCGGGCTCAAGGAGAAGGTCATCGCCGCGCATCGCGCCGGCCTGCGCCTGGCCCTGGCGCCCGAGGAGAACCGCCGCCACCTCGAGGACATCCCGCAAGAGGTGCAGGACGGCATCGAGATCCGCTTCGTCGACACGATCGATGACGCGCTGCGCGCCGCCCTGGTGCTCGACGATCGCGACGCCTTCATGCGCGAGCCCCGGGCCTACGCGCTCGCCGATCTGGGCATCCTCGCCGAGCCGACCGTCCTGCCGCATTGAGCAGCGCTGTCATGGCTTCGGCCGCGGTGGAGCCTCAGCAGGCGCCGGCGCAATAGGCCCAGGCCAGCCGCGCGGCCAGTCGTGCCGTCGCCCCGTCGCGATCGAAGCGTGGGTTCAGGCCCCAGATGCCGCACGATCCCGGCCGATCCGCCGCGCCCAGACGTGCCGCTGCTGCCAGGACGACGTCGGGATCGACGCCGAACGCCACCGGCTCGCTGACGCCGGGGGCGACGCTCTGGGCGAACGCGCCGAGGTCGATCGAGAGCGTCAACGCGTCGACCCGGCTGGCCAGCTCGACCGCAAGATCGGGCAGGTCCGCGGCAAGGGGATCGGCGAACGGCACCAGGCGCACGCCCTGGCTGCGCAGGAACGCGACCTGGCCGCTGGCGGCATGCGCGGTCTGCAGCCCGACGAGCAGCACGTCGTCGCCAGCGAGCGCAGCGGCCGGCTCCCGCAGCAGGCGGCGCAGCGCCGTATGGTCGTGCGGCTCGCCGTCGTGGCTGGAAGCGTCGGGCTGGGCGTCGACCACCACCAGGCCGAGACGCGCAGCCTGGTGGTCACGCCTGCGTCGTCGCGCGACGCCCAGCATCTCGCCGTAGACCGCGTCGTGACCGCCACCGGCGACGACCAGCCGCGCCTGGGGGAAGCGGCCGGTCAACACGTCGATCACCTCGGACAGGCGGGCGTGCGTCTCGTCGGTGCGGCCGGCGCTGAGCAGGTCGCCAGCGTCGAGCAACGAGCCGGCCTGCCAGCCTTCGGGCGCCATCAGGCGAAAGAAGGCGTCGCGGAAGCGCTGCGGGCCGTCCGCCGCGCCGATCCGGCCCCCGCCGATGCCGACGCCGCGATCGCAGGCGACGCCGAGCAGGATCGCCCGCACCGTCGCGACGTTCGGCTGCTGATCGAGCGTGACGACCTTGGCGCCGAGGGCGTCGTCGCGCAGCTTGCGGCCTTGGCCGGAGCGCCGCGTGGTGTCGTGGCGGATGTAGCGCAGGGTGTCTTGGCTCATCGCGGCCTCGTCTCCTCGGGGCGGCTCGCTGGCGTCGCCGGGGGTTGCTTGGTCTGGATCCGCTTCTCTTCGCGCTTGAGCAGCTTCTCCATCCGCTCCATCTCGGCCCGGCTCTTGTCGACCCAGTCGCCGCCGACGCCCATCCGCTCGGCGAGCTCGATGTTCTTGCGCAACACCGTCACGGCCCGCTTGGCCAGGTGGCCGGTGTGCTTGAACAGCTCCTCGCGGTAGACCTCGAGCATGTTGGCGTCGAGATCGGCCGGCACCTCGGCGGCGTAGATATCATCGATCAGGCGCGAATACAGGCCGCCGATGCGGTAGCCCGCGGCCAGCGACCACTTGCGGTGGTGCAGCCGCACGGCGCGGAAGTACGCCGCCTGGCCCTTGAGGAAGAGGTTGGCCTTGTCTTCGAGGTCGCGCTGCATCCGCTCGACCGGCAAGCGGAAGCGGATGCTCTCGAAGAGCTCGCGGTAGATCTCGCCGCGCTCGTAGTAGCTGCGCACGACCCACTCGCTGTCTTCGACCAGGCGGATCGCGCGGTTGTCCTCGTAGATGCGCTCGACCTCGCGCAGCGCGCGATCGGCGGCGTGCGGCTTGCCGGCGGCCTTGAGCGCGAAGCCGCGCTTGGCGCTGGCCTCGAGCCGATCGAGCAGGCCGAGCGGGCCGCCCATGATGCGCTGGACCTCTGGATCGTGCAGCGCCGCGTTGTAGACCGCTGCGGCCTGGGCGTGGCGGCCGCCGATCGTCAGCGCCTCGGCGAGCAGGAACACCGCGTCGCGCGCGTCGCGGCTGCCCTGGCCGTGGCGGATCGCGTCGCGAAAGCGGGCCGCCGCCGCGGCCGGATCGCCGAGTCGCAGCCAGGCGAGGCCGCAGTTGAAGGCCGCGGCGCCCGAGCCGTCGTGCTCGGGGAACTCGGCGGCCAGGATCTCGAAGACGTCGACCGCCTCGCGCCAGCGCCCGGCGTCGTAGTGGCCCATCGCTTCGTCGTACAGCACCTGGAAGTCGCGGACGAACGCGCGCTTGCCGTCCCGGCCGTCGCGGGCCTTGATCTCGACCGGCTTGAGCTCGACGACCTGGGTCGCCGCAGGGCCGCACGCCGCCACCAGCGCCGCGAGCGCCGACCACACCGCCAACCGGCCCACCAGGGGGCGCTGCGGACGATGGCGCTGGGCTCGGGCGTCGTGCATGGCGCTACGTTCTCCCGCCTCGGCGCAAGGGGTCAAGCGCGCCGCATGCCAGCTCAGACGCTCTGCATGGCCAGGACGGTCTCGACGACATCGCCCATCGCGACGGTTCGCTGCTCGCCGATGCGCAGGTGCTTGACCGTGACCTCGCCGCGCGCGCGATCGTCGGGACCCACCACCAGGGCGAAGGTGCAGCCGCGCTTGTCGGCCGCCTCGAACTGCTTGCCGAGCTTGCCGCCCTTGGTCGCGAGCTCGACGCCGATCCCGGCCCGGCGCAGGGTCGTCGCCAGCTGCATCGCGACCTCGGCGTCATCCTCGCCGAACATCGCGACAAAGACGTCGGCGCCGAAGCGGCCGTCGCTGGCGAGGCCGAGCTCGCGCAGCGCGGCGAGCAGGCGATCGAGGCCCAGGCTGATGCCGACGGCGGGCTGCTGCGTCTTGCCGAACATGCCGATCAGCCCGTCGTAGCGGCCTCCGCTCATGACGGCGCCGATCGTGGCGACGCGCGGATCGGTCAGCCGCGTCTCGTAGATGATGCCCGTGTAGTAGTCCAGGCCGCGGGCGATGCTCGCGTCGAAGACGACCTTGCCCGGGTGGCCGGCGGCGGTGACGAGGCCGAGCACCTGGCGCAGGCGTCCGGCGGCGTTGCCGTAGACCTCGGGATCGAGCGCGGCGCGGGCGAAGATCGCGTCGAGCGCGTCGAGATCCACCGCCTCGGCGAAGGTCGCGAGGACCGTCTCGGCCACCTGCTCGCTGGTGCCGACGACGCGCACGATCTCGGCCGCGACGCCAGCGGGCCCGATCTTGTCGAGCTTGTCGACGGCGCGGATCACGCTCGGCGCGTCGTCCTCGGCCACGCCGGCGGCCTTGATCAAGCCCGTGAGGATCCAGCGGTGGTTGACGTGGATGCGCGCGTCCTCGACGCCGAGCGCGCGCAGCACCTCGAGGCCGACGACCAGCACCTCGGCGTCGGCGATGGCCGAGTTGTGGCCGACCAGGTCGGCGTCGCATTGGACGAACTCGCGGAAGCGGCCGCGCTGCGGCTTGTCGGCGCGCCAGACCGGGCCGATGTGGTAGCGACGGAACGGCGTCGGCAGCGCCGATTGGTGCTGGGCGAAGAAGCGGGCCAGCGGCACCGTCAGGTCGTAGCGCATCGCCACGCGGCGGCCGCCGTTGTCGTCGAACTGGTAGAGCAGCTTGTCGCCCTCGTCGCCGTATTTGCCGGTCAGGATCTCGGCGTATTCGAGCGCGGGCGTCTCGATCGGCGCGAAGCCGTGGCGCGTGAACACCGCCTCGACCTTGCGGATCATGTCGCGGCGCGGGCCCATCTCGGCCGGCAGCTGGTCGCGGAAGCCCTTGAGGGTGCGCGCTTCGATGGTGGGAGGGGCCATGGTGTCAGTTCTCCTGTCGCCGTCGGCGGCGCGCGATCCAAGCCGAAGGTCGGTTCGGCGTCAACGGGTCGGGGTAGGGCGTTGCTGGCGTGACGCTGGCCTGCCGCGTCCCATGCGGCGTGCTCGGGGTCAGGCGGCGCCCGCGACCGCGGGCTCCGGCGCGGCGTCACGCAACCCCAGGGACGTGGCGACGAGGTGGGCGTAGATGCCGCCGGCGGCGACGAGCTCGTCGTGGCTGCCTTGTTCGGCGACGGCGCCGCGATCGAGCACGACGATGCGATCGGCGCGGCGGATCGTCGACAGCCGGTGCGCGATGACGAGCACCGTCCGGCCCTCGAGCACCCTGCCGATGGCGGCGCTGACGTCGCGCTCCGTCATCGGATCGACGTTGGCGGTCGCCTCGTCCAGCACCACGATCGGCGCGTTGCGCGCCAAGATCCGCGCGATCGACAGCAGCTGCCGCTCGCCGGCCGAGAGGTTCGAGCCGTGTTCTGCGATCTTGGCGTCGAGGCCGCCCATGCGGGCGACCCTGTCGGCCAGGCGCGCCTCGGCCAGGGCGCGCAGGATAGCCTCGTCGCTGAGATCGGCGCGGCCCAGGCTGACGTTGTCGCGCATGGTGCCCGAGAACACGACGACATCCTGGCTGACCACGCCGATCGCGGCACGCAGCGCGTCGCGGCGCCATCGCTCGATCGCCACGCCGTCGATCGTCACGCTGCCGAGCGGGGCGTCGTAGAGGCGGCAGAGCAGCTTGGCCACCGTCGACTTGCCCGAGCCGGTCGGGCCGACGAGCGCCACGACCTCGCCCGGGGCGACGTCGAGGTCCACGTCGCGCAGGACCGGCGGATCGCCCTCACGGTAGCCGAACGTGAGCCCCTGCAAGCGCAGCGCGCCACGCACGGGTGTCGGCGCCTGGTCGCCGTCGCGGACGCGCTCGTCGACGTCGAGCAGCTCGAAGATCCGCTCCAGCGAGGCCAGGGCACGCTCGATCGTCGCGACCTTGCCGGAGAGCTCGCGGATCGGCACGAACAGGCGCTGGATGTATTGGATGAACGCCACCAGCAAGCCGAGGCTGACGGCGCCTTGCAGCGTGCGCCCGGCGCCGAACCAGATCAGCGCCGCCACGGCCAGCCCGGCGACGCCGTCCATGACCGCGTAGAGCGAGGCGTCGTACCAATTCGCCCGGTGGTAGGCCTTGAGGTAGCGGTAGTTCAGGCCGCGGTACTCGTGCAGCGTCTGCGCCTCGCGGCCGTGCTGCTGCACGATCGCCCGGCCGGCCAGCGCCTCCGAGAAGAAGCCCGCCGACGCCGCGTTGGCGACGCGGATCTCGCTCGACCAATGGCGCAGCCCGGCACGGAAGCGGTTGACGAGCAACACGACCAGCGGCGCGACCAGCAGGCTCATCCAGGTCAGGTGCACGTCGAGCACCATCATGGCGCCCAAGATCGCGACGATGTCGACGACGTCGCCGACGATGCCGACCATGCCGAACGCCAGGACCTCGCCGAGCGCCTCGACGTCGTTGGTCGACCGCGACAGCAGCGTCCCGGTCGAGCGCCGGTCGAAGAAGCCCATGCCCTGGCCGAGGATCGAGGCGAAGACATCGCGGCGCATCCGCTCGAGCGCGCGGTAGCCGACCAGCTGCAGCGCGTAGAGCTGCCCGCCGCGCAAGACGTATTCGCCGATGACCGCAGCGAGGAAGAGCAGCGAGATCTGCGTCAGGCTCGTGCCGTCGGGCTGGCTGCCGCCGTGCGCGATCGGGCCGTCGATCGCCTCCTTCAGCAGCCAGGGCTGGGCGAGGCCGGTCAGGCTCATCAGCGGCACGGCGGTCAGGCCGGCGATGAGCCAGCGCCAATCGGCGCGGGCGTAGGGCCAGAACCTGCGGAGCAGGTGTAGGTTGCTCGCGGGGCGGGGCGGTGTGGAGGACCCGGCAGCCGAGGTCTTGGCGGCGTCGGGTTTCAGAAGGGCCACCAACCCTTGTCTTCCTTCTTCTCCTCTTTCTTCTCTTCCTTCTTCTCTTCGGGCTCGACCCATTGGATCTTGCGCTGGTCTGGCGTCACCCAATGGAAGTAGTCCTTCTCGTAGATGAACTGCCCCTTGATCTTCTGGTTCACCACCAGGACCATGGTCTTGCGGTCGGTCGTCCAGGCGATGGTCTTGAGCCGCGCCGCCGCCTTCTCCTTGGTCTCGGGGTCGAACTTGAGCGGCACGGCCATGACCTTGCCCAGGCGCTTGTAGTCGGTCGCCGCGACGACGAGGTTCTCGCCCTTCTCGACGCCGAAGAACGCGATCGTCTCGTCGGCGTTCTTCATCGACTCGATGCCGTCATCGACGATCTTGAAGCGCTTCTTCGCCGCCTTGACCGTCGCGACCTCCTCGCCCCGGGTGTACTCGACGAGCTTGGATTTGGTCGCGGGCAGGCCGGTCTCGACGTCGTACAGGCGCAGCGACAGGCCGGTGTTGATGTCGTCCATCTTCACCAGCATCTGCTTCTGATCCTTGGTGAAGCCGAGGATCTGCTTCTGGGTCTTGCTCTCCTGCCCCAGCGCCAGCGAAGCGAGCAGGGAGCAGACGGCGAAGGCCACCAACGCGGCCGCACCGATGGCGCTGGCGCGCCGGCGTGCTGGCCGTTCGGGGAGTGCGCTCGACATGGGGACCTCTCTTCGGCGGGCGTCGCCGGCGTCTTGTGGGACGCGGCAGCGGGCCTCGGGATTCGGTGCCACGGGGCGGACCGCCTAGTTGACCTCGCAGCGGTAGGTGGTCGGGCTGTCCTGCGAGCCGTAGTTGACGCGGCCGAACACGCCCTTGGCGCAGCTCGAGACACCGGCGTCGCGGCTGCCACCGACCAGGGCGTCGACCTTCTCGACGCCGCCGTCCATGCCGATGGTGACGACCGCGGTGAAGCCGCCCGCGCCGGCCTTCTCGCCGCAGCCGCGCAGCGACGGCACCTTGTTGCCGCAGAGGCCGCGCAGCTGCGCCGTGGTGACCTGCGTCGTCGCCGTCTTGACGCCGATGACCTTCTCGCTCTTGCCGCCGACCGAGCCGAGCGCGCTGGCCAGGGCCTCCTTGCGCGCCGCCTCCATCGCCTCCTGCTGCTCCTTGGTCAGGCGCACGGTGGTCGAGCCGGCGCCGACGTTGGCCTGGGCGACCTGCTTGGGCCGGCTGCCGCTGCTGGCGACCTTGATCCGCTCGGTCTTGATCACCTTGCGCAGCTTGTCGGCCAGCGCCGAGGTCGTGCGCGTGCCGGCGGGGGCGTTCTCGACCTTCTGGCCCGTCTTCTCGGCCTCTTCTTCGGCCTCGCGCGACAGGTTGATGGTGACGCTGTTGTTGTAGGGCAGGCTGAACACCGCGAGGATCGTCTTGCTGTCGCGGATCAGCGACTGCCGCTTCTCGCCCTGGATGTAGAGGATCACGCCGAACGCCACGACGCCCACCAGCAGCGTCGTCAGCACGATCGCGATGCCCGCCTTCTGGCGCTTGCTGCGCTTGTCGAGGCGGAACATCACCGAGAACTCCTGCAGCAGGTTCTGGTACTCCTCCTTGGTCGGCTTGTGCTTGTTCGGATCGGGCAGGTCGAGCTCGATGTCGCCGAGCGAGTCGTTGTTGGAGAAGAAGCTCGCGGCCTCGTGGCTCTGCTGCACCGGGGCTGGTGCTGCGGCCTTCGCCGGCGCCGACGCTTGCAGCGCTGGCTTGGCCGGAGGCTCGGCGCCGCGCGCCGCGGGTTGGGCCGGGGCAGGGCGGGCAGCTGGCTGGGCCGCCTGGGCCTGCGACGTGCGCGCGTTGGGCTGCGCCGGCTGGGCCTGCGCGGCCCGGGCCGACGCCTGTGGCTGCGCTGGACGCGCCGCAGGCGCCGCTGGCGCCGGAGCCTGGCGCGCCGCGGGCTGAGCGGCCGTGGTGCGCGGCAGACCGCCTCCGCCCTGGCCTTGGGCGCGATCCGGGCGCAAGGTGCTGGCCTTGTAGAAGTCCGATGGCGACTCGGCCGGCTCGTCGACGTTGACGACGTCCTGCATCACCGTCGGCGCGTTGCCCGAGTGATCCTGGCCGGCGGGATCGACCTTCGGCCCGCTGAGCGCCGCGCGCACATGGCCACGCAGTTCGTCGATCTCGCTGATCTTGGTCCAGTTGGCCATGCCCTTGCGCCAGCCGAGCGCCTCGACCGTGATGTCGCCCTTGTCGACCAACGCCTGGATCTGCGCGATCGTCATCGGGCCTTGGGCCGACTTGCCGACGGCCACGTGCCAGATCGGCGCGCTCGACGCGACGTCACCCGTCTTGCGCGCCGCCGGCTGGGCCGGGGCCGGCGCTGGCGCCGCCGCGCGTGCCGCAGCCGCTGCGTTCGCCGCGGGCGCCACGGCCTCGGGCGAGAACGCGCCGGAACCCGACAGCTGCGCCTGCAGCTCGCCATCGGGACCCGCGTGGACGCGGACGACCGCCTGGCAGTTGGGGCACTTGATCTTGGCGCCACCTGACGGACCGAGGTGCTCTCGGGACAGGCGATAGGATTTGCTGCAGGCGGGGCAAGTAAAGCGCATCGCTCGACTCCTCGTTCGGGCTGGTTGCGGTCGGTCCAGGCGCGCAAGGGGGGGCCGCGAGGGCCTGGCCGCAATCCTCGCGTCGAGCCTAGCACAGCGTCGACGCGCTGCGAAGCCGCGAACGCGCGGTTCTGGCCGGCCGAGCGCTCGTCATCGTGGCCGCTCACGGACCTTCACCTGCGGCCTGCCTCGGCGCGGCCGACGCAGGCGTCTCGCAGACCCGCCGTCATGCATTGCAGCGATGCAACGCCCAGGCCTGCCGGCACCTGCGTTGACAAGCAAAAAGTCATGGTATGGTCCGCCCCTGGCAGGGGGACTCCTTCGCTTGCGGGCGGGAGGAAGCCCGTGCTAGGGTCTGCGCCTTCCTGCGCCGGGTGTGCCGCGTTCAGCGCGAGATTCCGGTGTCTTATCAGGTAGATTGGCGCTCCGGGCCGTGGGCTTCCACGGCGTTTGGGGGCGGCCGGGCCCCGAAACGGCCGCGGCCGAGACGGAAGGGACACCATGCGAGCATCACGCCAACACGGACGGACCTGGATGCGAATGGCGCTTCGTGCGTCGACTGTCGTCCTGGCGCTGGCCGCCGCGACCGGCCTCTGCGCGGGCAACGCCGTCGCCCAGGCCTCGGTCACCAAGGCTCCGCCCAAGACGTGGCCGATCGGCGGCCTGGTCTCGTTGAGCGCCGCCGCCGGAGCGGGCACGTTCGTGGCCGGCGAAGGCAACCGCACCAGCATCTCCTCGTCGCTGAACCTGCTGATCAACTACCGTCCGGCCCCGGGTCTGACCCTGATGCTCAGCGGCAACCTCAACAAGACGCTCAAGGACTTCGCGGAAGACCCGTTCGCGCCGCGCCTGCGCAACTCCAACTTCGACGACCTGCTGCTGATCGCGTCGTGGTCGCCGATGGTCAAGGACGACTCGCCCAAGCAAGAGCTCTCGGAAGAGAAGAAGAAGGCGCTCGCGGCCGCGGCGGCCGTCAACCCGACGCTCGTGACCTCGGGCGGCGCGGGCAAGCCGCTCACGCTTCCGGGCGACATCCGCGTCAGCTTCCTCGGCATCATCGGCTTCCCGACGAGCAAGGCTGCGCAGTTCCAGACCCGGCGCTTGAACCTGATCGGCGCCGCGAACTTCACCAAGTCGTGGGGCCGCGTCAGCCTGACCTACCAGCCTCGATTCCAGAAGAACATCCACGAGTACGCCAACCCGATCGTCACCTTCGAGCCGGGCTCGCCGACCGCGATCGCGCGCGAGGGCGGCGCCGAGGCGGTGGGCGAAAACCAGGTCGCAGCTGGCCAACAGAACATCTCCTTTGCCATCCGCAATGCGCTCATCGCCAACATCGCGGTGACCGAAGAACTCTCGTTTCAGGTCTTCTATTTCCTGATCCACCAGTACCGCTACTACGACGCCCCGCTGGACGATCTGTCGAGCCAGCACGCCAAGGCCGGTCGCGGTCGCCTGGACCTGCAGTTCGGCTCGATCAGCGCCAACTACGTGCTTCCGGGCAGCTGGTTCGCCAGCCTCTCGGTGTCCACGTTCTCGCAGCCGTGGTCGGCGGACAACTCCACGTTGCGCTTCCCGTTCTACGATTTTCGCTCGACCTCGGACAACATCTCTTCGCTCGGCCTGTCGTTCACCCGCTCGTTCTAGGCGGTTGTCGGCTCCGACCCTTGTTTCGTCGTGCCATTAGGAGGCTCCAAGATGAAGCCCGCCCGTTTTCTCGCCATCATCGCAGCCTTGCTGCTCTTCGCCGGTTGCGCGGAGCAGATCGGCGAGATCGATCGCACCCAAGCCAACGCCCTGACGAAGTCCGACTTCTATGGCGTCTGGTACCGGATGGCGGTCGTGACCGACATCCCTGCCTCGGCCGGCTTCGGTTTCGTCGGACAGACGAACTTCGGCGGCACCGGCGGCAAGGTGATGTTCGACATCCAAGAGAATCAGCTGGTCGTCTTCCCGGTCACCGAGACCGTGCGTGACGGCGACAAGCAGTGGCACCGGCGCAAGTTCCGGACCTATTGGATCGAGGGTCACGAGGACGAGTTCATCGAACTGCTCGCGGGCAACCCCGTGGCGGTGTACCCGATCACCGCGCACTTCGACATCCAGCGCGACTACAGCCCGTCGACCGGCGCGCAGTCGAACGTGATCGTCGAGAACACGACCGACCGCCCCTGGTGGAAGCGCAAGTACATGCGCGTCAACTGGATGGCGAACCAGTTCACCGAGATCCTGTTCCCGCAGGGCTCGATGTCGTACTCGCCGGTCGACTACTACCCGCAGGAGCACGAGCAGGAGAACCCGAACCGCTTCCTCATGGAGGACGGGTACTTCCACTTCACGCGCCGCCTGTTCGGCCAGCCGATGTCGACCGGATCCTGCTCGACCTACTCGCTCGCCGCGGGTGACTGCTCGGGTGCCGCCTTCGACGTGCGTATCTCGTTCCGCCGCGCCGATCCGAAGGTCGTCAACGACTTCGAGATCCGCAACTACCACAACGAGCCCGACGCCGAGCGGTTCGGCTTCTTCCTCTCCGAGCGCCACACCTACGACCCCGAGTACGGCCTGACCTACCGCGGTCAGGACTACAAGGCGCAGATCTGGAACCTCTGGCAGAAGTCGGTCGAGCTCCAGCCGCTGGTCGGCGAGAACGGCAAGGACATCGCGTGCAAGAGCAACGCCGACTGCGAGGCGCCCGCCGTCTGTGATCAGCCCGACTGGTTCGTCGCCGGTCGCTGCGCCGTCAAGAAGAGCGTCCCGTACCGCGAGCGCGGCTTGAAGCCGATCATCTACCACATCTCGGCCGGCCACCCGAAGAACAGCCTCCCGGCGATCTACAAGGTCGCCGACAACTGGTCCGACGTCTTCAAGGAGACCGTGTCCTGGCTGTTCTTCTGGGAGGAGACCTGGGCCCAGGACAAGGTCAGCGGCTTCCAGAGCGCCGGTGACCTCTTCGGTCAGCGCAAGTGTGCGTCGAACGCAGACTGCACCCACGAGTCCGTGCTCTCGTCGGGCGAGGCGTCCTACAGCGACAACTTCAACACCCTCGTCATCGGCACCAAGGCGGGCAACGTCATCGCCTACGACAAGGCCGACAAGTGCTCCAACGCCCAGATCGACGCCGGCGACTGCGCCGCTGCGGACGACCGCCCGAGCATCGACGGTGGCGCCTACATCCAGTTCATCAACGCCACGCCCGACAGCTCGCCCGCGACGCTGACGGTCGGCAGCAAGTCGATCGCCGAGGTGAAGTTCGTCGCCGGCCCCGTCGACGGCCACGCCAACGCGGTCGTGATGCCGAAGACCGAGACCAACAACCGCTTCACGCTCACGGTGGCCAGCGGGTCCGAGAAGGCCGAGCTGATCAACGCCCAGATCAACAGCAACCGCGTCTACTTCGTGGTCTACTACGGAGGCTCCGAGGTGGCGCTGGTCGAGAGCCAGCTGACCAAGCGCGGCATCCGCCTGCTGCACGGCATCAAGAGCGGCACCGCCAAGAACGGCAACGTCACGCACGCCACGGGCGACGTCGCCGAGGCCGGCATCAACGGCGTCCGCAGCAAGCAGGATCTGCGCTTCGGCGAGCTCAGCGAGTACATCTACGTCACCGACACGCACATCGCGCCGGTCTTCATCAAGCGCGGCTCGCGCAGCGACGTGGCCTGCATCACGCAGTCGGGCGTCGGTCAGTGCTTCGGCTGGAAGCAGACGATCACCCAGGAACAGCGCGAGCGCCGCCAGGCGATCCGCACCAACGAGCTGCCGGCGCTCTTCGTGCTCTGCGAGAACGAGTACACCGGCGACGCGTGCCCGGCCGACAAGCGCGGCAAGGCCTCGGAGCTGAACGACTGTCGCTACTGGGGCACCTACGGCGGCAAGGCCGGCGACAAGCCGATCAACCCCTGCAAAGAGTTCGTGGTCAAGCCCACCGCGCCCAAGGCCGTCGGTGACTCGCGCTACAACTACTTCTACTGGGTGCCCAACCCGCACAACAGCGCCCCGCTCGGCTACGGCCCCTCGGCGGCCGACCCCGACACCGGCATGCTCTTCTGGGGCACGGCCAATATCTACGGCGCCTCGCTGATCAGCTACGCCCAATGGGGCAAGGACCTGGTCGACCTGCTCAACGGCGACCTCGACGTCAACGCCGTCGCCAGCGGCAAGTACATCCGCGAGTACCTCGCCAGCCTCGAGAAGGCGGCGAACGACTCGCTCTTCGAGGGTGCCAAGAGCGAGGAGCGCTACAAGCAGCTCGACACCGGCTCGGTGACCGACGCGGCCGCCCGCGCCCGCCTCGACATCAGCACCCTGATGGGCGCTCCGATCGAGGCCGCCGAGAAGGAGCTCGCCGCCCAGGAGATGCACAAGGCCGAAGATCCGAAGAACCTCGGCGAGCGCCTGCTCAACGAGGCTGGCTTCTTCGACATGAGTGAGGTCTTCGCCCGCCTCGACAAGGTCCGTGGCACGCCGCTCGAGCGCGCCATGATCAACGACGAGGTCGCGCTGGCCGTCTCTGGCGGCTCCATCCAGCCGGGTGACGCCATCGCGCCCGAGGCCATCGGCGAGATCTCGCCGGCCGGCTGGGCTTCGCCGCGTCGCGAGATCGACGAGAAGCTGCGCATGCAGCTGCTCGGCTACAACAACATCTTCCTCGCCGAGTTCAGCGACCCGGCCCTCATCGCCATGGCCAAGCGCCTCAAGTGCCAGGACGGCCAGAAGCCGACCGACACCTACGCTGGCGACTCGATCGGCGACAAGGCCTGCTACAAGGGCGACGCGCTGCGTCTCGCGCTGCACGACGCGCTCTTCCGCGGCGTGCTCGAGCACGAGGTCGGCCACACCGTCGGCCTGCGTCACAACTTCTCGGGCTCGGCCGACGCGCTCAACTACTTCGACCCCTACTACGACCCGGCCACGGGCCGCGAGCAGGAGCCGGTGCTCTGCGCCGACATCGTCTCGCAGTTCGGCACCGTCTCTGGCGACGACATCTGCGAGAGCTCGCTGGGCGAGACGTGCAACGCCATCAAGTGCAGCAGCGACGGCGATTGCCCCGCCGGCCTCGCGTGCGGAAGCGGCCAGTGCGTCGACGTGAACGGCATCAAGGTCGGCCAGTGCACCGGCACGCAGCGCCAGCGCGTGGCCTGCACCGGCGCCAACGCCGAGAGCGCCTGCGGCACCGACGCCATCTGCAAGGACGGCACCTGCCAGGCCAAGTTCGCGTGCACCGGCGATACCGACTGCGCCAGCGGCGAAGTCTGCGCCGGCAAGTTCTGCCAGGACGTCCGCACCGGCGCCTTCCGCAGCACCCCGCTCTTCGCCGAGAAGACCGGCATCGTCCAGAAGTTCATGCCGCGCACGGGCCTGACCAAGAGCGAGATCAACAACCGTCGTACCGAGCTCCAGTACTCGACGATCATGGACTACGGCCAGAAGATCAACGCCGACTTCATGGGCCTCGGCAAGTACGACTACGCGGCGATCAAGTACGGCTACGGCCGGATGCTCGAGGTCTTCGCCGACATGACCTACATGCGCGACCAACTCAAGGTCTACGCCAAGAACACGGCGCAGACCGAAGAGGCCTCCGCCTGGCGTCTGAACACCGACGGTTGGAAGGGCGCTGGCGCCATCACCCACCCGTTCTACTACCTCAACAACTGGATGCCGCCCGCCTACCTCAAGCAGCGTGACGCGGTCCCGGGCCACTGGGTCCAGGCGGAGAACGCCCTCGAGAAGTACGGCCGCTCGTCGTTCGACAAGACCTACTTCGAGGTGCCGTACAAGTACTGCTCGGACGAATACCGCGGCGGCTCGCTGGCTTGCTACTACTTCGACACCGGCGCCCACATGCAGGAGATCGTGCACCACGCGACCGAGCAGATGCAGGAGTACTACCTGTTCGACGCGTTCAAGCGCGAGCGCCTGTTCTTCGGCACCGGCGGCAACCCGCTGTCGTACATGTCGCGCGTCATCGATCGCTACCTGACGCCGATCGGCGCGGCGGCGCGCTACTACGCGGTCTACAACAACATCTTCCGCGTGTACTCGTTCTTCCCCTTCTACGACAACCACCCGATGTACATGCGTGCGCTGCGTAGCTCGTCCGAGGACGCGTTCCGTTCGCTCGCCGCGCTGCTCACCTCGCCGGCCCCCGGCTCGTACAAGCTCGACACGGCCACGAACACCTACATCAACACGTCGTACGCCACCGGCGAGGTCAAGGACAGCAACGCTCTCGACATCCCCATGGGCACGGGCCGTCTGCCGTGGACGACCTTTGCCACCGAGAACGGCTACTACTTCGCCAACCACCCCGCCTGGATCGGCAGCTACTGGGACAAGCTCGCTGCGATCCAGATCATGACCAGCTCGTCGGCCAGCTTCCTCTCGGACTTCGTGGGCGAGCAGCTGCCGCTGTTCCGCGGTACGGCCATCGGCTTCAACACGGTGTACCCGAAGGAGCTCTCGACGATCCTCGGCGGCCTGGCCGCCGGCTCGCTCGAGGAAGTGGGCGGCTACGCGGTCAAGGGGCCCGACGGCAAGATGGCGTACCAGCCGCGCGATCCCTTCGCGCCGACGGACAAGAGCGCACCGCGCGTCGCCCCGTCGATCGACAACCTCAGCCTGCGCCTGTTCGCGGCCTGGCAGGCGATCGCAAACCTGCCCGCCGGCTTCGACCCGTCGTTCACGGACTCGATGGCCATCTGGCTCAAGGGTGATCACCACCAGTACGCGTTCGGCAGCTGCAGCAAGTTCGGCACCTGCGACGGCGCGAACGGTGCGGGCACGCCCGTCGTCGACTGGGCCGAGTTCGACGATCCGTGGGGCAAGAAGACCTACGTCGCCCCGCGCGTGAACTACAACAAGGACTACTTCAGCCCGACCTACTACATGCTCACCCGTCTGAACGACCTCAAGAGCAAGTGGCAGGTCGCGCAGGGTGAAGAGAAGGAAGCCCTCGCCGCCGAGATGCACAAGGAGCTCGAGGTGGTCGATTACTTCCGTCTCCTCTTCAAGGTCTACGGCTCGATCGGCCTGTAGGGGAGGTGAATCCATGTTCGCGCAACGTATCGCCTTCCATTCGGTCGCCCAGTCAGGAGCAGCCATGAGTTTCCGCCGTCTGACCTTCGCCCTCGCCGCAGCCTCGCTGCTCGCGTCGGGATGCGCCCAGGACCTCGAAGAGATCTCGCGGGTCCAGCCGAACTACCACAAGAAGTCCGACTTCTTGGGTAAGGAGTACTACCTCCGCACGACGGTGGTGGGGACCCAGTTCACCTCGGCGTACAGCTTCCCGGGCTCGATGAGCTCGACGGTCCGCGGCGTGTTCGAGGTGCAGGAGAACTCGCTGCTGTTCTACCGGACCTACGAGTTCATCCTCGGGTCCGAAGCCTACGCCGACAAGAGCGACGTCGACGTGCCGCTCAAGGACAGCAAGGGCAACGAGATCAAGCACGCGGTCCTGATGGACTACACGCGCGTCGCCTGCGAATCGGACGCCGAATGCGCGGTCGGTGGCGGCCGCTGCGCCAGCGCGACGGCGCCAAAGTTCAACGACGAGGCCCAGTTCGCGGGCTTCTGCGTGCAGGAAGCGACGCGGTACATCTACCGCGGTGCCCCGATCATGGGCTACCCGATCCTCAGCCACTTCGACATCCAGCACAGCTACAGCGCCGCCAGCGGCGAGAAGTCGAACGTCCTGGTCGAGAACACCAGCGACCGCAAGTGGTTCGAGCGTGAGTACATGCGCGTGGGCTGGGGCACGGGCGCGACCATGAGCTACGAGGCCGACGTCGTCGCCGGCATGATTGGCTCCGGCGCCAGCGCGCCGACCCTCTACGAAGGTGACAATGCCCCCGAGGGCGAGAAGTTCGAGTCGGGCGTGGACACGCGCTTTGGCCAGGACGTGCCGCAGAGCTACTTCACCTTCATCAACCGGCACATCCTGGCGGCCCCGACGACCTACCTGCCCGGCTTCGGCGCCATCCCGATCTGCTTCTTCTACCCGTGGTACACCGGCGGCATCTACGACTGCACGACCGAAGAGGTGAAGGTCCGCACCTTCTACCTCGAGGTGCCGAAGTTCGAGGGCACCAAGCAGCCCGATCGGGCGTACGTCCCGCGCGAGATGGACGACGTCGAGATGGAGAAGTTCGGCTACTTCCGCACCGAGCGCCGCACCTACGACCCGCAGTTCTCGCACGCCTTCCACGACGCGATCCGTCGCGCGCAGCGCCACCGCATCTGGGATCGCTACGTCAAGAAGATGGAGAAGGACGCCAACGGCGTCGAGCGCTGGACCGGCGAGTTCGACTACAGCCAGATGAAGCCGACGCCCATCGTCTACTACGCCAACGAGGACCATCCGCGTGAGCTGATCCCGGCCTCGAAGAACATCGCCGACGCCTGGAGCGTGCCGTTCCAAGAGGTCGTCGCCTTCTGGAAGGGCAACTGCGGCGCGGCTGCCGACAAGGCCGCCTACGACAAGTGCATCGCCGACAACAAGCCGGCTCACCCGATGTTCATCCTCTGCGAGAACAGCGACGCCCAGGCCCGCGCCGCCGCGAAGGCCGGCGCGCCCGTCGCCGACTACAGCGACACCCCGAACGGCAAGGCCTTCTGCCGCGACATGAACAAGCCGCACGTGTTTGGCGACCTGCGCTACAGCGTGATGCACGCCGTCCCGGATCCGATCCAGATCGGCCTGTACGGCTACGGCCCGAGCGCCGCCGACCCGCTGACGGGCGAGATCATCGCCGCGTCCGCGCACTCGTACTCCGCGCAGATGACGCTCGGCGCCGAGCGCGCCATGCGGACCATCGAGTTCCACGCTGGCGTCGCCGACTTCAACGACATCAAGCGTGCGACCGAGCAGCAGTACTCGACCAAGGCCAAGGCGCTCAAGCACTACGGCCAGAACACGCCCAAGAGCACCGCGCAGGCCCAAGACTACGTCAAGGGCATGATCGAGCCCGCCGTGCGCGACCGCTTCCACGCCGGCAAGGGCATCGAGCTGCGCGACAACGCGAGCAACTGGGCGCAGGGGCGCCTCGACATCCTGCGCTCCAACCCGACGCTCGACGCCAAGCTCGTCGCTGGCGACGACGGTCACTCGATCCATGCGCTGTTCAAGGATCCGCGCGTGCAGAAGGGGGTTCCGTCGACGGTGGATCCCGAGCAGCTCGGTCAGATGAGCCTCGCGAAGTGGAACCACATCGCTGCGTTCCGCGAGCGTGAGCGCGTCCTGATGGGCCTGGCCGAGAAGAACATCATGCTCGCCGAGTTCGCCGACCCGGCCGTCCTTGGCCTGGCCGCCGAGTACGGTCGCGTGTTCGACGGTGCGTTCTGCAAGGCCTACGCCACCGCCACGGTGCCGACCATCTACAACTGGAAGAAGCTCGCCGCAGCGACGCCCGACGCCCAGAAGGGGACCTGCACCGAGGCGGGCGCCTTCGAGAGCACCGGTCCCAAGCAGGGCCGCGTCTGCGCCACGGTCGATGGCAACCTGACGTGGGCCACCTGCAGCTCCCAGAGCCTGATGCAGGCGCTGCGCGTGGCGGTCAACAAGTCCAACGGTGGCAGCCCGTTCGCGGAGCAGAACAAGTTCCTGCCGAGCCCGCTCTACACCGACACCAACGACGCGATCGTGCGCGCGACGCAGGACATCGGCCGCGAGATCCACCAGGGCAAGCGCAAGGAGATGAAGGCCGAGCTGCTCAGCCGCATCTACGAGAGCACCCAGCTGCACGAGGTAGGCCACACGCTCGGCCTGCGCCACAACTTCGAGGCGTCCACCGACGCCATCAACTTCCACCCGGAGTTCTGGGCCCAGAAGCTCGACAAGTCCGGATCCGTCGTCAACCCGTGGCAGCGTGACACCGAGGCGCAGTCGCTCGCCAACATCCGTGACCAGCAGCTCGCGTCGGTGATGGACTACACCAGCAAGTTCAACGGCCGATTCGCCGGTCTGGGCAAGTACGACCACGCCGCGATCAAGTTCGGCTACGGCAACCTCGTCGAGGTCTTCGCCAACGCGCCGGATCTGACCAAGTCGCCCGACGGCAAGCTGCCGGCGATGGTCGACTACCTCGCCGAGCCTGGCGACGACGAGCCGGGCTACCAGACGCTGAGCCACCTGGGCAACCAGGACGTGTTGCGGCTGTCGCGCAAGCTGCACTACTCGACGCTGCCGGCCTACTTCGGTGGCGCCGACAACCTCTACCAGCGTCGCAACGTCGCCTGGTCCGAGCTCAAGGGCGCCGCCTGCGAGGTCGACAGCGACTGCACGGGCGAGCTGCAATGCCGCAAGCTCGGCGTTGGCAAGTACTGCTCGAACGTCAAGCACTTCGAGGTTCCGTACCGCTTCTGCTCCGACGAGTACAACGGCCGGTCCCCGACCTGTGCGACCTTCGACGAGGGTGTCGACGCGCTCGAGATCGCCCGCAACGCCTTGGATGACTACGAGAACTACTGGTTCTTCTACGGCTACGGCAACGACTCGGTCACGTTCCACCCGAACCGTTACTCGGGCACCGTCACCGGCTACCTCTACCGCGCCGTGCGCCAGTTCCAGTACTGGGCCATGAACTTCCAGCACTACCAGAAGGGTGGCTGGTGGAAGGCCAAGTTCGGCCAGGAGTACGATCTCGACCCGAACGGCGGCCTCGCTGGCGCGCTGGCGACGGCCGAGACCTTCAACGTCCTGGGCCAGATCATCGCCCGTCCGTCGCCGAGCTACTACTGCTACAACGCGTCGCGCAAGCGCTACGAGCCCTACGACGACCGCGAGCAGGGTAGCCAGAGCGACTGCCAGATCTTCATCGAGGCCGACGGCGCCCGCCCGCTCTACGGCGGTTGGGACTTCGCCGGCTACGACGGTCGCCCGGTCAGCGGTGGTCAGATCTACGACCGCCTCGCGGCGTTCGCGCTGCTCACCGACCCGACGCCGCCCAACTACGTCGGTCACCTCGAGAACGAGGACATCCGCCGCTACCTCGTGAGCTTCTACCACTTCTTCCCGAAGTCGCTGATGAACATGATGTCGGGCGTGTCGGTGGAGAACGCCGATCACTACGGCTGGTGCGTGCTCAACGGTGGCGGTGCCGACAAGCCCGACCTGATCCAGCGTCGTCACTGGGTCGGCGGCGACGGCAAGTCGTGCGCAGATCCCTGCGACTCGCAGAAGCCGCTGGAGCAGCAGGGACAGTGCCGCAAGTACTGGCTCTTCCCCGATGGCCGCCCGACCTTCCCGTCGAGCCGCTTCCGCATGCCGTTGCTCGGCGCGCTCTACGGCATGGCCTTGCTGACGGACGCGTACGACCGCAGCTACATGGACATCTCGCGCCTGTTCCTGTCGGGTCACGCCACGTCGATCGACCTGCCGGGTGACGTCACGGTCTGCCAGTTCACCGATCCGCTCTCGGGCAAGGTGTACGTCGCCCCGCAGAGTCAGGATCCCGACCTGCTCAGCCCCGGCTGCTTGAACCTGCAGGAGGCCCAGACGGTCCTCTCGCAGTTCAAGGACCTCAAGACCCTCCAGGACAACTACCTGTTCTCGGAGTACCAGTTCCGTGTCAGCCTGATCGAGGTGATGCGTGCGTTGCACCTGACCTACGAGTACTAGGCCGACGTAGGTCCAAGGGGACGCCCGATCTGGCAGCCGCCGGGTCGGGCGTCTCCCGTTTTGGCCGCCGCCGCCGCCGGCCGAAGATTCCGATCCGGGGCGCTTGCCAGCGCACGCGCAGTCTGGCACGCAGGGGCCCCCGAGACTGCCTGGAGGACTCGATGTTGCTGCGAACGATTCATCAGCCGACGCTCCGCGAAGCCCCGAAGGACGCCGAGGTCGTCAGCCACGCCCTGCTGGTGCGCGCCGGGTTCATCCGCCGCTCTGCCGCCGGCATCTACACCTTCCTGCCACTCGGGTTGCGCTCGCTGGCCAAGGTGCAGCGCGTGATCCGCGAGGAGCTCGATCGCGCCGGAGCCCAGGAGCTGCTCATGCCGATGGTGACACCCGCCGAGCTCTGGCAGGAGTCGGGTCGTTGGGAGAAGTACGGGCCGGAGCTGTTGCGCATCCGCGACCGCAAGGACACCGAGTTCTGCCTCGGACCGACCCACGAGGAGGTCATCGTCGACGTCGTTCGCCGGGACGTGAAGAGCTACAAGCAGCTGCCGCTGAATCTCTACCAGATCCAGACCAAGTTCCGCGACGAGATCCGTCCGCGCGCCGGCTTGATGCGCGGTCGCGAGTTCCTGATGAAGGACGCCTACTCCTTCGACGCGGACGAGGCGGCGGCGTTGGTCTCGTACCGCTCGATGTACGACGCGTACAGCCGGATCTTCACCCGCCTGGGCCTGGATTTCCGGGCCGTCGAGGCCGATTCGGGCAACATCGGCGGTTCGCTCAGCCACGAGTTCCAGGTGCTCGCGACCTCCGGTGAAGACACGATCGTCTCGTCGAGCGCGTCGTCGTATGCGGCCAACATCGAGGCTGTCGCGCTGCACGCACCCGCGGCGTTCGTCGCGCCGGCCGGCGCACCTGCCGCGCGGACCATCGCGACGCCGACCCAGAAGACCATCGAGGACGTCTGCGCGCTCGTCGGGGTCCAGCCGTCGCAGTCGATCAAGGCCGTGGCGTTCCAGGCCGACGGCAGGCCTGTGCTCGTGTTCGTCCGCGGCGATCGCGAGGTGAACCCGGTCAAGGTGCGCAAGGTGCTCGACGCCGGCATCGTCGACTTCGCTGACGGCGCCTGGTTCGCCAAGGCGACGGGGCTGCCCCCAGGCTTCCTCGGGCCGGTGGGCCTGCAGGGCGTCACGGCGCTCGTCGACCATGAGATCTTCGCCATGTCGACTGCGGTCTGCGGTGCCAACGTCGAGGGCGCGCACCTTGCCGACGTCATCCCGTCGCGCGACATCGTCGGCCTGCAAGCGGCCGACCTGCGGCTCGCGGTCGCCGGCGATCCCAGCCCGGACGGGGCAGGGGAGCTCCAGGTCTGGAAGGGCATCGAGGTCGGCCACGTCTTCTATCTCGGCACCAAGTACTCGGCGCCGATGCAGGCCAACTTCCTCGACGTCCATGGCAAGGAGCAGCCCTTCGTCATGGGCTGCTACGGCATCGGCGTCAGCCGCATCCTGGCCGCCGCGATCGAGCAGCATCATGACGAGCACGGCATCTGCTGGCCCGTGGCGATGGCTCCGGCCGAGGTGCTGGTCGTCGACCTCGAGAAGGGCGGTGGCGAGGCCGCACGGGACCTGTACGCGTCGCTCAAGGCCGCTGGGGTCGAAGCTGTCCTGGATGACCGCGACGTCCGTCCCGGCGTGAAGTTCGCCGACGCCGATCTGGTCGGTTGGCCCTTGCAGATCGTGCTCGGGCGCCGTGTTTCGGAGGGGATCGTCGAGGTCAAGGTCCGCGCCGGCGGCAGCCGGACCGAGATGCCGCTCGAAGGCCTCGTGGCCCGCGTCGCCGCCGCCATCGCCGACGCCCGCACGGGAGCCCGCCTGAAGTTGGACGCATGAGCCTGCCGCGGCTCTGGGTCTGGCTGGAGGGCCCACACCTCGAACCGTTCGAGGCGCTGCTCGACGAGTTCGCCGCGCTGGACGTCGACCTGATGCTGGGCCCGGCGCTGGTGCTGCAGAGCGGGCTGGGCGGCATCGTCGCGCTCGAGGCGATCGGCGCCCGCTGTTGGTTGGACCTCGGCATCGTCGTGGAGGTCGCCAGCGCGCAGGCGCTCGGTCGCGTGGTTGCGCGATCCTCGGCACGGGGGGTCGTCGTCAGCGCCCAGAGCAGCGCCGAGGCGCTGGGCTCGCTGGTCCGCAGCGCGGCAGGCCGGCCAGTCCTCGTGCGATGCGCGTCGCTGCCGGAGGCGTCCGGTTTGGCCGCCTGGCGTGAGCTCGGTGTCGCCGGATGGGTCGTCGATGGCCACGCCTTGAACGAGGCCGGCGTCCCCGATGCGTCGGCGCTGCCGATGGTCTGCACCGCCGCGTGGGATGCGCGTCCTCCGGCGTCTGCACCGGGCCATGGCCAGATCGTGCGCGGGCTCGATCGCGTCGCTGACCCGCTCGCCGTGGTCGAGGGGATGCAGGCTCGGATCCGCCAGGAGGAGACTCACGATGTCGCGTAACGCAGGGGGCAAGGGTCCCACGCGTCCGTCCGGCCATGGCCGGCCGACCAGGACCGGGGAGCGGCCGGCGCCGCCACGTGCCGCGGCGGGCGCCCCGCCAGGCAAGCCTCCACGCGATCGGGGGCCGGACGCGCCCGCGCGGCAAGCCGGTTCCGGGCGACCGCCGCGCGAACCGGATGGGCTCATCGTCGGCGTCCACGCGACGCTCGCCGTCCTGCGCCACCAACCACGACGGGTGCAGGCCGTCTTCTGCTGGAGCCGCGATCGCGACACGATCGCCCAGATCGAGGCAGCCGTGGCCGAAGCAGCGCCCGCGCTCCGCGATCGCGCCCAAGGGATCGGCATCTCCACCCAGGCACCGCTGCAGCTGCGCGAGGACCACCTGGCGCAGGGCGTCGCGATCGCGGTGCGGGCCTTTCCGCACGCGGACCTCGAGGACATCACCTCGACGGCGCCGCCGCGCGCGGGCACGGTCCTGCTCGCGCTGGACGGCATCACCGACACCCACAACCTCGGCGCGATCCTGCGCTCAGCTGCGTTCTTCGGCGTCGCCGGCGTCCTGATCCCGGCCGATCGGGCAGCGCACGTGACGCCGACGACAGAGCGGATCGCGCGCGGTGGCGCCAGCGTCGTGCCCGTGGCCATCGTCACCAACCTCGCACGATCGTTGGCGTCGCTCCGCGAGCAGGGCTGGACGATCGTGGGCACGGGCCTCGAAGGCGGTTCGCAGGACCTCTGGAGCCTCCGTCGCGATCAGCCGATCGTGCTGGTGCTCGGCGCCGAAGACCGAGGCCTTCGACCACTGGTGCGGCGCCATTGTGACGCGGTCGTGCGCCTCGACGGGGCCCCAACCATGCAATCACTCAACGTTTCGGCCTTCGCTGCTGCGGCACTGGGCATCTTGCGGCGGCCTGGGGCCGCGACCTAGGCTCCCGCAGCGCCGCGAAGCCCCTTGACGCGCGACCGCGGCCATGGGCGGGCCGGCCGGTTCTACTTGACAGCCAAGGGGCGTTCCTGTATTTCCAGCGGCCCCTGACCCGAGGGACGCTGCGCGCGTCTCCCACCGGGGGGCGGAACGGACGGCTGGAAGGCTTGCCGGACTGCGGTTTCCGCACCTTCGTGTCGGGATGAAAGACAGCATACGTCGACGCATGTGGCCTCCGAAGGCCGCAGCCCCCGAAGAGCTGGCGTAGCTCAACTGGCAGAGCAGCTGATTTGTAATCAGCAGGTTGCGGGTTCAAGTCCCTCCGCCAGCACCAGGACGCCAGCCCGCGGACCGGGCAACACACACGACGGAGGATTGCCCGAGTGGCTAAAGGGGGCAGACTGTAAATCTGCTGGCGTGAGCCTACGGTGGTTCGAATCCACCATCCTCCACCAGCTGGCCTGCCTGCAGGTCAGCGGCGTCGACATGAAGGCCGGACGACCCTGCGAAGGGGCCCCGGCCGGTGCGAAATCGCAGCGGGAATAGCTCAATTGGTAGAGCACTAGCCTTCCAAGCTGGGGGTTGCGGGTTCGAGACCCGTTTCCCGCTCCACGCCTACGTAGCTCAGCAGGTAGAGCACTTCCTTGGTAAGGAAGAGGTCACCGGTTCAAATCCGGTCGTAGGCTCTGTGCAGGCCAGCCGAATCGGCCTGCGCGAACCCAGTCGCCTGGCAAGGTGCCACGGAGATTGGTCGAGAAGTCGGGGCGGTCAGGCGCCGCCACCGGAGCAGCAAGCGCAGCGGAAGCGCTAGACGGACAGGCGCCACGCGCCGGTGCGCACACGCCCCGAGGGCTAGCCCCGGGCATCTGTAGCGGAGGATAGGACCATGGCGAAGGCCAAGTTCGAGCGCAAGAAGCCCCACGTCAACGTTGGCACGATCGGCCACGTCGACCATGGTAAGACCACCCTGACCGCGGCGATCACCAAGCGCCAGGCGAGCAAGGGTCTTGCTCAGGTCATGGACTTTGACCAGATCGACAAGGCTCCGGAGGAGAAGGCCCGCGGCATCACGATCTCGACCGCCCACGTCGAGTACGAGAGCCCGACCCGCCACTACGCGCACGTCGACTGCCCCGGTCACGCCGACTACATCAAGAACATGATCACCGGCGCTGCCCAGATGGACGGCGCGATCCTGGTCTGCGCCGCGACCGACGGCCCGATGCCCCAGACCAAGGAGCACGTGCTGCTCGCGCGTCAGGTCGGCGTTCCGGCGGTGCTCGTCTTCCTCAACAAGTGCGACATCGCGTACGAGGACGATCCCGACGGCGAGCTCGTCGACCTCGTCGACATGGAGCTCCGCGAGCTCCTCGACAAGTACGAGTTCCCGGGCGACGACACCCCCATCATCCGTGGCTCGGCCCTCAAGGCCCTCATGGGTGAGGACGTCCGCTTCGGCGTCAGCGCGATCGACGAGCTCGTCGCGGCCCTCGACTCCTTCGTCCCGGAGCCCGTCCGTGACCTCGACAAGGAGTTCCTGATGCCGATCGAGGACGTCATGACCATCTCGGGTCGTGGCACGGTCGTCACCGGTCGCGTCGAGCGCGGCATCATCAAGGTCGGCGAGGAAGTCGAGATCGTCGGCATCAAGGACACCATCAAGTCCACGGTCACCGGCATCGAGATGTTCCGCAAGCTGCTCGACCAGGGCCAGGCCGGCGACAACGTCGGCGCGCTCCTGCGCGGCATCAAGCGTGACGATGTCGAGCGCGGCCAGGTCCTCGCCAAGCCGGGTTCGGTCAAGCCGCACACCAAGTTCAAGGCCCAGGTCTACATCCTGAGCAAGGACGAGGGCGGCCGTCACAAGCCGTTCTTCCAGGGCTACCGTCCGCAGTTCTACTTCCGCACGACCGACGTGACGGGTGTCATCACCCTCCCCGACGGCGTCGAGATGGTGAAGCCGGGCGACAACATCGAGATCGCGATCGAGCTGATCGCCCCGATCGCGATGGAGAAGGGCCTGCGCTTCGCGATCCGCGAGGGCGGCCGCACGGTCGGCGCCGGTCGCGTCGTGGACATCAACAACTAGTCCCCACGGGGACTGGACTCTGCTCGGCGCGTTAGCGTCCGGAGGCTCCCATGGCCAAGGGCAAGAAAGAGGCTCGCGTCATCATTCACCTCGAGTGCACCGAGCAGCGTGGATCGGGTGTTCCTGGGATGTCGCGATACACGACGAACAAGAACAAGAAGACCACCACTGGTCGCCTTGAGCTGCGCAAGTACAACCCCTACCTCCGCAAGGTTACGCTCCACCGCGAGGTGAAGTAGCCCCTTCGCAGAGAAGTGGTCGGGCCGACCGTCGTCGACGCGGACGACGGTCGGCCGTCAGGGCAGTAGCTCTAACGGTAGAGCGGCGGACTCCAAATCCGTAGGTTCAGGGTTCGAATCCCTGCTGCCCTGCCAGTCTGAGCCATCGCAGGGGAAACCCGCCGGTGGCTCCCGGGAGAGAGACGGCATGAGCCAGGCCCGCATGGTCAACATGGCATTCATGGCAGGCGCATTGCTGCTTTGGATCGTCAGCGCTCGCACGTTCGCTGGGGTCTTCGATCTGCTCCGCCCGGAGTGGGATCTGGCCCTGATCGGTGCTGAGTTCCGTTTGAGCAACCTGCTGGGGATCGCCGTCGGCGTCGTGGGCGGCATCGCGCTCTGGCGCCACGCCACGCTCTACCAGCTGGCCAATGAGGTTGCTGCCGAGGTGCGCAAGATCACGTGGCCGAACGCCGAAGAGACGCGCGTCTCGACCACGGTGGTCATCGTCACGACGATCCTGATCGCCGTGGCCCTGTGGGCCTTCGACATCGTGTTCTCCGCGCTCACCAGAGTTCTCTACGACATCTAGGCGGATGTCTGATTTCGGGCGGCCGCCCGCAGCCTCGCGCTGCTGGGTGTCGCTGCCACGCCGGAGGGTGCGATGACCGAAACTGTGCAGCCGAATCCCGAGCAGGCTCCCGCCGCCCGCAAGCCGCGGCTCCGCTGGTACATCGTTCACACCTACACCGGCTCCGAGGGCGTCGCCAAGCGTTCGCTGGAAGAGCGGGTCAAGCAGGAAGGGCTCGACGAGTACTTCGGCGACGTCCTGATCCCGACCGAGAAGGTGGTCGAGGTGCGGGGCGGCGTTCGCCACGAGTCCAAGCGCAAGTTCTTCCCTGGCTACATCCTGGTGCAGATGGTGCTCAACGAGCAGACCTGGCACTGCGTGAAGGGAACCAACAAGATCACCGGGTTCGTCGGCGGCGGCACCAACCCCCCCCACGTGCCCGAGGCCGAGGTTCGCAAGATCATCGGTCAGCTCGAGCAGTCCCAGGTCGAGGCCAAGCCCGTGCTCTCGTTCGACGAGGGCAGCGAGGTTCGAGTCATCGACGGTCCGTTCTCGTCCTTCACCGGCACGATCGCGGAAGTGATTCAAGAGAAGCAGAAGCTGAAGGTGCTGGTCAGCATCTTCGGTCGCGCGACGCCGGTGGAGCTCGGCTTCATGCAGGTCGAGAAGATCGGCGGTTAGGTGTCCTGACGTGCGAGGCGACTTCAGCAGTCGCCGCTTGCAGCACAACGGAGTTGTTCCATGGCGAAGAAGATCACCGGCTACGTGAAGCTTCAGCTCCCGGCCGGCAAGGCGACGCCCTCGCCGCCGGTTGGCCCGGCGCTGGGTCAGCACGGCGTCAACATCATGCAGTTCTGCAAGGCGTACAATGCCGCCACGCAGGAAAAAGTTGGCATGATCATCCCTGTGGTGATCACCGTCTACTCTGACCGCTCCTTCAGCTTCGAGCTCAAGACGCCGCCGGCCTCGCGCCTGCTGCTCAAGGCCGCGAAGGTGACCAAGGGGTCGGCCGTCCCGAACCGCGACAAGGTCGCGAAGGTCACGCGTGACCAGGTTCGAGAGATTGCAGAGATCAAGATGGTCGATCTGAACGCCGCCGATATCGACGGCGCGATCAACATCATCGCAGGAACCGCCCGCTCGATGGGCATCGACGTCGTCGGTTAGGAGAAGAAGCCATGGCGAAGCGTGGAAAGAAGTACCTGGCGGCGATGCAGAAGCTCGACCGCTCCAAGCGCTACACGGTCGGCGACGGCTTCTCTCTGGTGCGCGAGCTCGGCTCGGCGCGCTACGACGAGACGGTCGAGGTCGCCATCAACCTGGGTGTGAACCCCAAGCATGCGGACCAGATGGTTCGCGGCGCCTGCGTGCTGCCGAACGGCACCGGCAAGACGATGCGCGTCCTCGTGTTCGCCAAGGGCGAAAAAGAGGCCGAGGCGACGGCGGCCGGCGCGGACTTCGTCGGTTCGGACGACCTGGTCGAGAAGATCCAGGGCGGCTGGTTCGACTTCGATGTCGCCATCGCGACGCCGAACATGATGGTCCAGGTCGGCAAGATCGGTCGTCTGCTCGGCCCGCGTGGTCTCATGCCGAACCCCAAGGTTGGCACGGTGACCTTCGACGTCGCGTCGGCGGTGCAGGCGGCCAAGGGCGGCAAGATCACCTTCCGTACCGACAAGGCTGGCGTCATCCACGCCGGCATCGGCAAGCGCTCGTTCGAGCCGGCCGCGCTGGAAGAGAACTTCCGGACGCTCGCCGAGACCCTCAGCAAGCTCAAGCCGTCGACCGCCAAGGGCGCCTACTTCAAGGGCGTGACCTTGAGCCTGACGCACTCCCCTGGCGTGCGTATCGACCCGAACGAGGTTGCGAACTGGTTTCGCACCTAGTCGGCCAACCAAAGCCGGGGCGTTCGCCTCGGTGGCGTTGGTCGTGTGGATGCCTCCCACGAGGAGGCAGCGTCTGAGAAGCCGGCATCCCTTCGGGGTACAAGTCCGGCGGAGGCGAACTGCACGGTGCAGCGTTTGTCGACCGGGGCGACCCGCAAGACAACATCGTGTCCGTCTCAGGCGTAGCAAGGAGAAGACCCGTGAACAAGCAACAGAAGCAAGACCGGGTCGATCAGCTCCGTGCGGAGTTGGCAGGAGCGACCGGAATCGTGGTCGCGTCGTACGGCAAGCTCACCGTCGAGGAGAGCACCGCACTTCGCGTCGCGCTGCGGAAGCAGTCTGCCAAGTTGCGTATGGTGAAGAACACCCTTGCGCGCTTGTCCGTCCAGGGAACCCCCCACCAGGGCATCGCGCCCCTGCTGGTGGGTTCGAACTTCATCGCCTTCTCGGTCGACCCCGTCGCGCCGGCGAAGGTGCTCGTCAAGGCTGCCAAGGATGCCGGTGGAAAGATCGACATCAAGGGCGGCGTGCTCAATGGCAAGGCGCTCAACGCGGCGGATGTCGACGCGCTGAGCAAGCTGCCGGGCATCGACGAACTGCGTGCCAAGTTCCTTGGTACGTTGAACGCCGTGCCGCAGAAGTTCGTGGGTCAGTTGGCCGCCGTGCCGCGAGGCTTGGTGACCGTTCTGTCCGCTCGGAAGGACAAGCTCGAAGAGGTCGCTGCCTGAACCAGGCCGCAGCCATGAAGACGGGGCGGAACGCCGCCCGACATTCCAGGGAGAATTACCATGAGCATTTCGCGTGATCAGCTGATCGACCACCTCTCGGGCCTCACCGTCCTCGAGCTCGCCGAGATCGTCAAGGCGCTTGAGGAGAAGTGGGGCGTCAGCGCCGCGGCCGTCGCGGCCGCCCCGGCCGCCGGTGGCGGCGGTGGTGGTGGCGAGGCCGCTGCCCCGGTCGAGGAGAAGACCGAGTTCGACGTCGTCATCACCGACGGCGGCGACAAGAAGATCAACGTCATCAAGGTCGTCCGCGAGCTGACGAGCCTGGGCCTCAAGGAGGCCAAGACGCTGGTCGACAACGGCGGCGCCGTCAAGGAAGGCGTGTCCAAGGCCGAGGCCGAGGACATGAAGAAGAAGCTCGAGGAGGCCGGCGCCAAGGTCGACGTCAAGTAGACCCCGCCTGTCTGGCTTCGGCCCTGAGCCGCCGGGACCCGAAAAGGACCCGGCGGCTCAGGGCTCCTTGCGTCTGCCGCAGACATGCGGCCCGGCTCCCACGGGAGCCACCGAAGACGCCGGAACTTCCGGCGAACTGGGCCTACCGCCGAGCGCGGTGGCGAAAGAGCGACGCAGGCCGCCCCCACTGGAGGCGGTGCCTGCAGAAGCCTGCAACGACCGGCCGCCGCCACCCCCTGCGTGGCGACGTGGCCTCAAGATGGAGAGACGCTCATGGCTCGCACAGCAATTGAGCTCCGCGTTCGCAAGTCCTTCTCGCGCCTGCACCGCGTTGTGGACGTTCCGGACTTGATCCACGTCCAGCGGCAGTCCTACGAGAAGTTCCTCCAGCGCTTCGTGCCGCCGGAGCAGCGCGAGATCGTCGGTCTGCAGGCGATCTTCACGAGCGTCTTCCCGATCCAGGACTTCAACAAGACGGCGAGCCTCGAGTTCGTCAGCTACCACCTCGAGGACCCGAAGTACGACGTGACCGAGTGTCGCGCCCGCGGCATGACGTTTGCGTCGCCGATCAAGGTGCTGATCCGTCTCGTCGTGTTCGACGTGTCCGAGTCGGGCATCCAGACCGTGCGCGACATCAAGGAGCAGGACGTCTACTTCGGCGAGATCCCGCTGATGACCGACGCCGGCACCTTCATCATCAACGGCTCCGAGCGCGTCATCGTGAGCCAGCTGCACCGCTCGCCGGGCGTGCTCTTCGAGCATGACCGCGGCAAGACCCACGTGTCGGGCAAGAAGATCTTCTCGGCCCGCGTGATCCCCTACCGCGGCTCGTGGCTCGACTTCGAGTTCGACCACAAGGATCTGCTCTACGTCCGCATCGACCGTCGCCGCAAGCTCTACGCGTCGGTGCTGCTCCGCGCCCTCGGCTACACCACCGAGGAGATGCTGAACTACTACTTCGACACCGAAGAGATCCGCCTCGATCCGAGCGAGGGCGGCGTCACGGCGTTCCGCAAGCCCGACTTCGACACCTTCGTCGAGTACGGCCTGCGCCTGTCGTACGATGTCAACCATCCGGATCCGACGCAGAAGCCGATCGTCAAGAAGAACCGGCCGTTCAACAAGGTCGCCCTGCGCAAGCTGCGCGAGGCGGGCCTGGACGAGCTGCCGATGCCGATCGAGGAGCTCGTCGGCCGCTACTTCGCGACTGACATCATCGACGAGGAGACCGGCGAGGTCCTGTTCGAGGCCAACCAGGAGGTCACCGACGCGGCGATCACCACGTTGGTCGGCCGCGGCATCCTGCGCTTCGAGGTCCTGTTCGTCGACAAGTCGACGGGCAAGGTCGGCTCGTACCTGCGGGACACGCTGGCCAAGGACCTGGCCGACGTCGCCAAGCGCAAGCGCCTCGCCAGCCCGGACCAGGCCATCGAGGACATCTACCACCACCTGCGTCCCGGTGATCCGCCGTCGATCAACCAGGCGCGCAACTACTTCCAGAACCTGTTCTTCAACGAGGCGCGCTACGACCTCAGCGACGTCGGTCGCATGAAGGTCGAGTACAAGTTCGCACACCGCAAGGCGTTGATGCAGCTCAAGAAGCAGGGCCTCGTGCGTCTTGAGACGCTGAGCCTGCGCCGTGACCGCAGCTTCGACCTCGCGCCCCCCGGCGGCGAGTGGCGCAATTGGAAGCTCGAGTTCGCGCTCTACGATGCCAGCAACAAGCTGCGCTCGTACACGCTGCGCCTGGACGAGACCACCTTCCCCGACATGCGCCGCGTGACGCCGCTGCAGCTCGCGAGCCACCTCTCGGGTCTGTTCTCGGTGGCCGACCTGTCGCGTCCGACGACCATCAAGGCGACCGACTGGAAGCTCGACTTCAAGGTCCGCAACCCCGACGGCAGCGAGTCCGTGGCGACGTGGAAGATCGACGCCAAGGTCTTCAGCAACCCGGGCGCCGCGCTGCCGAACGAGCTCGCCGACGCCCTGCGCGCCGGCCTCGTCGAGTACGATTTCGTCACGGTCGAGCTCGACTCGACCGGCGTCGTCTGGGTCCGCCCGACGACCAAGGGCGCGGAGATCGCCGTCGATGGCCACGAGCTGCTCCGTGAGCGCCTCGAGCTGCCGGTCGGCGTCTACACGTCGGAGGTTCGCCTCTCGACCGGTCTGATGACCTCGACCGTCACCGATCAGCGCACCGTGCTCATCATGCCGGTGCGTGGCCACAAGCAGATCAGCATCAAGGTCGAGGGCAGCGAGGAGCTTCGCGATCGTCTGGGCATCGCCCCGATGGCGCCGTGCTTCACGCTGACCAAGGCCGACATCCTGCGCACGCTGCGCTACCTGATCGAGCTCCGCAACGGCCGTAGCGGCTTCGCCATCGACGACATCGACCACCTCGGCAACCGCCGTGTGCGCGCCGTCGGCGAGCTGATGGAGAACCAGTGCCGCGTCGGTCTGGTCCGCATGGAGCGCGCGATCAAGGAGAAGATGAGCATCCAGCAGGACATCGACACCGCGATGCCGCACGAGCTCATCAACGCCAAGCCGATGTCCGCGGTCGTCCGCGAGTACTTCGGCAGCTCGCAGCTGTCGCAGTTCATGGACCAGACCAACCCGCTGT
>CAZPHC010000018.1:0-126349 GCA_964586155.1 uncultured Enterobacteriaceae bacterium | reverse complement strand
TCAGCCGGGCGACGCACCTGGACAGCCTGGCCGACAAGCTCAACGATCCGCGGGTGCGGGCGGTGATCGAGCCGATCCTCGTCGGCGCCGACCTACGCCCGGACGTGCCGCAGCGCGACATCGACTATTGCCGCGATCTCGGCCTGATCCGTCGCGGCGGCGGTGGCCTCGAGATCGCCAACCCGATCTACCGCGAGGTGCTGCCGCGCGAGCTGACGGTGCCGGTCGACTACCAGATGGTGCTGCCGGTGCGGCGCTGGGCGATGGAAGACGGGCGGCTGGACTACGACGCGATCTTGGCTGCATTCGTTGCGTTTTGGCGCGAGCACGGCGAGTGGATCTTGCGCGGGCGGAGCTGGCCCGAGGCTGCGCACCAGATCGTGCTGATGGCGTTCCTGCAGCGGCTGATCAACGGCGGCGGCGCGATCGAGCGTGAATACGGCCTCGGTACGAGGCGGCTGGACCTGCTGATCCGCTGGTTCGTGCGGGTCGATGCGCAGGGGATCCCGCTGGAGCAGGAGCGGTTCGCGCTGGAGGTGAAGGTCTGGCGCGACGGCCGGGGCGATCCGCTGGCGGAGGGGCTGGCGCAGCTGGACGCCTACTGCGGCCGGCTGGGGCTGGACGCTGGCACGCTGCTGATCTTCGACGCGCGCAGCGAGGGCGGTGGGCCTGGGGAGGCGCGCGGCGCGTTCGAGGCCGCGCGTTCGCCTGCGGGGCGGGCGGTGACGCTGCTGCGGTTGTAGGGTGTCGTCACGCGCCACTTCGCCCTTGCGGGAGGCGCGCGCGAGGCTGATGATCCACCGTGCCGCTCGCGAGCCGGGGCTGCCCGCGCCAGCCGCGTCCTGGGAGGATCGACCATGCCAACCCGTGTTCTGCCTCGCTGCATCGCCGCCTTCGCGTTGCTGCTCGTCCTGGTCGCCGCGTCGACGGCGTGGGCCTTGATGCCGCCGCACACCACCCGCGCCGAACCCGGCGACGGCGGCGAGCTGCGCGGGCGCGTCATCGTCTTCCACGGCTACTCGCTCGACTACGCCGACAAGGTCGCCACGGCGCTGGACGTCGAGGCCAAGCGCCCGGTCGCGACCACGGTCGAGGTCAGCTGCGAGTGGGTCGGCAAGGGCGATTGCGCCGGCTGTCGGCAGCAGCAGTGTCAGGCGACCGTCACGCTGGCTGCGGTCGTCGCCGAGCACCACTACAAGGTCGAGTACCTGGACATGACCGTGACGGTCCGCGCCACGACGACCGAAGGGGTCGAGCCGCCCAAGCTGGACGCCGCCAAGCCGGACGCCGCCAAGCCGGACGCCGCCAGGCCGGACGCCGCACCCAAGCGCGGCGCCAAGCCCGCCAAGGCGAAGAAGCCGACCAAGACCTGAGCCGTTCGGCCCGGGACCGCGCCGTCCGCGCCGGAGCGCCGGGCTGCCACGCCGCGCCGCTACGCCGTCGCCGCGCCCTTCGCCAGCCGCCGCGCCACCCGCCGCGCCAGCCACGCCGCCGTGATCGCGTTGGCGATCTGCGTCACCAGGATCAGGCCCCAGACCGCCATCGAGCCCAGGCTCGACACGCCCGGGTTGTCCTGGAACCAGAGCGCGGCGAAGCCGACCACCGTCGTCCAGGCCGCGATCCAGGCCGCGCCGCCGATCTGCTCGGCGCCCTCGCGCACCTCGGCCACTGTCTGCGCCGGCCAGCAGCGGTGGACCAGGTGCACCGTGCCGTCGATGCCGATGCCGAAGATCGACGGCAGCACCGTGATCGTGAACAGGTTGAGCTCCAGGCCGAAGGTCGGCGCGGCGCCGAGGAAGATCGCGAACGCCAGCACCAACGGCACAAAGGCGACGACGACCGGCATGACGGCGCGGAACTGCAGCAACACCACGACCAGCACGGCGACCGCCGCGAGCAGCACCGCCCACGGACCCTCGCGGCGGACGACGCCGTCGGCCTCGGCGAGCATGAAGAAGCCCGCGGTCGCGCGGAACGTCTTGCCGTTGGCCTCGATCGTGCCGAATTGGTCGACGACCTCGGCCACCGAGCGGGCGTCGGCGAGGTTGCCGTTGGCGTAGAGCAGCACGTAGCGGCCCAGGCCGCCGTCGACGTCGAGGAAGCGGCTGCGGACGAACTCCGGCAGATCCTGGGGCCCAAACGGCGTCGGCGAGAGCGAGGCCAGCGCCCGGTCGGCCTCGACGCCGTCCTCGCCCTCGAGCGCGCCGCGCTTGGCCTCGATCCGGGCCCGGATCTTCGCGGCGATCGCGGCCTTCTCGGCCTGGTCGTCGGGCAGGAAGGTGTGGATCGAGACGAACTGCTCGAGCCGCGACAGCGACGGTTTGTGCGCCGTCAGCCAGGTGTGGACGCTGCGGGCGTCGTCGATCGAGTCGGTCACGACCAGCACCGGCGTGCGGTTGGTCGTCGAGGCCTCCTTGCCGAACTTCTGCGCCAGGCGCTTTTCGACCGCGGCGGGGCTGCCGTCGTCGACCTCGGCGTCGGCCGCCTTCGACGGCGTCCGCAGCTTGCGGAAGTTGGTGTCGAAGCGCAGGTCGGTCGCGCCGTAGGCCCCGACCATCGCCGCGACCACCGCGACCGAGAGCACCCAGCCGCTGGCGCGCGCGCCGGTGACGCCGCCCATCCAGCGCAGGCCGCGCGCCGACTCGGGGCGCACGTCCGGCTCCGGCCAGACGCGGTGCAGCCACAGCACCAGCGGCGGGAAGCTGAGCATCGTCGCCAGCAGCGCCAGCAGCACGCCGACGCCGGCGATCAGGCCGAATTGCGAGAAGCCGCGGAACTCGAACAGCGCCAGCGACAAGAAGCCCGCCGCCGTCGTCAACGCCGCGGTGCGCAGCGCCGACCAGAGCGTCGGCATCGCCTCCTGCAGCGCCTGCGCCGGATCGAGGCCCTTGGCGCGATCTTCGCGGTAGCGCGTCAGCGCGTAGACGCCAAAATCGTTGCCGAGGCCAAAGAGGATGCCGAAGATGAACGCGGTGATCAGGTTGACGTAACCGATCGAGAGCCGGGCGAAGCCGACCGTCCAGGCGATGCCGATGCCCAGCGGCACCAGCAGCAAGATCAGCGCCCGCAGCGAGCCGAAGGCGTAGACCTGGATCGCGGCGATGCCGGCCAGCGCCAGCAGCGTCGTGATCGCGAGGCCGTGGCGGATGCTGTCGACCTCGGCCGACATCTCGGCGTAATCGCCGCGGATGGTCACCGCCATCTCGGGGTGGTAGCGCTGCGGGCCGAGCTCGCCGAGCAGGGCGCGGATCTTCGCCGTCAGCGCGGCGGCGGCCTCGACGTCGCTGGCCTTGACCCGGGGGAAGAGCTTGACGCCGAGCACGGTGCCGTCCGGGCTCTCGGCCCATTGCCGCAGGTCGGCGCTGCCGCCGAAGCGCTTGAGCAGCTCGGCCTCGGTCGGCACGTGCAGGCGACCCTCGTCGTCGCCGGCGCTGGTTGCGGCGGCTTGTGGTGTTGCGGCGGCTTGCGGCTTCGCGGCTGCCGCGGGCTTTGGGGCTGCGGCGGCCGGCGCCTCGTCGCTGAAGCCGTCGTCGCTGAAGCCGTCGTCGAATTCGTCGACCGCAGCGTCGCCTGTCGCGGTCGCGGGGCCGGCGTCGTCGAGGCCGGCGGTCAGGGCGTCATCGACCAGCTGGCGCTCGGTCGCCTTGCGGATCGTGGCGTCGACGCGGGTCTCGAGCTTGCGCAGCTCGTCCATCGACAGCCAGAGCACGGCGTTGCGGCGAAAGAAGTCGATGTCGCGCTGGCACTCGACGCTCGCGATCTCGGGCAGCTTCGAGGCGCGCTCACAGAACTCGGTCGCGAGCTTGCGGTTGGCGGCCTGGTCCGGGCTGCCGAAGACCAGGACCATCTGGTTCGACGACGGCAAGATCGCCCGGGCCTGCTGCGCCGCGACGACGGCGGGCGTGTCGTCGGGGAAGAGGTCCTCGAGGTTGCTGCGCACGCCCAGGCGGCTGCCGATCGCGCCGAGGCCGAGGGCCAGCGCCAGCAAGATCAGCAGCCAGCGACCCGGCGCCCTGGCCACCAGCGTGGTCCAGCGCAGCGCGATGTTTCCGGCCGATGGTCCGTGGTCCATGGTCCTCTCCGCTGGCCGCGCCGTCGCGTCAGCAGCCGGGTCGCGCCCCAGCTCGTGCCGGCCACGTCGCAGCCGCGGGCAGTCTCGCCCCAGGGGCGCTGCGCAGCAAGTCTGCGTCGGCGAACGGCCCGGAGCCGGCCGCGGCGGGTCGCCCCGCTAGCGCAGCGGAGCGCGCAATTCCGCGACGATCTCGGGCCCGACCTCGGCCCTGGCCCAGAGCAGGCCGAAGGCGCGGGTCTCGGCCGTGTCGATCGCCAGCAGCTCCTCGATCCAGCGCGGCGCCAGCGCCTGGTACAGCAGCGTCAACTCCAGCGTCACGGGGCCTGCCGCCGCGGGCAGCGCGAGCGCCAGCTCGACGCCGTCGCTGCCGGGGCCGAAGTCCGGGTCGTTGCCGACGCCGACCGGCCCGGTCGCCGCGCCGCCCGGGGCCGTGGCGCGCCAGCCCTTGGGCAAGATCCGGTCGTCCTTGGCGAATCCGGCGGCGGCCAGCAGGCGGAAGGTCGGCTTGCCGTCGTCGCCCGCGAGCACCGAGCCCCAGATCGCGACGTCGTCGGCCGAGTTGACGCGCTGGACGTGGCGCTCCGACGGGCCGCCGCGCCGCTCGAAGGCCAGCGGCTGGCCATCGGCGCCGACGATGCGGCCGCGCGCGTCGACCTCGCCGCTGGCCACCAGGACCTTGCCGTCTGCGTCGCGCAGCCGCGCCCGCAGCCACAGCCGCCGCGACGGCGTGCCGGTCGGCAGCTTGTGGCCCGTCAGGTTGACGACCTCGACCAGGGCCCGCGCCGTGTCGCCGTCTCGGACCAACGACCGCAGCTGCAGCGCCGCCGTCGCCTCGCGCAGCTGGGCCCGGGCCGACGCGATCGTGGCGTCGAAGGCTTCGGCGGGCACGTCCGGCGCCAGCGTGCCGCGTGCGTCGCGCAGCATCGCCGGCACGACGGTGTTGCCGCCGACCAGCAAGTGCCGACCAAATGGGTTGCGCGGCGCGATCTGCGGGAAGTCGACGCCGCTCGGGCGCCGGGCGATGCGCGTCGCGAGGTGTGCGCCGTCGGCGTCGCGCGTCGGCATGTGGCAGCCCTGGCAGTCGCGGGCGTCCGGGCCGGGCTGCGCCGCCTCGGTCGAATAGGCCGACGCCTGCCACTCGAGGTAGGGTGCCTGCTCGAGGTGATGTCCGCCGGTGGCGCGGCCCTGGCCGTCGAGGGTCTCGGTCGTCAGCGTATGGCACGAGGCGCAGACGGCGCTCGCGGCGACGTGCGCCGACGGCGTCGGGGTGAAGCCGGTGGCCACGCGCATCGGCCGGGTCAGGGGCGCGCCGTGCGGGCCGTAGATCGCGCCGTCGTCCTGCACCGGCAGGTGGCCCGAGAACGTGCTCGGCTGGCCCTGGCCGCGTGGCGACTGGCGATGGCAGCCGACGCAGCTGACGCCGTCGCGGCCGAGCTGGCCAAAGACGTTGTCCTTGCGCAGCCAGCCGAGCGCCGCCGGCTTGCCGCCGCCTTGCAGGCGGTTCTCGATCTCCATCGCCGGCGCGTGGCAGCGCAGGCAGGTCGCTTCGATCGCCTCCTTGACCGTGGGCGCCTGCGCCAGCTCGGCCGAGACCGCGGCCCGCCAATACGGGTCGCGCGTGGCGTTGGCCATCATCGAGCCTCGCCACAGGCTGTAGGGCGAGACGTCGCGGCCGGCCTCGTCGCGCAGGGCGGCGGACGCGGCGCTGGCGGTGTGGCAGGTGGCGCAGCGGGTCGAGGTCGCGCTCACGGCGGTCACGACCAACGCCGTCGCGCCGAGGCCCAACGCGGCCAGCGCGGGGTCGGTCGGCGGCGGTGCCTCGGCGGCGGACTGCGTCGCCTCGACGGGCGCGGCGACCGGCCCTGCTCGCGAGGCCCCCGATTGGCCGCCGCCACAGCCGCCGAGCAGCGCAGCGACGACGGCAACCCGCGTCGCCCGAGTCCGAGCAGCGGCGGGAAGGTTTTGGCGTGGCGCGGGGTTGGACAAGCTCGGGTCCTTCGTCGGGCGCGGGCACCGCCGGTCTGCCAGCCGCAGTCGCGCAATGCAAGACAAGGCACGTCGTCGGCGGTGTCGAGCATGTTCGAGGGCGGAGGCTGCCGACTCTCGTCGTCGCGTTGCCATTTGCCGGGCACGCTCCTACGCTCCCGACAGCCTGGATCCCCAGGAGGAGGCTCCATGTCTGGTTCGTCGAACGGAAAGCTGGTTGCCGCCGGTCTGGGCGGGGCCCTCGTCATGCTCGCGATCGGCGCCGTGATCTGGCCCAAGGCGCCCGAGCAAGGGCCAGCAGCCCCAGCGCCGCCGCCCGCGGCCGAGACTCCGGCCCCCGCCGTGCCCGCGCCTGCCGGCGCCACAGAGGCCGCGGCTGCGGCAGATCCGGTGCCCACGCCGGCGCCTGCCACTTCGGCGGAGTGGCCCGATCTGCCGGAGGTCGGCGAGGCCGCGCCGTCAGCGCCACCGCCGCTGCGCTTTCCGACCAACGACCGTGAGCGCGACGTGTTTGTCGCCGACGCCGTGCGCGACATCGGCGACCTCGCCGTGCAGCGCTCGCTGCGCAGCGCACGCTGGACCTTCGACGCCAACGTCGCGCCTGTCCGCGGCCGCGTCGTGGTCGACGCCGACGGGGACGTCGCGGTGCTTCGCATCGCCGAGCTCGACACGGTCGCGGTGATGCGCGGTGGGCGCTGTCTGCGGCGCGCCGGTTCGCTGGTGTCGGATTGCGAGCAGCACGAGCAGCTGATCTTGGAGACCGTGCTCGCGACCCGGGATCCGATCCTGCTCGGCGTCTGGCTCGACAAGGGAGCCAAGGCGATCCGCAGCGCCGTCAGACACGAGCTGCACGGCGTCGAGATCGGCTTCGCCGTGCCCGACGGCAGCGAGGTGGACGCCATCTTCCGCGCGCAGGGGGCGGCGCTGCACATGGTTTCGTTGGACTCGCTGCCCTCGGCGTGCAAGGCCATGCTGCTGCAAGCGCAGCGAAACGTCGGCGGCCTGAACCTGCCGTCGGTCTGGCAGTTTGCCGCCGAGCTGCGCTCGGAAGAGCCCGCAGCCGATGCGCCGCCGCCGCCTCCGGCCAAGGACGCCGCGCCGCCGGTCCCGACGACGACCGGGCGGCCACGAGCCGTCGAGGTCAGCGCCGACTCGGCGGAGCGCGATCGAGCCGAGGCGCCCAAAGCGCATGCCGACATCTGCAACTCCGCGCGTCTGCTGCTCGTCGACGTGGCGCCCATCACGGTCACGGTGCCGAAGATCGAGCCGCTGGCCGTCGAGTCGGCGCCGCGGATCGAGACGCGCATGGCGCAGCGATTGCGCGCGCTCGCCGTCGACAGCGCGGACACCGTCTTCGCCGCCATCGGCAACGTGACCCAGAATCCCACCGACATCGATCGTCGCCGCAACATCCTGGGCCTGATCGTCGGCAAGGACGGCCTCGCGGTGGCCGCGCCGATCGTCGCCGAGGCCAGCGCCCAACGGCCCATCGGCCTGGTCGAGGTCCCGGTCGTTCGCCAGCGCCTCGCGGCCAAACCCGCGCTGCTGGTGGCGAAGATGCAGGAGTTCGCCGCTACGGTCGCCAAGAGCCACAAGATCGGCGAGGGCCCGTGGATCGCCTGGGTCCTGCACGTCGACAGCAGGTCGTCGGCCTGGCCGACGACCGAGACCATCTTCGAGTTCGAGATCCCGATCGCACCATGAAGAGGATCGCCATCGTCACAGGCCCGACCTCGGGCATCGGGCTCTCGATCGCGCGCAGGCTGGCCGCCGACGGCTGGCTGCTCGTCGCCATCGCCCGCGACGCGGCGCGGCTGGCCGCCACCGGCCTCGAACCGCACCGCTCGGTGATCGTCGATCTCGCCGACGTCCGGGCGGCGGCCCATGTCCTCGACGACCTCGACCTCGGCGACGCCAGCCACGCGGTGCTGGTCAACAACGCCGGCGTGATCGAGCCGATCGGTCATTTCTGGGAGCTCGATCCGCAGGGCCTCGCGGCCGCGCTCGCCGTCGACGTCACCACGCCGCTCGTGCTCGCCGGCGCCTTCTACCGCAAGCTGCTGGCCGCGCCGCGATGCCAGGGCGCCATCGTCCAGATCGGCTCCGGCGCGGCCAACCGGCCCATCTCGGGTTGGTCGGCGTACTGCACGGCGAAGGCGGCGCTGCACCACGCCAGCGCCACCCTCGCCATCGAGGTCGATCCAGCCCGCTGTCGCGTGATGGTGCTCTCGCCAGGGATCCTCGATACCGCGATGCAGGCCACGATCCGCGCCAGCGATCCGAACGCGATGCCGGATCACGGCTACTTCACCTCCCTGCACGCCAGCGGCGGCCTCGGCTCGCCCGATCGGCCCGCCCGCTGGCTCGGCGCGCGCCTGCGTGATTGGGATCTGCCGCACGGCGTCGTCATCGACCTGCACGGCATCGACGACGCCGGTCTGGACGTCGCGTTCGCGCCACGACCTTCTTCGAATGCCCAGGAGCGATCATGACCCCAGAGGAACTCGCAGACGACCTCGCGATGCTCGAGGACTGGGAGGAGCGCTACCGCTACATCATCGACCTGGGCCGCAATCTCGCGCCGATGGACGAGGCGCGTCGCACCGACGAGGCCCTCGTCCCTGGCTGCCTCAGCCGCGTCTGGCTCGTCGCCGACGCCGTGCCCGGTGACGCCGGCGTCCGGCTGAAGCTGCAGGCCGACTCGGACGCGCACATCACCAAGGGCCTCGTGGCGATCGCGATGCTGCTGTACGACGGCAAGACGGCGGCAGAGATCGTCGCCACCGATCTGGACGGCTTCTTCGAGCGCGTCGACCTCGGCAGCCACGTCAGCGTCAACCGACGCAACGGCTTCTACTCGATGATCGGCAAGATTCGCGACCTGGCACGGCAGCACGTGCCGGCCTGACGCGGCTGCGCCGACGCGCTATCGTGGCGTCGGCCGCGCGCGGGTGCCGGCGGAGGTCCTTGGGATGCACGAAGTCGCCTCTGCGCTGCCCGCGGCGGGCTCCGCGTCGTCGCCGTACGGCTGGCTCGTCGCCGGCCTGCTGGCGCTGCTGGCCGGGCCCTTGGTGCTGCGGCTCTCGCGCGGCGGCCGCCTGCTGCACACGATCGACGGTTTTGTCGTCGTCGCGGTGACGGGCCTGGTCTTTGTCGAGGTGCTGCCGCACGCCTTCGCCGCCGCTGGTTGGTGGTCGCTGCCGATGGCGGTCGCGGGCTTGCTGCTGCCCGTGCGCCTCGAAGGGCTGCTGCGCGCTGCGGCCGATCGCGTCCACGCGCTCGCGGTCCTGCTCGCCGTGGTCGGCCTGGTCGTCCACGCGGCCATGGACGGCGCGGCGCTTGGCGGTGCCGAGGGGGGCCAGCATGGCCTGGCCTGGGCCGTCGTCGTGCATCGCGTCCCTGTCGGGCTCACGGTCTGGTGGCTGCTGCGGCCGACGCAGGGCCGCGCGATCGCCGTCGGCGCGTTGGCGTCGGTCGTCATCGGCACCTTGGTCGGCTTCTTCGCCGCGGGATCGGTCGCCGCTGCCGCGGACTCGGCCTGGGTCGGCGCCTTCACGGCGCTGGTCGGCGGATCGCTGCTGCACGTCGTGCTGCATCGCGGCTTCAACCTGCCGCCGCATCCGGCCGCGAGCCGCTTCTCGGCGCTGGGCGCTGGTGCTGGCGTCGCGCTGGTCGTCTGGCTCTTCGGCAGTCACGACGGGCATGCGGGCGAGGCGCAGCCGCTCGCCGCGTCGTTCGAGGCCTTCGTCGCGCTCGTCCGGCAGAGCGCGCCGGCGTTGCTGCTCGGCTACCTGCTCGCCGGCGTGCTCGGCGTCTGGATGCCGAGCGCGGGCACGCGCTGGCTCGCTCGTGGCGGCGCGCTGCAACAGGCGCTGCGCGGGGTGCTCTTCGGCCTGCCGCTGCCGCTCTGTTCGTGCGGGGTCGTGCCGGTGTATCGCGGCCTGATCCGCCGCGGCGCGCCGCCGGCGGCGGCGCTCGGCTTCTTCGTCGCGACGCCGGAGATCGGTCTCGACGCCGTCTTGCTCTCGGTGCCCCTGCTCGGCGGCGCGTTGACGGTCGCGCGCCTGGTCGGAGCTGGCTTCGTCGCGGTGCTCGTCGGTTGGCTGGTCGGGCGCAACCTGCCGGCGCTCGACGTCACCGACGAACCGGCGGATCCGGCGTCGCCCCTGACCAACCGCGCTGTCGCCGCCGTGCGCCTCGGCTTTGGCGAGGTCGTCGACGCCACGGCGCCCTGGATCGCCTTTGGCCTGCTGGTGGCGGCCATCGCCCACCCCCTGCTCGACGCCGACGCGCTCGGCGCCATCCCGACGGCGCTGCAGGTGCCCACGTTCGCGCTGCTTGGGCTGCCGATCTATGTCTGCGCGTCGGGCGCGACGCCGCTCGTCGCCATGCTGATCGCCCACGGCGCGAGCCCCGGCGCGGCGTTGGCCTTGCTGTTGACCGGGCCGGCGACCAACGTGACGACCTTCGGCATGCTGCGCGATCTGCATGGCCGGCGCGTCGCCGTGGCCTTCGGGGTCGCCGTCGCCGGGCTCGCCATTGGCTTTGGCTGGTTGGTCGACGCGGTGTGGCCCGCCACGGCCGTGATCCCGCCGCTTGCGCCCGCCGACGATCACGACCACGTCGGGATGGTCGCGTCGCTGGCGCTGGCCCTCGTGTTCGCCGGCTCGGTGCTCCGCACCGGCCCACGGGCGTTCCTTGCCGCCGTGCTGCCGGCTGGCGCGGGTAGCGCCCATGGCCACAGCCACGACCACGACCACGACCACGACCACGACCACGGCCACGACCACGGCCACGACCACGGCCACGACCACGGCCACGACCACGGCCACGACCACGACCACGGCCACGGCCACGGCCACCACCAACATCACCACCACTACGCCGAGGGCGCGTCGCCGAGCAAGGAGGGCCCATGAGCGAGCGCAGGTGTCCGCCGTCGTTGCGACGTGCCGTTGCGGTTGCCCTGCTCGCGTCAGCCGGGCTGGCGGGGTGTGGCGAAGGGGCGCCCGGCCCCGGCACCACGTCGGCAGCGAGCGACACCCAGGTAGGCGACGGCGACGACGCGGCCCAGGACACCGCCGAGCCTGACGGCGCGCCCGCCGACGTCGACGCGCCCGACCCCTTCGCCGACGCCCCGGCCAAGATCTGCCGCAAGTCGGGAGCCTGGGACGGCAGCAGCGCGCTGTTCGAGGAGGTCACCGAAGCCTACGGCATTGGCGATGACACCCGCGTCGTCGGCATTCGCGTCTCGGCCGCCGACCTGGATGGCGACCACTACCCCGACGTCGTCGTTCGCCGCAACGTCATCGGCAAGCGCTCCGTGCCCGACGACCCGGCGCAGCGCTTCTTCACCGTGCTGCGCAACGTCGCGACCACCGGGGGGCGCGGCTTGCAGGACGCGACCGTCGCCAGCGGCCTCGTGGCGACGCGCGATGGCGGTCAGGGCCGCCCCTGCCACGTCACGATCTTCGCCGACGTCGACAACGACGGCGATGTCGACGTCTTCTGCGGCATGAACGTGACGCAGGAGTCCCAAGGCGAGCCGAACGACACCTCCGAATGGTTGCGCAACGATGGCAAGGGCCACTTCGAGCTGGTCGGCAGCGCGAGCCCGTTCGGCGGCGACGCTCGCCGCTCGCTGACCTCAGCGTCCTTCGTCGACCACGACCGCGACGGCCACGTCGACCTCTGGCTCGGCTACAACACCTGGGGCAACGCCTCGACCGCCGACCTGCTCTTCGCCAGCGACGGCAAGGGCGGCTTCGCCGACGTCAGCAAGGCCGAGGGGCTGGCGACGCTGACGCCGACGCTCGGCAACCTGCAGTCGGGCAAGGCCCACCGCAACACCTGGGGCACGGGCGCCTGCGACCTCAACGGCGACGGCCACCCGGACCTCTACAGCACCAGCTACGGTCGCTACTTCAACGGTCTCTGGCTCGGTGGCGCGATCGAAGGCGGCACCCGCTACGTCGACGCCATGTTCGACGCCGGCTTCTCGCGCGACGACGACGACGATTGGCGCAGCAATTGGAACGCGCAATGCTTCTGCTTCGACAACCCCAAGGCCGCCGAATGTGACACCTGCGGGCCCCCCGTGGTGAACTGCCCCTCACTCAAGCAGTCGCTCGGTGGCATCTACCGCTGGAACCACGCGACGGATCGCCAGCCGTGGCGCCTCGGGGGCACGACGGCCGGCATGGTCTGCGCCGACCTCGACCGCGACGGCGACCTCGACACGGTGCAGTGGAGCATCGTCCACTCCGACGTCGGCCCGTCGAGCGATCCGACCCACGTCATGCGCAACGACGGTGGCCTGATGCCACTGTTCAAGCACATCAAGCCCGTCGCCAACGGTCTGCAGCGGGATTGGGGCACCAGCGGCTGGAACGAGGGCGACCTCTCGGGCGCCGTCGCCGACATCGACCTGGACGGTCGCCTCGACATCCTCGTCGCGAGCTCGGACTACCCGGGGACCCACATGTTCCTCTGGCTGCAGAAGGCCGACGGTACCTTCCAAGAGGTGCCGACCACGATCGGCATCGATCAGGCCCGCGCTACGGGCCTCGCCGTCGTCGACCTCGACCGCGACGGCGACCTCGACGTCGTGCTCGGCAGCTCACGCTCCCGCTGTGGCGGCCCCTCGGGCGCTGATTGCCCGCCGGACGAGCGCGTCCGCGTCTGGCGCAACCGCAGCATCCAGCCCGGCGACGGCGGCCCAGGCGTCAGCGGCCGCGGCAACGCCGTGACCATCGCCCTGCGCGGCAAGGGCGGACCGGACGGCGCCAACGGCAGCGGCATCGGCGCCCGGGTCGAGATCGTCGCGGGCGGCGCCACCCAGACGTTCGAGCTACAAGGCGGCTACGGCCACTTCGGCCAGCAGAACGACCTCGTCGTCCACGCGGGCCTGGGCGCCGCGTGCGAGATCGAGCAGGTCCGCGTTCGCTGGCCGAACGCCAAGGCGACCGTGCAGACCTTCGACCATGTGCGCGCCAACCAGTTCGTGGTGCTGACCGAGGGCGAGCCGGACGTCAGCTACCCCCTGGCGCCACCCTGATCCTCGCAGGGCGCACCCTGGCTCTACCGTTTGACCAGCGCGCGTCGCCGAGCCGCAGCCATCAACACGCGCTGCAGCCCGTCGGCTGGCAGCGGCTTGGGCAGGTGGGCGTCCATGCCGGCGTCGAGCGCGCGGGCCCGGTCGTCGTCCATCGCACCCGCGGTCAACGCGACGATGTAGGGCTGGCTCGCGAGCGGAAGCTGCCGGATCGCGCGCGTCGCCGCGAGGCCGTCGAGCTGCGGCATCTGCACGTCCATCAGGACCAGATCCACCGGCTTGGCGCTGACGTGCTCGACCGCTGCCGCGCCGTCGTTCACCCGCGTCACGCGTACCTTCCACCGTTCGAGCTGCAACCCCACGACCATGGCGTTCACGTCGTTGTCCTCGGCGAGCAGGATCTCCAGACCGTCGACCAACCGGGCGGTATCCTCGTTCGTCCCCGAGGACCGCCGCGGCGCCGGCTGGGCCCCGCCGCGCACGCCCAACGCCTTGCGCACCGTCGCCTGCAGCTCGAGCCGGCGGACCGGTTTGTGCAGCACGGCGGCCGCCACTGGGGTCCGCACCGGCGCGCCCAGCGACGACAGCAAGACCAGGGGCAGGCCGGGGCGCATCACGGCGATCTCCTCGGCCAGCGCCTCGCCATGGACGTCGGGCATCCGCACGTCGAGCAGGACGATGTCGCAGCGCTTGCCCTGGCGCAGCCAGTGGCGCATCGACTCGGCGTTGGCGAAGACCTCGCAGCGCAAGGCCATCGCCTCGAGCTGCCGGCGCAGGACCTCGCGATGCGTCTCGTTGTCGTCCAAGATCGCCGCGACGTTGCCGCGGATCGCATGCGGCAGCGCCGGTCGTGGCGTCGCCGGCTTGGGGGCCCTGGACGTCGGTAGCTCGAACGAGAAGGTCGACCCGCCGCCGAGCACGCTCTCGAGCCTGATGTCGCCGCCCATCATCCGCACCAGGTGGCGGCTGATCGACAGGCCGAGGCCAGAACCGCCGTGGCGGCGCGTCGTGCCCGAGTCGGCTTGGACGAAGGGCTCAAAAAGCTCGAACTGTGCCTTGGGGTCGATGCCGATGCCCGTGTCGCGTACCCGCACCTGCAGCCGTGGCGGCTCGGTGCGCGTGTCGCACTCGACGCGGACCACGACCTCGCCTTCAGGCGTGAATTTCACGGCGTTGCCGATCAGGTTCACCAGGACCTGGCGCAGTCGGCCACCGTCGAGCAGCACAGCCTCGGGGACCTTGGGGTCGACGAAGCCGACCAGCTCCAGACCCTTCTCGGACGCGCTCGGGGCCAGCAGGTCGAGCACCGCCTCGACCTCGGCCCGGACGTCGGTCGGCTCGGGGAAGAGCTCCATCCGGCCGGCCTCGATCTTCGACAGGTCCAGGATGTCGTTGATCACGCTCAGCAACGCGTCGCCGGAGCCCTGGATGATCTCCAGGTAGCGGCGCTGGGTGTCGTCGAGCCTGGTCTCCTCGAGCAGGCCCGCCATGCCGATGATCCCATGCAGCGGCGTGCGGATCTCGTGCGACATGTTGGCGAGGAACGCAGAGCGGGCCGCCGCGAGCGCTTGTGCGGCGTCACGCGCGCTGCGCAGCTGCTCTTGCGTCTCGACGATCTCGTTGATGTCGCGGCTGACGAAGATCGACTCGACCAGGGTTCCCGCGTCGTCGAAGACGAACTGGCCCGTGGCCTCGATCCAGCGCTCACCACCGTCCTTGGTCCGCGCGCGGTAGCGCAGCCGCGCCGAGTGCGCGCCGAGCATGTCGAAGCCTGCGCGCACATCCTCGCCCACTTGCAGCGTGGCGCGCCTGACGGCCTCTTGTTGCCCCGCGGTCACCGCCGCGCGCTGCCGATCGATCTCGATCAGGTCATCGGGGTGGATCAACGAGCGCAGATCGCTGCCGATCAGCTCCTCGGGCGTCCAGCCCAACACGCGGCGCACCGACGGCGAGATCCAGCGGCAGATGCCATCCGGATCGCTGACGCTGAGCACGTCGCTGACCCGCTCCGCCATCGCCCGGTAGCGCGCCTCGCTCGATTCGAGGCTTTGCCGCGCCTCGTGCTCCGCCGTCACGTCCTGGTAGTAGGCGATCAGGCCGCCGTCGTGCGGCACGCCGCGGACCGCCAGCCAGCGCCCGGTGGGCGCGTAGGGAACCGTCGCGACTCGCACCTCGGCGCTCGACAGCACGCCGCGGTAGAACGCCTCGATCGGCCCGCCGCGTGACGCCGGATAGAGGTCCAGGACGCAGCGGCCCGCGACGTCCTGCAGCTTGTGGCGAAAGAAGCGCTCAGCTGCGCGGTTGGCCCAGCGCAGCCGCAGCTCGCCGTCGAGCACGATGGCAGCTTCGTTGACATTGTCGAGGACGGCCATCGCCAGCCGTGGGTCGATCGCCGCCGGCGCGTCGCCCGCGTCGGCGCCGCACTGGTTCGAGGCAATGTGTCCACGATCTGACTCGGCGCGCGTCGCGGCCACGTCTGCTCCCCTTCAGCACGCTGTTCGTGGCCCGAGGGTAGCGCGGTACCGACGCGCCGACAAGGAGAGATCGTCAACCCGCGTGCGTTGCGTGCCCCTCGGCGCTGCAGGACGCACAGCAACCATGAAGCAGAAGCTCATGAGATGTGACGACAAATCCAGGAGGCGCGTGGCGCGAGAGATCGCCGGGGCAGAGATCGATATCGAACACGCGATCGCAGCGTTCGCAGTGGAAATGGTGGTGGTGTCGCAGGTCTGCCAGCTCGTAGCGACGTGTCGTGTCGCCCGGCAGTTCCACCACGCGCAGCTCGCCGGCCTCGACCAGCGCCTTCAGCGCCCGATACACGGTGGCGATGCCCAGGCCCGGCACGGCGTCCTGGGCCGCGATCAGGACCTCTTCGGGGCGCAACGGCCGACCGGTGGCCCGCATCGCCGCGGAGATCGCGCGCCGTTGGTCGGTTTGTCGCGCGCCGGCCTTGCGCGGCTTGCCGACCTTCGCGGCCACCAGGCCTGTCGCTGGCGACGCTCCCGTCGGCGCGTGCGCGCCGTGGTCGTGGCGATGGCCATGGCCGGCGGCGTCGCGATGCATCATGACTCCTGGCCGCGTTCGCCGACGGCCCTGGTGCCCCTCGCGGGCATCATGCCAGGGCAGGGGCTCAGCTGTTGCGGAAGGCCTCGATCGCGGCCTCGTCGATGTCGGCGTTGTGATGCACCGCCTGGATGTCGTCGCAGTCGTCGAGCAGGTCGAGCATCTTCAGCAGCTTGGCCGCGTCGTCGCCCGCGACGGCGACGCGGGTGTCCGGCACGAAGAGCACGCTGTCGCTGTCGACCGTCGCGCCCGCCTGCTGCAGCGCAGAGGTCACGGCTTCGGCCTCGCCGGGCTCGCAGACGACCTCCCAAATCGTCTCGCCGTCGTCGTTCTCGCCGCTGGCGCTGACGTCCTCGGCGCCGGCCTCGAGCGCGGCCTCCATCACGGCGTCCTCGTCGCCCCGGCAGAGCACGATGCCCTTGCGCGCGAACATGTAGCCGACGCAGCCGATCGTGCCGAGATTGCCGCCGCCGCGGGTGAAGGCGTAGCGCACCTCCGAGGCGGCGCGGTTGCGGTTGTCGGTCAGCACTTCGCAGTAGACCGCGACGCCGCCGGCGCCGTAGCCCTCCATGGTCAGCTCTTCGTAGTTGTCCAGCTCGCCGTCGCCGGCGCCCTTCTTGACCGCGCGCTCGACGGTGTCGCGCGGCAGCGATTGGGCCTTGGCCTTGCGCAGCGCCAGGCGCAGACGCGGGTTGGCGTCCGGATCCGGGCCACCGAGCTTGGCGGCGACGGTGATCTCCTTCGCGAGCTTGCTGAAGACCTTGGCGCGCTTGGAGTCCTGTGCGCCCTTACGCACGGCGATATTCGCGGAATGACTATGGCCTGCCATCGGAATCTCCTGGTGCGGCGGCTGGGGCCGCGCCCTGTGCGGGTGCCTGTCGGCCCAGAAGCTCCGCGATCTTGCCCGCAAGGTGGGGGATCGGGTCTTCCAGCGCCTCGTGGGGGACGCCCCCGAATTGGTTGCCGCTCGCGCTGCCGTCGCTGCGAGGTCGGGCAAAGAGCGGCACGTAGGTCCAACGGTAGCCCATCGCCCGCAGCCGGTCGCCGTCGGCGTCGTTGTCGAACTCGACAAAACGCACGCCCGGCAGCAGCGCGTCGAAGCGGCCGTCGAGCAGGGCGTCGTGGAACGAGCGACAAGGCGCGCACCACGAGGCGCCGACGTAGATCAGCACATCCTGGTCCGAAGCGGCGGCCTCGCGCAGCTGACGCGGCAGCACGATGTCGAGCGCGACCCGCGGCGTCGCCGGCACCAACACCGGCTTGCCCTTGGGCGAGGCCACGGGCGGGATCAGCGTCGGTTCGGGGCCGGCGGCCGGGGCTTCGACGGAACCCGCGGCGCTGGCGCTCGGGGCTTGGGCGGCCGCGGCGTCGGTCACCGTCGGATTTGGTGCCTGCGCTGCGGCCTGTGTGACCGGGGCGGACGATGCCGCGGCCGTGGGCTGTGCTTCGGTCGCCGCCGCTGGTGGCGTGGCCTTGGCACCGCAGCCCGTCGTCAGCAGCGTGAGCAGCGCCGCGAGGCCGGCGACGGCCCCCAGGCGACTCCCCCGTGGCTGCGACGGCACGCGCATGGTCCGGACCTAGTGGACGTTCGCGATCAGCGGCGCGATCAGGAGGCTGACGACGCTCATGACCTTGATCAGGATCGCCACGCCCGGGCCCGACGTGTCCTTGAAGGGGTCGCCGACGGTGTCGCCGATGACGGCGGCCTTGTGGGTGTCCGACTTCTTGAGGTGGCCGGGGATGCCGCCCTTCTCGATGTACTTCTTGGCGTTGTCCCACGCGCCACCGGCGTTGGCCATGAAGAGCGAGAGCGACGCACCCACCGCCAGCGCGCCGGCGAGAGCGCCCGCGAGCGCGGCCGGACCCATGGCGAAGCCGATGATGACCGGACCGAACACGGCGACCAGGCCCGGCAGGATCATCTGCGAGAGCGCGGCCTGGGTGGCGATGCTGACGATGGCCGCGGGCTGCGGGTCGGCGGTGCCTTCGCGCAGGCCGGGGATCTCGTCGAACTGACGCTTGATCTCGTTGACGATGGCGCCAGCGGCCTTGCCGACGGCGGTCATGGTCGAGGCGCCGACGATGAAGGGCAGCACCGCGCCGATCAGCAGGCCGATGAGGATCTTCGGCTCGGTCAGCGAGAGGTTCAGCGCGACGTGGTCGGTCGCGGCGTGCTGCACCTCGAGGGCATAGGCCGAGAACAGCGCGACCACGGTCAGCGTCGCCGAACCGATGGCGAAGCCCTTGCCGATGGCGGCGGTCGTGTTGCCGACGGCGTCGAGCTCGTCGGTGATCTCGCGCACCGAGGGGTCGAGGCCGGCCATCTCGGCGATGCCGCCGGCGTTGTCCGCCACCGGGCCGTAGGCGTCGACCGTCATCACGACGGCGGTGCCGCTGAGCATGCCCACCGCGGCGAGGCCGATGCCGTACATGCCGAGGTCGCCCATGGCCCAGTTGGCGAGCAGGCCGACGCCGGCGATCAGCAGCAGGCAGACGAAGACCGACTCCATGCCGACGGCCATGCCCTGGATCACGTTGGTGCCGGCGCCCGTCTTGGCGGCCTCGGCGACCGACTTCACCGGCTTGTAGTGACCGGTGTAGTACTCGGTGATCAGGCCGATCAGCGCGCCACCGATGGCGCCGCCCGCGAGCGCGGTCGTCACGGCCTGGCCGACGTGCATCATCGGCAGGATCGCGTAGGTCACGCCGACCATGACGATCGGCGGCAGCACCATCGCCGAGCGCAGCACGGTCGCCGGCGCGCCGTTCTTGAGCAGGCGGGTGGCGAAGATCGCGACGATCGAGACCACGAGGCCGAGGCCCGCGAGGATCAGCGGCAGCGCGACCGCGGTGCTCTTGGCCATGTCCTGGCCGAGCGAGTCGTCCGACATCAGCTTGGCGATGGTCTCGGGCTCGGCCGTCAGGCCGATGGCCATGGTCGCGACGATGGCGGCCACCAGCGACTCGTAGATGTCGGCGCCCATGCCGGCGACGTCGCCGACGTTGTCACCGACGTTGTCGGCCACGACGCCCGGGTTGCGCGGGTCATCCTCGGGGATGTTCTCGAGCACCTTGCCGGCGATGTCCGCGCCGACGTCCGCGGCCTTGGTGTAGATGCCGCCGCCGATGCGGGCGAAGAGCGCGATCGACGAGGCGCCGACCGCGAAGCTGTGCAGCATCGTGCCGAGCTCGGCCGCGCCCTTGTAGGTGACGTAGACGCCGAACAGGCCGATCAGCGACAGCGCCGCGACGCAGAGGCCCATGATCGCGCCGCCGTCCAGCGCGGTGACCAGCGCGTCGGCGCGCCGGCCGCTCGAGGCGGCGTGGGCGGTGCGGACGTTGGCCAGCGTCGCGCCCTTCATGCCGATGAAGCCTGCGAGCAGCGAGAGGAACGCGCCCGCGACGAACCAGGAGGCCGCGGTCATGCCGAGCTGCCACGAGAGCAGGCCGAAGACGACCAGGACGTAGACCGCGAGCACCTTGTACTCGGCCATCAGGAAGGCCATGGCGCCTTCACGGATGTAGCCGGCGATGCGGCGCATGGTCTCGTTGCCCTCTTCGAGGCCGCGGATGCGGATGAAGAAGCCCGCGGCCGCGAGCAGCGCGACCACACCGGCCACGAGGGGGACCAGCGTCAGTTGATCGAGGAGCTCCATTCTCTCGCCTCCAGATGCGTCAGCGGCTTGCGCTGCACGTCAATGCTTCAACATTCTCGCGGCCTTTGCTCCGTCGTGACGGGGTGCCAGGGCCGAAGGGGGCGCGAATCTACCCGCGCTGCGCCCGGACGGCAAGTGTCTGCGCGGGTTTGCACCCGTTCGGAGGTCCGCGGCCCGTCGTCGCCGGCTGCATCTTCGGGGATGCCGCGCCGTGCTTTTGGGCTAGACTCTTGGCGCGGGGCGCATGAGTCCTGGCGGAGGCCGCGATGTTTCAACGTATTTTGCTCCTCACCGACTTGACCGAGACGACGGACGCCGCGATCGCGCCGCTGCGCGTGCTTCACCAGACCTCGCCCGGCGCCGTGGTCCACCTCTTCCACGCCTCACTCGGCGCGAGCGATCGCTCGTACCTGCCCGCAGGCATGCGCGAGCAGCTCGACGTCTCGGCCCGCCTCGGCGCCGAGTCCAAGCTCGAGGATCAGGCGGCGGCCCTGCGCGCGACGGGCATGGCGATCGAGACGCACACGGCGATCGGCTCTGCCTATGACCTCGTGTTGCCGCTGATCGAGCAGCTCGGCATCGACCTGGTGCTGATCCCGACGCGCTCGACCCACTCGTTGGTGCGCCGGGTCTCGAACTCCGTCACCGGGCGCACGCTCCAGCATGGCCATGTGCCGGTCCTGACGATGAACGCGGCCTTCGCTGCCGCAGCCGCGAGCTGGGCCGGCATCCAGCGCATCGTCCACCCGGTGGCGATGGGCGAGGATCGCGGCGAGGCGCTGACCTGGGTCGAGTCGTTGGCCGCCAGCTTCGGCGCGAGCCTGGAGCTGCTCCACGTCGTGCGTCCGCTCGACGACGAGCCCGGCCTCGACGCCGCCATGATCGCCGAGGTGCAGGCCACGATCGACGCGCAGGCGCAGGCCTTCCTGGCGCGGCGCGCCGCCCAGGTGCAGCGCGTGCCGGTCTCGACCGCGCTGCTGCACGGCAGCCACGTCGGCGGCGCCATCTGCGCCCATGTCGAGGCGCCCGGGGCCAGCCTGATCGCGATGCCGAACTTCGACACCAGCCGCACGCACAACACGGTCATGGGCAGCGTCACCGAGTGGGTGATCCGCCACGCCGTCTGCCCGGTCCTGATCCACGGCCAGCCGAGCGGACCGGCCGCGCATCTGCCGGCCTCGATCGAGGTCACGGTGCACGACTGGCTCGGCGAGGGCGACGGCTTGGCGTAGAGCGCCGGCTATTTCTTGATGCCGCCGACCGCCTCGACGTGGCCCGGCGTCGCGCCGACCTTGCTGATGTCGAGCGCCAGCACCGTGCCCGGCGGGATCGACTGCGCCATCACCGACAGGTCGAGCTCCGGCAGCGGGAACGACGCCAACGTGCCCTGCAGCGCGCCGATCAGCAGGTTGGCCACCACGGGCAGCAGCTTCTCGAAGAAGCCGACCGTGCCCTCGGGCGCGGCGACGCCACCGATCAGCACCATGTCGACGTCGGTGTCGAGGCGCACGATGCCCAGCACGTCGAGGCCGATCTCCGGGCCGTTCAGGCCCTGCACCTTCGACGCCGCCACCTGCGCCGCCGCCGTCAGGTAGGCCCGGACCACGACCTCCTTGCCGTCCATCATCGTCTTGACGTCGAGTTGCACGTCGCCGAGCTGCATCTCGGTCTTGCCGCCGACGGTGCAGTCCGAGATCAGCGGCGGCAGCAGCATGTCGACGTCGATCGTGATCGCGCCGAGGCCGTAGGCCTTGAGATCGAAACCCGAGAGCTTCGCCGCGTCGAGCTGCAGCTGCAGACCACCGGCCTGCCACAGCGCGGCGAAGAGCTGGTTGGCCAGGTCGAAGTGCATCGCCACCTCGAGCGGCTCCTTGCGGGCGAAGCTGGCCAAGGTCGCGCTGTTGCCGAGGCAGCTCTGGCGCATCGCCACGCCCAGCGTCTTGTGCGGAACGGTCTTGGTCGAGGTCAGCGACGTGCGCAGCTTGAGCCAGGCGCCGGCGTCCTTGCCGGTCGAGGCGCTGTAGACCTGCAGGCCGGTCGGCGCGGTGTCCATCGCCACGGTCACCGGCTTGCCGCCGAACAGGCCGGGGATGTCGAACGTCGTCTGGATGCCGATGTCCGTCAGCGCCGTGCCGAGCGGGCCGTCGATCGCCGCGCCGAGCTGGCTCGACAGCGTGTTCTCGAACAGCGTCGTGATCGAGCCGTTGAACAGGTCGAGCAGCCAGTTCACGAGGAAGCCCCAGCCGTTGTCGATGTTCACGTCGAGGTTGACGAGGTCGACCGTGACGTTCTTGGTCTTGACCACCACGCCGCCGTTGCTGGCCGAGAGCGCGACGTCGGCCGTCAGCTTCATCGAGTCGGCCGTCACGGTCGCGTCGATGTTGACCGGGACGAAGCCGATGCCCTTGCCCTTGAGGTTCACCGTCGAGATGACCTTCCAGATCGTGCCGACCAGGCCGAGGCCACCGCTCTTGGCCGTGAGGTTGACCTTCGGGTAGCCGCCGTTGATCGCCTTGTTGCCGAACTCGAAGCTCTTGACCGTCGCGTCGCCCGACAGGCCCGTCACCGAGACCGGGAACGACTTGCCGACGATGATCGAGAGATCCAGGTTCTTGAGCACGATCTCGAACACCGACGCCAGGTCGCGCGGCTTGGTGTGCGAGTGGACGCCCGAGTCGATGGCCTCCTGGCCGAGCCAGAACTCGAGGCCATGGGCGATGTTGGCGGCAGCGCCGGCCTTGGTCTCGGAGGGCACGAACTTCTTGGCCGCCAGGATCGCCTGGACGTGGCTGGACGCGTTGTCCCACTCATCCTTGCCCTGGATCTTGACCGTGTGCACGCCGTGGCCGAGTGGCAGCGTCGAGGTGATCGAGATGCCGTCGCCGAAGACGACGTCCTTGTCGTTGAACATGACGCCCGCGAGCTTGCTCAGCTCGTCGACCACCGAGTACGTCACCGGCGTCGTCGCCGCCCAGATCATCGAGTGGCCGCGCGGCGGGCTGCTGACGTTGATCAGCGGGCCGCTGGTGTCGACGCGCACGTTGCGCTTGGCGCTGACGCCCGGCGCGCCGGCGACGCCGACCTTGATCTCGTACAGGCCGTCCTGGCCGAAGGTCACGCGCGCGTTGACCTTGTCGACCTCGACCAGCTCGGCGGGCTTGACCTGGATCGGCACCAGCTCGGGGTCCACCAGCGGGTTGCCGTACGTGTCCCAGGCCTTGCCGATCAGCTGGATCACCTGGCCCGTGCCGTAGTTGGGCTGGTCCGGGTCGAGCGCGAGCTCCAGCTTGACCGCCTTGCCCGCGGCGACCTTGACCTTGGTCGGGATCGACTTCGGCACGTTGGCGCTGGCGCACGCGACGTCATGGGTGCCGGATGTGGTGCAGCTCAGCGTCAGGCCCTTGGTCGTGCAGCCCGCGGGCACCGTCAGCGTCCAATCGCCCGGCTGCGGCTCGATCGGGTTCTCGAAGTCGTCGTAGGCGGTGCAGGCGACCGACACCGTCTCGTCGACCTTGACCGCGTCCGGCGTCGCGATGGCGCGCGCGCGCATCGGCGCGCCCGGGATCACGGTCAGCGGCGCGCTGGCGGTGCCGAGCTCGATGGCGGCGCCGTCCGGGACGCAGGTGATGCTGTGGACGCCGGCTTTCTTGCTGCTGACCGTATCGATGGCGACGTAGACGTCCTCGTCGGACTTCACGGTCGACGGCACGACCTGGGTGCCGCCCTTGAGCAGGTTGCCGAAGGTGTCGGCCGCGAGGCATTGGACCTTGCTGCCCGCGTCGCCGGCGACGACCTGCGCCGGATCGAGCTGCACGACCACCTTGGCCATCGCGCCCGGCTCGAAGGTCACCTTCACCGGCGACGACGCCAGGCTCGACGCCTCGAGCGCGCAGCGCACCTCGTAGCTGCCGGCCTTGGTCGTGGTCACGGCGAGGCCGAAGCCAGCCTCCTTGGCGACCAGCTGCAGCGGCGCGGCGATCACCAGCGACACCCCGGCCGGCTGCGGATCCATCGCCACCTGGTCCTGGTCGAGCACCTGGCAGCCGATGGCCGTCGGCGTCCCCACCTGTGCGGTGGGCGTCTGCACCGAGGCCACGATGCTGGTCGCGACCGGTGCCGGCGGCACGTCGGGTGCGACGGCGGTGTCGGGCGCCGTGGCCGTGTCCGTCGCGTTGGCGACGTCCTCACCGCCGATGACGACGTCGCCCTGCAGCGTGCCGCCGGTGTCGGATGCGCCGCCGCCGAGGTTCGACTGGAGCCCATTGCTGCTGGGCGCGTTGCCACAACCGCCAACCGCGGTCCCGACGATCAGCAGCCATGCGCCCGACCAGCGCGGGCGCGTTGACGTCGTCGGCCCGGTCGCACGCGACGACGAGGGGACCAGGGAGTGGAACAGGCGCACGGAACCTCCGGACATTGGGGCGCGCTGCGGCCGCGGCGAATCTGCACGGCGGCGGTGCCGGCGCTGCCCTCCAACCCCCGAGTGTGGCGAGATTCCGGCGCGATCGCAAACGAAGATCACAGGGACCAAAGGACCGCCCGTCGCGCTTGGACGAGGATCGTCGCCATTGCAAGGTCCTCCGCGCAACGGCACATTCGCCGGTGCGGGGGAGTCGATCATGAACGCGAGGACAATGCGAAGGCCGGCCAGGACGCACCTCGGCGCCGCGGCGGCCTGCCTGATCGGGGCGTGGCTCGCCGCCGGGCGCCCGGCCGCTGCCACGCCAGGTGCCCCCGTGCCCCCCGCGGCCCCGCTCGGCGAGGAGGACGGCGGCCGCGTCGGCGGCGAAGGCCAGACGATCCCGGACCACACCGTCGTCACGCCCGGCCGCCGCGAGGGCAAGGCCTTCGAGGCCGCCGGCAGCGTCAGCCGCGTCGACACCTCGACCGCTCGCACCATGGGCGCCCGGACCCTGCCCGAGACGCTCGAGGAGACGGCCGGCGTCTCGGTGCAGATGACCAACCGCGGCGCTGGCGCCCCGATCCTGCGCGGCCTCATCGGCCCGTCGAACATGCTCATGCTCGACGGCCTGCGCTACCACCAATCGACCTGGCGCACCGGGCCGAACCAATACCTCGCGACGCTCGAGGCCAGCGCCATCGACAGCATCGAGGTCCTGCTGGGCTCGCAATCGGTCAGCTACGGCAGCTCGGCGATGGGCGGCGTGATGCAGGTGGTGCCCGCCGCCCTGCCCGAGGTCGATGGGGCCCGCGGCAACGCGTCGCTGCGCTTCACCAGCGCAGACAAGGCGACCGAAGGCTGGGGGCGCGTCGCGTTCCGCCAGGGTGCGCTCAGCGCGGTGCTCGGCGGCGGCTACCGCAGCTTTGGTGCCCTTCGCCTCGGCGGGGGCGAACTGGCGCCGATCTCGGGCTACAGCCAGGGCGGATTCTTCGGCCGCGCGCGCTACGAGCTCGCCCCGACCACCGCGATCACGGCCAGCTACGTCGGCAACCGGCTGCGCGACGCCGGGCGCGCCGACAACGTCAACCAGGGCGACCTGCGTTGGTACGACAACGACGACGACATGGTCTGGCTCGACGCGCGTCACCGCGCCACCAACGGCGTGATCGACGACGTGCGCCTCGCCTTCGCCTTGCACCGCAGCGACGAGATCGCGCGCCGCACCCGCTGCAAGATCGACAGCGTCGCCGCCGACGTCTCGACCTGCGTCGCCAGCGCCGAGGCGCTCGCCGCCGACGCCGACAGCGCCCCGGGCGGCAACGTCACGCGCCAGAACAGCAACCAGGACACCGTGCGCACCCTCGGCGGGGTCGCCCGGCTCGCGTTGCGGCCACTGCGCGGGGCGAACCGCGAGCGGCTGCGCCTCGACGTCGGCGCCGAAGTCTGGAACGACGTCGTCACTGCCTCGACCGCCAGCGAGCGCCGCACCGACAAGGGCTGGACCTGGAGCGACGGCAGCCGCGGCAACTTCTCGGCCGACTCGAGCTTCACCGAGATGGGCGGCTTCGCCACCGCCGAGGTCGTCGCCTGGCAGCGGCCCGGCCTGCGCCTGGTCAGCGATCTCGGCGCGCGCTTCGCCTTGTTCTCGGCCAACGCCGACGACGTGCCGAAGCTCGGCACCCTCGGCTACGACGCGTCCGGCCTGGTCGGCAGCGCGAGCCTGCGCCTGATCGCGGCGCGCGCCATGGGCTACCTGAGCTGGCATCAGGGCTTCCGCGCGCCGAACCTGCAAGAGACGACCGTGCTCGGCGACACGGGCAGCACCTTCGAGGTGCCCAACGCCGCCCTGACGCCTGAGCGCAGCGACGCCTTCGAGCTCGGCGGCCGGCTGCAGCTGCCCCGCGTCTCGCTGCACGCCGCGCTGTGGTGGACGCAGCTGAACGACGCCATCGACAGCCGTGAGGTGCCGACCTCGGAGTACGCCAGCTTCGGCATCGACGCCGCCACCGTCGGCAGCAAGCCGGTGCGGCAGCGGATCAACCGCGGCGAGGCGACGCTGCGGGGAGCGCAGCTCACGGCCACCGGTCGGCTGGCGATGGACCTGCAGCCCTGGGTCCAGCTGGCGCTGACGCAGGGCGAGGTGCTCCAGGATGACGGCAGCAGCGCGCCCTACCGTCGCATCCCGCCCCTCGGCGGCGCCGCCGGCCTGCGCCTGCAGCGTGCGCGTTGGAGCGTCGAGCTCTTCGCCCGCTTCGCCGCGGCGCAGGATCAGCTCGCCTCGGGCGACGAGAGCGACCTGCGCATCTGCGAAGATCCCGCGAATCCGGGCAAGACCTACAAGGCCGGCGGCAAAAGCTGCCCCGGCACGCCCGGCTGGGTCGACGTCGGCGCCCGCGGCGGCCTGCAGCTCGGGCCGAAGGTGCGGCTCGATCTCGTGGCGCGCAACCTGCTCGACGCCCGCTACCGCGTCCACGGCTCAGGCGTGGACGCCGCCGGCATCGGCGGTTCGCTCGCGGTCTCGGGTCAGTTCTAGCGCCGACAACGCCGGCTAATGCGAGCCCTTCTTGGGCCGCAGCACCTTCTCACCGGCGACGGCCTCGTTCCAGGTCGCCTCGCCAAAGCCGTTGTCGACCTGCACCATCGAGATGCAGTCCGGCACCGGGCAGACGATCTGGCAGAGGTTGCAGCCGACGCACTCGCTCTCGTCGATGGTCGGCACTCGGGTGCCGTCGATCGCCGGGTAGATGCATTGGTGCGCGCCGTCGCGGCAGGCGGCGACGCAGTCGTAGCAGCCGATGCACTTGTCCGGGTCGATCTTCGCCACGATCTCGTAGTTCAGGTCGAGCAGGCCCCAATCGGTGTACGCCGGCGTGGCCTTGCCGACCATCTGGTCGATCGTCTCGAAGTTGTGGCTGATCATGTACTCGGTCAGGCCGTCGATCATGTCCTCGACGATCTTGTAGCCCTTGAGCATGACCTCGGTGCAGACCTGGACGCTGCTGCTGCCGAGCAGGATGAACTCGACCGCGTCGCGCCAGTTGGCCACGCCGCCGATGCCGGAGATCGGCAGGCGGAAGTCCGGGTCACGGCCGAGCTGCGCGACCATGTGCAGCGCGATCGGCTTGACCGCCGAGCCGCAGTAGCCGCCGTTGCTCGACTGGCCACCGACGGTGGGGTAGGGCACGAAGTTGTCGATGTCGACGCCGATGATCGACTTGATCGTGTTGATCAGCGAGACGCCGTCGGCGCCGCCGCGCTTGGCCGCGTGGCCGTGGGGCAGGATGTCGCTGACGTTGGGCGTCAGCTTGACCAGCACCGGCAGGCCCGGACGGTACTTCTCGGCCGCGGTCTTGGCCCAATGCGTGATGCGCTCGTTGACCTTGGGCTCCTGGCCGACCGCCGAGCCCATGCCGCGCTCGCACATGCCGTGCGGGCAGCCGAAGTTCAGCTCCAGGCCGTCGGCGCCGGCGTCGACCGAGCGGGCGATGAACTCGTCCCACTCGGCCTCGGTCTCGACCATCAGGCTGACGATGACGGCGTGCTTGGGGAACTTGCGCTTGACCTCGGCGATCTCGCGGAAGTTGCTCTCGAGCGGCCGGTCGGTGATCAGCTCGATGTTGTTGAAGCCGATGTTGCGCTTGCCGCCGTAGCTATGGCCGGCAAAACGCGAGCTCACGTTCTGGATCGGCTGGCCGAGCGTCTTCCACACCGCGCCGCCCCAGCCAGCCTCGAAGGCGCGCTCGATCTGCGGCCCCGAGTTGGTCGGCGGCGCGCTGGCGAGCCAGAAGGGGTTCGGCGAGATGATGCCGCCGGTGTTGCTCGTCAGGTCGGGGATGATGCGGGGCTTGCGGCCCTGGTTGTTGCCGTCCATGGACTAGCCCTCCTTGCTGCCGCGCAGGTACGCGTCGATGGCGATGGCCGCGCGCTTGCCCTCGGCGACGGCGTTGACGACCTCTTTGCCGCCGTTGGCGCAGTCGCCACCGGCGTACCAGCCCGGGCGACCCGTGGCCTGGTCGCCGTCGACGACGACGCAGCCCTTGGCCACCTCGACGCCGGCGACGTCCGCCAGCATCGAGGCGAGCTTGCCCTGGCCGATGGCGAGCAGCACGAGGTCGGCGGCGACGGTGAAGGTGTCTCCCGTCGGCTTCTTGTTGGCGTCGAGCTTGGCGCAGTGGATCGACTGCACCCGGCCGGCGCCGAGGAAGGCCAGCGGCTGGCTGCCCCACGACGACGTGACACCCTCGACCTTGGCCGCCTTCCACTCGTGGGCGTAGCCCGACATCGCGGCCTCCTGGCCACGGTAGACCAGGACGACCTCGGGCACGCCGAGGCCCTTGAGCTCGCGCACCGCGTCGATGGCGGTGTTGCCGCCACCGACCACCGCCGCGCGCTTGACCCACTTCAGGTCGACCGAGCCGACCTTCATGCACTCGATGAAGTCGACCGCGCCGTGCACGCCGTCGAGGTCCTGGCCCGGGACGCCGAGCATCGAGTCCTCGCCCAGGCCGAAGCCGAGGAAGACCGCGTCGTGCTTGGCCTCGATCTCGGCGAAGGGCAGGTTGCCTTCGCCAGGGCCGACGCCGACGCCGAGCTGGATGTCGATGCCGCCGATCTTCAGGACCCAGTCGATCTCTTCGAGAGCCGCGTCACCTTTCATCTTGTAGGGCGCGACGCCCCAGGTGTTCAGGCCGCCGACGATGTCGCGCTTGTCGTAGATCGTCACGGCGTGGCCGGCGCGGCGCAGCTGGTGCGCGGCGGCGATGCTGGCCGGGCCGGCGCCGATCAACGCCACCGACTTGCCCGTCGGCGCGCCGGCCTCGTGGTACTGCCAGCCCTCGGCGAGCGCGATGTCGGTGGCGTAGCGCTGCAGCTTGCCGATCTGGATCGGCGGCTGGCCCATCTTGTTGTAGACGCAGTCGCCGACGCAGAGCACCTCGACCGGGCAGACGCGAGCGCAGCTCATGCCGAGGATGTTGCTGTCGAAGATCGTGCGCGCGGCGTTCTTGACGTTGCCCGTCGCGATCTTGCGGATGAACTGCGGGATGTCGATGCTCGTCGGGCAAGCGGTCTGGCAGGGCGGCTCGTCGCAGAACAGGCAGCGGCTGGCCTCGCTGACCGCCGCGGCCGCATCGTACGCGGGCTTGTAATCCTTGAAGACGCTCTCGGCGCGGTCGAGCGCGAGGCGCGCGGTGGCGATCTTGGTCATCGTCCCTCCTGCCATGCGGGCGCGCCGTCCCGGTCGAGAACTGGCGCATGCGGTTGCCGCAGGTCGGCCAGCGTACGACGGGACGGCGGGCTTGCCAAGAATGCCGCGTGGCGTCCCTCGATCCGACGAGGCCCCGGAAGATCGGCTGACCGGCCGGGGTTGCAGGGGCACGTCGTCTTGCACCCGACGCGGATTGTGCGGCCGGTCTGCACCAAAGCCCTGGCGCTGGCATCCATCGCCCGGTAGATTCGACCCCGGTGGCGGCCCGCCCGCCCCATCCAAGGAGCTGCGAAGATGCGTACCACCCTGCGATTGCTCGTCACCCTACTCGTCGGCGCCGGCCTCGCCCTGTCGACGCCCGCGTTCGCCGCCCCGTCCTGCCCGGGCAAGAGCGCCAAGAAGGACAAGAAGGACGACAAGGACGACGACGACAGCGGCTTCTGCCCCGGCAAGAGCGCCAAGAAGGACAAGAAGGACGAAGACGACGACGGCGACGAAGGCTAGGTCCGTCGTGGGTTCCTCCTGCGGTCGCCGGGCCCGGTTGTGGCCAGGGCTCGGCGCCGCGTTCCTGTCGGCGGTCCTCGGCGTCGTGCAGGCCTCACGCCCTGCCGACGCGGCGCCTCCGCGCGCCCCGTCGAGCCGTGCCGCCGCCGCCCGACCCGCGCCGAGCCAGCCGCCCCCCGCCGGCAGATCGGACGTCGCGGCCAGGATCGGCGACGTGCTGGTCCTCTGGGGCCCGCCGGTGCCGCTGCTCGGTTGCTGCGGCCGTGTCGACGCCGGCGCGACCTTGCCAAGGCGCGGCTTCGACCTGCCCTTGGACGATAGCGGCGCCCCGGTCGGCCAAGGCCATGTCCGCGACGTCTATTGGATCGGCGCCGACCGGCGCCCCGCTGGTGTCGAGGCCCCGGCCGCGCTGCGCTGGACGCCGTTGACCGCGCCGGCGCTCGACATCGATCTCGCGTCGCTCTACCCGAACCTGCACGAGGTCCGCTTCGTTCGGCTGGGCGACGTGGCGCACGCTGACAACGCCAGCGCGGTGGACGACTTCCTGCATGCCCGCTACGGCGCCGACGCGGCGTTGCGCCGCCTCGGCCGCGGCGGCCACCAGGTCGCGGTGCGCGTCTGCAAGCCGGGTGCGCCTTGCTTCGTGGCCAAGCTGCGCCGCCTGACGCCGATGCCGGCGGCCGTCGCGGCGCTGCCGGGCGAGGCCAGCGATCCCGCCGCGTCGCTGCGTCTGCAAGCCGAGGACAGCGCAGAGGCCCTGCGCCGCGACCTCGCGATGCTGCGCGCGGCCGAGATCGTCAGCCAGCGCGCACGTTGGCTCGACGCGGCCGGGCAGCCGCTGCCGCTCACGGTGCAGGGACGCCCCGTCACGCCGGCGGCCGAGCCCGTCGGGGAGCCGGGGCGCCTGCTGCGCGGTGCCCGCCTGCAGCGCCCGGCGGCGTTGGGCGACGGCATCGTCGAGATGGAGCTGGTCGATTGGCGGCCGAGCGAGACGCTGACGGCCCTGCTCGCCGGCAACGAGGGGGCCAACGGCGCCACCCGCGACGCCATCTGGCGCCAGGCACCGGGCGCAGCGGTGCAGCGCGTGCGCGCGATGGCCTTCGCCGACCGCTACACCCGGCCGACCGACCTGGGCCCGGAGCTCTACAAGCTGCGCACCTTCGTCGACGACTGCCGCGAGCTGGCCGCGGTGCCGAAGATCGCCGAGATCTGCGCCCAGGCGCAGCGGGATTTCGTGCTCGTCGACGACCTGGCCGAGCGCATCCGCGCCGTCGAGTTCGTCTACCGCCTCAGCGCGCCGATGGTGCTGCGGCTGGCCCGGCAGCAGATCGGCCGTTCGGTGCTGAACGACGGTCCAGCGGGCAGCTCGATCGAGGTCGGCCTCGACCTGAACCACGGCCGCAACGTCGGCTGGGATCCGCAGACCTGCCAGTTCGTGATCTTCGATTCCTAAGCATTGCCCCGGCGGGCTTCTTCGTCGCAGGCCGCACATCATCGTGCGCCCGGCGTTCGCTTGACCGCGTCGGATCGTGAGTGACACACTGCCGCGACCCGAACGCGGCCCGCAGCCGCTCGCGAGGAGCCCGACGATGCGCACGCACCGCGAGCCGACCCATGCCCTCGGCACGCGCTGGCCCGTCCGTCTCGCGGCGCTGCTCGGCGCTTGCGCGATGCTGGTCGCCGGCTGCCACACCGAGGAGCCGGTCGGCGTCACGCGGGAGGTGGTGCACCTGCACGGCGACGGCTACCAGCGCGGCTTGCAGCACGGCACCAAGCTCAAATGGCGGATCCGCGCCTTCTACACCAAGCTGCTGACGGTGGCGCTCTACCCGAACCTCGGGCGTGAGCAGCCTGCGATCGCGGGCTTCCTGACACACTATCAGGAGCCTCAATACCAGGGCGGCAAGTTCAGCTACCAGCTCCTGGTCGAGATGGCGAAGAGCGTCGAGCCCCTGCTGCCGCAGGACGTGCGCGACGAGATGCGCGGCATCGCCGACGGCAGCGGCCTGACCTACGACGAGGTCATGGTCCTGAACACCTTCGCCGACACCGTGCTCGCCGTGCGCGCCATCGCCGCCACGCTCAAGCTCTCGCGTGGGCCGCGTCTGCAGTCGGTGCAGTTCCTCGGCAAGCTCGACGGTCAGGGTCAACAGGGCAAGGCCATCCCCTATGTGCCCCTGCCGCATGCGGTGACCACGGCGGTGCCGACCGACGCGCAGCTGCGCCTGGTGCTGCAAGATCCCGACGGCGTCGACCCGTCGACCGTGCACATCGTGCTCGGCGCCGAAGGTCTCGGCACGGACGGCCAGATGGTCTTCGAGCCCGGATCGCCGGGCTACAGCGCCGAGGAGGCCGACGCCAAACACCTGATCATCACCCTCTCGCCGGTCGGTGGGCTGCCTGCTGGCAAGGCCGTGGGTCTGCTGCTCTCGGCCGGCGACAAGACCATCGCCGCCGACCCGCCGCCGGCGCATCCACGCTTTGGCCGTGACGAGGGCTTCACCTTCACCACCGTCGGCGACGACCGCGCCGCGAGCGAGGTGCCGAACCTCGCCCCCGACGACGGTCGCAGCCGGCCCCCGCCGATCGCCGTCGCCGTCCGCCGCAGCGCGACCAAGGACGGCAGCCTGCTGCTGGCCCAGCACTTCGCCCTGCTCGACGCCGGCGCCGCGAGCGACGCGACCGTCGTGCTGGTGCACCACCCCGAGACCGGCAAGGCCTGGACCACGGTCGGCTGGGCCGGCGTCGCCTATGGCTTCTCGGGCATGTCCGAGAGCGGCCTGACCTACACGTGCAACTTCTCGGATACGCTTGACAATGCCATCGTCAAGGACCTGCTGCCCAAGGTCGCCAAGCTGGCGCAGGCCCAGCTGACGGCCAGCGGCATCCCGATCGGCTTCGCCATGCGCGCGGCGCTGCGCGACGCGACCACCGTGACCGAGGCGCTCGAGGTGCTGCGGCCGATGCAACACATCATGGGCTGGGAGTGCCTGCTCGGCGACGCCAACGGCGAGATGCGCGCCATCGAGGTCGACGGCGACGCCCGCTTGCTCCCGGCCAAGACCGTGAACGGCCTTCACGTCGTCGACGGCGATCAGGCGGGCAAGGGGCCGGGCAAGGCCGGCGCGACCGAAGACGAGCTGCGGCTGACGGTGCATTTCCTCGAGCACGTGGTCGACGTCGATCCGACCATCGGCGCGGTGGCGGCGGCCATGCTCGAGCCAACCGGCGTCCAGGTGCGGATCGACGCCCAAGCCGTCGTCAGCACGTATTGGCTCAAGTCCCTGCGCGCCTTCGGCCAGCTCGGCGAGGCGCTCGCCGCCGGCCGCGGCACCTGGACGGTGCAGTCGTTGCAGGCGCTGCTCGCCGAGCCCCGCTTCGTCGACACCAGCGACTCGATGAACGCCGTCGTCTACGAGCCGGCCAAGCGCAAGCTGCACGTCGCCAGCGGCGCGCTGCCGGCCACCGACGCCAGCTGGATCACCGTCGACCTCGCCTCGGAGGCCCCATGAAGCTGCCGCCTTCGGGGGCCGCCGGCGCGTCGACCCGCCGCGTCGCCCGCCGCGCCTGCCGCGGACTGGCCTGCGTATGGGCTGCGTTCGGGCCGTCATCCTCGACCCTGCGTGCGTGGGCTGGCGTGTGGACGGTCCTACTGGCCGGGTTGCTCGCCCGTGACGTCACTGCGGGCACGACGGACACGCTGCCGGCCGGCGTCTGGGCCGTGGACGTCGGCTATGTCGTGGCGCTGACCGACAAGCAATTCGACCGCAACGGCAAGGGCGTCTCGCTGATCGAGCCGATCCGCCGCTACGAGGCCGGCGGTGGCCTGCAAGGCGTGCTGACGGCGCGGCCGACCGTCGACATGCGCATGCTCGTCTCGCAGCTGATGTACGGCATCAACGACCGCTGGGTCGTCGCGGTGGCGATCCCGACGGCGCTGCGCACGACGATCGAGCCCAACCTCGGTTGGACACCCGGCGACTGGAACTCGACGCTCGGCCGGCCCTATTCGGAGCAGGACTTCTGGGAGTGGGCCGGATCCATGGGCCAGAAGAAGCCCGAGGCCAAATGGGTCGGCAACGTCAACACGATGTCGGACATGGTCGTCGCCTCGCGTTGGCGCCTGCCCGAGACGGCCTGGATGGAGCGGCACAACGTGCGTTGGTCGGTGATGGTCCAGGGCGCGCTGCCGACGGGCCGCGATCCCGACCCCGAGCGCCTGATCGAGCTCGGCACGACCGGCTGGTGGCTGCACAATTTCGGCGATCTCGAGCTGCACGTCGCCGCCGACTGGCGCTGGCGCGACAGCCAGGGCCTCGATCGCGTCACCGTCGGCCTCGAGGCCTACTACGCCTGGCTGCGTACCCAGACGCTGCAGACGCCGACCGGCAGCGAGAATCCGTTGTTGCTGACGTACGCGCCCTACGTCGGCGCCACGCACCAGGTCGACGGCGGCGACTGGCAGGTGGGCCGGATCAGCGTCGATCTCGCGCCCATCGTGGGCCCGACCTACGGCACCTGGATGACCAAGGGCTCCGTCGAGGCCGCGCGCAAGTTCCCGGCGCTGATCACGCTGAACATGATGTACGATTTCGTGTATCTGCAGCCGACGGTCTGGATCTCGAACGACCCGCTCTGGAGCGCTGACCGCGCCAAGTACTGGGGCCAGGGCTACAAGCACGCGTTCTCGGCGACCCTGGCCGTGAGCTTGATGCGCCTGGGCGCGCCGCTGCAGGTGTACATCAAGCAGCGCTCGCTCGACCTGCTCGCCGGCAAGAACATGCGTCCGGCCAACGCGACCACCGTCGGCGTGCGCCTGATCGCCAAGTTCTGGTAGCGCTCGACGTGGGCCGTCGCCCGCGTAGGGGCTGGCGTCGCGGCGCAAGGCGCCTATCCTGGTCCTGTCGGCTCGTCGCCGCGTGGGGGCCCTGTGTCGCGACCGCTTCGAGGCTCCGCATTCGCCGCCCCACCGCCCGACCTCCACGCGGACGTCGGCGGCAACCGCGTGACGTTGCACCACGATCACCACGGGCTGCAGGCGATGCGCGACGCGATCGCGGCGGCGCGCGATGAGATCCTGCTCGAGATGTACTGGTTCGGCTCGGACCACACGGGCTGGCTCTTCGCCGAGGCGCTGTGCGCGGCCGCGCGCGCCGGGCGACTCGTCTGCCTGGTCTACGACGCCGTCGGCTCGATCGGCAGCGACGAGGCGGTCTTCGACGCCATGCGGGCCGCGGGCTGCAAGGTCGTGCAATACCATCCGATCGCGCCATGGCGGGCGCGCTTCCGCCTGGGCCGCATCGGCCACCGCAACCATCGCAAGCTGCTCGTCGTCGACGGCCGGATCGCGATGATCGGTGGCATCAACATCGGCGATCCCTGGGCCGAACGCGGTGCCGGTGGCGGTGGCTGGCGCGATGACCTCGTCGCGATCGAAGGCCCCGCGGCGGCCGCCGTGCGCGGCATCTTCCAACGCAGTTGGGACGTGCTCGGCACCGATCCCGGCGAGGGCGGCGACGACGACGACCAGGGCTCGGCGTTCGAGGTCGGCGACGCCCGCGTCCGCGTGCTCGGCAACCACTACCGCGACGAACGCAAGGTGATCCGGGCCGCCTACCTGACGCGGATCCACCGGGCCACCTCGACGCTGTACATCGCCAACCCCTATTTCGTGCCGGATCGGACGATCCGTCGTGCGCTGCGCGCCGCTGTCCGCCGTGGCGTCGATGTGCGCGTGCTCGTCCCCGGCGAGAGCGACGTGCCTGCGGTCGCCTGGGCCAGCCGCGCGTTCTACGACGAGCTGCTGCGCGCCGGGGTGCGCATCTTCGAATGGCGCGGCGCTGCCGACGGCCCCGGCGCGCCCACCGCGAGCACCGGCGCGACGGGCGCGGTGTTGCACGCCAAGACGGCCTGCGGCGACGACGACTGGCTGACGATCGGCACCTACAACCTCGACGCGCGCTCGGGTCGCTACAACCTCGAGATCAACGCCATGATCGAGGACCACACCCTCGCCCGCGGCGCACGCAAGCGCTTCTTGCTGGATCTGGAGCACGCGCAGGAGCTGACGCTGCCGGTCTGGCGCGATCGGCCGATGCTGCAGCGCCTGCTCGAGGCGTTCTTCGCCTTCTTCGCCGGCTGGTTGTAGCGCGCCCCGACCGGGGTCTGGTCGCCCTGCCGGCGCCCGGTCTCGGCCCGTCCGCACTTGCAGCCTTCGCCCCGGGCCGGGCAGCCTCGTACGCACGAGACTCGTCGCACCGCCCAGGAGGCTGACCATGTGGAATCGCCCGGCGCCCCAGCCGCAGGTCCAACAGACCACCAACCCGCAAGGGCCGGCGGCCCAGACCCCGCAGCCCGGGCAGGCGACCTCGCCGGCCCAGCGCGGCAGCGGTGCGCCGACGCTCGAGCAGATCCGCGCGGGCGCCGTGCTCGAGCCCGGCATGAGCGGCGGCGCGGCCACCGAGCTGCAGACGCGGCTGACCCGCCTCGGCTATCCGACGGCGGTGACGGGCAGCCACGACGCCGCCTCTGTCGCTGCGCTGACGCAATTCCAGAAGCGCTACGGCGTGCAGCAGAACGGCCGGCTCGGGCCGACGACGCTCGGCGTCCTCGACAAGGCGCTGACCTGCTCGGTGACGCTGCAGCAATTCATGGCCTGCACCGACCTCGACGCCGCCGCCGCGGCGACCGAGCTGCCCGGCCTCAACGCCAGCATGTACTTCGCCGACATCAACTCGGTGCAGCGCAAGGCGACCTACATCGCGCAGCTCGGCCACGAGTCGATGGGCTTCCAGCAGTTCGAGGAGTTCGCCTCGGGCGCCGACTACGAGGGCCGCAGCGATCTCGGCAATACGCAGCGTGGTGACGGCAAGCGCTACAAGGGGCGCGGCGCCATCCAGCTCACCGGGCGGGCCAACTACCGCTCGGCGACCCAGGACCTCGGCGGCATGCTCGGCGGCACCAACCTCGAGACCAACCCCGAGCGCGCCGACGATCCGGATGTCCGTTACCTGACGGCAGCGTGGTTCTGGAACGAGCGCGGCCTCAACGACCACGCTGACGCCGGCAAGTTCGACACCGTCACGTCGCGTATCAACGGCGGCCAGAACGGCGCGGCCGACCGCCGCTCCCGCTACAACAAGGCGCTCAAGGTGCTCAAGGCCGGCTAGCGTCGTCGGCCCAGGTGGCGTCAGCGCGTCTTTTTCGGTGGCGGCGGTGCTCCGCCTTGCAGCGCGTCGAGCTTTTCGCGGTTGCGGCAGCACACCTGGCTGCCGGCGGCGCAGCCCATCTCCAGGTTGCTTCGGGCCCGCGGAAGATCGGGGGCGGCGCCGCGGCCTCCCAGCAGGAGCGCGGCCGCCCGCGCACACGCGTCGCCGACGGAGTAGCCGCAGCCACGCTCGTAGGCGGCGACGGCGTCGGCTGGCCGCTGCAGGTCGACGCGATACAGGTCGCCCGCCCGCAGGCAGAACCCCGGGGTCGTCGCGCCGCAGGCCTTCTTGCACGCCTCGACCGCGGCGAGCGGGTCGCGCGGGCCGAACTCGTCGGTCGCACGACCGATGCAGAGCGCGCTGCAGCTGTCGGGCTGGCCGCCGCTGCACGCCTTCGTCAGGTAGTGCAGCGCGCGCGGCACGTCCTTCGAGGCGCCGTTGCTGCCCTCCAGCCAGATCTTGCCCAGCGACGCGCAGAGGGACGCATGACCAAGCGTGCAACCCCGGTCGGCGCTGTCGAGCCCCTTGGGCTGGTCCGTCCGGATGCCGTCGCCGCGAAGCGCCATCGACGAGTGGTTCGCGCAAGCGTCGCCGCTGCCCAGCTCGCAGCCCCTGGCGAACGCCTTGGCCGCCTTGGGCTTGTCGGCCTTGCGCCCCTTGCCGTGGTAGAGCTCGTTGCCGAGCTCGAGGCAGCTCTCGGCGCGGCCGATCTTGCAGGCGGCGGCGTGATCGACCTTGGGTTCGGCCGCGATCGCCGTGGATGCGGCCAGCACCAGCGCGATCAGCAGCGCCGTGGCGCGTAGGCGGCCGCTGGTTCCCATCGAATCAAGCAGTTGCATCCGTCTCACCTCGTGGTCGCGCCGGTCTGGACGCGCGGGTCCGCAAGGAAACGCCCGGAGCCGCGAGCGCATTCTGCCGAATTGCCGACCTGACTGCCAGCGAGCGGCCTCGACGCGGCTCGGACACAGCGCGACGCATGGACCCCGCAAGGTCGGTGCCGGGAGGATGCCATGACCACGACCACCGCCGATCACCTGAGTCGACTCGCCGACTTGCGCGCGCGCACCGGCATGCGGGTCGCGTCGGAGCTACCGCCGACGTCCGCCACGCCGCGCCCGGCGCTCGCGGCGAACGTGCTCGCCGGCCCCTGGGATCGCGAACCGTGCGAGCCGATGGAGCCGGAGCCCGCGTCGACGGCGTGGCCGAGCTGGTTGCCGCAGCGGAGCGACACCGAGCGGAAGGTGCTGGATCTGCGCCTCGATCGGCAGGCCGACGGTTGCCTCGCCGTGGTGCCCGTGCTGCGCGCGGCCTCGTCGTCCGCCGGGGCGGGCCGTCGCGTCGCACGCTGGGACGAGGCCTGGGATCTCCGGCAGCTTCGCGAACTCGCGCCCGGCGGCCTGGACGCCGCCACGTTGCAGGTGGTCACCCTGCACGACGCCGCGGCGATCGCCTGGGGCATGGGCGATCCGACCGCGGCTGCCCGCTTCGCCCTGGCCGCCGTGCAGGCCGCGATCGCGCATCGGTCGTCGATCTGCGTCGGCGGCGAGGGCCCGACCCCGCTGCCGATTCGCAAGGGCGCCGCAGGGGTCGCGGTCGTCGCCGTCGACGGCGGCTGGGCCCTGACCTTGAGCGACGACGGCCGTGAGCTGGACCCGGCGTTGGTCCGAGGCAGCGGCGGTGCCGGCATCTTCGACGGCGTCTGGCTGAGGGCCGAGCGGGGCGAGCTCGTCGTGTTGACCGTGGCGCCGGCGATCGTCGAGGCGTTGGCGCGTTCGCCGGCCGGGCGGGATGGCACGGTCCCAGCGCTCGACGCACGCGCGCTCGTCGCCGAGGTCGATCGGCTCCGGCGCGTCGGCATCGAGCCGCGGATCCATCCCAGCCTCGACATCGCTGCGGTGGCCAGCGCCGGCAGGGTCGAGATGCGTCTGGCGCGCATCGGCGGCCAGCTGCACGCGTCGCTGCGGGTCGCGCTCTTCGGCGACGCGGCGACCTGGGTCCCGGGTGCCGGCGAGGCGACGGCGTTGGCGTTGCGGGGTGGCGAGTTGGTGCGGTGCGAGCGCGACCTCGACAGCGAGTTGACCCACGCCACGGCGATCTGCGCCGCGCTCGGCCTGCCCGCCGTCGGCGCCTCGTTGTTCTGCTGGAGCTTTGACCAGACCGACCGGGCGCTCGCCTTCCTCTCGACCTTGCAGGCCCACAGCGCCAACCTCGCCTTGCGCTGGGACACCGCGCCGATGGTGATCGCCCAGGAGCCGCCCGATTTGACGCTGCGTGTGCCGAGCCGCGTCGACTGGCTCAGCGGCACGGTGCAGATCGACGGCGCGCAGGCCCGGTTGCGCACGCTGCTCGAGGCGATGCGCGATGGTCGCCGCTTCGTCGAGGTCCGCGGCGGCGTCTGGCTCGAGATCCGGGCGCGTTTGCGTGGTCAACTGCAGCGCGTCGAGCGGCACCTGGCAACGAGCGCAGGCGAAGGCGATGATCCCTCGGCTGCGCTCGCCCGGTGGAACCGCGCCCGCGATCTTCTCCGCCAAGGCGTGCACGTCGAAGTGGGAGCCGAGCCGGTCGCGGCAGGCGTCGACCAGGGCGCTGGCGCGCATGACCTCGCCGTCGAGCGTCTCGAGCGGCTGCATGGCCAGGCGATGGCCATGACGGTCGAAGTGCCGGGCTCGCTGCGGGCCGAGCTGCGGCCGTACCAACGACAAGGCTTGGAGTTCCTGGTGCGTACCGCCGCGTGGGCGCCCGGCGCGCTGCTCGCCGACGACATGGGCCTCGGCAAGACCGTGCAGGCCCTGGCATTCTTGCTCCATCGGGCCGCGCGGGGGGCTGCGCTGGTCGTCGCGCCGGCGTCGGTGCTGCGCGTCTGGCAGGCCGAGGCCGCCCAGTTTGCGCCGTCGCTGCGCGTGGTGGTCGCCGACGGCGCCACGCTGCGTGTCGCCGCGCCGCCGGGGGCCGGCACGCTCTTGCTCTGCAGCTGGGCCGCGCTGACGCGCCATGTCGATACCCTCGCGGCGCTGGACTTCGCCACGGTCGTCTACGACGAGGCGCAGATGGCCAAGAACCCCGACACGGCGCGCGCGAACGCGGCGCGGAAGGTGCGCGCGGCGTTTTCGTTGCTGCTCTCGGGCACGCCCGTCGAGAACCGTGCGCTCGAGCTCTGGAGCCTGATCTCGATCGCGGTCCCGGGTCTGCTCGGGGATCGGCGCGACTTCTTCGAAGCGGTCGCGACGCCGATCGAAGAGTCCTCGGACGCCACCGTGGCTCGAGGCCTCGCTTCGCTCGTGGCGCCGTTCTGGCTTCGCCGGACCAAAGCGCAGGTTGCGGACGACCTGCCCGCGCGCATCGAGATCGACGTGCCGGTGCTGTTGGGCGACGCCGAGCGCCGGCAGTACGAGATCGTCCGCGGTGCCGCCGTCGAGGCGATGCGCAGACGGGAGCCCGAAGAGCGCGCGCTGATCTTCGCGGCGATGACGCGGCTGCGCCAGCTCGCGTGTCACCCCCGCCTGGTCGATCCGACCTCGACCTTGCGCTCGGCCAAGCTGGAGCGTGCGCTCGAGCTGCTCCGCGAGCTGCGCGACGAGGGCCACCGTTGCCTGGTGTTCTCGCAGTTCACCTCGCACCTGGACCTCGTGGCCGATGCGATGGCAGCAGAGGGGTTCCAGATCCTTCGGCTCGACGGACGGTGCAGCGCTCGCGAACGACAGCGCAGCGTCGAGCGTTTCCAGGCTGGCGGCGCGGACGCGATGCTCATCAGCCTCGGCGCGGGCGGGACCGGGCTGACGCTGACCGCCGCCGACTCCGTCCTGCTGCTCGACCCGTGGTGGAACCCCGCCGCCGAAGCCCAGGCCGCCGATCGGGCGCATCGCATCGGCCAGCGCCGCGTCGTGACCATCTACCGGCTGCTGGCCGTCGACACCGTCGAGACGCGGGTTCGCGAGCTCCAGATCCACAAGGGTCGGATCTCCGACGTCATCCTCGGGGAGTTGGACGGTCCCTCGCCGGCACGGGGGCCGCTGGATCGCGCCACCCTGCATGCGTTGTTGGGCGACGGAGACGAAGCCGGGCAGGCGCCGACCGGTGTCGCTCTTGACCTTTGTTGATAATGGACTATCAATAAGCGCGCGTTCGGGCGCTGTGTCCCGGTCGCCCCCCCTCTGCGGAGTCTCGCGTGTCGGCGTCGGAGCCCTGCAACCCCACCAGCGAGGTTCGAACGTCCAGCCCTCGCCGAGCCCGGCGAGCCGCGCTGCGTTGGGCCGTCGCGGTGGCGCTCGCGCTCGGGGCCTGGCCGCCCGTCGGCGCCCGACCCGCGTCGGCCCAACCGGCCGAAGCCAGCGAGGCGGTGCCGCCCAAGGTGCTCGCGAAGGTGGACGCGCTTTATCCCCCGGCGGAGTTGGCGCGCCGCCAGACCGCGCTCGTCGTGCTGCGGGTGACCGTCGCTGCGGATGGCCGGGTGTCCGCGATCGAGGTCGTGCAGAGCGGCGGCGCGGCCTTTGACGCTGCAGCCGTCGCGGCCATGGGCGCGTGGCGCTTCGCGCCCGCCACGCAGGGCGGCGTGGCCGTGGCGGCGCGGATCCGCGTGCCGTTCCGCTTCGAGCCGCCGTCGGCCGCGCCTGTCGAAGCGCGCCCGGCGGCGTTGCCCTCTGCCGCGAGCGCGACCGTGAGCGAGGGCGGTCGCCGGCAGGCGCCCGCCGCCGGTGATCTGGCGACGACCGCCGAGCCGACGCTCGAGGTCCGGGTCAAGGGCCAACGCCACGCGCCCGCCCGCGCCGTCAGCGACTTCCAGCTCGAGCGCGACGTGCTCGCCGCCGTGCCGCGCGCCAACGCCGGAGAGATGCTCGGCACCGCCCCGGGCGTGTACGTCGCCCGCCCCGAGGGCGATGCCGTCGCGCATCAGGTCTTTTTGCGCGGCTTCGACGCCGAGCACGGCCAGGACATCGCCTTCTCGGTCGGCGGCGTGCCGGTCAACCAGCCCTCACACGTCCACGGCCAGGGCTACGCCGACCTGAATTTCGTCGTGCCCGACGTGGTCCGCAGCCTGCGCGTGCGCGAGGGCGTCTACGATCCGCGCCAGGGCGACTTCGCCGTCGCCGGCAGCGTCGACTTCGACCTCGGCGTCGCCGAGCGCGGCACGGCGCTGCGGGCGACCGGTGGTTCGTTCGGCACCCGAGGCTTGTCGCTGGTCGTGGCTCCCGCGAGCGAGGCGGACGAGACCTTCGCCGCGCTGCAGCTGCGCCAGACCGCCGGCTTCGGCAGCAACCGGGGCGCGCTCTCGGGCGCGCTCGTCGGCCAGATGCGCTTCGACGGGCCCGGCGACGTCGAGGGGCGGGTGCTCGTCGTCGCGCATGCGGCGCGGGCCGGGCTCGCCGGCGTGCTGCGCCAGGGCGACATCGACGCTGGCCTCGTCGACCGCCTCGGCAGCTACGACAACCCGTCGGCGAGCGCGCAGTCCGCGATGACCAGCCGGGTGCAGGTCGCCGTGGAGCTGACCAACGCCCGGGCTGCGGGCGATCGGACCTCGTTGCTGGTCTGGGCGGCGCTGGTCGACTTCCGCTCGCGGACGAATTTCACGGGCTTCTTGCAGCGATCGCAGCAGAACCCGAGCTGGATCGGCCGCGGCGACCTGATCGAGCAGTCGAACCATGACCGCGGCCTGGGCGCGACGCTCGCTCACCGAAGCGCGTGGATCCCGCTCGCGGCGCAGATCCGCGGCCAGTTCGAGGCCGGCCTCAGCGTACGCAACGACGCGATCGAGCAGACGCAGTCGCTGCTGATGCAGCCGCAGAACCAGACCTGGGACCGCCGCGTCGACGCCAGCATCGTCAGCAGCGACCTCGGTGCCTACCTCGACGGCGACCTGCAGCTCGGCGAGCGCTGGCATCTGCGCGGCGGCGGGCGGGTCGACGTGCTCGCCTTCGACGTCGACGACCGCCTGGGCAACTGGACCCCGTCGTTTCAGAAGCAAAGCCATCTCCCCGGGTTTCGTCGCACTGCCCTCGGCGTCGCGTTGGGGCCGCGGGCGTCGCTCGAGGTTCGGTTGGCGGACGACTGGCAGCTGCACCTGGGTGCCGGGCAGGGCTACCGCTCGCCGCAGGCGCGCCAGCTCGAAGAGGGCGAGAACGCGCCCTTCGCCACCGTGCTCTCGTCCGAGGTCGGGGCCCGCTGGGCTCCCGATCGTGGCGCGCGGCTCGAGGTCTCTGCGGCGGCGTTCGGCACCAGCCTGTCGACCGATCTCGTGTTCGATCCAGGCGAAGGCCAGCTCGAGAAGGTCGGGCCTTCGACCCGACTCGGCGCCGTGGTCCACGCGTTGCTGCGGCCGCTGCCCTGGCTGGTCGCCTCGGCGTCGCTGACCGTCGTGCGAGCGACGCTCGACGCGCCGCCGCCTGCGACCGCGCAGGAGCCCGTGCCGTCGCTGCAGGCCGGGCAGCTGTTGCCCTATGTGCCGCCCGGCGTCGGCCGGCTCGACGTCGCGGCCCACCACGGCCTCGGCGAGGTCCGCGGGGCATCGCTGCGTGGCCAGCTTGGCTGCAGCGCGACGTGGATGTCCGCGAGGCCGCTGCCCTTCCGCGGATCGACGCCAGCCGTGACCCTGATCGACGCCTCGGCTTCCCTGCGTTGGCGCGCGGTGGAGCTCGGCGTCCAGGTGAGCAACCTCCTCGACACCGGCTACGCGGCGACCGCGTACTCGTTCGTCTCGGATTGGCAGACGACGCCGCTGCCGTCGCTGATCCCCGCGACCCACGTCGCCGCAGGCGCGCCCCGCACGGTGCTGGCGACGCTCGCGGTGCAGCTCTAGGAGCCAGGATGTCGCACGCAGCCGCCACGCCATCGCGTCGCACCCTCTCGCTGCAGGCTCGCCTGATCGGTGCGCTGTGCGCCCTGGCGCTGGCAGGCTGCGAGGCCTCGGGGCCGGAGCCGGTCCAGACCTCCGTGATCGCGCACGCCGTGCCGCCCGGCGCGCTCGTCGTCGACGGCTGGGCGCTGCAGTTCGACATCGCCCGCGTCGGGTTCGGCCCCCTGTACCTATGCACGACCGCCGCCGCGTCGCCCGACCTCTGCCCGAGCGCGCTGGCCGAGCTGGTCACGAGCACGACCGTCGACCTGCTCGATCCTGCGCCGCAGCCGCTCGGCACGCTGCACGGCAACAGCGGCTCTGCGCGCTCGGCGACCTGGGACTACGGCATCTCGCACGTCGCGGCCTGGACCAAGGCCAAGGCCACTGCGGGCGCGCCGTCCGGGCACAGCGCGATCTTCCACGGCACCGCGACCAAGGGCGAGCGCGTCGTCCGCTTCGTCGTCGACCTCGACGTCGCGCCGCAGCACGCCGGGACCCGCGTCGTCCAGGGCGCGCCCGCCTCGCTCACCGTCGCGGCGGACGGCCAGCCCCTGAGCGTCCGCTTCGATCTCGCGGCGTGGTGGCAGCACGTGGACATCGGGGCGATCGCCGCCATCCCAGGCGACGCGGTCTGGCTCGACGGCGGCTCCGGCCCCGGCAACGCGCTGATCCTCGCGATGACCGCGAACGCGCCACCGACCTTGCGCTGGGGCGAGCCATGAGTCGACGGCGCAGGCGCGTGCCACCGCTTCCACAGTCAACTGCCACTACGGCACATCCCAAGGAGCTGACCATGCACCAGCAGATCCCATCCCCGTTCCGTCCCCAGCTCGGGACTGCACGCGCGAACCTCGCGGGACGAGGCGCACGACCGCGATCCTCCTGGCTGCGTCGCGCCGGGTCGATGGTGGCGCGCTCGACGGCGTCGGCGTTCGCCCCGTTCGCCCCGTTCGCCCCGTTCGCCCCGTTCGCCCCGTTCGCGCTGCTCGCGCTGCTCGCCCCGCTCGCCCTGGCGGGCTGCGGCAGCGAGACCGCCGCGACGGGCACGGTCGTCGTCTTCGTCGAGCCAGAGGACAGCATCCCCGAGGGCGTCGCGCCGGGCAGCGGCGACGAGGAGATCGTCGACGGCTGGAAGGTCGACTACAGCGCCTTCACCATCGTCATCGGCAACATCCGGGCCGGGCGCTCGGCCGACAGCAGCGCGAGCCTGCGGGATCCGGCGTTGACGATGGTGAACCTGCTCGACGTCCCCGGCGGTGGCCTGGTCCTGAGCCGATTCGACGACGTCGCCGCGGTGCGCTGGGATCGGTTCGGCTTCGATCTCGGGGCCGCGAGCGCGGGCGTCGGCCGCGCCGCCGGTGTCAGCGACGCGGAGTACCAACGCCTGGTCCAGGCCGGCGCCTCGCTCCACGTCGCGGGCACGATCACCAAGGCTGACGGCCAATCGTGCAAGCCGGGCGATCCTTCGAGCTGCGTCGCGGCCAAGCAGATCGCCTTCGACTGGCTGCTGCAGGTGCCGACCTCGTTCGACGATTGCGCCCCGCCGAGCGGCGACGCCGGCTTCGCCGTCCCCTCGGGTGGCACGGTGCAGATCAAGCCGACGATCCACGGCGACCATTGGTTCTTCAGCAACGTGACACAGGGCGCCGAGATCACGACCCGACGTGCGCAATGGCTCGCCGACGCCGATCTGAACCACGACGGCCAGGCGACGCTGGAGGAGCTGCAGGCGACCAAGGCGTCGCAGCTCTTCCCGGCCGAGAGCTACAACCTCTCGGGCGCGCTGGTGCCGATCGTGACCGGCCGGGACTTCGTCGAGGCCCAGGCCCGGACGCTCGGCGACTTCCAGGGCGAAGGGGAGTGCCCGACGCGCAAGGCGCTCTGAGGTCGCCGACCACGCGCGTCGGGCGCGCCCGCAGGCCGTCGCCCCGCGGCGAAAGCTGCGATTTTGTCGCCAACGCCGGCGATTGTGCCAAGCAGGGGGCGCCGTGGGCCCTTCGGCGGCGCTGCGCGTGATGAGGAGCGAGATGGAACCCGTCGAGGCGATCAAGCAACTGATGGTCACCGCCGGCGCGACGTGGGTGCTCTGGCTCCTGGCCGCGCTCTCGGCCGTCAGCGTCGCGGTGGCTGTCGAGCGTTGGCAGGTCCTGCAGGCGCGTGCGGGCGATATCCGCGCGCTCGCCGCGGAGTTGGACCGGACCTTGGTCCATGGCGACGTGCAGGCGGCGCTCGCCGCGCTCGATGCCAGCCCGGCGGTGGCTGCGGCGATCGCGGCGGCCGGCCTGCGCCTGGCGCACCTCGGCCCGGCCGCCGTCGACAAGGCGATGCGCAGCGCGATGGAGCTCGAGCGATCCGGCCTCGAGCGCCGCCTCGCCTTCCTCGGCACGCTCGGCAACAATGCCCCGTTCGTCGGCCTGTTCGGCACGGTGATCGGCATCATCGGCGCCTTCGAGGAGCTCGGCCACGGCGCGCCGGGCCACGGTGCCAGTGCCGCGTCGCAGGTGGCGTCCCAGGCGGTGATGTCGTCGATCGCCGAGGCGCTCGTCACCACCGCCGTCGGCATCGCCGTCGCCCTGCCTGCGGTGGCCATCTACAACGTCCTGCAGCGCAAGGTGATCGCCCTGATGTCTGGCGCCGACGTGCTCGCCAACCTGGTGCTGGCCTACGTCTCGGCCGCGCCGGGCACCATCGGCACCGGCCCGGATCGCCCCAACGCCGACGACGCCGCGCGGAGGGCCTCGTGAGCGGCCACGGCGCACCCCAGGGCGGCATCATCGAGGGGATCAACGTCACGCCGTTGGTCGACGTGGTGCTCGTGCTGCTGATCATCTTCATCGTCACGGCGAAGATCATCGTCACGCCCGCGGTGCCGCTGGATCTGCCCAAGGCGGCGTCCGGCGAGCAGGTGCAGGCCGTGTTCTCGGTCATCGTGCCGGCGACCGGGCCGATCCTGTGCGACGGCCGCGCGCTCGCCCAGGACGACGCGCTGCTCGCCGCCGCGCGCACCGCGCTGGCCGCAGAGCCCGAGCTGCGCGCCGTCATCGCCGCCGACGGCGCGGTCGCCCATCGTCGGGTGATGGCGGTGCTCGATCAGCTCAAGCGCGCCGGGGTCGCCAAGATCGCGTTCGGCACCAGGCTCGACGACGAGGCGACGCCGTGAACCGCGTCGTCCGCCCGACCACGGCGCCCGCGCCGACGCCGACGCCGCCGATCGGCGCGACGATGTTCGCGGCGATCCGCCCCGGCCCGGCGGATCGCGTCGGCGTGGCCTGGATCGCGACCGCCGTCGTGCACCTGCTGCTGCTGGGCTGGGCCTGGACGGTCGAGCCGACGCTCGAAGCCTGGAGCGCCGAGCTGGCCCTGCTGGTCCACGCCGAGCTCAACCGCGAGGTGCTGGTGGACGCGCCCGAGGCGCCGCCCCAGGCCGCAGAGCCCCAAGCCCCGGCACCGCCGCCGGCAGCGGAGCCGCCGCCCACCGCGGAGCCTGCGCCGCAGCCCCCGCCTCCGACCGCCGAGCCGCCGCCCGCCGCCGCGCCGCCGCGACAGGGACGCCACCTGACGGCCGCGCCCGAGCGCCCGGCCGCACCGCCACCTGCCGCGGCGCCGGCCACGCCGCCGGCCCAGGCCGGCAGGGTCGTGACGCAGGAGGGCGAGCCGGTCGACTTCAGCGGGGATGGCTTCGTCCAAGGCGACGGGCCGGCCTACGTCGGTGGAGCCACGACGGCGGACGGGCAGGGCCAGGTCCCTGGCAGCCGGCCCGAGCCGCCAGCAGCCCGCGATCGACCGCCGGCACCCTCGCCCTCGCCCGCGCCAGCCTCGCGAGCGCGCGATCTCTCGCGCCCGGTGGGCCTCGGCGGCGGCGAGTGGCGCTGCCCGTGGCCGAGCGAGGCGGACGCGGCCCAGATCGACGAGCAGAGCGTGTTGGTCAAGGTGCTGGTCGACGTGGACGGCAGCGTCGTCGACGTCCGTGTGCAAGCCGACCCGGGTTTCGGCTTCGCCGCAGCGGCGGTGACCTGCGCCCGCGGCGCGACGATGCTGTCGGCGCTCGACGCCAGCGGCCAGCCGACACGCGCGTGGTCCCCGGCGATCCGCGTGAGGTTCCGCCGATGAAGGTCGCGTTCGTCGGGCGATCCTGGTTCTGGCCCTGCGTCGCGGTGCTGGTGGCCGTCGGCACCGTGCTGGTCTGGCAGCGCCTTCGCGCGCCCGCCGACGCGACCGAGGCGGATTGCCGCGTCCTGCTCGACGCGGTCGTGCGCATCGAGTTGCAGGAGCAGGGCTATCGCGACGAGGTGCTGCAACGCCGACGGCAGGCCCAGCTCGCGCGGGTCTTCGCGTCGCAGCTGGCGTCTTGCGTCGGGCGACCCCTGCCGCCCGGTGCGCTGGCCTGTGCCCGGGTGGCGACCTCGAGCGAGCAGCTGAGCCATGAGTGCCTGCACGAGCGCTGGGGTGCGCTCGAGACGGAGGGACCCAGATGAGCGACACGCCGGCGCCTGCCGCCGACAGCAGCCTCGAGCGGTCGCTCGGGCCGTGGATGATCTGGGGCCTCGGCGTCGGCTACGTCATCAGTGGCGAGTACTTCGGCTGGAACCTCGGCCTGCCCCACGGCGGCAGCTGGGGCATGCTCGCGGCGACGCTGATCGTGACCCTCTTCTACGGTTGCTTCGTGCTCGCCTACGCCGAGATCGCCGCGGCGATCCCGCGCGCGGGCGGAGCGTTCGTCTACGCCGATCGGGCGCTCGGCGCCGATCTCGGCGCGCTGGCGGGCCTGGCGCAGCTGATCGAGTTCGTCTTCGCCCCGCCGGCCATCGCGGCCGCGATCGGCGCGTACTTCACGCTCTTTGTGCCCGGCGTGCCCGAGGGCGCCATCGCCGCGGGGGCCTACGTCCTGTTCGTCGCGCTCAACATCTGGGGCGTGCGCCAGTCGGCTGTCTTCGAGCTCATCGTCACGGTGCTGGCGGTCGCCGAGCTGCTGCTGTTCTGCGGCGTCGCGCTGCCGCACTTCGACGTCGCGATGTTCTCGCAGGACGCGCTGCCCAACGGCTGGCTCGGCGTGCTGCCTGCGCTGCCCTTCGCCATCTGGTTCTTCCTGGCGATCGAGGGCGTCGCCAACGTCGCCGAGGAGGCTCGCGACCCGCAGCGCGACATCGCCCGCGGCTTCGGCCTGGCCATGGCGACGCTGGCGGTGCTCGCCGTGCTCGTGTTCTTCGCCGCGACCGGCGTCGCCGGCTGGCGCGCCATCGTCTACGACGCGCAGGGTGCCGAGCTCGACCGACCACTGCCGCTGGCGCTCGGCCACATCGTCGGCGAAGCGCACCCGCTCTACCACCTGCTGGTGACGGTCGGCCTCTTTGGCCTGATCGCCTCGTTCCACGGCATCCTGCTGGTCGCCGGCCGTGCCACGCTCGAGCTCGGCCGCTTCGGCTACCTGCCGCGCGCGCTCGGCCATACGCTGCCGGGTCGGCACACGCCGGCGGCGGCGCTGCTCGCGGTGCTGGTCGTCGGCCTGATCGCGCTGGCGACCGGCAAGACCGGCGACATCATCACGCTCGCGGTCTTTGGCGCCCTGACGATGTATGTGCTGGCGCTGCTGTCGTTCTTTCGCCTGCGCCGGGACGAGCCGTCACTGCCGCGCCCGTTCGTCGCGCCCGGCTACCCGTGGCTGCCCGGGCTCGGCCTGGTGCTGGCGGTGCTCTGCCTGGGCGCGGTCGCGTGGTCGGCGCCGGGGGTGTTCGCGCTCTTCGTCGCGCTGATGCTCGGCGGCTGGGCCACGCTGCGCCTGACGGGCCGCCTGCGCGCGGGCGCGGGCTAGTCGGCAGCCTGCGGTGAGGGCTGGGCCGCGGCGTTGCGGTCCATCGAGGCGCCGGTCGCGCGCACGCCCTGGTGCGGCAGCGCCTGCAGCACGCGCAGCTGGGCCAACGCCATCGGCAAGGTGGCGGCGTCGAGCGCGGCCTTGGCCATCGTCCGCGCCGAGGGGCGCTTGCCGCCGGAGCGCACGGCCTTCTCGAGCTGCCAGCGCGCCCGGCTCGACTTGTAGTCCTTGTGGATGACGGTGTGCAGGTGGCGGTAGAACGCCGTCGCGAACGGGCCTTCGTAGAGCATGTCGAGGTCGGACGAGTCGTTCCAATTCTGCTTGGCGCCGAGCTGGTCCGCGACCTTGTCGTGGAAGCGCGTCCCCGGCAGCGGGTAGCTCACCGAGATGCCGATGTCGTCGGGCCGGCAGCGATGCAGCATCGCGATCGTGGCGTCGATGTCGGCCCGGGTCTCGCCGGGGTAGCCAAACTGCAAGAAGTACGCGACCTGCACGCCCGCGTCGTGCAGCAGCCTGGTCGCCGTCTCGATCTCCTCGACGGTGGTGCCCTTGTCCATCGCGTCCAGCACGGCCTGGCTGCCGGACTCCGCGCCCATCCAGACGATCTCGGCGCCAGCGTCGGCGAACGCGGCAGCCTCGCCGGGACGCACCAGCAGGTCGGCCCGCGACAGCGCCTTGAACGGCAGGACGCCGCCGCGCGCGCGCATCGCCTCGGCGTAGGCGGTGGCCCAACCGCGTTTGAGGCCGAAGATATCGTCCATCCACCAGATATGCTCGGCGCCGAACGCGTCGCGCAGGTGGCTCGCCATCTCGGCGCTGCGCTCGGGGCTGTGCATGGCGTAGCGCTGGCCCCAGATCGGCTTGGCGCACCAGTTGCAGTGGAAGGGGCAGCCGCGCGTGCTGACGAGGTTGAGCGAGAAGCGGCCGTGGTGCTCGCGCCAGATCGCGCGGTAGGCGTCGAGATCGCAGAGATCCCAGGCAGGCCAGGGCAGCGCGTCGAGGTCGCGCAGCACGGGCCGACGTGGCGTCTTGGTCAGCGGCTTGCCGACGCCCGGCACCTCGCGGAAGGCCAGGCCGGCCGTGGCCTTGGCTTGCTCAACCGCCAGCGGCGCGTCGTCGGCGCCGAGCTGCAGCAGCACGGCGAGCGTCTCGTCGCCTTCGCCCAGCAGCACGAGCTCCGCGCCAGCGTCGAGGTAGACCTCGGGGTGGTCCGAGGCGTCCGAGCCGCAGATCCAGGCCCGGACGCCGTGGCGCCGACAGGCCGCGAGCATCACCAGCGCCGCCTCGCGCATCCGCAACAGGCACATCTTGCTCAGGTAGTTGAAGTTGTCCTCGTAGAGCACGACCAGCCCGGGCTTCTGCTCGAGCAGCGTCGCCTCGAACGCGCGCTCTGACGTCGCCAGCATCGCGTCAAAGAGCGCGACCTCGCGACCAGCGGCCCGCGCGACCGCAGCTGCGACGATGGTGCCCATCGGCGGGTAGGGCTGCCTGGCCTCGAAGAGCTTGCGATCGAAGCGAAGAAAGTATGCGTGACCAAAGAGGAGTTTCGCCATGGGGGGCTCCGTTCCGGCGCGACGCCGGTCGCCGTCGGGATCAGGCCTCAGCGACCGATGTCGTGGGGGCGGACGCGCGCTCGGCGTCGGCCTCGTCCTGCAGCCAGCGCGCCAGCGCCGCGAGCGTCTTGGCCGGCGCCAGCGGCGTGGTCACCGGAGAGGACGCGAGCGCGGTGTCCCGGTCTGCCGCCTGGCGGAAGGTCGTGGCGATGTCGGCCCGGTCGCCCGCGCGCACCGCGTACTCGACCGCCGCCGCCACCTCGCGGCTGTCCCCTTGCAGCAACGCGGCCAGCGTGGCCGGGACCAGCGATCGGGCCCAGGAGCTGCCGAGCGCGAGCGTGCGCAGCCAGTCCAGGGCGAAATGGCCCGCGGCGCTGCCGCCGGTCATCGAGCCGCCGTAGGCCGCCGAACGACGGGCCAACGCGAGCACGTCCCCCGCGTCGGCGAGCCGCACGACCTCGACGCTCGGCGCGCGCAGGATGATCAGCGCCGGCCGTGTTGTCAGCCGCACATGGTGCGGGCGGTGCTTGTCGAGCACGGCGCGCAGCGTCAGCGTCGGCGCGTCGGGGCGCAGCTCGCGCCCCGCCTCGGACACCGCCTGATCCGCGTCGCGCACGCCGTCCAGCGCAGGCAGGAAGATCGGCGTCGCCACGCCCCGGTCGAGGGCGTCGACGGCGGCGCCCCGGACCTCGGGATCGCTGTCCGTCAGCAACTCGGCCCAGGTCTGCGCGATCGCTTCGTGCCAGTCGCTGCGCTGCAAGGCGAGGCGGTCGAGCCAGAGCAGCGCCGGCTCCTCGCCGTCGCGACCGACGCTGCGGAAGCGGCCGTCGCGGACGCTGGCGCGGGCCGCGGCGACGAGGCCGCGCGGATCGCGAAACGGATGGCCCTCGTGCTGCATCGCCGACGCTCCGACGCCGGACCTCCGGCGCCCGGATGGTACCAGCAGCGCCTCGATCGGCGCGACACTTGAACATCTGTTCAGGTATCGGGCAAGATGCCGCCATGGCAGACCAGCGCTCCCGCACCATCGAGCGAGACCCCGCCGCGGCCCACGAGCCCGAAGCCGATGCCTACGTCGAGCCCGCGCCTCCGGCGCCGCCCGCGCTCCGCGGCAGGGGCGCCAGCAGCAACCGCAGCGGCCGCTACGAGGCGCGGGGCTACGAAGGCTTCGACGACGGCTGGTCCGAGCTGCCGCCCGAGGCGTCCGAGCGCGCCCTGGCGCCCGGCAAGACGCGGGTGCGCCCGCTGGCGACGCGCAAGGCGATGGCGCGCAACGACTCGCCCGACATCCCCTTCGACCGCTCGCTCAACCCCTACCGCGGCTGCGAACACGGCTGCATCTACTGCTTCGCCCGCCCCGACCACGCCTACCTGGGCCACTCGCCGGGCCTCGACTTCGAGCAGCTGATCTTCGCCAAGCACGACGTCGTGGCGTCGTTGCGGGCCGAGTGGGCCGCGCGCGGCTACGTGCCCGAGGCGATGGCCATCGGCGCGAGCACCGACCCCTACCAGCCGGTCGAGGGCGACCTGCGCTTGACCCGCGGCGTGCTCGAGCTCGCGCTGGCCTGCCGCCATCCGGTGGCGATCGTGACCAAATCGGCGCGGGTCACGCGCGACATCGACCTGCTGCGGCAGCTCGCGGCGCTCGGCCTGGTGCGGGTGTTCGTCTCGGTGACCACGCTCGACCCCGCGCTGCAGCGAACGCTCGAGCCGCGGGCCTCGGCGCCGCAGGCCCGGCTGCGTGCGATCGCGGCGCTGCACGACGCCGGCATCCCCGTCGGCGTGCTGGCGTCGCCGATGATCCCGGCGATCAACGACGACGAGCTCGACGCCATCTTGCAGGCTGCGCGCGAAGCGGGCGCCCGCAGCGCGGGGTGGATCCTGCTGCGCCTGCCGCGCGAGGTCGGTCCGCTGTTCGAAGATTGGCTCGCCGCGTGGAAGCCCGAGCGCAAGGAGCGCGTGCTGGCGCTGATGCGTTCGATGCGCGGCGGCAAGCTCTACGACGCCACCTTTGGCCAGCGGATGCGCGGCGACGGGCCCTACGCGGCGCTGTTGGCGCGCCGCTTCGAGCTCGCGCAGAAGCGCCTCGGCTTCGAGATCGAGGCCCCGCCCTTGCGGACCGATCTCTTCGTGCCGCCTGGGCGCGAGCGCGGTGCCGCCTCGGCAGCCGCGCCCACGCCGCCGCCCCGACAGCTGCGCCTGCTCTGAAGGCATCCGGTCCTGCCGCCTGCTGCTCGACTGGCGGCGCAATTGCGTTGGAGAGTGGCGAACAGTTGGCTAGAGTGGGGTGGTGATCCCCGGCACGGAATTCGACGCTCGTCGCGAGCGGCCCCAACCTCGTTGAGCCCGATCATGCAAGCGCAGGAGCTACCGCCCGGCGAGCTGCCCCACGTCGCGCCCTCGTCGGCGCCGTCCTTGACCCTGCGGCCGACGTTCGCGCTCGAGCTCGGACGCCCCTCCGGCGAGGTGATCGAGGCGCTGCGCACCGATCTGCGCGAGACCGCCCTCGACGTCCGCTGGGCCAAGGTCCCCGGACGCGGCCAGGACTCCGCCGGCCGGCCGCATTGTCACGCCATGATCGCCGTGCCGGCAGAGCGCCAGCACGTCTGGTCGCCCTGGCTCTTCCTCGACGTCCACCCGGCGCGGGGCGACGGCGAACGGACCGAGATCGTCGGCCGTTTCACGCCGCATCCTTCGGTCTGGACCGGCTTCGCCTTCGGCTACCTCGTGCTCGCCCTGGTCGCCATCGCCGGCATGGTCGGCGCCTTCGCCCAATGGAGCCTGGGCAAGCCGCCCGAGCTGCTCGGCTTGATCGGCCTGAGCGCGGTCCTGGCGGTCGGCCTCTTCGCCACGGCGCGCGCCGGGCAACGCCTCGCCCACGATCAGATGGGCGAACTCCGCGCCGCGATCCTGCACGCAGTGCAAGCCGAAGTGACGGTCGTACCCTGAACCTGTCTCCCCGAGGTCGCCATGGTCCCAACGCGTCGAGCGACGCCGAACGTCTCCCTCTCGTGGTCGCGCCGCGCCCTGGCCCTGATCCTGGCCTTGTGCGTCGGCACCGCGCTCGGCCCGCTCGGCTGCGCGTCCTCGACCTATCGGGTGCGCAACCGTGAGCTGCTGGTGCAGCAGATGCACATGGGAACGCCGGTCTACGCGGTCGAAGGGCGCGTCTACAACGGCACGCCGATGAGCGGCGGTCTGGCGGCGGCGGTCGCGACCGTGCCCGAGGCGCGCGAGCTCGCCGAGGCCGCCCACGATTCGATGGTCGCGTTCTTGCTGACCTACATTGGCGGCCTCGTCGCGGTCGGGGTCGGCGCCGGCATGACGGCCATCTCGATGCCTGCGCATGGTGCGTCCAACGGCATGGCCGGTGCCGGCACCACCATCCTCGGTGCGGGCCTGGTCGGTGTCGGCGCGTCGATCTGGTTCGCCACACGGGCCGAGGCGTTGCGCACCGACGCCGTCGCGGCCTACAACGACGCTGTGCTCGACCGTCTGCGGGCGCAGCTGCCCGCCACACCGGCGACGCCGTCAGCCCCGCCGCCCGCGATCCCGTCCGAAGGTCCCGCAGGAGATTGATGAAAAAGCCCCCGACCGCCCCCGCGGCCTCCGCGTCGACCGCCGCAGGGGCGTCCGAGCTGGCGCTGCGCCTGAGCTCTGCGCTCTGGGGGCCCTTGCTGATGCACAACGCCGAGCGCGCCGCGCGCCTGCTGCGCCACGCCCCCGGCATGCGGCCGCAAGACCAGGGCGTCGCCGTCACCAGCGGCCTGCGCTACGGCCCCGAGGCCTGGCAGCGCTACGACCTGTACCGCCCGAGTGACGTGTCGGGGCCACTGCCGCTGGTGCTGTCGATCCATGGCGGCGGCTTCCAATTCTTCGACCGCGTCACGCATTGGCCGATCGCGACCGAGATCGCGCGCCACGGCTACGTCGTGGCCCAGATCGACTACCGCCTCGCGCCGCGCCACCGCTACCCGGCTGCGGTCGAGGACGTCTCCGCGGCCTACGTCCACCTGGCGGCCCGCGCCCGCGAACTCGGCGCCGATCCGACCCGCTTCGCGCTCGCGGGCGAGTCGGCGGGGGCGAACCTGGTGCTCGGCTTGGCCATCGCGCGCTGTTGGCGCCGGCCCGAGGCCCACGCCCGCGCCGTCTGGGACGCGCCGATGCATCCGTCGGTGCTGCTGCCGGCCTGCGGCTACCTGCAGATCAGCGAGCCGGAGCGCCACGAGCGGTTGCGGCCGGTCTCGGCGATCATCGGTGCCCGCATCCACACCGTCAGCAACGCCTACCTGCCCGACCACGCGCAGGAGCGCCCCGACCACGCGTTCGCCAGCCCGCTGCTGATGCTCGAGCGCGCCGGGGTGCCGGAGCGGCCCTTCCCGGCGACGATGGCGATCGTCGGCGGCGACGATCCCGTCCAGGACGACACCCTGCGACTCGGCCCGGCGCTGACCCGGCTGCGGGTTCCGCACGAGGTGCGCGTCACCCCGGGCCGCGGCCACGCCTTCCACGCGCTGACCTTCCAGGCCGACGCCCGCGACGCCTGGCGCGCCCAGATGGCCTTCGTCGCCCGCCACCTCGCCGCAGAGGTGGCATCCTAGCGCCGCGGGCGCCGCCGCCGCTCAGATGACCTCGGACAGACCCGCCGCGATGTGATCGATCAGCGCCTGCAGCCGCACGTCACCGCGCTGCGTCGGCAGGTAGACCGCGTGGACCTGCACCGACGTCAACGCCCGCTCCGACAGGCGCACGAGTTGGCCCTCGGCGCGCGCCGCTTCGCCCAAGAAGGCCGGCAGCACGCCCGCGCCGGCGCCCCAGATCAACGCATCGGCGACGGCAGATCGATCGTCGACCACGACGGCCATCGCGCCGCCCTCGGGCCAGGCCCGACGCAGCAGACGCTCGTCGCCCACGGCACCGATCACGGGGATCTCCGCCGCCGGTGTGGTCGCGTAGCAGGCGCTTGCGTAGATCCACATCGGCACGACCATCAGCTTGCGCGCGATCAGGCCCGACTCCGGCAGCTCGCCGCCGCGGATCGCGAGGTCGAATCGGCCGGCCACCAGGTCGACCCTGACGTTGTCCAGCGCGATCTCGAGCCGCACCTTGGGCATCTGGCGGCGGAATCCGGCGATGACGCGGCCCCCGACCAGTCGGCCGAGCGGCACCGGCACCGAGACCCGCAACGTGCCCCCCGGCTCGTCGCCAGTCGCCGCGCTGCGTGCGTCGCGCGCCGCCGCGAGGACCTGCCGTGCCGCCGCGTGGAACGCCTTGCCCCGCTCGGTCAGCGTCGCGGACCGGGTCGTGCGGTGCACCAATGGCTGGCCGACGCGCTCCTCCAGCGACTGCAACCATCGGCTCGCGGTCGGCTTCGGCACCGCGAGCTCTCGGGCCGCGGCGGTGATGGTGCCCAGCGTGGCGACCCGGTCGAAGAAGAGGAAGTCCCGCAACCGCAGGTCGTCAAAGGGGTCGTCCATCGTCGCTCCCACTCGCCACGCCTCAGGTCGCGCCGGCCCCCTGGCGTCGAAGCGGGCGTTCCCCCACAGACTAGTCCATATTTCGAGACAAAGATGCTCGAATGTGCGGTCTAGTTTGCGTTCATCGAGATAGTAGGGTGGTGCCTGGGAGCCAGACCGGCTGCCCAGGCGCGCGACGCGCCACGGAGGATCGCATGGAACCGCTCTTGTCGGTGGTCGGGTTGTTGTCGGCCGCGTTCGTCTTTGGCACCACGGGGTGGTTCTTCTTCGTCCAGGCGCCCGTGCTGCTGCGGCGTCTCGGTCGTGAGCGCTTCGTGCCGATCCAGATGATGGCGACCAAGACGTTGGGCAGGGTGCTCGTCGCGGCGACGGCCCTGATGCTGGGCACCGCCGCTGCGCGCGCAGGCGCCGATGGCGGCTTCGCCGGCTCCGCGCTGGTCTGGAGCGCGGCGCTGGCCCTCTTCGGCGCGCTGGTCAACGAGCGGCTGCTGATCCCGCGCGCGCTCAAGGCCGGCGGACGCGGCTACGTCGAGGTGCGCGGCAAGGACCAGGAGGCGTCCACCGTCGGCTTCGCCGCCGATGGCGTCGGCGACGCGACCGCGGTCCTGCATCGCCTCGTGGTCGTCTTCGTCGTCGTCATGCTCAGCGGCGTCGTCTGGCACCTGCTGCTGCTGGCGGGGCTGGTCGCGCGCTAGCACCCGAGGACGTGGGGCGATCGACGTCTGGGGCGCCCGGCGCTAGACCAGCGAGCCGGTGCTGGTGCCCGCGACGCCGTAGGTCGGCCAGTAGAGCGCGCGTCGGGCTCCCCAGCGCTTGGCCGCCGCAGCCTTCCAATCCGCGACGCCCCTGGCCTTGGCCCGGGCCTCGACCTCGGCCTTGGCCAGCTCGCGGGCGCGGCCGAGCGCCATCTGCACGCGGCTCTTGACGTTGACCTCGCCGTCGCCGGTGGTCTCGATCGGCAGGTAGAGCGCCTCGGGGTGGTCGGCGAGCACCTTGGCCTGGACGCCGTCGCTGACCGCGCCGCTCGGCATGCAGCCGAAGGGCTTGACCGACAAGGTCATCGTCGCCTTCTTGTGCACCGTGTGCAGGATCAGCTTGGCCACCTCCATGTGGCCCTCGCCGCCGCGGCTCTCGAGGTGGTAGAGCTTGGCCGCCACGTCCGCGACCTCGTCCATGTCCGGCAGGTGGTAGCCGTGCAGGCCGATGGCGTGGGCGAAGGTGTGGAAGATGACGCGCAAGACCTTGTCGGCCGCGCGCATCGCCAGCACCCGGCTGCGACCGTCGACGCCGTCGAGGCCCCAGCGGCCGCCGTCGACGCCGTCGAGCTTGAGTCGGCGCGCCGAGTCCCAGCGCACCTCCCACAGGTTGTAGAGCAGCCACGCCGTGACGAGCTGCACGTCGACCTCGGCGCCCTCGGCCTCCAAGAACTGCGGCATCTTGTAGTTGCCGTCGCCCTCGGTCGTCATCGCCCAGAACTCGCCGATGATCGCGACCTTGGGCTTGAGCACCGTGCGATCGACCTCGATCGCGCCAAACGCGCGACGGATCGCCAGGATGTCGAGCGGCAGGTGCTTGAGCGCGCCCGGCGTCTCGAAGGTGCGGATCAGGCGCGTGCGGGCCTCGGCCAGGGCGCGATCGGTGGCACCCGGCGTCGTCTCGTAGGGACGGACGCGGTAGCTCAGGGCGTTGAGCACGTCGCCGACGATGATGCCAAGGATGATCCGCAAGAAGAACGGCGGGTTCATCTCGAGGCCGGGCGCGGCGTCGTCGCCGCCTGCGTCCTGGTTCAGGCCGCCCTTCTGCTGGAAGACCATGACGCGGAAGTTGGGGAAGCCGGCGTCGGCCAGCGCCTTGCGGTACTCGGTCTTGTACGAGCCGAAGCGGCATGGGCCGCAGGCGTCGGCGGTGAGGAAGACGTAGTTGCGCTCGATCTCCTCGGTCGGGATGCCCTCGACGTCGCGCAGGTGCAGCGCGAACTTGACCAGGTTGCCGACGGTGAACCACGTCGGGTTGCACTGGCCGCGGTTGCCGAACTCCTTGCCGACGCGCAGGGCCGCGAGGTCCGGCGGGTCGAGCGGCTTGACCCGGTAGCCGATGCCACGCAGGCCGGCGCTGATGAACTGATCGTGCGAGATCGTCAGGCCGCCGGTGAGGATCGTGATGGTCGAGCGCTCGCGCTTGCTGAACGCGCCGCGATCCTTGTCCTGGAAGTGCTCGACGTCGTGCAGGCCCAGGGCCTCGCGCTCGCCCTTGGCCAGCAGGTCGAGCTCGGCGCGCATCTGCGCCTCGAGCTCCTGGCGGCGTGCCTCGATCTCGGCGCGTGCCTTGCCGTCGAGCCGGTCGAGGCTGACGCGCTGCGGCTGGGGTCGGGGCGGCGGCTCCGCGCCGTTCGCTGCGTCGAGGGGACCGTGGGGGATGGGGCGTCGGTTGGGCATGGCGAGCGGCTCCTTCGCGCACGGCTGCCCGGCGGCGCGTCGCGCCGGGACGACTCAGCCCGTGCATCGGGTCGGCGATCGGGGTGGACGGCCGTGGCCCGAGCATACGAGGCGGTGCATAGACTGCAAGGGTGGTCTGCCGCTTTGGCTGTCAACGACGACGGTTCGGCGTCGAGCCGTCGACGCCACGCGGGTGGCCCTGCACGCCCCGCGGATGGCCCTTGACGCGCCGCCGCCAGGGGACAGACTCCAGGCGCACGCACACCGGGCCCCGCGGCCGCGACGACCTGCGCGTGGACGGGACGATCGCCACCGTGACCCAGCTCCAGGCCCTCGCGCTGACCCTCGGGATCGAAGCCGCCGCGGGCGCGCTCGCGGCCAGGTGGATTCGCCGCCGCGCCTGGCAGGTGGCCCTGACCTTCGCCGCCGCGAGCCTCTGCACGCATCCGATGGCGTGGACCACCAACGCCGCGTTGACGCCCTGGATGCCCTTCGCGCCCCGCGCCGCGATCGTCGAGATCGCCGTCGCCCTGGCCGAGGGCGCGATGCTCGGCTTCGCGTTGCGCGTCCGCCCCGGGCCCGCCGTCCTGGTCGCCACTGCGGTCAACGCGGCCTCGTTCGGCGTCGGCCTGATCATCTGGTGGTTCGGCTGGTTCTAGCTGCGTCGGGGTCGCCCGGGGCACGCGCGGCGATCCCGCCCTCGGCCAGGGCTCGGCGTCAGGGCGCGGTCGTCGAGGCCGGGCAGCTCTGACCCCAGGGCCCCAGCGCCGGCTCCTTGATCAGCGTGCTGAAGCCCTGCCGACGATGATCGGCGCAGACCTTGGCCCGCAGCGAGGCAGGTTCGCACGCGGCGTCGGTGTACTCGACGTGGAACACCGCCCGCCCGGCCTGCACCAAGGGCGCGAACGCCGCGCATTCGTCGGCCGCCAGGCATTCTTCGCTCAGCGCCCAGTCGATCTCGTCGATCAGCGCCGGCAGCAGACCGGGCGCGTTCTTCAGGCCGATCGACAGCTGACGCGCGTGGGCGGCGTCGATCAAGAAGCGGACGAAGTCGAGACCGTCGGCCACCTGCAGCGGGAAGCCGGTGCTGGTGGCATGGCCGTCGACGTTGTCGGGCTCGACGCCGTCGCAGCCGCGCGCGACCGCGAGGTCCAGGCGTTCGCCGAGCACGGCACGCACCGTCGGATCGCGGACATCGAGCCATCGCTCGCGTGGCCATCCCTGGAGCCGCTTGCCGATCGCCGCTGCCGGGAAGCGCGCCGCGTCCGGCCGCCACGCCTCGACCGAGCCGACCGAGAGGTAGCAGATCACGACATGCCCTTGCGCGTGCAGCGACGCCACCGTCGCGGTGGAGGTCTCGAAGAGGTCGACGTCGAACATCGTCACCGGCAGGCAATGGCCGTCGACCACGTCGTCGCAGGCCAATGGCCCGTCCAGCTGCCATTGCCAGGTCGTGCCCGGCGGTGGGCGCCAGGGTCTCCACGCGGTGGCGGGCGGTGCAGCCGTGGCCGCGGCCGTCGTGGCGCTGGTCGGCGTCGGCAGCTCGGCGACGGCGCTGCCGCGAGGGCTGTCGGCGTCGGCGGACGCTGCGCCGCCGCTCGGGCGCGAGCCGTCGCCGCAGGTGCCGCCCGGACCGCAGGCGATCAGGGCCAGCATCACCGCGCCGCACAGCGCCCGCCTGCTGCGGACGGCGGCGCCACGGCCCGCATCCTGGCGCAGGCGACCCCAGCGTTCGCTCATGGCCGCGCCAGGACGGCGACCGCCGCGCTGGCCGCGGTCGTGTCCAGCGGCCACGTCGTGATCGAGGGCTCGCCGCGCAGCGGTTGCAGGCCCCAGAGCCGCACGGTGCCGTCCCAGCTGCCCGAGGCGAGCAGGTCGGCGCCGACGAAGCCGAGCGAACCCGCGCGTTCGGCATGGCCGCGCAGCGTCGCGAGCAGGGTGCCGTCGGCCGGCCGCCAGACCAGGACGCGGCCGTCGAGGTGGCCACTGGCGAGCAGCGCGTCGTCGGCGCTCATCTCCAGACGCAGCAGCCGCGGTGCGTCGGCCTGCCAGGTGGCCGTGCGCGCGCCCGCGGGATCGGCGAGCCAGACGGTCGTTTGATCGGCGAACGCGACGCGCGCCGTGCCGCAGGCGACCGCCACGCTGCCGGGCGCCGCGGCGATCGGCACGGCCCGGGGGGACGCGCCATCGTCGAGACGCCAGAGCTGGCCGCGGCCGCCCGTCATCATGGCCGTCGCGCCGCCGGCGCAGGTCGCGCCGTCGAGGAAGCCGGGGCCTTGGATCTCGACGTTGCGCCCGCCGCCCGCGGGCTCGATGCGCAGGCTCTGGATGCCCGTCAGCGACCACATCGCGCCGCTGCGCAGCAATCCGACGCGGCGGCCGTCGTGGCGGTGGCTCGAAGGCAGATCCCGGCGGTCGGGCCAGGTCCATTGGCGCACGCCGGGGCTGCCGGTGCACATGACGGCCATCCGGGAGCCGGCCTGGTCGAACGCGACGTGCTTCACCGCGCCGGCACAGGCCTCGGCCTGCCAGAGCTGGCGGCCATCGCCGCTGCGCCAGGCCTCCAGGCTGCCGGTGCCTCGGCCGACGACCAGGGTCCCGCCGTCCGGGCTCACGCCCAGCGCCGAGACGCCGGCGCCGCTGCCGACGACGACCGGTCGCGCCGTCGGTGGCAGCTGCCAGCGACGACGTTCGCGGCCGAGCCCGAGCAGACCGCCGTCGTCGCCAAAGCGCAGCGCCGCCTCGCCGAGGCCGGGAACGCGCGCCAGGTTCGCACCGTCGTCGAGCCGGCGCACGCTGCCGCCACCGTCGCCGCTGTGCAGCGCGACCAGCGCACCGTGGCCGGCCCAGGGGCTCGAGATCGCGACGCCGTCGACGTCACGCACGTCGAGGCGCCCGATGACGCGGGTCGCGCCCGTGGGCAGATCCACGGCCTCGAGCTGGCCGTCGAGCCCCGCGATCACGAGCGTGCCGTCGTCCGAGAGCTCCGCCGCCGCGACGCCGCGCGCCGCCACACCGAGCGCGGCGTACCTCGGCGGCGCGCCATCGATCCAGACGCTGACGCCCCGCTGTGCCTCGCCCGTGGGGCAGACGGCCGCGGCGAATCGACCGCTGGCCGAGACTGCGGTCGCGCTGATGCTGCCGCCGTCGCGGCAGACCAGGGTCGCCAGCACCGCGGGGCGCTCGAGCGAGAAGACCGCCGCTTCGATGCGCGAGTGGCCGATCGCGACGTCCGCGTCGCTGATCGCGAGCGCCGCGGCGACGCTCACCGGCAGCGAGCCGAGCAGGCGGCCATCGTCGGTGGCGTGGACGTCCACCCGCTTCATGTCACGCGCGACGACCATGTGGCGCCTTCGCGCCCCGATCGCCGCGCTCAGCACGGTGCCGCGAAGCGAGCGCGGCGCCGCGTCCGCCGTCGACCAGCGCCAGCCCTCGGCCTCGACGCAGATCCAGCCCGCCCCGTGGCGATCCACGATCGGCCGCTCGCAGGGGGCCCATGGCTGCGCCGGGCCCGCTGACGGCGCCGGGCTGGCGGCGAAGGCGGCCAACACGCCTCGCGCACCGGCGATCGTCGCGCGGGTGCCAGGGTCTGCGCTGTTGGCGGCCGGGCTCGGGCCCAGCGGCACCATGCTCGCCCGGGCCAGGACCTCGGCCTCGGCGCGTGCGCCACGCAGCGCCGCGAGCTGTGCTTGCTCGCCCTGGAGCTTCGCCAGGCTGGTCGCGGCCACCGTCGCAGCCTGCTGGGCCGCGCGCTCGGCGGTCGTCGCCCGGTCGCGTTGGCTGACGGTGGCGCGCCAGCCGACCAGGATCGCCACCAGCGTCAGCAACGACGCCAGGCCGACGGCCACGATCGGGCCACGGAAGGCGCCCCAGAACCGCGCCGCCAGCTCCATCGGCGTATAGTCGTGCGCCACGACCCGCCGGCCCGACAAGAACGCGTCGAGATCGCTGGCAAAGGCGACCGCGTCGGCGTAGCGCTCGTCGGGGCGCAGGGCGCAGGCGCGCGTGACGATGGCGAGCAGGTCGGCGGGCGCGCCGGCACACAGGCGCTGGGACGCGGCGAGCAAGGCGCTGGCGCTGGCGTCGGCCGCGGTCGTGGGCTCGTCGCCTCGCGCGTCGCGCACGCGCGCCACCTCGGTCACGCTCAGGGGCGTTCGGCCCGCGAGCACCTCAAAGAGCGTGGCGCCCAGGCTGTAGACGTCGGCGCGCGCGTCGGCCGGCGCGCCGCCGCCGACCTCGGGCGCGATGTAGCCGCGGGTGCCGACCACGCCGGCGGTCCTGGCGTCAGCGAGCGTGGCTGCCAGGCCCCAATCGGCGACCTGGGTCTCACCGAGCTCGCCGATCAGCAAGTTCGCCGGCTTGAGGTCGCGGTGGACGACGCCGACGCGATGGGCGAAGGCCACGGCGCGCGCCGCGTCGAGCACATGACGCACAAGACCGAGCCGGGCGTCGGGATCGGCCGCGTCGGTGATGGCGTCGGCCAGCGAACGGCCGCGGACGACCCGCATCACGTAGAACGGCGTGCCGTCGTCGCGCCGGCCTGCGTCGTAGACAGGCACGACCGCCGCGTGTTCGAGCAGCGCCGTCAGCCGGGCTTCGGCGAGCAGCTTCTCGGTCGCCGAGCCCCCCAGCACCGGGAACTTCACCGCGACGTGCCGGCCGAGCAGCTGGTCCTCGGCCATCACGACCTCGCCCATGCCGCCACGCCCCAGCACCGAGAGCACGAGGTAGCGGCGCGCCGGGTCGACGAATTCGCCGGGTCGCGGGGATCGATCGCCGCTCGGTGGGGCGTCGTGGCCGACCCAGCTCGCTTGCGACAGCGCGGGCGCGCTCAGCGGCAGCTCGTCGTCCATCCACCTCCGCGCATCCGCGCTGCTCGTCTGGCCGCGGTCGGCGCGACCCCCCGGCTAGGTCTCGTCCTGCAGCCGGTCGCCCGGGCGCAGGTGCAGCTCGACCAGGCCGATGCCCGCCGATCGCACGAGGTCGTCGCGCAGCCCCGAGGTGCGCAGGCGCCGCCGGATCCGCGACAGGCTCACGTCCCAGCGGCTGCGCAGCGCCTGGCGGTCCTGTTCCTTGGGCCAGATGGCCGTGGCCACGCCCTCCCACTCGATGGGCACGGTGAAGGTCGCCAGCTCCGAGAGGATCCGCGCCATCAGGCCATCGAAATGCGCCTCGACGCCGCCCTCGGCCCAGACGTGCACCACGTCGTAGTGGGTGACCATCGTCAGCGGCAGCGGCTCGGCCGGCGTCGCACGCGTGTCGAGGCGTCCGGCCTGGGCGAGCGGATCGCCGACCGCCTCGAAGCGATGGCCGCCGGCCTCGAACACGTCGCCCGGGGCCAGGACGTGCGCCACGCCCGCGCCGATGCGATAGCGCCAACCGTCGCCGACGGGCCAGACCCAGGCGACCGCGTCCCCGACGTAGCGCTGGACGATCGCGGGCCGCGGCGTCAGCAGCACCGACGTCGTGCCTCCCAGGATCTGCCGTGGCAGGCCGTCGCCTTGCAGCGCCAGCACGGCGTCCGGCAGCGTCACGTCGGCGACCGTCAGCTCGAGGCCCGGCGCCGGCTCGATGACCATGCCTTCTTCGAGCACGGCTTCGGTCATCGCCTTGCCGTCGACGACGAGGCGGCCGCGCAGGCTCAGGATCTTCAGGTCGGCACCGCGCAGGCTGACGAGCGCATGCGCCTCCGAGACGCGTTCGTCGTCGAGGAAGACCGCCGCGCTCGGCAGACGGCCGATCAGGTCGCCCGACGCCACCTGCTTGAGGGTTCCGTCGGGCAGCAGCAGCGTCACGAACGCGCGCACAAGGCCCCCCTGCTCAGCGGAGGTGACGGTCGCGACCGGCCCGGCATCTGCGGGCGTCGATCGCGTCCAGCCGGCACCACGACAGCGCGCCGAGTGTGCTCGTTGCGCCCGGGATGGGTCAAGCGCGCCGGTGGTTCAGGCGCGTCGCGGCTTGCACCGATGCGCCCGGCGCGCCAATCTGCCGCCGTCGTCATCGGACCTGGCGTCCAGGTCGCGCTGCCGCGACGCACCCCTCGAATCCGTCCCGCATGGACGCATCGCCGGAGGCCTCGGATGTCTTGGAACCGCCATCGCGCCTACCCCCAGTTCACCGAGGAGCACGCCGCGCTGCGCAAGACCGTGCGCAACTGGGCCCAGACCGAGCTGCACCCGAACGCCGAGGAGTGGGAGGCCAAGCGCCTGTTCCCGCGCGAGGTCTTCCATCGTGCCGCGGAGCTCGGCCTGCTCGGCATCCGCGTCGACGAGAGCTACGGCGGCCTGGGCCTCGACTGGTGGTACACCGTCGCCTACGCCGAGGAGATGGTCCACAGCGGCATGGCCGGCCTGACGATGGGCTTGCTCGTGCAGTCGGACATGGCGACGCCCGTGATCCACGAGATCGGCGACGACTACCACAAGCGCAACTTCCTGATGCCGGCGGTGCGCGGCGAGGCCATCGCGGCGCTCGGCGTCAGCGAGCCCGACGCCGGCTCGGACGTGGCGTCGATCCGCACCACGGCGCGGCGCGAGGGCGACGAGTACGTCGTCAACGGCGCCAAGACCTACATCACCAACGGCACCCGCGCCGACTTCGTCACGCTCGCGGTCCGCACCGGCGGCAAGGGCTACGGCGGCATCTCGCTGCTGTTGATGCCGACCGATATCAAGGGCTACCGCGTCACCAAGAAGCTCGAGAAGCTCGGCAACCATTGCTCGGACACCGCCGAGCTCGCCTTCGAGGACGTGCGGGTGCCGGCGCGCAACCTGCTCGGCGACGAGAACATGGGCTTTGCGTACATCATGCAGAACTTCCAGGGCGAGCGCCTGGTCGGCGCGATCACCGCGCTCGCCGGCGCGCAGCGGGCGCTCGACGCGACGATCCAGTACTGCGCCGACCGCAACGCCTTCGGCCGACCGCTCACCGGCTTCCAGACCGTCCGCCACGAGATCGTGCAGCTCGAGGCCGAGATCGAGGCCGCGCGCCAGCTTTGCTACCGCGCCGTGCAGCTCGTGGTCGACCAGGACGACATGGCGATTCGCGAGATCACGATGGCCAAGCTCATCGCCGGCGAGCTCGCCTGCAAGGTCGCCGACCGCTGCCTGCAGCTGCACGGCGGCATGGGCTACATGGCCGAGACCGAGATCTCGCGCGTCTGGCGCGACGCCCGCCTGATCACCATCGGCGGCGGCACCTCGGAGATCATGCGCGAGATCTTGAGCAAGCTGGCCGGCTTCTAGCTCTGCGCTGCGGCGGACGCCGCGGCTGCCTCTGCCGCGAGCGCGTCGCCGACCCACGCGTCCATCTGCCGCCAGCGCGCGTCGAGCCAGGCTCGTCGGGCCGCTGCGCTCGCCGGGATCTCGGCCCGCGGGACGCGCTCGAGGTGCACGCGCACCGTCCGGCCGACCAGCTTGCCCGAGCGCATGTCCGCCCACGACACCACGCCGTCGAAGCCGACGTGTGCCAGCAGCACGACGTCCGCCGTCGGCGCCGCCTCCAGCAAGGTCTCGACGCCCGAGAGGTGCGGCGGCAGCAGGTGCGTCAGCGCCGCGATCCGCGCCGCCCCTGCGGCGTCGCCGGCCGCCTCGCGCTCGGCCAGCGCGGCCCGACGTCTCCCTGCCGAGGCGCGTGTCCCTTCGGGGAAGATGACCACCGCCTCGCCCGGGCCCAGGTCCCGCGCCAGGGCCCGCAGCTGCCGCGTCGCCACGTCGCCGCCACGGCCACGCCGGACGAACGCGTTCGGCAGCCGATTGCCGACGAGATCCAGGCACGGATCGAGCAGCAGCTCGTGCTTGAGCACAAAGCGCAGATCGAAGCCGCCGGGGCCCGTCAGCAGCACCGTCGGCAGCAGCGAGTCGGCGAGGCTGGCGTGGCGCGGCAGCACCAGGGCAGGGCCCGCGCCGAGGGCGTCGAGGCCGCGGACGTCGAGGCGCATCGACATCAAGGCCATGCCGGCCCCCAGGACCGAACGGCCCCATGCGCGCTGCAGACTGCGGTGCAGACGTCGCGCTCGTCCTCGATCCAAGGGCGCGACGAGCCCCAAGATCAGGGCCGCGGTGACGCCCAGCGCCTCGAGCGCCAGCAGCGCCGCGACGAGCAGGGTCAGGCGCGTGACGGCGAACGCGCGCGGACGCAGCAGGTCGTGGACGAGCGACAGCGCGATCCAGACCGGCAGCAAGCCGAGCACGACGCAGCCAGCGGCCGCCCACAGGGGCCAGACGCGCAGCCTTCGCAGCAGCCGGGTCGGCCACGGATCACGGCCGAGCTCGTCGCGCCACGCCGCGTCCGCTTGCATCTGCTGCGCCTCGGCCGTCATCGGTCGCTCCTGGGTCCAGCCATACGATGCCCTGCCGCGTCCATCGGTGCGAGCACCTCGTCGTCGGTCGCGCTAGACAGCCGCTGCGACTGGCTCCAAGCTGTGGGGCATGAAGCAGCTGGGAAGCGTCACGATCTCCGCCATCTCTCGCCAGGTCGCCGGCTGGGCCTTCACCGCGGCCTACATCCCGGGCGTGATCGCGGCCTGCACCGTGATGAGCCCCGAGCGCCGCGCCACGGCGGGGCCGAGCATGGTTCGGACCTGGGGCAGGGCGATGTCGGCCATCGGTCGCATCGACGTGCGCTTCACGCCGCGCGCCGAGGCCGCCTTGCGCCGCCGCGAGCCGCGGGTCCTGAGCTTCAACCATAGCTCGACGCTCGACGTGCTGACCGGCGCGATGGTGCTGCCGCCCGGCGGTGTGCTGATCGTCAAGCAGGAGATGCGCAAGGTGCCCCTGCTCGGCGTCGCCTGCGAGAAGCTCGGCTCGGTCTTCCTCGAGCGCGGCAACCGCGAGCAGGCCTACAAATCGCTGCAAGCCGCCGCCGCGCGGATGCACGCCGAGCAGCTGCAGCTGTTGATCTCGCCCGAGGGCACACGCTCGGCCACCGGCGAGCTCGGTCGCTTCAAGCTCGGCGCGTTCCACCTCGCGGCCATCGCCGGTGTGCCGATCCTGCCCGTGGTGCTGCACAATCACTTCGCGCTCTGGCCGCAAGGTCAGCTCGCGCCCCACCCCGGCACGGTCTGGATCGACACCCTCGCGCCGATCTGGATCGCCGAGGACGATGACGCCCGCGCCGTCGCAGACGACCTGCGCGCGCGGTACCAACGGGCCCTGGCCGAAGGGCCCGTCACCACCGGCTGAGCGCCAGCCCCGGGTCGCCTGGCACCGAGGCCCCGCCCGGCACCGCGCGGCCGTCGCAGCCGCTGGCGCCGCTGGCGTCGCATCCACGCAGGAGTCCCCATGTTGGTCCGGTCCCACGCCTGGTTCCTGCCGCCTTCACGCGCCGCGCTCGCCGCGCTGGTGACGCTCGCATCGCTGGCCAGCGCGTGCGACGACAACGCCAAGGCCAAGGAAGCCGAGGCGACGGCCGCGCCGATCGACCCCGCCGCGATGCCGACGACCGATGGCGGCCCGGCCTCGCTCGGCGTCGGCGACCCGGCCAAGGTCGCTGTGCCCGCCGGCTCGGCCGATGACGCCAAGGCCTTCCTCGCTCGCACCGAGGCCGAGCTGCTGGCGCTGTGGATCGCCCGCGAGCGCACCGATTGGGTCAAGTCGACCTTCATCACCGACGACACCGAGGCGCTGTCGGCCGCAGCGGAAGAGCGCGTGATGGAGGCGGTGTCGCGCGCGGCCGCCGAGGCGCGGCGCTTCGACGGCGCCAAGCTGCCGGCCGACGTGGCGCGCAAGCTGACGCTGCTGCGGACCTCGCAGACGGTGCCGAGCCCGGCCGACCCCGCCGCGCGCGCCGAGCTGGCCAAGGTCGCCACGGCGCTGGGGGCCGCCTACGCCAAGGCCAAGGTCTGCATCGACGACAAGGAGGCCTCGCCCCTGCCCAAGGGCTGCCACACGCTCGACCAGCTCAGCCAGCGCCTCGCGCGCTCGGGCGACGCCGCCGAACAGCTCGAGATCTGGACCCGCTGGCATGACACCGCCGCCGGCCAGCGCGAGGACTTCGCGCGCTTCGTCAAGCTCGGCAACGAAGGCGCCAAGGCGATGGGCTTTGCCGACCTCGGTGAACTCTGGCGCTCCGGCTACGACATGAAGCCCGAGGAGTTCGCCGCCGAGCTCGATCGACTGTGGAAGCAGGTCGAGCCGCTGTATCGCGAGCTGCATTGCTACGCCCGCGCGCGGCTGCACGAGCGCTACCCGCAGGACGTCCCGGAGACGGGGCCGATCCCGGCGCACATGCTCGGCAATATGTGGGCGCAGGACTGGCTGTGGCGCTTGGATCTGCTGCGCCCCGAGCCCGACGCGGACGCCGCGGGCAAGGCAGGCAAGGCAACGGCAGGCAAGGCAACGGCAGGCAAGGCAACGGCAGGCAAGGCCAAGGCCGCCACCGCCCAGCGAACCCTCACCGACGTCCTGGTCGAGCGACAGACGACGCCCGAGCAGATGGTCCGCTACGGCGAGGCGTTCTTCGTCTCGCTCGGCCTGCCGGCGCTGCCCGAGTCGTTCTGGAAGCGCTCGATGCTGGCGCGGCCCAAGGATCGCGAGGTCGAATGCCACGCCAGCGCCTGGGACGTCGATTGGCAGGACGACCTGCGCATCAAGATGTGCATCGAGATCACCGACGAGGACTTCGTGACCGTCCACCATGAGCTCGGCCACAACTACTACCAGCGCGCCTACAAGGCGCAGCCGCCGCTGTTCGCCGACAGCGCCAACGATGGCTTCCACGAGGCGCTCGGCGACACCATCGCCCTGTCGGTGACGCCCGCCTACCTCGACAAGCTCGGCCTCGACCCGGGGACCAAGCGCTCAGAACTCAACTTCCTGATGCAACGCGCGGTCGAGAAGGTCGCGTTCCTGCCGTTTGGCCTGCTCGTCGACCGTTGGCGCTGGCAGGTCTTCTCCGGCCAGGCGACGCCCGAGACCTGGAACGCGGCCTGGTGGGCGCTGCGCCGCGAGGTCCAGGGCGTGGCGCCGGCGACCCCCCGTGACGAGCGGGCGTTCGACGCCGCGGCCAAGTACCACGTCGCCGCGTCGGTGCCGTACGCCCGCTACTTCCTGGCCCATATCCTGCAATTCCAGCTCCATCGCGGCCTGTGCAAGGTCGCCGGCCACAGCGGGCCGCTGCACCTCTGCTCGATCCACGGCAGCAAGGAGGCCGGCGCCAAGCTGCAGACGATGATGGAGATGGGCCAGTCGCAACCCTGGCCCGAGGCCCTGTTCGCCGCGACCGGCGAGCGGCGGATGGACGCCAGCGCCGTCGTCGACTACTTCCAGCCGCTCCATGACTGGCTCAAGGTCCAGAACGCCGGCCGCACCTGCGGCTGGTAGCGCTCGACGCGGGCCGGTTCCTACATCGACGCGGCCGACGAAATCTCCTCGCTCGGACAATGGCAATTGGGCGCGAGGAGTCCTACCATGCCCGCCTGTTGGTCGCGGACGAGGGGGGCTCGGGCGCGCACCGTGAGGATGAGAACTCCACGTTCGGCAGAGATTCCGAAAAGGTACAACCGCCATGCTTCAGCACTCCGGCTCGCTCCCGCGCTCCGATCACGCGACGTCCACCTCGGCACGCTCCGAGGTCGCTCGCCGTCACCAGATCAAGCGCGGCGTCCGCGTCGGGTTCGCGGCGTTTGCGGCCGCCTTGCTCGCGCTGCCGACGGCCGCCACCGCGGCCGTGCCGACGTCGACCACGGTCGAGGGCGTGCTGATGTCGAGCGGCGGCGCGCCCGCAGCTGACGGCGACTACGATGTCACGTTCGGCCTGTACGACGCGGCGACCAACGGCAACAACGTCTGGACCGAGGGTCCGGTCAAGGTCAAGGTCACGTCGGGACGCTTCGCCTACGCGCTGGGCAGCACCAAGGCGCTCGACGCCGCGACCGTCGCCGCCGCGCCCTCGCTCTTTTTGGGCGTCAAGGTCGGTGCCGACCCCGAGCTGCCGCGTCAGCCGGTGCGCTCGGTGTTCTTCGCCCTCGCCGCCCAGACCGCGGCCGGCGTCAGCTGCTCGGGCTGCATCGGCGCCGACCACATCGCCAACGGCGCGATCCCGGCCGCGAAGCTGGGCTTCAACTACGCCGGCTCGACGACCAAGGGCGGCGCTGCGCTCGACCTCGCCTGCACCAACTGCGTCACCGTGGGCATGATGAAGTTCGACTCGGACGTCGACCTCGGCGGCAACTCGATCAAGGGCAAGAACGGTACGTTCAGCGGCGACCTCGCCGCCCAGACCGTGACCGCCGTCTCGTTCGCGGGTGACGGCAGCAAGCTGACCGGCATCAAGACCCCGGCCGGCACGTGCAGCAAGGCCGGCGAGGTCGTCAAGGGCATCGCCTCGGACGGCTCGCTGATCTGCGCGGTCGCCATGGATCCGAACGCGCTGCCCAAGGACGGCCTCAACGAGATCAGCAACGACCTCATCAGCAACCAGTTCATCGACACGATCACCGCCAAGGACAAGAACGTGCCGATCCCCGACTTCACCGGCGTCGACGCGATCAGCAACATCGAGTTCCCCGACATCGGCATCGCCCAGACCTTCGAGGTCACGATCGAGCTCGCGAACACCGACCTGTCGAACGTCTCGATCGTCATCCTGCCGCCGGACGACAAGAAGACCGGCATCCTGGTCTGCGACCCCTGCGGCATCAAGGACGCCAAGTCCTACAAGGTCACGCTGCCGCCGACCAAGACCGCGTCGGGTGATCTGCAGGCCTGGGTCGGCAAGAACCCCAAGGGCACCTGGAACCTCAAGGTCAAGGACAACGCCTTCTGCATCCCGCAGCAGGCCGGCAACGCCACCCTGTGCAACGTCAACGCCAAGACCGACGGCCAGATCGTCGACTGGTCGATCAAGATCCAGACCCTGAGCAACAAGAAGGTCCAGGTCGCCGGCAACCTGATCGTCGACGGCAACGTCACCTTCAGCGGCACCAACAACAGCGTCGCCGGCAAGGTCACCTACGCCGACGAGGCGACGTTCGCGGCGCCGACGGTGTTCAAGGATTGGGTCTCGTTCGAGAACAGCTGGTGCCCGACCCAGCCGGACGGCACGCCGTCGATGGTCGTCGGTGGCGTCTGCACCCCCGGCATCGCGACCTACCGCACCTGGCCCGAGGCCGTCGACTACTGCGCCTCGATGAAGGCCGACCTCTGCTCGGACGCCCAGGCGCTGATCCTCCGTCGCTACGGCCTGATCGGCAACTACACCTCGTACGGCAACTGGACCAACTCCTACGCGGACAACGACTCTGGCACGCACAACGAGGCCACCGGCAACCTGGGTGACGACCACAGCGTCGGCGAGCGCCACGCGGCCCCATGCTGCTACCACGTCTCGCCGAAGCAGCCCAAGGAGCAGATCGTCAAGCTCTCGCCGAACGACGTCGGCCTGCGCGTGGTCGCGATCCACAACACCGCGAACGCCAGCTTCCAGTACGCCGCAAGCTACTGCACCGCGCTCGGCGCAGATCTCTGCGACAAGTCGCAGTACGTCTACCTGCGCGCTGCGGGCAAGATCACGGCCTCGCCGCTGTGGCCGAACGACGGCCAGGACACCGACAGCGCTACCGAATACGGCACCAACGGCATGTCGGACGACTCGAACTTCTACCAGCCCTACGCCTTCGCCTGCTGCGCCCGCACCCGCACCGCGCTGGCTTGCCCCGCCGGCAGCACCGACACCAAGGGCGTGTGCATGGCCGCCGTCAACAACTCGTCGGTCAACTGGCAGACCGCGGCCAAGGCCTGCGTCGCGCTCGGCGCCCACGTCTGCTCGGTCTCCGAGAGCTCGGTGCTGCGCAAGAACGGCATCCTGACGGCGGCTGGCAACTGGACCGGCGGCTTCAGCGACTGCGACGGTCAGTGCAGCGGTACGCACGGCATCGGCAACGCGTCGAACAACCTCAACCAGGCCAGCGGCTACGGCTACGCCTGCTGCATGTAGCGGCGGCGGGCCTCGTTAGTGGGCCTGCAGCCAGTTGCGGCCGACGCCCGTGTTGACCTCGAGCGGCACCGCGAGGTCAAACGCCGTCTCCATCGTCTCGCGGCAAATCGCCACGGCCGCCTCGGCCTGCGCTTCCGGCGCCTCCAGCAGCAGCTCGTCGTGGACCTGCAGCAAGATCTGCGCCCCCGGCAGCTCACGCGAGAGGCGCCGGTCGAGCGCGACCATCGCCAGCTTGATGATGTCGGCGGCTGAGCCCTGCACCGGCGTGTTGATCGCGACGCGCTCGGCCCCGGCGACCGACATCCGGCTCTGGCTGTGCAGCTCGGGCAGGCGGCGCAGGCGGCCGAGCAAGGTGCGGGTCGCGCCGGTGCTGCGCGCGTCGGCCAGGGCCTGCTCCTTCCATTGCTCGATCGCCGGGTAGCGCGAGAAATAGCGCTCGATCAGGGCTGTGGCCTCGCTGCGGCTCATCTTCTGCTCGCGCGCGAGCCGGGTGGCGCTCATGCCGTAGAGGATGCCGAAGTTCACGGTCTTGGCCGCCGCGCGCTGGTCGCGCGTCACCTCGGCTTCGGCGACGCCAAAGAGCTGTGCCGCGGTGCGGGCGTGCACGTCGGCGCCGTCGCGGAACGCCTGCTGCAGGCCCGGATCTCCGCAGAGATGCGCCAGGACGCGCAGCTCGATCTGCGAGTAGTCGGCCGAGATCAAGACGTTGCCGGGCTCGGCGACGAAGCAGGCGCGGATCCTGCGGCCGTCCTCGCTGCGCACCGGAATGTTCTGCAGGTTCGGGTCGGTCGAGCTCAGGCGCCCGGTCGCGGCGACGGCCTGGTTGTAGCGGGTGTGGACGCGACCGGTCTTGGGGTGCACGAGCTTGGGCAGCACCGAGGTGTAGGTGCCCTCGAGCTTGGTCAGCGAGCGCCAGGCCAAGATCAGCCCCGGCAGCGGATGCTCGTCCTGCAGCTGCTCGAGCACCGACGAGTCGGTCGAGGGGCCCGAGGCCGTGCGCTTCTTCGGCTTGAGGCCGAGGTCGGTGAAGAGCACGGTCGCCAGCTGCTTCGGGCTGCCGAGGTTGAAGGCGCGGCCCGCGACGTGGTGCGCCTCCACCTCGGCGGCGCGGGCCCGCTCGCGCAGCTCGGCCGACAGCGCCTCGAGCGCCGGCACGTCGATGGCGACGCCGCGCATCTCCATGCGTCCGAGCACCAGCTCGAGCGGCAGCTCCAGCTCCGTCAGCAGCGGCGCCAGGCCATCTTCGACCAGACGCGGGGCCATGCGCTCGGTCAGCGCCTCGACGACCTGGGCGTCCTCGCAGGCGTAGGCGACGGCGTCGTCGATGGCGACCGCGGCGAACCCGGCCTTGCCGCCTTGGGTGCCCTGCAAGTCCTTGTAGTGGATGTTGGTGTGACCGAGCCAACGCTCGGCGAGGCTGTCGAGGCCGTGGCCGCCCTGCGTGCCGGGGTCGAGCAGGTAGTCCGCGAGCATCGGGTCGAAGGCCAGGCCGGCGACCTGCACGCCGGCGGCCGCGAGCATCTGGATGTCGAACTTGGCGTGCTGCGCGCGCTTGCCGACGCTGGCGTCAGCCATCAACGGTCCGATGGCGTCCAGCACTGTCTGCAGCGGCAGCTGGCGCGGGTCGCGCTCGGGCTTGCTCGGCGGCGCGAGCAGGTCCATCTGGCCGCCGGCGGCGACGGGCCCCGCGTCGTGCAGCAGGTGGCCGACCGGGACGTAGTACGAGCGGCTCTTGCCGATGGCGAACGAGAGCCCGACCAGCGTATCGCTCCAGGGGTCGAGGCCGGTCGTCTCGGTGTCGAAGCTGAAGCTGCCAGCCGCGCGCAGGGCCGCGACCATCGCCGTGAGCGCCTTGGCGTCGGTCACGAGCGTGTCGCCGCCGCGCTCGAGCGACTCGGCGGGCGCCGCGGCGGCGTCAGCCGTGACGTCGGCCGGCAGGCGCGCCAGCAGGCTGCGGAAGTCGAGGTCGGTGTAGATCTGCCGCAGCGTCGCGACGTCCGGCGGGCTGATGCGCAGCGACTCCCAGTCCAGCTCGAGCGGCACGTCACGGCGCAGCGTCACGAGCTGGCGCGAGAGGTAGGCGTTGTCGCGCGATTGTTCGAGGTTCTCGCGCAGCTTGCCCTGGATGCCGTCGATCGCCGCGTAGACGCCGTCGAGGCTGCCGTGCTCCTGGATCAGCTTGGCCGCGCCCTTGGGGCCGATGCCGGCGACGCCCGGGATGTTGTCGGAGGTGTCGCCGCAGAGCGCTTGGAATTCGATGAGCTTGTTCGGCGGGACGCCCCACTTCTCCTCGACCTGGGCCGGGCCGTAGCGCAGGCCCTTCATCGTGTCGAGCATCTCGATGCGGCCGTCGACGAGCTGCATCAGGTCCTTGTCGGTCGAGACGATCGTCACCTGGGCGCCGTCGTCGGCGGCGTGGCAGGCCAGCGTGGCGAGCACGTCGTCGGCCTCCCAGCCGTCGAACTCGAGCACGGGGATGCCAAAGGCCCGCACGACGTCGCGCACCCACGGCAGCTGCGGCCGCAGGTCTTCGGGCGTCGGCGAGCGATGCGCCTTGTACTCCGGGTAGAGCGCGGTGCGGAACGAGCTCTTGCTGATGTCGAAGGCGACGGCGATGGCGTCGGGTTTCTCGTCGCGCAGCAGGCCTTCGAGCATCATGACGAAGCCGTAGACCGCGTTGGTCGCCATGCCGTCGGCGCGCGACATGTTCCGGATGGCGAAGAACGCGCGAAAGATGTGGTTGTTGCCATCGACCAGGACGAGCTTCATCGGGGGCTCCTGTTGCGCCGGGCGCCGCGCACGCGGCGGCGGGTGGCGGCGGCGGCGCGGTCCCCAGCGTGGCGCGGCCCTGCCGCCTTTGGCAACCGCGCGCGGCGCTGCGGCCCTCGACGCGCGGCCGTCGCCGCGGCCCCGCCGAGGCGACAGCACCCCAGGACTCGCGCGCATGGCGCGAAATGCCTTGTCAGGCAGCGACAATGCACCGAGTCTCCTGGCCTCGTTCGAGGAGGTTCCGATGCCCGACTGGATGTCCCCCCAGCCTGACGCACGGAGACGCCGCGCAGCTGGCCGTTGGCACGGTGCGCGCGCGGTGACGAGCGCCGCGCTCGTCGCCAGCCTCGCCGCCTGCTCGAACCCGACGCCACCGGCCGTGTTGGCCGCCGCCCCGATCGCCCTGGCGACCGGGCCGTCCGCGCCCGCGCAGACCAAGGCGGCCGTCGCGCCTGTGTCTCCGGTCGCAGGCCGCGGCGTCTGGCGTGACGAGAAGCCGGAGGCGCTCGAACCCAACGCCCGCGATCGCAAGCTCGTGACGACGCTGGCCTGGGGCAACGGGCCGCGCGCGTTGGGCAAGCACGAAGGCTCCGAGCAGAACCCGACCGCGCCGATGGCGATCGCCGCCGGCGCCACTGGGCTCTGGATCCTCGACCAGGTCAACGGCCGCGTGGTGCGCCTGCAAGGCGTCGGCGAGGCCGCGACCCTGGTCGACGACACGCCCGTCGCGCTGGCCGATCCCTACGATCTCGCGCTCGACGACCTCGACGCCGTCGCGCCGACGCTGCTGGTGCTCGATCGGCAGGTCGACGGCGCGGTGGTGGCCCTGACCCCCGGCCGCAGCGGCGAGCGCTGGCGCATGGACATCCGCGGCGACGGCGGCGCCGTCTTCGACCCCGAGGCGGCCCCCGGGCCGAGCGGCCTGGCGTTTGGCGGCGGCATCACCGGCCTGTTCGTCCACCAGGGCGGCGTCTGGGTCGAGTGGGCGCACGAGCGTTGCCACCGTCTCGGCGGCCTGGATGGCGGTCGCGTCGGCATCGGCCTGCGGATGCCCGGCCGACCGGACCAGCAGGGGCGGTTCGGTCTCTCGGCCGAGCGCCTGGGCGACCACGTCTTCGTCAGCGGCCGTTCGCTGGCGGCGTCCGCGGCCGAGACGATGGAGCCGACCTTCCGCGTCGGTGCCCGCTTCGCCCACCCGGTGTTCGCCCTGCGTGCGGTCGAAGACAACGGCCACGGCGAGGTCTGGGTCGCGGCCAACACGTTGCGCGAACGCGACGGCGGCCAGATCGTGGCCGAGGGCCTCGACGTCGTGCTGCTCGGTCGCAACGGCGGCGTCGACCACCGCGGCAGCGCCACGTTGGAGCAGGGGCCGCACGAGCAGGCGCGCACCTTCGGCGCCGGCGCCGACGGCGGCCTCTGGCACCTCGCCCGCCGCCACGACGGCATCGTCGTCGAGAGGTGGCAACGATGAAGCGCACGACGACCGATTCGCCCCGGGTTCCTGCGCGCCTCCTGCCCGCCCGGCCCTCGCTGCTGCTGCTCGCCGCGTTGGTGGCGTGTGCCCTGATGCGACCTGCGTCGGCCGCCGCCGCGCCGAAGTCCATGAGCCGCGCCGAGATCGTCGCGATCGCCAAGACCGTGCCGGGCTTCTCGTATTGGTGGGGCGGCGCCAAATGGAAGCCGGGCGACCTCGCCAACAAGGGCAAGTGCATCCCCAACGGCAGCTCCGGGTGCCCGAATTGCTCGCACACGGGCCTGTGGGGCGCGGATTGCTCGGGTTTTCTCGGCAAGGCGTGGCAGATCGACAAGCCGACCGCGCTCGAGACCTACTACCACCCGTACAACACCGCGATGTTCAAGGCCAACTCGACGTGGTGGAACCATATCTCGCGCGGGTCGGCCAAGATCGCCGACGCGTTCAACTACAACACCAACGGCGCCGGCCACATCTTCCTGTACGAGAAGGGCGACCCCTGGGGCTCGGTCTGGGCCTGGGAGTGTGCGAGCTGCGTCTCGGGCTGCAAGTACGGCCTGCGCTCTGTGAGCTCGTCCTACGAGGCGCTGCAGCGCAAGCTGCTGGTCGACACCACGACCTGCACCGCCAAATGCGACGGCAACGTCATGATCGACGCCAAGTGCAACAAGGGCGACTGCGGCGCCTACGGCAGCAAGTGCGTCAACGACGACCTCGGCCTGCGCTGCGTCTTCGGCATGTGCCCGAACAAGGGCACGGCCACCGTCTGCCTGCCCGATGGCAAGCTCGCGACCTGCGACGACGGCAAGATCACGGCCAAGGCCTGCGCGGTCGGCAGCAGCTGCAAGGCCTCGTCGTCGACCAAGGCCAGCTGCGTCGCGCCGACGCCGACCTGCCCGAAGTCGTGCGACGATGGCAATGGCTGCACCGCTGACGCTTGCGACAGCGCCAAGGGCGTCTGCACCCACGTCGCCAACAGCGCCGGCTGCGACGACGGCAACGCCTGCACCGTCGGCGACGCCTGCAAGGGCGGCTCCTGCGTCTCGGGCGCGGTCAAGGCTTGCGACGACGGCGATCCGTGCACCGTGGGCGACGCCTGCAAGGGCGGTGGCTGCGCGCCGGGCGCGGCCAAGGTCTGCGACGACGGCAACGCCTGCACCGTCGGCGAGGCCTGCGTCGGCGGCAGCTGCGTCCCTGGCAACGCCACGGCCTGTGACGACGGCCTCGCCTGCACCATCGACACCTGCGACGGCGCCACCGGCGCGTGCAGCCACGTCGAGGACGCCAACGCCTGCGATGACGGCAACCCCTGCACCAGCGACACCTGCAAGGGCGCCAACTGCGTCCACTTCGCCAAGGCTGGCCCCTGCGGCGACGGCTGGGTCTGCCACGGCCTGAGCTGCGTCGATCCAGCCACGATCCCGGCGACGCCGGACGCCGGCGGCACGGGGACGGCCAAGCCCGACGCCGGCAGCAGCGAGCCGGACACGGCTGGAGGCGGCACGGGTGGCAGCGGCGGCAGCGGCGGCACCGGCGGCGACACTGCGGCCGGCTCGACCGACACCCGCGCAAGCACGGCGGGCGACGCAGCGTCTGGCGTCGGCACCGACGTCGCCAGCGGCGCCGGCGCCGTCGATGGCGGCGGCAGCGGCAACTTCGCGCCTGCGCCTTCGTCGGGCTGCAGCGCCGGCGGTACCACCGGCCGTGGCCCGGCAGCTGCGTGGCTGTGGTTGATGGCGCTGGCGCTCGGGCTGCTGCGCTGGTCGCGCCGCGCTATTGGACCGCGATCTTCGCCGTGCCCGTGACGCCGTCGCGGATCGCCTGGACCGTCGCTTCGCCCTTGGCGAGGCCGAAGGCCTGGCCCTTGCTGCCCTGGGCGTTGCTGATCGCGACCACGCCGGCCGGCTGCGTCAGCCAGGTCGCGTAGTCCGTCAGGTCGAGCTGCAAGCCGCCGGCGAAGGTGCCGGTCGCCTGGAGCGCGATCGACTTGCCGACGCCGACGCTGCCGCTGGCCGGGCTGACGCTGATGCTCTGCAGCTTGGCGTCGGTGACGACGATCGCCGCCTTGCCGGCCTTGCCCTGGTAGGTCGCGACGATCTCGGCGTTGCCGGCCGCCAGCGGCGTGACCTGGCCCTTGGTGCCGAGCGTCGAGGCGACCGACGCGATGGCCGGCTTGCTCGACGACCACGAGACGATGGGCGTGAGGTCCTGCGTCGTGAAGTCCGAGTAGATGCCCGTGGCCTTGAAGATGGTCAGGAAGCCGATCGGCAGCGTCGCGGCGAAGGGCGTGACCTGGATCTCGACCAGCGTCGCCGCGTTGACGGTGAGCACGCTCTTGCCGGTCTTGCCGCCCCAGGTCGCGCTGATGGTCGACGATCCCGCGCTGATCGCCTGGCAGAGGCCCTTGCCGAAGCCCTGCGGCGTGTTGTCGATCGCCGCGACGCTGGTGGCCGAGCTGGCCCAGGACGCGAGGTTCGTCACCTGCTGCACGGTGTTGTCGCTCATCACGGCCACGGCCTCGAACTTGACCCAGGTGCCGGGCGCCACCGCGGGTGACGCCGGCGTGACCTGGATCTCGACGACGGTCGCCGCCGTGACCGTGATGGCCGCCGTCGCCTTCTTGCCGCCGTACGCGGCCGTGATCGTCGCCTGGCCGGCCGAGAGGGTCTGCACCACGCCCGAGAGCGGGCCGGCGTCGATGACGACCGCGACCTTGGCGTCCGACGACGTCAGCGTCGCCTGGCCGTTGACGGGCTGGCTGGTGCCGTCGCTGTAGTAGGCCGTGACCTGCAGCGGCACCGGCACGCCGGCGGCGACCGTCACGGCGCCCGGCGCGATGGCGATCGACTCGAGCGTGGCGGCCGAGACGTCGATGGCGACCTCGGCCGCGTAGCCCTGGAAGGTGGCCTTGATCGTGGCCTTGCCGGGGCTCAGGCATTGGACGAAGCCCTTCTGGCCCTGGCCGTTGAGCGCGGCGGCCACGGCCTGGGACGAGCTGGTGAAGGTGGCGGCCTGGGTGATCGGTAGCGAGCTGCCGTCCGAGTAGATCAGCGTCGCCTCGAGCTGGCGGAACTGGCCGGGCGCGCAGCTCTGCGTGCCGGGGAAGAGCGAGATCCCCGTCGGCACGGCCGGCTTGACCACGATCGTCGCCTTGCCGACGACGCCCTGGAACGTCGCGCTGATCTGCACCGTGCCGGGCGTCATCGCGATGATGCGGCCCTTGGGTAGCGCACCGCCGCCCGGGCCACCGCCGCCGGGGCCGCCGCCGCCGGCGTTGCCGACGTTGGCGATCTTGGTGTCAGCCGAGCTCCACTGCGCTTGGAAGGTCACGTTCTGCGAGCTGTCGTCGGAGTAGATGGCGATCGCCTGCAGCTGCATTGGCGTGCCGGCGTTCATCTCCCAATAGGCCGGCGAGATCTGCAGCGCGACGAGCTCCGGATCGGTCACGGTCAGCGTGGTCGTCGCGGTCTTGCCGCCAAAGGTGGCGCTGATCTCGGCCTTGCCGGCGGCCTTGGCCTGGCAGCGGCCCTTCTGGTTGGCGCCGCCGCCCGGTCCGCCGCCGGCCGCGCTGTTGCCGACCGTGGCGACGTTGGTGTTGGCGCTCTTCCACTCGGCCTGGAACGTCACGTTCTGCGTCGCGCCGTTGCTGTAGACCGCGGTGACGAAGAACTGCAGCTGCTCGCCGGCCTTGCGCTGCGGGTTGATCGGGCCGATCTGCAGCTCCGTCAGCGTCGGCGCCTTGACCGTGACCGTCGCCTGGCCGCTGACGCCGCCGATCGTCGCGGTGATCGTGGTGCTGCCCTCGGCCTTGGCGCTGACCTGGCCCTGGCTGCCGGCGGCGTTGGCGACCTCGGCGACGGTGGTGTTGGCGCTCTTCCAGCTGGCCGAGGCGGTGACGTCGACCTTGGCCCCGTCGGAGTAGCTGGCGGTCGCGGTGAGCTGCACCTTGGCGCCGACCTCGAGCGCGTTGGTCGCGGGCGTCACCGCGACGCCGGTCAGGGCCGCAGCGCTGACAAAGAGCGTCGCCGTGGCGACCTTGCCGTCGAGCGAGGCGGTGATCGTGCTCTGGCCGACGGCGAGCGCGCTGGCCTGGCCGGCGGTCTTGCCGCTGGACGAGATCGTCGCGATCGTCGGCGCCGACGACGCCCAGACCACGGCCTCGGTGACGTCCTCGATCGAGCCGTCCGAGAGCGTCGCCAGCGCCACCAGCTGCACCGTCACGCCCTTGGGCACGCTCGGCTGCGCCGGGCTGATCGCCAGCGCCTGCAGCGTCGCCTTGCTGACGGTGATCGTGGCCTCGGCCAGCTTGCCGCCGAAGCTGGCGCTGACCTTGGCCTCGCCGGGCGCGATCGCCAGGATCTTGCCCTGGCTGCCGGGCGCGTTGCTGACGCTGACGACGCCCGAGGGCGAGGCGGCGAAGGTGGCGCTGCTGGTCAGGTCGCTGCTGCTGCCGTCCTGCCAGGTGCCCAGCACCTTGAGCTGCAGCGCGCCACCGGCGGCGAGGGTGGCGCTGGCCGGGTCGATCGTCAGTGTCTGCAGCACCGGCGTGATGACGGTGACGATGCGCGTCGCTTGCAGGCCGGCGAACTCGGCCATGACGATGGCGCTGCCGCCGGCGAGGGTCGTGATCGTGCCGTCCTGGCCGTCCTTGCCGTTGGTGGCGAACTTGGCCACGTCCGGCGCGCTCGAGGTCCAGGTCGCTGCGGTCGACACGTCGGCCTTGCTGCCGTCTTCGAAGCCCGCGATCGCGCTGAACTTGAGCGATGCCCCTACCGGCAGCGTCGGATCGACGGGCTCGATCACCAGCTCGACCGGCTTCAGGCCCAGGATCGAGACCTCGGCGGTCGCCGTGACCTCGCCGAGCTTGGCCGTGATCGTCGCGGTGCCCGCAGCCTTGGCCACGATCGTGCCGTCGGCGCCGATCTCGGCGATGGCCGGGGCGCTGGAGCTCCAGCCGACGACGAGGCCGAGGTTCTGCTGGCTGCCGTCCGCGAAGGTGCCGACCGCGCCCAACTGCTTGGTCGCGCCGACCACCAGCACCGACGACGCCGGCTGGATCTCGAGCGCGACCAGGGCAGCCGGCACGACCGAGACCTTGGCCGACGTCGTCTTGCCCGCGAGCGTGGCCCGGATCTCCGCGCTGCCCGCCGCCAGCGCGGTCGCCTGGCCGCCTTGCGCGACGCCGACGATGCCTGGCGCGGTCGAGCTCCACTGGGCGATGGCGCTCGCGTCGACGCTGCTGCCGTCCGCGAGCTTGGCGTCGAGCACGAAGGTGACCTGGCCACCGACCGGCAGCGAGATCGCCGCTGGCGTCAGGGTCAAGGCGACCACGTCGAGCGGCGCGTCGGTGCTGCCGCCGTCTTGGTCGACGTCGTCGGGGTCGATGCCGTCTTGGCCGATGCTGTCGGGCGCGACGCTGTCGTCCCCGACCTGGCCGTCGCCGCTGTGGCCGTCGGCCGCCTGCGAATCGGCCGCGGCGTCGCCGCCGGCGTCGTTGGCGCTGCCGTCGACGCTGCCGTCGCCCGCGCTGACGCCGTCGCCGCCGACCTGCGTCGGGCCGCCGGCGACCACGTCGTCGCTGCCGCAGCCTGCCGCCGTCGCCTGCAGCAGGCACAGCACCCAGGCGAGCCCGGGTCGCAGTCGCGCGCGCGACCGCCCTTCGGCCGTCGCGGTGGAGGTGGCAGGGCTGTCGATCGTGCTCATGGTCGGAGTCCTCGTGCGGTGCAGGTCCGCGCGCCAGGCGCAGGCCCGCTCACGATAGGATGCCGGCGAGCCCCTGACCGTGAAAGGCGCGCGCCCCGGTCGGCTGCGTGCAGCGATGCACGCGTCGTCATGCGAGAAGAACTGTGTCGACCCCGGTCGGGCGCGGCGTGACTCGCGGTCCAACCGTTCGAGATGGCAATGGAATCGTCGCGATTCGGCCGCGATCGCGGGGTCGGCGTCCGAGGCGTTCGGAGTTGTCTCAAGAAATCCGCAAGGTTCGAGATCGGGTCGCCAGCAAGCGCCTCGCCCGGGGCAGGGAGCGCCTGCCCGGTCCGGCGGGCCGATCGAGGGGGGTCGATCGCGAGCCTGCGGGCCGATCGTGGGCACGATCACGAACGATCGCCGGACCGGTTGCAAATCCGGTGGCTTGCGATCCGATCGCGATCGGATCTAGGAGATCGGATCCTGCCGCCCGGTCCCCCTCGGCGGCGCGATGGAGTCCGTATGTCTGAGCCTGTGCAAATCGATCTCGAGGTCGCCGTGGTCTCGCGGAGATCGGTGCCTTCGACCACGGCACGTCGGGCGCCGCTGCGTCTCGGCGTCCTGGTGGTCGCGTGCGCGCTCGGCTGGGCGTCGACCGCCAGCGCCCGCGCGCCGGCCCAGCCGCCGTCCGACGAGGAGCTGCTGCACCAGGCTGTGCACGCCTGCCGCAGCGTCGGCAGCAAGCACCGCGGCGAGGTCGACACCGCGCTGCTCGCGCAGCTGCTGGAGCTCGAGCGTCAGCACGGCGTGCCCGAGGCCTACCGCGGCATGACCCTGGCCAAGGCCTGCATCGAGACCGGCTACCGCGCTGCCAGCCGCGGCGACTGCAAGGACGGCTCGTGCCGCGCGGTCGGCATGATCCAGCTCTGGCCCTGGACCGAGAAGTACGGCGTCGATCGCACCGATCCCGTCGCGAGCGTGCGCTTCTTGCTCGAGCGGGTGCGTGCGGGCATGGAGGGCGGTCGTCTGCGCAAGATCTGCGGCGCCGCTGCGCGCACCGACCTCGACGCCTACCGCCTGGCCTGGCTGCGCATCAACCGCGGCCCGCTGCAGGGCGGCGTCCAGCGCTGCGCCGGCACGCCGAAGGGCCTCAAGCGCCTGCGCCAATGGCAGCGCAACATCGCGCGCAACCGCGCCGACGCTGTGCGCCAGGAGCTCCTGGCCGCCCGCGCCGCCAAGCGCGCCGAGCTGCTTGCCGCCCGCGCCGCCAAGCGCGCCGAGCAACAAGCGGCCCAGGCCGAGCGGCGTGAGCGACTGCGCGCGGCCCAGGCCGAAAAGCGCAGCCAGCGGGCCCTGCGGCGGCCCGGCGGTGCCGGCAACCCGCGCCTGCCGCAGCGCTAGGACGTCGCCGCAGCGCGAGGACGTTGCCGCAGCGCGAGGACGTTGCCGCAGCGCGAAGTCGGGGTACGCTGCCAGCGTGACCGCCTCGCGGCGCGTCGATCCGGAGCCGCCCTGATGACGATCGCCCTGTTCCCCGAGGTCGAGCCCAGCCGCAGCGGCATGCTGGCCGTGTCCACGGTGCACCGGGTCTATTGGGAGGAGGTCGGCCCGGCCGACGGCGTCCCGGTGGTCTTCTTGCACGGCGGCCCCGGCGGCGGCTGCGCGCCCTGGAACCGTCGCCTTTTCGACCCCCGCCGCTACCGCGTGCTGCTCTTCGACCAGCGCGGCTGTGGCCGCAGCACGCCGCACGCCGACCTGCGCGACAATACGACCTGGGACCTGGTCGCCGACATCGAGCGGCTGCGCGAGCTGATCGGCGTCGAGCGCTGGCTGGTCTTTGGCGGATCGTGGGGCAGCACGCTGGCCCTGGCCTATGCCCAGGCGCACCCCCAGCGCGTCACCGGGCTGATCTTGCGCGGCGTGTTCTGCGCCACCGCCCCCGAGATGCATTGGTTCTACCAGGACGGCACGCGCCACCTCTTCCCTGACGCGTGGGAGGACTTCGTCGCGCCGCTGCGGGAGGACGAGCGCGGCGACGTGCTGCACGCCTACCACCGCCGCCTGACGACGGGCCCCAAGCGCCAGCAGATCGCGGCCGCCCGGGCCTGGACGCGCTGGGAGATGGCGACGTCGCGCCTGCGCCCCGAGCCGAGCAACCTCGACGTCAGCGACCACCTGTCGCTGCAATTGGCGCGGCTCGAGGCGCACTACTTCGTCCACGACTCGTGGTTCCAGCCCGACCAGCTCTTCGCCGACCTGCCGCGGATCGCGCACCTGCCGTGCTGGATCGTCCAGGGCCGCTACGACGCGATCTGCCCGCCCTCGACGGCCTGGCGGCTGCACCGGGGCTGGCCGGGGTCGAAGCTCTGGCTGATCGACGACGCTGGCCACTCGGCGGTCGAGGCCGGCACGCTGCAAGGCCTGATGCGGGCGCTGCAGGAATTCGCAGATCTGGCGACGTAGCCGCGTGCGCTGTGGGCTTTGTGCTGGTCTCGGCCGGGCTCACGGCGTCGGCGGCCGGTCCGTGGTCGTCGCGAGGGCATCGTTGCCGTCCACCGCCCACAGCCGCTGCAGCCAGGCGTCGAGCGGCCCGGCCACGGCCGCGCCCTGGATCAGCACGCCGGCATTGCGGCTGGCGTGGAAGTAGCCGTGCGCCCAGTTGCTGGTGCCGATCCACGCGCGCTCGGCGTCGACCACCAGGACCTTGGCGTGCAGCACCCGGGCGAAGGGGATCGGCCCCTCGGCCGCCGGCGGCACCACCAGCAGCCGCACCGCGAGGTTGTCGTGCCGGGCCGCGAGGCGCTGCGCCTCCTGCATCCGTTCCGGCTTGTCGCGCGTCCACTGGCCCAGCAGCACCTCGACCCGCACGCCGCGCTCGGCGGCAGCGACCAGCGCCTCTTCCAGCGCCGCGAGCTCCTTGCCGTCGCGCTCGGTGCGGTGCATCGACAGCATGCTGACGCGCACGCTGCGCTTGGCCGCGGCGATCTCGGCCACCAGCTCGGGCAGATCCCAGCGGTCGGCGTCGGGCAGCCAGCCGGTGGGGCTGGCGATGGCGCGCACGGTCACCGTCGGGCCGGCGCTCTTGCCCGCCGCGTCGAGCAGCCGGGCGCCGCAGCGGGGCGCCGCCGGGCCGCCGACCTCGCGGCCAAGCTCCATCGCGGCGTCCTTGGTCGCGCCCCCGGCGAGCGCCCAATCCATGGCGAAGAGCGCGGCGATCGGCCGGACCACGCAGGGGGCGTCGGTCGCGACCCCGAGCTCGACGATGTGCTCGATCGCGCGCCAGTCGAAGTTCTGGCTGCCGACGAAGACCCATCGGCCGTCGACCAGCAGCAGCTTGGCGTGCTGGATGCCGCCGAACGTCGCCTTGCCGTCGAGCAGGCGGACCTCGGCGTGCGGCATCGCGGCGAGCGCCTTTGGCAACGTTCCGTAGCGATGGGCGAATCCGGCGTCGAGCAGCACCCGGACGCGCACGCCGCGCTCGGCGGCCCGGGCCAGCGCGTTGAGCACCGGCGTCAGGCGGCTGCCGCCATCGCGGTCCACCGCGTAGAAGTGCTCGAGCTCGACGCGATCGCGCGCCGCGTCGATTGCCGCGACCCAGAGCCCGGCCGCGTCTGCCGCCAGGGGCAGGCCGAAGGTCGTGCCCTGCGGCACACTCTGGCCGAGCTGCAGCGTCGCAGCCTCGGCGTTGGCCGCCACCTCGGGCCGCGTGCTGGCCTGGGGCCCGGCGCAGGCGGCGAGCACGACGAGGGCCGCGACGGCGGCGGCGCGGAGCAGGACGCATCGGGCGCAGGGCTGCGGTGGCATCGGACCTCATGCTGTGCGGGCGGCGGCGCCCACGGACATTGGCGGGCAGGCCGCGCTGGCAGCCCGAGGATACGCCCCGATCGCGTCGACGTCAGTGGATCTGGCTGCGCTTGCGCGACAAAGCGGGCAAAGCGCGACACGAGGCGCTAGCTTGGCCGCGGCGAGAGGCCGAAACGGCCAGACGGCCAGACGTCCAGGCGGCGAGAGAGCGAGACAGCGAGACGCGGAGGTCGAACGTGCACCCAGGCAACACCCCAGGCGCGACGGCGGCGACCCTCGCCGCCCTGGCGCTCGCGCTCGCCGCGTTGGCCGGCTGCAGCGACGAGCCAGATCCCGCCAAGGCCACGGCCGACCTGGAGCGCTTCTGCGACACGATCGCCGAGCAGCGCTGCAAGGGCCGCTCTGCCTGCTGCGAAGGGGCGGCTGCGGCCAGCGAAGCCGCGGCCTGTCGCAGCAAGGAGCGCGCGGCCTGTGCCAAGGCGACCGATCCGGTGGCGCCGGGCGTCGAGGCCAAGACCGTGCGGGTCGACGATGCCCGGCTGGCCGCCTGTGTCGCGGACCTGGCCACCGCCGCAGCGGCCTGCGATCTGCCCGCCACCACGACCGTCGCCGTCAGCTGCGGTGCCGTGCTGGTCGAGGCGGCCACGCTCGGCGCGCCATGCCAGGCCGGGGTCGAGGGTCTCGCCTGCGCCGACGGCCAGGGGCGCTGCCGCCAGAGCGGCAAGGGCCTGCAATGCGTCGTCTTCACCACCGACGCCATCGCCTGCTCCAGCGACCTCGCCTGCGCCGACGGCCTGCGCTGCCTGCCCGGACAGCCGGGGCTCGGGCCGAACACCGCGATCCCCGGCTCCTGCGGCGCGCCACGTGGCCCGGGCGCCGCGTGCAGCGACCACGGCCATTGCGCCGAGGGCAGCCGCTGTGCCAGCGACGGTCGCTGCGAGGCCGGCGCGGCACTCGGCCAGCCCTGCACGCTGCCGGTGGACTGCGGGCCGGGCCTCGTCTGCGACACCGACCACGCGGTCTGCATCGCCCAGGTGCCGGTCGGCACGGCCTGCCTCGGCAACCCGCATTGTGTCGCCGGCGCGCGCTGCGTCGGCAAGCGCCTGGTCGGCGTCTGCGGCGCTGCGGCGTCGGCCGGCCAGCCCTGCGAGCAGACGGCGGAGTGCGCCGCTGGCCTGCGCTGCGATCCGGCGCTCGCGGCGTGCATGCCGGCGCTGCCGGTGGGGGCGCCGTGCCCGGGCCCCGGCAGCTGCGGCGCCGAGATGGGCTGCGACGCCACGACCTGGACCTGCAAGGCGCTGCCCGCCGCCGGCGCGCCCTGCCTGATGGGCATCGAGCCGTGCGCCGCCGGGCTGGTCTGCCTCGACTTCCAGAAGGGCAAGGGCACCTGCCAACCGCCAGGCACCGCCGGCAGCGATTGCGTCAAACACGCCAACTGCGCCGCGGGCTTCGGCTGCGACTTCGCCAAGCCCGGGCCCAGCGGCAAAGGCGGCAGCTGCGTCGTCGCGCCGGCCAACGGCTCGCCGTGCCTCGACAGCTTCATCTGCGCCCAGGGCTACTGCGACCACGCCGGCGCCAACAGCGGAGGCTCCGGCGGCGCCGCGCAGCCCGTCTGCCACGCGTTCGCGGCCCTGGGCGGCGAATGCCCGGGCGGTCACGAATGCGGCCCGGGCCGCGCCTGCGTCGCCGACAGCGCCGGGACGCTGCGCTGCGTCGCGACCCCGGCGCTGGGCGAGCCATGTCTGTTCAGCTGCGTCGACGGCGCGGTGTGTCGCCGCAGCATCGAGCCCGGCGTCTGTGTCGCGGCGATCTGCGCGCAGTGAAGGCAGGCGTCGGCAGTCCCGGTGCCGGGGGCGCATGGCGTCGGGTCGCTCGCGGCAAGTCCGACGCCTTCGTGGCCGCGAACGCTTGTCGTTGATCCGGGTTGGGCGAGCGTGTAGCGTTGTGCAGGACCACGGACGCCCTTGGCGGTTGTCCGAGAATGACGCGCGTGGTTTCGAAGCGTCGCGTCCTCTAGCGAAAGACTGGGGGTTTGATGCGGTTGCTGGGACAGCACTTCGAGTCCATCTTGGGCCTGCTGCTGATCGCCGGCTGCGGCGGGCTGCCTGATGAGCTGGTCCGATGCGAGACCGACGAGGAGTGTACGTACTTCGAAGCGGAGTGCTGCGATCATTGCAATGGCGGTCAGGCCGTCGCCGTGCGAAGAGACTGCCTGGCGCGAGCAGAGCGTGACTTTGCGGCGGGTTGTTCGTTCCCGATTGGCGGTTGCACCATGCTCGCATGCGTTGACCCGGTTCCGCTCTGCTCGGCCGGGCGTTGTGCGCTGCGGCCTGGGGTCCTGCCGGACGCCAACGGCAATGGCGTTTCGGCTGAGGATGGTCGTTGAGTCAGGTTTCGCGGTGACGCGCCCAATCTGCGAACCGTCTGACGCTCTGCAATTCCGGCCCGCTGGTCCTTGGCACGCTCGGCCCGGAGGACCGTCTGTCGGCCACCGTCCTCGGCGACAGCGTCAACCTGGCGTCGCGGGTCGAGGGCCTGACCAAGCGCTATGGTGCGCGCTGCGTCCTGACCGACGTGACCGTCGAGGCGCTGGGGCCGGACCACGGCTTCACCTTGCGCGAGCTCGACCGGGTGCAGGTCAAGGGGCGAGAGGCCCCGACCACCCTCTACGAACTGGTGGACGCCGACCCGCCGGACCTGCAGGCCGCCAAGCGCGCCGCGCTGGGCGCCTTCGACCAGGCCCGCGCCGCCTTCTTCGACGGCCGCTTCGCCGAGGCCATCGCGGCGTTCGAGGCGATCGTCCGCGACCATCCGCAGGACGCCGGCGCTTCGAGGCTGCTGTCCGAGGCCCGGGCCCACCTGGCGACCCCGCCCGGCGACTGGCAGGGCGTCACCCGGCTGACCTCGAAGTAGGCGGCGCGGTCGAGATGTGGGGTCCAATCTGCGAACCAATCTGCGAACCGTCTGACGCTCTGCAAATCCGGCCTACTTGACCTCCCACGTGTAGGCGCTGCTCGGGGTCGCGAGGTGGGCGGCGAACTCCGGCACGTGGGCGAAGTGCACGCCCAGCCAGGCCACGGTGTGTTCGATGGACAGATCGCGGATGGCGAACGGATCGGCGAAACCCGCGGCCGGGCCCTTGCAATCGGCGCTGAACGCCTTGGCGGGAGGCACGTTGCAGATATCGGTCGGCCCGTTGTGTCCGCCGTCGATGTAGGTGACGAACTCGGTGCCCGGACCCGCCGCCGCGAAGGCGGCGAGCGCGCCCGTCTCGTAGAAGCCGCCGTCGCGATCGCCGGTCATCAGCAGCGCGTGCGGCAGCTTCTTCAGCGAACCGTCCTCGAACGCGAAGGTACCTCCGGTGTTCTGCACGACCATCGCCTCGATGCGCGGATCGGCCGGCTGCATGGCCGCGACCATCTCGGGTGTCACGCCGTCCATCGGGCCGACGAGGTTGCAGCCACCGGCGGCTTTGTGCTTGCTGCACCAAGCGTTGTAGTTGTCGATCGAGATGAGGCCGCCGCCGAGCAGCAGCACCGTCATCGCGCCCATGCTGTGGCCGATGACCGCGTAGGTCTCGCCGCGTGGCTTCAGGCCCGCGACCGCGCCTTGCCAGACGGCGTCTGCGGCGGCGACGAGGGTCCCGGGGCGCGGCGGCAGCAGCGGCGCGATCTGGCCGATGTTGCCGAGGTCGAGCACGGTGGTGCCGGGGTGGTCCGGGGCGACGACGACGTAGCCGAACGACGCCAGCCGCTCCGCCATCGTGAAGTTCTGCCAACGCACACCGCCGAAGCCGTGGCTGAACGCCACCAGCAGCAGTGGCGCGTCGGTCGCGGGCTTCGCGTCCCGGTAGCCGGCAGCCGGGATCTGGATGCCGAGCAGCTGGTAGACGGTCGTCGTGGCCGCAGTCTCGGCGGCCGGGTACCAGACCTCGACCGTGACGTCGTTGACGCCATCGCCCTTGGGCATCACGAACGTCGCGATGCCGACCGGGTAGGGGCCGGGCGCGGCCGGATCGCTGTAGACGACGTTGGACGCGACGTCGCCGCCTTCGGCATCGGCGTCGGCGCCCGCGCTGCCTTGCGCGTCGTTGGTCGCGCCGTCGGCGCCTACCCGTGCGCCGTCGCCCGCGTCATCGGTGCCGGCGCACGCGGCGAGCAGGAGCGTCGTGAACCATGGGACCAGGCGCAGGAGCAAACGGTGCATCGAGACCTCGGGGCAATGCATCGGCAAGCAGCGTTCGAGGCGGCCGGGCGTGGCCGCGTCAGGTGCGCGACACTAGCCGGGCGTCGCGCCGCTGCCTAGCGCGAACACCCCCGACGTCGCTGTTCGCGGCCCGCGCGGACCGCAACCTCGGCGGCGACGAGCGGGCGACGCGGCGAACCAGGGATTGCGCAGTCTCGGCGCTGTTCAGCCGTCGGCGGGGGCGTTGCGGCCGTGGATCGTGTCGATCCACAGGGGCAGGCTGTTGATCGCCGCGTCCGGCGCGCCGAAGCGGCAGGCGCCGAGCAGGGCGGCGGCCGCGCGTTGGGCGCCAGCGTCGTCCGCGGCGTGGACGAAGGCGATCGGATCGTCGGCCGCGACGACGTCGCCGACGCGGGCGGCGAGCACGTAGCCGACGCGTGGGTCGATCTCGTCCTCTTTGCGCAAGCGGCCGGCGCCGAGCTGCAAGGCGGCGACGCCGACGTCGTAGGCGTCCATGGCGGTGATGCGCCCGGCGCGGCCGGCCAACACGGGCAGGACGATGGGCGCGCGCGGCAGGATCGCCTCGGGATCGTCGACCACGCGTGGATCGCCGCCGTGGGCGATGACGGTCTTGCGGAAGACCTCGGCGGCGCTGCCGTCGTCCAGCGCGTGGGCGATGCGCTGCTCGCCGGCCTGCAGGCTCGGCACGACGCCGGATTGGCGCAGCATCTCGCCGCCGAGGCGGCAGACCAGGGCGCGGGTGTCGGCCGGGCCGCGGCCCTGCAGGATGTGCACCGACTCGACGATCTCGAGCGCGTTGCCGATGTGGGTGCCGAGCGGCCGGTCCATCGCGGTCAAGAACGCCGTGACCTTGCGGCCGATGCCCTCGCCGGCGGCGACCATGGCCCGGGCCAGGGTGCGGGCGTCGTCCTCGGTCTTCATGAAGGCGCCGCTGCCGACCTTGACGTCGAGCACGAGCGATGCGGCGCCCTCGGCGAGCTTCTTGCTCATGATGCTCGCGACGATCAGCGGGATCGACTCGACCGTGCCGGTGACGTCGCGCAGGGCGTAGAGCTTGCGGTCGGCCGGGGCGATCTCGTCGGTCTGGCCGATCAGCGAGATGCCGAGCTCGCCGACCATCGTGCGGAAGGCCTGCAGCGACAGCCGCGTCTGGAAGCCGGGGCCCAGGCCGTCGCGCCCGGGGCCGGGGATCGACTCGAGCTTGTCGAGCGTGCCGCCGGTGTGGCCGAGGCCGCGGCCCGAGATCATCGGCACGGCGACGCCGCAGGCCGCCACGGCGGGGGCCAGCGGGATGCTGACCTTGTCGCCGACGCCGCCGGTGCTGTGCTTGTCGGCGCTGGGCCGGTCGAGGTGCGACCAATCGAGCACGGCGCCCGAGTGCAGCATCGCGTCGAGCAGGGCCGCGGTCTCGTCGTCGTCCATGCCGCGGATCGCGACGGCCATCGCGAACGCCGCCATCTGGTAGTCGGCGACGCTGCCGTCGGTGTAGCCGCGCACGAGATCGTGGATCTCGCGGCTCGTCAGGCGCCCGCCGTCGCGTTTGCGGGCGAGCAGGTCGTAGGCTCGGAGCACGTCGCCTCCAGCGGCCCGTCGTGGGACCGGCCGCGCATCGTGACATGCCCCAGCGTCGCTGGCAAAACACCTGCTGCGGCCCGATGGCAACACGCGCCGGGGCGGCGGATCGGTCGGTCTCGCTCGTCGGCGCACGCGCCGAACCCGGTCGCTCGCCTGCATCAGGCGGGCAAGCAGGCGCAGGCCTTGGAGGAACGCAGAGATGGCGACGGTCGTGCTGTTCGACATCGACGGAACCCTGGTGACCACCGCCGGGGGCGCCCGCCAGGCCCTGCTCGACGCTGTCGCCGCCCGCTTCGGCGACCCGGGCGGCTTCGACTTCTCGTTCGGCGGCATGACCGACCGCGGCATCATGCGCAGAGGCCTGCGTCAGCGTGGCGTCGACGTCGACGATCCGCGGATCGACGGCCTGATCGACGAGCTGATCGCTGACTACCTGCCGCGCCTGGAGCGGCTGTTGGCCTCCGCCGCGGTGCATCGCTTGCTGCCGGGGGCGGGCGAGCTGGCGCGCGCAGCGGCGGGCTGGCGCGGCGTCGCTGCCGGCCTCGGCACCGGCAACGTGCGCGAAGGCGCGACGCTCAAGCTGCGGCCCTTCGGCCTGCACGAGGTGCTGCCCTTCGGTGGCTTCGGCTGCGACGCCGAAGATCGCGCTGCGCTGATCGCGGCCGGCCATCGGCGCGGCGCCGAGCGGCTGGGTGTGCCGGTGGCCGAGGCGCGCCTGGTGATCGTCGGCGATACGCCACTCGACGTCGCCGCGGCCCGGGCCAACGGCGGCTTCACCCTGGCCGTCGCCACCGGGGCGAGCAGCCGCGCCGAGTTGGTCGCGTGCGGGGCCGAGGCCGTGGTCGATCGCCTCGACGAGCCCCACGTCCTCGCCGCGCTCGCCTCGTTGGCCGGCGTCGACACCACGGCCATGGGCTGACACGCGGCGCTGCGACCGTCAGCGATGCATTTGTGGGGTGTTTCGACCCCATCTGGGATGGCCGTGGCCGCGCAACACGTTGTCGGCTGGGACCAGTTGCCCCATCGTGAGGCTGTGGTCCTCGCAGTGTGGAGCAGCCCATGCCCAGTCACGCCACAGCGAACAGCCAGCACCAACGCCCCGGCGGCCAAGGTCCGGCACAGGCCAATCGCACGACGCAAAGCCCGGTCGGCGGCATGAGCTACGCGGCGGGCCAGCACTACCTGAGCCCGAACGGCGGCCGCGCCGGCACCACGCCCAGCGCCGACGGCTTGCTGCGCGTCGGCAGTCAGGGGTCTGCAGTCACCACCCTCCAGACCCAACTGCTGCGCCACGGCGCGTCGCCCGGGCCCATCGACGGCGACTTCGGCCCGGCGACCAAGGCGGCGGTCATCCGCTTCCAGCGCAGCCACGGCCTGGATCCGGACGGCATCGTCGGGCCGCAGACCCAGGCGGCGCTGAGCCAGCCGGTCACCACGGCCCCCGCCGGTGGCGGCGGTGGCGGCCAGACCACGACGCCGCAGCCGAGGCCGCGGGTCAAGCCGCGCCAGGTCTCGGCCGGTGCCAAGGGGCCGGACGTGCTGCTGCTGCAGTCGTCGCTGCTCCAGCGTGGCTACCACCCGGGTGAGGCCGACGCGGAGTTCGGTCCGACGACCAAGGCTGCGCTGATCGCGTTCCAGCGCGCCAGCGGACTCGAAGCTGACGGCATCGCCGGCGAGCTGACGTGGAAGGCGCTCGGCTACGTCATGGGCGGCGACGCGCGCGACACCAACGCCCACCACGCGCCGACCCACCGCCCCGGCGACGGCGGCGGCGGTGGCCACGCACGCCCGCCGATGATCCCGCGCCAGGGTGAGGCCGGGCTGCGCCAGGCGATCCTCGAGCAGGCGCGCGGCGAGCTGGGCAAGCGCGAGCGCGGCAACAACGGCGGCGATGCCGAGAAGTACCAGAAGTTCTTCGGTCGCGGCCGCGAGCCCTGGTGCGCCGACTTCGTGTCGTGGGTCTACACCCAGGCCGGCCAGAAGATGAACAACCCCTATGTGCCGGGCATCGTCCAGCAGCTCAAGAAGGCGGGCCGCTGGCGCACGAGCAGCCCCAAGCCGGGCGACATGGTCATCTTCGACTGGGACCACGACGGCGTCGGCGATCACATCGGCATCGTCGAGTCGACGCTGCCCAACGGCCAGGTCCGCACCATCGAGGGCAACACCTCCGATCCGACCGGCCGCCACGGCGAAGGCGTCTACGAGCGCACCCGCACCCGCTCGACGATCCTCGGCTACGGCGACGCGGTCGGCTGATCCACCCGCAGACGTTTTTTTTTCGCGGCGGCTGCGCGTCCGGCCTGCGCCACGTGTCCAACTGTCGAACACGCCGTGGCGGAGCGATCCGGCCACGCAGACAATGGCCGCAGCGCGCGCCTCTCCGGGGGGATCCATGAACCAGCCAACCTTGCACTCGCCATCACGAACCCACCGAATCCCCGGGCATCTCCTGCCGCTCTGCCTGGCGCTGGCGGCCGCGCTCGTCGCCTGTGACGCCGATGGCGGCGCCGCCGGTGGACCGCTCGGGGCCGACGCCGCAGGGCTCGACGCCCCCAGCCAGGACGGGGTGGCCGCCGATGGAACCGCTGGCGGCGGCGACGCCACGGCCCAGGCCGACAGTGCCACGGGGCAAGACAGCAGCAACGACCCCACGGTATGCCCGCAGGCCGCGAATTTCCTGGACGTCAGCAAGGCGGTCGGCGCCGGCGGTGCGTATGCCAAGCCGACGCTCAGCGCCACCTGCGAAGGCGACGAGGTCGTGATCAAGAGCAACACGATCCCGCACTACACCTTCGTCGCGATGACGCCGAACCCGCTCAAGGTCGTCGACAACACCTACCGCATCCCGCGATCACCCAAGCAGGCGGCGGCGACGACGGCGATCCCGCTGCTCGGCCGCATCGGCGTCGCGGTCAACGGCATGCCGCTGTTCGGCCCGAACGAAGCCGGCACGCCAGCCGAGTCGGCCTGGGGCGATCCGGTCTACAACCAGATCACCGACGAATGCACCGGCCACACGGCCGCCGAGTACCACTACCACGCGCTGCAGCAACAATGCCTGACGGCCGCCAGCATGGTCGCCGAGCCGTGGAAGCTCGCCGCACCCGACCCGATGGTGGCCTCGCCCGTGCTCGGTTACGCGCTCGACGGGTTCCCGATCTACGGCCCCTACGAGTGCAAGGACGCCGCGTGCAGCGCCGTCATCGAGATGAAGAGCGGCTACGACCAGATCGCCGACCCGAAGAAGGACGCCTGGAAGGCCTACAAGCACGCCGGCAGCGCCGCTGCGGACCGCCTCGACACCTGCAATGGCCACGTCGGCCCCGGCGGCGACTACCACTACCACGCGACGGCCGGCTTCCCGTACATCCTCGGCTGCTACCGCGGCACGGCGGCGGCCGGCTCCGGTCAGGACGCCGGCACGGGCGGCACGGGCGGCACGGGCGGCGGCACCGGCGACGGCACCGGCGGCGGTCCGGGCGGTGGCACGGGTGGCGGCCCCGGCGGCGGCCAGCCGACGGCGTGTACCCAGGAATCCGACTGCGCCGGCACCGCGTGCATGCCCGAGGCCAAGGCGGGCTGCACCTGCCAGCAGACGCCCCAGGGCAAGGCCTGCATCCCCAAGTGCAAGACGACCGCCGACTGCCCGACCGGCGGCCCGCAGGCCCTGGTCTGCAGCGCGCAGGGCTTCTGCGCCCCCGGGATGGGCGGATGAGGGCCCGCGGCGCGGCGCGCGCGCTTCGACGCGGAGGGCTCCTGCTGTCGCTGCACGCGGCGCTCGGCGCGGGCTGCGAGGGGGCCGCCTCGCTGGCCGAAGGGGCCGCGGCGGACGAGGTGGCCGCCGCGCACGACGACGGCCTCGTGGCCGCGACCAGCCACGTCGACTACCAGGTTCGGGTGGCGCTCGACGAGGCCACCGGCGACGGCGGGCCGACGCTGCTGCGCGGCTGGGTGACGGTCGCGGCGTTGACGGCGATGCCGTGCACCGACGTCGCACAGCGCGCAGATCCGGGCCTGTTGCAGCGCCTGGGCGACCTGATCGTGGCGCCAGCCTGGGCCGGTCACGCCGAGGACGGCCTGCCGGCGTGGCAGGTCAAGGGCTCGCAGGTGATCGCGCTGCACCACGAGGCGACGGCGCTGCACGGCCTGGCGTCGGAGCAGGCCGAGTCGCTGTGCCGGCTGCACCTGCTGCTCGGTCGCGCCGAGGCAGACGCGCCGACCCTGGCCGCGCTGCCCGACGACGTGACGATGAGCCGCATGACGCTGCATCTCGAGCTCGCCTGGGCCGACGGACGGCAGCGCACGGTGCGCACCGACGTCGGTTGGGGCGACGTGCTCGTGGCGTCGCCGGCGCTGCCGGCGGGTGACGGCGAGGCGATGGTCACGCTGCGTCCTGGCCTGGCGCTGGCTGCGGCGGCGACGGCGCTCGACCTCGCCACCGCCAGCGAGAAGGACGCCGGCCGCGCGATGCTCGAGGCCTTGGTCGAGACGGCGAGCGTGCGCTATGCGACCGGGCCCTGACGGCGGTTCGCGCCCGGTCCGTCCGGGCCGCCGGCGTCGATCTGCCCGGGCCCGACCTGCGCCAGCAGCCGCGCAAGCTCGACCTCCAGCCGCTGCTGTCGATACGCCGCGTCGAACGGCAGGTTCGGCATCGTCCGGCTACGCCGCGCGACGTGGGCGACGATCTCCGCCCGCGTCGCCTCGTCCCACGGGCGCCCGGCGAAGGCGGCGAGCGGGCTGATGCGCGGCTGCGGCCCCAGGGTCGTGACCACGACCTCGCCGCCGCGCAGCGTCGCCCTGGCCGCGCCCGGGCCTGGCTCCAGCGTCAGCGCGGCCGCCATGCTCAGCAGCGGGAAGTCGATGGCGCGACGCAGCGCCCAGCGCCGCGCGACCACGATCTGGCCGGCGGCGTGGTCCGGCACGACGATCGCGACCAGCAGCTCGCTCGGCGCGATGGTCTGCGGCGCGCGGCCGTCCGGGCCGTACAGCTCCGCCAGGGGCAAGCGTCGCACGCCGTCTGCGGCCGCGATCTCGAGCTCGGCGCCGAGCGCGACCAGCGGCGCCACGGTGTCGGCGCAGAGCGCGGCGACGCAGGTGCGTCCGCCGGGCACGACGTGGCATTCGACGCCGTGGCTCTTGAGGCAGCCGCCGAGCGCGTGGCGGAACAGCGCGCTCTGGTCGACGTAGCGGCAGCGCACGTCCAGCAGCAGGTTGCCGCCGAGCGTCGCCTGGCGGCGGATCTGCGGCGCCGCGACGTGGCCCGCAGCCTCGGCCAGGGCGGGGGCCCGCGCGGCCACCAACGGGTCGCGGTGCAGGGCGTGCAGCGTCGTCAGCGCGCCGATGCGCAGGCCGCCGTCGGCGTCGGCCTCGACACCACGCAGCCCGGCGACGCCGCCGAGCGCGATGACGACCGAGGCCGCGATCTTGCCGGTCTTCAGCGCCGGCAGCAGGTCGGTGCCGCCGGCGAGGCGGGCCGCCCCCGGATGCGCCTGCAACAGCGCCAGGGCGTCGCCGAGCGTCGTCGGCTGGTGCAGCTCGAAGGGCGGCATCCTCAGCATGGCCGCTCCGATGGCGCCTGCTGCGCCCGCAACGCCGCGAGCACGCGCTCGGGGGTCAGCGGCAGGCGGTCGACGCGCACACCGACCGCTTCGAAGACCGCGTTGGCCAACGCCGGCAAGGCCGGGTGCAGCGGGCCTTCGCCGGCCTCGCGCGCGCCCGACGGGCCCAGGGGATCGGGGCATTCGACGATGGTCGCGGCGATCTCGGGCGCGTCCATGGCGGTCGGGATGGCGTAGCCGAGCAGCGAGTCGGTGCGCAGCAAGCCCGGCACGCCCGGGCCTGGTGCCCGCCGCGGCCGTGGGCCGCCGTCGGTGTCCAGGCCGTGGGCCATGACGTGGTGATGCTCGAGCAGCGCCTCGCCGAGGCCCATCGCCACCGAGCCGACGATCTGGCCCTGCACCTGCACCGGCGCGATCGCCTTGCCGCAATCGTGCGCCGCCCAGACCTGCACCACGCTGACGTCGCCTGTCGCGCGGTCGACCTTGGCCTCGACCACGTGCGCGGTGTAGCTGTAGACCGGGCTGGCGCCGATGGTGCCGCCGCGGTAGTCGCCGTGCACGCCCTGGCGCGGCGTGTCGTAGCTGCCGACGGCGGCGAGGCTGCCCAGCGCGGCCTCGGCCAGGCGGAAGGCTCGTTCGATGGCGATGCCGTCGCGCCGCTCGGCGGCGATGTCGGTGACGATGTCAGCCGGGGCGTCGGCCGGGGCGCCGTCCGCCACCCGCAGCGTCGCGCGCCGGCCAGCGAGCACGACGTCCTCGTCGCCGCAGCCCCAGCGTCGGGCCACGACGGCGCGGATCTGCGCCCCGAGCTGCCGGGCGGCGCGCTGGCAGGCCGTGCCGGCCATGACGGTGATGCGCGAGCTGTAGGCGCCGAGGTCGACCGGGCAGAGGTCGGTGTCGCCAGCGACGATGCGCACGTCCTCGGGTTCGACGCCGAGCTCGACCGCGGCCATGCGCGCCAGCATCGTGTGTGTGCCCTGGCCGATCTCCGAGACGCCGGCCTGGATCCGCACACGGCCGCTGCGATCGAGCGCGATCTGCACCGCGCTCTGCGGCAGGCCCTGATCGTCCGGCACGATCGCGTAGTTGGTGCCTGAGATGTAGGTCGACACTGCGACGCCGAGGCCGTGGCCGTCGTCGAGCCGACCGCGCCGCGCCTTCCAGCCCGAGGCCGCCTCGACCGCGTCCAGGCATTGCAGCAGCCCGGATGTGCGCACGACGAAGCCGTTGACGGTGGTGGTGTGCTCGCCGCAGAAGAGCTGGCGCCGGTAGTCGATCGGGTCGAGGCCGAGCGCGACCGCGGCCTTGTCGAGCTGGACCTCCATCGCGAAGCGCGGCTGCACCGAGCCGTGGCCGCGCTTGGGCCCGCAGGCCGGCTTGTGCGTGTAGGCGCGGCGCGAGCGGAAGCGATACGCCCCGAGCGTGTAGGGCGCGCCGAGCAGCTGGCCGGCGTAGTAGGTCGTCACCAGGCCAAAGCTGGCGTAGGCGCCGCCGTCGAGGACCAGGTCGGCGTCGACCGCGAGGATGCTGCCATCGGCGCGCAGGCCCATGCGGTAGCGCATGTCGAAGGGGTGGCGGCCGCGGTGGGCGTAGAAGACCTCGTGGCGGGTGTAGGTGCAGCGCATCGGCCGCCCCGTGCGCAGCGCCAGCGCGGCGACCGCGAGCTCCAGGTCGAAGGGCTCGGACTTGCCGCCGAACGCGCCGCCGACCGCGGGCTGGATCACCCGGACGCGCCGCTGCGGCAGCCCGAGCACGCGGCAGAGCGCGAGGCGCAGGTAGTGCGGCACCTGCGTGCTGCTCCAGACCGTGAGCAGGCCGTCGGGGTCGAGCCGGGCCATCGCCGCATGCGGCTCGATCGCTGCGTGCGTCGTGCCGTGGAAGCCGTAGTCGCCTTCGATCACGAGGTCGGCCGCGGCCAGGCCGGCGTCGACGTCGCCGAACTGCAGGTCGACCTGCTTGGTCGCGTTGCCGCCCTTGTGCCCGGCGTGGACCAGCACGTCCGTCCGCGCCAGGGCGTCGTGCGGATCGTCGAGCGCGGGCAGCGGCGTGTAGCGCACGTCGATGCGCTGCAGCGCCGCGTTTGCGGTCTCTTCGTCGCGGGCGGCGACGGCGGCGACGGCCTCGCCGACATAGCGCACGACGTCGACCGCGAGCGCCGTCTCGTCTTGGGTCCAGGGGATGACGCCGTAGCGGGTCGGCAACTCGGCGCCGAGCAGGACGTCGACGACGCCGGGCAGGGCGCGCGCGGCGCTGAGGTCGATGGCGTCGATCCGGGCGTGCGCGTGCGGCGAGCGCAGGAACTTGACCACGCAGGCGCCGGGCAGGGCGAGGTCGTCGGTGTAGGCGATCGTGCCGAGCATCCGCGCCCGATCGTCGATGGCGCGCCCCGGCAGGGTCGGCGTCGCGGCGGTGGCGGCGTCGGCCACCGCGTCGAAGATCGCCATGTAGCCGGTGCAGCGGCAGAGGTTGCCGCCGAGCGCGGAGCGGATCTCGGCCCGCGTCGGTGGCGCGTCGCCCTCGGCGGCGTGGTCGCGCAGCAGGGCCGCCGCGCTCATCAACATCCCCGGCGTGCAGAAGCCGCATTGCGCCGCGCCGTGGCGATGGAAGCTCTCGACCAGCGGATGCGCCGCCGTCGCCGAGGCCAAGGCGCCGCCGCGACCCAGCGAGGCGGCGGTGTGGACGGCGCGACCCTGCGCCTGCGCCGCCAGCGTCAAGCACGAGAGCACCGGCTCGCCATCGACCCAGACCGTGCAGCTGCCGCATTCGCCGGCGTCGCAGCCTTGCTTGGGCACGGTCACGCCGAGCGGCCCGCGCAGGGCCTCGAGCAGCGTCAGGTGGCTGCCGACGGCGACGACACGCGGCTGACCGTCGACGGTGAGCGTGACGAGCTGCGTCTGGACCTGGGGCGGTGGCCCCGGCGGCGGCGCCATCCCTGCCGGCCCGACGCGCTGCGCGGCGGCGAGCTCGACCAGCGTCGGAGCGCGACCGAGTTCGCCACCGCCCCCGGCCGGGGCGGGGTCGTCACGAGTCGAGCTTGTCTGCTGCGGGTCGCGCGCCATGCAGACGCGGTCATAGCAGGTCGTCCCGGCCTTGGCCACCGAGGCGTCCGATGCGCCTCGGCGCCGCTCGTGCAGCCTGTCCAGCGGCGGCCCGATGGCGTCCGCGCTCGCATCTGTGAAGATGTGTTGGTAGACTTCCGTCGTCGTCTGCTTGCTCCACGACGGCGCAGATCGGAGCCAGCTCGTTGATGTACGCCAGCCACCGGGGCGGCGCAGGCGCGAACCATGGACCTGAAGTCGCTTGGAAACTGGGTGATCAGGCTCGCGCTGCTCGGCCTCGCTGGCAGCGTCGCAGCCGGTTGCGCGGGCGGCACCAGCACCACGTCCGGCGACACCTCGGTCGATCCCGGCGGCGCCGACAGCGCGCCGACGCTCGATGTCGGCACCGACAGCGCGGCAGCGGTGGACGCCAGCGGCCCGGATGACGCAACGACCGACGATGTGACGTCCGACGCTGGCGCCATCGACGACGCAAGCGCCGAAGACGCCGTGAGCGGCGATGCGGCCGCCGGCGACGCCGCGCTGGCCGACGGCGACGAGCCGCTCCACGACGGGACAGACGGTGACGTGCCAGACGGCGACGCCAGCGAGGATGGCCACGCGCCAGACGGCGACGCACCAGCCGGCGACGCCAGCGAAGATGGCGCGGACACGGATCCGGGCGACGTGGACGGTGGCGCGGCTCCGGACGGTGACGCGGCCCCGGATGGTGACACGGTTGCCGACGGCGTCACCGACGGGCTCGACGCCGACGATGGCGCCGACAGCGACCTGGCCGACGCCGACGATGGCGCCGACAGCGACCTGGCCGACGCCGACGCCGACGCTCCGGCGGACGACGCCAGCGACACTGCGGCGTTGGATTCCGCGCCGATCGACGTGATCAGCTTCGCCGCGGCGACCGCGCCGACGCAGGTCGCGGCCCAACAGGTCGACCTCCTCGCCTTGCCGCCGGCGGCCTTCACCGATGTGACGCCCCTGTTCGGCTACGCGCCTGCGAAGGATTGGGTGCAATGCGTCGCCGTAGGTGACACCGATGGCGACGGCGACGACGACGTCGTCTTGATGCGCAAGCTGCCGACCCAGCAGATGCAGATCGTCGCCATCGAGCTGTCGACGACACCGCAGCCGTTCTCGGTGATCTCGCCGATCGACGTCTCGCTGCTCGTCCCGACCAGCGCCTGCAAGCTCGTCGACATCGACGCCGACGGCGACGCCGACCTGCTGATGGGCGGCGGATCCGGCCTCGCGCTGTACACCAACGTCGGCGGCTCGAAGTTCGTCGACGCCAGCGCGACCTTGCTGCCGCCGATCTTGACCGTCGTGCCGACCTCGATCGCGCCGGCGGACTACGACGGTGACGGCGATATCGACCTCTTCGTCGGCGGCGGCGACCTGCCCGGCAACTGCAGCTCGACGGTCTGCAAGTACACCACTGCCGACTTCGCCTGCACCTACCCGCCCGGATGGCAGAAAGTGCCGTCGAGCCAGGATCGCATGCTGCGCAACGACAACGGCGTCTTCACCGACGTCACGGCCGCCTGGTCGATCCCCAACGACAGCGGCTACATGTCGACCGCTGCCGACATCGACCTGGATCTGGACGGCTTCCCCGACGTGCTCGTCGGCAACGACTTCGGCCCGCAGTCGCTGCTGCGCAACAATGGCAAGTCGTTCGTCGAGCAAGGGCCGGCCTCCGGCGTCTCGGCCTATGGCCACGCGATGGGCTGGGGCATCGGCGACCTCGATGGCGACGGCTGGGAGGATCTGGTCCAGACCGACATCGGGCCCGGCCATCTCTGGCAGCGCAAGCCTGCAGCGGGCCCGCTGCCGCTGGGCGTCGCGCCCGTCTTCGTCGATCGAGCGAACGACTGGGGCTTGTTCGCCCTGACCTACGCCACGAGCAGCTGGAGCCCGCTGCTGCACGATTTCGACCGTGACGGCGACCTCGACATCTACCTCGGCATCGCGACCTTCATCGCGTCACCGAGCAAATTCGAATCGTTCATGGCTGGTTGCTCCGAAGCGCTGGCCGAGTTCGTCGGCGTCGACCTCTTGATCCGCAACGACCTCGCGACCAGCGGTGGGTTCGCCGCAGCGCGCGTGCCCTCGTCGACCAAGTGCGCCCACGTCGCGTTCTTGTCGCAAGCGCTGGTCGACATCGACGGCGACGGCGACCTCGACGTGGTCCAGGTCCGCCCGGCCTGCAACGAGCCCTTCGGCCAGCTGCGGGTGCTGCGCAACGACCTCGTCACGACCGGGCTCGAGGTGCGGATGCGCCTGCAGGGCAAGGGAGCCAATCGTGAGGCCATCGGCGCCCGCGTCAACGCGACCCTGGCGGGCAAGCCGATCGTGCGCCATGTCGCCGGCAATCAGGGTTCGGGCGGCGGCGGTACACGCGTCGTCCACATCGGCCTCGGTGCCGCGACCAAGCTCGACGACGTGAAGATCACCTGGCCGGATGGCTCGGTCACCAACCTGGGCTCCGTGACGCCCAACGGCATCGTGGTGATCAAGCAGCCGTGAGCGAGGCGGGCCGACGGCGGCTCGACATCGGCCACGCGGACGAGGGGGGGCGGCGCGATGCAAGCTCGGCGATGGTCTTGGCTGGTCGTGGTCGCGCTGCTCGGCGCGGGCTGCGGTTCCTCGCAGACCGATGGTTCGGCGGCAGACGCTGCGGCAAGCGACGACGCGCGGGCCGACGGCGTCGCCCTCGACGGCGCGGACGACACCGCAGAGGTCGACGACGTCGAGCAGGCCGACACGAGCACCGTCGACGACGCCGGCGACGCTGCGGACGCGGGCGACGCTGCCGACGCCGCCGAGATGGTCGAGGGCGACGTTGCCGACGCGGGTGACGGCGCCGAGACGGTCGAGGGCGACGCTGCGGACGCGACGGACGCTGCCGACGCTGCCGACGGCGCCGAGACGGTCGAGGGCGACGCTGCGGACGCGACGGACGCTGCTGACGCCGCCGACGCCGCCGAGACGGTCGAGGGCGACGTTGCCGACGCTGCCGACGCTGCCGACGCTGCCGACGCCGCCGAGACGGCCGAGGGCGACGTTGCCGACGCTGCCGACGCTGCCGACGCCGGCGAGACGGTCGAGGGCGACGCTGCCGACGCGGTCGACGCCGGCGAACCGGTGACGCCCGGCGACGCGCCGTTCCCCGCCGGACAATGGGCGGGCACGCCGACGCCAGCCCCCATCGCGAAGCTGCCGGCTGCCGCCATCCAAGCGACAGGCATGTCTGCCCTCTCGGGCTACGGCGGCTTCTTGCGCTGCGCCGTCACCGGATTCGTCGACGGCGACAACCTGCTCGACGCGGTGCTGATCGGGGTGGCGGCGGGCGGCAAGCCCGAGATCGTCGCGCTCAAGGCCAAGCCGGGCGGGCCGATCGTCTCGACCAGCCCCGTCGCCCTGGCCCTCGACACGCCGGACGGCACCTGCACGCTGGTCGACCTCACGGGCGACGGCCACGACGACCTCGTGCTCGGCGGCGCCAAGGGCCTGCTGCTCTATGTCGGCAAGGGGGATGGCACCTTCCTGCCCGACGCCAAGGCGCTGCCGACGATGGTCGGCACCACGGCGCGCACCGTGGCGCCGCTCGACATCGATGGCGACGGGGACCTCGACCTCTTCGTCGGCGGCGGCAACGTGCCCGTCAGCTGCGGCGCGACGACCTGCAACGTGCAGGGCAACGACCTCCTTTGCAACGCGAGCGGGCCCGGGCCGGCACCAGCCACGCTGCAAGATCGCGTGCTGTTGCAGTTGGCTCCGGGGGTCTTCGCCGACGCGACGCTGATGTTCGCCGTGCCGATCGCCTCGCCCCTGTCGAACGCGGTGGCGACCAACCTCGACGACGATCCGGCACCCGAGGTCCTGATCGCCAACGATCTCGGACCCGTGCGGCTGCTCGACCTGCAGGGGTCGGCGCTGGTCGACGCCACGCCGAGCGTCTTCGCGGCCAACGCCCGCGGCGGCGGCTGGGCCGTCGGTGACCTCGATGGCGACGGCGACGTCGACCTGCTCGGCGCCGACGCGGGACCGATGCTGCTCTACGGCAGGGGCCCCGGCGGCCTCGGCTCGGCGTACCACGCAGCGCCCGCCGGGCATCCGCTGATCGGCCTGACGTGGTCGACGCGCACCTGGAACCCGCAGCTGCTCGACCTCGACCAGGACGGCACGCTCGACGCCTACATCGCCGTCGGCCTCGACTGGTCCACCGCCGGGCTGGCCGCCCTGCTGGGCTGCCCCTTCGACCCGACGCAGTTCGGCGCCAGCGACCTGGTGTTGCGCGCCGCCGGTGGTCCGTTCGCCTTCCTCGCCGAGCGCGGCGCGAGCTCGAGCTGTGGCGACGGCGCGCCGTTGGCGCAATCTCCGCTCGATCTCGACGTCGACGGCGATCTCGACCTGGTCCAGGTGCGCCCCGCCTGCTCCGGATCGGGCCAGCTCTCGGTCGTGCGCAACACCCAGCAGGGCGCCGGCGCGCTCTGGTTGCGCCTGCAGGGGCCTCCAGGCAATCGCGACGCGATCGGGGCGCGGATCGAGGCCGTCGTCGCGGGCAGCAAGCGTGTGCGCACGCTCGAGGCCACCGTCGGGCCCGGAAGCTCGGCCCTGCGGATCGGCCACATCGGCCTCGGCAAGGCCAAGCAGGCGGACGCCGTCACGATCCATTGGCCGGACGGCGCCACCTCGTCGCTGGGCCCGATCGCCGCCGCAGACGCCACGGCCACCGCGCCGAAGCTCGTTGCCTGGCCGGGCCCGACCATCGCGCCGTCCGTCCCGCCGAACAAGCTGCCCGACGCCGGTTTTGTCGACATCACGAGCTCCTTCGCCTTCCCCAACGGCTATTCGTGGATGTCCTGCGTGGCCATCGGCAACGTCGACAACGATTCGGTCACCGACGTGGTCGTGATCGGGTCCAAGGACTTCAACTCCGATCCGCAGCTCTTTGTCCTGACCGCCGGGTTCATCGGCGGCAAGACCGTCAAGACGACACCCATGCCCTATGGCGTTGGCTACCCCCAAGGCGGTTGCCAACTGCTGGATGTCGACTCGGACGGCGACGACGACCTGATCTTCGGCATCGACCCGGGCCTCCAGCTGCTGCGCAACGACAACGGCAAGTTCGTCTTCGACGAGTCGGCGTTCCCCGATCTGCCCGGCACCAAGGTGGACACGTTCTTCGCCGCGGACTTCGACCATGATGGCGACCTCGACCTCTTCGTCGGCGCCAACATCGGCACGATCCCCTGCAACGACTACGCCTGCTCCTACGACGCTGTGACCTTCGCCTGCACCATGGGGCCGTCGCTGAGCCCCAAGCCGCAGCAAGCCGATCGGCTGCTGCTGCAGGACAAGCCGGGCCATTTCGTCGATGCCACCGCCGCCTGGAAGGTGCCGCCGACCGAGTTCGTCAGCCGCGCGATCGCCCACGACGTCGACAACGACGGCTGGGTCGACGTGATCATCGGCAACGACTTTGGCCACGAGTTCGTGCTGCGCAACACCGGCAAGGGCAGCTTCGTCCTCGACACGCCGATCGGCCTCGGCGCCTACGCGCAGGGCATGGGCTGGGGCGTTGGCGACCTCGACGGCGACGGCGACTTCGACCTGGTCCACGCCGACGGCGGGCCCACCGCGATCTACACCCGCATCGGCAGCGCCCAGGCGCCCCTGGCCGGCAAGCCCGCGTTCGCGCCCTCGCTGCCTTCGCATCCGATCACCGGCTGGACCTGGACCACCAGCACCTGGGCTCCGATGATCGACGACTTCGACCAGGACGGCCGGCTCGACATCTTCCTCGGCGTCGCGATGAGCTGGAGCGAGGTGCCGGTCGGGTCGCTCGACGACTGCAAGCTCGATCCCGCCAAGGTCGGCAGCGGCGACCTGCTGATGCGACAGACGGCTCCTGGGGTCTGGACCGGCTCCCATACTCCGACGCGGACGTGCGGTGCCTGGGGCAGGTTGAGCATCGGCCTGGTCGATCTCGACGGCGACGGCGACCTCGACATCGTCCAGGTCGTGCCCGCCTGCATGACCGAGGGCGATCTGCGCGTGCTGCGCAACGACCTGCCCAAGGCCGGCGACGTCGTCCGGCTGCGCCTGCGCGGTCTGGTCGGCAACCGCCCGGCGCTCGGCGCCCGCGTGCACGCCACGGTCGGCGGGCAGGCCGTCGTCCGCGAGCCCGGTATGGCGGTCTGCACCGGCTCGATGGCGGCGCGCGACGTCCACATCGGCCTCGGCGCCGCGGCCCAGGCCGACGACGTCACGGTGCATTGGCCTGACGGCACGATCACGAAGTTCGGCAGCCTCGGTCCAGGCCAGGTCCACCTGCTGCAGCAGCCAGATCCTGCGGCGCCCGGCGGGCCCTAGCGCCGCCGTCCGGGCCCTGCGCGCTCAGGCCGCGGCGACGTGGGCGGGACGCTGCGGCTGCGTGTCGTGGAAGCGCGCGTGGTCGAGCACGACGGTGCCGTCGCCGCGGGTCGTCATCACGTCGACCAGGGTCTCGCCGAAGCGCAGCTCGTCGTGATGGTAGGCGGTGCGCGCGTGCACGGTCTGCATCATCGTGCCGTCCAGGCCGGTCAAGGTCACGACGAGCACCATGTGGTCCGCGGCGAACGCGGCGGCGTCGATGCCCCAGAGCGGGCTGGTCTCGTCGATGGTGTGCATCGCCGTCCACGACAGCAGGAAGATCGGGCTGCTGTGGCGCACCAGCTTCAGCTCGTGCATCCGGCGCATCTGCTGGCCCTCGACGCTGGTCTCGGTCTTGAGCAGCGCCACCCGCATCGAGGCCTCGAGCACGTCGTTGCCGCGCGCGTTGGCGGCGCGGAACATCAGCGTCGGCTTGCCGTGGTGCTGGCAGATCACGGCGACCCGCGAGAAGACGATGTTGGCGGTCGGGCGCGCCAGCTTGGCGAACGAGAGGCTGGTGGCGAGCGAAAAGCCCAGCAGGCCGCACAACGCCTCGATGGCGACCAGGGTGTTGGCGTAATGGCCGCGCGGCGTCATGCCGCCGTAGCCGATCGTGGCCATCGTCTGGACGCTGAAGTGGAACGCGTCGGCGAACGAGCCCGGCTCGGCGCCGGCGATGCAGTCGCCGCCGAGCAGATACAGGCCGGCGAACGCCATGTTGCCGACCACATAGGCCGTGACCATCAAGCCGAGCAGCCGCCGCCACGGGCCGCCGATCAGGCGCACGTAGAGATCACGCCACAACGCGGTCGGCACATTGACGTGCGCGACCTGGCCGAAGCGTCGCGCTGGCACCTGGGACATCGGCCCCTCCTTCGATCCTGGCGTGTCGACGTTGCCCTCGCCGCACGCGCAGGCGCGCCTGCCCGGCTCGCGCGCTACCGTACTGACGTGGCTGGTGGCCGCGCAAGCCTCGCTCGCCGGCCTGGCCGTGTTTGCAACGCTCCGGCGCTCTGGCAGGCTCGCGGCGCCGTCGCGATCCCCCGCGCCGCATCGCAGCGCCCACGCGCCCCAGGAGGCAGTTGAGCATGTCGAGCACCACGACCCGCGGCGTCCGCGTCGACGTCCGCGCCCGCCTCGTGCCCGAGCGCAGCAACCCGCCCGAGGCGTGGTTCTTCGCCTACGAGGTCACGATCGCCAACGACGGCGACCAGACCGTGCAACTGCTGGCGCGGACCTGGAACATCCGCAACGCCAACGGCCGGCTCGAGACCGTGCGCGGCGCCGGCGTCGTCGGCGAGCAGCCGACGCTGCAACCCGGCCAGCAATTCCACTACGTCTCGGCCTGCCCGCTCGACACCCCCTTCGGCTCGATGCAGGGCAGCTACACGATGGCGACCGAGGGCGGCGAGCTCTTCGAGGCCGAGATCGGCGAATTCGCGTTGATCGACCCGATGCTGGTCAACTGAGGCCCAAGGAGTCCGTCGATGATCGTCGCCGTGCAGGACATGCGTCGCCTGGTCGTCCGGGTCGCGGCCGCCACCATCGCGCTGCGCGCGGTTTCGATGTTCTCGCTCGATCCGACCGCGCGCGAGGTCGCGGCGATGCTGCCGCCGCCGGTCGCGGGCGGCGTCGTCGAGATCGGCCACCAGCTGACCGCGGCCTTCGCCGCCCTGACCGGCGGCCTGGCGCCGGTGGCGCGTGCTCCGGCGATGCTGGCCGACCTCGCCTTGGTGCTGACGGTCATCGCCTTCGCCCGCGGCGCCGGCTGGGGCACGATCGCCGGCCTGCTGGGCGGCGCGGTCGCGGCCATGGCGCCCCTCGGCCTCGCGCTCGGTTGGCGGGTCGACGCCGGCACCGCGCCGCTGCTCGGCCTGATCGCGCTCTGGCAGCTTCGCGTCGGCCTGCGCCGTGGCGAGCTGCGGCGTGCGACGCTGAGCGCCGTCGCCTTCGCCGCGGCTGCAGCGCTGACGCCGGCTGCCCTGCTGCTGCTGCCGAGCGCGCTGTGGATGGCCTGGCGCGCGGTGGCCATGACCAACGTCAAGACCGCCGCTGCGGGCGCCTGGCTCGGCGCCGCGGCCGTGGGCGTCGCCGCGCGCTTCGCCTTGCTCGGCCAGGTCGGGCCGCTGCCGCCGGCGCTGTCGGCCTGGGTCGGCAGCGACGTCGGCGCAGCCGGCCGCGAGCCGCTGGGCCTGGCGCTCTCGGCCGTGAGCGCCTTCTCGGTCGGCGGCCCGGTCGGGGCGTGGGCGCAGCTCGCGGAGCTGGGCCAGGCGCCGCTCTGGCGCGTGATCGCGGGCGGCCTGCTCTGGCTGCTCGCCGCGGTCGGCCTGTGGCGTGGCCTTGTGCGCGAAGATCCGGTCCACGACGCGCCGCCCGCGGCCGACGCCGGCGGCCTCGGCGGCTGGCGCACGCTCGGCGTCGCCGTGGCTGCCGCGCCGCGGTCGTTGGGCGAGCGTGATTGGATGCCGCTGCTGCTGCCGGGCCTCGGCGCCGTGGCCGTCGCCGCCGCGTTCGGCAGCGATCCGATGGCCGACGATCTCGTGATCGACGCGGTGTGGATGGCGCGGCCCTCGATGGCGCTGCTGCTCGGCCTGGGGCTCGCCGCGCTCGGCTCGCGCCCGGCGTTGCTCGAAGACGAGGCCGGCGCGGGTGCCCGCGGCTCGGTGCTGCGGCTGATCGCGATGGCGCTGGCGATCCTCGGCCTCGGCGGCATGGCGTTGCTCGACGGCACCGCCGCGGTCGACGGCACCGCGCCGCGCAAGGTCGCGCACTACGCCGCCGAGGAGCTCGGCAGCGCCGGCCAGGCGGTGCTCGTCGGTCGCGCCGGGCTGCGCGTGCGCTGGAAGCTCACCGGTACGATGCCGAGCGAGCGCCTGCGCGTCGCTGCCGCCGACCTCGCGACCTTGCAAGACCCGCTCGACGCCGCGATCGCGGCCCGCGCGCCGACGCTGGTGCTCGCCGGGGACGTCGCCGCCCTCGGTGGCCTCGCGACCGCCGACGCGCCAGACGCGAGCACGCCGCTGCTGGCCCAGGCCTGCGAGCTGCGCCTCGGCGCCGCCGGCTACACCCTGCGCGAGGACGGCCACCGCGCCCTCGGCGGCCTCGCGGTGCGCGTCTACGGCCTCGGCGACGACGCCCCCGCGCCCGGCAGCGTCCGGCCCCAGGTCGAGCCCGGGGTCGCGCCTTGAGCCAGGCGCCGCCCGCGTCCGTCGCGGATCCGGGCCCCGAGCCGCTCGAGGCGGTCGCGCCCTGGCGCCTGGCGCTCGAAGGGGCGCGGCGGATCCGCGACGACTTCGAGCCGCGCTCGGACCAGCTGCGCATGATGGAGGCGGTCGCGGCCACGCTCGACGGCGAAGGCGACCTCGTGGTCGAGGCCGGCACCGGCACGGGCAAGACGCTGGCCTACCTGCTGCCGATCGTCGCCACGGGCCGCAAGGCCGTGATCAGCACGGCGACGCGCCAGCTGCAGAGCCAGCTCGTCGAGCACGATCTGCCGCTGGCGTTGGCTGCGGCGGGTTCGGCGGCAAAGGTCGCGGTGCTCAAGGGCCGCTCCAACTACCTCTGCCACGAGCGGGTCGAGCGCCTGGTCGCCGGCAAGCTGGGCCGCGCCCGCGTCACGGGTTGGCAGCTGGATCGGGTGGCGAAGGCGCTGCGTTCGTCGTTCGACGGCGACGTCACCGGCGTCGACGGCGTCGCCGAGGACGATCCGATCTGGGCCGACGTCACCAGCACCAGCGATACCTGCCTCGGCTCGGATTGCCCGTTCATCCGCGACTGCTTCGTCGTCCGCGCCCGCCGCCGCGCCCTCGAGGCCGACCTGGTCGTCGTCAACCACCACGTCCTGCTCGCCGACTACGCCGTGCGCGAGCGTTGGGATGGCGCCGGCCTGCTGCCGGTCGTCGACGCCATCATCATCGACGAGGCCCACGCGCTCGAGGACGTCGTCGCCAGCTTCTTCGGCCGCGCCGTCAGCAGCCGCCGCTTCGAGCGCCTGGTCGCCGACCTCGGCGCCGCCCTCGACGCCGCGGCCGCCTCGCCCTCCGATCCCGCGCGCATCGCCCTCGGCGGCGTCGACGCGACCAGCAGCCAGCTCTTCGAGACCGCGCGCGCGCTGCCGCCGAACCAGCCGATCGGTCCGGCCGCGGAGCAGGCGCTCGGACCCTGGCGCGACCGCCTGATCGGCAAGCTCGGCGACCTGTGGAGCGCGCTCGCGGCCCACGTCGTCGCCGTGCCGACGCTCGGCAAGCTGCGCGAGTCGGTCGAGACGCTCGAGGCCGACGTGATGGAGGTCTGTGCGCCACGCAGCGACTCGGCCGACGTCGTGCGCTGGGTCGAGGTCCGCGCCCGCTCGGTCGCGCTGCGCAGCCAGCCGGTGCGCGTCTCGGGCATCCTGCGCCGGACGCTTCTGGCCGAGCCGGCCCGCCGCGTCTTCTGCTCGGCGACCCTGGCGATCGGCGAGGATTTCCGGGTCTTTCGCAGCCGCGTCGGCCTCGACCCCGAGGTGCGGACGCTCTGCCTGCAGGGCCCGTTCGACTACCCGCGGCAGGCCATGCTCTACGTCGACGCCTCGCTGCCCGAGCCCTTCGCGCCGCGCCGCGACGAGGTGGTCGCAGCCACGATCCGCGACCTGGTCGCCGCCTCTGGCGGTGGCGCGTTCGCGCTGTTCTCGAGCGTGCGCCAGATGCAGGACGCCTACCGCCGTCTCGAGGGCCGGCTCGGCCTGACGACGCTGCTGCAAGGCCAGCACGCGCGGGGCACGCTGCTCGACCGCTTCCGCCAGGAGCAGCCAGCCGTGCTGTTCGCGACGATGGGCTTCTGGCAGGGCGTCGATGTGCCCGGCGACGCGCTGCGCCTGGTCATCCTCGACAAGATCCCCTTCCCGCCGCCCGACGACCCCGTGTTCGCCGCGCGCGGCGCCGCGATCGAGAACGACGGCGGCAGCTCGTTCCGCGAGCTGAGCATCCCGAGCGCCGCGATCGCGCTGCGCCAGGGCTTCGGCCGCCTGATCCGCCGTGGCGACGACCGCGGCGTGGTCGCGATCCTCGACCCGCGCCTGGCGAACAAGCCCTACGGCCGGCAGCTGCTCGCGGCGCTGCCCGCGGCCCGGCGATCCCGCGATCTGGCCGAGGTGCGGGCCTTCTTCGCCCACGCACCGCTGACCGTGCCGCGCGCCTGATCGCCCGGACGGCCCGTCGATCCGCGCCGACGCGGCTTGCGTTGGCCGCGGCCCTGGGCTCCACTGCGCTGGCGATGCGCTTCTCCCTCTCGACCCGAATCTTCCTGGGCTTTGCGGTGGTCGTGGCCTGTTTTGGCACGACGGCGCTCTACGGCGCCGCCGCGGTCGCCACGCTGCGCCACGAGCTGCGCCTGCTGCGCAGCCGGGCGCTGCCGCTGCTCGGCACGCTGCGCGACAACGGCCTCGAGCTGCGCGGCTTCGACGAGGCGCTGGCGCGCGCCGCGCCGCACGACATGGAGTGGGTCGCCCGCTTCGTGCCGAACGCCCGGCCCTACCAGCGCCTGGACAAGATCTTGGGCCAGATCGCCAGCCTGCGCGCCTCGGACCGGCCGCCGCGGCTGGCGCGGGTGCTGATCACGCCGCCCGAGCCCCTGCCAGCCGTCGGCGCCGTGCTCGCCGTGACCCGGGTGGCCAACGACGCGGCGATGCGCATCGGTCGTGGCCCCGAGCTGATCGCGATGTTGCCCGATCCGGTCACGCCGGCGCACGACGCCGCGGCCTTCGACCAACTCGTCGGCGGCATGCAGCGCGCGGTCGCCGACAAACGCTACGACGACGCCGCGCGCCTGGTGGTCGAGATCCGCCGCATCGTGCGCCGCGTCCACGGCGCGATCGGCCGCGCCGAGGCCCAGCTCGACGCCGCGCTGCAAGAGCGCTTCGCCGCCGCAGAACGCACCGAAGGCCAGCTCGTCGTCGTCATCGTCGTCACCTCCGGCGTCGCGCTCGGCGTCAGCGTCGTCGTGCTGCTGCTGATGCTGGCGACCTTGCGGCCCATGGCGGCGCTGGCCGACGTCGTCCGCCGCTTCGCCGGCGGCGACCGCAGCGCCCGCGCCGAGCTCACGGGCGCCGCAGAGATCCGCACCCTGGCCGAAGAGACCAACCGCATGGCCGACGCCCTCGCCGCCCGCGAGCAGCAGATCTCCATCGCCCGCGAGGAGCTGGCGCGCGCCGAGCAATTCGCGACCGTCGGCCAGCTGGCGGCGCGCATGGCCCACGAGGTCCGCAACCCGCTCTCGTCCATCGGCCTCAACGCCGAGATGCTCGGCGACGAGCTGCGCGCCGGCAGCAACCGCGACCCCGAGGAGGCCGCGGCGCTGCTGGCCGCGATCGGCGCGGAGATCGAGCGTCTGCGCGACGTGACCGAGCGCTACCTCGAGCGTGCCCGACCGCCCGTCGAGGGACTCGAGCGCGTTGATCTCGGCGAGTTGATCGGCCGCGTCGTCGACTTCGCCGCCATCGAGCTCGGCCAGCGCCAGGTGCGCGTGCGCATCGACGCGCCGATGGGCTGCGAGGTCGAGGGCCAGGAAGGGCCGCTGCGCCAGGCGATCTGGAACCTGCTGCGCAACGCCTGGGAGGCGATGCCGCAGGGAGGCGAGGTCCGGGTGGACGTGTCCGCCACGCGCGACGACGAGGACCGCCCCGTGATCCGCGTCGGCGTCGAGGACGACGGGCCCGGCATCGATCCCGCCGTCGGCGCGCGCGTCTTCGAGCCGTTCTTCACGACCAAGGCCACGGGCACCGGCGTCGGCCTCGCCGTCGTGCGCGAGACGGTGCGCAGCCACGGTGGCGTGGTCCGGGTCGGCGTGCCGGCGTCGGGGCGCGGCGCCCGCTTCGAGATCGACCTGCCGACGCCACCCTGATCGCGCGGCCACGGGCCTGTGCGCCCGCGCAGGGGGCGCGTGGGAATCGAAACCCGCCGCCCTGCGTTGTGCCGACGACGAGCAGCGACGCGGCTGCGTTCGATCCCCCCTGAGATCCCCCGAGCCGCCGCCGCGTCGCTGGCCGTCCGAATCTGCAAGCTGCAAGCAGGAGGACACCCGCATGATGCTGCACCGCCCGTTGGCATCCGATCCCAAGCTCTGGACGGGACCGCGCGCCGCCGAGCCGCGGCGCCGCACGTCGGCAGGTGGTTGGTGGGCGCTCGCCTTCGCCGTTGGCCTGGGCCTGTCGACCCTCTCGGCCGCGCCCGTGCTGGCCCGTAGCGGCCCGACGCTGGACTCGACCGCCTTCTCGGACGTCGCCGAGCGTGCCGTCCGCTCGGTGGTCAACGTCGCTACCACGCGGCGGGCGCCGACGCGCGCCAACCCGGCGATGCTGCCGCCCTGGTTCCGCGATCGCGGCGTCGAGCGGCCCGCGTCGCTGGGCTCTGGCGTGATCGTCAGCCGCGACGGCCTGATCCTGACCAACAACCACGTCGTCGAGCACGCCGCCGGCATCGAGATCACGCTGCACGACGGGCGCAAGCTGCTGGCGCGCCTGGTCGGCCGCGACCCGCAATCCGACGTCGCCGTGCTGCGGGTCGAGGCTCCCCCCGCCGACCTCGAGCCGATGCCGATCGCCGACTCCGGCCAGGTCCGCCTGGGCGAGATGGTGCTGGCGATCGGCAGCCCCTTCGGCCTCGCCCAGACCGTCACGCTCGGCATCATCTCGGCCAAGGGCCGCGCCAACGTCGGCATCGTCGACTACGAGGACTTCATCCAGACCGACGCGGCGATCAACCCGGGCAACTCGGGCGGCGCCCTGGTCAACGCCGCCGGCCAGCTGGTCGGCATCAACACGGCGATTGCGTCGCGCTCGGGCGGCTCGCAGGGCATCGGCTTCGCCATCCCGTCGGCGATGGCCATGTCGATCCTGCGCAGCTTGGTCGACAAGGGCACCGTCGAGCGCGGCTGGCTCGGCGTGCGCATCCAGGACCTCGACGCCGTCGCGGCGCAGCAGGCCGGCCTGCGCGACCGCCCGGGCGTGCGCATCGTCGACGTCGAGCCACGCAGCCCCGCCGCCGTGGCCGGTCTGCGCCCCGGGGACATCGTCACCGCGGTCGAGGGCAGCGCGGTGCAGGACACCGCGCGCCTGCGGATCCGCGTCTCGTCGCTGCCGCCGGGGACCAACGCCCGCTTCGAGATCTGGCGCGATCAGCGGCTGCTGACCACGCAGGTCAAGCTCGGTCGTGCGTTCTCGTTGGCGGTGTCGGGCGACGCCGGTCGCTAGGCGGCCGTCTCGTCGCTGCCGGCGGGCGCGCGCAGCTCGGCGTCGCGCGGGATGTTGCCGACCGAGCGATGCCAGACGTAGAGGTCGTAGACGCTCTGTTCGAAGGGACGGGCCTGGAAGCCGAGGTCCGCCTTGGCCTTGTCGCTGCGCATGTTGCGGTTGCTCTGCAGCGCCTCGAGCGACTCCAGGGTGTAGAGCGGCTCGGTGCCGCGCATCCGCGCCCACGCCGTCATGAGCGGCGCGCCGACGTGGGCCAACCACAGCGGCGAATGGAAGCGCGGCGGCGCCTTGCCGGTGATGCTCGCCGCGATCCCGGCCAGCTCGATCACGCTGCGCCAGCTGCCCGTCAGCAGGTAGCTCTCGCCGCAGCGACCGCGGGCCGGGTCGGCCGCCGCCAGCAGCGCCGCGACGACGTCGCGGACGTCGACCCAATCGAAGCCGCCGTCGACGATCGACGGCAGCCGGCGGTGGTAGAGGTCGATGAAGACCTTGCCCAAGCGCGACGGGCTGTAGTCGTGGCCGCCGATGACGCCGGTGGGGTGGATGATGGTCGCGTCCAGGCCGCGCGCGATCGCCCGCCGCACCGCGCGCTCGCCCTCGGCCTTGGTCCGGTCGTAGGCCGGCCAACGCATGTCGCCCCACGGCACCCGCTCCCGCGTCTCGTCGATCGGCTGGTCGAAGGGGCGCTGCTGCATCGCGTGGATCGAGCTCAGGTGCACCATGCGCACGCCCAGCTCGAGCGCGACCTCGGCGACGTTGGCGCTGCCCTGGACGTTGACCCGCGTCACCAGGCCGCCGTGATCGCCGTCGATCGAGATGACCGCGGCCAGGTGGTAGATCAGCGACGCGCCCTGCAACGCGGCCCGGATCGACGCGAGGTCGGTGACGTCGGCCGAGACCGTCTCGACGTCCAGGCCCGCCAGCCCGCGCGTGTCGCGATGGACGACGGCGCGGACGCGCTCGCCGCGCTCCAGCAAGGTCCGCACCAGGTTGCCACCGAGGTGGCCAGCAGCGCCCGTGATCACGATCGTCATCGGCACCTCGTCCCGGGGGAGCGGGGCCCCACGGTAGCGCGGAACGTCGACCGGTGTCACCCTGACGCCCGCGCCGAACCCCGCATCGGGGCCGCCACGGCGCGGTCGACGGAGGCTCGATGTCGTTGGGCTCGCCAGTCCCTGCCGTGGCCGCCACCGGGGGGGCCCGCCACCTCGTGATCGGGGCGAGCGGCGTCGCCGGCGACGGCATCGTCCGCCACCTTCTCGCTACGACCGACGAGCCCGTGGTCACGCTCTCGCGCTCGGGGCGCGTCGCAGCCGAGCTGCAAGGCCGCGTCGACGCCGTCGCCGCAGATCTCTTCGACGCCGCGAGCGTCCTGGCGGCGATCCGATCGGCGCAGCCGACCCACATCTACTACGCCGCCCATCGCCACCCGATCGTCGGCCACGTCGCTGGCGACGGCGACATCCACCCGCGCGTGATGCAGGCGCTGGTCCGGCGCATCGCGCCGATCGTGCCGCTGCTCGACAAGCTGCCGCTCTCGGCGTGGTGGTACTACGACGCGATCAACCGCCGCGCCGGCTTGATCGACCAGGGCCAGAGCGGCGCGATGCTGCGCTCGGTGATCGAGGCGCTCGATCGCGATGAGGCCGAGGGTTGGTCCGGGCGTCGCCACCTGGCCGTGCTGACCGGCGGCCGCGCCCACGGCGTCCACCTCGGCCGCACGCTCTGGCCCGGATACCCGGAGATCCAGCGCGCCGATTCGCCCCGCCATCCGGGCCGATCGTGGTACTTCGACGTCGAAGATCAGCTGCTCGGCCGCGCCCGGGATCAGAGCCGTTGGACCTGGAGCCTGCACCGGCCGCACTTCATCCTCGGCACCGCGACCGGCGTGCCCTACAACATCGTCAACGCGATCGGCGTCTGGGCGGTGCTGCTGCGTGACGCCGGGCTGCCGCTGGTCTTCCCGGGCGGCCAGGCCGCGTTCGCCGCACGCTGGGACGCCGTCGACGCCGAGCTGATCGGCGCGCAGATGCGCTGGGCCGCCGCGACGCCGGCGGTGCACGACAGCGCCATGATGCTGACCAACGGCGCGGCGTGGCGCTGGCCGACGATCTGGCCCGCGATCGCGGCCCGCTTCGGCATGGAGTGGCAGGTGCCTGCGGTCGCGCACACCCTCGACGACCTGCTCGACGACCCGGCGGCCCGCTGGGACGCGCTGCGCCAACGCGCCGGCCTGCCGCCGCTGGCCTTCGATCTCGTGATGCCGACGCCCTTCCTCAACCAGGCGATGGTCGTCACCTGGGACGTTCACTACGACGATCAGGCCGTGCGCGACCTCGGATTCCACGAGACGCGGGACCATGTCGAGGTGCTGACCCGGCTGCTCGACCGCCTGGAACGCACAGGAGTCTTGCCGAGCCGTTGACCCAACGCGGCCGGGGGCTTAGAGTCCGCGGTCCCTCGGCCCAACCTGGGCCGCAGGCGGAATTGTACGCGGAGCCGAGGAATGCTCGAGCTGTTTCGGAACCAGTCGCGATCGTTGGTGATTTACATCCTCTTGGGGATCGTGATCCTGGCGTTCATCCTGACCTTCAACACGCAGGGGCCGATCAACGCCGGCCCGAATGCGCAAGGCGTCGAGGTCCTCGTCGACGTCGACGGCGTGGGCATCGACTCGCGTGAGCTTGCGCTGGCGAACATCTTCTCGCCGATGCCGCCCCAGCCAAGTATGAATGCGTTCGAGAAGTTGCAGGCCAAGCAGCGCTACGAGGGCACCCGCCTGATCTGGTCGGGCGTCTCGCAGGAGCTCGCCAGCCTCACGCCCTTCGACGGCCCCGTGCCGCCGGTCAAGGACGAGAAGCTGATGGTCGAGCTCATCGAGTCCGTGCTGGTCGCCAAGGCGGCCGAGGCGGCGGGCATGGGCGTCAGCGACGAGGAGCTCTCGGCGCGCGTCGCGCGGCTGGAGCTGGTGTTCGGCACCAGCTTCCGCGACGAGCAGGGTCGCTTCGACGCTCGCAAGTACGACATCTTCGTCCGCTTCCAGCTCGGCACCAGCAAGGCCGCGCTCGAGAGCTTCCTGCGCCGCGAGATCTTGCGCGACAAGTACGTCACCGTCGCGACGGCCGGTCTGCAGGTCAGCGACGCCGAGCTCGACGCCGTCGACGCCGCCGAGTCCAAGCGGCCCAAGCTCGAGGTCGTGACCGTCGACGCCCGCAGCGCGCGCTCGGCTGTCGTCGTCAGCGACGAGGACGCCGCCGCGTTCGCCGCGGGCCACGCCGACGAGATCAAGGCCGCCTACGACGCCGCCGGCGAGACCTACGTCCGCCCGGCCAAGTGGAAGGTCCGCGGCATCCTGGTCAAGGCGACGCAGAAGGCCAACGTCGAGACCGACAAGCTGGCCGAGGTCGAGGCCGAGTGGGCGACCAAGCGCAAGGACGCCGACGCCATCTACGCCGACCTCGACAAGGCCTGGAAGGGCGAGGTCGCGATCGACGTCGCGTCGGGCGACGGCGCCAGCGCCTCCAAGAAGGTCACCGAGCTCGACGCCGCGGCGCGCAAGGCCGCGCTGCTCGCGCACTTCTCGCGCATCGCCGGCGACAAGACCGAGCACGATCTGAGCAAGGACGTCGGTGGCCGCTTCGTCGACGCCAAGAGCGCGGCGGGCCTCGGCCTGTCGCCCTTCGGCCCTGCCGTCGCGACCGCCGTCGAGGCCGCCCAGGACGGCGCGCTCGTCGGCCCGGTCGAGGGCTCGCACGGTTGGTGGATCCTCGTCGTCGAGAGCGCCGAGGCTGCCCAGACGACGCCGCTCGAGACCGCCAAGCTGGAGCTCGCCAAGTCCCTGCTCGCCGAGCAGAAGGCCGCCGAGCAGCTCGACGCCGTCGCCAAGGGCGTGCTCGAGACGGTGATGGCCGCCAAGGACAAGCCGCTGAGCGAGGCCGTGCAGACCTGGAACAAGGCCCACGGCGGCAAGGCGGACGGCCCGCTGGTCGCGACGACGTCCGGCATGATCGGACGCGCGCCCTCGTCGGCGCTCTCCCGCGGCTTCGAGGCCGCCCTGGGCCTGCCGGCCCGCGAGCAGTCCGACGACGACGTGCCCGGCATCGGCAAGGTCAAGGGCATGACGGCCGCCGCCTGGAAGCTCAGCGCCGAGGCGCCGGTCGCCGGCGAGATCTTCGCCAGCGAGGATGGCAAGTCGCGCTACGTCGTGCGCCTCGCCGCCGAGGCCAGCGCCACCACCGACGCCGAGGCCGAGACCAAGCGCCGTGACGACCTGCGCAGCCTGCTGCTCGCGCAGAAGCGGGCCGAGGTCTGGCGCGGCATCGTCAAGCTGATGCTGCAGAAGGCCGAGACCGACAAGGTCATCGATCGCTCCGACGCCTGGACGACCCTGGTCGACCAGCAGCGCCAGCGCCTGATCGAGGCCGAGAAGCGCGCCGCCGCGCAGTCGCCTGCGCTGGGCATGCCCAGCAGCGGCCAGCCGATCCAGCTGAACCTGGGCGGCGACGGCAACATGCCGAGCGACGGCAACTTCGCCGCGCCCGCCGCGCCGACCGCGCCGGCGGCCCCCGCCGCTCCGGCTGCCCCCGAGGCCCCCGCCGCGCCGGCCGCTCCCGCCGCCCCGGCTGAGCCCGCCGCCAACTAGCCCGCCAGCCGCGACGGCGCCCCCGGTTCGCGACGTCGCCCGCCGTCTCGGCTCGTTGTCCGCAGGGAGCGCCGATGCCCCGGCCACCCAAGCGCAAGCGCGGCGACCACGACCCGGCCGTCATCTCGTCGACGCAGTCCAGGATCGCCGTCGACGACGGCCCCGAGCCCTCGCTCGCCGACCTCGGTGACGCCGACGGGCCCGTCGAGTTCGATTTTGCCGCCCGCGTGCGCACGGCGCCCGAGACCGCTGGCGTCTACATCATGCGCGATCGTCGCGGCCGCGTGGTCTACATCGGCAAGGCGCGGAACCTGCGCGCGCGGCTGCGGCAGTACCACCAGCGGCAGGACGAGCGCTTCTTCGTCCACCTGCTCGGCGAGGTGCTGGGCGAGATCGAGCTGGTGCGCACGGCCTCGGACAAGGAGGCGCTGCTGCTCGAGAACGAGCTGGTCAAGCGCCATCAACCCGAGTTCAACGTCAAGCTGCGCGACGACAAGAACTTCATCCACCTGCGGCTGGGCCAGGAGCACGCCTGGCCCAAGCTCGAGGTCGTGCGCCAGCCCAAGGATGACGGCGCGCGGTATTTCGGCCCGTTCGCCTCGGCCGCCGCGGCGCGCGCGACGTTGCGCCAGGTCAACGGCCACTTCGGCCTGCGCCCCTGCCGCGACACGGTGTTCCGCAACCGCAGCCGACCCTGCCTGGAGTACCAGATCGGCCGCTGCCCGGGCATGTGCGTGCTGCCCGTCGACCGCGCCGGCTACGATGTCGCGCTGCGCGACGCCGCGTTGCTGCTCGGCGGCCGGGGCGGTGAGCTGCTGGCCTCGCTGCAGGAACGCATGGCGGCGGCGGCGGCCGAGGAGGACTTCGAGCGCGCGGCGCGCCTGCGCGACCAATGGCGCGCCATCGAGCGCAGCCTCGAGAAGCAGCACGTCGCGCTGATCGAAGAGGAGCGCGACATCGACGTCTTCGGCTGCTACCGCGAGGGCGGTCGGCTCGCGGTGGCGCTGCTGCGGCTCGAGCGCGGCCGCATCGTCGGGGCCCGCAGCTTCGCCTTGCCCAAGGCCGAGTTCGACGACGCCGAGGCGCTCGCCGACCTGATCGCCCGGCTCTATGACCGGGGCCAGGCGATCCCGGACCTGATCTTGCTGCCGCTCGACCTCGACGGCGACGAGGCGCTGGCCGACTGGCTCACCGAGCTGCGCCACGAGCGCGGCGGCCCGCGGCGGCGGGTCGAGCTGCTGCGGCCGCAGCGCGGCGAGCGCGTGCGCCTGCTCGAGATGGCGGCCGAGAACGCGCGCCAGGCCTTCGACGACCGCCTGCGCGCCGGCGACCGCAGCGAGGCCACCGTCGTCGGCCTGCAGCGCAAGCTCGGCCTGCACAAGCTGCCCCGGCGCATCGAGTGCTTCGACAACAGCAACATCTCCGGCACCGATCCGGTCGCGTCGATGGTCGTGTTCCGCGACGGCGTGCCCGAGAAGGCGTCGTACCGCCGCTTCCGCATCCGCGGCATGACCCAGGCCGACGACTTCGCGACGATGTACCAGGTGTTGAGCCGGCGCTTCGGCCGCGCCTTGCGCGATGGCAGCGAGCTGCCCGACCTGGTCGTCGTCGACGGCGGCCCCGGGCAGCTGCGCATGGCCGTGGCCGCGCTGCACGATCTCGGCGTCGAGGGCGTCGAGCTCGTCGGCCTGGCCAAGGCCCGCACCCTCGACGGCGACGACCGCGGCGCCAGCCGGCGCAGCCCTGAGCGCGTCTGGAAGCCCGAGCAGGCGCACCCGCTGATCTTGCCGCAGACCAGCGACGAGGTGCTGCTGCTGACGCACCTGCGCGACGAGGCGCACCGCTTCGCCATCACGTTCCACCGCGAGACGCGCAGCAAGCGCACGCTGCAGAGCGCGCTGGACGGCATCGAGGGCGTCGGCCCGGCCCGGCGCGCCGCGCTGCTCGCGGCGTTCCCCTCGGTCAAGGCGATCCGCGCCGCCGACGTCGAGGCCATCGCCGCGGTGCCGGGCATCGGTCGGGCGCTGGCCGAGCGGATCGCCGCGTCGTTGCAGGCCTGAGCCGCGTCGTCGGCGGGCGCGCGGTCGCCGGGCCTCAGCGCAGCGAGATCAACGAGTGCTCGCCCGGCAGCAGCAGGTAGCGCGAGGTTGGCGTCCGCATCAGGACGATCGCGCCGCGCGGCGTCTCGAAGCTGCGGCGGCCCTCGGCTAGCGTGACGTCGAGCGAGCCGCGCCTGGCCCCCTTCGTCGCTGCCTTGGCGCTGGCCTTGGCGCGTTCCTTGGCGCCCGGCTTGCCGACTGCGCCCCTGGCCGCCACCTCGCCGCCCTCGCCGCCGCCGGCCCCGCGCAGGATGCCCAGATCGATGCGCATCGGCCGGCTGCCGTCGCCGCCGAGCGTGACGTCCCAGAGGTCGGCGTCCTTGGTCCGACGCACCTGCATCGCCGTCTGCATCTTGCCGTCGATCTCGGCCTTGAGGTCGAAGCCCTCGGCGACCCGCGTCGCGACCAGGCCGAAGGCGCGTCCGTCCTCGGTGCGGATCTGATCGATGACGATCTCCTGCTGTGCGGCAGGCATCAGCGTCAGGCCAAAGACGAGGGCCAACAGCGTCAGGGTCTGGACCATCAGGAGCCTCCTCGCCGCGTGCGCGCGGCGTGGGTCACAGTGCGGCCGTGCCAAGGCGGCCGGCCAAGGCGGCCGTGCCAGGCGGCCGGGTCAGGCGGCCGGGTCAGGGTGCCTTGCTGCACGCGCAGCGGCCGGCCGTGCAGCCGCAGGTCCAGTCGCCGCCTGAGGCGCAGGTGTCGTTCGCGCTGCAAGCGAAGCCCGGCTGGACGCCGAGCGCGACGTCGCCGACCGCGAGGAAGCCCGCCAGCGTCCAGCCCTGGTTCATGCGCTCTTGCGGCGCGCCGCCGTAGCCGACCTCGATGGGGTAGACGCCGGCCGCCTTGGGCGTGAACTTGGCCGAGAGCACGCAGTGGGCGTCGTACTCGTTGCCCATCACGCCCTCGCCGCCGATGCGCATCCACCACATCAGCGCGCCGATGTAGAAGTCGCCGCCCATCGCGAGGACGGTGACCTCCTGGCCGACGGTCGCGGTCGTCGGCTGGATGCGCAGATCGCCGGGCGAAAAGCCCATCGCCTGCTGCGGCACGCAGGCCGGGGCGGGCTGGTCCGGGGCGCAGGGCTGGTGCGCCGCCGCCTCGTCGCAGACCGACTGCGACGGACACGCGCTGGGCGCCTTGCCCAGGCAGGGCAGGGTGCAGCCGATCATCGGGTTCGGTACGCAGGGGCCGTCGCGCATGACCTCGTTGCTCGGGCAGCTGCAGGCGGTGTCCGGCGTCGCGGTGTCCGGGCTGGCGGTGTCGGGCGTCGCGGTGTCCGGGCTGGCGGTGTCCGGCGTCGCGGTGTCCGGGTTGGCGGCGTCTGGCGTCGCGGCGTCGGCCGTCGCGCCGAGCTGTCCGTCGTCGTCCGCAACCGCCGCGCCGTCCGCGCCTTGTTGCGCCACCGGCGCCGGGAACAGGGCGCTGCACGCCGCGCTCGCCGCGCCGAGCAGCAGCAGCGCCACCGCCATCGGCCGCGCGGCCACGGTGCCGACGGACGCTGATTCGGCCCGGATCTTCGGTCTCAACGCGCGCTCCTCCGGGCGTCCGTCTCGGCGCGGCCCGACGAACCGGCCCGCGGCGGCGGCCCTACGGCCAGCGGTCGCCCAGGCAGATTCCCACAGATCGCGCGGCGCCGACCACCTGCCCGTTGGGGTCGACCAGGTGCGTCTGGCCGATGGCGTCGCGGATCGGCACCGAGTCGATCGACGTGCCCCGCAGCGCCACCATCTCGCCCCACCGGCCGCTGGCCGCCAGCTCGACGGCGTGGGCGCCGAAGCGCAGCGAGATGATGCGATCGTAGGCACCCGGCGAGCCGCCGCGCTGCAGGTGGCCGAGCACCGTCGTGCGGACCTCCGGGGCACCGCGGCGCGAGCCCCAGCCCTCGGCGAAGCGGCCCTCCAGCTCGGCCTGCAGCCGGGCCCCGGCGCCGCCGAGGCGCGCCACCGTGCCGACGCCCGCGGCCTGCAGGTAGGTCTTGTCGCCGCCGCGCGGGAAGGCGCCCTCGGCGACCACGATCAGCGTGTAGTTGCGGCGCTCCTCCTCCCAGCGGCTGCGGATGCGCGCGAGCACGACGTCCACTGAGTAGGCGATCTCCGGCAGCAGGATGGCGTGCACCCCGGCCGCAAGGCCCGACGCCAGCGCGATCCAGCCGGCGTGGCGGCCCATCACCTCGAGGATCATCACGCGATCGTGGCTCTCGGCGGTGGTCTTGAGCTTGTCGAGCGCCTCCATCGCCGTCGTCACCGCGGTGTAGAAGCCGAAGGTGTTGTCGGTCGCCGACAGGTCGTTGTCGATCGTCTTGGGCACACCGATGACCGGCACGCCCTTGTCGGCGAGCTGCTGCGCGATGGCGAGGGTGCCGTCGCCGCCGACGACGACCAGGCCGTCGAGGTCGAGACGCCGCACCGCGCGCACGACGTCGTCGCTGCAGTCCATCTCGATCTCGCTGCCGTCGGGCTGCAACGTCCTGTAGCGGAACGGGTTGCCGCGGTTGGTCGTGCCCAGCACCGTGCCGCCCTGATGATGGATGCCGCGTACGTCTGCGGGTGTCAGCTTGCGCACGGTGCCGCCGGCGATCAGGCCGTCGAAGCCGTCCTCGATGCCCAGCACCTCGATGCCGTGGCTGTGCGCCGCGCGCACGACCGACCAGATCACGGAGTTCAGGCCGGGGCAGTCGCCACCGCCGGTCAACAAGCCGATCCTCGACGTCATCGTTCCCCCTCGCCGCCAACTGGGCGCTGTTGTTCCGACCGGGCGCGATGGGTCCGATCGAGCGCTGTTCTTCCGACTGGGCGCTTTTCTTTCGACTGGGCGCGTCGCTGCTACAGTCGAACCAGCGCCGCCACCACGGCGCGGAGGATGGCGCACATGGCACGGCTTCACAATCCGCAGCAGAGCAACCCTCAGCGGCCGCAAGCCTCTGCTGCGCCGACGTCGAGGCCGACGCTGTCCGCGCGGCTGCGGCTCGGCGTCTCGCTGCTGCTCTTCGGCCTCGCGCCGATCGTCGCGCCCCTGCTGCTCGCCGGCTGCGGCTCGGCCACCGCCGGGATGTGGCAGGGCACCGCAGACATCGGCCCCATCGACGCGTTCGACCTCGTGGTCATGCTGCCCGAGGAGGGCTTCGAGGGGGAGATCGAACTCTCGTTCAAGGACGGCCCGGCCCGCTTCTCGGTCTGTCGGGGCCGCGCGCGCAACGGCAACGTCGAGCTCGAGATCGACTGGCGTCACCGCGACTGCAAGCTGCCCGACGGCGCCGCGCCCGATCGTCGTCTGCTGCGCGGCACCGTCGGTGAGGGCGTGATCGCCGGCACGATCCTGCGCCCGATCGCCGGCGGCAAGCCCGAGCAGGTCGGCTTCTTCCGCGCCTACCGTCCCAGCGGCAGCTGAGCCGGATGGCCGGCGTCTCTGCCTTCTGCCACCACGCCCGGCGCCGGCGCAGGAGGCGGTCCGCGACGCCCGGGGGCCCTGGACGGTCGCCGCTCGATGGGGCACGATCCCGCCCGCAGTGGCCGGCCTGAACCCGCCGCCACGTGGAGGAATCGATGGCTGACATCTCTCTGTCCCGCAACCACCCGTTTGGCCTCGACGGCGCCAAGGGCAAGCTCGAGACGCTCCTGAACGGCTTCAAGGAGCGCAAGCCCGACC
>CAZPHC010000017.1:0-127535 GCA_964586155.1 uncultured Enterobacteriaceae bacterium | reverse complement strand
CCGAAAAGACTGGGGCCTACGACGAGCCGCTTACACGGAATTGCTGACACACCCCGCCGAACCGGAAATCGCGGATCGACGACCTACCTTCGCCGGGATCTTCGTTCCCCCGGCCGGAGGTTCCCATGCGCCCACTTCGCCACGCCCTGCCCGGCGGTCTGCACGAGATCAGCATCCGCATTACCGGTGAGCACTTGCTGCTCAAGCCGGGCAAGCCGCTCAACGACCTCATCCTCGGCGTCATCGGCCGGGCGCAGACGCAGCAGGACGTCCAGATCCACGCCTTTGTCGTGCTCTCGAACCACTACCACATGTTGGTCTCCGTGCCGGACAGCCAGACGCTCAGCGACTTCCAGCAGTTCGTCAACGGAAACATTGCTCGCAAGATCAACCGCTTGCTGGGGCGAAGGGGCTCCGTCTGGGAGCGCCGGTGTCGCGCGATCCCGGTCGTCGGCGACCGCTTCACGCAGATGTGGCGGCTTCGCTACATCATGGCCCACGGCGTCAAGGAGGGCCTGGTCGGCCGCGTCGACGACTGGCCCGGCGTCAGCTCGACCCCGTGGCTGCGCGACGGAACCGTCATCACCGGCGTCTGGACCAGCCATACCGACCAGACCAACGCCAGCCGATTGAAGGGCTATGTCGAGATTCCCGGACAGTTCGACACCGTCTACGAGCTGCAGATGACGCCCCTGCCGTGCTTCGCCAACACGCCGCAGGACCAATGGCGCGCCGCCGTGCGTGCGCTATTGCAGGAGATCCACGATGAGTTCGACGCGGCGCGCGAGGCCAACGGGACGCTGCCCCTGGGCCCTGAGCGCGTCCTCGGCACCGACCCGTTCGCACGGGTGCTGCGAAGCAAACACGGGCGCGCGCCGACGGTGCTGGCGCTCGACCCGGTCATCCGCCGCGAGGCCATCGCGCGGCTGCGAGCGCTCGAGGCGCAGTGGCGCGAGGCGGCGGCCGCGGCCTGGCAGCTGCTCACGGGCGGCGAGGTCACGCGACGCAAGAAGCTGCCGGCGATGTATTGGCGGGCGCTGGCGCTGTAGCGCGGCGCTGACGGCGAGGCGCGCACCTTTGGCGACGGTGCGCATGGGCCAGGGCTCTTGGTGGGTTGGGAGCGGGGGTCGGCAGCGGTGACAGCATCAGGGGCCAACGGGCACGTCAGCGACGGCGCCGCCGCGTGGCTTTGGCATGCAGTGGTTGGAGGTCGTCGGTTTCTCGAATCGTCTGGCACGTTTCAAGACAGTTTCTCGAATCGTCTGGCACGTTTCAAGGGGTCGCACCTCTCAAGGGCCGACGTCAGCTCGCTTCACCGCTCGCTCTCCACCTGCCCGCAGCGGCCCTCCAAGCAGTCGAGCTCCCCGCAATCTGGCTGGCCGAGCGATGCGCGCTTCCAATGCGAGACACACGCTGCCCCCTCGGGCAACGGCGCGACGCACCGCCCGCGAATGCACTGCAGCCCAGGGGCCGGCGCGTCGCCACAGGATTGGATGCAGGCGTCGCCAAGCCGCAGATGCGGGACGCATCGACCGGTCGTCGTGTCGCAGGCGAGCGATGGGCCGCACGGCACGCTCGCGTCGCTGCAGCGTTCGTCGGCTGCAGGCGGCGGTCCGCAGCGGCCCTGGCCGCCGGCGCCCCGGCCGACGCAGCTCGCGCCTCCGATCCGCGAGTCCCAGACACCAGCGCATTGATCGCTGACCTGGCAGGGCGCTCCCATCTCAGCCCGAGGGAGGCAGCGTCGCGTCCGGTCGTCGAGCTGAGCGCAAACGTGATCTGCGGCGCAGGGGCTGAAGTTGGATCCATGCCCTTCATTGCCCTCCAAGCGGACCAGCGCGCAGCGCCCTCCAGGACCGACGCGCGGGGCGCAGCGCGGGCCGTCGGGAGAAGGTTGGCAGCTCAAGCCCAGGTCGCAGAACCTGCCGAACAGCGAGTATGGCGGGCAGGGCGCGCCGGCAGCTCGCGGCAACTGGCAGCGTGGCGACGGCGCGTCGATGTCGCACCACAGGTCGTTTCCACAGTAGAAGGAACAACGGGCCTCGGGCGCTCTCAGGCTCGGCACGCAGCGATTCTGGATGCAGGCGAGCCCCTGCGAGAACTCACCCCAGCAGTCCCAATGGTAGCGGCACAATGAGCCGAGTTTTGGTGGCGCGACGCAGGTCCCGAGGTTGTCGGGGCCCGCGCTCTGCTCGCAGCGTCCGACGAAGCAAGGCAGACGGTACGGAAGACAGGCGTCGCCGAGATCGCCGAATTGAGCAGCGAAACAGGAGTCGAGGGCTTCAGGGTCGCAGCTGTCGAGGCCCCGCAAACACCGCTCCGCTCGCCATCGCGGCAGCCGCGCAAGCGCGAGCGTCAGGTGCTCATCCACATCGAGCCGCTCATAGAGCGGGAGCGGCACACCAAGCAGCAGGGCGCGACAGCTCAATCGGCCGATCAGCCCTTCGAATTGATCCAGGCCCCGCGGAAAACAACGACAGTACGCCTCGTGAAACGCGCGGCGGAATCGCTCGCCGGCGACGGGGTCCGGGATGGGGGCCCATGCGTCGGCCGTCGGTGTGGCGGGGCCGCCCAGTTTGACGCCGATTCCAGTGCCGGAAGCGCGTTGCGCGCCAGATTCCCGCCCTCTTGCAGGCTGCCCCGCGCTGCCCGTTGCTTCCAGGCTCGGCATCCGCGCGGGTGCAGGTGGCGCCGGGGGCACGACGATCATCCAGACCACCAGCGCCAAACTCGCGGCCACGAACAGCAATAGGACCGGACCGCAGCCCCAACGATCGGCGTCCCGGTGTTGCCTGTCCGTCATCACCACGCGCCTTTGTTCGCCCTTTCGCTCCCCATCTCAAGATAGAAAGCGAATCGATCCCCGGATCTTGACGAGCGTCGAGGCCGAGCGATGGTCGCGCAGTCCTCGCTCAGGCCCGAACCGCGACCATCCCGGTGATTTGCCGCTGTGCCGAGCCCATCGCGACCGTCAGCATGCCACCGTGCTCGACCCCGACAAGGGTCGAATCGGCGGCTGCCGTCGCATACGCGTCGAGGCAGCGAAGTCGGCGTTTCGCCAGCGCCGCCCGAATCGTCCCGCCCGAATCGTCCGGCACGTCCCGCGGCAGGCACCGCACGTCCCGCCCCCGCCCCCAACGCCGCCGATCAAGGCACGGTCGAGGTCGCCGCGGCCGCCGGCTCGACGGGGATCGCCGCACCCGGATGCGCGTCCTGCCACGAGGCGCGCAGGGCGACGGCGCGCTGCACTGCCTCGTTCAACGCCCGGGTCGCGACCGCACCCCGCAGGGGCCGCCCGTCGACAAAAAGCGTCGGCGTGCCGTTGACGCCGTGCGCGTCGGACCAGGCGATGTGCGCGGCGATGACGTCGCCGATCTGCGGCGAGGTGGCGAGCGACTCCAGCGCCTCGCCGTCGAGGTGGGTGCCCTTGCGCCCGAGCGAACGGACCATGCGCGCGCTGTCGAGCGTGCGGCCGTGGACGAAGATCCAGTCGACCACCTGCCAGAACGCCCCCTGCGCCACCGCGGCCTGCGCCAGGCGCGCGGCGCGCTCGGCGTCGGGGTGCAGCGAGAGGATGGGCCGGTGGACGAACGCGAGCTCGACGTCGGCGTGGTCGTCGAGCAGGCGCGCCAGGCGCCGCGTCAGCATCCGGCTGTAGTCGCATTGCAGGTCGGCGACGAAGACCAGCTGGACGCCGCCCGAGGAGCCGCGCGTCTGCGTCCCGACCGGCAGCGACAGACGCTGCGGCCCGTCTGGCAGCGCCGCGGCGTTCGGGGCGTCAGCCGCAGGCGCTGTCGCGGCGACGCGCTCGCCGCGCACGATCCAGCGCGACCAGCGCTCGGCCTGGGCCTCGGGCACGCCCTGGAGCAGCACCTCCCACGCCGCGGGCCCATGGTCGCGCGCCGCCGCGAGGGCGGTCGCCGCGGCCCGCTCGAGCGCCTGGGTCAGCGCGGCCGGATCCTCGACGACGGCCGACGGTAGGGCCCGGCCGGCGACCGCGAGCGAGAACGGCGGCCGCAGCCCGAAGACGCGGCTGATCGTCGCGACCGTGCGCTCGAGCTCGCGCGCGGCGGTGGCCTGGGCCAGGATGGTCAGGCCGGCCTCGTCGATGTCGACCTCGGCGGCGTGGCGGATGAGCGCGGCGGGCTCGATGCCCGCGTCGCCGGCCACGAGCTCGGGCCAGGCGTCGACCAGCTCGCCCTTGCTGTGCAGGACGAGCAGCCTGCGCACCAGGTCGGAGCCCTCGGCGCCGGCCACCGGCAGCAGCACGATCCGCGGCTCACGGCCCGTCGGCAGGCCCAGATCGACGCCACGCTCGCTCTGCCAACGCAGCAGCGCGGCGACCCGGTGCACGCCCACCGGGTCTGCGGGGTCGAAGGTGACGACGATCGGCAGCAACGACTCGCGCGGCCCGATCTCGATCAGGCCGTCGACCGCGGAGCGTGGCTTGCGCACGGGCACGTCGTCGGCCGCCGCCTTCCACGCCGCGGCCAGGTCCGATTCGACAAAGCGGCGCAACCCGACGTCGACGATCACCCAGGCAGCGAAGGCCACGACCGCGACGGCGATGAGGCGGCCAACGCAGCCGAAGCAGCCGCTGCCCTTCGTCTCGCCCGACGCCCGCACGACAGCGGCCACGCCGCTCTCGGCGACCGTCTCTGCGTGCGCCAGCGCCTCGCCGCCGTGCGCCGCGTGGCCGCTGAATTCGGCGCTGCCGGCGCCGGCGGTGGCCTCGGCGCGGCTGGCCGCGTGCGGATCGACCGAGGCGTCGGCAGTCGCGCGTGCCGCGACCTGTCGGGCGGCGACCTCGGCCTTGCGCGCGGCGGCCTCCTCGGCGACGCGCAATGCCTGGCGCTCGGCGCGACGCTTGGCCTTGAGCGTGGCGATGTCCTGCACCGCGGCGATGACGTCGGTCGGCGAGGCCGCAGCTTCGGCCCGTTCGACACGCTCGGCGCGCTCGACGCGCTCGACCTTGTCGTGGGCGTGGGCGCGCGCCCGGGCCACGGCCGGGTCGGCGGCGCCCGGCGGCGGCGCGATGCGGCGCTCGTGGCCGCGCGGCGCCGCCTGGATCCACTCCACGGGCGCGAAGTCGGGCAACGAGGTGCCGCCGGTCGCCGGATCCTGCCAGGCCGGGATCTCGATCGGTCGGTCCGTCGGCAGCAGGTAGGGGCGGCCCCAATCCGGCACGCGGATCTGGCCGTCGTCGGCGGCGAGGTCGGCGCGGCCGGCGGCGTTGCCGTGCACGTCGAGGTGGTGCGAGGCGACGATCGGCCGGTAGCAGACGTCGGTGTCGATGGCGTCGAGCACGTCACGCACGGCGTTCTGCGCCCGGGTGTTGACGCCGTGCACCGAGTCGCCGGTGACGCCGAGCATGGCGGCGAGGCCGCCCATCGTCAGCGCCTGGACCCGATGCTGCTCGACGTAGTCGCTGTCGACGTCGCGCTCGGGGCCCTTGACCACGAAGGTCTCGAGGAACCACTGGCGCGCGGGATGCCAACGGCCGTCGTCGGCGAAGACCATCGTGTCCTCGGCCGTCGCGCCGGTCGCGACGCGCGTGCGCAGCTCGTCGGCGTCGACTTCGCTCTCGCGACCACCCTGGCACATCCGGACCATCGAGACTCCCGCGTCGACCTGCGTAGCGGAGCATGCCTCAGAACTGCGGCGACAGGAACCGATGCCTGACGCCGCGTGGCGAGCCGACCTGTCGCTACAGGCGCCACTGCAGCTGCAGCTGTAGCCGCTGCGTCACCATCGACGTGCCGCCGCCGCGGCCCTCGTCGCGCCGTTGCCAGCCGAGCTGCAGCTTGAGGTCGTCGTCGCGTTCGGGGCGCCAGCTGACGCCTGCGTCGATGCGCCGGCCCCAACGATCGTCGTTGTCGAGATCGCGGACGTGGTGCTCGACGCGGGCGGCGAGCTGCCAGCGCTTGGCCACCTGCCACGCGAGCTGGCCCCAGACGCCGACCTGCTGCACGGTGGCGACCTCGAGCGGCCCGGACGCCGCCTCGCGCGCGTCGACAGGCGCGTCGCGCCGGGTCAGCGCCTCGACCCGCAGCTCGACGCCGGCCGCGCGCAGCGCCGCGGTGGCCGAGGCGGCGATCTGGTTGTCGTAGCGGGTCACGAGCCCGCTCGCGTCGCTGCGCTCGGCGGCCAGGCGGCCCCACGACGCTGCGGCGCCCAGCCGCAGGCCGAGATCGTCGCGGATCTCGGGGTCCTCGACGTCGACGCGCGCGCCGATCTGGGCGTCGATGCGGCCTTCGAACCAGGGCAGGCCCACGGTGTTGCCGGCGACGTTGGGGCCGGCGCCGTTCCACACAGCGAGCCGCGCCTCGACGCGCTTGTCGTCGCTGCGCCACGAAACGACGGCGCCGATGTCGCGCTCGCCGCCAAAGGAATCCGACAGCGCCGCGCGCTCGATCAGCCGCTGGTGCGCCGAGCCATCGAGGTACGCCTGGCTCAACAAGCGCTTGGTCTGGCCGACCGTCAGCCGCACCTTGGAAGGCAAGCGCAGGGTCGCGGCGCCCGTCAGCAGGCGGACCTTGCCGCGATCGAGCGCCACCAGGACCTTGGCGCTGACGTCGCCCTTGCGCGCGGCCCCGCCCAGGCGCAGGCGGCGCAGCGTGAAGTCGTGGCGATCGGGCCCGGCCCCCTCGTCGGCAGAGGTCGCGGGATCGTCGACCGCCGGCTCGGCCTGATGGCGCAGCTGGCCCATCAGCGAGAGCGACGTCTGCGCCGGCTTGGCGCCACCGGGCGCCGCGACGACGGTGGCGAGCAGGCAAGTGAGCAGCGCGCCGAAGGGCCGCAGCGTCGCGGCTGCGGCGCGGCGACAGGGCCGAGGAGCGCGAGGATCCGGGATCGATGGCAGGGTCATGGCGGCTCCGGCGGCAGGATCGTCGGCGGCCACGGTGACCGCTGCGCGCAAGTATGCTATCGACTGCGCGCGCGCGGCCAGCCTGCGCGTGCGACGCCCGGTCGAGCCGGAGCGCCGCCGCCAGCACCAGCGCCATCGCCACCGCCTTGGCCCATGTGTGGGGGGATCCGATGCCAGCCCTGATGTCCTTGCCGTCCCATCCCGAGCTCGACGAACGCTGCGTCTCGACCATCCGCGGCCTCGCGATGGACGCGGTGCAGAAGGCCAACAGCGGCCACCCCGGCATGCCGATGGGCATGGCCGACGTGGCCTTTGTGCTCTGGTCGCAGGTGCTGCGCTTCGACCCGAACCATCCGGGCTGGGCCGATCGCGATCGCTTCGTGCTCTCGGCCGGCCACGGCAGCACCCTGCTCTACAGCATGTTGCACCTCAGCGGCTACGACGTGACGCTCGACGATCTCAAGGCCTTCCGCCAATGGGGCAGCCGCACGCCGGGCCACCCCGAGGTCGGCCACACCGCGGGCGTCGAGGCCACCACCGGCCCGCTCGGCCAGGGCATCTCGATGGCGGTGGGCATGGCGCTCGCCGAGCAGCGGCTGCGCGCCGACTTTGGCGCCGATCTCTGCGATCACCGCACCTACGTCATCGCCGGCGACGGCTGCCTGATGGAGGGCATCTCGTCCGAGGCGGCGTCGCTGGCCGGCCACCTCGGCCTGGGCCGCCTGATCGTGCTCTACGACGACAACCAGATCACGATCGACGGCAGCACCGACATCGCCTTCACCGAGGACGTCGGCGCCCGCTTCGCCGCCTTCGGCTGGCAGGTGCTCGCCTGCGACGGCCACGATCGCGCCGCCGTGCTCAGCGCCCTGCAGGCCGCGATCGGCGACGAAGGCCGGCCGACGCTGATCCGCTGCCGCACCGAGATCGGCCACCGCTCGCCGAGCTTCGCCGGCCAGTCGCGCACCCACGGCGCCCCGCTCGGGCCGGCCGAGGTCGCCGCGACCAAGCGCGTCATGGGCCTCGATCCCGACGCCTTCTTCGCCGTCGACGCCGACGTCTACGCGCGGATCCGCGCCAACAACGCCGCGCGCGCCGCCGACCACGCCGCCTGGCAGCAGCGCCTGGCCGGGCACGAACGGCGCGACGCCTTCCAGGCCCGCCTGGCCCCGGATCTCGCGACGATCGCGGCCCAGATCGCCTGGCCGACGCAGGCCCCGGGCGCCCAGCTCGCGACGCGCAAGGCCTCGCAGAAGGTGATCGCGGCGATGGCGGCGCAGCTGCCCGGCCTGCTCGGCGGCAGCGCCGACCTCGAAGAGTCGAACGGCACGCATATCGGCGGCGAGGGCCACATCAGCCGCGGCGACTGGCTGCCACGCAACGTCCACTACGGCGTGCGCGAGCATGCGATGGCGGCGATCGCCAACGGCCTGGCGCTGCACGGCGGCCACCTGCCCTTCGTCGCGACCTTCTTGGTCTTCCACGACTACATGCGTCCCGCCGTGCGCCTGTCGGCGCTGATGCGCCAGCAGGTCGTCTACGTCTACACCCACGACTCGATCTTCCTCGGCGAGGATGGCCCGACGCACCAGCCGATCGAGACGCTGCTGGCGCTGCGCTCGATCCCGAACCTGTGGACCTTCCGCCCCTGCGATCTGGCCGAAACGGCGGCCTCCTGGCGCCTGGCGCTGGCGCGGACCCAGGGGCCGACGGCGATCTGTCTGACGCGGCAGAACCTGCCCGAGATCGGCCGCGAGCCCGGCCTGCGCGACGCGCTCGACGGCACCAGCCGCGGCGGCTACATCCTGCGCGAGGCCACGGGCCGGCTGGACGTGGTGCTGATCGCGACCGGCTCCGAGGTGGCGACCGCGCTCGAGACCCGCGCCCAGCTCGAGGCACGTGGCGTCGGCACCCGCGTCGTCTCGATGCCCTGCTGCGAGCTCTTCGACGAGCAAGAGCGCGAGCATCGGCGCAAGGTCCTGCCGGCCGGCGTGTTCAAGGTCAGCATCGAGGCGGGCGTGCGCCGCGGCTGGGAGCGCTACGTCGGCAGCGACGGCCTGTCGATCGGCCTCGACGACTTCGGCGCTTCGGCCCCGGCCAACGTGCTCGCCGAGCAGTTCGGCCTGACCGCCGACGCGATCGCGGCCAAGGTCCTCGCGGGCATCGCGGTCTAGGGTCGATGCACGCCGCAGCGGGCGCGCCGGCCGCTCAGCGGTCGGTGCGCTTGGCGATGCGGGCGGCGTCCTCGCTGCGGGCGACGGCCTGGCCCCGCAGGCAGACGTCCAGCAGCTGCAACACCTCGGCGCGCAAGCGGCCATCGGGATCGTGGGCCAGCGCCTGGCCGATGTGCTCGAGCGCGCTGTCGAAGCGGCCGCGCTCGGCGTCGACGTAGGCCGCGCCGTAGTGGGCCCGGGCGTCGCGCGGCCGGATGCGCAGCGCCTCGCCGTACGCCGCCCGCGCGGTGCGTCGATCGCCGAGGGCCCAGACCGCGTCGGCGAGCAGGCACCAGAGCTCGCCGCTGGTCGAGGCGTTGATCCGCAGGCCCTCGCGGGCCAGGAACGCCGCGAGCTGGGCGTTGCCGGCGCGCTCGAGCGCGACGCGGCCGGCCTCGTAGAGCAGGTGCCAGTTGGCGGGATCCTGCTTGAGCGCGGCGCGGAAGCCCTCGATCGCCGCGGTCGGATCGGCGGCGTCGCGCGCGGCCTGGACCTGCGCCTCGGCGCTGGCGATGGTCGCGCCGTCGAGCGCCGCGACGAACGCGCGCACCGCCCCCGGCGCCGCGGCCGCGCCGCCACGCACCAGCAAGCGCGAGGCCTGGGCCCGCGGGCCGTCGTGGGCAGGCCGGACCAGGGCGCAGCCGGCGCGTCCGTCGGCGAAGGCGATGTCGAGCTCGAACAGCGACAACCCCGTCGCGATCGTCGGGCCGTAGTGGGCCGCGCCGCGCGGGACGGCGACCTCCTCGGCCGTGGCGCCGCCGAGATCGCGGACCAGGGCGATGCCGCCAGGCAGCAGCGCCGCGCCGACGCGCTCGAGCACGACCAGGGCGCCGCCCGAATGGTGCACCAGCGTGCCGTCGGCCAGCGCGGCGTGATCGCGACCGAGCGCGGCCTCGATCGCGTCGGCGACCGTGCCGTGCAGCGCGGCGTCCGGGATCACGTCGGCGTCGAGGTCGTAGGCGCGGATCTCGACCTCGAGCAACGACCAGATGTCGGCCAGCCGCGCCATCGCCAGGGCCGAACCCTCGGCGGCCAGGGCGCGGACCTCGTCGACGCCGAGATCGACGAAGCGATCGAGCTCCTGCGGCGCACCGAGCCAGGTCTGGGCCAGCACGGCCTGCCAGACGACGCCGCCGTCGGCCCGGCGCACGCGGCGGAACATGTCGGCGGGCATCAGGTCGAGCACGTAGTTGGCGATCCAGACGGCGATCGTGCCGGCGAGGTCGCGCTCGGGCAGGACGCGGCCGGCGGCGTCGAGCGGCAGCACGACCGAGGGCCGCACCACGTCGAGCAGCGCGTAGCGCACGTCGATCGACGAGGTGAACAGGCCGCGATCTCGGGCCTGCACGAGCAGATCGCGGCTGACGTCGGTGGCCCAGACCTGCAGCCGCGACAGCCAGGCGGCGCCGTTGGCCTCGGCGTGGGCGACGAGCGCGCGCAACAGGTAGCGCAGGTGCAGGCCCGTGCCGATGCCGGCTTCGACCAGCACGACCGTCTCGGGCAGCGTGCCGGCGGCCTCGGCTTCGTCGAGCCAGGCCGCGATCACGCGACCGTTGCGGGCCGAGAGCGTGCCGGAGTCATGGGCGATATGGGGCACCGCCTCGTCGGCGAAGAGCTTGGCCGCCCAGGTCGGCCACGCCGCCCGGCCGATGCGGCTGTCGAGCGAGCGCCCGAGCGGCGTCCAGGCCTGCAGCAGGATCGCGCCGTCGGCGGCGATGACGGGCTCGCCGAGCTCCTGCGCCGCCGGGGCAGGCGCAGCGGGCGCCGCGGCGGCGTCGGTCGCCTCGGTCGCCGGCGCGCCGGTGTCGCCAGCGGTCGCCGCGGCCGGGGTCGGCTGCTCCTTCTTCGAGCTGCGCTTCGCCATCGATTCCTCCGTCGCCGCCGCGCGAACCGAGTCGTCACGACGCGCCGCACCCAGCGGTGTTTGCAGCGCGTCTGTAGCACGCCGCGTCCGAGCCGTCAGCCAGCCCGGCCCGCGGCGCGCAGCAGGCGGCCGACGGCCAGCAGCGGCAGGCCCTCGATGCTGGTCGGGTCGAGGCTCTCGACGCGGTCCATCAGCCACGGCCCGGCGCCTTCGATCTTGTAGCTGCCGGCGCAATCCCAGCTCTGGTCGCGCATCACGACCTCGCGGGCCTCGTCTTCGGCGAAGGCGCGCATCGTGATCGTCACGGTCTCGTGCGCTTCGAGCAGGTCGCCGCCCGGCAGCGCCAGCGCGATCGCGGTGAAGAGCTCGTGGCTGCGGCCCGAGAGCTGCATCAGCTGGGCGACGGCCCGCTCGGGGTCGCCGGGTTTGCCGAGCAGCGTGTCCTGGCCGTCCGGCCCGCGCAGGACGACGCCCTGGTCGGCGCCGAGGATCCAGCAATGCTCGTACTCGGGCAGCTCCTGCACCGAGCAGGCCTTGAACGCCGCGCGCAGGGCGATGGTCGAGCGCGGCCCCTCGGCGGTGATGCGCTCCTCTTCGATCGGCGGCGCGACGGCCTCGAACTCGACGCCGAGGCGCTCGAGCTGGGCGCGGCGATAGCGCGAGGTCGACGCCAGGATCAGCGGCACGGGCAAGGGGATCATCGTCGCTCCGGAGCGTCGCCTGCGGGCGCAGTTGCGCGGTGGGATCCAGGTCCGCGCGCGAAGATGCGCACGGTCGGGGCCAGCGAGTTGTGCAGCCGCACCGCCGCGAACGGCCCCCAGCCATCGTAGCGCCCGATCCACACCTGCTGCCAGGGGGTCTGGCCGCCGAGCAGCGCCTCGAAGTGGCCGCGGGCGTCGGCGTCGGTGCTGCGCTGCTCGGTCTCGACGTTGCGCGCGCGGCCCGCCGTCGGCGCCTCGCTCAAGAACGACGCCGAATGGCTGTCGACCAGCACGACGAACGTCGGATCCCGCGCGGCGATGGCGCCATAGGGGCCCGGGCGCTCTTCGAGCCCCTCGATCGGGTTGCGCCTGGCCACGTCGGTGCGGTCGATCCGCCACGCGCGGCCGATCTGCGGCAAGCGCGGCAGCTGGTAGTTCTTGGCGTAGACCTCGATCGACGTCGCCGGCGTCGCGTGGTCGCGCAGCCAGGCGCTGGCGTCGTCGCGCGGGTCGTGGGCCCAGGTCGCGACCAGCCGCACCTGCTGCCAGGCGGCGGCGCTGACGATCCAGCCGGCGAGCAGCACCGTCAGCAGCCGGCGCAGGCGCGGCTGCGCCTGCTCGGCGGCGTCGAGCAACCAGCCCCCGGCGATGGCCGCGAGCATCAACGCCATCACGCCCGGCAGCAGGGCGAAGCGCGGGCTGGCGCGCAGCGCCCCGAGGTTGAACAGCACGACGAAGGAGGCCCCGGCCGCCAGCGGCAGCAGCGCCCCGGCCCGCTCGTCGCGCGGCTGCATGGCGGCGCGGACGATGCCGACCAGCGCCGCGATCGCCAGCCAAGGCCCCAGGCCGAGCGCCCACGGCGCGTCGAAGACCCCGCGCGCGAGATCGCCGAGCAGCGCGAGTCGGCCGGCACCGTCGGCGGCGTAGTCGTGCCATTGCTGGCTGGCCGGGCCGAGCAGCCATTGCACCCGACGCCACCAGCCGAGCGGGTTCCACAGCAGCCCGCCGGCGACGCCATAGGTCACCGCGGCCGCGAGCGCGCCCTGGCCGAGACCGCGGACCAAGGCGGCCCGCAGCGGCCCGCGCGAGGCTGCCCCGGCGGCCTCCGAGAGGTCAGGCTCCGGCTCGGCGCCGGGGCGCAGCGTCCACAAGCGCAGGCCGAGCGCCAACGGCAGGCCCAGCACCAGGGCCGCCGCCAGCTGATCCTTGGTCGCGACCGCCATCGCCAGCGCGGCGCCGATCCCGCGCCAGCGCGACCGCGACACCGCCGTCGGGGCCGTGATCGCGGCGTCGAGCCAGTGCAGGCCGAGGACCAGCCACATCAAGCCCGGCAGATCGAGGTTCGAGGTCGCGCCGTAGTAGACCAGCGGCAGGTGCCCGAGCGAGAGCGCGAGCCCGAGCAGCCCGGCGCGTTCGCCCCAGCGACGACGCAGCCAGCTCCAGATCGTCCAGGCGAGCACCGCCGCCATCGCGATCGTGACGAGGCGTGCGCTGACGGTGGCCCAGACCATGTACGGCTCGTGCACCATCGCGGCGATGAACGCCTTCTGGAAGCCGACGTCGCCGGGCACGAGCTCGCAGCGCAGCAGGGCCGCGACGACGACCGGCAGGCAGAGCAGCGCAAGCGGCAGCAGATGACCGGGCGGGTAGCGAAAGAACTCGCCAGGCTGGACCCAGAGGCCGACCCCGGCGAGGGCGTCGCGCGAGGCGACCGCGTCGTTGGCCCACGAGTCGGCCCCGGGCACGCCCCAGAGCAGCACCGGCAGGTGCAGCACCACCCCGGCCGCGACGAGGATCGCCGCCAGCTGCCGCGCCGTCACTAGCGCAGCTCCGGCACCGCCGCCGTGACCGACGCGTCGAGGCGCCCGGACCGCAACAGCTCGGCCGCCGCCTCGATGTCGCCCGAGAGGACGCGATCACCGTCGAGCGTCGGCACCACCGAGCGCACCGCCGCGTAGGCGGCCGCCGTGCCCGCGCCCGGCTGCAGCGGCGCGCGCAGGTCGATGGCCTGGCAGGCGGCGATCAGCTCGATGGCGACGACGTATTCGAAGTTGCGCACGACGTCGAGCATCCGGCGGGCGGCGATCGGGCCCATGCTGACGTGATCCTCGCGGCTCGCCGAGCTCGGGATCGAGTCGACCGACGACGGCATCGACAGGCCCTTGCACTCGCTGACGAGGGCGGTCGCCGTGACCTGGGCGATCATCAGGCCCGACTCGAGCCCGGGATCACGGGCCAGGAACGCCGGCAGGCCGTTGTTGAGGTTCGGGTTCACCAGCTGCTCGACCCGCCGCTCGCAGATCGACGCCACGGACGTCAGGGCGATGCGGGCGAAGTCGCAGACCAGGCTCACGGGCTGGCCGTGGAAGTTTCCGCCCGAGATGACCGCGCCCTCGGCCACGTCGCCGTCGTCGGCGCCGGCGAAGACGAGCGGGTTGTCGGTGACGGCGGCGGCCTCGATCTCGAGCACGCCGCGGACGTGGCGCAGGGCGTCGCGGGCGGCGCCATGGACCTGCGGCATGCAGCGCAGCGAGTAGGGATCCTGGACCCGGCCGCAATCCTTGTGGCTCTCGACCAACGGGCTGCCTGCGCAGAGCCGCCGCAGGTTGGCCGCCACCAGCTGCTGGCCCTCGTAGGGGCGCAAGGCGTGGATGCGCGGGTCGAACGCGCGCGGCGAGCCCAAGAAGCCCTCGACCGTCAGCGCGCCGGCGATGTCGGCGCCGCGCAAGGCCCGCTCGGCGCGTTCGAAGGCATGCAGGGCGATCGCGGTCATCACCTGCGTGCCGTTGATCAGCGACAGGCCCTCCTTGGCGCCCAGCTCCAGCGGCGTCAGGCCGACCTGGCGCATCGCCTCGGCCCCCGGCAGCACGACGCCGCCGACCTCGGCGAGCCCTTCGCCGACCAGCACCAGCGCCAGGTGCGCGAGCGGCGCGAGATCGCCGGACGCGCCGACCGATCCCTGCTCGGGCACGACCGGATGCACGCCGCGATCGAGCATCGCCAGCAGCATCTCGACGACTTCGGGGCGCACGCCAGAGTGACCGGCGCTCAGCACCCGGGCGCGCAGCAGCAGCAGCATGCGCACGATCTCGCGCGGCAGCGGGTTGCCGACGCCGGCGGCGTGGCTGCGCACCAGGTTCAGCTGCAGCCGCCGCAGCTGATCCGCGGCGATCCGGACCTCGGCCAGCGCGCCGAACCCGGTGTTGATGCCGTAGTGGGCGCGGCCGTCGGCGAGGCTGGCGTCGACCACGCCGCGGGCGGCGACGATCCGGGCGCGGGTCGCGTCGTCGAGCTCGACGCGGGCCTTGCCGTGGCCGATCGCCAGCACGGTGTCGATGCCGAAGGTGTCGCCAATCGGAAAGGTACGCATCGGGGCTCCTGCACGTCGCCCGCGTCGGACGACCGCGGCGCGGACTCTACACCCGTGTGCGCCGAGTTGCAGCCGGGCCGCCGATGCGGCCGCGCACATCGCCCAGCCGTCACGGCCCGTGGCGACGCGCAGCGATTGACGGTGCGGCCGCTTGCGTGATCCACTGCGGTCGCCGTCGCGCATCTCGCGCGCACGCCCCCCGCGCCCGCCGCGCACCCGTCGAGGACGCGCCATGACCGCCCCCAGCAACCCGACACCGCCCGGCCGCCGGGAGACCTCCGCCCAGCCAGCCGCGCCCGGCGCCAACGTGCCCGTCGCGCTGCTGCGCGTGCGCCCGGAGCAGGACAGCGACATCCCACCGCCGCGCTACATGACGCCCGAGGCGGCCGGCGCCGACCTCTGCGCCGCCGTCGTCGAGACGCTGATCATCCCGCCCGGGACGCGCGCCTTGGTGCCGACCGGCTTCGCCATCGCCCTGCCCTCGGGCTGGGAGGCACAGATCCGGCCCCGATCGGGCCTCGCCCATCGCGCCGGCCTGACCGTGCTCAACGGCCCGGGCACGATCGACGCGGACTACCGCGGCGAGGTGGCGGTGCTGCTGATCAACCACGGCAAGGAGAGCGTCAGCATCCGCCGGGGCGAGCGCATCGCCCAACTCGTGGTCCAGCCGTGCTACCGGGCCGTGTTCCGCGACGTCGACACGCTCGACGCCAGCGAGCGCGACCAGGGCGGCTTCGGCTCGACAGGAGCCTGACGCCGCAGCGCCGCGCCCGCGCCGCGCGTCCGCAGCGTGCGACCGGCGCCCCCAGACAACCGCCGGGCTGCACCGATTCGCGCCTCGTCGCATCGAATGCACACAAGCGCCGCCAGTGGAGACGCCGTCGATGACCCAGCCCCTGACCCTGTCCGCCCGAGCGACCACCGTCCGGGCCGCTTGCTGGCGGGCCGCCGCGCTCGCTGGTGCCTTGACGCTGCTGTTGGCGTTCGGCGCCGCGGCCGCGCCGGCGCCCGCCCCCGTGCAACCGCCCGCGCTGCTCGAGGCCGTCGAGCCCGAGATGCCGCCCGAGATGCAAGCACGCGGCCTGCGCGGCGAGGTCATCGTCCAGATCGTCATCGAGGCCGACGGCAGCGTCAGCAAGGTCACGGTGGTGCGCTCGGCTGGCCCGGAATTCGACGAATCAGCGATGGCGGCCGCGCGCAAGCTGCGCTTCTCGCCGGCGACCCAGGGCGGCAAGGCCGTGCGCGTGGCGATCCAGTACCGCTTCGTCTTCACGCCGAAGGTCGAGTTCAGCCGCCGGGCCCGCAGCGCCGGCCTCGGCCGCTACGATCGCCGCGGCGAGGAGCGGACCCCCGACGGCTTCGTCAGCCTGCAGGGCCGCGTCATCGAGCGCGGCACGGGCCGCCCGGTCATCGGCACCACGCTCTACGTCGACGGCACCGACGCCGAGGCCGTGACCGACAGCGACGGCGGCTTCCGCTTCGGCCCGCTGCCTGCCGGCCCCGCGACCCTGTCGATGCCGGGCGTCGAGCACAAGCCGCTGCGCCAGCGCGTCGTCATCCGCCAGGGCGAGACGACCGAGGTCACGCTGCGCGCCACGCGCCTGTCGTACGCGGTCTATCGCGCGACCGCGACCGCGCCGCCGCAGCCGGGCGAAGCGACCCGGCGCTCGCTCTCGATCGAGGAGATCCAGAAGCTGCCCGGCGCCAACGGCGACACCTTCAAGGTCGTGCAGAGCCTGCCCGGCGTGGCGCGGCCCCCGGGCGGTGCGGGCTTCATCGTCGTGCGCGGCTCGGCCCCAGGCGACACCCAGGTCTTCGTCGAGGGCGTGCGCGTGCCCGGCCTGTACCACTTCGCCGGCATCTACTCGATCTTCAACACCGACGTGCTCGAAGGCATCGACTTCCTGCCCGGCGGCTTCCCCGTGCGCTACGGCCGCGGCACCGGCGGCGTGCTGCAGGCCCGGCTGGCGGTGCCGCGCACCGAGCGCAAGTGGAAGGGCTACGTCGAGTCGAACGTCTTCCACACCGGTTTCTTCTTGCAAGGTCCGGTCGGCGAGCGCGGCGACGTGACGATCGCGGCACGTCGCAGCTACATCGACGCCATCCTCGCCGCGCCGCCGCTGGCCAAGGCCCTGCCGCTGACGTTGGCGCCGCGCTACTACGACTTCCAGCTCAAGTACGACCATCGCCTGAGCTCGCGCACCAACTTCACGGCGTTCGCCTTCGGCTCGGACGACAAGCTGCGCGCCGTGCTCGACGAGCCGCCGGCCGCCTTCCCCGCCGCGCGCGGCAACATCTCGACCGCGACCACGTTCTTTGGCGCGCTCGCGGTGTTGCGCCACGACGGCGACGGCTTCCAGAGCCGCACGACCTTCGCTTCGGTGCTGTCGATGCTGAACTTCGGCCTCGGTGACGTGTTCCGCTTCGACCTGACCACCAACGAGTTCACGCTGCGCCAGGACTTCACCTTCGGCACCGGCCCGGTCAAGCTGCGCACCGGCATGGATTGGGTCTGGCAGCCCTTCACCATCGAGGTGCTGGTGCCCAACGTGCGCCAGGGCGCCGACGGCGGCGGCGGCGGCGGCGGCAACGCGGCGAGCGCACGCACCATCTTCGCCCAGCAGACGGGCAGCCAATACCAGCCGGCGCTCTGGGTCGACTCGGTGTTCGAGATCTCGCCGGACCTCGAGATCGTCGCGGGCGCGCGCGTCGATTTCTACCGCAAGCTGGCCAACGCCCAGACCTACACACCACGCCTGAACGTGCGCTGGCGCGCGATGCAGGGCCTGACGCTCAAGGCGGCGTCGGGCACCACCAGCCAGCAGCCGCAGCCCCAGCTGCTGAGCGCGCCGCCCGTCGGCAACCCGCTGCTGGTGCCGCAGCGCGGCTGGGAGACCTCGCTCGGCGCGGAATTCCAGGTCACCGACGCGATCTCGGTCGACGTCACCGGCTACAACAAGCAGCTCTGGGACATCCCGGTGCCGGCGGCCGGCCTCTTCCCCGAGGTGCCCTACGAGAGCACCGGCAAGGGCCACGTCGTCGGCATGGAGCTGCTGGTCCGGCACCAGCTGGCCAGCAACTTCTTCGGTTGGATCAGCTACACGCTGAGCCAGGCCCGCCGCGTCGATCGCCCGGGCGCGCAGGAGCGTCCGTTCAACTTCGACCAGACGCATATCCTCGCCGTGCTCGGCTCGTACAAGCTGCCCGACAACTGGTCGATCGGCGCGCGCTGGCGCTACGTCACGGGCAACCCGAACACCGCCGTCGCGACCGCGGTCTACAACGAGCAGAACGACAGCTACTCGCAGGTCCAGTCGGGCTGTGTCTTCTGCAACCGGATCCCGGCCTTCCACCAGCTCGACGTGCGCGTCGACAAGACCTTCGTCTTCAACCGCTTCCTGCTCGGCCTCTACATCGACGTGCAGAACGCGTACAACCGCGCCAACCCCGAAGGCCTGCAATACAACTTCGACGCCACGCAGAGCACCGTGCTGGCCGGCCTGCCGATCATCCCGAGCTTCGGCATCCGCGGCGAGTTCTAGCGCTGCGGCGCCTCTGTGCCTGCGCCCGCGCTCAGGCGTTGGCGCCGGCGTCGGCCTCGTCGAGGCTGTCGGCCCAGTAGCTGATCAGCTCCATGTCGTCGATGATCCGCGAGTGGTAGTGGCCCCACACATCGGAGATCTGCACGCATTCGCCGTCCGAGAGCCGGCTCGTCAGGTAGATCGCGTAGTAGGTCGCGCCCGAGCCGTCATCCACGGCGCCGACCGGCTGCAGCGACGCGCCGCTGCGTGGGCAGAACAGCTCGCAGCGCGTGCCGACGGGCAGGTCTTCCATGCCGACCTTGCGCGCGTCGCCGTGGATCGGGCTCAGGTAGACGCGGCCTTCTTGGCCGGCACCACGCACCCCGACCATCACCGCCGGCCAGCCGTCGAAGGTCACCGCCGGCTCGATCATGCTCTCGCCCGTGGGACCGAAGGCCTGGGTCACGACGATCAGCGGCGCTTCCGGGTCGGCGGCGACGTGCTCGTCCTCACGGATGGTGACGTGCGGCTCGGCGATCTCCTGATGACGGCCCGTGACGCCAAAGCGCTTGCGCTCGTTGCCCACATTTCGATCGTTCGACGCCATGGCCCCCTCCCCCGGTCGTGTCTCAGCCCACCCGCAGCAAGCGCTTCAATCACACGCAAGGCGTGACGTCAATGCGCGGGTGTCGTGGTGGCCAGGGTCGGCATCGCGAACCGTCGACAGCGCCGTCCGCCTCGGCCATCCTGCGGGCCCACCTCCCGACTGCCGCCGAGGGAACCATGCTGGATCCGACCCGAGACACCGTCCGCCGCACGCGCCAGCCCTTGCCGGAGGGCGCGGTCGACGTGGCCATCATCGGCGCCGGCCCTGGCGGCCTGATGACCGGCGCCCTGCTCGCCCGCGCCGGCCTGCGCGTCGCGCTCTTCGACCAGCACTACGTCGCGGGCGGCTGCATGACGATGTTCGAGCGTGGCCGCAGCGAGGCGCGCTATTGCTTCGACGTCGGCCTGCACTACGTCGGCGACTGCGCACCCGGCGGCGAACTGCCGCGGCTGCTCGGCGCCGTCGGCGTGGACATCCACTGGCGGCCGATGGATCCGGACGGGTTCGACACCCTGGTCTTCCCCGACCTGCGCTTCGCCATCCCGGTGGGCCACGAGGCGTTCCGCGCCCGCTTGCTCGAGACCTTCCCCGGCGAGCGCCGCGGCATCGATCGCTACTTGCGCCTGTTGCTCGAGGTCGACCGCATCTCGCGCCGGATGGACAAGACGCCGCGCGCGGGCTTCGGCTTGCTCAAGGACGTGCTGTTGCACGGACGGCTGCTGGCGCAATACCAGCACGCGACGATGGGCGAGTTCCTCGACAGCGTGACGAAGAATCCGGCGTTGCGGGCGGTGATCCTCGGTCAGAGCGGCGACTACGGCCTGCCGCCGTCGAAGGTCTCGGCGATGTTGCACTGCGGCCTGGTCAACCACTACCTGCGCGGCGCCTACTACCCCGAGGGCGGCGGGCAGCTGCCGGCGGACGGGCTGGCCGAGGTCATCGAAGCGCACGGCGGCTCGATCCACCTGCGCCGGGCCGTCAGCGAGATCCTGATCCGCGACGGCAAGGCGGTCGGCGTCCGCCTCGAGGCGCAGGGCAAGGAGCCGGCGATCGACATCGAGGCGCGGGTCGTCGTCAGCAACGCCGACATCAAGCGCACCCTGCTGGAGCTGCTGCCGAGCGAGTCGCTGCCGAGCGAATGGCGCAGCCGCGCCGAAGGCTTCGAGATGGCCGGCGCCATCTTCATGACCTTCCTCGGCGTCGAGGGCGATCTGGCGGACCTCGGCATGGCCAACACGAACTACTGGTGCTTCGACAGCTACGACATGGAGGGCTTCTACCGCGACGCCATGGTCGACGGCCAGGTCCGCCCGCGCGGCTGCTACATCACCAGCGCGTCGATGAAGGACCGCGACACGCCCGGACACGCGCCCGAAGGCAAGATGGCCCTGGAGATCATGACGCTGGTGCCCGGCAAGCCCGCCGATTGGGGCGCGACGGACGCCGACGCCGTCGCCGGCCGCTACCGCAAGAGCGCGCAGTACCGCGAGCAGAAGGCGATGGTCGAGGCCGAGATGCTCGATCGCGTCGAGGCCGTGCTGCCGGGCGTCAAGCAGCGCATCGTGTTCCAGGAGTCGGCGACGCCGCTCTCGCAGATGCGCTACACGCGCGCCAGCGACGGCACTGGCTACGGGCTCGCGGCGACACCGGAGCAGTTCCTCGGCAAGCGCCCCGGCTACCGCGGCCCGCACCCGAACCTCTACTTCTGCGGCGCGAGCACCCGCGCAGGCCACGGCATCGTCGGCGCGCTGAAGTCCGGCGAGAGCGCAGCCAAGCGCATCGCGGCCGACATGGGCCTCGCGTTGCCGGCGCCGGTGCGCTGAGTCGGCCGCCAGGCCGCGCTTGCCACCGACGCCGACGGCTGCCGCCGCTGCGCCGCTAGAGGCCGGCGCCGCCCGGGTAGCCGTAGCTGACGTCGTCGTCGTAGCCGTAGACGAACAGGCCGACCTTCTGGTTGCTCGAGAGCGCGTGCTTGCCCGCCGCGATCGGCAGGCGCGCCACCGTCCAGTTGGTCCCGGGGACGACGCTGAAGCCAGAGCTCAGCAGCGTCGAGCCGTCGAGGGTCACCGATGCGCCGGCGGGCGCGATGATCGTGATGAAGTTGAGTTTGTACTTGTCCGGGACGAGGAAGATGTAGTCGTCGAGGTATTGCGTCGTCGCGACGTCGAGGATCAGCGACGGGTCGCCGATGGGCGCGCAATACTTCGAGAACCCGCCAGAGTCGCATTTGGCCTCGAAGCCGAACTGCTGCTTGCAGCTCGCGTCGGTGGTGCAGGTCGTCGTCTCGGCCGTGATGGTCGCGTACGAGCTCGCCATGTATTGGGCGAGCAGCACCGGCTTGTCGGACTCGAGCAAGAAGTCCGCCGTCGTCTGGAACTCGAAGAACTGGCCCTGGTTGAGCACCGGCACGTTGATGCCGATGTTCGGCTTGATCGTGACGGTCGTGCCGTTCTGCGACGCGATCACGCGCCAGGCATCGAGCTCCTTGCCGCGTGGCGACAGGCGCGCGCCGACGTAGCTGGTGCCCCAGGACTTGGTCGGGAAGAGCTGCTCCTCCAGGTGGTCGGCGCAGCAGGCGGACTCGCAGTCGGCGTCCTTGGCGCAAGGCTTGCCGGGCTGCATGCCGAGCGTGCTGCCGGCGCAGACCTTGCTGCTGCTGCCCTTGGTCTTGGGCACGCAATTGCCGATCTGCGGCGAATTGCTGGCCTCGGAGCCGCCAAAGACGGCGACGGGCTTGTCGGCCGAGACCCACGATCCGGTCAGATCCGCGTCTTCCTTGTCGGACTCGACGTTGAGCGCCTGGCCTTGCTCCAGGCTGAACGTCATCTTGCTGCCCAGCGACATCTTGGCCACACCGACGCCGGCGATCGTCGGCGCCGAGACGACGACCGTCACCTCGGTCTTGCCGGGCATCGTCGCGATGACGTTGAAGTAGCTACGGAACTTCGTGCCGAGCTGGTTGCGGCTGACGATCCAGTACTCCTGGCCGAGCGAGCCGGTCGGCAGCAGCAGGCTGGCGTCGTTGCTGAACACGCCGTAGTTCTGCAGCGGATTGAACTGGTAGGCCACGATCGGCTGCGTCGCCTGGACGCGGTAGACGCGGTTGTTGATGTTGCTGCCGTCCTGGTTCTGGTTCGGCACGCCCCAGGACTTGTCCGGCAGGTTGATGACCTGCAAGCCCTTGGCAGGCACCGTCCACTGCTTGCTCTTGGCCCCGGCGGCCTTGGGGTCGGCGCCGAGCGTCACGGTGACGATCGCCTCGGCCGTGGCGGTGTTGCTGACGATCAGCGAAAACTGCGCGTTCTGGGCGTCGTAGACCTGGCCGCCGCCGGTGTCGACGGCGTTGTCGAGGTCCACGGCCCAATAGTCGCAGCCGACGTTGGTGTTGCTCTTGAAGTCGCCGTCACACGGGTTGACGCAGAGGCCGCCGAGGCAGGTCAGGCCCGATGCGCTGCAGTCCTGGGCGATGACCCAAGCGGTGCCTTCGGCGTTGCACTCTTCCGAGAGGTGGTTGGTGCAGCGCTTGGCGCTCGGCGTGCAGACGCCGCAGCTGCCGGCGAAGCAGGTCTGGCCGGCCGGACAGACCTGGACGATGTCGGCCGCGAGCCCGTCCGCGCCGCATTTGCGCACCGCGAGGCTCTGGCCGCCCGGGGTCGCGGGCGGCGCGCAGTCGACGGTGCCGGGCTGGCAGAGCACGCACGCGCCGCCGTAACACGCCGGCGACGAGTCCGGGCAGGCGGCGAGATCGTAGCCCTTGCCGTCCGGCTTGCAGGTCGCGAGGAAGTTGCCCTGGCACTCGCTGCTGCCCGGCACACACGACGGATCGGTGCACTTGTTCTTCTTGCAGTAGCCGGTCGACTTGGCGCAGTGCGCGTCCGTGATGCACTCGACGCAGACCTGGACCGTCAGATCGCAGTACGGCGTGGCCTCGAACGACTTGCAGGCGCTCGCCTTGGCGCAGGCGGGGCCGTCGGGCACCTCGACCTCGGGCTCGTTGCTCGTGTCGTTGTCGCCGCTGCCGTCGCCGCCCCCGGTATCCGACGTCGTGGCGCCGTCGTCACCGCCACCGCCCGTGTCGGCGATCGCGGTCGCGCCGTCGGGCAGGATGACGACGCCGGGGCCGGTGGTGTCCGGCCACTGGAAGTTCGAGTTCGCCGTGCCGCCGGAGCTGCAGGCCGCCGTGAGGGCCAGCAGGACCAGCAGCGACCATCGAGACGGAAGGCGCTGCGCTGAGGTCGACGCGTCGAGCGAAGGGCGAGCGAACGGGAGACTGGGCATGGGCTTCCTCCGGTGCGACACGACGCTGGGCGACGGCGCAGATTCGATCAGGGTACCGTCGCCTTGGAATCCCGACAACAAACGCTCACGAACTGTCTCGAACGTCGTTGCAACCGTGGCGCTGCGTCCGTCACTCCGGCACCGAATCGGCCGTGTTGACGGGCTCGGAGCCAGGGGCGACGCTTGGGTCTGGACAGGAGCGACGATGCCAACGAATCCGATGCACCGGCCGTGGAGCCCGCGCGCGCAACCGCCGCACGCCTGGTCCGCGCCGGGCTGGAGCGCGTGATGCCGACGGCGCTACAGCGCGCCACGCCGCGCCTGGTGTCGGGGGTCTTCGTCCGCAGCGTCGACGGCACCCCGCCTGACGGTGCCGGGGCCGACGCCAGGGCCGACGCCGGTGCCGTCGCGGTCGAGCCGCGGACGGGCGCCGCCTGCGACCTCGCGCCCGACGAGGTCGCGGCGATCGCGCTGATCGACGGCCAGCGCTCGGTCGAGGCGCTGCTGCGCGCCGCGCTGGCGCTTACGCCGCCGCTGCGACCGGCCGCCTGCATCGGCATGCTGCGGCACCTGCATGCGTGCGGCCTGGTCACGGGGCTCGGGCCCGAGGCCGCGGCCGAGCTCAGCGGCGACCAGCGCGGCGAGTCCGGAGGCTGGCGCTTCGTCCGTCGCTGGCATCGATGGCTGCGCCTCGGCCTGACCCTGCCGCCGCCCCTGCGTTGGCCGTCCGCGCTGGGGCTGCGTGCCAGCGTCGCGGCGCCGGCCGCAGCGGTCGGTGTCGTCGCGACCCTCGCCCTGGTCGCCGCCCTGGTCGCGAGCGGCGCGGCAGAGCGCACCTTCGACCTCTTCGCGGCGGCGTCGCTGGTCGAGCGCAGCGTCGCGATCTACTTGATGGCGGCCGTGGCGGCGTCGATCCGTGGCCTGCTGCGCGCTGCGCTGCTGGCCGGCGCGGGCGAACCCGCGAAGCTCTGGCTGGGCGCCACCGCTGGCCTGCTCCACCTGGACGTGGACGATCGCGCGCGGGCCTGGCTGCCGCTTGCGCAGCGGGTCGCGCTGTACCAGGCGGGCGTCGCCGGCCTCGCCCTGCCCGCCGCCACGGGCCTCGCGGCGTCCTGGCTGGTGCCCCAGCACCCGGACCTCGAGCCGCTGCGCGTGCTCGGCGTCGTGGCCTGCACGCTCCTGCTCGTCGACCTGGCGCCCTACGGCCGCGGCGACGGCTGGAACCTCGCCGGTGCCTGGTCCCGGGTCCCCGATCTGCGCCGCCGCGCCGCGGCCTGGATGCTGCGCCGCTCGCTGCGCAACCTGTGGAGCCGCACCGAGGCGATGTCGCACGTCGAGCGGACCGCGCTGCTGCTGGCGTCGGCGTGGTTGGCGCACGGCATCGCGACGAGCTGGCTGCTGATGGACCACCTGCTGCCGTCGGTGCTGCGGGCTGTCGCGACGCTGGCCCGCGTCGGCGACGCGTCGATGCTGCGCTGGGCGATCGCGATGACGTTGGCGGCGGGCTTGCTCGCGATCGTGCTGCTTCTCGTCGTCGGGCTCGGCGTCGTGTTCGTCGGCGCCGCGACGCAGCTGATGCGCCGACGCGAGCCGCGGCCGGTGGAGGCCCGGCGCGTGGCCGACGTAACCGACGAGATCCTCGACGCGATGTCGGCGGTGCCGTTCCTGGCGGCGTTGCCGCGTGACGAACTGACGACCGTCGTGGCCGGCACGCGGCGGGAGCGCTGGCCCGCAGGCGGCGCGATCGTGCACCAGGGCGACGCCGGCGACCGCTTCTGCCTGATCCTCGACGGCAGCGCCTGGGTCGAGGTCGAAGAAGAGACCGGCCTGCGCGCGCGGGTCGCGACGCTGCGGGCGGGCGACTTCTTCGGCGAGCTGGCGCTGCTCGAGGAGCGACCGCGCACTGCCACCGTCCGCGCGGCCAGCGACACGACGATCGTGTCGCTGGACCGGCAGAGCTTCGTCACGCTGGTCGAGCACTCGACGTTCAACGGCGAGGCGATCGCGATGCAGGTGCGCAACGCCTCGGCCGTGCGCGCCGTCGAGGCGTTCCAACACTGCGACGCCGGTGTGCTGTCGACGCTGCTGGCGAGCCTGACGGTGCGCAACGAGGCCATCGGCCAGACCATCGTCCGCCAGGGCGACGCCGGCGATTCGGTCTTCCTGGTCCGCGAGGGGCGCGTCCGCATCGAGCGTCGCGAGGGTGGCTCGGACCACACGCTCGACAGCCTCGGGCCCGGCGACGTCTTCGGCGAGTTCACGCTGCTGCGCGGCGATCCACGCAGCGCGACGGCGATCGTCGAGCGGGACGCCGTGCTGCTCGAGCTTCCCGCCACCTGCCTCGACGCCGCGATCTGCGCCGATCCGCGCATCGGCGTCACGCTCCACGTCGCGATGGAGCGACGGCGTCTCGCCCACGGAGCGGCCTGATGGACCTCGCGCGCGTGCTGCCGCTGGCCCTGACGCTGGGGGGCGCCGGGCTGGTCGCCCAGGGCGGCGGCAAGGTCGCGGCGCGGGTGATCGACACGGTCAAGGTCGTGATGACGCGATCGGAGCTGTCACAGGTCGCCAACCTGCTCGAGATCGACGCCACGCTCGGCCACCGCCTGCCCCGCGGCGACAAGGCCTTCGCCGCGTGGCTACGCGAGAGCCTGCGCGCGCGCAGTGGCCGCGATCCGGCGCTGGACCTGTGGCAGACACCCTACCAACTCGGGCGCGACGGCTCGCGTTGGGTGGTGCGCAGCAACGGCCCGAACCTGCAACGCGACTCGTGTGCGGACCCGCGTGACGAAGGCCGCGCCGTCGAGGCGGCGGTGGCCGCCCAGCTCGCCGCGAAGCCTGGTGTCGCCGGCAGCGCGGACGATCACGACGGCCCCGACGATCTGTGCGTCGAGCTGCAGCTCGCGCGACGCGGCAAGCCAGGGTCGGATCCGGTGCTGGGCGACGACTCGCCGTTCCGGCCGATGCCACGCGATCCCTGATCCCGGCGACCGCGTCGCTCCCGCCGCGTGTCGCACGCCCGCGACCAAGCGGACGGTGGGCACGATCTGGCACGCCGTGCCGCAACGGAGGCCGCGGCGTCGACGCGCCGGCCACGATTATCGGCTCCAAGCGACCGGCATTGTGAGTCAAGACGAATTCTTTGCTTGCGCTCTGTCGATTGCGAGTCCATACTCCGACGCGGCCCGCCGGACGAGCCCGCTGGCCCGTGCTGATGGCCCCGCGTTTCGGGGCCCCTGATCCGAGAGTACACGACCCATGTCCAAGAAGCTTTTTGTTGGCGGCCTCAGCTGGGGCACCGACGACGACGCATTGCGCAATGCGTTTTCTACCTTTGGCGACGTTACGGACGCCAAGGTCATCACCGATCGCGAGACCGGCCGCAGCCGCGGTTTTGGTTTCGTCACGTTCGCCGGTGACGACGAGGCCGAGACCGCCATCGCCAAGATGAACGGTGCCGTCCTCGACGGTCGCACCCTGAACGTCAACGAGGCGCAGGAGCGTCGCGGTGGCGCCGGCGGCGGCGGCGGCGGTGGGTTCGGCGGCGGCGGCGGTGGTCGTGGCGGCTACGGCGGCGGCGGCGGCGGCGGCGGTGGCCGTGGCGGCTTCGGCGGCGGCGGCGGCGGCGGTGGCCGTGGCGGCTTCGGCGGCGGCGGCGGTGGCGGCGGTGGCCGTGGCGGTCGCGGCGGCTACGGCGGCGGCGGCGACAACTGGTAGTCCCAGTTCGCCCTGCCAGGTCGATGCCTGCTCCGGTCTGACCCAGAACGCAGCGAACATCGAACGCAGCATCCAGCGCCCCCCAGGACCCCGGTCCTGGGGGGCGTCCTGCGTTTTGGGCCCTGCCGCGCCGTCGAGCGGCGTCAGGCCAGCATCTTCTCGACGACCTCGAAGGTGTTGGGCGAGAGGCGGCCGGTGTCGCGCATGCGGCGCAGCTCGGCTTCGGCCAGCGCGCGGCGGACGGGCTCCTGGCGGCGCCACGGATTGAAGAACCGGGCCAGGCGGCCGGCGAGGATCGGGTTGGCCGAGTCGATGGCCAGGATCCGGTCCGCCAGCAGGCGATAGCCCGAGCCGTCCGCGGCGTGGAAGTGGCGCTGGTTCATCGCGAACGTGGCAAAGAGCGCGCGGACCTTGTTCGGGTTGCCGGCGTCGAAGAGCGGATGCTCGGCGAGCCGACGGACGTCGTCGGCGACGCCATCCTTGCCGGCACCGGCCTGGACTGCGAACCAGGCGTTGAGCACCAGCGGATCGGCGGCCCAGCGCGTGGCGAAGCGCTCGAGGGCGGCGGCGCGCTCGGGGTTGTCGCTGTCGGCGAGCATGGCGAGGGCGCTGAGCTCATCGGTCATGTTGTCGGCGGCGTGCATCTGGTTCGCGGCGCGTGCGAAATCGCCAGCCGCCACGAGGTACGCCAGCGCGACGTTCTTCAGCGCCCGGTGGCCGGCGTCGTCGGTGGTGAAGGCGAACGGCCGCCCTGCGGTGGCCGCGGCGTGCGCGTCGTAGCGGCCGCGCAGGAGATCACCAAGGCGCTGGCCGATGGTGGTGCGAACCAGCTCGCGTGCGCGGTGGATGACGTCGGCGTCGCTGCCCTCGAGCTCCTCGGCGAGGCTGGCCTCGTCCGGCAGGCGCGCCGCTTCGGCCAAGAAGGCCGGCGCGGCGTTGTTGTCGCCGACGAGCGCAGCGAAGGTCGCGAGGAAGTCGTCGCGCACGCTGGGGTCGCGGCCGGCCTGGAGCTCGCCGACCAGCCGCAGCATCTCGCTGGTGGCAAGGCGCTGGAACGCCTCCCAGCGGACGAAGGCGTCGCGCTCGTGGGCCGCGAGCAAGCGCAGGGCCGCGTCATCGAGGCCATCATCGAGGCGGACGGGGGCCGAGAACCCGCGCAACAACGCTGGCACCGGGGGCTCGGCGACGTCGACGAAGACGAAGGTCGCCTCGGCCTGGTCGAGCACAAGGACGCGCTCGTCACCAGAGGCGCTGGCCTCGCCCTGCAGCCGCAGCGCGATCGGGCTGCCGTCGCGGCCGAGCAGGCCGAGGCGCACGGGGATGACGACGGGCAGCTTCTCGGCCTGGCCGGGCGTCGCAGGCGTCTGCTGGGCCAGGTGCAGCGTCCAGGTGCGGGTGGCCGCGTCATGGCTGCCGCGCGCGCGCAGGCGCGGCGTGCCCGCCTGGGTGTACCAGCGCTTGAAGCGCGCGAGGTCGACGCCGGAGGCGTCCTGCAACGCCGCGACGAAGTCGTCGCAGGTGGCGGCCTGGCCGTCGTGGCGGTCGAAGTAGAGGTCGGTGCCGGCGCGGAACGCCGTCGGCCCGAGCAGCGTCGCCATCATGCGGATGAGCTCGGCGCCCTTCTCGTAGATGGTCGTCGTGTAGAAGTTGTTGATCTCGATGTACGAGTCCGGGCGAACGGGATGCGCCATCGGGCCGCCGTCCTCGGCGAATTGCGTCTGGCGCAGGTGGCGGACCTGGGCGATGCGGGCGACGCCGCGGTCGCCGACGTCGGCCGAGAACTCCTGGTCGCGGAAGACGGTGAAGCCCTCTTTGAGCGAGAGCTGGAACCAATCGCGGCAGGTGACGCGGTTGCCCGACCAGTTGTGGAAGTACTCGTGCGCGACGATGGCCTCGATGCGGGCGAAGCGATCGTCGGTCGCCGTCTCGGCCTTGGCCAGCACGGCCGAAGCGTTGAAGATGTTGAGCGACTTGTTCTCCATCGCGCCCATGTTGAAGTCGTGCACCGCGACGATGTGGAAGATGTCGAGGTCGTACTCGCGGCCGTAGACCTCTTCGTCCCAGCGCATCGACTTCTTGAGCGCCTGCAGGGCGTGGGCGCTCTGGTCGGCGTTGCCCTTGTCGGTGAACAGGCGCAGGCGGACGACGCGGCCCGTGCAGGTGGTGAAGGCGTCGTCGGTGACGTCGAGATCGCCCGCGACCAGGGCGAAGAGGTAGCTGGGCTTGGGGAAGGGATCGTGCCAGGTCGTGGCGTGGCGCCCGCCCGGCAGGGTCTCGCTGCCGACGAGGTTGCCGTTGCAGAGCAGCACCGGGTAGCGCGCGGCGTCGGCGGCGACGCGGACGGTCCAGACCGCGAGCACGTCGGGGCGGTCGGCCATCCAGGTCACGCGGCGAAAGCCCTCGGCCTCCATCTGGGTGCAGAACATGCCGCCCGAGCGGTACAGGCCCTCCATCGTCTTGTTGTTCTGCGGCTCGATGCGCGTGACGATCCGGGTGGCGAAGGCGTCGCCCGCAGGCGGCTCGAGGCATAGCGTCGCGCGCTCGATGCTGTGGCCGATCGGCGCGAAGCGATCGGCGGGGCCTTCGAACGGGCCGACCTCGACGGCGACCGTGCCCAGCTCCTCGCCTTGCAGCTCGAGCGTCCGCGCGCCCGTGCGCAGCGGGTTGCTTCGCCACTGCACGATCGCCACGACGTCGGCGTGATCCTCGAAGAGCTCGACGTCGAGCGTGACGGTCTCGGCCAACCAACGCGGCGGCAGGTAGTCCGCGAGCCGGATGGTGCGGGGAGCGTTCGACGTGGCGGCTTCGAGTTGGGCCATGGTTGCCTCCGGGGCGCCGAGTCGGCGCGGCGAGCGAGCCTACCGATGCGATCGACGAACGCCAAGTTCAGGCGGGCGGAAATCCGCAGAATCTGCCGACGAGCGCCGTCAGCGAAGGCGTACGCGGCTCGACGGATCGACCGGCCACTGCGGCGGTCGTCAGAACCCGCCGACCAGGGCGAGGCCGCGCGTCGGCCCGAGCAGCGGCGTCAGGCGAAGCGCGGTCGACGGCGGCCGCGAGGTGGTGACGGCGCCATACGCGGCGAAGCCACCGGCGACGACGGCGCAGCCCACCGCGGCCCAACGCAGCGCCGAGGCGCGGTCGCGTCGGGCGGCGTAGGCGTCGCGGCTGTCGCTGTCGACGACGTCGCGCACGTCGAGCGCGTCGGCCTGCAGCCGAGCGACGGTGTAGAGGCTGCCAGCGGCGACGAGGCCGACACCTGCGCCGATCCAAGGCCAGCGCGGTCGCTGCGGGGGAGGCGCGCTCGCGCGGACCGGGGTCGGCTCGGGCTTGACCGACGGCGGCGGCTCGGCGACCGGTTCTGCGACCCGCAGGCGCTCGCGCACCAGCTGCAGGTGCTCGGTGGCGTCGCCCTTGCCCGCTTCATCTGCATCCGGCAGCGAGAGGTAGAGCAGGAACAGCGATTCGGCGCGCTTGAGCTGACCGCCCTCTTCGTAGGCGCGGGCGGCGTTGTAGACCAGCGGCGCGCGCCGCGAGATGGCGAACGCCTCCATGAACAAGCGCGCCGCATCCAGGTAGACCCGGTTCTGGAACAGGGCCTTGGCTTCGGTGGCCATGGCTTCGGCGCGACGCAGCCGGGCGACGTCGGACTCGTCCCGCGGCGCGGCGATGGCGGCGGGCGCGGCGATCAGCGACGTCACGGCGACGCCGGTCAGCAGCAGGCCCAGGCAGCGCACGAACGGGACGCGCACGCTGCGACGCCAGGCGGCAGGCACCAGGGCGGCGTTGCGACGATGGCGGGGCGGGCGGTGGTCCACGACGGGATGGTAGCGCGTCGCCCCGGTCCAGGCCAGGGCCGGGCCCCGGGCCGCGCCGACCTGGGGCGGCGCAACCCCTTTGTTGCGCGCGGGGGCGTCGCCCTGCTGCGCGTCGGCCGCGGGGCTGTGCTAAGGTGCCGGCGCGTGGCATCCCGCCGCAAGGCGTCAGGAGTTCGATGGCAGCGCCCCCAGCCGACTCCGAGCGGACACCGACGCGTGCGAGCGCTGCCCGCTCGGACGCGCCGCCGTGCGCGGCACCAGGGCGCCACGGACGCGGCGCAGCGCGGCGTTGCCGGCCAGCCGCCGGCAGGATCGCGGCATGGTTGGCGATCGTGGTCGCTGCGGCCGCGTGCATGCCGGATCTGGCGTCAGACGCGGAGCTCGCCGAGCGCCTGCGCACGCTCGCCGCGGCAGACGGGGCGGACGGCCTGGCGAGCGACGCAGCAGCGGGTGACGGCCTCGACGACGCCGAGGGCGACGGCGCAGGCGACGACGCGGGCGGCGACACGGCCGACGCCGCCCCGGACGACGCCGACAGCGGGGACTCGACCGGCGGCGGCCCGGACGCGGCCGACGGCGACGCAAGCGACGGCGACGCCGGCGACAGCAGCGTCGCGGCCGACGGCGCCGGCAACCTCGGCACGAGCTGCGGCTCGACGGCTTCGTGCGTGGCCCCGGCGACGGTCGCGCCGTGCCGGACGCCGATCTGCGCCGACGGCATCTGCGCGCTGACGACCGTCGCCGCCGGGACGCCGTGCAGCGTCCAGGGCCTGACGCTCGACCCCTGTCGCGAGACCCGGTGCAGCAGCAGCGGCACCTGCGAGGTCGTGACTTCGGTCGACGGCGCGGCGTGTGACGCCGACGACTTCGGCTGCACCGGCCCCGACACCTGCAAGGCCGGCAGCTGCGTGGCGGGCCCGGCGGCGAGCTGCCCACCCGGCGACAACCCCTGCGCGCCGGTCAACTGTGTCTCGACCGGGCCGACGTCGTCGATCTGCCAGCCGTCGTTCAAGTCGACCGGGACGGCCTGCGACGACGGCAAGGTCTGCACCGTCGCGGACGCCTGCGACGGCGGTGGCGCCTGCGTCGGCTTGCCCAATCCCTGCACCGCGGTCGCTTCGCCGTGCGCGGTCGCCAGCTGCGACGCGGCCAAGGATGCCTGCCTGGCCAAGCCCAAGGCCAAGGGCGAGGCCTGCGACGACGGCAGCGGCTGCTTCAAGCCGGGTACCTGCAGCGACCAAGGCCAATGTCTGGGCCAGCAGGCGATCTGCGACGACGGCAACGCCTGCACCGACGACGTCTGCGACAACAAGGGCGGCTGCGCCTACGTCCCGCACAGCGGCACCTGCAACGACGGCGACGCCTGCACCATCGGCGACACCTGCGACGGCAAGGGCTCGTGCAGCAAGGGCAAGCCGCGCCTGTTCGACACCAGCCTGGCCACGGCGCTCGGCGCCCAGCCGCGTGGCGCGCTGGCGCTGGCCGACGGCGCGATGCTCGTGGTGGGCCAACGCAGCGACAAGCCCTGGCGGCTGCGGGTCGACGCGCTCGGCACCGTCAGCAAGGACCTGACCGAAGCTTCGCCCGCGGGCCAATGGACCCGCGCCATCGAGCGCAAGGATGGCCTGTTGCTCGGCGGCGTCGCGTCGCAGCCGGGCGGCGCGACGGCGCCGTTGCTGCGCCGCTTCCACAGCGACGGGACGCCGCTGTGGACGGCGACCCTGGTCGACGAAGCGGGCGAAGACGCGACGATCACCGCCCTGCTGCCCGGCAGCGACGCGTCGCTGGCATTGCTGGCGATCGGCCGGGCCGGGCCGAGCCAATCCGCGATCGTGCGCCTGCTGCTCTGGAGCGAGGTCGACAAGGCGGTGGTGCCGGGCAAGGAGTTCACCTTCGGCGGCGCCAGCGAGTCGCGGGCCTTGCGCAACGGCGCGCACGAGAGCGCGGCCAAACGCTGGGTCCTGGCAGGTCGGCGGCAGCTCAGCGGCGCGTTCAAGGGCTGGAAGGGCTGGATCCACCGCGTCAACGAGTCGATGCTCTTTGGCGGCGAGAGCGACTACCTGCCCACCGGCGCGGTGGCCGGCGATCTCCAGGCCGTCGCGGTGGTCGGCGACGGCTACCTGGCGGTCGGTGCGGCGACCTCGGGCGGCGACGGCCACGACGACGGCTGGATCGTGCGCGCCGACGACAAGCTCGGCCTGCTGTGGCAGCAGACGATCCCGACGTCATCGGGGTCGGGCGTGCTCTTGGACGTGCGGATGGCCAGCTGGGGCGAGATCCTCGCGGTCGGCGTGCGCGAGACGGGCCCGAACGCCGCCGACACGGCGTCGTCGGTGTGGCGCATGTCCCCCGAGGGCGCGACCTTGGCCCAGTGGAGCTGGCCGTCCGCCGGCGGTTCGCTGATCGCCGTGCGCGCGCTGAGCGACGGCTGGCTGATGCTGGGCTCGACCGGCCTGGGCAGCCAACGCACGCCGCAGCTGCTGCGCACGACGCCGTGGCTGCACGCCAGCTGCGCCGACGCGGGCGGCTGCGCGGCGCTGGCAGCGTCTGCCTGCGACGACGGCAACCCATGTACCGTGTCGGGTTGCGTCGCGGGCAAGAGCTGCCAGAACACCCCGCTCGCGGCGGGATCGCCCTGCGGCGGCGGCAAGACCTGCGGCGCGACCTCGAGCTGTGGCGGCCCGTGAGCGGCGCCTGAGCAGCCCCTGAGCGGCGCCTGCGCAGCCCCTGAGCGGCCCCAGAGCGGCGCCGAGGGCGACGCGGCGGCGGCCGCGACGGCGAGGCCTGGCGCTACTGCGCCCACGCCGGCAACACCGCCCAGTCGATGCCGAGCAGGGGGCCGCCGAGCAACCGGACCACGACCACGACGAGCAGGACGCCGACGACGTTGAACCAGAGGCCGACCCGCGCCATCTGGGCGATCGTGACCCGCCCCGAGCCGAAGACGATGGCGTTGGGCGGGGTGGCGACCGGCAACATGAAGGCGCAGCTCGCCGCCAGCGTGGCCGCGACCATCAGGGCCCGTGGATCCGCGCCGATCGCGACGCCGAGCTGCGCGAGGATCGGCAGGACCAGCGTGGTCGTCGCGGTGTTGCTGGTCAGCTCGGTCAGGGCGCAGAGGCCGGCGGTGACCGCTGTCAGCACGGCCCAGAGCGGCTGGCCGCCGAGCACGCCGAGCGCGTCGCCGATCGTGGCCGAGAGCCCGGACTTGCCGAAGCCGTCGGCCAGCGCGAAGCCGCCGCCAAAGAGCAGCAGCAGCCCCCAGGGCAGGCGCCGGGTGGCGTCCCAGCCGAGCAGCGGCCGACCGGGTCGATCGCTCGACGGCAGCACGAAGAGCACGACGGCGCCGGCGACCGCGACCGCACCGTCGGCGACCTCGGGCAGGCCGAGCGCGCTGCGCCAGCCCGTCAGCGTCAGCGTCTCGCCCAGGCGCAGGTCGTCGCCAGCGACCCAAGCGAGCGCGACGACGGCGAAGACGGCGGCGGCCAGGCGCTCGTCGCGGCGCATCGGCCCGAGCGCGGCGAGCTCGTGGCGCACGGCCTCGGTGCCGGGGCCGATGCCGCGCGCCGGGATGCGCAGCAGCGGCCCGACGAGCAGCCACCAGCCGATCGCGATGTAGAGCACGACGAACGGCAACGCGAACGCCATCCACTGGCCAAAGCCGATGGTCGGCGCCTGCGGGAAGATCTTCGCCAGCTGCGCGACCAGCACGAGGTTCGGCGCCGTGCCGACCAGCGTCGCCATGCCGCCGATGCTGGCGCCGTAGGCGATGGCGAGCATGGTCGCGACACCGAGCCGCGCGCGCGGGCCGAGGCCCGGGGCCGCCCAGGTCTGCGCCGCGCCGGCCTGGCTGCCGGCCGCAGCGTCGGCGGCGGCGTCGTGCTCGGGATCGCCGAGGATGCTCATCGCGATCGGCAGCATCAGCATCGCGGTCGCGGTGTTGGAGATCCACATGCTGATGGCACCGCTGGCGGCGAAGAAGCCGAGCACCAGCAGCCGTGGCCGGTCGCCGAGCGCCGAGACGATATGCAGCGCGATCCGCCGATGCAGCCCGCATTCCTCGAGTCCGAGCGCGAGCAGGAAGCCACCGAGGAAGAGGTAGATCACCGGGTTGCCGAACGAGGCCCCGACCGCGCCGAGCTTGGCGATGCCCGCGGCCGGCAGCAGGACCAGCGGCAGCAACGACGTCACCGGGATCGGCACCGCCTCGGTCAGCCACCACGCCGCCATCCACAGCGCGATCCCGGCCATCGCCGCCGCCTGCGCCGGCAGCGGCGCGAGGAACCAGACCGCGAGCCCCATCGCCGCGCCGAGCAGCGCCAGCTTGGGCCGGACGGGCGCGGCGTCGCTGCTCATGGCGCGCTCCGCGCCGCCGCCAGCGCCAGCGCGACGTCGACGATCATGTCCTCCTGGCCGCCGACCATGCCGCGGCGGCCGAGCTCGACCAGGATGTCGCGCGCGTCGACGCCGAAGCGCTCGGCGGCGCGCTCGGCGTGGATCAAGAAGCTCGAGTAGACGCCGGCCCAGCCCAGGACCAGCGCCCGGCCGTCGATCTGCACCGGGCGCTGCATCATCGGCCGCACGATCTGGTCGGCGGCGTCGATCAGCGGGTAGAGCCGGGCCCCGACCTCGACGCCGAGGCGCTGCTTGCCGCGGTCGAGCGCGGCGACCAGGACCTCGAGCTTGCAGTTGCCGGCGCCGGCGCCGAGGCCCGCGAGGCTGGCGTCGACGCGGTCGGCCCCGGCTTCGATGGCGACCAGGGTGTTGGCCACGCCGAGGCCGAGGTTGTCGTGGTTGTGGAAGCCGACCTGGCAGCCGAGCGCGTCCTTGAGCGCCTCGACGCGGGTCCGGGCGTCGTGCAGGTCCATGGCGCCGGCCGAGTCGACGACGTAGACGCAATGCGCGCCGTAGGACTCCATCTTGCGCGCCTCGGCCACCAGGCGCTCGATCGGCGTGCGGTGCGCCATCATCAAGAAGCCGACGGTGTCCATGCCCAGCTTGCGGCCGAGCTCGATGTGCTGGCGCGAGATGTCGGCCTCGGTGCTGTGCGTCGCCACGCGCACGTTGCGCGCCCCGGCGGCGTGGGCCATGTGCAGGTCATCGGCGGTGCCGATGCCCGGCAACAGCAGTACGCCCATGCGCGTCGTCGTCAGCACGGCCGCGACCGCCTCGAGGTAGTCCTGCTCGTCGTGGCGCGAGAAGCCGTAGTTCAGCGAGCCGCCGCCGAGGCCATCGCCGTGGCTGATCTCGATCAGGTCGACGCCGGCCTCGTCGATCTTGCGCGCGACGGCGACCATCTGCTCGACCGTGATCTGGTGGCCCAGGGCGTGCATGCCGTCGCGCAGGGTGACGTCGTGCAGGATCAAGCGGCGCGGGCTCATCGGCCACCTCCTTGGGGCTGCCGGGCGGCGGCCAGCAGCTCGCCGACGCGCACGGCCGCGGCGGTCATGATGTCGAGGTTGCCGGCGTGGCGCGGCAGCCAATCGCCGGCGCCCTCGACCTCGAGCAGCACGGTGACGTGCAGACCGCTGACCTCGCCGAGGCCGGGGATCCGGGCCGACGCCACGGCTTGGTGCACGATCGGCGCCGCCAGCCGGTAGCCGGGCACATAGGCCGCGACCTCGGCGATCACGGCCTCGATGCGGGCGATGAGCGCGGCCGGATCGCAGGGCGCGACCAGCAGGTGCACCGTGTCGCGCATGACCACGGGCGGCTCTGCGGGGTTGAGCACGATGATCGCCTTGCCCTTGCGGGCGCCGCCGACGACCTCGAGGCCGCGCGCGGTGGTGCGGGTGAACTCGTCGATGTTGGCGCGCGTGCCGGGCCCGGCCGATCGGCTCGCGATCGCGGCCACGATCTCGGCGTAGTGGACCTGCGTCAGCCCGCTCGCGGCCCAGACGATGGGGATCGTCGCCTGGCCGCCACAGGTGACCATGTTGACGTTGTGTGCGCGTGCGAACGTAGCCTCGTTGGCCACCGGCACGACGAAGGGCCCGAGCGCGGCGGGCGTCAGGTCGACGGCGAGCTTGCCGTCGGCGCGCAGCACGGGCGCGTGCGCCAGGTGGGCGCCGGCGCTGGTGGCGTCGAAGACGATGGCGACGTCGGGCCAGGCCGGGCTGCCGCGCAGGCCTTCGAGCCCCTCGGCCGTGGTCCAGACCCCGGCGGCGGCGGCGCGCGCGAGGCCGGGGCTGTCGGCGTCGATGCCCGCCATCGCCAGCAGCCGCATGGTGCGTGAGCGGCCGAGCTTCGCGGCGAGATCGGTGCCGATGTGGCCGCTGCCGAGGATCGCGACCCCGACGGGCGGGCCCTCGATCGCGGCGCGAGCGTCGTTCGCGTCCATGACAACTCCCCGCAAAGGCAGCCCTGGTGCCGCTGCCGCTGATGACTGGCGTGATTCGACCACAGCGCCCTGGCGGCGGCAATCGGCGTGGCGGAACGCGGCCCGAGAAATGCTGTCGCCCCTTTTGTCGTCGCCGAGACTTGGTACAGTCGGCGCCGAATGCGAGTGGGCCCAACCCGACGGAGTGCCGTGATGTCCCTGCAATTGCTACGATGGTCTCGTTCTGCCCTGGTCCTGGCCGCGCTCACGCTGGCCTCGGGGCCGGGCTGCGGTTCCAGCGCCGGAGGCGGCGGAGGCGTCGCCTACTCGGGCGGAGCGCCGGGCGGCATCTGCGATCCGAACGTCAGCGCCGACGCCTGCGCGCTGGCGGGCATGGGCACGCTGCATGTGCGCTGCGACGCGACGAGCAAGACCTGGATCGAGGTCAGCGCCTGCACCGGCGGCAGCTATTGCGTCGAGATCGCAGACGTCAACGCGCCGCCGAAGAAGACGGCCTCGTGCGCGGCGGCCAACACGACCGTCGACGCCACGAGCAGCGACGGCACGGGCGCGGGCGATCTGGACGCGACCTCGGGCGACGCGGGCGGCGAGGGCGATGGCAGCGCGTCGTCCGACGTGATCGGCGTGGACGGCACCGACTTCGACTCGGCGGGCGTCGACGTCGCGGACACGCTGCAGGGCGACACGTGGCAGGACAACGACACGTGGCAGGACAACGACACGTGGCAGGACAACGACACGTGGCAGGACAACGACACGTGGCAGGGCAGCGACACGTGGCAGGGCAACGACACGTGGCAGGGCAACGACACGTGGCAGGGCAACGACACGTGGCAGGACGCGACGTCCGACGTCGTGCAGGTCAGCGCGTACCAATGCCTCGCCAGCAGCGACAAGGCCTTTCTGAACCTCCTCAGCACCAGCGCCAGCGCGACGGCGCAGGTCGCGTCGATCATCCAGGACTGCACGCTGTCGAAGGGCTGCCTCGCCAAGACCACCGCCGACGAGCAGATCCAGTGCATCCAGCAGTGCATCTCGGCGAACATCTACATCGCGGGCAAGGCCGTCACGCCGTACTGCGCAGGGTGTTTCGCAGCCTACAAGGGCCATTGCGGCGTCAAGAAGTGCATCTCGTACTGCGCGATGGACCCGATGAGCCCCGGCTGCACCAGCTGCCTCGCGCAGAATTGCGACGCGGACTACTATGCGTGCACGGGCGGAAGCGGCATCCCCGGCGACGGCGGCACGACCGACACCTGGGGCAACGACACCTGGAGCGACGACACCTGGGGCGGCAGCGAGACCGGCCCGGACAGCGAAGTCTGGAGCGACGGCAGCGGCTTCGACAGCAGCGACGGCTTCGTCGCCTCGGTCGGCTGCCAGGGCCATTGCGGCGGCTCGAGCAAGAACTCGTCGGGCGGCACCTGCTACTGCGACAGCATCTGCACCCAGCAGGGCGACTGCTGCGCCGATTACGCCACCTACTGCAAGTAGCCCGTCGCGCGCCGCGCTGACGACCGCCGCCGCGACGGAGACCGGCGATCAGGCGCCGACGCGGAAGCTGACGTGGCCGAGGCCCGAGATCTCGGCCCGCAGCGCGTCGCCGACCGCGAGTGGCACGACCGGACCGAGCGCGCCCGAGAGCACGACGTCGCCGGCGCGCAGCGGCTCACCGAGCCGGCCCATGACCTCGGCCAGCCAGCAGACCGCGGCGATCGGCGAACCCAAGCAAGCGGCACCGGCGCCGGTGGACACGACCTCGCCGTTGCGCTTGAGCGTCATGCCGCAGAGCACGGGGTCGAAGTCGGCCACCGCGACTGGCCGGCTGCCGAGGACGAACGCGCTCGAGCTGGCGTTGTCGGCGATGGTGTCGAGCAGGCCGATCTTCCAGTTCGCCACGCGCGAGTCGACGATCTCGATCGCCGGCAGGGCGTAGGCGATCGCGCGCAGCACCGACGCCGCGGTGTGGCCGGTGCGCGGCAGGTCGGCGCCGAGCACGAACGCGATCTCGGCCTCGGCGCGTGCGGCGATGGCGCCCGAGAGCGAGAACACGCCCCCGTCGGCGACCGCCATCGTGTCGAGCAAACCGCCGAAGTCGGGGCTGTCGACGCCGAGCTGGCGCTGGACGGCAGCGCTGGTCAGGCCGATCTTGGCGCCGATCCGGCGGGCACCACGCTTCTCGCGCAGGCGCAGCCCCGCCCCGGCGACGGCGTAGGCGTCGGCCAGGGTGAAGCCGTCGATCCGGCCGACCAGGGGCGGCACCGCCTCGGCGCTGGTCAACGCGGCGTCGAGCTCGGCGGCGAGGGCGTCGACCTGGGCCTCGTCGAGCGAGAGGGGACCCATGCCCGTGAGCGCGGGGGTCTGCAGCATGTCGAATCGCGTGGCGGGCATCGGGGCACTCCTGGGCGGGACGGGGCGACGCCGTCGCGGCGACGGCCGAGGGGACGATCAGCGACGAGCGGCACCGGCGGCGGTCGCCTTGATCTCGACCCGCAGGTTCGGATGCGGCAGCGCCGCGACAGCCACGGTGGTGCGTGCGGGCGCGGCGCGGGGGTCGGGGAAGGCCTCGTTCCAGGCCGCGTTCATCGCGGCGTAGTCGGCCATGTCGACCAGGAAGACCGTGGCGTCGACGAGGTCGGCGAGGCCGAGACCGACGCTGGCGAGGTGGCCGTCGATGTTGCGCAGCACCGCCGCGGTCTGGGCCTTGGTGTCGAAGCGGGCCTCGACCACCGCGCCAGAGGCGTCGCGCAAGAGCTCGACGCCCTCGTGGCTGCCGTCGGGTCGCCGCGAGCTGGTGCCGCTGACGAAGACCAGGTCGCCGACGCGCACCGCGTGTGGGTAGTGGGCGAGCGCGCCGGCGCCGTCGTGGCGGATGGCGCGCTGGATCGTCGGCGCGAGCGGCGGGGCAGAGGGGGCGTGGGTCATCGAATCCTCGGCGGCTGCGCACGCGGCGGCTCAGAGCTGGATCGTGAGGTTCTGCAGCTCGGTGTAGAAGTCGAGCGAGTAGTGGCCACCCTCGCGGCCGATGCCGGAGGCCTTCCAGCCACCGAAGGGCGTGCGCAGATCCCGCAGGTACCAGGTGTTGACCCAGCACATGCCGACCTGCAGCGCCGCGCCGACGCGATGGGCGCGGGCGAGGTTCTGGGTCCAGACGGCGGCGGCGAGGCCGTAGTCGGTGTCGTTGGCGCGGGCGACGGCCTCGGCCTCGTCGTCGAAGGGCGCGATGTGGCAGACCGGGCCGAAGACCTCTTCGCGGTTGCAGCGGGCGTCGTCGGGCAGTCCGGTCCAGATGGTCGGCAGCACCCAATAGCCGTCGCGCAGCGCGTCGCCGTGGACCTGCCCGGCCTCGACGCTGGCCCTGCCGCCGCCAACCACGACCTCGGCGCCCTCGGCGCGGGCCAGGTCGTAGTACGACAGCACCTTGTCGCGATGGGTGGACGAGATCAGCGGCCCCAGCGTCGTGGCCGCGTCGTGCGGAGCGCCCAAGCGGAAGGCGGTGGCCCCGGCGGCCAGGCGCTCGACGAAGGCCGAGAACACGGGCCGTTCGACGTAGACCCGCTCGGTGCAGAGGCAGACCTGGCCGCAGTTGCTGTAGACCGAGCGCAGCGTGCCGGCGACCGCGGCGTCCAGATCCGCGTCGGCGAAGATCAGGGCCGGGTTCTTGCCGCCCAGCTCGAAGCTGACGCGTTTGAGCGTCTGCGCGGCCGAGGCCATGATCGCGCGGCCGGTCGACGACTCGCCGGTGAAGGTGATGGCGTCGACGCCGCGATGCGCCACCAGGTGCGCGCCGGCCGAGCCCGGGCCGAAGCCGTGCACGACGTTGTAGACGCCGCGAGGGACGCCGACCTCGGCCATGATCTCGCCGAGCAGCGCCGCGGTCGAGGGCGTCTCTTCGCTGGGCTTGACCACGACCGTGTTGCCTGCGGCGAGCGCCGGCGCGACCTTCCAGGTCATCAACAACAACGGCAGGTTCCACGGGCAGATGACGCCAACGACGCCGACCGGGGCGCGGCGGGTGATGTGCACGGCGTGGCCACCACCGGGGGTGTCCTGGTGGAAGGCCTCGTCGCCAGCGGCGGCGACGATGTCGGCGAAGACGCGAAAGTTCGCCGCGCCGCGCGGGATGTCGACGGTGCCGGCGAAGCTGACGGGCTTGCCGGTGTCGCGGACCTCGAGCGCGAGCAGCTCGTCGCGGCGGGCGTCCATGCGATCAGCGACGGCGCGCAGCAGCCGCAGCCGCTCGGCCCGCGGCATCGTGCCCCACGGGCCCCGCAAGGCCGCCCGCGCCGCGCCGACGGCGGCGTCGACCTCGTCGGCGCTGGCCTCGTCGACCACCGCGACCTGGCGGCCCGTATGCGGCTCGTAGAGCGGGAACGTCGCGCCGACGCGCTCGTGGGCTCGACCGTCGATGTGGGCTCGCACGTGGCGCATCTGCGACCTCCTCTGCCGCCGCAGGATGCCGCGCTGCGCCCGGCGCGGGAAGGGGCGGGCCGCGCCGCGCCCGAGCCGCCGTCACAAACTTGACACAAAGCCCGGCATACGCCAGACCTCTGGCACGACGCCGAGATCGACCAGACGCCCCCCAGGCTGGCCGCGCGGCCGTCCTGGTGGGAGGACTCCGACTTGCCCGAGTTGCTCGCAGCGTTCATCCGCGAAGGGTCCGCAGGAAGCACCATCACCGCGCTGGTCCTGGTCGCGTTGACCATGGTGAGCCAGCGCCTCGCGCGCACCGACCACCGCGGCGTGCGCGTGCTGGTGGGCTCGTTCGTGCTGCACTGCCTCGGCGTCGCGGCGGCCTCCCTGGCGGCGGTCTACCATAGCTCGCTGATCGACGAGGCGCGGCTGGTCGTGCACCTGGGCTTCGCCTGGGTCTCGCTGTTGACCTTCGCCAGCCTGGTGTTCGAGGTGCTGTTGCCGCGCATGGGCGTCGGCATCCTGCGCCTGGTCGAAGACATCTTCGTCGCCGTGGTCGGCATGATCCTGACGGGCATCGTCGCGGCCCGCGCCGGCTTCGACCTGACCGGCATCATCGCGACCTCGGCGGTGCTGACGGCGGTGATCGGCCTGGCGCTGCAGGACACGCTCGGCAACACGCTCGGCGGCCTGACGCTGCAGTTCGACGGCTCGATCCGGGTCGACGACTGGATCAAGGTCGGCGACATCACGGGCCGTGTCTCGGAGATCCGCTGGCGCTACACCGCGCTCGAGTCGCGCAACTGGGAGACGATCCTCATCCCCAACAGCCGCCTGGTCAAAGAGGCCGTGGTGGTGCTGGGCCGACGCGCCGGCCAGCCGCGACAATGGCGGCGCTGGGTCTGGTTCCAGGTGGACTTCCGTTACGCTCCCTCGCGCGTGATCGAGGTCGTGCACGCCGCGATGCGCGGCGCGCCGATCGAGAACGTCAGCGCCTCGCCGATCCCCAACTGCGTGCTGATGGACTACACCGACAGCGTCGCACGCTACGCCGTGCGCTATTGGCTGACGGATCTGGCCGCCGACGATCCGACCGACTGCGCCGTGCGCCTGCGCCTGTACGCGGCGCTCGAGCGCGCGAGCATCCCGTTGGCGCTGCCGGCGCACGCCATCTTCATGACGGAAGACAACAGCAAGCGCCGCGAGCGCAAGCGCCAGGCCGACCACGCCAAGCGCCTGGCCGCGCTCGAGAACGTGCCGATCTTCCAGCCGCTGACCGGCGTCGAGCGCGACGAGCTCGCGGACGCGCTGATCCACTCGCCGTTCGCCCGCGGCGAGGTGATCACCCGCCAGGGCCAGCAGGCGCATTGGCTCTACTGCATCCTCGACGGCCAGGTCAGCGTGCGTGTCGCGGTGGACGGTCTGGAGACCGAGGTCGCCGTGCTCGGCCCGGGCGAGGTCTTCGGCGAGATGTCGCTGCTGACGGGCGAGCCGCGCGCCGCGAGCGCCGTCGCCATCTCCGACGTCGAGTGCTGGCGTCTGGAGAAAGAAGCCTTCCAGGAGGTCCTGCGCAAGCGGCCCGAATTCGCGGGCCCGATCGCCAACCTGCTCGCCGGCCGGCGCGTCGGCCTGTTGGCGGCGCGCGAGAAGCTCGACGACAAGACCCGCGGCACGCGGCTGCGCCAGGAGGAGACGGACGTGCTCGTGCGCATGCGCCGGTTCTTCGGCCTGCCGGGCTGACCAGCCACCAGAGCCGCGCCGCGCGCCTGGCCGACCGGCGCGGCAAGTCGGCGTCCTTGTGTCGCTGCACCGTGGCCGATTGGACGCGGCGCGCCGAAGTTGCGAGGCTCGAGCGGCCTCCCGGACGGCTCCGGGTGGGCGGGAGCAAGCCCGTGCCGACCGCCGCGCCGCATCGCCGTCCGCCTCGACCGAGCCCCGCGCTGCGGTGCGCGTTCGGCTTCGCCGCTGCGGTGCTGGCCGCGACGGGCCCCGCCCTGGCCGCCGGGCGCGCCGAGGCGCACGACCACGCGCAGAGCGTCGCGCGCGCCGCCCCGCCGGCCGGACCGGATTCGGTGGGCCTGGGCCTGGCCGCCGGGCAACCCGCGATGCTGCCTGCGGCGTTGGGCCAAGGGCTGACGCTGAGCGCGACGCCGCTGCGCATCGCCGACGCCGGATCGACGCGGCTGGCCGCGGGCGCCGAGCTGCTCTGGCTGCGCGCCGTCGAACACAGCCCCTCGTGGCAGGTCACCCAGGACGAGCTGCGCGTTCGCCTGGTCGTCGACGGTGAGCTGGAGCGCGGCCGGGGCCGGTGGCTGCTGCGCCTGGGCCTCGGCGCGACGACGGTGTGGGAGTCACGGCTGCGCCACCAATCCGAGCGCCTGGTCGACGGCGGCATCCACAGCAGCGGCTTGGCCCTGGTGCCTGGGGCCGAGCTGCAGGTGGGCGTGGCGCTGCGGATCGTCGGGCATGTCGGCGTGCGCCTGCGCGTCGGCCCGAGCGTCCACCTTGGCGAGGCCGCCACCGGCGTCGGCGCGCTCGGCACCCTGGAGGCTGCATGGCTGCCTTGACGCGGACGCTGCGCGCGGTCGCCTCGCTGCTGACGGCCTGGGCCCTGTCGGGCTGCAACGACGGCGTCGCCGGCCTGCAGGACGAGCAGACGCCGTTGGCGACGCTGGTGGTGCGCCTGGCGCCGGGCACGGACACGTCGGACCTGATCGCGCCGCGGGTCGCGCTGATCTGGGGCGGCCAGACCATCGGCGAGACGTTCTGCTGGAGCGCGATGCTGCCAGCGGCGCTGGGCCTGCCGACCGAAGCGAGCCTGGCCGCGGTGGTCGAGCGCGGCTGCCGCGACCCGCTCGGCTTCTTCCCCGAAGGCACGGGCGAGAGCGCGCCGCTCGCCCCGGACGGGACCGCGACCATCGTGCTCAAGACGCTGCCGAGCGCGGACGTGATGGTCGGTGACCTGACGGCGCGCATCGGCTACGCGACGATCGTGCTCTACGACGACCACGACCGGGACGAGCGGCTCGGCATCCGGTTCCCCTGGTGGGGCCGGGGCGGCCCCAGCGGCGACGGCGGACCCAGCGGCGACGGCGGACCCAGCGGCGACGGCGGACTCAGCGGCGACGGCACGACCAGCGGTGGCGGCGACGGCGCCACCGACCGCGCGCCGGACGAGGACGACGGCGACGAGCCGACCCACGACACGATCCACGCCGCCAGCTTCCGCAGCATGACCGTGCCCGACACGCGCCTGGCCTTTCGCGAGGGCGCCTTCGACGCTGCGTCGGCGTTCTACCCGCGCAACGGCTGCCCGGCGCCGCCGACGGGGTATTCGCTGCTGAAGGCCGACGGGTTCGGCCTGATCGACGCGGTCAAGGCCTTCGCCGCCGGATCGCTGCCGACGACGACCGGCTGCGTCGAGACGCCGCTGGGCGCGGGCGCGACGCCACAGGTCGAGGTGACGTTGGCGCGCGAGGCCACCGCGACGCTGCAGTCGGTGGCATGCGTGCTGAGCAGACGCAGCGGCGTCGGCACGGGCGCGTCGATCTACCGCGCACCTCCGAGCGAGGCCGGCTGGCTGAAGGATCTGCCCTGGGCGTGTGTGCCGGTCGGTGACGTCGGCGGCGGCACCCTCGGTGGCCTGCTGGGCGGCGGTGCCGGCCGTGGCGGCGGCAAGCGCGGCGGCGAGGCCGGCGAGACGGGCGCGCAGCCGCCGCAGATCGCGCTCGTCGTCGGCTACCCGAGCGACAGCTGCCCTGCCCTGCGCCACTACGTCCTGCGCGGCTGCCGCAACGACCCGGGTTGCGACAAGCCGGATTGGGATCTCGCGGCGACGCCGCCGAGCTGGTGGCCCTGTGCGACGGACGGAGCCGCGCCTTGAGCCGGACGCTCGCCGCGACCCGCCCGCTTCTGGTGGCGCTGACCACGCTCGTCGTGGCGATCGGGGCGCAGATCCGGCCCGCGCACGCTGCGGACGCGAGCGAGACCGCGGCAGAGCCGGAGCCACGCGCCTCGCTCGCGACCTCGACGCCGGCCGAGGATTGGGCCAGCCCGGGCTTTCGCCTGGAGCTCGGCGCCAGCTACGGCGGCCTGCACGGCCTGGGCGGCGCGCCGTCCGGCAGCGGCTGGGGCGTCGTGGTCCGCGCGGGTGCCCGCCTCGACGCCGACTGGTCGCTGCTCGCCAGCATCCGCTACGCCGGCGTCACCGGCGATCCGGGCGTCGGTTTGCTCGGGCTGCGCTACCTGGCGTTGGTCGAGCCGGTCTGGCACCTGACGCCGACGCTGGAGCTCGCGCTCGGCCTGGGCGCGGCCGGCATCGTCGAGGGGGGCACCGGCCGCGCCGAGGTCGACGGCGCAGGTCGCGACGCCCTGGTGGCGCCGCTGACGATGGCCGACGCGTCGCCGCCGCTGCCGAGCTGTGCCGGCGTCGGGGCCGCGGCGAGCCTGCGCGCGAGCTGGCGCTGGCGGATCGGACCGCTGGCGTCCACCGGGCTCGATCTGGTCGCCGACGGCCAACGCACGCTCTGCGTCGACGACACCGGCCGGGTCGAGCCCGACAGCGCGACGGCGATCGTGCGCCGCCAGTGGTGGCCGCACCTGGGCGCCGCGCTGATCTGGGTGGTCGCATGGCGATGACCACCCGCGCGCCACGTCTGCGGGCGCAACCGTGGCGGGTCGGCCTGGCGGCGCTGGCGCTCTGCCTGGTCGCCGGCCCCTCGTGGGCGCAGGACGCGGCCGGGCCGCAGGCGCAGCCGGCGCTGGAGCCACCGGTCGCGGTGACGCCCCAAGCGCCGATCGCGCTGCCGGCCGAAGCGACCGCCCTGACTGAGCCCGTGGTGGTCCGGGTCAAGATCATCGTCGGCGCGGACGGCAAGGTGCGGCGGGTCGAACGCCTGGATCCACCGCGGCCGCCCTGGGACGACGCCGTCATCGCGGCCGCGACGCAGTGGACGTTCCGCCCGGGTCGCTACGGCGGCAAGCCCGTGACCGTCGGCATCACGCTGACGCACACCTTCTTGCCACCACCGCCCCCGGCACCTCGCCCCGCCGACGGCGGCCCGCCCCTGAGCGCCAGCCTGCGCGGCCGGCTGATCGAGAAGGGCACCCGCGCGCCGGCCCAGGGCATGACCGTCGCCGCCGAGGTCGACGGCCGCCGCTACCGCGTCCAGGCCGACGACCGCGGCCGCTTCGAGCTGCCCCTACCCGCGGGCGACGCCCGGATCACCTTGCACGGCAGCGGCTACCTGCCCTACCTGCAGCGCGAGACCCTGGCCGCCGGGCAGCAGCTCGCCGTCGCCTACCACGTCGAGCGCGAGCGCTACGATCCGTACGAGATCGTGGTCTTCGACACCAAGCGCCGCGAGGAGCTCTCGCGCGTGACGCTGCGCGGCCGCGAGATCCACCAGGTGCCCGGCACGTTTGGCGACCCGTTCCGCGTCGTCGGCACCCTGCCCGGCGTCTCGTCGATCATGTCGCTGCTGCCGCTGCCGGTGGTGCGCGGCGCGAGCCCGGGCTCGACGGGCTTCTTGATCGACGGGACGCGCGTGCCGATGTTGTTCCACCTGCTGGCCGGACCGTCGGTGATCCACCCCGACTTCATCGAGGAGATCCGCTTCTATCCCGGCGGCGCGCCGGTGCTCTATGGCGGCTACACCGCCGGCATCATCGACGGCCGCACGCGGCGCGCACGGCCCGACGAATCGCTGCTCGACTTCGACATCAATGCCTTGCAGGCCGGCGGCCTGGTGCGCCAGCCGATCCCGGCGCTCGGGGCGACGCTGACGCTGGCTGGCCGCGTCGGCTACCCCGGCGTGATCTTGAGCCTGGCGACCAACCAGGCGTCGCTGAGCTATTGGGACTATCAGGCGCGCCTGGACGGCGGCGACGCCAACAACGGCTACACCGCCTTCGTCTTCGGCGCGTGGGACGAGGTCGAGGGCCCGGCGCCCGGCACGCCGCCGAACGATCCGAACCCGACGCTCGTGCCCGTGCTGCAGCTCGGCTTCCACCGCGTCGATCTGCGCGGTCACCTCAGCCGGGGCCGAGCGGTGCACACCGCGCGCGTGGTCGCCGGGCTCGACACGACCCTGACCGGGGGCACCGAGCTGCGCAAATGGGTCCTCGAGCCGACGCTGCGCAGCACGGTGCAGGCGACGCCCCGGCTGGAGCTGGTCGGCGGCCTCGAGGGTATCGTCCACGACACCGAGGTGATCGAGGGCCCCACGACGAACCTGGGCGGCGGTGGCGGCGGCGGTGGCGGCGGCAGCGCGACGTCGTCGGGCCTGCAGGACCTCACCGCCGGCATCCGCCGCATCAGCGTGGCCACTGCCCTGACCGAGGCGCTCTGGCGGCCGACGCCGCGCTGGCTGGTGCGGCCGGGTGTGCGTGTGGACTGGCGCAGCGACGGTACGACCGACGTCCTGGCCGCCGATCCGCGCATCTCGGCGCGCTACCGCCTGGGCGTGCTGCACCTGCCGGGCTTCGATGCGGCCCGGCTGCCCGACGAGGCGACCGGCGCCGCCGCCGTCGCTGCGCGCGACGCGGCGGCCGACGACGACCGCGCCAGCTGGCTCAAGGCGGGCATCGGCCTGTTCCATCAGCCGCCGCGTCTGTTCCTGCCGCTGCCGGGCCTCGACATGCTGCCGCTGCGCTACGGCCTGCTCGCCGCGGTGCAGACCAGCCTCGGCGCTGAACTCGGGGTCGGCCAGGGCGTCTCGCTCGGGGTCGAGGGCTACTTCAACTGGATGGATCCCGTGGTCTTCGACCTCGAGGTGAACCCGAGCAGCGTCATCACCCAGGCCCAGACGCAGCTGCTGAACCCGAGCGCCGAGGCCGCGACGCCGACCGCGCAGCAGGCGTTCGATCGCCTGTTCGCCGGCCAACGCGGCCGCGCGACGGGCCTCGAGCTGCTGCTGCGCAAGCAGTCACGCAACGGGCCCTACGGCTGGATCAGCTACACGCTCTCGCTCTCGGAGCGCGAGAAGGCGGCGGGCTGGGCGCCCTACGACTTCGACCGCACGCACCTGCTCAACGTCGTCGCCGGCCTGCAGCTGCCGCGCAACTGGGACGTCGGCCTGCGCCTTGCCTACCAATCCGGCAAACCCGCGACGACGACGGCCGGGTACAACACGGCGCGCGGCGCCGGCTACGCCCGCGTCGACCTGCGCATCGACAAGCGCGCGGTCTGGAAGCGCTGGCTGCTCGACTTCTACGTCGACCTGACCAACGTCGCGTTGATGCCCGAAGAGATCACCCCCGGCGCGACCTTGCGCTACGTCCTGCCCACGATCGGTCTGCGCGCGCGGCTCTGACGCCGTCGTCGCGAGGCCGCAGCCCCTCAGGAGCCCCGATGAACCCGACCGAAGCCGCCCACGTCGCCGTCACCGCCGCCCAAGGCGCGGGCGCGGCAGTCGAATCGACCGTCGACGCGCAGCTGCTCGAGCTGATGCTGCGCCTTGGTTCACGCTGGGTGCTCTGGCTGCTGCTGGGCCTGTCGGTGCTCGCGGTGGCGCAGATGCTCGAACGGCTCGTCTTCTTCGTCCGCGAGCGACGTCCGGGCGCCGCGCTGGCCGCGTGTGTCGCGACGCTGCGGCGTGGTGGCGCGACGTCGGCCTTGGGCACGCTGCAAGGCCAGCCCTCGATGGAGGCCGTGGTCGCGCGCGCCGCGTTGACCTACGCCGAGGAGGGCGCCGACGCGGTCCGCGAGCACATCGAGGCCGCGGTCGAGCGCGAGCGGCTGCGTTACGAGCGTGGCCTGGCCTTCCTCGGCACGCTCGGCAGCAACGCCCCGTTCATCGGCCTGTTCGGCACGGTGCTCGGCATCATCCGCGCCTTCGACGACCTGTCGGCGAACACGGCGCAAGGCGCGGCGTCGGTGATGGCGGGCATCGCCGAGGCCCTGGTCGCCACCGGCGTCGGCCTGCTGGTCGCCCTGCCCGCGGTCGCTGCCTACAACACCGCGTCGCGCCACGTCGAGCGCTGCGTCGCCGGGGCGCAGGCCTTGGGTCACGAGATCCTGGCCTTCCTGGAGGCGAAGCGGGCCGACGCCGCGGTCGAGCGCGATCCGGCGGCGTGACGCAGGCGGCCCCACGAGGCATCAAGACGCGGCCGGGCGACGGCAGCGGAGGCAACCATGGCAGGTGGAGCGCGCAAACGCGGCATGATCACCGAGATCAACGTCACGCCGCTGGTCGACATCGTCCTGGTGCTGCTGATCGTGTTCATGCTCACGGCGAACCTGATCGCGCGCCAGGCCATCGAGGTCGACCTGCCCAAGGCGGCGACCGGCAGCACGCCGCAGGTGCGGACGCTGGCGGTGACGCTGACGGCCGACGGCGGCATGTTCCTGGACGGCAAGCCCACCGACGCCGCGGCGCTGAGCGCGGAGATCCGGGCCGCGATGCGCCTCGACCCCAAGGCGACGGTGCTCATCGCCGGCGACAAGGGCGTCGCCCATGGCCGCGTGGTCTGGCTGCTTGACCTGGTGCGCAGCCTCGGCGTGGGCAGCTTCGCCATCCAGATCGACCCGGCGGCACGCATCGCGCCGGGCACGCCGAAGGCCACGGAGACGCCGTAGATGCGCCTGCTGCGGCCCATCGCCTTCGTCGCGGCCTCGTGGCTGCTGCACGCCGCGCTCGCGGCGCTGCTGCAGGGCCTGCCGCCGCGGGCGATCCTGGCGAAGCCGACGCGGGTCGAGGTGCGCCTGGTCGCGCCGCCCGCCGAGCCGCCGCCCGCGCCGCCGCCCGCGCCGGAGCCGCCGCCGCCCGAGCCGGAGCCGACGCCCGAGCCGCCGCCGCCCGAGGTGATCGAGCCAAAGCCGACGCCGCCGGAGCCGCCCAAGGTGCGCTCGAAGATCAAGCCCGTGGCCAAGGCCCGGCCCTCGGCCAAGCCGGTGCAGAGCGATCGACCGACGCCGGCGACCGAGCGGCCCGACGCCAACGCAGATCCGGACGCCGAGCCCGTGTTCGGCGTCGACGTGGCGACGACGTCTGCCGCGGGCAACGGCCCCGCGGTGCAGACCGGCAACACGCTGCAGGGCGAACGCGTGGCCAAGGAGGGCGCCAAAGGCCCGGCGAAGGCGCTGCGCGGTGCGCCGCCGGTGCCGGTGGACGAAGTCAGCAAGATGCCGCTGCCGATCGGCCGCTGCGAGGCCAGCTACACCGACGCGGCCCGCGCCGCCGGCATCGAGGGCAGCGTCGAGCTGGAGCTCATCGTCGACGCCGACGGCAGCACGCGCGACATCAAGGTGCTGCGCGGTTTGGGCCACGGCCTCGACGAGGCCGCGATCGCGGCGCTGCGGCGCTGTCGATTCCGACCGGGGACGCGCGGCGGTGAGCCGGTCGCGGTGCGCATCGCGTTGTTCAAGATCCGCTTCTACCGCGACCAGGACTGACACCGCGGCCAGCCGCGTCGCCGCCCCGGACGCGCGGCTACGGCGTCGAGCAGGCGCCGGCCTTGCAGACCTTGGTGCCGCCGCAGGGCGTGCCATCGGGCGTCGCGGTATGCGAGCAGTTGCCGAGCGTGCACTGGTCGAGCGTGCAGGGATCGCTGTCGTCGCAGCCGTCGGTGGCCTTGGCGTAGCAGGCGCCAGAGCCGTTGCAGGTGCCGTTGGTCCAGAGGTCGAAGCGGCGGATCCAGCCCTTCTTGTTGACGTCCTGGCCGACGGCGAGGATCTGCGGCGCCTCGACCAACGTCGCGCGCGTGATGCCCGTGCCGGTCTGGCCGATCTTCCAGACGACGCCGCCATCGGCCCGGACCCGGGCGAAGCCGCTCGACGTCGACGCGGTCATGCTGACGAACATGTCCCCATTGGGCAGCAGGGCGAGGTGGCTGTACGTGGATCCGGGGAAGATCGGCGCGGTGACCCACGACTTCTGGCCATCGAGCTCGACGCGCGTCAGCACCGCGCCCGGCCCGCTGACCACGGTGGAGCCGTCCTTGAGGATGACGGCCCGGTGCGGAGCCCCAGCGTTGAGCGGCTGCTTGATCCAGACCTGGTTGCCGTTGCCGTCGACCCGCATCAACACCGTCGTGTAGGCCGGATTGCCGCAATTCGCGTCGGGCCAGCGGTAGCCGAGGACCATGAAGCCGCCGTCTGCCCGGGGCAGCACGTCGGTGAGCCGCGCCCCCGACGTCGTGCCGCTCGGCACCATCGCGTCGAGGGTCTTCTTCCAGACGGTGGTGCCGTCGGGCTTGAGCCGCAGCGCGACCGGCGCCTGGTGGCCTTGCACGCCGCATTGGGTGCCGCCCGGGCAGTCGACGCAGACGTTCTTGTAGGCGCCCGCGCCGACGACGATCAGATCGCCGCCGAGCAGCTCCCGGACGAAGATGCCGCCGAGCAGCGCGCCGCTGCCCGTCTTCACGGTCCAGCCGGCCGTACCGTCGGAGGCCGACTTGTGCACGACGCCGTCGACGTCGGTCCAGACCCAGCCTCCGTCGTCGGTCGCGGCGACTCGGGCGGCGCGAGCGCCTGTCTCGTCCTTCTGCCACAGGACCTTGCCCGCGGCGTCGAAGTGGACCTGCCAGCTGCCGGAGGACGAGCCGATCAGGCCAACGGCGATGTAGGTGCCGTCCGAGAGCTTCGCGACGTCCTGCAGCGAGCCGATGGCGCTGAGCGTTGGCGACAGCGAGACGTCGAAGAGCGTGTCGTCGCCGGCCTTGCAGGCGCCGGCCTGGCAGCTCCAGGCGACGCAGCCGACGCCGTCGCCGCAAGGGGCCGTGGTCCAGGCCGACCCGTCGGCGGCGCAGGTGGCGAGCGCGTCGCCGTCGCATTGGACGCTGCCGGGCTTGCAGGCCACGCAGGCGCCTTGCAGGCAGGCCTTGCCGGCGGCCGCGCAGTCGTCGCCGGGCTGGTAGGCGGTGCCCGCGGGGTTGCAGACCTCGATCTTGTCGCCCTGGCAGCTTTTTGCGCCGGGGGTGCAGACCTTGGTGCCGGCGTCCGGCGGCGGACCGACATCCCCGACGACGTCGCTCGGCGGCCCGGTGTCGGGCCCCGTATCTGCGACGGTGTCCGCAGCCGTGTCCGCCGCGGTGTCTGCGACGGTGTCCGCGGCCGTGTCCGCTGCGGTGTCTGCCCCGGTGTCTGTCCCGGCATCCGCGACCGTGTCCGCGACCGCGTCCGCGACCGCGTCTGCCAGCACGTCCTCGGCGGTGTCTGCCGGCTCTGCGCTGTCGGTCGCGATCGCGTCGCTTGCGGCCGTGTCGTCTGGCGCGGCCGTATCGTCCGGCGCGGCCGTGTCATCCGGCTCGGCCGTGTCGGGGTCGGTCGCCGTGTCGCCCGCCGTCGTGTCAGCGGACGCGTCGGCGTCGGATGGATCGCTGCCATCCGGGGTCGCGGCGCCATCGCCGGCGCCGCTGTCGACGGCGACGTCGGGATCGTCCGCGTCCTGGTGGGCGGCGATCGCCTTGTCGAGCTCCGCCTCGGTCGCGAGGTCGAGGCAGCCGGCCATGAGCAGGGCGGCGGCGATCGTCGTCCACGACAGCGAGGTCCGCAGGCAGGTCCTTGTCACGTTCGCCCCCGTTCAGAACCGCCCGGCGACGAGCAAGCCGGTGCGATCGGATGTCAGCAGCGGGCCGACGGTCCAGTGCCGATCCTCCGCGTCGGTGGGACCCTGGGCCGCAGCTTTGGCCGTCGCGAGCGCGTCGACGACCGCCCAGGTCGCCATGGCGACGCCGCCGACCGCGAGGCCGATCGAGACGCCCCGCCACGTCCGCGCCGTGTCGGCGTGCTCCAGGTAGGCCTTCTTGTCGGCCTCGGAGCGGACGTCGATGGCGTTGGCGTCCTCGGTCGCGCCACGCGCGATGAGGTAGGTCGCGACGGCCCCGGCGCCGAGCGCGCCAGCGCCGACGACGCGCCAGAGGGGCCATCCGCCGCCCGCTTCGGCGGCGACGCTGGCCGGAGCGGCCGCACCGGTCGTCGTGGTGCCGTTGGCGCGCATCCGCGCCTCGAGGTTGGCGATGCGCTGCTGGGCCTCGGCCCTGGCGTCGGCGGGGACGCCCTCGAGGCCGACGTAGCGCAAGAACAACGCCCTCGCTTCGGCGAGCTGGCCGGCCTCTTCGTGCGCACGCGCCGCGTTGTACATCATCAGCGGCCGGCCCGAGAGCGTGAACGCCTGCATGAAGGCGTCGACCGCCTGGCCATAGACGCCGCTCTTGAAGTACGCCGCGCCCTTGGTCGCCATCGCTTCGGCGGCAGTCAGATCCTGCCGGCTGGGCGCCGCGACAGCGACCGTGGCCGGCAGCGTGGTCCCCAACAGGCCCAGCACGACGAGGAGCGCCAGCGCGGAGCAGCAGGGACGAGGCGGCGAGTGAAGCATCTGGCTCCTACAAGCCTCGCGCCGAGGCCAGGCCATCGAGAATCGTTGGGCGAACGCTACCGACAGCCGTGCGAGCGCGTCAAGGCGACGGGCCGCGTCGCACCCGAGGCACGGGGTTGCCAACGGGGCACGGGGTTGCCAACGGGGCACGGGGTTGCCAACGGGGCGCGGGCTTGCCAACGGGGCGCGACGCGTGTCTGGTAGCCAGCGCGGTGCGGGCAGCAGGAGGTCGCGATGAAGGCGTTGGCAGCAGATTCGATCGGCGCGCTCGGGGCGCTGCGCGTCGCAGAGGTGGCGACGCCCACCCCCGGCCCCGGCGAGGTGCGCGTGGTGGTGCATGCAGCCGCGGTGAACCCGGCCGACCACAAGGTGCTGGAGGGCGAGTTCGCCGGCCGCTTCCTGCATGCGCGGCCGCGGCCGCTGATCCCCGGCTACGATCTCGCGGGCGTGGTCGACGCGATCGGCCCGGGCGTCACGGGCGTGTTGGTCGGCGACCGCGTCTTTGGCTTCCAGCAGTACCAGCGCAGCACGCGCCACGGCAGCTTCGCCGAGCAGACCGTGGTCGGTGCTGACGCGATCGCCACGCTGCCCGACGCGGTCGACTTCGCCACCGCCGCTGCCGCCGCCACGCCGAGCCTGACGGCGCTGCAGGCCCTGCGTGACGTCGGCGGCCTGGAGGCCGGCCAACGGGTGCTGGTGATCGGCGCGGCCGGCGGCGTCGGCTCGCTGGCGGTGGCGATCGCCAAGCGCCTGGGCGCGCACGTCACGGCGGTGTGCAGCGCCAGCACGGCGGCGATGGTGCGCGAGCTCGGCGCCGACGAGGTGCTCGACCGCGGCGCCGGCGATCCCTACGGCCAGGGCGGCCCCTACGACGTGATCTTCGACACGCCGGGCCTGGTCTCGTACGGCGAGGTCGTGCGTGTGCTGGCCAAGGACGGCGCCTACGTCACGACGCTGCCGTCGCCGGGTTTCGCCCTGGCCAAGCTGCGGACGCTGGTTGGCGGGCGGCGCGCCGGCTTCGTCGTGGTCCAGAGCCGCCGCGCCGATCTGGAGCAGCTGGCCGGCTGGCTGGCGGCGGGGCTGCCCGTGGCCATCGAGCGACGCTTCGCCGTCCGCGATGGGGCCGCCGCGATCGCCGCGCTCAAGGCGGGTGGACGCAAGGGCCGCCTCGTGATCGATGTCGCAGGTGGTTGGTAGCTGCGAGGCCGCCGCAGCAGAGCCCGGCGCCGACGAACGTGCAAAACCGGCCGCGATGGAGGTGGCAGGATCGGCGCGGATTGGCTAGGTTGCACAGAGAGACATGGATCTGACGCCAGCGACGGAGTCCACCGCGCGGTCGACGCAGATTCGAACGACGACCATCGATGGTTCCGATCGATTCGCGAATCCGCGCCGGGGCCGTCGTGCCGCCGCGCCAGGGACCAGCGGCTCGCCTGCGCGCGGTGTCGGCGGCGTGGCTCGTGGCCGCGCTGGTGTCGGTCGGCTGCAACGACGACATCCAGGACTACGTCGAGGCGCTGGCCCTGGCCGCCAGCTGCGATCAGATCACCTGCGACGACAGCAACCCCTGCACGCTCGACAGCTGCAAGGACGGCGTGTGCAGCGCGACGCCGACGACGGGCCCCTGCGACGACGGCAACGCCTGCACCGAAGGCAGCAGCTGCAGCGGCGGGTCGTGCACGGGCGGCCAGGCGATCGTCTGTGACGACGGCAACCCCTGCACCACGGGCCAATGCGACGAACAATCGGGCTGCCAGCAGCAACCCAACACGGCCCCCTGCGACGACGGCGATCCCTGCACCGAGGGCGGCCTCTGCGAAGGCGGCGCCTGCAAGGGCGGCAACGCGGTCAACTGCGACGACGGCAAGATCTGCACCGACGACAGCTGCAGCAGCGAGGTCGGCTGCGTCCACGCCTTCACCACCGCCGCCTGCGACGACGACGACGCGTGCACCACGGCGAGCGTCTGCAAGAGCGGCAATTGCACGCCGTCGACGTTGCTGGATTGCGATGACGGCAACCCCTGCACCACCGACAGCTGCGCCGCCAAGACCGGCTGCGCCCACAGCGACAACACGCTCGCGTGCGACGACGGCGACCCGTGCAGCAACGGCGATGCCTGCGCCGCGGGCAGCTGCAAGGGCAAGGCGTTCGACCCGGTCAGCAACAACACCTGCGACGACGGCAACGCCTGCACGGACGATACCTGCGGCCCGGACGGCTGCGTCCACGGCGCCAACACCGCCGCTTGCGACGACGGCAGCGCCTGCACCGAGCAGGACGCCTGCAAGGGCGGCAACTGCGCGGCTGGCAAGGTCAAGGCCTGCGACGACGGCAACCCGTGCACCAGCGACAGCTGCCTGCCGGCCAGCGGCTGCACGACCTCGGCGAAGGCGGGCGCCTGCGACGACGGCGACGCCTGCACCTCCAACGACACGTGCGTCGCCAGCACCTGCAAGCCCGGCAACGCCCTGGCATGCGACGACAACAACGGCTGCACCACCGACAGCTGCAACAAGGCGACGGGATGCGTCTTCGCCAACGTCAGCGGCGCTTGCGACGACGGCAACGCCTGCACCGAGAACGAGTCCTGCGTGGCCGGCACCTGCAAGGGCGGCAGCGCCAAGGTCTGCGACGACGGCAAGCCGTGCACGACCGATAGCTGCGTGGCGACGTCGGGCTGCAGCTTCGCCAACAACAGCTTGCCCTGCGACGACGGCAGCGCCTGCTCCGTCGGCGACGTCTGTGCCAGCGGCGTGTGCACCGCTGGCAGCAGCAAGCTCGACTGCGACGACGGCGCGGTCTGCACCACCGACGGCTGCGATCCGGCCAAGGGCTGCGTCTGGACCAACAGCACCGCCCCGTGCGAGGACGGCAACGCCTGCACCGACGCAGACACCTGCGACAACGGCGTGTGCAAGGGCGGCGCGGCGCCGAGCTGCGACGACGGCAACGCCTGCACCCTCGACACCTGCGACGCGGCGAAGGGCTGCCAGCACGCCAACGTCGCGCTGGCGTGCGACGACGGCGACCCGTGCACGACGCAGGACGCCTGCGACGCCGGCGCTTGCAAGAGCGGCGCGCAGGTCTGCAGCGGCGGCAGCACCGAGCTGTGCAAGACGCCGGGCGCGATCGCGCTGGGCTCGGCGACCAGCCTCGAGATCGACCTGTGCGCGTTCGGCAACGCCCTGGTCAACGCCCCGACGTGCGCACCCGCCGGCGCCCTCGGCCACGAGCTGCGCGCCACGGTGCCGGCGCAAGGCGACCTGACCGTCACGCTGGCGCCGAAGGTGCCGTTCGGCACCGAAGCACCGTTCGTCGAGCTCGGCGCGACGACCTGCGCCGCGACGAGCTCGATCTGCGCGGCGAAGGCCGCGACCGTCACGATCTCGGCCAGCGGCGTCGGCAAGGAGCTGCCGATCCGCGTGATCGTCCCGCAATCCCTGTGTGGCAACGGCAAGACCCTCGTCGTCACCGTCCAGGTCAAGGTGCAATAGATGCGACGTTCCCTCCTGCTCTTGCTGATGGCGTGGGCGCTCGCGGCCTGTGGCAGCACGCCGCCGGACGAGACCAACGGCGGCGACGACGTCACGGGCGAGCTCGACGCCGACACCACCATCGACGGCGCCGAGGACAGCGCCGAGGATAGCGCCGAGACCAGCGACGACGCCGAGACGACGGCCTGCGTCGAGGGTGCAGCCTGCGAGGACGGCGACCCCTGCACCACCGGCGAGACCTGCAAGGACGGCACCTGCAGCGGCGGCGGCGCCAAGGACTGCGATGACGGCAGCCCCTGCACCATCGACAGCTGCAGCGCCGCGGCGGGCGGCTGCAGCCACGCCCCGGTCGCCGACGACCCGGCGACGCCCTGCGACGACGGCGACGGGTGCTCCACCGGCGATCGCTGTTTGAAGGGCGCCTGCCTGCCGACGGCGGTGACGAGCTGCGACGACGCCAACCCGTGCACCACCGACAGCTGCGGCGAAGGCGGCGGCTGCGGCCACGTGGACGATGCCGCGCTCGCCGGCAAGGCGGGCGGCTGCGAGGACGGCGACGCCTGCACCGTCGGCGACTCCTGCAAGGGCGGCGTCTGCCTGGCCGGCGCGGCCACGTCCTGCGACGACAACAACGCATGCACGACCGACAGCTGCGACGGCGCCAAGGGCTGCGTGCACGTCGCGACCGGCGATGCCGGCAAGGCCTGCGACGACGGCGACGCCTGCACGCTCGGCGACCATTGCATCGGCGCGCTCTGCATCCCCGACGCCGTCACCTCGTGCGACGACGCGAACCCCTGCACGGACGATGCCTGCAGCGCCGACGGCTGCACCTCGCTGCCGACCGCGGCCACCAAGGCTTGCGACGACGGCGACGCCTGCACCAGCGGCGATGCGTGCAAGGGCGGCAGCTGCGTCGGCGCCGCCAAGGCCTGCGACGACGCCAACCCGTGCACCGACGACACCTGCGCGGCCGGCACCGGCGCCTGCGGCCACACGCCGGTCAAGAGCGCCGACGGCAAGCCCGTGCCCTGCGACGACGGCGACGCCTGCACCGGCCCCGACGCCTGCGCCGGCGCGCTCTGCCTGGCCGGGCCGGCCACCTCTTGCGACGACGCCAACCCCTGCACGAACGACGGCTGCGGCGCGACGACCGGCTGCACCCACGCTGCGAACACCCTGCCCTGCGACGACGGCGACCTCTGCACCTTCCTCGAGGTCTGCAAGGACGGCGCCTGCAGCGCTGGCAAGACCAAGACCTGCGTCGACGGCCTGGCCTGCACCAGCGACGGTTGCGACGCCAAGACCGGCGCATGCAGCTTCACCAAGCTCACAGCGACGGCCGAGGCCCCCGCCCCCTGCGACGACGGCGACGCCTGCACCAAGGACGAGGCGTGCAAGGACGGTCTCTGCCAGGGCGGCAAGCCGGGCGGCTGCGACGACGGCAACGCCTGCACCTTCGACGCCTGCGACGCCGGCAAGGGCTGCCTCAACGTCGAGACGGCGGCGCCCTGCGACGACGGCGACGCCTGTACCAAGGGCGACCAATGCGTCAAGGGCGTGTGCAAGATCCTCAGCGTCGTGAGCTGCAACGACGGCAAGGTCTGCACCGACGACAGCTGCGACAGCAAGACCGGCACCTGCGCCCACGTCACCAAGGCCGACGGCACCGCTTGCGACGACGGCAACGCTTGCACCACGGGCGAGGCCTGCGCTGCGGCGGCGTGCAAGGCCCCGGCGGCCAAGGCCGAGGTCCTGACGCGGGTGTCCAAGGTCGCCTGGGCGAACCTGCCAGCGGTCGCGGTCGGTGACATCGACGGCGACAAGGACGTCGACATCGTCGGCGCCTTGCACGGCTCCAAGACCGAGCAACTGCCCGAGGTCGGCGTCGCCAAGGGCGGCGCGGGCGCGAGCTTCGGCGCCGTGACCAAGCTGACGGGCTGGACCGACGGCAGCCGCTGCGCGACCTCGCCGCCAGACCCACGGCTGCTGCTGGCCGACGTCGACGCCGACGGCGACCTCGACCTCCTCATCGGCGGCGTCAGCCACAAGCCCTGCGCCGGCGGCACGCTGGTGGGCGAGTTGGTCTACGTCGCCGAGAACACGGCGGGCACCTTCGCCAAGCCGACGATCGTGCACAGCTTCGCCGCGCTGGATCCGGCCACCGACTGGCAGCACACGGTCGGCCTGGCGTGGGGCCGCTTCGGCGACGCCAAGACCTACCAGCTCGCTGTGGTGCTCGCGAACCGCAAGACCGGCCCGCTCGGCCCGGTGACGGTGCGCGAGATCCGCGTCCTGACGCCCGCCGTGAGCGGTGGCGTGCTGGCGTGGTCGAGCTGGACGACGGCGCCCGCCACGCCCCTGCCCCAGCTGCAGGGCGACGACGCCTCCGAGGTCCGCCTGCACGTCGTCGACCTCAACGGCGACCAGATCGACGAGATCCTGGTCGACCAACAATCCGATACCCACGGCTCGGTCGGCTTGGTGCTGGTCCAGGGCCCGTCCGCCGGCACCTTCACCGCCAAGCTCAGCGCGGCGACGGGCGGCAAGGCGATCCGCGGCCAGGTCGCGCCGGGCGACGTGGACGGCGACGGCGACATCGACCTGGTGATCCAGCGCCTTGTCGACGCCAACGACCAGGAGTCCTACAAAGAGCCGGCGCAGCTGTTCCGCAACGACGGCACCCAGAGCTGGTGGCTCGCCTCGGGGCTGAAGCCCGAGCCCTTCATCGACGGCCCCACCGGCGCCAAGGCCGGGATCCAGGTCGTGATGGGTGTGACCGACCTCGACGGCGACGGCCTGGCCGATGGCTACGGCCTGGTCGCGGAGGACGGCAGCAAGGTGGTCCGCGCCGTGGCCTGGCTGGTCGGCGGCGGCGGGGCCAAGGCGACGATGCTGTACGCGGCACCGGCCGAGCTCAGCGAGTCGACGGTCGCCGGCGCGTTCGACGTGGACAACGACGGAACGACGGAATTCCTCGTGCTCAACGAGACCAACGTCGTCGCCGTCAGCGCAGACCGCGACGGCTGCACCGACGGCAATATCTGCACGGTCGAGGTCTGCGACCTGGCCAAGGGCTGCACCAGCACCGACGCGGCCGCCGCCTGCGACGACGGCAGCGCCTGCACCCTCGACGACGTCTGCGCCAAGGGCTCCTGCCAGCCCGGCGTGGCCAATTCCTGCGACGACAACAACGTCTGCACCGACGACGCGTGCGATCCCAAGACCGGCTGCTCGCACGTCAACAACAGCGCCGCCTGCAGCCAGGGTGGCTGCAACGCGACCTGCAACAACGGCAGCTGCAACGTCGTGCCCGCACAGGAGATCTGCGACGACAAGGACAACGACTGCAACGGCAAGGTCGACGAGGTTTGCGCCGACACCGACGGAGACGGCTTCTGCGCCGCGGGCGTGCAGGTCGTCGGCAAGCCCAAGGCCTGCACGGCAGGCGGCGGCGACTGCAACGACGGCGACGCCTCCGTCGCGCCGGACGCGCTCGAGGTCTGCGGCGACGGCGCCGACAACGACTGCAACGGCGCCGTGGACGAAACCTGCGCCTGCGGCGACAGCATCGTGACGGCGAGCCTCGGCGAGCAATGCGACGACGGCAACACGGTCGACACCGACAGCTGCACCAACCAATGCCACGACGCCGTCTGCGGCGACGGCATCGTCCAGACTGGCAAGGAACAGTGCGACGACGGCAACATGGTCGACATCGACAGCTGTGCCAACGACTGCACCAAGAACCCGGTCTGCGGCGACGGCAGCTGCAACGGCACCGAGTCGTGCGCCAGCTGCGCGCAGGATTGCGGCGCCTGCAAGGACGTCGACGGCGACGGCTTCACGTCGGACAAGGACTGCGACGACTCCGACCCCAAGGTGTCACCCGGGCAGAGCGAGATCTGCGACGGCAAGGACAACAACTGCAACGGCCAGGTCGACGAGTCGGTGACGTGCACCGACGACAACGTCTGCACCGACGATACCTGCAGCAACGGCAGCTGCGTCGGCACCGTCAAGACCGAGGCCAAGCGCCCCACCTGCGACGGCTCCATCTTCAACGGCAGCTGCTACAAGCTCTACGACAAGGGCCCGATCGCCGCCGACCGCGTCACATGGAAGCAGGCCGAGGCCACGTGCGTCGCCTGGGGCGGTCACCTGGCGTCGATCGCCAACTCGGCCGAAGACACCTTCGTCTACAACCTGCAAGCACCGTGCGCCGGCATCTACGGCTCCTGGATCGGCATGACCGACGAGGCCCAAGAGGGCAAATGGGTCTGGTCCGACGGAACCCCCTTCAGCTACACCAAATGGCAGTCCGGCGAGCCGAACAACAACGGCGGCAACGAGGACTACGGCCGCAACGGCGGTGCCGGCTGGAACGACCTCGCGGACTTCGTCACGTTGCGATGCTCCATTTGCGAGCGGCCGGCGCCGCCGGTCTGCGACGACACCGAGGCGTGCACGGTCAACGATCAATGCGCAAGCACCGGCAAGTGCGCGGGCAGCACCAAGAATTGCGACGACGGCAACGCGTGCACCGACGACGCCTGCGACGCCAAGACCGGCAGCTGCAGCAACGTCGCCAACACCAGCAGCTGCAACGACGGCGACGCCTGCACCATCAACGACGCCTGCGCCAACAAGGTCTGCGGCGGAAAGCCGAAGGTCTGTGACGACGGCGACCCCTGCACCGTCGAAGCGTGCGACGCCCAGAGCGGAAGCTGCACGATGTCTGCCAAGGACTGCGGCAGCGGCAAGACCTGCTCGACCGCCACGGCCACGGCCGGTCAATGCGTGGCGCTCTGCGGCGCCACCACGGCGCTCGCGACCGGCGGCTCGGTCTCCTTCGTCATCCGCTCCGGCACGCTCTGGGCCTGGGGCGACAACACCAACGGGCGGCTGGGCCTCGGCGACACCAACCCGCGCGTGGACGAGACGCAGGTCGGCAACGACGCGGATTGGGCCATGGTCAGCTCGGCCGGCCAGCATGCCGCGGCGATCAAGACCGATGGCACGCTGTGGACCTGGGGCAACGGCGCCAACGGCAGGCTCGGGCACGGCGATCTGCTGCAGCAGACGACACCCAAGCAGGTCGGCAGCGGCAAGGATTGGGCCGTCGTCTCGGTCGGCAACGACCACACCGCAGCGATCAAGAAGGACGGCACGCTCTGGGCCTGGGGCGGCTGGTCTGCAGGGCAGCGCTGCAACGCGACCGCAGACGCCACGACGCCGACGCAGATCGGCAGCGACAAGGATTGGTCCACCGCCAGCCCCTACGTCCTGAGCGCCAACTTCTCCAATACGATGGCGATCAAGACCGACGGCAGCCTGTGGGGCTGCGGCCAGAACGAGCTCGGCTCGCTCGGCATGGGTCACACCAGCAAGGTGACGACGATGACGCGCGAGCCCACCAACGGCACCGGTTTTGCGCAGATCGTCTCGCATCGCCTGGTCTCGTCCGCCATCAAGACCAACGGCACGCTGTGGACCACCGGCCAGAGTGACTACGGACGCCTCGCCCGCGTGTGCAGCCCGGTCCCCTGCAACAAGTTCGGCCAAGAAGCGACCGGGGCGACCGACTGGAAGCGGGTCGCCGTCGGTGCTTTCCACTTGAACTTGCTCAAGACCAACGGCGATGTCTGGAGCGTCGGCAGCGATGAAGGGGGCGTGCTCTGGCGCGGCTTCATCGCGACCAGCACCTCGCTGGTCAAGGCGCCAGGCGGTGGCGTGGCCGACGTCGGCTCCTGGTACTATAGCGCGGTCGCGCTCAAGTCGGACGGCACGCGCTGGGGCGCAGGTGGCAATGGCGCGACCAGCGTCCTGGGCCTGGGCAACACGCTCGCCAGCGTCCAAGGCGACCTGTCGACCAAGGGCAAGGCGACATCGACGCCGACGCTGACATGCGTCACGACCCCCTGCTCGTCGGCGCCCTGCAAGAACGGCGGCAGCTGCGCGGTCAGCGGCAGCAGCTTCGTCTGCACCTGCGCCGGCTCGTACAGTGGCCTGACCTGCGAAGATCCCAAGCCGAGCAACTGGCAGGCCGGGCCGAACCTCATCGCGGGTTCGCGGACCCAAGCCGAGATCGTCAAGCTCAAGGATGGCCGCATCCTGATCATCGGCGGGCTGAGCGGTGGCGCACAGGTCAAGACCGCCGAGATCTACAACCCGGCCGGCGCCGGCTCGATCAGCGCGGTGTCCAACGACATGGGCATTTCGCGGCGCGACACGGCGTCGGTCCTGCTCAGCGACGGCCGCGTGGTGGTCACGCACGGCGACACGGCGGGCAACAACGTGCTCACCGACGTCCTCATCTACGACCCGCAGAGCAACAGCTTCGACGCAGGGACCAACACGAGCATCAAGCGCGTCTACCACACGGTGACCGCGCTCGGCGACGGTCGGGTCCTGATCGCCGGCGGCTCGGCCACCACAGGGTCGTCCCCGGTCGACTCTGCGACGCTGTTCAAGCCGAGCGACAAGAGCTTCACCACCATCTCCCTCAAGGGTGCGCGCCATGATCACGCCGCCGTCCTGCTCGGCAACGGCAAGGTCCTGCTCGCCGGCGGCTATGTGGCCGGGACGACGTTGCACACCGGCAGCGTCGTGTTCGATCCGAGCGACGACTCGATCACGGCCGTCGACGGCGGCACCGGCCAGCGTCGACGGCCCTATGCCTTCGTCCTGCCGAACGGCAAGGTCCTGATCGGCGGCGGCGGCGTGGAGGACACCTTCGCCATCTACGATCCAGCGACCAACAAGGCCACGCTGGCGAGCGGCGGCAGCGGCATCCGCAACAGCTGGGAGGCGTCGGCGACACAGCTCAAGGACGGACGCGTGCTGGTGGCCGGCGGCATGCTCGGCGGCACGCCGACCAACTCGACGCGCATCTACGACCCGCAGAGCAACAGCTTCTCGGATGGCCCGGCCCTCGCGGTGAAGGTCCGTGGCCACGGCGCGGTCCGCATCCTCGACGGCCGCATCCTCATCGTCGCGGGCACGGCCGAAACGGGCAGCGCGACCAACGCGACCCAGATCTTCGATCCGGTGGCCAACACCATCACGAGCAGCGCCAACCTCGCGCAGACGCGCATCCAGTTCACGCCGGTGGCGCTCGACAACGGCGGTGCCTTCCTCGCTGGCGGCTACAACGGCAGCTACCTGAACAGCACGGCCGTGTTCAAGTAGGCCGCGCTGACACGTTCGACGGCGCCCGGCCTCGACCGCGCCCTGCTGCAACAACGATGCCGCGCCCCATTGCCGTGCCTGGTCCCGGGCTCGACAGCCTCGGGCCGAGGTCGTAGCGTGCGCCATGGCCAAGACCCGACCCTACCGCTACTACGACGCCTGTACCTCGCTCTGCCCGACCTGCCTGCGCAAGGTCGAGGGCAAGATCCTGCTGCAAGACGGCGCGGTCTGGATGCACAAGCGCTGCCCGGCCCACGGTAGCGTCAAGGTGCTGCTCGCCGACGACGAGGCCTACTACCGGCTCGCGCGCGAGGTCTACGTCAAGCCGCCCGAGATGCCGGCGCGCTACAACACCAAGGTCGACTTGGGTTGCCCCTACGACTGCGGCGTCTGCGGCGACCACGAGCAGCACGGCTGCCTGTGCATCGTCGAGGTCACGGACGTCTGCAACCTCAGCTGCCCCATCTGCTACGCCGACAGCAGCCCGCAGCGCCAGACGAGCCGAGATCTCGCGACGATCGTCAAGATGCTCGACGCCGTGGTCGCCAACGAGCTCGAGCCCGACGTCGTGCAGATCTCCGGCGGTGAGCCGACGCTGCACCCGGACTTCTTCGCCATCCTCGACGCCGCGCGGGAACGACCGATCAAGCACTTGATGGTCAACACCAACGGCGTGCGCCTTGCCCGCGATCGCGCGTTCGCCGAGCGATTGGCGACCTACCGGCCCGGATTCGAGCTCTACCTGCAGTTCGACAGCTTCGAGCGCGACGCCCTGATGACGCTGCGCGGCGCCGACCTGCGCCGGGTCCGCGAGCAAGCGGTCGCTGTCTGCAACGAGCTCGATATCAGCGTGACGCTGGTCTGCACGGTGGCCAAGGTCGTCAACGACCACGAGATCGGCGCCATCGTCGACTGGGCCGCCAGCCAACCCGCCGTGCGCGGCGTGACGCTGCAGCCCGTGCAGCTCGCCGGCCGCGCCGAAGGCTACGACGTCGCCAGCCAGCGCCTGACGCTGACCGAGGTTCGCCGCCGCCTGCTCGAGCAGACCCAGGCCTTTGCGCCCGACGACGTGATGCCTGTGCCCTGCCACCCCGACGCCATCGCCATGGCCTACGCGCTCAAGACCCAGAACGGCCTGCTGCCCCTGACGTCGATGCTGCCGCGCGAGGTGCTGATCGACGGCGCACGCAACACCATCAGCTACGAGCGCGAACCGGCGGTGCGCGACGCCCTCTTTGGCATGCTCAGCACCGCCCACGGCCCCGAATCCAGCGCCGAGAGCCTGCGCCAGCTGCTCTGCTGCCTGCCGCAGGTGCAGGCGCCCGACGCGTTCGGCTACCGCGACCTGTTCCGTGTGATCATCATGGCGTTTGCCGACGCCTGGGACATGGACCTGCGCAGCGTCAAGAAGTCCTGCGTGCTGATCGCCCAACCCGATGGCCGCTTGATCCCGTTCGAGACCTTCAACCTGCTCTACCGCGACAACCTCGAGGCCGAGGTGCTGGCGCCGCTGCAGGCCGAGGTGCGCCAGCGTTGGCAGGGCGTCCGCTGAGCGCGTGACGGCGCCTCAGGCCGCCGCCCCACCGCTGCGGCCCGGATCTGCGGGCCGCGACGCCGCCGACCGCAGCAGCAGCGCACCAAATCCAAGCACCGTCGCGAGGCAGACCCATTGCACCGCGTCGAGTGGCCCCCAGCGCAGCACGGGATCTCCGCGCAGGAACTGTGTGCCGAAGCGGACAAGCGCGATGCCGACCAACGTCGCGCGGAACGCGTCGCCACGGGGCCGCGGCTGCGTACGCCGCGACCACTGCCAGGCCGCGAGCAGCGCCAGGCCTGCAGCGTCGACCAGCTGCACCGGCGCGCGCGTCACGCCGCCCAGCTCCACCGCCCACGCCGCCGCGCTCGGCACGCCGTAGCAGCAGCCTTCGAGCCAGCAGCCGAGACGGCCAAACGCCAGGCTCAGCGGCAGGGCCACGGCGAAGGCGTCGCCGGTTGAGCCGCGCAGGCCGACGAGGCGCTTGGTCAGCTCGACGCCGAGGTAGCCGCCGGCGATGCCGCCGACGACGGTCTTGCCCGCGAAGTCCAGCGCGAAGATCCGGGCCCAGAGCTCATGCAGTGGCGCCGCCGGCTCGAACAGGACCATGCCCAGCTTGGCCCCGAGCACCGCGCCCAGCAGCGCACCGAGGCCGACCCAGCGGTGGCGCGGATCGCGGTCGTAGGCGAGGCGGCGGACCTCGATGCGGCGCACAGCGAGCCCGACGATGGCGCCGATCAGCACCGCGAGCGCGTAGCCGCGCAGGGTGAATGGCCCGAGTTGGAGCAGCTCCGGGTGCACGGGCGCAGGTGTAGCACCGCCACGGCTCGGCTGCCACCGCCGGTCGCTTGCATCACGGCAGTCTGCCGTTGCAGGTGTGTCGGGAGGCGACTAGGCTACGATCATGCAGAAGCTCGCCCGCACCCAGACCGAAGCCCTGGCCGCCCTGCTGGCGATGCTCTGCGTCGCCTACTTCGCCCTCTGGGCGTGCGCGCCCGCCGCGACGATCCGCCCCGATCTGCCGATGCGCAACGGCCAGAACGTCGGCATCGGCCTGGGCGTCGCGTCGGGCGTCCTGGGCCGCGCCAACTGCCGCAACGTCGTGCTCGACACGGCCAGCAACTGCACCTCCGGCCAGCTCTGGGCCCACTTCGAGGCCTCGGATTGGTTCCAGTTCGGCGTGGTCGGCTTCGCTGGCGACGTCAACGGCGCGGGCCTCGGCCCCTACGCCCGGCTGCGCCTGATCACCGAGACGGACTTCCGCATGGCCGTCGACCTCTCGGCCGGCCTCGCATGGTTTGCCGCCGGCCTGCCGATGGCCTTCCGCCTCGGCGACGCGCTCTGGGTCTACACCGAGCCGTCCGTCGGCATGCGCATCTTCAACGCCGGCCGCCTGCCGATCGGCCTGGCGGTGGACCTCGGCTTCGTCCGCATCCACGCCGAGATGGGCGCCGGCACGGGCAGCCGCGACATCCAGTTCAACTTCAACGAGATGATGGGTTACGCCAGCGGCGGCGTCGAGTTCACCTTCTAGCCGCCGCCGCGCTACACCACGAGGCTGACCATCTTGCCCGGGATGACGATGGTCTTGCGCGGCGCCTTGCCGTCGAGCCACTTCTGGATCCGATCGTCGGCGAGCGCCCAGACCTCGAGCTGATCCTGGCTGGCGTCCTGCGGCACGTTGAGCTTGGCGCGGACCTTGCCGTTGACCATCACCGGCAGCTCGTAGGTCGACGCGACGATCTTGGTCTCGTCGTGCGACGGCCAGCCCGCGTCCATGACGGGCGCCTGGCCGCCGAGCCGATGCCAGAGCTCCTCGGCCAGGTGCGGCGCGAGCGGTGCCAGCAGGCGCACGTAGGTCTCGGCCAGCTCGCGCTCGATCTGCTCGCGCTTGAGCAGCGTGTTGGTCAGCTCCATCATCTTGGAGATCGCGGTGTTGAAGCGCAGCGCCGCGAGATCGTCGCCGACTCCCGCGATCGTGCCGTGCACCGCGCTCTCGAGGTCCGCGGGGATGGCGGCGTCGACCAGCGGCTTCTGCAGCAGGTTGAACGCCCGCGACAAGAAACGCTTGGTGCCGTGCAAGCCCGCGGTCTGCCAGGGCTTGACCTTCTCGAGCGGGCCCATGAACAAGATGTAGAGGCGGAAGGCGTCGGTGCCGAACTGGTCGATGACGTCGTCGGGATTGATCACGTTGCCCCGCGACTTGCTCATCTTCTCGCCGTCTTCGCCGAGGATCAGGCCCTGGTTGACCAGGCGCGGGAAGGGCTCGTCGTCGGGCACGACGCCGCAGTCGAACAAGACCTTGTGCCAGAAGCGGGCGTAGAGCAGGTGCAGCACAGCGTGCTCGGCGCCGCCGACGTAGAGGTCGACCGGGCCCCAATACTGGATGGCTTCGGGGCTCGCCAAGGCCTGCTCGTTGGCCGGGTCGAGGTAGCGCAGGTAGTACCAGCAGCTGCCAGCCCATTGCGGCATGGTGTTGGTCTCGCGCGCCCACCACTGGCCGTCGCGCTCGAAGAAGCGCCACTCCAGCGCCCGCGCCAGCGGCGGCTCGGCGTCGCCGGTCGGCTTGAAGTCGTCGGTCTGCGGCAGCCGGATCGGCAGCTCGGAGTCGTCGACGGCGGTCGGGTTCTCGTAGTCGATGACCACGGGGTCGCCCCGGCGTGGGTCGAAGAGCTCGCGGTCGGCGCCCGGACCGGGGTTGCACGGGTAGACGATCGGGATCGGCTCGCCCCAGTAGCGCTGACGCGAGAAGACCCAATCGCGCAGCTTGAAGTTGACCTTGCGCTCGCCGAGGTCCTTGGCCTCGAGCCAGTCGATCATCGTCGCCTTGGCCGTCGCGGTCGGCAGGCCGTCCAAGAACCCGGAGTTGCAGGCGATGCCATGCTCGCTCTCGGCGGTCTCGAGCGGGTCGTCGGCGCCGCCCTTGGCTGCGCGCACGACGCGCAGGATCGGCAGGCCGTAGCTCGTGGCGAAGGCGAAGTCGCGCTCGTCGTGGCCGGGCACCGCCATGATCGCGCCCGTGCCGTAGCCGCCGAGCACGTAGTCGGCGATCCAGACCGGGATCTCGGCGCCGTTGACGGGGTTGATGGCGAACGCGCCGGTGAAGACGCCGGTCTTCTGCTTGCGCTCGTCGGTGCGATCGCGCTCGGACAGGCGGCCTGAGGCCTCGATATACGCTTGCACCGCCGCGCGCTGCGCCTCGGTCGTGATCGCGCCGACCAGCTCGTGCTCGGGCGCCAGCACCATGTACGTCGCGCCAAAGAGCGTGTCGGGCCGCGTGGTGAACACCCGGATCGTCGCGTCGTCGAGACCGGCGACGGCGAAGTCGACCTCGGCGCCCTCGGAGCGGCCGATCCAGTTGCGCTGCATCGCCTTGATGCCCTCGGGCCAGTCCAGGCCGTCCACGCCGTCGAGCAGGCGCTGGCCGTAGGCGGTGATGCGCAGCATCCACTGGCGCATCGGCATGCGGACGACGGGGTGGGCGCCGCGCTCGGACTTGCCGTCGATCACCTCTTCGTTGGCCAGCACCGTGCCCAGCGCCGGGCACCAGTTGACGGCGACCTCGGCCTGGTAGGCGAGGCCCATCTCGTACAAACGCAAGAAGATCCACTGCGTCCAGCGGACGTAGCCGGGGTCGGTCGTGTCGACCTCGCGGCTCCAATCGTAGGCGTAGCCCAAGCGCTGGATCTGCCGCCGGAAGTTGTCGATGTTCGCCTTGGTCGTCACCGCCGGATGGGTGCCGGTCTGGATCGCGTATTGCTCGGCCGGCAGGCCGAACGCGTCCCAGCCCATCGGATGCAGCACGTTGCGGCCCGTCTGGCGCAGGTAGCGGCAATAGGTGTCGGTCGCGGTATAGCCCGCCGGGTGGCCGACGTGCAGGCCGGCCCCCGACGGATACGGAAACATGTCAAGCACATAGCTCTTGGGCTTGGACGGGTCGAGCTGGACCTCGAACACCTTGCCGTCGAGCCAATGACGCTGCCACTTGGACTCGAACGACGCGGGTTCGTAGCGTTCGCCGTGGTGGGCGTCGTCGGACGCGTCAGCGCCCTGGGGGTCGAAACCGGTGGACTCGGACATGGTGGACTCCAGCCCGCGCCGGAGTCAGGCCCGCGCGGCAGGGCGCAAGATGCCGCCCCGTGGTCGCGCATTCAAGCCTGGGCGCTACTTCATCCACAGGCGCACGGTCTCTTTGACGAAGTTCTGCGTCAGGCACGGCACGGCCTGGCCTTCGCTGAAGGAGTCGAACGCGCAAGTGCCCATGCGGATGCTGCAATAGCTGTTGAGATTGTTGGCGCCGATGCCCTTGGAGCAGTTGAAGTTGCCCGAGTCTGCGCTGATCGGCTTGGAGAACGCGGCGTCCGAGAATCCGCGGCCGCAGCTGAGGTCGTCGACCTGGTTGCCGCCCCAGACGCCGACATACTTCTTCCAGTCGATCTTGCACGCCGGCTTGAACCAGACGTCGTCGACGAGCTTGCCACTCGCGGTGTCGTTCGAGGTGATGCGCCACGCGGCGCTCGGTTTGCCGGCCTGGAGCTTGGCGTTGCCGAGGCGGAAGGTCTTGTCGAGCGTCTTGGCGTTGGCCGGCTGGAAGTCCTCGGCGGTGTCGCTAAACAGCTGACCGGGCACCTGCTGGCCGACCAGCAGCCAGCCGCCGCCGTGGCTGACCATGTCGCATCGGCCGTCAAACGCCGGGATCGGCCCCTGGCCGTCGACGTCGATGAGATAGACCTCGCTGACAGCCTTGGGGTACGCCGCCAGGATCGCGGCGCAGGTCGGCGCGGGCTTGCCGGGGATGCCGAGGCCGACGCAGACGCCGCCGACGTTCGCGGTGCCGCTGGGGCAACCGCAGCTGTAGCTGCCGGGCAGGTTGGTGCAGGTGGTGCCCGCGCCGCAGACGCTACCCGATCCGACGTGCTTGACGTCGCTGATGGTGACGCCGGAGGTGTTGTTGCCGATGCTGTCGACCGTGTCGAAGCTGAACTGGAACTGGACGTCCTTGCCGGCGTAGGCCGCGAGGTCGAGCGCGACGGCCTGCGCGGTGGTGCCGACCTTGAGCTTGGACTTGTCGATCAGGGTGGTCGTCACGCCACCCGAGATCACCGAGACGACGAACTTGTCGAACGCGACCTCGTTCTCGACATCGAGCACGAGCGAGAAGCTCAAGGCGCCCGGCGTGCCACTCAGCTTGACCATCGGGCTGGTGAGGGTGCCCTTGTTGCTGCCGCTACCGGCGAAGTTCTTGAGCTTGGCGTCACCGTAGTAGAGCTTGCCGTCAAGCGCCTGCCAGCCGACGACCTTGTCGCTGTTGACCGCCGTCCAGCCGGCGAGGCCGTCGCTGAAGTTGTACGCGGCGCCGCTCTTGCACTCGTCGACGTCGGTGCAGGTCTTGCCGTCACCCATGTACCCATTCGGGCAGGTGCAGGTGTAGCTGCCGACCGTGTTGGCGCAGGTCGCGAGCTTGTCGCAGGTCGCCGAGCCGGCCTTGCACTCGTCGATGTCGGCGCACTTGGGCGCCGCGCCGATCTCGTTGGCGCAGCTGAAGGCCGCGGCCGGGCCGCAGCCACCGTTGTTCGTCTTGCACTCGTCGATGTCGGTGCAGCTCTTGCCGTTGCCCTCGTAGTACGTCTTGCAGGTGCAGGTGAAGCTGCCCGGCGTGTTGGCGCAGACCGCGTTGGCGTCGCAGCCGGCTGTTCCGGCGCTGCACTCGTCAATATCGACGCAGACGCCGTTCTGCAGCGTGAAGCCCGGCGCGCAGGCGCAGACGAACGAGCCCGGCTTGTTCGAGCAGACCTCATTGGCGCCGCAGAGCTTCGACGTGAAATGGAGGTTGGCGATGTGGACGCCCTTGGTGTCGTTTGCGATGTTGTCGACGGTGTCGAACGCAAAGACCAACTGCACCTGCTTGCCGGCGTACGCGCCGAACGCGAGAGCGACCTTCTTGCCTGTCTTGCTCAGGAGCGCGGTCTTGGTGGCGACCTGCGTGGTCTTGCCGTCGACCACCACCGAGAGGGTGAACTTGTCGAAGCCGGCGCCCGACTCGACGTCCATCGTCACGTCCATCGAGAGCTCGACGATGCCGCCTGCCGGCACCAGGTAGCTGCCGGATGTCGCCGTGCCCTTGTTCGTGCCTCCGCCGTTGTAGCCGCCCTTGACCGGGTCGTCGTAGCGCAACACGCCCTTGTCTTCGTGCCAGCCGACGGTCTTGGAGGAGTTGACCACCGTCCAGCCGCCAAGGCCGCTCGGGATCGTCACCGGCGTCGAGGCGTCCGGCAGGCCGCACTCGTCGACGTCGGTGCAGCTCTTGCCGTCACCGGAGTAGCCATCCTTGCAGGTGCAGGTGTAGTCACCGACGGTGTTGGTGCAGGTCGCGGCGAGATCGCAGACCGCCGAGCCGTCCTTGCACTCGTCGACATCGGCGCAGGTCTTGCCGTCGCCCGCATAGCCCTTGTTGCAGGCGCAGGTGTACGAACCCACCGTGTTGGTGCAGCTCGCCGCGAGGTCGCAGACCGCAGAGCCGTCCTTGCACTCGTCGACGTCGGCGCAGGTCTTGCCGTCGCCCGCATAGCCCTTGTTGCAGGCGCAGGTGAAGGAGCCGACGGTGTTGCTGCAGGTCGCGGTCGCGGCGCAGCCAGCGCTGCCGTCCTTGCACTCGTCGACGTCGGCGCAGGTCTTGCCGTCGCCGCTGTAGCCCTTGTTGCAGGCGCAGGTGTAGGCGCCGACGGTGTTGCTGCAGGTCGCCGCGGCGTCGCAGACCGCGGTGCCCGCCTTGCACTCGTCGATGTCGGTGCAGGTCTTGCCGTCACCGGCGTAGCCGTCGTTGCAGGCACAACCGTAGGAGCCGGCGGTGTTGGTGCAGCTCGCCGCGAGATCGCAGACCGCGGCGCCGGTCTTGCACTCGTCGATGTCGGTGCAGCTCTTGCCGTCGCCGTCGTAGCCGTCCTTGCAGGCGCAGCTCGAGCTGCCGGGGCTGTTGGTGCAGTTGGCGTTGGCGTCACAGCCTGCGGAGCCCTCCTTGCACTCGTCGACGTCGACGCAGCTCTTGCCGTCGCCGCTCCAGCCGCCGAGGCAATCGCAGGTCACCGCGAGGGTGTCGCTGCCGGTGCAGCTGGCGTTCTTGTCGCAGGGGTTGCTGCTGCTGCCGCAGACGTCGTAGCCGGCGATCTCGACCTCGGCGCTGGTCGCGGGCGCGCTCGAGAGGGTGCCATCGCTGACGACCACCGAGCAGCTGAGCTTGTCGCCCTTGTGCACCGGCGAGCCGTCGTCGCGCTTCAGATCGGTCAGGGCCACGGTCGCGGTGGTCGGGTTGCCGCCATCCTTGCCGTTGATCAGCCACGTCGTCGTCAGCGTCAGGGTGTCGCCATCGGCGTCGGTCGCGTCCTTGGTGACGGTGCAGGTGACGGTCGACATCAGGTCGACAGGCGTCGGCGCGATCGCGAGCTCGACCGCGGTGGGCGCGGCGTCGAGGATCAGCACTTGCGCGACGCCGACGGCGCCGCTGGCGTAGGGGTCCTTGGCCACGACCTGCACGGCCCAGGTCTCGCCCTTCTTGGCGATGCCGGCCGCCAGCTCGGCGCCGACGTGCGTCGTGGGCTTGCCGTCGCGCAGCCACGCGTAGGTGTAGGTCAGCTCGCTGGCCTTGCGGTCGACATCGGCGGCGTCGGCGGTGATCTCGGCCTTGAGCGCGTCGAGGGTCGTCGGCTTGGCCGGCGTGATCGCGACCTCGGGGGCACCCGGCGCGGTGTTGACGTAGACCGCCAGCGTCGCCTGACCGCTCAGGCCGCCCGGGTCGGTGACCTTGCAGGTGATGGTGTGCGCGCCGGCAGGGATGCCCGCGGCGATCAGCGTGACCTTGGCCTCGGCCGTGCCCTTGCCGCTGAAGACGACGTTGCTCTCGGCGTCGACCCAGCAGGTGACGTCCAGCGTGGTGGCCGCGTCTTCGGCGTCGTTGAGCTGGGCGGTGACGGTGACGGCCTCGCCGAGCGTGATGGTGGCGCCATCCTTGGGCTCGAGGATCGTCAGCGTCGGCGCCGTGTTGACGACCGTGTCCTGCTCAACGTCCTGCTCGATGTCCTGGGGGTCATCGCTGTCGGCCACGCCGTCGACCGTGGTGCCATCGTTGCTGGCGCCGTCGTTGCCGCTGCCATCCTGAAGCAGCGTGTCGGCGCCGGTCGCGTCGCCGCCGCCGGCGACGGTGTCGCCGCAGCCGCCGATCCCGGAGGCGAGCACCAGGGCCATCACCAGGCCCGGCAATGCCAAACGATTCACCATTCGAACATTCCGCATGAAATCCCCCAAAATTCTGCCTTTACCACGAGCGTGTGCCGCATGGTGTGTGTTCCCGGGCCAATCGTCAACCCGCGTCGGCCGATGGCTCTGCGGCGCGGGGCTCGGCCGATGGCTCGGCGGCGCCGGGCTCGGCCGACGGCACGGCGGCGCGGGGCCCGGTCGCGGGTGCCACGACCAACCACCACAGGCCAAACACCGCCAGCGCGCCGAGCAACGCCCTGGTGAGCCCGCCATCGAGCCGCGTCGAGGGCGTGGCGACGGCCAGCAGGGACCAGCGCAGCCCGGAGCACGCAGCCGAACCGGACCAGCAGCCAGGCGAACAACAAGGGCCAGGTCGCGCTGGCGAGGAGCCGGATCCAGGCGACGCGCAGCCGGCGGGCACAGCCCCACGATGCCAACGCGGCCCCTGCGAGCGCACCGAGCGAAGCGTGGCCGCCGAGCCAGGCGTCGAGCGTCGGCCCGGGCGACGGCGCCCCAGGTGTTCGACGCCAAGGTCGCGGCCGAGACCGGCGGCAACGGCCAGCAGCCCAAGGACATCGTGATCACGGGCAAGAAGATCGGCGCGGCCAAGCTGCGCGTCTGCGATCCCGTCACGCTCGAGTACTTCGACGGTGTCGAGATCGACGTGCGCAAGGTCTACGCGGCCTCGGTCCGGGCCGTGAACGGCTCCGAGGGCGTCGCCTACCGCGGTTGTCCGCAGATGATCGGCGTCGAGCTGATCGTCGACCGCGCCGGCACCAAGGTCCGCGCCTTCGACGAGGGCGTCCAGCTGCGCGTCGCCGGCACCGAGATGGCCCGCGAGCCCGCGATCTGGGACTGCTTCGTCCATGACGTCCCGGCCGACGCCGACGAGCTCACCTACGAGGTCGTCGCCGGCGGCAAGGTCTTCACCGCCAAGCTGGCGACCCGCGACCTCGCCGACGACAAGCTGCCCGCCTGCCCCGCCATCAACGTCGACTGAGGTCTCGGTCAGCGCGCCGCTGCGTGGTGGATCGCGACGACGGCGTCGAGGTCGAAGCCGCCGGTCGGCGCGAGGTACTTGTCGGCGCCGTTGGCCCCGCTGTCGCGGACGCGGACGAAGCGGGCCCGCGGCAGGCCGAGGTCCGCCAGGTCGAAGGCGTCGCCCCCGGCGGCGGCGGCGGCGGCAGGGTCGATGGCGTTGTCCGGTGCCGCGTGCACCGGGCCGACACCGGCGCAACCGGGGTAGCCGCCCGCCTTGTCCGCCGCCGCGCACGGGAAGGTCGCCCAGGTCTGGCCGTCGGCGCTGACGCTGACCTCGCCCGTCTCGATCCAACCCGTAAACGGGTTCTCGAAGACGACGAAGTCCGCCCCCGGGCCGTCGACGATCTCGACGCCGTCGAATCCGAGCACGATCGTGCCGCCCTTGCCGAGCGAGACGACGTCGAGGCTGCCGGCCTTGGCGCCCGCGCCGTGAGGGGGACCGAGCACGATGGCGGGCATCTTGTCGGCGCCGAAACCAGCCCCCGGGCCGGGCTCGAACGTGACGACGCTGGCGGCGAAGACCCCCGTGGTCGCGACTGGGCGCGCGTCGCTCGTCGCGGCGTCGGCCGCCGCGTCGGCGGCGGTCGCGTCCGTTGGGCTGGCGTCCGACGCGGTCGCATCCTGGCCCGAGGCCCCGTCGCCCGCGCCACAGCCCGACAGGAACGCGGCCAGGCAGGCGGCGACGCCGGCGGCTGGAACGATTCGTCGGGCAGATAGGGGTTCGCGGCTGCGTCGCATGGGCCGGACCTTGCCAGCGCCCGCCAACGTCGGCAACCGTTGCCAAGGCCTTTGCGAAGTGCTTGCATCCGGCCGCCGTCGCCGACCGCACGGCCGCGCCGTCGGGCGCGTCGTCGCCACCCCGGCGACCCAGAGGGCCCTGCCATGCGCCGCTTCTACGCCACCACGCCGATCTACTACGTCAACGGTCGGCCCCATATCGGCCACGCCTACTGCACCGTCGTCGCCGACTGCGCGCGCCGCTTCGAGCAGCTGCGTGGCGCCGACACCTACTTCGTCACCGGCACCGACGAGCACGGCCAGAAGGTGCAGGAGGCCGCCGAGAAGCGCGGCATGGCGGCCCAGGCGCACGTCGACGAGCTGCATCGCGCGTTCTTGGAGCTCTGGCCCGAGCTGCACTGCCATCCGGACCAGTTCATCCGCACCACCGAGGGTCGGCACAAGGCCGTGGTCCAGCGCTCGTTGCAGCAGCTCTGGGATCAAGGCCTGATCGAGGCGCGCGACTTCGGCGGCTGGTACTCGACCGCGGCGGAGCGCTTCTGGACCGAGAAGGACCTCGTCGACGGCAAATGCCCCGACACCGGGCAGGCCGTGACCTGGCTGCAGGAGCGCAACTACTTCTTCTTGATGAGCCGCTACCAGCAGCAGCTGATCGACGCGGTGCAGAGCGGCGCGATGCGGATCCTGCCGGCGGGCCGCGCCAACGAGGTGCTCGGGTTTCTGCGCGAGCCGCTGCAGGATCTGTGCATCTCGCGGCCGAAGTCGCGGCTGCAATGGGGCATCGAGCTGCCCTTCGACAAGGCCTTCGTCTGCTACGTCTGGTTCGACGCGCTGCTCAACTACGTCACGGCCGTCGGTGGCCAGGGCGCCGAGGCCGACAACGCGCGCTTGCTGCCCGGCCCGCTCGCGGCCAAGGGCGCCGACGGCAAGAGCAGCTTCGACACATGGTGGCCCGAAGTCACGCACTTCCTGGGCAAGGACATCCTGACGACCCACGCCGTCTACTGGCCGACGATGCTGATGGCGCTCGGCCTGCCGGTGCCGCGGACGCTGGTCGTCACGGGCTGGTGGCTGGTCGACGATACGAAGATGTCGAAGTCCTTGGGCAACGTCATCGACCCGCTCGAGCTGGGCCGCCGCCACGGCATGGAGCGGCTGCGTTGGTTCCTGCTGCGCGAGATGGCGGTCGGCCAGGACGCGAACTTCAGCGAAGAGGCGATGGTCCGCCGCGTCAACACCGAGCTGGCCAACGACCTCGGCAACCTGCTGCAGCGGGTGACGACGCTGGCGGCCAAGAGCTTCGGCGGCCAGGTGCCGGCGCCGGCAGCCGGGCGCGCGCTCTCGCCGGTGCTCGCGTCGGCGGTGGCGCTCGGCCGCTACCTGGCGGGCGACGCCAGCGTCAGCGCCGAGCAGGCCGAGGCCGGGCAAGCGGTGCCGCTGGCGCAGAGCCTCGACGAGGCCAAGCTGCACGTCGCGCTGGGCGACGCGATGACGCTGGTGGCGCGGCTCAACGCCGTGCTCAGCGCCGACGCGCCGTTCAAGACGGTCAAGACCGATCCGGCCGCCGCCGCGACCACGGTCTACCACGTCCTCGAGGGCCTTCGCTTCGCCGCGACGATGCTCTGGCCGGCGATCCCGGTGGCGGCCGAGGCGATCCTGCACCGGATCGGCTGGTCGGGGCCGGTGCCCAAGCTGGCGGACCTGCGCTGGGGCGACCTGCGCCACGGCGCGGAGATCCCGGCCGGTGCGCCGTTGTTCAGCCGCATCGAGCTGACGCCCGCCGAGGCGCCCGCGCCGACGTCCTTGGCATCGACTCCTTCGGCGCCGGCAGCGGAACGTCCGGCGGCGGCGGCCCAGGTGGTCCCCACGACGGCCGCCAACGACGACACCGTCGCTGGCGACGCCAAAGAGGCGATCGACTACGACGCCTTCGCCGCGCTCGACCTGCGCGTCGGCCTCGTCCGCGTCGCCGAGCCCGTGCGCAAGAGCGACAAGCTGCTGCGCCTGGAGGTCGACCTCGGACCGCTCGGCACGCGCCAGATCCTGGCCGGCGTCGCCAAGTCGCTGACGCCCGAGCAGCTGATCGGCACGCGGATCCAGGTGCTCGCCAACCTCAAGCCGCGCAAGCTGATGGGCTTCGAGAGCCACGGCATGATGATGCTGGCCGAGGGCCCGGATGGCCGCTTGATGCCGATGCGGCCCGATGGCGAGGCCGCGCCGGGCGCCAGGATCAGCTAGCGTCCGGGTTCCGCCGAAAGACCCAGTTGCGCGCGAGCAGGTAGTTGGCGACGGTGGCGACGCCGATGCCCGTCAGGTTGGCCGAGGTGCGCCGCCAGCGCAGCGCCGCCGACAGTGGCACGCCGACGGTGTCGAGCTGCTCGGCCACGCGTTGCCAGAGCGGCGCGAACGCCGGGTTGTCGAGCGCCAGCAGCAGACCGTTGAGCACCGCCGCCTGGATGGCGAAGGCGACGCTGGCGCTGGCGTAGTAGCGGGCGAGGCGATGGCGCAGCCGGCTGGCGTAGCCCGTCTCGCGCGAGCGGAAGGTGAGCCGGTCGTTGAGCACGAAGTTGCTGGCGACGCTGACGAACCAACCGACGAACGCGGCCGCGTTGATCGAGCGCAGGCCCGCGTAGCCGGCGTCTTCGAGCAGACCGAGGGTCAACAGGTAGACGACCATGTTGACGGCCACGCCGCTGCCGCCGACGGCGCAGAACGTCAAGAAGCGTCGCCGCCGGACGACGATGGCGCGCAGGCGCTCGATCATGCCGCGGGCGTCGAGGCCGTGAAGGCGCCACGCTCGGTCACGACGACGTGGCCGCCGACGTCATGGGCCTCCACCGGCGACCAAGCGAACACCGCGCCGGCGGGCGTGACGAGCACGACGAGCGCGTCGGCGCGGCAGCGCGGCAGGTAGCGGTCGTAGTAGCCGCCGCCACGGCCGAGCCGCCGCAGCGCGCCGTCGACCGCCAGCGCCGGAACGACGAGCAGATCGAGGGCCTCGGGCGCGATCACGGCGCCCTCTGGCTCGAGGATCCGGCTGCGCGGACGGGCCCGCAGCGCCGACGGACCGGCGGACGCCGCGAAGTCCATCGCGCCAGGCTCCTGCCCCAGCAGCGGGTAGGCGAGCGCGACGCCTTCGACCAGCAGGCGATTCGCCAGCGGCCGCGCGTCGACCTCAGCGCCGATCGGGGCGTAGAGGCCGACAGTGCGGGCGCCGAGCGCGTCACAGAGCGACGCGACGGTCGCGGCGAGCGTCTCGGCGTGGCGGGTGCGGGTCGGTGCCGGGACGGCGCGCGCCACCGCCTGGGCCGCCGCGCGACAGGCGGCCTTGCCGGCTGCAGGCGCCTGCGCCACGGCAACCGGCCCGAGCGAAGAGAGCACGGCTTGCAACGACACGGGGACCGTCATGCAGGCTCCGAGGCGGCCACATCGCCGCCGACATCGACCGGGGCGTCGACCGCCACCGGCGCCTCGACGGCGTCGAGCACGACGTTGACGGCCCCGTCGAGGGCGTCCAGGCGCTGCATCACGGCGTCGAGGCCCTCGCCGAAGCGCTCGCGCAGCTCGTGGACGACGCGGCGGGCTTCGAGCAGCTCGTCCGCCAGGGCCAGGGCGGTCAGCAGCGCGGCGGTCTGGCGGCTGGTGACGTTGCCACGTAGCTCGCCCATCCGCGCGTCGGCCAGCTCGGCGGCCGCGTGCAAGAGCGCGGGATCCTTTTCGGTCCGCAGCGCGAACGTCTCATCTGCCAGGCGAACTCGGACGACCTCGGCCATGGCTGCCTCCCCGGCGCATCGCGCGATCTGCACACGCGTCCCGACCGGGGCGCAGGCTCGCAACGCCGAGGCCGCACTGTCAAGTCAAGGCCCGCGCGGCCTCAGGGACAGCTGCGCGTGATCTCGAGGTCGTCGATGAAGACGCCCGCGCCGCTGTTGCCCGCGCCGTCCACGGTCGTGAAGTAGAAGCGCAGCTCGATGGCCTTGCCGGCGTAGCTCGAGAGGTTCAGATCGATCGGCGCGAACTTGCCGATGTAGGTCGACGACTTGGACCAGATCGTCACCGGAGCGCCGCCCGCGACGACCTGGATGGTCAGCTTGTCGTAGGTGGAGCTCGACTCGGTGTCCATGCGGATCTGGCCCTTGAGCGCGAGCGTCTTCGCCGTCGGTAGGGCCACCTTCCAGGTCGCCGTGCCGGAGCTGCTGCCAAAATCGAAGGTGCCCGTCGCGGGAGAACCGTAGTAGAGGGCGCCCTTGCCCGATGTCTTCTGCGTGGCGCTCAGCCAGACCTGCCAGCCCTTGGTCGTGCCAGCGGAGTTGCTGAAGGTCCAATCCTTGAGCGGCGAGGTCTCGAACGTCTCCTTCTGCACCTGGGGCGTGCAACAGCCCGGCGCGCCGGTGTCGACGTGGGCGCAGGTGCCGGCGACGCAGGAGTCCTTGGTGCAAGTCGTCTCGCCGTCCGCGCACTCGGCATCCGTCGCGCAGCAGATGGCCTTGTAGACGCAGGCGCCGCTCTGGCACGAGCCGGCGAAGCAGGACGACGCCGAGGCGTTGCAGTCGGCGTCGGCGGCGCAGCAGCCCGTCGTCGGCGTCGCCTTGCAGGTGCCGCCCTTGGTCGGCGTCGCGCCCTCGCAAGTGTCGAGGGTGCAAGCGACCTTGTCGTTGCAGTCCGTCGCCTTGTTGCAGCATTTGGCGATCGGCGTGTGGATGCAGCGCGTATTGCTGCACGAATCGGTGGTGCACGGGTCGCCGTCATCGCAGTCGAGGGCCTGCGTGCAGCAGTTGAGCTCGTAGGCGCAGAGGCCATCGGCGCCGCAGACCGCAGACGAGCACGAGCCGCCGGCGGCGCAGGGCTTGGCGGCATTGCAGCTCTTGGGTGGGCCCTTGTCGAGGATGACGATGCTGTCGACCGCGATGCCCGTGCCGGAGGAGGTGTACGTCGACGACGACGTCGAGTAGCCGATGCGCGCGAAGAGCTTGAGCTTGAGCTTGCCGCCGGCCATGTCGTCGAGCGAGAACGTGTCGGTGTTGAAGCCCTTGCTCAGGTACGTGCGCGAGCCTCGCAGCGCGTCCTTGCCGCCGTAGACGGACGAGAGGTTGACGCGGTTGTACGTCGAGCTCGTCGCCGAGAGATCGACCCGCCACGTCACCTTGATGTCGTAGCTCCGCCCCGCCGGCAGCGAGAACTCGGGGCTCTCGGCGGTCCACTGGTTGACGCCGGTGACGCCGGCGAAGGCCTGACCATTCGGCAGGCCGAGGTTCAGCGACTTGGCGCCGGTGGGCCCGGTGACGGGGACGACGACCCAGTCGAGCTTGTACTTGGCGTCGGGGCCAGTGGAGGTCCAGCCCTGCGAGGAGCCGTCCTCGAAGTCCCAGGTGATGCTCGCTTGCTGCGGACACCCGACCGCCGGGGCCGAAGCGCAGCTGCCGCCGTTGCAGGTGTTGGTGGTGCAGCCGTCGCCGTCGGTGCAATCGGCGTCCTTGGCGCAGCAGCCGTCACCCTGGTGCTGGCAGACGCCGGCGACGCAGGCATCGACGGTGCAGGGCTTGCCGTCGTCACATTGTGCCGACGACGAGCAGCAATCGGCCTTGGCCGCATGGGCGCAGGCGCCGGTCTTGGCGTCGCAGGTGTCGACAGTGCACGGGCTGCCGTCGTCGCACTTCACCGAGCCGGGCAGGTTGCTGCAGCCCTTGCCCGACAGGCAGCTGTCCAGGGTGCAGAGGTCCTTGTCGTCGCAGTCCTTGGTCGTCGGGCCCGCGGCGCAGACGCTGGATTTGCAGGCATCGCCGACGGTGCAGGGGTCGCCGTCGTCGCAGCTGACGGTGTTCGACGTGTGCTGGCAGCCCAGGATGGTGTGGCAGCTGTCGTTGGTGCAGAGGTTGCTGTCGTCGCAGAAGTTGTTGCTGGTCACGTCGAACGGCGTGCCCTTGCAGGTGCCGGCGCCGATGACGCACGCGTCGTTGGTGGTGCACGGGTCGCCGTCGTTGCAGCTGCCGGCGACGTTGCTGTGGGCGCAGCCGGACTTCGGGCTGCAGCTGTCGACGGTGCAGGGGTTGCCGTCGTCACAGTTCAGGCTCGGACCCGGGATGCACGAGCCGAAGCTGCAGACGTCACCGCTGGTGCAAGCGTTGTCGTCGGAGCAGGCGCTCGACAGGTTGTCGTGGCTGCAGCCCGCGCCGGCCGGATCACAACCGTCCTGGGTACACGGGTTGTTGTCGTCGCAGCCCACGGCCTTGCCGGCGCAGAGGCCGTTGCCGCAGACGTCACCCGAGGTGCAGGCGCTGCCGTCGTCGCAGGGCTTGCTGTTGTTCGTGTTCTTGCAGCCCGCGACCTTGTCGCAGCTGTCGTCGGTGCAGGGGTTGCCGTCGTTGCAGTTGAGCGGCGCCCCCGGCTTGCAGCTGCCGCCGCTGCAGACGTCCTTGACGGTACAAGCCGAGCCGTCGTCGCACGCCACCGTCAGCGGACTGTGGCTGCAACCCTTGGACTTGCTGCAGCTGTCGCCGGTGCAGGGGTTGTTGTCGTTGCAGTCGACGGCCTTGCCGGCGCACGCCTTGTTGCTGCAGACGTCGCCGTTGGTGCAGGCGTCGCCGTCGTCGCAGGAGGCTCCGTTGGCCACGATCACGCAGCCCTTGCCCGGATCGCAGGCGTCGTCGGTGCAGACGTTGTCGTCGCCGCAGTTGGCGGCGGCGTCGAAGCCCGAGCCATCGGCGCGACAGAGGTAGACCTGCAGCCCCGCGCAGGAGGGTCCGGTGCAGACCGGCGGGCGGCAGACGTTGCCCGCGCCGCAGTAGCTGCCACCGGTGCAGTCCTTGGACGTCGTGCACTCGACGCAGTAGCCGGCGTTCGTATCGCACACCTTGGCGCACTCCTTGGACGAGGTGCACGGCTGGGCCGGCACGCAGGCGAAGAGCACGCAGGCCTGGCCGCCCTCGCAGTCGGCGTTGACGTTGCAGTCGACGCAGACGCCCTGGTCGGGGGCGCAGACCTGCTTGGACGTCTTGCACTGCACGTCGCTCTCGCACGGCGTCGCCGGCACGCAGGCGTTGGCCTTGCACAGCTTGCCGCCGCCGCAGTCTGCGCTCGTCAGGCAGGCGACGCAGGCGTTGCTGGCAGGGCTGCAGACGCCCTTGACGCAGGGGCTCGCCTGGCTGCACGGGCTGCCGAGTGCGCCGCAACCCGCGATCGCGGCGTGCTTGCAGCTGCCCGTGCCGAAATCGCAGCTATCCTCGGTGCACGGATCGCTGTCGAGGCATTGCGCCGCCGAGGTGCATCCCGGCGTGACGGAGGTGTCGGCGGTGCCGGTGTCCTCGCCGATCTGGGTGTCGCCGCCGATGCCGGTGTCGGTCGCGCTGCCGTCGTCGCTGGCGTTGGAGTCGTCGGGATCGACGTCGCCGGTGGCCACGTCGCCCTGCCCCGTGCCGACGTCGCCGCCGGCGGTGTCTTCATAGACGATCACGATGTCGCCGGTCTCGTCGATGTCGTAGCTGTACGGGATGTAGCCGCCGCCGCCGCCGGATCCGCCGATGCAGCCGCTGAGCAGGCTCGCGCAGAGCGCGGCGAGGGCCGCCGGGCGGCGCGCCGTCGACAGGGGCCGGCGCGCAAGGTGCAGGTTCGACATCGCAGGTCTCCGGGACAGATCGGCGGGCCGGGTCCCGCCAGCGGCGCGGAGCCTAGAGGCAGCGTGGCAGCCGACGCAACGTCGATCTGTACGCTGGGGCCCACAGTCCACACCCGAGGGCCGCCGCGACCGACGAACCGGTTTGCCGCGCGTTTTCTTGACCGCAGGCCCTGGGCTGGCTACCCCACCCGTACGATGCCGTCGGACCTCACGCCAATTCGATTCGCCGCGCCCCCTTCGCCCCGCTACGGCGGCGCAGGCATCGGCGCGCGCGTGGCGACGCTGCCCGTGACCCGGATCCTGGCGGGACTCGCGGCCTGGATCGCGCTGCTGGGCGCCACCTCGTCGGCGTCGGCCGCAGACGCGTCCACCGACGCTGGCGCCCCGGAGCAGTCGGTGGGCGCGCCGGATCTCGGCCATCTGCTGCGCGGCAGGCGCCTGAAGGCGACCCGTCGTGTGCGCCTGCGCTTCCCGACCAACACCTGGGGCACGACGGCGCTGATCGACGGCATCCACGGCTGCGTCGACGCCGTCCACCGCAAGCACGGCCGCTCGCACGCGTTGCTGGTCGGCGACCTCTCGCGCAAGAGCGGCGGCATGCTGCGCCCGCACGAGGGCCACCAGAACGGCCGCGAAGCCGACGTCGGCTTCTTCATGCGCAGCGGCAAGCCCCTACCGGGTCTGTGGCGCCTCGCGGCCCAGGACCTCGACGCGGCGCGGACGCTGACCTTCCTCGAGTGCTGGATCGAGTCGGGCTCGCTGTTGCGCGTGTTCCTCGACCGCTCGCTGCAGGCGCCGCTGGTGCGCGAGGCGCAGCGCCGGGGCTGGAGCGCCGAGACGATCCACGCGACCTTCAGCTATCCGCGACCCGGCCACGAACGCGTGGGCCTGATCCAGCACCGCTCCCACCACGACAACCACCTGCACCTGCGGCTTCGCTGCGCCGATCACGAGCCGCGTTGCGTCGACAAGCCCTACGGCGCCAAGGCGCGACGGGCGATGGCGCGTGGCCGAACGTCGCCGCCCCGCCAGGCACGCCGGCAACCGCCAGCGGCGCGGGTCCAGGCCAAGCGCGCCACCAAGCCGGCAGCAAGGCGCGCGGCCAAGCGCGCCACCAAGCCGGCAGCAAGGCGCGCGGCCAAGCGCGCCACCAAGCCGGCGGCAAGGCGTACGGCCAAGCGCGCCACCAAGCCGGCGGCCGGGCGCGCGGCCAAGCGCGCCACGAGCCGTGGGCGTCGGTCCGCGCGCCAGCAGCGTGCCAGCAAGCGTCATTGACCCACCTTCGCGGCCCTGCCTATAAGGCCGGGGTCGCAGCCCGAGCGCTGCCTTGGGAGCGCCCGTGGCCCGTCCGAACGAAGAACGAGTGCGCAAACGCCGCATGGCCGAGCTCGACGAGCTCGCCGGCTGGCTGCTCCGCGACAGCAAGCGCCTGCTGCGGCGCCATGGACCCAAGCTCGCCGAGGACGCCCGCGACGACCTGCAGGCCGCACGCCAGCGCCTCGAGGCGGCCACCGCCCAGGCCGGCGCCGCGCGCGACATCGACGCCATCGAGCACGCCTGCGACGCCCTCGACAGCGCGATGGACCGGCACCTGCTGCGCTACCGCAAGTCGCCGACGCGCGAGTACATCGAAGCCGTCGGCGGCGCCATCTTGCTGGCGCTGCTGATTCGCGCGTTCGTGTTCGAGGCGTTCAAGATCCCGACCGGCTCGATGATCCCCACGCTGCACGTGCACGATCACCTCTTCGTCAACAAGTTCCTCTACGGCCTGAAGATCCCGTTCACCCGCGTGCGCTTGTTCGGCATCCGCACGCCGCAGCGCGGCGAGATCGTGGTCTTCGAGTACCCCTACGACGACGATCCCGAGTCCTCGGGCAAGGACCTGATCAAGCGCGTCATCGGCGTGCCGGGCGACCGCGTCCGGCTGCAGGACAACCGCATCGTCATCAACGGCAAGCCGCTGGCGCGCAAGATCCTCGACCCGGTCGCGGACTGCGGCGAGGCCGTCGAGCTGGTGCGGCCCTGCCCCAACGACGACAGCCAGACCTGCCTGTACGCCAGCAGCGGCGACAGCCAGCTGATCGCGCGCTTCCCGTCGGTCGAGGCGGCGCTGGATCGCGTCGGCGAGATCGAGGGCTTCCGCTGCGCCAAGGTCCGCGAGTGCGACGGCGGCTCGGCCTGGACGTCGCAGTACCGCGTGGCCACCAGCGGCCGCGAGGGCGGCTACTACGCCAACGTCAACGATCCGACCTGGCCCCCTGCCGGCTTCGACGCCCTGCGCTTCGGCCCGCACGCGCGGCGCTACCTGCCGCCAGAGAACGCCGACTGGCCGGAGGTCGTCGTGCCCGAGGGGCATCTGCTGATGATGGGCGACAACCGCGACAACAGCAAAGATGGCCGGTTCTTCGGCCTGGTGCCCTTCGACGTGGTCAAGGGCAAGGCCGGCTTCATCTGGTACGCGTACGAGCGCGACTTCTGGAAGCCGGACTTCTCGCGCATCGGCAACGTCGTCCACCACGACGCCGACGCCGGCGAGTGCGAGTAGCGGCGCCGCGACGGGCGCGTACGCTCAGCCCTGGCGCGCGGGGATCTTGTCGAGCACCCAGGCGACCGTCAGCTTGGCCGCCAGCACCGCCGCGCCGACGCCCGTGACCACCGTTCCGACCATGACAACTTCAGTCATCACACCCTCCCCAGGTCCCGACGCAGCGGGCATCGTGGGTTCGACGGCGCGTACCCGACGCATCTGACGCGAGCGACCGCGACGTTCCCACATCCCCGACGCTACCCCCGGCCGGCCGCGGGGCAAGAAAGTCGATCCGTTTCATGGGCTAATCGCCGTCGTGCTGCGCGCCGGCCGGCGCAGGGGCCCCCGCAGGAGCCTGATCGACCGGCGGCGGACCGGCGTCCATCCAGCGCGCGTCGAGCTTGGACCAGTAGCGGGCCGGGGCCTCGCACAACGGCTTGCTCGGGTCCTTGCGCCAGGTGTCGTAGGTCTTGCGCAGCGCGATGTCGGAGCTGTAGCGCATCGGATCGGTCTTGAGCACGCGCACCCGCACGAGCGGCCGCGCCGAGCGCGGCGTGCACAGGTACGAGCGCGTGCCGGCGCGGTCGCTGCGCACGTCGACGCAGCGGGTCGGCTTGTCGGCGCAGGTGGCGTAGCGCAGCAGGTGGCCGTTCTCGGTGTAGAAGACGCCACAGACGAGCACCTTGGTCACGCCGCCGCGCGTGAGCTCGAGATCGCCGTGCGGGTTGCAGTGCGCTTGGACGCCCGGCTCCGACCAGGGCGCGCTGGTGCCGTCCCAGAGGTTGACCTCGCCGAGCGCGGCGAATCCAGGCCCGGTCGCGACCGGCACCTTGGCCGCGGGCGCAGCCGCTGCTGCAGCAGCCTCGGGCTCCACGTGGCGCGCGCGCGGCTCGGCCGCGCCGGCGGCGGCCTCCATGCGCGCGGCGGGATCGACGTCGTCGTCGAGATCGTCGGTGGCGGCGCCGGCGGCGACGGCCTGATCAGCCCCGGTGTGGCCGTCTGCGTCGGCGCCAGGGGCCGCGGCCACGGGCGTCGCTGCCGCGGCGAGCGCGACCTCGGCGCCCGAGCCCTCGCCGTCGCCGTCGGGGCCCGGCGGCGCGTTGCGGGCCTGGCCGGCGAGGTAGCCGATGACAAAACCGAGCGCCACGCCAGCGGCGAAGAGCCAGGTGCCGATCGAGGAGGCGCCGATCGACGACGGCCAGGACATGCCGGCGCCACGGTCCGCACCGCCGACCTGCTCGGTCGAGACCGTCTGCAGCGCCGAGCGCAGATCTGCGGGCTCGGCGACGATCGAGGCCGGCGTGACGCTGCCGCGCATCCAATCGTCGGTGATGCCGGACGCGCTGCCGTGCGCATGGCCGGGCGCTTGGCCGGGCGCGGCGGTGCCTGCCGCGGGCGACGACGACGCGGCAGCCGAGGCCCCGATCCCGGCGCTGCCGGCCACAGGCGTGCTGGTCCCGAGGGCGCCGGCGCCCGTCGCACCATGGGCAGCCGCCGGCGACGGACTGGCACCCGGCGTCCCTCGGCCGCCACCGACGACGGTGACGGGCTTGGAGGCGGGCCGCCCTGCCCCGCCGGTGCCAGGCGCCGGCGCGGTCGGCAAGGCCGTGGTGACGGCGCCGGTCAGGCGGGCAGCGTCGCCGAGCGCGGATTCGCGGCGTGTCTCGCTGATCGAGCTCTGGCGGGCGGCGACATCCGACGCGAGCGGCGTCTTGCCCCGGCTGGCACCCTCGACGGGCGTCGGTCCGTGGCGGTCGATGACGTGGACGACCGGGGCCTCGGGGCGCTGACCGCTGGTGTTGGCCGGCGCGGCGGCGGCCGAGCGCCGCGTCGTCGGCTTGAGCGGATCGCGCCAGGTGCTCGGCGACTCCGGCAGGATCGCGGCCGCCGCAGCCTCGGCCCCCTGGCGCGCAGCGTCGGCCAGGCGGGCGACCAGGGCGTCTGGCAGCAGGCCCTTGAGCATGCGCGCGGCGGCCTCGAGTTCGGTCGGGGACATGCGCTCGATCGGCGGCATCGCGGCGACGAGGCGATCGCCGCGCCAGGTGACGGCGACGCCGCCCTCGCGATCGACGTCGAGCACCTCGACCGGCGGCGTCTGCAGGCCGAATTGGTCGAGCACCGCGCGCAGCTCGTCGAGCTCGTGGGCGCTCCAAAGCTGCGACGCGGGCATGCGCGCCAGCCGCCGCAACGCCGACGCCAGCTCCTCGACGCTGCGCGCGGGCGGGGCCTCGTGCACGATGCGCTCAAGCAGATCGCCCGGCGGGATCGCACGGCGCATGGGCGGCCAGACGCCGCGGCCGCTCCAGCACCAGAGCACGATCGGCAGCAAGGACTCGCCGTGGGCGCGGCGATGATCCTGGACGTAGAGCGACAGACCGGCGCGGGCCGCTTCGACCGCAAAGCCGTCCGGCAGGCCATGCGCGCGCAGCTGCAGCACGTCGACGCGGCTGCGGCGGATCGCGGAGGCCAGCGGATGTTCGAGCCCGTAGAGGCGCCAGACGCGATCGGGCACCGGCAGCAGCGGCGTCCGCGGCCGCGGCTCCATCCCCCAAGCGAGCAGCGCCGCGAGGTCGTGGGCCGTGACCTCGGCCAGCGCCGGCAGCGCCGTGCGGCGATCGAGCGCGTGCACGGCGACCTGCGGCTCGGGCTCGGCGCGCCAGGCCAGCAGCCAGTGGCGGCCGGCGACGTCGACGACCTCAACCGGATCGGTGCGCGTCTTCTCCAAGAAGACGTCGGCCAGGGCCTCGAGCCCGGGCGGGACGTCGAGGGCGCCCGAAGACGGCCCGCGCAGCGTCGGGTTCGGTCCGGTCATGGCCGGGCCTCCGTCGCCTGGCGCTTGCGCAGCGTGACGACGGCCTCGCGGTAGACGAGCGAGGGCCGCAGGCGAACACGGCCCGGGTTGTCGACGCCGGTGCAGGCGCCGGTATCGGCGCAGCCGACCGCCGCGACGAGCGCGTCGATCCGGGCTTGCAGCGCGGCGCCGTGCAGCGCGTCGAGGCCCTCGAGCAGCGGCTCAGGGGGCAGCGCACGCTGGGCGCGCGCCGGCGGCGACCAGACGACGTCGGCGTTGACGTATTGCCAGGTCTTGATCGCAGCGACCACGACCAGCAGCGTCGCGAGGCCGATGACCAGGCCACGACCGCTCTTGCCGCCCTCGCCGCCATAGCGGCCGGCCTGCAGCGAAGCGTGCTGCGCGGCGCGGAGGCTCGACTTGCGGGGCGTCGGGATCGACGGGTTCATCGGCAAGGTCCAAGGGCTGCAAACGCGACGCCCACCCGGAGCGTCGCGGGGCCAAAGAGGGGCCGGACCCTAGCGCGGACCCGTTGCCGCCGCAACGCCCGGCTGCAGCGGGGCGGCCTCGGCGGGGCGTGCGCCCCCGCACCAGGCAGGCCCGGTTCAGCGCACGACCAACGGGTCGGCGTCACGGTCCGAGATGCGCACGCGCAGGCCGGGCAAGCGCGTCTGCAACGCAGCGCCCAAGGTCGGCAGGTAGCCGCGCTCGCAGTTGCTGTGGTCGGTGAGCACGACGCTGGTGCCGGCGGTGACGCGGGCGAGCACGTCATGATGGCGCATCTCGCCGGTCAGCAGCAGATCGACCGCGCCGACGTGGGCGAAGAGCTCGCCGCCCGCGCCCGGGCAGACGGCGAATCGGCGCACAGGCGCACCGTCGCGATGGCGCTGGGCCGTGCCGACGCGGACGTGGGCGAGGCCCAGCGCCTGCTTGATCCGCGCCACCACGACGTCGAGTGACGCAGGCTCGGCGAGCACGCCCATCCGGCCGAGGCCAACGCTGCTGTCGAGCGGCCGGGCCTTGCACGGCGTGATCGGCGCGACCATCGCGGCCTCGCCGACAATGCCGGCCAGCCAGTCGCCCATGCCTCCAACCGCGGCGTCGAGGGCGGTGTGGGGGCTGACGACCGGGATGCCGTTGGCGACCAGCCGCAGGATCGTGCGCTCCTGCGCCGTCGCCGCGGTCAAGCGCTTGAGCCCGGCGAAGATCGGCGGATGGTAGGCGACGATCGCGTCCGCGCCCCAGCCGATGGCCTCGTCGGCGACCGCCTCGGTCAGGTCGATCGTCAGCAGGACACGCTCGATCTCGTCGGTGCCGAAGGGGTCGAGCAGCACGCCGACGTTGTCCCAGCTCTCGGCGAGCTCGAACGGCGCGATGTCCTGGACCGCGGCGTAGAGATCGGCGCGGCTCGGCGCGGAGGATTCGGACATGGCGGCCCCCAACGGCGGCGTACACCGCGACCTGCCCGCCCGACCTGTGGCGAGCGGCGCTAGAACACGCGGTTGTTGTAGCCGACCGCGCGCTCGAAGGCACGCCCCAGCGTCTCGTTGGCAAAGAGCCAGCGCACCTTCCACAGCGGCGACATGCATTGGTCGACCGTGCGCTTGCCGTCGAGCACCTCGCCGAGCGCGTCGGCGGCGTGGCTGGCGAGGATGTCGAGGAAGGCGGCGCCCTTCTCGGCCGAGGCGACCTCGGGCTTGCCGGCGTAGGTCTCGTCCTCGAAATATTTGATCTTGTGCCGGAAGCCACGGATCAGCCCCGCGATCGTCGGCCGCTGCCCCTCGACCTCGATCGGCGCGTGGCCCTGCTCTTGGACCTTGATGTCGACGGTGCGCTGCGGCAGGCGCTGCCAGCCGTCCTTGACCCGATCGCCGACCAGGTGCAGCAGGATCGAGGTCTCGACCGCGCCGCCGTGGGCGTCGCCGCGCAGGTCGGCGGGCACGACGCCGTCGACGTGGCCGAGGATCGCGTCGAGGCTGGTCGATCCGCCGGTCAAGGCGTTGATCAGCAGGCCGAAGGTCGAGACCATCTGACCGCCGTGCTTGCGGTTGACGGCGTCGCAGGCCATCTCGATCGGCACGAAATGGCGCGGCCCGCCGTGGAAGCTCGAGACCCAGATCCGGGCGAAGCCCTGCTTGCACAGCGATCTGCCCAGATCTTCGAGCACGGCGCGGATCGTCGAGGGGCGAAAGGCGATCGAGCCGACGTGCGGCAACACGTCCGCAGCCGTGTAGATCGGCGGCAGGTGCAGGAAGATCAGGTCCGGCCGCTCGGCCTTGAGCTTCTCGGCGGCGCGGTGGCTCAGGGCCTCGGCCTCGAGGTTGTCGCAGACCGTCGGCAGGTGCGGGCCGTGGACCTCGAGCGGGCTGACGGTGACGAGCACCACGGCGCGCTCGCGTGGGATGGCGTCGATGTCGGCGCCCGTGAGGTCCTTCCAATCGAGCCAGACCGCGGGCTGGCCCGGGATCGGCCCGGGGCTCGGCGTCGAGGTCGGCACAGGCGTGGGCGCCGGGCGTGTCGGCGTCATCGTGTCGGCTCCGGGTTCGCCGCGTGCTTGCGGTAGAGCACGCCGAAGAAGGCGACCAGCATCGCCTCGCGGGCGTCGGGCGGCAACGCCTGCAGCACCTCGTTGATCTCGGCCAGCCGCTCGGGCAGCGCCGCGCCCTGGACACCCGCCATCGCCATCAGCTCGCCGACCGCCTCGACGCCGAAGCCCTGGGGCAGCCCATCCGCGAAGAGCGCGCCGATCTGGCCCGCCAGCGCGCCAGAGGGCAGCTGCGCCGCGCGCTGCACCGCGATCTGCAGGTCGGCCAACATCGGTGCGACCGCCGCGGTGTTGCCCGGGTTGAGGCTGAAGTGCAGGTTCGCCGGCGACGCGCCATAGCCCAGCTGCGGCTGCAGGTACCAGCCGAGCACACGCATCTCGTCGGCGACGTGGAACACCGAGACCGGCGCGGCGCCCTCGGCGAGCGGCGCCCCGGCGACCGCGGCCATGCAGAAGTCCGGCTGGCCGAGCAGGCGCAGGCCGGGGGTCGCCTGCAGGCCAGCGATCAGCGCCCGCGTCGCGTCGCAGAGCTCGGCCGCGCGCTCTTGGTACCCCTGGTCGCCGATCGCCTGCAGCGTCGCCCAGGCCGCGGCCAGCGGCCCGCCGCTCTTGGTCGACTGCACCGTCGGGTTGACCACGGTGTAGCCGGTCCAGCCGGCGCAGGCGAAGATCTGGGCCTCGCGGTGGGCCGGATCGTTGTAGAGCACGACCGACGCCCCCTTGGGGCAGAAGGCGTATTTGTGCAGATCGACGCTGATGCTCGTGACGCCCGGCACGTCGAGGCCAAAACGCGGCACGGGCCAGCCGGCGCGGCGCATGAACGGCAGCATCCAGCCACCGACGCAGGCATCGACGTGGCAGAGCAGGCCGTGGCGGGCCGCCAACGCAGCGACGGCCTCGATCGGATCGATGACGCCGTGGGCGTAGCTCGGCGAACTGACGACGAGCATGGCCGTCTCGGGGCCGATGGCCGCTTCGATCGCCGCGGGGTCGGCGCGGAAGCTGACGGGATCGACGGCGACGACGTCCTTGGCGACATCGAAGTAGGCACACGCCTTGTGGAAGGCAGCGTGGGCCGTCTCGGGCAGGACGATGCGCGGCCGGGCGATGCCGCGGACCTTGCGCGCCCAGTCGCGCGCCGACTTCACCGCCAGCAGGATCGACTCGGTGCCACCCGAGGTGAAGTGGCCGACCGCGTCGGGGTTGCCGAGGTGGCTCGCGACCATCGCGACGATCTCGGTCTCGAGGTGCAGCAGGCTCGGGAACACCGTCGGATCGAGGCCGTTCTCGGAGAGATACGAGACGTACGCCTCCTTGCCGATCTGCTCTGCGGCCTTGCCGGCGTCGTAGACGTAGCCAAAGACACGGCCCGATCGCCATCGCAGATCGCCGCTGCGGAACGACTCGAGGTCGGCGAAGATGGCGTCGCGGCTGCGGCCCTGGCTCGGCAATCCCATGGTGACTCCAACGGCTCGGGTCGAGCAGACCCGGAGCGAGACGGCCAGTGACGTACGAACGCAACTCCCTGTCCTCGCCTGGCAACGGGAGGTTTTCAGAAAGTGGCACTCAGTGTCAAATCATTTCGTAGACCGAAGATTGACACCGTGCGTAGAAGTCGGAACAACCGGCGTAACGCCCCTTCTCTCGTTCCGGAGTACCGACATGATGCACCTCGTGACCCCCGCCCAGGCGACGACCACCTCGAACCAGGCGCGCCGCTCGCGCGCCGCCACCGCCGGCGTCAGCCTGGCGATGTCGCTGGCCCTGCTGCTGAGCGCGTGCGGCGGCAGCAGCTCGATCGGCGCGGTGGACGCGATGCCGGCCGGCGCCAGCGACAAGGCCGTCGAGAAGGCCGAGGCCTGCGACGACGGCGACCTGGACTCCTGCAACTGGCTGGGCATCTGGTACATGGTCGGTGGCGCCGGCAAGGAGCGTCGCCGCGAGGGCGTGCGCTACATCCAGCACGCCTGCGACGAGGGCCTCGACAAGGCCTGCAAGCTGATGGCCGCCCTGCGCAAGGCCGCCAACAGCCAGTAGGTCGCCAGCCTCCGGCCGCCGCGAGCCCCGACGGGCTTGCCGCGGACGCAGCAGCACACTAGCGTCAGCCGGGTGGGCGCGATCGCCCCGGAGGACGCCATGCGCATCGCCTTTCTCGCCGCTGAAGGTGCCCCTTGGAGCCGGACCGGCGGCCTCGGCGAGGTCGCTGGCGCGCTCTCGGCCGCCCTGCACGCCCCGGACGACCCGGTCGCGCCGACCGAGGTCGGCCTTTGCCTGCCGCTGCACCGCGAGACCTGGAAGGCCGCGGCCCTGCTCGGCCAGAAGATCGAGCCGATCGGCCTCAAGGCCGAGGCCTGGCTCGGCGGCCAGCGCACCGAGTTCAAGATCTTCCGCGTCGCCGGCGAGCGCCGCCCGGTCTGGCTCTTCGACGCGCCGGAGCTCTTTGATCGCGACGGCATCTACAACGACCGCGAGTACCGCTCCTACACCGACAACGCGACGCGCTTCGCCGCCTTCACCAAGGCCGCCGTCGCCTCGCTGCCCGAGCTGATGGGCGGCCCGGTCGACGTGCTGCACGCCCACGACTGGCAATGCGGCCTGGTCCCGGCCTTCTTGCGCATGCGCCGCGGCGATCCGCGCTTCGAGCAGACGCGCACGGTGATGACGGTGCACAACCTGGCGCACCAGGGGGTGTTCGACAGCCGGATGATGGACAGCCTCGGCCTGCCCTGGGAGTGGTACCACGTCGACGGCCTGGAGTTTCACGACCGCATCTCGTTCATGAAGGCCGGCCTGACGATGAGCGACGTCGTCACCACCGTCAGCCCGAACTACGCGGCCGAGATCCGCACCTCGGCGCAGGGATTCGGCCTCGAAGGCGTGCTGCGGGCGCTCGGCGGCCGCCTCGTCGGCCTGCTCAACGGCATCGACGGCGAGGCCTGGGATCCGCGCCACGATCGCGCCCTGCCCGCGCCCTACGACGTCGACGACCTCACGGGCAAGGCCGTCTGCCGCGACGCCCTGCTCGCCGAGCTCGGCCTCGACCCTGCCGACGCGCAGACGCCGGTCCTGGGCTTTGTCGGCCGCCTGGCCTGGCAGAAGGGCGTCGACCTGATCGCCGAGCTCGGCGACGACATCGTCCAGGCCAACTGCCGGCTGGTCCTGCTCGGCAACGGCGAGCCCGGGCTCGAGCGGCAGCTGCGGGCCCTGGCGTCGCGCTACCCGACGCGGGTGGCGGCGCGCATCGGCTTCGACCTCGACCTGAGCCATCGCGTCGAGGCCGGCAGCGACATCTTCTTGATGCCGAGCCGCTTCGAGCCCTGCGGCCTGAACCAGATGTACTCGATGGCGTACGGCACGGTGCCCGTCGTCCACGCCACGGGCGGCCTGCGCGACACGGTCATCGACGCGACGACCGCGGCGCTCGCGGACGGCACGGCGACGGGCTTCTGCTGCGAGCACGCCGACGTCGGTGGCCTGCGCTGGGCCCTGCGCCGCGCGATCGAGATGTTCCGCGGCGACCCGGAGTCGTGGCGAGCGCTGCAGCGCAACGGCATGTCGCGGGATTGGACCTGGCAGGCCGCGGCCCGCCCCTACCGCGAGCTCTACGGCAAGCTCTGCGGCGAGGGCTGAGCGCCCGCGGCGCGGAAGTCCGGCCTGTGCTCCATGTCGGCCAGCCAGAAGGCCAGCGCCGCCAGGGCGGTGGCTGAGCGCTGCAGCTCGGCGGGATCGACCTTGTCGACCGTGTCGGCGTGGCTGTGGTGGTAGTCGAAGTAGCGCTCGCCGTGGGTGAACAGGCCGTAGGCCGGCACACCGAACGCGTGGAAGCGCGAGACGTCGGGCGCGGAATGCCCGGGCTTGAGCTCGATCGCGCCGACGCTGGCGAGCTGCGGCAACAGCGGCGCGACCGCCGCGGCGACCCGGGCCTCCTGGGCCTTGTCATCGGCGAAGACACCAAAGCCCACGGGCGCAAAGCCGCCAGAGTCGGCCTCGATCGCGGCGACGTGCTTGGGGATCTCGGCGGCGTGCTGCTCGAGGTAGCCCTTGACGCCGGCCATGCCGTTCTCTTCGTTGGTCCAGAGCACGACGCGGATCGTGCGCCGCGGCCGCAGCCCGAGCGTGCGCAGCTGGTGCAGCGCCTCCATCGCCATCACCACGCCAGCGCCGTCGTCGTGGGCACCCTGGCCGACGTCCCACGAATCGAGGTGACCGCTGATGATGACGATCTCGTCGGGACGTTCGCGGCCGCGCAGCTCGGCGACCACGTTGGCCGAGGCGGCGCTCTCGGCCGTGACCGCGCCCATCTGCAGCCGGACGCGCACGGTCTGGCCGGCGGCGATCAGGCGGGTGATGCGGTCGGCGTCTTCGGTGCTGATCGCGGCGGCCGGCACCTTGGGCGTGCCCTCCGCGTAGCTCATGGCGCCGGTATGCGGCGAGCGCAGGCTGTGCGCCGTGACCGAGCGCACGAGCACACCGACCGCGCCCAGCGCCGCGGCCATCTTGGCGCCGTGGACGCGGAAGCGGACGCAATGGCCGTAGCCGGAGCCGTCATGGTCGTTCCAGCGCGGCATCGCGTTGTCGAACAGGACGATGCGGCCGGGCACCTCGGCGCGGCGGCGCTCGAGTTCGGCCTCGTCGGTGACGCGCAGGACCTCGGCCACGACGCCACCGGCTGCCGTGCCGACGCTGCCGCCGAGACCGAGCATCGCCAGCGGCACCTCGGCGCCCGCGGCCAGCGGCGCGACAATGGCGGCCGACTCGGCGCCACGGCTCCAGACCGGGACCTGCACCGGCTCGGCGCGCACGGCTTCGTGCTGATCGCGCGCCAGGCTCGCGGTGGCCCAGCGGATGGCGGCCTCGAGCCCCGGGCTGCCGCTCAGGCGGTGGCCGATGCCGTCGCAGAGCTCGACCAGACGCGCGTAGGCACCGCGTCCGTCGCGCATTCCCGCGACGATCGCAGCGATCTGCGGGCTGGCGGCGCCTGTCGCGGCCGGCGCGGCGGTCGCCCTCGCTGCCACCTGCGGGCCGGCGCAGGCCGACGACGTCGTCACGGTCACCACGAACACGACGAGCCGGAGCCAAGGCGGCGCGGCGCCGGCGCCGGAGCGCTGGCCTCCGCAGTATCGACGCACGAGAGGAGCGAGGATCATGGACGTCTCCGAAGCTGACGTCCGCACCGTACCGACGTTGCGTCGACCCTTCCAGGCCCGGCGGCGTCCGTGTAGGGTATGCGCAAGATCCAAGTGCGGGCGGATGGCCCGCGGGAGGCCTCCATGCTCCACGATCACGCGTCCCGGCAGCGGGCGTTCCTGGCGGCGTCGACAGGGTCGACGTCTCGCTTCGCCGTGCCCTCGGGTGTCTGGGCGTTGCTGCTCGGCTTGGCTCTGCCGCTGGTCGGCTGCGGCGGCGGTGGCGGCATCGGCGCGGTCAACACGATGCCGCGCCGCGCCTCTGAGAAGGCCATGGACAAGGCCGAGGAATGCGACGACGGCGACCTGAAGTCGTGCACCTGGATCGGCATCTGGTTCATGGTCGGAGGTGCCGGCCCCGAGCGGCGCTACGAGGGTCGCCGCTTCTTGGACTACGCCTGCCGCGAGGGCCACTCGCCGGCGTGCAACCTGCGCGCCGCGCTCGACAAGGCCGGCAACAAGACCGCGGCGAAGCCCGCCCCGGCGCCGACGCCGGCCCCCTCGTCGTCGGGTGGCCTCGGCCTGGCCGGCGGCAGCAGCGTCGATGACGGCGGCGGCAGCGCCCCGAGCGCGCCGGTTGCCCCGGCCGCGGTCGCGCCGAGCGCCGACGCCGGTGACTGCGAGCGCGGCCTGCCCTCCTCGGCGGCCGACGACGTGCGCGAGGCGGCGCGGCGCTGCGACAACGGCAACCTGTCGTCGTGCCAGCAGGTCGGCGTCTGGTACCTCAAGGGCCAGGGCGGCAAGGATCGGGTCAAGGACGGCGTGCTCTGGCTCAAGCACTCCTGCGATCGCGGCCACGAGCCGGCCTGCGCCCTGATCGAGGAGCTCAAGCGCCGCCTGCAAGAGATGAAGGACCAGGGCAAGATCTAGCGCCGCGAGGGCAGCGGTCGGCGCGCCCGGGCTCAGGCCGTCGCGGGCAGGCCGAACATGGCGCGTGTCTGCGCGATCGTCGCGATCTCGCGGCCGACGCCGCGGGCAACAGCGACCAGCGCGTCGACCAACGCTCCGTTGTGCTCGGCGCGGCTGCCGTCCTCGAGGTAGAACGTGTCTTCGAGGCCGGTGCGCAGGTGCCCGCCCAGCTCGGCGGCGCGGCGGTGCAGCGGCCAGACCTCCTGGCGGCCGATGCCGATCGTCTGCCAATGCGCCTCGGCGGGCAGCTGTTCGACCAGCAGCTCGAGCCAGCGCGGATCGGCCGGCATGCCCGAATCGACGCCCATCACCAACGAGACGTGCAGCGGATCGCGCAGCAGCCCGGCCTGGTGGAACATGGCGACGGAGCGAACGATGCCGGTGTCGAAGCACTCGCACTCGGGCACGATGCCGAGCTCGTCCATGACCTCGACGAACGCGGCGACCTTCTCGACCGGGTTGTCAAAGAGCAGCGGCAGCCAGGCCCATTCGCCGTTGGAACGCAGCTTGAGGTAGTTGAGCGAGCCCGAGTTCAGCGCCGCGATCTCGGGTCGCGCCGCACGCAGGCAGGCGACCGGCCCCGAGATGTCCGGGCCCATCACGCCGGTCGAGAAATTCAGCAAGATCTGCGGCACGCGCGCGCGGATCGCCTCGGCGACGGCGACGGCGTCCTCGGGCCGCCACGACGGCATGTGGCCCATGCCCGGCGTCTGGTCGCGAAAGTGCAGGTGGACCACGGTGGCGCCCGCGTTCCAGGCCCGCTCGGCCTCGACCGCCATCTGCTCGGGCGTGACCGGCACGGGATGGCGCTTGGGATCGGTGAGCACGCCGGTCAAGGCGCAGGAGATCACGGCGGGGCGCAGGGCGTGGGTCATGGCAGGCTCCAGGGCGACGCGCGCCCGACGACAGAGGCCGCAGGGTGGCGCGTTGTGCCCCGAACGACAAGCGAGCGAGCGCCCCCGCGCGGGGTGATGCCCGCAGCTCTGCAAGGGCGACGGCGTCTTCGCAATTCACCACCTGACGAACGAGCGAGGCTATGGCAGCCTGCCGGCCCGAACCGGCGGCGCCAACGAGCGCGGGGGAGCGAGCGATGGGGACGACGAGTCGAGCGAAGCTGGGCGCCACGATCGTGGCCATGACGCTGGCGACCACCGCGTGCGGAAGCAGCGCGGGCGGCGGAGGGGTCGCCTTGCCGACCGGCCGCGCCGGCGCCACCGACACCGCCTGCAACGCGGCGATCGACGTCGAAGGCTGCCACAACCGCGAGCGCATGCTCTGCGACAACGGCACCGGCACCTGGCAGCTGCTCGACGAATGTCCGCCGAGCCAGGTCTGCAACGAAAACGGCATGGCCGAGCAGCCGGGCTCGTACCTGACGATGTGCGCCGATCCGCCGCAGCCGGTGGCCGACGCGATCGGCGGCGACGGCGTCATCACGGGCGGCAGCGACACCATCGGCGGCGGCGTGCCCCCGACCAACAACGACGTCGTCTGCCAGCGCTGGAAGGCCGACCGCGCCGACCTCGCGGAGGGCCAGTTCAGCGGCAACATCGCCCAATGCGACGCCGGCGACATCAGCGAGACGTCCAAGGATCACGCGCTCAGGCTGGTGAACCTCTACCGCTGGCTGGTGAACCTGCCGCCGGTCACCCGCGATCCGGCCAACGACGCCAAGGCGCAGCAATGCGCGCTGATGATGGCAGCCAACGGCAAGCTCTCGCATACGCCGCCGAACACCTGGAAGTGCTGGACCGAGGACGGCGCCCTGGCCGCCAAGCGCAGCAACATCTCGACCGCGCCGGGCGTGACCTCGGTCGATCGCTACGTCATCGACTCGGGCGCCAACAACCACGACACGCTGGGCCACCGCCGTTGGATCCTGTCAAACTCGCTCGGCCCGATCGGCGTCGGCTCGACCGGCACCAAGGCGTCGTGCCTGTGGGTGATCGGCGGCAACGGCACGTCGAAGCCGAGCTTCACGGCGTGGCCCCCGGCCGGCAAGGTGCCGCTCAAGGCCTTCGCGCCCTACGGCAAGGAGTCGATCGACCAGACGGGCTGGTCGATCCAGAGCGACTCGCTGATCTTGACCAAGGCCAAGATCCGGGTCACGGACGAGAACGACAACGAGCTCGCCGTCACCCAATGGCAGCTCGGCGGCGGCTACGGCAGCAAGTACGCGATCGCTTTCACGCCGACCGGCTGGAAGACCGAGGGCGACCGCACCTACACCGTGCACGTCGACGGCATCGGCAAGCCCTTCTCGTACAACGTCGAGGTGTTGAGCTGTCAGTAGCCCGCGTCGCCAGCCAGCGTCGGCCGCGCCAGTTGCGTGTGGCCCGGACTTTGTCGATCCTCGGGCGGTCCCGAACGTAGGAGCCCCATGCCCGAACGTCCGACGGTGAGCCAGGCGATCCAGACGATGCCGATGCGCTTCGACATGTTCGGCATCCTCGGAGCCGCGTCGCAGGTGCTGCGGGCCCGGGCCGCCGACGCGACGCTCGAGCCGCTGGATCCGGCGCAGCTGCAATTCTTCATCGAGCGCGGCCTGGTCAGCCCGCCGTCGCAGGACGGCAGCCGGCTGATCTTCGATCGGCGCCAGCTGCTGCAGATCTGCGCGGTGCAGGCGCTGCGCGGCGCCGGCCTGGACCTCGAGCGCATCGCCACGTTGATGCAGGGCGCCGGCGACGAGCACCTGCGGCTGCTGTGCGACGAGCCCGAAGAGACGGCCAAGAAGGCCGCGGTGATGCACAACTGGATGCAGATGCTCGACAAGGGCCGCTACTCGCGCGCCGACCGCGGCGGCACGTCGATGATGCACCAGCCCGAGGTCGAGCTGCCGTCGGCGCCGCCGCCGTCGATCGCGCCGCGACCGCGCGTGGCGCCGGCCTCGCCCGGGCTGGACGTGCCGGCCTCGTTGCTGGCGAACAAGGCGCTCTCGGACCCGGCGATGGCGAACCAGACGCTGAAGGCGTCGAGCTCCGGGGCCGCGCGCCAGGCCGCCGAGGTCGCGGCTCCGGCGCTCGACGCCGCCCCCCTTGAGTTCGAGCTGCCCGACGCGCCGCCGCCCACGGTCGGCACCGTCGCCAACGCCATCGGTGGCCGCGTGGCGCGCGAGACGGTCGCCAATTCCGAGCTGCAGCGGATCAGTGAGCAGCTCGCCGGCATGCAGCATGGGCGGACGATGAGCGCGAGCATCCCGCTGCCGCCGACGCCCGCGGTCGTCGTCGCCCCGGCGCCGCAAGCGGCGCCGCCTGCCGCGACGGTGCCGGTGACGCCGGTCGCCGCGACGCCTGTGCCCGCGACGCCCGTGCCCGCGACGCCCGTGCCCGCGACGCCCGCGCCGGCACGACCGACCAGCCGCGACGAGGCCGGCCGGGTCTGGCGTCGCTACAGCCTCGCGCCCGGCGTCGAGCTGCACGTCGAGGACGGGCCGAACGGGCCGCGGCCGCGGGATCCACGCGCCGTCCTGGCCATCCTCGAGCGCTTGCGCCAGATCCTCGGCTAGCCGCCCGGTCGACGCGGTGGCCGCCAGGCGCCGCCGCATGGCGTGTCGACCACGAGCACGTCGCCAGGGCCGAGGTCGACGCTGGCGACGCCGCCGACGGCTTCGATCCCCGCGATCGCCGGCGCGTCGAGGCGCTCGTCGAGGTCGTCAGGGCGCGTGCCGCCTGCAGGGGCGCGTTGCACGCCGTGCGCGCCGCAGACGCCGTCGGGCGCGCCCCACAGGCCCCAGGGCGCGACGATCCGGCGCTCGCCGAGCAGGGTCACCCGCGCCGGCGCCAGCAGGCGGTACGCCCGGCGCACGCCGGCGCCGCCCCGGACGACGCCCGGTCCGGCCGAGGCAGACGCCGCCACCTCGGCCGAGCGCAGCGCGTAGCGCACGATCTCGAGCGGAAAGGCCAGCTCCATCGCCTCGACCGGGGTGTTGCGCGTGTTGGTCATGTGGCTGTGCAGGCCGTCGGCGCCACGGCCGAGCGGCCCGCCGCCGCCGCCGCCGCCGAGCGTCTCGTAGTGGACCCACGGCGCGCCCGGGCCGCCGCCGCCGAGCAGCACGTTGCTCATCGAGCCAGCCGAGGCCGCCGGGATCCAGCCCGGCGCGGCGTCGGCCAGGGCCCGCAGCAGCAGGTCGACCAGGCGCTGCGAGGTCTCGACGTTGCCCATCGCCACGGCGGCGGGTGCCTGGGCGTCGAGCACGCTGCCCGGCCGCGTCAGCACCGTCACCGGCGCCCACAGGCCCGCGTTGGCCGGCAGCTCGGCGGCCTCGCCCGCCAGCGCGCCACCGACGACGCGCAGGACGTAGAAGACCGCCGCGAGGCTGACGGCGCGCACGGCGTTGGCCGGGCCGTCGACCGCGTCCGGCACGTCGCGCAGATCGACCACGACCTCGTCATCGCGCAGGGTGAGCACGGCCCGGAGCGGCAGGAGCCGGCCGCCCGCCGCAGCGCTGTCGAGCACGTCGCGGGCCTCGAAGGTGCCGTCGGGCAGCCCGCGCAGCACCGCGCGCATGCGCCGCTCGCCGTAGGCCAGCAGCGCCGCGTCGGCGCGGGCCATCGCCTCGATGGCCCCCGGACGCCCCTGCGCCCACCGCCGCAGCAGCGCGACCCCCGCGCGGTTGGCCGCCTGCTGGGCGAGCAGATCGCCCCGGCGCTCGGCCGGGGTGCGCGACGCGGCCGAGAACGCGCCCACCGCGGCGGCGTCGATGGCGGTCGGCCCGCAGCGGAAGCCCTCGTCGTCGATCGTCAGCGCGCGCCAGCGCCCCGCAGCGTCGACCGGCGCCGGCATGCTGCCGGGCTCGAGGCCGCCGACGTCGGCGTGGTGGGCGCGGCAGGCGACCAGGTAGCGCGGCGCCGCCTCGCCCTCGAGATAGACGCCGCTGACGACCGTGACGTCGGGGGTATGCGTGCCGCCTTGGAACGGATCGTTGAGCATCACGTCGACGCCCGGCGCGAGCAGGCCGCTGCCCAGGGCCGCCGCGACGGCGAGCGGCGTGCTGCCGAGGTGCACGGGGATATGCGCCGCGTGGGCGAGCATGGCGCCATCGCCGCGGAAGATCGCGGTGGAGAGGTCGCGCCGCTCCTTGATGTTGGCCGAGAGCGCGGCCCGCTGCAGCACGGCGCCCATCTCCTCGGCGATGGCCTCGAGCCGCTGGCGATGCACCGCCACCGCGAGGCTGGCCACGGCGTCGTCGGTCGCGTCCGATCGCTGCGCGGCGGCCTCGCGCGTGGCGATCCAATCGCCCTGGGCCGTGGCCACGGCGCGCCAGCCCGCGGGCAGCCAGAGCGTGGCGGTGCCGAGATCGACGCTCGCCGGGCCCAGCCGCGTCGTGCCCGCAGACACGAGCGCATCGTCGCGGCCGCCGTCGAGCGGCGCCGGCCCGCGCGGCGCCTGGGCCTGGGCCCGCAGCGCGACCAGCTCGATCGCGGCGTCGAGCACGAACCCGACCGCAGCGTGGTGCGCCGCCAGGAAGCGCGCGGCGAGCTCGGCGACGCCCTCGGGTGGCCGGGCGAGGTCGGCGGCGTCGGCGTCGGCGCGCCAGCCGACCGCCAGCGTCCGCGTCTGGCCGGCGAAGCGCAGATCGGCCCAGATCCGCACGCTCGGCTGCAGATCGGCGCCCCAGCCGTCGCGCAAACGGGCCTCGGCGGCGGCGCGGACCTCGCCCGTCGCGCGGCGCAGGCCTTCGTCGCCCAGGGCGTCGAGGGTCGCGACGATCGACCAGCCCGCGTCCGCCGCGGCCGGGGCGTCGAGGATGCCCGCGGCGGACAGCACGCCCGCGTCTGCGGGCACGATCACCTCGGCGAGGCCGAGGGCGTCGGCCAGCGCGCAGGCGTGCAGGCCGCCCGCGCCGCCAAAGGCGCAGAGCGCGACCTCGGCCGGATCGACGCCGCGCTCGGCCAGGACGCGCCGCGCCGCGCGGGCCATGGTCGCGTCGGCGAGCGCCACGATCGCCTCTGCGGCCTGCTGCACCGCCGCGGCACCGTCCGGCATCCCCAGCTGCGGCGCCAGGCGGGCGATCGCGGCGGCGGCGGCGGCAGCGTCGAGCGCGAGCCCGCCGGCGAGCTGCGTCGGCAGATGGCCGAGCACGACGTGGGCGTCGGTGACGGTCGGCTCGGCGTCCGGGCCGGCGTGGCCGTAGGCGGCGGGGCCGGGGCGGGCGCCGGCGCTGCGCGGGCCGACCTGCAGCGCGCCGCCGTCGTCGACCACGGCGATCGAGCCGCCGCCAGCACCGACGGTCTCGATCGCCAGCATCGGCAACTGCAGCGGCCAGGGGCCGAAGCGGCCCTCGGTGGCGGGCTCCGGCTCGCCGGCGACGAAGGCCAGGTCGGTCGAGGTGCCGCCCATGTCCAGGCAGAGCATCGCCGCGCGATCCAGACGGCGGGCGACAGCCGCGCAGCCGGCGACGCCGCCCGCAGGCCCCGACAGCGCCGTCAGCACCGGGCGCCGCGCCGCCTCGCTTGCCGCGACCAGCGTCCCGGCCGAGGTCTGCACCCAGAGCGGCGTCGGCGCCACGGCAGCGCCGAGCGCACGCAGGTAGGCGGCGACGGCGGGCTGCACGGCGGCGTCGATGGCGACGGTGGAGGTGCGCTCGACCTCGCGCACGAACGGCGCGACCTCCGACGACAGGTGCACCGATCGGCCCGGAAACGCGGCCCGCAATGCCTCCGCGACCGCGCGCTCGTGCCGGGGGTCGGCCCAGGCGTGCAGCAGCGACACGGCGAAGACCTCGGCCTGCGCCATGACCGCCCGATGCCGCGCGATCCACGGCTCGAGGGCCTCGAGCGGCCGCCACGTCGCGCCGTCAGGGCCCAGGCGGCCAGCGACGCCGACGATCCGCGTCCGCGGCACCAGCACCGGCGGCGCCACCGGCTGCAGGGCGTAGAGGTCCGGGCGGTCCTGCCGGCCGAGCGCCAGCACGTCCTCGAAGCCAAGGTTGGTCACGAGCACGACCGCCGCGCCACGCCCTTGCAGCAGCGCGTTGGTCGCGACGGTGGTGCCGTGGCGGATCTCCGTCACGTCGAGCGGTCCGCCACCGACCTCGCGGCGCAGCGCGTCGATCGCGTCGAGCACGGCGCGGCCCGGATCGTCGGGCGTGCTCGGCACCTTGAGCCAGCGCCGCGTGGACACACCGTGGTCGTCGCGTAGCTCGGCGCAGAGGTCGGTGAAGGTACCACCGGCGTCGATGGCCACGCGGGCGCGGATCACCCTGCCCTCCGCGCGTCCTCGTCGGCGTCGTCGGGCGTCGCCTCGGGCAGCTCGTGCCAGCGCACGCGGGCGTCGAGCGCGGCGAGCAGGCGCTGCTGGTTGTAGGCGTCGACCGCCGCGCTGGCGCGGGCGAAGGCGGCGGCGTAGCGGGCGTCGTCGAGGCCCGTGAGGTTGACCTGCGGCGTGCGGAAGTCGATCGAGCGCGGCAGCTCGCGGTCGCGCGCCAGGGCGTGCAGCTCGGTCCCCGGCAGCGGCGTGGCCGAGAACAGGCTGACGGCGTCGAGGTCGAGCGAGGTCGCGAACGCGATCGTGGCGTCGATCGCCGCTTCGTCCTCCCACGGCCAGCCGACCATGAAGAAGCCGCTGGTGCGCACGCCGACCGCGCGCGTCTGCGCCACGGCCTCGCGGATCGTCGCCAGCGGCATCTCCTTGCGGATCTGGCGCAGGCCCTCGGCGGTGCCGGTCTCGATGCCGTAGAAGACCTGGTGCAGGCCCACGTCGCGCAGCCGCGCCAGCAACGCGGCGTCGACGCGATCGGCCCGGGTCTGGATGCAGAAGGGCACGCGCACGCCGCGTCGCTCGAGCGCGTCGCAGATGGCGAGCGTGCGCTTGCGCGAGAGCGTGAACACCGAGTCGTGGAAGAAGAGGTAGTCGATGCCGTGATCCCGCTGCAAGGCGACGATCTCGTCGACCACGCGCTCGGCGCTGTGGCTGCGGGTACGCGTGTCGTCGAGGTTCGGCACCGCGCAGTAGATGCAATGGTACGGGCAGCCGCGCTGGGTGATGATCGCCTGGTAGAAGGCCAGCTGCACGTCGTCCGACCAGACGAGGCCGGTGCGCAGCGGCGGCCGCAACGTGTCGACGTCGCGCGTGACGGCCCGGGGCGTGCCGCGCTGGACCCGGCCGTCGGCGTCGCGCCACCACAAGCCGTCGATGGTGGCGAGCCCCGCCAACTGCCGCCCGGTGCCGGCGGCGTCGAGCGCCAGGACCAGGGCCCGCAGCGTCTGCTCGCCCTCGCCGACCACGAGCCAGTCGATCGCCGGCGCCTGCTCCAGGCTCTGTGCCGGCAAGGTGCTGGCGTGGACGCCGCCGAGCACGATCGGCACGTCGGGCAGCACGGCGCGCACGCGCTGCGCCAGCTCGGCCGCCGCCGGGAAGGTGGCAGTCACAGCCGTCAGGCCGATCAGGTCCGGCGCTTCGGCGACGATGGTCGCGACCAGCTCGGCCCAGGGGTCGTCGCCGACCCAGGCGCGCGTGTCCGGCAGCAAGAAGCGCACCTCGGCCAGGTCGGCCACCGCGGCGCCGACGTACGCCAGCCCCAGCGGCTGCACCTGTCGGGTATGACCCAGGCCGCGCAAGAAGAGCTCCGGGGGATCGACCAGCAGCAGCTTCACGCGTCGTCTCCGGCGGGCATCGGCCCCGGGGCCGGGGCGGTTGCCAGCGCCGCCCGGGCCCATTGTGGCGTCGCCGGGCAACGGTACAATCCCGAGGTCGGCGCAGCCAGCGCAGACACGCGACGGATCGCAGGCGGTGGCCCATGAACATGCACGGAGCGCGCAAACTCCGCCAGATCGCGATGCCCGTGCTGGCGCAGCCGATGCTGCACTACCTGCGCGGCGAGGGCATCGACGCCCGCCTCGACAGCGACGACGCCGGCGGCCTCAACCCTGCCCTGGCCTTCGTCCACGGCGTCTGGCTGGTGGTGCCCGCCGAGCAGGTCGAGCGGGCGACGCAGCTGCTGGCGCGCTTCGATCGCTCGCTGACGCTGATCGACGAGAGCTTCCCCGGCGACGACGACGACGACGACGACACGAGCGCCTCGCCCCTGCCGAGCGGGCCGCGCACCAAGGCGCACAAGGCCTGAACCGCCGGGGGACCGCGCCTCAGCCCTTGGGCTGGTGCAGGCCGCACTCCTTCTGCGTCGCCTCTTCCCACCACCAGCGGCCAGCGCGCTCGTGCTCGCCCGGCAGCGTCGCGCGGGTGCAAGGGGCGCAGCCGATGCTGATGAAGCCCTGGCCGTGCAGCGGGTTGGTCGGGATGCCGGCGCTGCGCAGGTAGTGCCAGACCTGCGCCGAGGTCCAGGCCGCCAGCGGGTTGAACTTCCATAGCGCGCGGCCGGGCGGCGAGAACGCGGCGTCGATCTCGACCAGCGGCACGGCGGCGCGCGTCCCCGGGCTCTGGTCGCGGCGCTGGCCGGTCATCCACGCGTTGGCGCCGGCGAGCGCGCGTCGCAGCGGCGCGACCTTGCGCAGGCCACAACATTCGGCGTGGCCATCGTCGTAGAACGAGAACAGGCCCTTGCGCGCGACGAAGGGCTCCAGGGTCGCCGCGTCGGGCGAATAGACCTCGAGCCGCACGCCGTAGCGGGCGCGCACATCATCGATGAAGCGCAGCGTCTCGGGGTGCAGCCGGCCGGTGTCGAGGCTGAAGACCGTGACGTCGGGCCCGGCGATCTGGGCGGCGAGATCGACGACCAGCACGTCCTCGGCGCCCGAGAAGCTGATCTTCAGGTGGCGACCGAAGCGCGCCAGCGCCGCCTCGACGACGTGGTAGGGCTGCTTGTCGTGCAGCGACGCGGCCAACGCCTCCGCCTCGGCGCGTGCGCTGGCGACGGCGTCGTCGCGCACCTGCTTGTCTCCGTCTGTCGACATCTTGGACTCCGGCACCCGCTGGCGCACCATAGCGAGCCTGCGCGACCGACCGCAACCGGGGGTGCGCGCCGAGGAGGAGCCGATGCCGCCGACGACGCCGCCACCCACCGCCAGCGCGGGCGCCACCGCATCGGCCGACGCGCCGGCGATCGAGCTGGCCGAGATCCCGCTGTCGTCGCTGTTGCCCGGGGCGCCCTTGCGCGCGCGCTTCGAGATGATCCATCGCCCGGATTGGCTGGATCTCGGCATCGATCGCTGGCTGGCGCTGCTGGATCCACATGGCGGCTGGCCGACGGCCGTGCTCGGCGCGTTCGCCGGCCCCGAGCGCAGCGCGAACGACCTGCTCGGCACCATCGTCGGCGTGCGCGCGCCGACGCCGATCGACCGCTTCGACGACCTGCTCGAGCGCCAGAGCCCCGACGGCGCGCGCGGCGCCGATCGCCCATCCGGCGGGCGCTGGCATTTCATCGCCGTGACCGTCGATCCGGCCCAGCGCGGCGGCGGCCTCGTCAGCCCGCTGCTGGCGGCGGCCCTCGACTTCGTCGTGGCCCAACCCGGCGACGCAGAGGCGTGCACGCTGTCGCCCGTCGTCGGCCTCGGCGACGCGCTCGCGGCGATGGGAGTCACGCCCAGGACCGGCGACGCCGGCACGCGCGCCGCCATCTGGCACGTGCTGCGCCACCTCGCCGAGCCCAAGGGCTGGCCGCGGCCGCCGATCTTCCGCCTGCACCCGCGCCACGGCGCCTACGTCGAGCGCGTGCTCTTCGACTCGCGCCGCGACGAGGTGCGCAGCGCCGGCGTGACCCTGCGCTTCCGCTACCAACTCGACGCCAACGAGCGCGCCGCGACCCAAGCGCGGATCCAGGCCTGGGTCGACGCACGCGCGGCGCAGGCGGCGGGGGCGGCAGCCGGGCCGCTCGAGCGCAGCGTCTGGCTCGCGGCGCCGGGCGACGACGATCCCGCCGACGCTGCGCTCTTCGCCGAGCTCGGCGGCAGCGCGGCGTCGGCCACCTAGCCGTCCCGGGGCCCTGCCTCACCACGCCGATGGTCGCCGGATTGCGCCGCGTGGATCGCGGTGCCAGACTCGGCCAGCCAGCGGATGCCACTGGCTCGGAGGTCGCGGATGCGCCGGATTGCTTGGCTCTCTCTCGTCGCGGTGCTCGGCTGCGGCCCGGCGGCGGCGCCCACGCAGACGCCAGCCGCGGCGCCGGCGTTCACGCCGACGTCGACCCAGGTCCGCCTCTGCGCCGAGCTCACGGCGCAGCGCAAGGGCGAGATCGACGGCGGCCGCTACCATCCGCCCGAGATCCTGGTGCACCGCGCCCCGGGCGAGGCCGAGACCGCAGCGACGCGTCGTCTGAGCGAGACCGACTTCCACGCCCTGCTCGCCAACGAGCAGGCCCAGACGACGCTCGTCATCGCGCGCGGTGGCACCGGCAAGTCCAAGCTCGCCTGGTCGATCGAGGCGTCGCTCTGCGCCACGCTGCCGACCGCGCGCGTCGACCTGCAATGGGACGTCGCCGAGGCCGACGCGCCGGCCGCCGGCGTCAACCCCGTGCTCGCCGCCGCGGCCAAGCGGTTTGGCGGCCCCGAGAGCGGCGATCCGCAGGAGTGGCTGGCGAAGTCGCTCGGCGATCGGCCGTGGCTGCTGCTGCTCGACTCGCTCGACGAGGTGTCGCTGCAGCGGCGCATGGCGATCGTCGACGCGATCAACGCGGCGCAGGATCGCTTCCCCCGGCTGCGCGTGCTGGTGCTGACGCGGCCCCCGGTCTTCACCGGCACCTACGGCCTGCGCAAGGTCGATTTGCTCGCCGAGCTGCCGCAGCTCGATTGCGCCCGCACCGACGCCGCGATGGCCGAGCTCGTGCCCGATCCGGAGCGCCGCGCGTCGCTGCGGGCGCTGCTGAGCCGCTACGGCCTCGATCGCAAGCAGACCACGCCGGATGGCCGCTGCTACTACCCGCATCTCTCGACCTACCGTGACTTCTTCGTCGCCGAGCGGATCGCCCAGAACTTCGCCGCTGCGGGTGGCCAGCAGGCCGCGACGCTGGAGCCGAGCCGCGCGCGGGTCTACGAGTTCTACCTCGAAGTCTTGCTGATCAAGGACCTGCAGGGCACGGGCATGACGCCGGCTGCAGCGCTGCAGATCGTCGATCGCATCGTCGCGGCGAGCAAGCCCGGCGCAGGCGACCGCAACATCTCGTTCCGCGTCGCCGACTGCCTGCAGCAGGCTCCTGGCACGGACGAGGCCGGCAAGCGCGCCGTCTGCGAGCGGCTGCTGCAGTCGTCCCTGTTCGAGACGGCCCCGCGCGGCGAGGCCGAGTGGAAGCTCAAGAACCAGTCGATCTACGACCTCTTCCTGGCGCGCTACACCAACGCCGAGATCATGGCGACCAAGTCCTCGCCCTGCACTGTCGTCGCCCAGCGCGCCGCGCTCTTCGAATCCAACGAGGTCGCCGGCTTCTTGGTCGGCATGCCGGGTGGCCAGCGCTGCCTGGTCGCGGTCGTGCACCAGCTCTGCCGCGCCTCGGGCTTCGCCCAGCACACCTTCGAGCAGCTGGACCAGGGCCTGCCCGCCGGCCCGGACCGCAAGCGCCTGCTGACCGAGGCCGCCGCCGACGCCAAGGACGCCGTCGCGCCGCAGCTCTGCGTCGGCAGCACGCTGGAGCGGCTCGCCGGCCGTGGTGCCAAGGCGGCGCCGGCCGACCTCGAAGCGCCGCCGGCACCCGGCCAATAGCAACGCTCGCGGGCGTCGAGACGGGACGGCGTTACGCCGCGGCGGTCGCGTTGGCCTGGCTGGCCTGCTGATCGGTCGCGTCGCGCAGGCGGGACGTCAAGACGCGGATGACGCCCTTGGCCAGCGCCGGATGCAGGTCGAGCAGGTCCTGGAAGTCCTCGCGCGCGATGGCCCAGAGGCTGACGTTCGACCGCGTGCGGATGCTGGCGCTGCGCGGCCCGGAGTCGAGCAGCGCCATCTCGCCGAAGCATTCCTTCTGGCCCAACGTGGCGACGCGCTCGCCGTCGTGCAGCACCTCGACCTCGCCCTCGAGCACGAGGTAGACGTGGCTGCCAGGCTCGCCCTGCTCGAACACGACCTCGCCCTTGTCGAAGTTCACGCGCTGGACGATGTCGGCGACCGGCAGCAGCTGCTCACCCGAGAGGCCGGCGAAGAGCGGCACGCTCTTGAGCAAGAAGACCACGTCCATCGGGTCGGTCGCCACGTCGATCACTCCCTCGTCGGATAGCGTCAGCCGGTCGGTGCCGGCGGTCGCCCAGGCCCAGACGCGCCGCAGCCACGGCGTGTCGCCAGCCAGCAATGCTGCCACTCTCGCGTCGGCCGCGTCCAGCGGCCGCAAGGGCACGGTGACGGCGGCGCTGTCGTCCCCCGAGCTCTCGACGAGCGCGATGAAGGGCCGAAGCTCAGGGTCGCGCACATGTTGATCGAGCAACTCGACGGCGTTGCTGCGAACGCGGCGGACCTCGCTGCGGTAGTGCAGATAGGCGCGGTACATCGCGGCACGCGGCAGCACAAGGCCGAGCAGACGGAAGACGCGCGTCTCGGCCTGCAGGCGCATCGCGTCGAGCTCGCCGAGGAAGAACTTGCGCCGCACGTCGGTCGCCCGCAGCACGCCGCGCGTGGCGGCATACGTCTGCAGCACGGCGATCTCGGCCCGCGCGCGCTCGACGACCCAGGCCGCAGGTGGCGTCGGCGCCGTCGGATCACGCGCGATGCGCCACAGCGACAGCAGCGCCTGGTTGCGCAGCGCCGTGCGGTCGACCATCGCCGCGCCCATCAGCAGCTCGACCGCAGAGCGCCCGCCGATGCCCTCGACCACGCCGAGCAGGCGGATCCGCGTCGCCAGCGTCAACGCGCCGCGCTCGATGCGCTCGGCGACCTCGGCCACCAGTGGCTCCCCGTAGCGCAGCAACGCGGCGCGCGCGCGATCGGCCAGCTCGCCGCGACCGAGCGCCACGACCAGCGGGTCGATGTACTCGGGCAGGCCGACCTGGCCCATCGCCTCGACCGCGTTCAAGCGCACCGCCAGCGACGGGTCGTGGATCATGTGCGGCAGGTTCTGCGTCGCCTGCTTGATGCCGGTGCGGCCGGCCATCACGGCGGCGCGAGCGCGCTTGTCCTCGTCGTCGCTGCGCAGCTCGGCGAGCATGTCCATGTGGATGTCGAGCGTGGACTTGTAGCCCGCGACGCGCTTGAGCCAGACCACCGCCAACGACGCGACGCCGGGATCGTCATGGCTGGCGTAGACGCGGATCCGGTCGATCAGGTCCTCGTCCGGCACCCGCTCGAGCGCACGCAGCACCTCGCGCAGCACCGAGACGTCAGAGTCGAACGAGAGGTGCTGCAGCAGCACCGGCCGCGCGATCGGATGCCCCATCGTGTTGAGCACCTCGAGCGCCCGGCGGACGACGTCGGCGTCCGTTCGCTTGAGGCATTCGACCAGGGGCTCGGCCGCCACGGGCAGCCGCAGGTCGCGCACCATCTCGAGCGCGCGGCGCACGGCCTCGACGTCGCCGGTCTGCAGCCGGCTCTCGACCTCGCGCACCGCCGTGCGTTGCACCCAGGCGCCCAGGGCCGGGTCGGCGCTGGCGTCGATGCGACGTGCCTGCAGCGCCTCGAAGAGCGTGCGCCGGTAGTGCGGGCCGATGCGCAGCGCCACGACGATCACGGCCACGGACGCCAGCATCGCCGCCGGGGACAGCCAGATCAGCTGTGCGCCGCTCGGCGCCGCGACGAGCAGCACCAGCGAGACCGTGATGGTCGCGGCGCGGTAGACGACACCGTCGATCAGGGTCTTGGCCCGCTCGCTGCGCTTGGTCTCGATCGGCGTCACCAACATCTGCATCGCGTTGCGCGACAGGGCGAAGCTGGTGATGCGCTCGAGGAACGAAGCGCCGACGACGATCCAGAAGCCGATGCCAGCGGCGTCGCCGAGCGCGCCGAGGCCGTGCAGCAGGTAGAGGCCGGTGCCGACGGCGATGAAGATGGCCGAACTCGCGATCGACAGGCCGAGGCCGACGGTCCGCACCATGCGCGCGCTCGCCAGCAGCGCGACGGCCAGGGCGATCAGGTTCGACGCGGCGTAGTAGCGGCCGAGGAAGCCGGCGATCGCGTCGCGTTCGAGCCGGGCCTTGAGCTCGCCCGAGAACTGGTAGTCCAGGCTGACGCTGGCGATCTGCATCAAGAAGACGAAGAGCGCCAGCCGCACCAGCAGCGGCGACTCCATGATGTTGCGCACGCCGCGCACGACCTCGGAGTCGGACTTCACGGCGCCGGGCCGACTGCCACGCGCGGCCTCTTCGGGCGTCGGCGGCAACGCGCCCTCCAGCTCGCGGACGACGGCCGAGACGCGGACCAGCGGCAGCGCCAGCAGCGCGATCACGACCCAGACCAGGTCGAGCGCCGGCCAATGCAGCGCCAGCACCGCCTGGACCAAGCCACCGCCCGCGGCGGCTCCCGTGGTCGCGATGGCCGCAAACACGGGGAACAAGCGCTTGGCCTGGCGCGCCGGCAACAAGCCCGACGACAGGTTCCACATCTGGATCAGGATCAGGTGACCGACGCCCGTGCACCAGACGTAGATCGCGAGCGACATCGCCTGCTCGGAGAACGGGTACAGCAACCGCAGCGCGGCGAAGGTCGCGGCGGCCATGCCCAGCAGCGCGCGGAAGCGCACGTGCAGCGACAGCCGCTCCATCGCCATCACGTACAGGACCGAGGCGACGGCGGTGAAGAGCGAGCTGCCGAGGAACATCCACGGCATCGCGGCGATCTCGTGGGTCGACAGGAACAGCGCCTTGGTGAACGAAGCCACCACGACGTTCGACGCCGTCACCACCAGGAACAGCGGCCCCAGCAGCGCGAGGACACGCTGGTCTTCTGGAGCCAGGCTGAAGAGGCGAAGCAGCGTGCTCGACATGAACCACCAGCGCCGCTGTCGACGATGACGCGAGGCGCCAGTGTTGTGTATCCGACCTGCAAGGGGACGACAACGGCCCCACGGCAGTCAGCGAAATCCGGGCGCTATTGCGCGGGCACGCGCGGGACCTTGCCGTCGATCAGCGAGCCGAGGAAGGTCCGCACCTGGTTGCTGCAGACCTTGTCCTTGAACGCGACGAAGTGGCCGTCGTAGGGCTTGCCGAGGATCGACTGATCGGCGTCGTTGCGGTGCTGCACCGTCACGCCGGTGATCTGGCGGTCGGCGACGGCGATGTTGCCCGCGACGTCGGCCGCATGGTCCTGCAGCTTCATGCCGAGGTCGTTGATGGGATCGAACCACTCGGCGGCGTCGCCGGGCTTGAGCAGCAATCCACCGGTGCTCGCGGCGAAGACGCGGCTCGTCTGCGGCGGCGTGTAGGTGTCGCCCTGGCCGAAGGTGTGCAGCACGTGCACCGGCGGGCCGACAGGCGTCTGGTGGTAGAGTTGGCCGTAGCTGAAGGGATCGGCCTCGTCGAAGTAGTATTGCATCAGCGCCAACACCGGATGCCATTCGTCGAGATCGCCCTCCTGCAGCGCGAGCTTGATGCCGATGGTCGCGTCCTCGGGCGACTTCTTGTTCAGCAGCGAGTACACGAGGCTGCCGCCGGTGCCCGAGAACACCGCGCCGAGCGCGTCGGCCTTGCCGTTGCCGTCGTGCGCCCACGGCAGCCAGATCGGGCCGGTGGTGCCGCCCTGCGAATGGCCGACGTAGGCGAGCTTGCTGCCGTTGACCTGGAACTTGCCGATCGGCGCCGGCAGCGTGACGGTCAGGCCCTTGGCGAAGCGCACGAGCGCGAAGTTGTCGGCCGCGCCCTGGTAGACGTTGCCCTTGGCCGCCGGCGGGTTGGCGAAGTTGTAGAACAGCGGCCCCGGGTCGAGCGGCAGGCCGCGACGGTCGCCGTGCATCGGTTGATCGAGCGAGAGCATCGCCGCGGCGATCTTGGTCGGTCCGTTGGCCAGCTCAGCGACGGCGGCGCCCAGGTCGGAGGGGCCGCTGCGCAGCGAACCGCCGGTGCCGTGACCGAAGAAGATCAGCGGCCAGCCGCCAGCCGGCATCGGCTTGCCCTTGGGCACGATCAGCGAAGCACAGACATCCTCGTGGCCCTGCAGCTTGGGCGCGCCGTTGCCGTCGAGCTCGATGCCGCCGCCACCGGTCAAGTAGGGCCGGGCGCCGGCTTGCCAGACGGGCAGGCGCAGCTTCATGTGGACCTCAGTGAAGGGCGCCGCGTCTGCGTTCGCCGGGCAGTCGCGCGGATCGGTCTTGCCCGGGTTCTTGACCGCGAAGGCCGGATCGATGCACGGCGAGTGCTTGCCGGCGTTGGCGCCGCCGCAGACGAAGATCGAGCCATCGACGATCTTGGGGGCGGTCGGGTCGGCGTTCACCGCGGCGCGGAACTTCTTCATCACCCGGGTCGGATCCGTGGTGGTGAAGCTCGTGATCGCCGTGACCTTGACCGCAGGGATCTTCTTGCTCGCGAGCCACGCCCGCAGCTTGGCGTAGCGATCCCAGGCCTCGCCGAGCGTGGCGTCGCCGGGCTTGGTCTCGCTGAGCAAGGCCGCGAGGTCATCGCCCTGGGTCGGGATCGCCGTCTTGGGGTCGGCGCCAGCCTCGGTGACGGCGCGGATCGAGTCGGTGATGACGAGACCGAAGGTATGGTAGGGCGTCAGCATCTTGTTCCAGCGCGGGTGGACGGCGAACCAGTTGCTGCAGATGTACTTGTTGCGCTCGGCGTGGAAGTCGAAGGTGAAGTCGATCAGCGCACCGTTGTCGAGGTCGACCAGGAAGAGGTTCTGGGCCGGCCCGGACGGCACGACTGACGCCTTGTCGACCGGGCGGGTGAAGCGCACGTAGATCGTCGGCGCGTTCGAGAAGCCGTCCATCTCGGCGCTGAGGGCGTCGACGATGGCGCCCGCGACGTCGAGGCCGATCAGGCCCGGGCCCGGGCGCGGGTGGCGGCTCAGGTCGACCTTGCCGTCCTTGCGCCAGACGTCGTTGGGGAAGGGCGTGCTGTAGAAGTCGTCGGACGCCTTGACGCTGCCGCGCGGCACGACGATCCGTGCCTGGAACGGCAGCTGCTCCTCTTGCACCACCGGGCAAGCGACGCCGGGGAAGAGGTCGGTCGACAGCGGCAAGCTGCCGGGCTGGCAGCTGCCCTTGGTCGCGCTGCAATGCAGGCCCGCGAGGCAATCGGCGGTGCTGGCGCAAGTCGCGAGCAGGTCGCCAGCGCCCTCGTTGACCTTGGCGCAGAAGCCGCTGACGCCCTTGAGGTCGCAGAACAAGCCGCGCGCGCAGTCCGAGACCGAGGTGCAAGGCTCGCCTTCGAGGCGGCCCGCGCTCGCGACGCAGAAGCCGAAGAAGCCACACTGCAGGCCGTCGGCGCACTCGTCCGAGAGGATGCAGCTGTCGTCGGCGACCCGCGTCCCGGACGGCGTGCAGGCGTTGCTCTTGCAGGCGAGGCCGCTGCGGCAGTCAGCGTCTGCCGTGCAGGCGGCGCCGACGCCGGCCCCGTGGAACAACGGCATCGCGTCCACCGTGGCGTCGGCGCTCGCGTCGCCGGCGTTGGTGAAGTGCTCTTCGCAGCCACCGACCGCCGCAGCCGCGCCGCAGAGCGCCATCGCGATCACCGTCCTGGCGATCCCCGTCTTCGCGTTCCCTGACTTGGAAGTCCAACCTTTCATGACGATCCTCTTCCCGGTTCGAGCGCACGCGCCGGACACCCCGCAAGGTCCCGGTTCGACTAGAGGTTCTTGATCAGCTGCAGGACCGAGAGCACGACCTCGGGCTGGACGTCGACCTCGACGCCTGCGCCGTCGAAGCGCAGCTCGTAGAGGTCGGGCCGCGCGATCGACATGCGCGTCACCAGCCGCAGCGACGCCGGGTTGCCGGCGACCAGGGTGTCCTTGAGCCGCTCGCTGAACGGCACCGTCGGGTCGATCTCGAAGCGCTGCGGACGGCCAGGCTCGATACGGTCGACGTAGCGTCCTTCGAGCACCTTGACCCACGCCGCGCCGTCGTACGGCACCTGGGCGACGTCCGTCGCACCGTCAGGTGCGTTGGGATCATCGACGGTCTCGGGGCTGTAGGGGCCTTCGAGGTTCTCGGGCAGCTCGCCGGTGGTCTCGGTCAGGATCATCTCGAGGTCGTCGAGCCGCCCGGTGACGTCGACCTCGTTGCCGGCGTCGTCGTTCTGGAACAGCTTGAGCTCGAAGAAGCGCAGCCGCAGCTGGACGATGGCCTCGACCGCCGCTTCGGGGCTGGCCTGGCGCAGCTGGGCGGCGAGGTTCTTGGCCTTCTTCTCGTCGAGCAACTGCACGTCCACGCCCGCCTCGATGCGCATGCCGCGGAAGTCGCCGCAAAGGTACGTGCAGCGATCGTCGCCGGCGCAGTTCGTCAAGCGGATCTCGAGGTTCGAGACGGCGCTGCCCTTGCCGAAGTCGGGCTTGGTGAAGCTGCGCTGGCAGTCGCCGGCGAGGCCGAGGATGCCCTGGACGTGCGCCAGCGAGCCCTTCTTGAGCGAGCCCGGCAGGCCGGTCACGAGCGGCTCGCCGTCCTTGGTCGCGCCCGCAGCGCCCGAGAGCGCGCTGCCCGTCATCTGGTCGATGTCGGGCCACTCGATGCGCTGGGCGACGCGCGGCAGTTGGCCCTTGCCGAGCGTCACCTCGCCGGCGGTCTCGAACAGGCCACAGCCCGTGGCCAGCAGCGCCACGGGCGCGCACACCACGAGCGACGAGAGCCGCGACCGCAGCCGCAGGCCATGCGAATCAGGGTGCTTGGTCATCACTTCTTCCCCTGGCCGTAGTTGAAGCCGATCTCCGCGTTGACGTTGAACTGCAGGGTGTTGCGGAACAGGCTGTCGGGTCCGATGCCAAACGGCGTGAACGCCTCGGCGTTGACGGCGAGCGCGTTGCTGATGCGGTAGCGGCCCTTGACGACCAGCACGTCGTTGTTGCCGAAGCCGACCGAGAACAACTCGTTGAGATCGCGGGCCGTCCGGCGATGGTAGGTCGCGAGGAACTGGATGCCGTAGAAGTTCGGCACCTCGAAGTGGACGAACCAGTTGTTGTCCGGGGTGCGGTCGTTCATCTCGAGCGCGACGGCGAACGCGAACCAATCTGCAGCCTTCCAGCTCGCCTCGAAGAAGAAGCCCTTGGCCTTGGGCCCGGAGGCGTCGCGCCCCAGGACCGACTGCAGCTTGGTGCGGTTGGCCAGGTCGACGCTGTTGGCCGTCTTGCCTGCGACGTATTGCACGCGCTGCACCTCGTAGAGCGTGTCGAAGTAGCTGGGCAGGTAGTTCGGGTCGAACTGGCGCAACTCGACGCGGAAGCGCAGCGCGTGGCGCGGATCCAGCGTCGGCCCGCGCCGGTCGAAGTTCAGGCGCAGCAGGTGGCCCCAGCTCAGGCCGCTCGAACGCACCGCGCGGGTCGGGATGTTGCTGAGCGTCGGCTTGGTCGGATCATCCGTCGGCACGCCGCTCTCGAGGAACGAGAGGTCGATGTAGCTCTTCCAGTCGACCGCGTCGGTGTCGACGAACTTGGCCTCGACGCTGCTGCCGTACGAGACGACCTCGGTCGCGACGTAGTTCGGCTGGAAGGTCTTCTGGTTGATCGACAGCTCGGTGTCGCGCTTGCCGTCGTCGTCGGCGTCATCGGAGTCGACCAGGTTGCGCAGCGGCGCGTCGATGTCGGCCGCGACCGTTGCGCCGATCGAGAAGCTGCGCAGGAAGTAGTTCTTGCGGTTGATGAAGCTGAGCGGCTTCACGAACGCGAGCGCGCCCATGACGTTCGGGCCGGTGACGTCGTTGAGGTAGGTCTCGACGCCGCCGTAGTCGCCGAAGGCGTCGAACTCGAAGCTGACGCGCCGGCTGTTGAAGTTCAGGTTCGGGTTGTAGCGCTTGATGACCGTGCCGTGGCCGATCGACGAGGCCTTGAACTGGTTGATGTCGAGGTAGACGTGCTCTTCCTTGCCGCCGTAGCTGATGTACGAGATCACGCGGGCGAAGTCGCTCGGCTCGTCCCAGTCCTGCTTGCGGATCTGGCCGATGCCGGCGAAGCGGTCGTCCTGTGGGCGTGTGTCGAGCAGCTGCAGGCGGATCGGCACCTGGAACGAGAGCGAGAGCTCCTTGTCGGCGATCTCGCGCGTGTAGTTGATCTCGGGCCGGATGACGCCGTAGTAGATTGGACCGAGCAATTCCGGGCCCATCACGATACCGAAGCGGTTCTGCCAGGGCGTCAGGCCGGTGGCGCCGACGTTGGCCAACTCACCTTCGATGAAGCGACGCTGGTCGCGATCCTGGCGCTTGGCTTTGGCTGGGGCGGCGGCGGGCGCGGCGCTGGCTGCGGTCGCGACCTTGGCCGTCGGCGGCGGCACCGGCGCGGCGCTGCCCTTCTGGTCGCCGCCGGCGCTGGCTGGGGCAGTGGGCTGGGACGAGCCGTCCTTGCACACCCAGGGCGGGCAGCGAGAGCCGCTGGTGGCGCCGTCCTTGGCCGGGGCCGGCGGGGTCGCACCCGGGCTGGGCGGCGACGTCGCGGGCGTCGAGGCGGCCGCTGGCGGCGTGGGCGTCGCGGCGGCATCGGCCTTGGCCTTGTCGTCGCTCTTGCGCGCGTCGCCGGATCCAGCTGGCGCGGTGCTGGAGCCGGCCGCGCCGCTGGCGCCGCTCGGGCGCGCGGGCGCCGTCGGCGGCGTGGTGGGCCCGGCCACTGGAGGGGGAGGCGGTTCGTCGTCTGCAGCGGCCTCAGCGGCGACGCCGAGACAGATCGCGCCAGCGGTGAGGTACGTCACCCACCGACGACGGGACGATCCCGATCGGAATTGGTTCGTTCGAGCCACGGCAGCCCCATGCAGCGAGTCCACGACGCGCACGAGCCCGAATCGTCTCGACGCGCAGTCACCGGATGTCCGGGGCCGAGCGTATCACCCTGAGACGCGTTCGGTCTAGCTGTGTCAGAGCGCTTGCAACACCGTCGAAACGCAATCGGTGGGCAGGATTGGCCACACATGGCGCGTCGAGGACCGGCAGGAGCCCTGCCACGTCGCGTCAGTGGCCGTGGCCGGGCATCGACCCTGGGATCAGAGCGTCTCGATCAGCGACTTGACGCAGGGAGACGCCTTCTTCCACCGGCTCACGGCCTTGCGCGCTTCGTCGACGAGCTTGCGCCGCTCGGCGCCGACGGGCAGGCCCTTGTAGAGCAGATCACCGAGGCCGCGCTCGAAGGTCTCCTTGTGCGCGGCGCACATCGCGGCGGCGACCTGCGGCAGGCAACGACGGCCGTTGGGCTGACCGACCAGGTAGCCGGCGATGTCACGCTCGCCGATCCACGCGGCGTGCTTGTCGACGACCTCGCAGTCCCCCTGGAAGCGGCCGAGCTCGCGATCGAGCCAGCGGGCGAGGAAGAGGTCGGCGACGTTCTGGTGGTCGAAGCGCCACTCCTCGGCGCCGAGCAGGCGGTCGAAGAGCGCGGACTGCAGGACCTTCTCGCAGACGTAGCGCCGGGCGACGTCACCCTGGGCGTCATCGCCAACGGCCTCGAGGCAGCGCTTGACGGTGAAGATCAGGTTCCAGCTGCCGTCGGCGCGGCCGTCGACCTGGACCATGCGATCGACGGCGGCGAGGACCTTGCCCGGGCTCCAGTCGAGCGCGGCGAGCTCCTTGCGCAGGCGCTCGCCGACGATGGTCTCGTGGACCTCGGCGAGGCTCGCCGTCAGGCCGCCCTCGTCGCCCTTGGGCTCGAACTTCTCGGCCATGCGCGCCACGACCTCGAGGTCGCGATAGGCCGCCATGTACGGGTAGATGCAGCGATCGCCGCGCGTCGTCTGGCGATCGAGGCGGTAGGTGCGCATGAAGTTCTCGGCCCGGGCCTGGTGGTCCTTGTCCGGGGCGCTCCAGCGCAGCACCGACTTGGACTGGCCGCAGTCGAGCGTGGCGATCTCGACCAGACCGTCGATGGCGGGGAAGCCGTAGTCGGCGTCGTAGACCGCGGGGCGGGCGAACACGACCCAGCGCATCTGCGGCATCTGCTCGCCGAGGGCGGTGACCTGCTCGACGACCTTGGGCCGATCGGCCAGCGGAACCTCCTCGATCGCGTCGAGCAGCAGGACGGTGGGCGAGCCGGCGAGCAGCTCGCGGAACGACTCCTGGCGGCTGACGTCCTTGTCGACGCCGACCTGGCGCTCGATCGCGGCCAGCACCGCGTTGCCGCCCTTGCTCGCTGCGAGGCGCGACGCGACGTCTTGGTTCAGATCGACGCGGAAGACCGGGATCTGGCTGCAGGACATCGCCTCGAGCGCGCGGCCGAGGGTGCTCTTGCCGACGCCGCCACGGGCCGTGACCATCACCCGGCGGGCCTCGCCCTTGGTGATCTTGGCGGCGAGCTCCTTGTCATCGAACGTGGCGTCCTTGCCGCCCGGAAGCTCCTTGGGCCAGCGACGGACCAGGATCTTCGGCGGGAAGTAGCGCAGGTCGTCGAGCGCCTTCTGCTGCTCGACGGCCTTGCGGCCACACGCCGCGGTGTAGCCGACCTCGGGTGCCGCGACGAACTCGGCCAGCGACTTGGGGCCGCAGCCGGTGGCGGCCGCGGCGAGGGCCAGCAGGGCCGGCAACGCACGGAACATCGCAAGTTGACGGAACATCGTCCCTCCTCGCGGGCGTCGCGGCCCGCGGCGAATCCGAATCAGCGACCGATCGACTTCGCGACGATGTCGAGGCTCGCGGTGACACACGCCGGCTTGCCGTTCTCGGCGGCCCAGGCGCGGCCCTCTTCGACCATCTGGAAGCGGCGGCCCTCGCTCGGCATGCCCTCGATCAGGGCCTCGAGCACCTTGGCCTTCGGCGCGTCCGGGCTGCACAGCGCGTTGAGGACCGGACCGAGGCAGCGCTGCACCAGCGGCTGACCCGCGAGGAAGCGCGCCGTTTCGGCGTCGGCGAGCATGTCGGTATGCGCCAGCAGCGGCTTGCAGTCGCCGGCCGCGCCGCGCGCGAGCTCGTTGTTCAGCCAACGGGCGCGGAAAAGCGCGGTGGTGCGCGGATCGAAGAACGCCCAGCGCCCCTCTTCGGCGTAGCCGTCGCCGAGCTTCTCGAAGACGACCGACTGCAGCGCCTTCTCGCAGACCTGGCGCCGACGCTGCGGGTCGTTGCCGGTGACGCCGGCGTCGACCGCGGTCCAGCCGTACTCGGGGTCGATGCTCTTCATGCACGAGACGACGTCGAAGGTCGCGTCGCCGGTGCCCTGCGTCTCGCGCTGGAAGCGGACCATGCGGTCGACCATGTCGAGGACCTCGCGCTGGCCCCAGTTCATGCGATCGAGCTCCTTGGCCAGGCGCAGCGCCACCAGGGCCTGGTGGGCGTCGGCGTAGGTGTCGACGCCGCTGCTGCCAACCTCGGAGCCGAGCTTGCGCAGGGTGTGGATGTCACGGTACGTGGCCATGAACGGGTAGACGCAGCGGCCGTCCAGCGTGCGCTTGAGGTCCAGGCCATAGCGCGTCAGGAAGGTCGCGAAGTTGGTCTTGTCTTCGGCGCTCTTGCTCAGGCCGGAGATGACCTTGTCGGCGCGCTCGCAGGTGACGAGGTGGATGCGCACGACGGTGTCGACGTCGTCGAAGCCGTAGAAGGGCACCAGCACCGGCGGGCGCGCCATCACGACGACCTGCGCGGTCTGCGGGTAGGCCTGGCGCAGCTTGGCCAGGGCGATCGACACGCGCGGACGAGCGTTGAGCTCGACCTCTTCGATGGCGTCGGCGAGCAGCACCCACGAGTGGCTGCGCAACAGCTCGTCGAGGCGCTGCTGGCCCTCGACGTCGTCGGCGATGCCGAGCTGGCGCGCCATGACGCGGATGATGGGGTTGCCGCCCTTGGTGTCGCCGGCGCCCGCGACGTCCTTGTTCAGGTCGACCGTGAACACGGGCAGCTTGCCGCAGGTCTGGGCGTGGATGGCCTTGGCCATGCGCGTCTTGCCGAGGCCGCCGCGGGCCTCGACCAGGACGAAGCGGGACTTGCCGGCGACGATCGAGTCGACGAGCGAGGGCTCGGTGGCCCGGGCCGGAGCGGTTCCCGGCCAGCGCACGACGTCGAACTCGGGGATGAAGTAGCGGCCCGCGGTGACGTCACCGTTGTGCTCGTCGCGCAGCTGCGTGCAGGTGCGGTTGTATCCGAGCGACTCGGTCTCCTGCAGGAAGCCGAGCAGGTTCTGGCTGCACCCCGACAGGACGGCGGCGACGGCGAGCGCTGCCATCACGAGGGTTCGCTGGGTCGGACGCAACGTCCACGTAGAGCGCAGACGGGCGAAACGAGTCGAAGAGCAGAGCACGGGGGAGGAAGTCATCCGCAAATCTCCATAGGACGGACCGAGCCGGCGCGGCGTCGGTTCTACCCGCAAGCGGCTCAGTTTGGAAGGGAAGCAACCGGCGGTCTGGCCGAAGGCGGGGCGAAGAGCGCGGCGCTGCGGGCCGCGAGCGTCCACGCGCCGGGCTGACGCGTCCGCAGGGCGAAGCCCTCCGCCTCGCCGAGGATCGCAACCCAGGACGGGTCGACGTGGATCGTGACCAGCGCGTCCGTCTCGAGGTTGAGCCAGGCGACGCTCGCGAGGCCCTGCGGATGATCGGCGGCGTCGACGCGCAGACCGAGCGCGCCGCCGCGATCGGCTCGCTGCGGATGTCGCGGCCCATCGACGGCGAAGACCGGCGCGAACCAGCGGCGACGCGCGAGCAGCCAGGCCTGCGCCCAGGCGACGAGCTCGGGTTCCTCGGCGCGCTGTTGCCAGTCGAGGTGGTTGGCCGCGTCATCGCGGTCGTAGGCGTTGTCGACCAGACCGTGCCCATCGTGGTCACGGCGCGAGCGGCCCCACGCCTGGCCGGCGTGCCACATCGTCGGCCCGCGCGTCAGGGCCAGCACGGCGTGCGCCAGGCGCAGCGTGGCGCGGTCGGTCGCGTCGAGGGTCCCGATCGGGCCCGGATCGCGGCCTCCAGGGGCGTGGCCGCGGGCGAGGCGCACGAAGTCGCGCAGGGTCCAGCCGTCGTGGCTCTCGAGGTACGACAGCGAGCGGTGCCGTCCTGGCAGCCAGCCGCCGCGCTCGACACTGCTGCCTTCGAGACAGCGCCAGAGCTCGGCGATGCCGCCGCCGTGATCGCCGAGCAGCAGCCCGGGGCGCTCCGGCGCGTCGCCCTTGAGCGTGTTGCGGTAGCGGTCGTTCCACACGGCGTAGCCCAGGCTGGCGATGGCCTGCGGCCGGTAGCCGGCCATCGACCAGGGCTCCGCGATCAACAGCGCGCGCGGCCGATGCCGCAGGGCCCGCGCCCGGAGGGCGGCAAGGGTCGCGTCGTCGAGCAGCTCGGCGAGATCCAGACGCAGGCCGTCGCAGCCGATCTCGCCGATCCAGCGATCGACGGCAGCCAGCAGCAACGCCCGCATCTCGGGGTGCTCGCTGCGCAGGTCGTTGCCGCAGCCCGAGTGCGAGCGCAGGGCGTCGCCAGCGCGGTGGAACCAGCCGCCGGGGTCGAGCAGCAGCAGCGGGTTGCGGTCGCCGAGGCTGACATGGTTCCAGACCACGTCGACGACGACGCCGACGCCGGCGCGGTGGCAGGCGTCGACCATCGCCATCAGCTCGGCCGCGGGATCGACGAACGAGCCGTCGGCGCCGACGCCGATCCAGCCGTCGTCCGGCGTCGTCTGCCAGGCCGCGGCGAAGCGCTCGGCGACGGCGAGCATCGCGCTGGGCATGTAGCCCCAATGGTTGCTGCGGTCGCCCTCATGGACCGGCCACGACGCCAGCGGCATCAACTCGACCGCGTCGAAGCCCATGCGCACGACGTCGACCAGGCCGCCGACCGCCGCGGCGTGGCGCTCGGCGAGGCCTTCGTAGGTGCCGCGCGCGCGCGCCCCTGCGCTGGGATGCACGGTCAGGTCGCCGACGTGGGCCTCGAGCAGGACCACGCTCGCTGGATCCAGGTCCACGCCCGCGGGCCGCGGCGCGACCGGACGATGCGGCGTCGCGACGGCCCAGGTGGCGTGGCCGGGCGCCTTGCGCCGCGCGACCGCCCGGGCCCAGGGGTCACTGACCTCGACGCTGCCCCATGGTCGATGCACCAAGAAGCGGTAGTAGCAGCCAGCCGGGATCCACCGGGCGAGCCAGACGACCCGGCCGGCGCCGAGGTCGTGCGGCCGCATCACGACGCTGCGGTGGCCGTGGCCGTCCGGGTGGTCACGCAGCAGCAGCTCGACGTGGTCGGCGTCCGGCGCGCACAGGCTGACCGTGCGCTGGACGGGATCCCAGCCGAGCGGGATCGCGTACGCGTCGGCCGCGCTCACGGCACCGGCTCCAGCAGCCAGACCGCGAAGGGCGGCAGCGTCGTGCGCAAGATCCAAGCGCCGCCGACATCTTCGGCCAGCTGCGGCTTGCCGACCGTGGCGCCGTCCGAGCGCAGCCGCGTACGCCAGGGCCCGGCGTGCGGCACGCGCAGGGCGTAGTCGTCGTGCAGCAGGTCCGAGAACGAGGCCACGACCACCACCGCGCGCTCGAGCTCGACGTCGTCCGGCTCACGGCGGCAGAAGGCGTAGACGCTGCGCTGGGCGTCGTCGGCGTCGATCCAGACCAGGCCCTTGGGATCGCCGTCGCCGGCATGCAACGCCGGCAGCGCGCGGTAGGCGTCGTTGAGCGCGGCGATCCAGGCCTGCATCTCGGCCACGATCGGCAGCTCCTGGCGCGGCCACGACAGCGTGCCGTCGACGTCCCATTCGCGGTCGTCGACCAGCTCGGCGCCCATGAACACGAGCTTCTTGCCGGGGAAGAGCCACTGCCAGCCGACCATCGCCCGCAGCTGCGCGGCGCCGTCCTGCCAGCGCCCGCCCATCTTGCGCACCAACGCGCCCTTGCCGTGGACCACCTCGTCGTGGCTCAGCGGCAGCACGAACTGCTCGGCGGCGAACCAGGTCGACGGGAACGTCATCTCGTTGTGGTGCCAGGACCGATGCTCCGGCGCTCGGCGCATGTAGCCGATCGTGTCGTGCATCCAGCCCATGTTCCACTTGAAGGCGAAGCCGAGACCCTGGTCCGGCCCGGCGTTGGCCGGCGGCGGCGCGCTGGTCACCTGCGGGAACGCGGTCGACTCCTCGGCGATCGACAACGCGCCGGGTGCCTCGCGGGCGATGCAGCGGTTGAGGTCCCGCAAGAACGAAGCGGCCTCGAGGTTCCAGTTGCCGCCGAGGGCGTTGGGCACCCACGCCCCCGCCGGCCGCGAGTAGTCGCGGTAGAGCATCGAGGCGACGGCGTCGACGCGCAGGCCGTCGAGGTGGAACTCCTGCAGCCAGAACAGCGCGGACGCCATCAAGAAGCTGCGGACCTCGGGCCGGGTCCAATCAAAGACGAGCGTGCCCCAATCGGGGTGGTCGCCCAGGCGCGGGTCGCCGTATTCGTAGAGCGTCGTGCCGTCGAAGCGGCCGAGGCCGTGCGGATCGCGCGGGAAGTGCGCCGGCACCCAGTCGACGAGCACGCCGATCTCGGCGCCGTGCAGCGCGTCGACGAAGGCGCGGAACTCGTCGGGGCTGCCGTGGCGGGCGGTCGGGGCGAAGTAGCCGGTGACCTGGTAGCCCCACGACGGATCGTAGGGATGCTCCATCACCGGCATCAGCTCGACATGGGTGAAGCCGAGCGCGCGGACGTGCTCGATCAGCACCGGCGCCAGCTCGCTCCACGAATACCAGCTGCCGTCGGCGTGGCGGCGCCACGATCCCGCGTGCAGCTCGTAGATCGAGATCGGCGCCTTGTGCCAATCCGTGGCGGCGCGGCGGCGCATCCAGGCGGCGTCGCGCCAGCGATGGCCGGATTTGGCGACGAAACGCGAGGCGTCACCCGGCCGCAGCTCGGCGGCGAAGGCGAAGGGATCGGCCTTGTCGCGCCAGACGCCGTCCTGGCCGAGAATCGCGAACTTGTACAGGCCGCCGGCGACGGCCTGCTCGAGATCCACCGTGTAGACGGCGCCCTCGCGCTGCATCGGCACGCCAGCCCAGCCGTCGAAGTCGCCCTTGACCCAGACCTGCTTGGCGCCGGGCGCCCAGACCCGCAGCCGGAAGCCCGCGCCGCCGGGCAGCGGGTGCGCGCCGAAGACGCGCCAGCTGTCGTGGCCCTGCCCCTCGAAGAAGCGGCGAAGCGGTTGGGATCGCATGAGCACTCCGGACCGGAGCGTGCCCGGCGCGCTGCACCGAGGTGGCATCCAGCGCATCGGACGATAGCGGCAGGCCGCGGCAGGCGGAAGGGGCACGCCCCCGGCGACGCGCGAGCCGGGCGGCGCGGCGCGGCGCGGGCGGACGGCAACGCCGAGGCTGCGGCGGCGAAGGAACGTGGCGCGCCCACCAGGGATCGAACCTGGGACATTCGGCTTAGAAGGCCGATGCTCTATCCAACTGAGCTATGGGCGCGGCGCGGCGATGCTGCCCACCGCCGGACCAAGGGTCGAGCGGTCGCCGTCACGGGGCCAACGCTGCCACGACGCGGATCTCGGCGCCAGACCCGGCGCCGAGCCCGAGCGCGACCTGGGCAATCGCCCACAGGACCCAGGCCGCCGCGGCGATCGCGCGCTGGCTGGCGGCGATGGCCTCGGGCTCGGCCCCGGCGTGGAGCGCGGCGGCGGTGGCGATGCCAGCGTCGCGACCCAGCACGAACGCCCACAGCGGCCCGGTCGCCACGGCAGCCAGCAAGAGCCAGCGCGCGCCCCAGAACCACGCCGGCGTCTCGAGCATCGCCGCGACGAACCCGGCGTCGAGCGCCCTGTCGGTGGTCGCGGCGCAGAGCGCGCCGAGGCCACGGGCGAGGCCAACCGCGCCGCCGAGCGCGCCAAAGCCGACGCGGACCCAGGCGAC
>CAZPHC010000016.1:9418-128581 GCA_964586155.1 uncultured Enterobacteriaceae bacterium | reverse complement strand
TGACGCCGGGGCAGTTCGGCCCGATCAGGCGGCTGCTGCGGCCCTGCAGGTAGGTCTTGGCCTTCATCATGTCGAGCACGGGGATGCCCTCGGTGATGGCCACGATCAGCTCGATGCCGGCGTCCGCGGCCTCCATGATGGCGTCGGCCGCGAAGGGCGGCGGGACGAAGATCATCGTGGCGTTGGCGCCGGTCGCGGCGACGGCCTGGGCGACGGTGTCGAAGATCGGCACCTCGTCGTCGAAGAGCTGGCCGCCCTTGCCGGGCGTGACGCCGCCGACGACCTTGGTGCCATAGGCCATGCACTGGCGCGTGTGGAACGCGCCGGCGCTGCCGGTGATGCCCTGCACGAGCAAGCGGGTTCCCTTGTTGACCAGAACGGACATCGGCTCCCTCCGCGGGTGCGCCCGACGGTCGCGGGCGCGAAATGGGGCGTGGCGACCTAGGCGTTGGCCTTGGCAGCGGCGTAGGCTTTGGCGGCGGCGACGGCCTTCTGCGCGCCGTCCTTCATGTCGAGCGCGGGCGTGATGGCAAGGCCCGACTCTGCGAGCATCTTGCGGCCCAGCTCGACGTTGGTGCCCTCGAGGCGGACGACGAGCGGGCGATCGATGCCGACCTGCTTGGCCGCCTCGATGACGCCGGCCGCGATCGTGTCGCACTTCATGATGCCGCCGAAGATGTTGACGAAGATCGCGTGGACGCGGGCATCACCCAGGATGATGCGGAACGCGGCGGTGACGCGCTCGGCGGTCGCAGAGCCGCCGACGTCGAGGAAGTTCGCCGGCTCGGCGCCGTAGTGGGCGAGGATGTCCATCGTCGCCATGGCGAGGCCGGCGCCGTTGACCAGGCAACCGACGCTGCCGTCGAGGTGGACGTAGTTGAGCTCCCACTTGCTCGCCTCGACCTCGCGCGGATCCTCCTCGTCGAGATCGCGGAAGGCCTCGATGTCCTTGTGGCGGTGCAGGGCGTTGTCGTCGAAGGTGATCTTGCCGTCGAGAGCGATCAGGTCGCCGCCGCCGCTGACGACGAGCGGGTTGATCTCGACGAGGCTGCAGTCCTTCTCGACGTAGAGCTTGTACAGCGCGTGGAAGAAGGTGCCGGCCTGGCGGATCGACTTGCCCTGCAAGCCGAGCGCAAACGCGATCTGGCGGCATTGGAAGTCTTGCAGGCCGACGCGCGGGTCGATCCAGATCTTGTGGATCAGCTCGGGCGTGTTGTGCGCCACGTCCTCGATGTTCATGCCGCCCTCGGTGGACGCCATGAGCACGATCTGGCCGCGATCGCGGTCCAGGAGCATGCCGAGGTAGAGCTCGCGGGCGATGTCGGCGCCGCCCTCGATGTAGAGGCGGTTGACCCTCTGGCCCTCGGGACCGGTCTGGTGCGTGACGAGCTGCATCCCGAGCATCCGCTCGGCCTGCTCGCGCACCGCGTCGAGGCTCTTGACCACCTTGACGCCGCCACCGAGGCCGCGGCCACCCGCGTGGATCTGCGACTTGACGACGTAGATCGGCCCGGGCAGCCGGCTGGCGGCCTCGACGGCCTCGGCGACCGAGAACGCGGGGAAGCCCTCGGGCGTCGGCACGCCGAACGAGCGGAACAGTTGCTTGGCTTGGTACTCGTGAATCTTCATGCCAGCCTCGTCTCCAGCGTCTGTGGACGGTCGTGGGCAGCGCAGGCGGTGGAGCGCGGCGCTGTGATGCTCGCAAGCGCCCATCTGGACGCGCGGCGCGGCTTACCATGCTGCCCGGGGCGAGGCAACCGGCGCACGCGCGGCGCTGGCGTTGCCGATGCCGCCACCTGTACGCAGGATGGCGGCGGCGCGGGCACGTCGTCCCGGCGCCGCGAACAGGAGCATCGATGTCGGGCAGGATCGCGACATGGCTGGAGCGGCTGCGCGAGGTCGCCGATCGCCGCGTGCCCGTGTTCGCCGCGGCGGTGCGTATCGCGATCGAGGTCGACCTGGCCGACCGCGCCGCGGCGCTGGCGCTGTTCACGATCCTGGCCGCGGTCCCGGCGTTGCTGGGCGGGCTCTCGGTCGCAGGCTACCTGATCCACGGCCTCGGCGGCGTCGCGGCCTGGATGGGCGTCGGCGTGCCCGACGCGGCGGGCGGGGGCGCGGCGGTGCGCCAGGTGATCCAGGCCCTGCGCGGCGCCCTGCCCGGCGTGACCTGGGATCCGAGCACGCTGGCGACCGCCCTGGTCGAGAACCGCACCTCGAACGGCGTCATCAGCTCGGTCGGCGCGCTGGTCGTCGGCGTCAACCTCGTCGCGCGGCTCGACGCCACGATCCGGGTCGTGCTCGGTCGGCCCAAGCGCTCGGCCTTCCGCGCTGCGGGTGCCATGTCGATCGCGCTGGTGCTGCTGGCGCTGCTGGCGCTGCTGGCCTCGTTCGTCGGGCCGCTGGCCGAGTGGGGCACGCGCATCGTCGCCAGCGGCTTCGCGACGCTCTCGCTCGGCGCGATCGACTCGGTGGCGCTGATGGTGGCGCTGGGCCAGATGTTGCCGATCGCGTTTGGCTTCTGGGCGCTGGTGCGCTGGTCGGCGGGCTCGCCGGCACCCTCGGATCGGCGTTTGTGGGCCGTCGCGCTGGTCTTCGCCGCGCTCTGGTTCTGCGGCCAGCGCGTATTCTCGCTCTACGTCAGCGAGATCATCCAGATGGACGCGATCTACGGCGCGCTGACGGGCGTGGTGGCGCTGCTGCTCTGGCTCTACTACGCGTCGTGCGCCCTGCTCTTCGCGGTCGCTGTGCTCGCGGCCTCGGAGGCCCGTGCAGCGCTGCACAGGCCGGGCCAGGCGCGGCGCTGATCGGCTCGGCAGCGCGCAGCGACCCCGTTCGGCGCGGATCGACGGGTTCGGCGCGGATCGACGGGTTCGGCGCGGATCGACGGGTTCGGCGCGGATCGACGGGCTCGGCGCGTCACCCGGGCCGCAGCCGCCCGGCGATTGCCGGGTCCCGGCCCTTGCCCTACCCTGCCGGGCGTCGCGGGGCAGACCTCGTGGCGACGCCGGGCATCCAACCGGCGCGCCGCCCGGGGCCGCGAGCGCGGGAGGAAGGCGAGATGTCGACGACGCGAGCACATGCGTGGCGGGAGCAGCCTGGGCAAGAGAGCTTCGGCATTCGCTTGTACAAGGAATACTTCAACTTCGGATCGGCGCACTTCCTGATCTTCGCCGACGGCACGCGCGAGGAGCTGCACGGCCACAACTACCGGGCCACGCTCGAACTCGACGCTGCGCTCGACCAGGCGTGGATGGTCGCGGACTTCCTGGTCGTGAAGCCGCTGTTCCGTGCCGCCTGCGACGCCCTCGATCACAGGACCTTGCTGCCCCTGCGCAACCCGCACCTGCGGGTCGAGGCGGGCGAGCGCGAGATCGTGGCGTATTATGGGGACGATCGCTACGTCATCCCGGTGCGCGACGTGAAGCTGCTCGACATCGAGAACACCTCCAGCGAGCTGCTGGCGCGGTGGCTGACCGAGCGCTTCCTCGAGGCGCTGGCGCAGAAGCTGCCCGACCTCGATCTGCGGCGCATCGCCGTGACCGTGCAGGAGTCACCCGGCCAGAGCGCGGTCGCCGAGCGTCGTTGGCCCGGTCATGGCTGATCCGCGCGCGCCGCTCGTCGGCATCCGTGACGACGCTGCGGCCTGGTTCTGTGGCGGCCTGACGTTCGCGACCCTGGTGGTGGTCGCGGCGCCGGTGCCCGCCTTCCTCGACGCCGGCGAGCTGGTCGCCGGGGCCCGCGAGCTGGGCGTGTTGCATCCGCCCGGGCATCCGTCGTGGCTCTCGCTGAGCGGGCTGCAAGAGGCCGTGCCGTTCGCGCCGGTCAGCGCGCGCCTGGCGTGGTTCAGCGCCTTCTGGGCCGGACTGTCGGCGTTCCTGCTCGCGCGGCTGGCCCGGCGGCTGGTGGCGGCGATCGGCCTGTCGAACGAGGCCGGCGGCCACGCGGCCTGGGCGGCGGCGTTGACGCTGGGCGCCAGCGGCTCGCTCTGGCTGGTCGGCACCCGCGTGGAGGTCTACACGATGGCGCTGGCGGGCAACCTGCTTGCGCTGCTCGCGGCCGCGGCCGCCGGGGACGCCGCCATCGCCGCCGAGGCCGGATCGGCCCCTCGCCCTCGCGGCGTGGCGCCGGTGCCCGCGCCCGCCTTGCCGCCCGGCGTCGCCGCCCACGTCGGCTTGACCGCGATCGCCGTCGCGTTGGGGCTGCTGAACCACCACTACGTCACGCTCTTCGCCCTGCCCGCGATCGCGGTCGCCGGCTGGCCGGCGCTGCGGCTGCTGCTGCGGCGGCCGCGCGTGCTGGCCGCCGCGATCGCGACCGCCGCGATCCTGGGCCTGGGGTACCTCGCGCTGCCGCTGCGGGCCGCAAGCGGCGCCGAGCTGCGCTGGGCCGACCCCATCGATCTGCCCGGGATCTGGGACCACGTGCGCGCGGCCCACTTCCAGCGCTCGGTGACCGAGGCGGCGGGGGCGCCGTTGGCGTCGGCCGGGTTGTTGCTGACGGGCCTGGTCGAGCGCCTCGGCGTCTGGCTCGGTGGCCTGGGCCTCGCGGGCCTCGTGGTCCTGGCGCTGCGGCCACGCCGGATTGTCTGGGCGACCTGGCTCGCGCTCGTCGGCGGCCTGGGCGGCAAGGCCCTGATGACGGTCGACCTGCGCAACGTCGACGACCACGGCTACGCCCTGCTCGCCGTGGCGGCGATGGCCCTGGGCGCCGGCGCGCTCGTCGCGACGATCGCGACCACGCTGGCGGCGGCGCGCTCGCGCTTGATGGGCCTCGCGCTCGCGGTCGTCAGCCTGCTCTGCGTCGGCAACGTCGCCGCGCTGGTGGCGGATCCGAACACCGCGCCGCATGGCCAACGCGGCCCGGACGCCATCGACGACGCGCTGCGCCAGGCGATCGGCCCGGGCACGCTCTGGCTGCCGACCTACTACGGCACGACCTTCCAGGAGCAGGCGTTCCGGCTCGCCGAGGGCCGCCGGCCGGACATCAGCGCGGCGCACCTGAGCTTCCGCACCGGCGACACCGATGGGGGCCGTGGCTTCGCCCGCGCCTTCGCCGCGCGCCATCCGGACGACGCCGACCTCGCCCGCGCCGCGCTCGGCCTGCAGGGCGCGCCGCTCGGCAACATCCTCGAGCGCATCGAGCGGACGCAGGTCACGATCGAGCTCGATCCGGACAACCGGATCCCGCCCGCCCTGATCGACGTCGGCGCGTTCGGCCACCGGCTGCTGCGCGAGCGTGAGCGCAAGCTCGACTACAGCCCTGCGGTGCTGCGCGAGCGCGCCCAGACGGCGTGGACACGGCTGCAGGACACACTCGGCCCGGTCGAGCGCCTGGACCACGCCACGCGCGCCGCCCTGCTCTGGCAGCACTCGCTCGAGGCCGCGCACGCGCTGCGACGCGGCTGGCGCGACGTGGCCCGAGACGCCTTGGCCCGCGCCCGCGCCATCGCGCCGGCCGACGCCGGTGTCGCCGCGCTCGACGCGCGTCTGCGTCGCCTCGACGACGCCTGGGGCCGCGCCGACGCCAAGGCCTACAACGCGCTCTGGCAGAGCTGGCTGCAGCTCGACTTCGACGCCATGTTGCTGCCCGCCCGCTGAACGCCCCGCGTCTGCGGCGCACAGGCCCAAGAGGCCCTGGTCGACCTCAGGCCGAGTGCAGGCGCCCGGGATCGGGCAGGTCCGCGACGTCGACGCCGTGGCGGACGACCCAGCCGAGCGAGACCTCGCCCTCGAAGGGCCCCTCGACCAGCTCGTAGCGATCGCCAGGCGCCGGCACATGCTGCGAGAACGGCGTGCTGCGCGACAGCGAGGCCAGCACGGGATCGCCGCCGGCGGTCTCGGCCTCCTGCACCACGTGCGGATCGCTCTCGGCGAGCGCGAGCATCGACATGCGGTACGCCGACTCGGCCCACGATCGCGCCGGCACGAGCTCGCGCATGGTCATGCGGCCGCTGCCGTCGCGCAGCGCGCCCAGGTCGGCGACGAAGCGATCGAGCGCTGTGAACTCGGGCAGCTCGGGCTGGCCGGGGCTCGCGTCCTCGGGCGGCGTGTCGAGCCAGCCGTAGCGAGAGGGCGGCTCGTCGCGGTCGGGCGCGTGCACCAGCTCGAACTCGGCCTCGTGGACCAGGTTGTCCGGGATGGCGAAGGTCGGCGCCACCGGCGTCGCGATCAGCGGGTCGCCGAAGTCGGCGAGCATCGCGATGTCGCAGCGCATCAGGAACTGCGTGATGTCGACGATCGACAGGCCCGACTCGCCGAGGGCGACGCGCTTGTCGGCGAGATCGCCGAGCGCCCGATGCAGCGCGGCATGCCAGCGGTGCAGCTCCGAGAGCTGCTGGCCGACAGCCTGGGCGACGCGGTAGGCCTCGGCCTCGTGCAGGTCGATGTCCTCGATCGCGACGCGGGCGCGGCGGGCCCAGGCGAGGTTGCGGTCGATGCGCGAGCGGCACTCGAGGATCCGCACCTCGGAGTGGCTCTCGAGCGCGGACTCGGCCTCTTCGACGATGCGGCAGAGGTTGTGGCGCAGGTGGCGCAGCGCCGGGGCGGCCTCGCTGCCGAGCTCGCGCGAGAGCTGGACGTTGAGCACGCCGAGGGCGAGGTCGCCGAGCGAGGGGCGGATGTCGATGATGCGCCGCAGCAGCGGAAACACGGCCTCGCCGCGATCGGACATCCGGTGCTCGCGCCCCTCGAGCTCGAGCCAGCCCGAGCGGCGCAGGCCGCGCAGCACGTGCGCCAGCGCTTCGGTGGCCATCCACGAGAAGTGGCGGGCGAGCGCGTCGGGCTCCCAACGCGGCCGATCCGACTCGGCGATCTCGGAGAGCACGGCCATGCGGACGACGAAATCGGCCTCGCCAAGCCGGAACAACTCGCGCAACATCGAGAAGAAGGGCAAGCCGCCTGCGGCCGTCTCGAGCGCGGGGATCTCTGCGGCGGCGAAGGTGTGCGAGAGCAGCGCGTCGAGCGCACGCGTCGGGCGCTCCAGGGCCTCGTCGGTCTCGGGCAGGAGCAGGGCTTGGGCGAGATCGGTCGGCGCGCTGGTCATGGCGCGCTGCGTAGCAGAAAGTTCCGGCGAGGCAAAGCCGGATCGCCGGGCCGGGCACGAAGCGGCGCCGTTTTGACCGACGTGCGCATCCAAGGGCCCGGGTTGCGCATCCAGGCAAGCGCGGCAAGATCGGATCGTGCCGCGCGCGAGCGGTCGCGGCCGCGGCGTGGACGCCACGTCGGACACCACCTCGGACGGCAGGCGGCAGGGTCCACAGGGAGCAACGGACGATGAACGAGTCGATCGACACGGCGCGCCGCCGCAAGGAAGAGCACCTGCGCCTCGCCGCCGAGGAGCCGAGCGTGCAGCGGCCGGGGCGCACGCACGGGCTGGACGACTACGAGTTCGAGGCGTTGTCGCTGCCGGAGCTCGATCTCGACGCCGTCGACACGCGGGTGAACCTGCTCGGGGTCGAACTCGCTGCGCCCCTGCTCGTCGGCGCGATGACGGGCGGATCGACCGAGGCCGGTGCCGTCAACCGCATCCTGGCGACCGCGGCGGAGCGGGCCCGCGTCGGCTTCTGCCTGGGCAGCCAGCGGCCGATGATCGGCGGCGACGCCGAGGCGATCCGCAGCTTCGCGCTGCGCGATGTCGCGCCAACGACCCTGATCGCCGGCAACCTCGGCGCGATCCAGCTGCGCGACGCCCGCGAGGGCGTGCTCGACGAGTTGGCCGAGATCGTCGGCGCCAACGCGATGTACGTGCACCTCAACCCGCTGCAGGAGGCCGTGCAACCCGAGGGCGATCGCGACTGGCGTGGCATCTACAGCGCGATCGCGCGCGCCGCGTCCGAGTCGACCGTGCCGGTGCTGGTCAAGGAGGTCGGCGCCGGCCTGTCGCCCGCGACGCTGGCGGCCCTGAGCCAGACGGGCATCGCCGGCGTCGAGACGGCGGGCGTCGGAGGCACCTCGTGGGCCCAGATCGAGGCGCTGCGCCACGGCCAGCGCACGCCGCGCTCGATCGCCGGCAACGTGCTCGCGGGCTTCGGCACGCCGACGGCGCAGAGCGTTCAGCACGCGCGGCGCGCGTTTCCGGGCCGGATCGTGATCGGCTCGGGCGGCCTGCGCGACGGCCTGGAGGCGGCGAAGTGCATCGCCCTGGGCGCCGACGCCGTGGCGATGGCGTGGCCGTTCTTGATCGCCGCGCGCAGCCATCGTGATCCCGAGCGCGCGATCGAGGCGGTCGTGATCGAGATCGAAGGCGTGATCGAGACGCTGCGCACGACGATGTTCCTGGTCGGCGCGCCGTCGATCTCGCACCTGGCCGCGACGCCGGTGCAGGCGACGCGATGAAGCTCGGCGTCGGCGCGGCCCACGGCAAGGCCATCCTGATCGGCGAGCATTGGGTGCTGGCCGGCGTCCCGGCGCTGGCGCTGGCGCTGCCCGGCTGGACCACGACCGTGCGCTGGAGCGACGACGGCCCCCTGCGTCTGGCCCCGGGACACGCGCTACAGCCGAGCACCGCTGACTCGACGCTGACGATGCTGCGCGAGGCCTGCGCCCAGATGGCCGCGATCGGCGCCGCGGAGGAGCTCGGCACGGCCACCGACCTGGCGACGGGCGAGGTGACGATCGCGTCGACGGTGCCGATGCACCGCGGCTTCGGCTCGAGCGCGGCGTTTGCCGTGGCGGCGCTGCGGGCGCTCGCGGATCGGCGGGGGCTCGCCGTGGCGCCCGAGCAGATCTGGGCGGCGGCGCGCGCGGTCGAGAACGTGGTCCACGGCAGCTCGTCCGGGCTCGATCCTGCCGCCGCGATGGCGGAGGGCGGGGCCGTGCGCTTCCAGCAGGGCCGGCCAGGAGGCGTGATCGTGCCGGCCGCGACCGAGGCGATGCGGGCGGCGCGCTGGGTGCTGCTCGACGTCGGCGCGGCGCCCTCGACCGCCACCGCCGTCGCCAGGGCCAAGGCCGCCCGCGCGGCGATGCCGGAACCACGCCACGAGGCGCTGTGGCATGCGACGGCGACCGCGGCCGCTGCCGCCGAGGCCGCGCTGCTGCGGGGCGATCCGTCCGCGTTGGGCGCGGCGATGGACGCCGCTGACGCAGCGCTGCGGCCGCTCGGTGTGGTGGATGCGCGCATGGACGAGACGATCGCCGCAGTGCGCGACGCCGGCGCGCTCGGCGCCAAGCAGTCGGGCGCCGGCATGGGCGGCGTCGTGCTCGCCCTTGCGCCGAACGCCGCGATCGCGGACACCATGCGCAACGCCGCCGCGGATTGGACCGCCGACACCTGGACGCTGGAGACCTGCCGATGACCCCTGATCAGCCCACGAGCGAAGCCCCCGAGCAGCGTCGAGCCGCGGCGTTTGCGCCGATCAACATCGCGTTGTCGAAGTACTGGGGCAAGCGCGACCACGAGCGCAACCTGCCGCTGGCGCCGTCGGTGTCTGCCAGCATCGCCGAGCTGGGCACGCTGACGATCGTGGCGCCGAACGCCGCGCTCGAAGGCAACATGATGATGATCAACGACCAGGCGGCCGACGCCAAGGCGTTGGTCCGGGTCGGCCGCGTCATGCGCGCCATCCGCGCCCGCGCCGGCACCGACGTGCGCGCCGGCATCCGGGCCGTGAACACGGTGCCGACGGCGCAGGGGCTCGCGTCGAGCGCCTCGGCGTTCGCGGCGCTGGCCAAGGCCGCCACGGCCGCCTACGACGTCGAGATGGACGATCGCGAGCTCTCGACGATCGCCCGCCTGGGCTCTGGCTCGGCGTGCCGCAGCATCCACGGTGGCTTTGTGCTCTGGCATCGCGGCGAGCGCGAGGACGGCGCGGATTCCTCGGCCGAGTCGATCGCGTCGGCTGATGACTGGCCGCTGCGCGCCGTGATCGCGCACATCGGCGTCGGGCCGAAGAAGACGCCCTCGGGCGACGGCATGATCCAGTCGCAGCAGACGTCGCCGTTCTTCGGCGCCTGGATCGAGACCTGCCTGCGCGACGTGAACGCCTGCATCCACGCGATCGAGAACCGCGACTTCGACAAGCTGGCCGACGTGACCGAAGCCAACTGCCTGGCGATGCACGCGACGATGCTGGCGACGCGGCCGGGCCTGGTCTACTGGCAGCCGGCGACGGTGGCGGTCATCCACGCCGTCCGGGCGCTGCGCGCGAGCGGCGTGCCGGCGTTCTTCACCATCGACGCGGGCCCCTCGGTCATCGTCTTCTGCGAGGCCGGCGCGCTCGACGCCGTATCGACCGCGCTCGCCGAGATCGCCGGCGTGGTCAAGCTGACGCGCACCCGCGTCGGCGGCGGCGCCCACCTCGTGCCCCAGGGCTAGGTCGATGGAGAGCGACGCCAACGGCGTCGGCGCCGCGGCGAGGCAGCCAACGCCCCCCGCGCGCGTCGCGGGTGACGTCCCGGGCAAGCTGATGCTCGCGGGCGAGTACGCCGTGCTGCATGACGGCCACGCGGTCGCCGCTGCGGTCGGGCGCCTGGTGCGGTGGCAGCTGACGACACCGGCCGCGAGCGACCACAGCGACCCGGGCACGGTGACGCTGCACGCGTTCGATCGGACCGTCGTCTGGGGCAGCGACGAGCCCGCACCCGCTGGGCTCGGCCACTTTGTCGCCGCTGCGCTGGACGCCGGCGCTGCCGCTGGATTGCCGCTGCACGCTGCGCTCGAGCTGACGGTGCGGACCGGACCTGCGGGCCAGAAGCTGGGCCTCGGCAGCAGCGCCGCCGTGGTCGTCGCGACGCTGCGCGCCCTGGCCGCGGGCGCCGGCCGGACCTTCGACGCCGCCCTGCTGCGCCTGGCCGACGACGCCCACCGCGCCGCGCAGGCCGGCAAAGGCAGCGGCTACGACGTCTTCGCCATCGGCGGCGGCGGCCTCGGCCTCTACGATCGCGCGGCACGGACCTGGACGCCGCTGGCCTGGCCCGCCGGGCTCTTCGGCGTCGCGCTCTTCTCGGGCGCCGGCGCCGACACGCGCGACGCCATCGGCGGCCAGGTGCGACCGACGGAGGGCGAACTCGCGGCGATCGCGGCCGGAGCCGACGCGCTGACGCGGGCCCTGCGGGCGGGCGACGGCGGCGCGACCCTGGACGCGCTGGCCGCCTGCGAAGCAGCGTTCCAGGCGATGGCGACGCGGCAGCCGTGGCTGTCGACGCCCGGGCTGCGCGCCATTTCCACGCTCGCGGCATCCCACGGCGGCGTCGCGCGCACCTCGGGCGCGGGCGGGGGCGACTCGGCTGTCTGCGTCTTCCCCTCGGCGGCGCTGCGTGACGCCGCGCAGGCCGCCTGGGCCGAGGTCGGCGGCGTCGCCGTGGCCCGGCTGGGCGAGGACCTCAGCCCGACCGCCCCAGCCGCTGCCGCGCACGCCGCCGGGAGCAAGGACCGACGATGAGCCTCGAATCGCAACTGCAACGAGAGTGGCCGGCCGTCGAGGCGGCCATCGACGCGATCCTGCGCACGCGCGGATGGCCGCGCCTGGCGCCGGACGACGCCTTCGCCCGCCAGGACGCGATGCTGAGCGACGCGCTCGGCAGCGGCGGCAAGCGCCTGCGGGCGTTGCTGCCAGCCGCCCTGGTTCGCGCCGGCGGCGGCCCGGTCGACGCGGCGGCGCGCCTCGGCGCCGCGATCGAGCTGGTGCACAACGGCACGCTGGTCCACGACGACATCCAGGACGGCGACACGCTGCGCCGCGGCAAGCCGACGCTGTGGCGGATCCACGGCCAGGCCCAGGCGATCAACACCGGCAACCAGCTGCTGGTGGCGCCGATCACCGCGTTGGCCGGCGACCTGACGCTTCCTGACGGCCTCGGCCCGCGGCTCGCGACGCTGCTCGGCGGCGCGCTGCTCGAGACGATCACCGGTCAGATCGGCGACCTCGACGTCCACGGCAACGCCGGCGCCGATCTGGCGCGCCTCGAGGCGGTGGCGATGGCCAAGACCGCGCCGCTGTTCGGCGTCGCGATCCAGGGCGCGGCGCTGCTGCTCGGGCTCGATCGGCCCGAACCCGCGCAGCGGGCGGCGCAGGCGCTCGGGCTCGCCTTCCAGCTGCGCGACGACCTGCTCGACCTGCTCGGCACCAAGGGCCGCGGCGCCGCCGGCGCCGACCTGCGCGAGGGCAAGCCGACGATGCCGATGTGGCTGGCGCTGGCGGACGCGCCGGCCTCGGAGAGCCTGTCGATCCGCGCCACGCTGGCGTCGGCCGCCGCGGGCCAGGCCGTCGACGAGGCCGAGATCGCGCGCATCGTCGCGGTCATCCGCGAGCGCGGCGGCCTCGAGCGCGGTCGGGCGCGGCTGGCGACGTTGTTGGACCGGGCGCGCGTCGCTGGAGCCGAGGCGTTGCCGGCGGCTGCCGCTGCGGTCTGGGCCGACTTCGCCGAGCGTCTGGCGGTGCTGGATGGCTGAGACGCCCCCCGATCCAGGGCCGCCGGCCGCCGCCGCGCCCGACGACGCCGTCGCGCCGGGCGACACCGAGCCGGCGCTGCAGCACGGCGAACGCGGCCTGCCGGTGGTGCGCCTGCGGCCGCCGGGCCTGGGCTTCAGCGTCGAAGGCTGGAGCGTCGCCGGCATCGAGACCTGGCTGCGGATCCCGGAGTGGTCGTTGTCGATCGACGTCGGCCGCGTCGCCACGCCGTCGGTGGCCAGCCGCCACCTGGCCCTGAGCCACGGCCACCTCGACCACGCCGGCGGTGTCGCCAGCTGGCTCGGCCTGCGCCGCATGTTCGGCATGCCCGTGTCGCAGGTCTACGCGCCGACCGCGCTGGTGCACGAGCTGCGGACGGTGCTGGCCGCGTGGGAGCGCATCCAGGGCATCGACTTCCAGGTCGAGCTGCACCCGGCCGAGCCCGGCGATCGCTTCGAGCTCGGCAGCAACCGCGTGCTCGAGGCCCTGCCCGCCGATCACCTCGTCCCCGCGCTGGGCTGGGCCGTGCTCGAGCGCCGCAGCCACCTGCTGCCCGCGCTGCGTGGGCTCGATGGCCGGGCGATCGCGGCGCGCAAGGCGGCGGGCGAGACGGTGCACGAGCACCACGAGGTCGCGCTGCTCGCCGTCAGCGGCGACACAATGGCCACCACGGCCCGTACCTGCGCGCCGCTGCGCAACGCCCGCATGGTCCTGCACGAGATCACACTGCTCAGCGAGGCGCATCCACCGTCGCTGGCCCACGCGGGCGGCCACACGCACCTGTTCGACGTCGCCGGCAGCGGCATCGCCGAGGGCTGCGAGGTCTTCGTGCCCTACCACATCAGCCAGCGCTACGACTCGGCGCAGGCGCGTCGGCTGCTGACCGCCGCGCTCGGTGCCCAGTTTGGCGCCCGGTTGATGCCGCTGCTGCCGTAGCGACGCAGGCGCGGCGAACGCGGCGATGGTGGTGGGCGGGAGGTGGGCCGCAGGGCGGCCGATGCAAGCAGCGCTGCGGACTAGCCCTTCCAGCGGATCACGCGCCGCGGCGACACCGAGTCGATGATGCCCTTGAGCTTGATCGGCTGCAGGGTCTCGCACTCGACGTACTGCTCGACGTGGTCCCAGGTCGACGGCGAGAGCAGGACCTCGCCCGGGCCGGCCTGGCCGCAGAGTCGCGCCGAGAGGTTCACGCTGCGGCCGAGCACGGTGTACGAGAGCGTCTGGCTGCTGCCCATGTAGCCGGCGATGAGTTGGCCGGTGGCGATGCCGATGCCGACGGCGATCTGCTCTTTGCCCGCGGCGGCGCGCTCCTTGTTGAACTCGGAGATCGCGGTCTGCATCTCGATCGCGCAGTGCACCGCGCGCATCTCGTCCTCGTCGGTCGCCAGCGGGGCGCCCCAGAGGGCCATGACCGCGTCGCCGATGTACTTGTCGAGCGTGCCCTCGTGCTTGAACACGATGCTGGTCACGCGCTCGAAGTAGTCGTTCATCATCTCGACCATCTCGGCCGGCGGCGTGCGCTCGGTCAAGTTGGTGAAGCCGCGCACGTCCGAGAAGAGCACGGTGACCTTGCGCAGCGAGCCGCCCTTCTCCATCGGCAGGTCGCCCGAGACGATCTGGTCGACGAGGTTCGGGCTCAGCATGCGCGACAGCGACTCGCGGGCGGCGGTCTCGTCCTTGATCCGCTGCTGCATCAGGACGTTGTCGATGCTGATGCTGGCCTGACGCGCGACGGCGCCGAGGGCGGAGAGATCCTTCTCGGTGAACAGGCCGGTCGAGATCAGCGAGTCGACGTGCAGCAGGCCGAGCACGTCCTCGTTGGCGATCAGCGGCACCGTCATGCTCGAGCGGATGCCCTGCAGCACGACGGAATGGGCGTGACCGAAGCGGGCGTCCATGCGCGCGTCGGTCGAGAGCACGGCCTCGCGACCGAGCACGGCCTGCCGCAGGATGCTCGACGGCACCTTCATGTCGGCGGCCGAGCCCTCCCAGCCGACGCCGGGGCGGATCTTGACCGCGAAATTGCGCAGGCGATCGACGACGTCGGCGTCCTTGGGCGCCTTGCGGTCGATCATCATCACGACGCCGCGGTCGACGGGCAGCCACTCGAAGATGCGCTGCAGGATGCGGTCGACCATCTTGTCGATGGTGCGCTCGGCATGCAGGTCGCCCGAGAGGGTATAGGCGAGGCGGAGCTTCTCGTAGTCGTTGCGGAGGGTTCGCTCGTCGGCAACGAGCTCGACCGGAGCGAAGTCGCGCAGCAGATCGAGCTGCACCGTCGCGTGGATGCTCGCCGGTGGTTCTTCTTCGACCGGGGCGGCCGCGCTCGCAGCTGGCTCCTCGGGCGCGACGTAGCGCCACGTGGTGCTGCCGATGCGGATCGTGTCGCCGTCGTGCAGCGTCTGCGCGCCCTCGACCAGGATATCGTTGCAGTATGTGCCGTTGCGGCTCTCGAGGTCGCGCAGGATCCAGACGTTGCTGTTGGCCTTGCGCTGGAACGCCGCGTGCTCTTTGGACACCAAGCGGTCGACGATCTGCAGGGTATTGGTCGGCTGGCGGCCCACGGTCGTGTGGTCGCCGAGCTCGATCTCCTGCTGGCCGGGCCCGCCGCCAATCCGAACGAGCCTTGCGCTCCCTTTCGCCATGCGTTCCAGCCTCAAAGTCGCACGTCTGCGACGTCCGGTGCTACCGATTGCCTGGGCCGTTCGGCCTGTTGGCCGCAGTCTCGCACGCTCGACTCGACAACCGAATCGGGAGGCTACCACCGCCGCACGGCGTTGTCATGGCCCTGTGTGCGCTTTGGCGCGGTCTTCGCGACGACGGTCGAGGCGCTTGCCCTGGCGTCGGTCGCCGGGGATGCTCTGGCGCGGACGCGGCCAGATCGGGCCCGCCAGCGACGACCACGGGGCGCAACGACGATGCACGGCGCATGGCGGACCACCTTGGACCGGCTACGGACCTGGCCGGCGGCGCGCGTGGTCCCGACGTTGGCGACGCTCGTTGTTTGTGCGCTGCCGGGCGTCGGCGTGCTCGACGTCCACGCCGCGCTGCTGCTCGCGCCCGTCTGCGCCTGGGCCGCTGGAGCGGCGGCCCGGCGCCGGTTGATCGATGCGCGACCGCTGGCCGCGACGCTGGCCGACGCTCTTTGGATCGCCGCAATCCCGCCGCTGTTGCTGTGGGCCAACGGCCTGCGCGTGCCGAGCTGCGCGCCCGGGACGGGCCTGCTGGCCTGGCTGCTCGGGCCCGTCGGCGCCATGATCGTGGGCGCGTGCATGGGGACGATCGCGGTGGCCCTGCGTCCTCGCGCGTCGCACCTGGGGTTCTGGCTGCTGGCGCTGGCGACGGCCGTGGCGCCGCTGCACGCGTTCCTCGCCGGGCCGACCGTGGCCTCGTGGAACGAGCTGCTCGGCATGGTCCCCGGCGCGCTGTACGAGGACGCGCTCGGCCCGGATCTGCGCACCCTCGCCTTTCGCGCGACGACGACGCCGATGTGGCTGGCGCTGGCCGCCTGGGCCCTGGTGGCGCTCCAGCAGCCGCGCGCGGGCCTTGGTGCCTGGATCGGCGCGCTGCGCGGGCGAGGCGCGGCACGGGTCGCCGCGTGGGTCGCCGTGACGGCGGCTGTCGTCGGCGCCCAGCGCGGTGGCGTCGATGGCTGGCGGGTCGGGCAGACCGACCTGGACCGGGCCCTGCCGATCGCGATGGAGCTGCGGCTGACGCCCGAGAGCCAGGCTGACACGACGAGGCGACCCGAGGTGGTCGTGCACGTCACCGCGGCCCCGGGCTGGCGCCGGCGAGGCCGCTTGGTGGCCGAGGACGCCGCCGTCCGCTGGCTCGAGCTGCGCGCCTGGATCGGCGCGCCGCGGGGCACGGTCGACGTCTACGTCTACATGCACGACGACCAGAAGCAGGGGCTGATGGGGGCCCGCGCCGTCGAGATGGCCAAGCCCTGGTTGGGCCAGGCGCACCTAGTCGACCCCGGTTTCGGCGAGACGATCTTGACCCACGAGATGGCGCACGTCTTTGGCGCGGGCCTGATCGACGGGCCGTTCGGCGTGCCGATGCGTGCGGGCGTGCTGCCGGACGCGATCCGAATCGAGGGCTTCGCCGTGGCCGCGGAGTGGCCGGACGACGACGGCCTCGACCCACACGACCTCACCGCAGCGATGCAGGCGCTGGGCCTGGCGCCCGCGATCGACGACCTGCTCTCGCCGCTGGGCTTCGCGACCGAGAGCTCATCGCGCGCCTACTCGATGGCCGGATCGCTGCTGCGTTTCGTCGCCGAGCATTGCGGGGGCCCTGCCCTGTCGGCCGTCTACGCCGGCGCGGAGCTGGAGGCGGCGTGTCGGCAGGCGCGCGCCTCACGTGCGTCCGGGCCCGCGGGGCGCGACGACGCCACCGTCCTCGCCGCCTGGCAGACGATGCTGGACGCACGGGCCAAGGCGCTGCCCGCGACCCAGATCGAGCGCCTGCGCGCCCGCTTCGCCTCGCCCGGGCTGCTGCTGCGCCCCTGCCCGCTCGAGACGGGTCGTTGCCGCGAGCGGGCCGAGCGCGCCTGGCGGGCCAACGACAGCGAGGCAGAGCTCGCGGAGTGGCGGTCGCTGCGCGAGCAGCTGCTGCGGGTCGTGCCGCCCGGCACGCTGCCCCTCGGCCTCGATCTGGCCTGGATCGCGGCCTTGTCGCGCGCCGGCCGCGGCGACGCGGCGCTGGAGTCGCTCGCGCAGCGGCTGGGCCAGCAACCCCGTGACGTCGACCGGGCGGCCCTGCTCAGCGCGCGCGGCGATCTGCACCTGCGGGCCGGCGACGTCGCGGCGGCCCGACGCGACTGGGACGCAGCGGCGGCGCTGCCGCGCAGCGAGGGCGCGCGGCGCACCCTGCGCATCAAGGCGGCCCTGGCGGATGGCGAAGCAGGACGTGCAGCGATCCGCAGCCTCTATGGCCTGGGCGCGCCGCACGTCCACGCGGCCGAGGTGCTTGGCGCGCTGGCGACCGCGACGGACGCGGCGTTTCCTGCGGCCGAGTCGATCGCGGCGCGCTATCTGAACGGGCGACGGCGCCTGCTCGGCAGCAGGCGGAGCGAAGCGGTGCGCGACCTGGAGCAGGTGCTCGACGCCAGCGCGGCGCGATCGGAGCTCGGCCCGGAGCTGCCCCGCGAGGTCGCGCGGCTGCTGGCGCTCGACGCGGCGCGCTCGGGCGACTGCGAGGCGGTCGAGCGGCTCGCGGAGCGCGCCGGTGACGGCGAGATCGTGCGGCATTGGCGGACCGCCTACCGCTCCCGCTGCGCGCGGATGCGCGAGTTGGGGCCGGCGCGGCGCTGGCTGCGCGTGGTTGGTTGAGGCGATCGGCGCGGATCGACGCGCTGGCCTGCGCGCCCGGGCTGCCGGTGCCGGGCTGGACGACGGAGCGCGAACGCGGCTAGTCGAAGGTCGCGAGCGCGTCGAAGAGCGACTCGAGCGCCTTGCCGACGCGATCGCCGAGATCGGTGGTCGCGAACGGGAAGACGAACGACGCCAGCGGCAGGCCATCGGGATCGCCCTGGCCGTGCTGCCAGGCCGACAGGGCGTCGTCGCTGTAGAAGAGCTGACCCGCATTCACCGCGCGGCCGGGCGCGACCAGGCCGTCCCAGACGGGCAGGAACATCGCCAGCGTCTCGGGCGAGCGCGTGTGCACGCCCGTGGTGTCGCAATGCAGCACGAGCGGCTCGGCGCCGACAGCGCAGCGGCCACGGACGACGCCGGGGTGGCCGAGCGCCTGCGCCACGCCGAAGGCCGCCAGCGGGCCGACGAGATGAACCTCGTTGCCGGTCTCGGGCTTGAACACCCAGCCGGTCGGCCGGGTGCTGATCGCGGCGCCGAGCTCCACGATCTTGCCGCCGTCGAGCACCAGCAGGCCGGCCCGCTCGAGCTCCGCGACGCTGGCCTCGAGCGCCGACGGTTCATGGTCGCCGTGGGCTTGCGCCTGCTCGATCAGCGACGAGAGCGCGGGCAGCCAGCCGCGGTTGAGCAGCGACGCCGCAGCGTGGCTCAACACCAGCCGGCCCGCCGGGCTCACGCTCGAGGAGGCAAAAACGAGCCACTCCACGACCTCGAGACCCGGCGCGGCGCGGCGGACGACGTCATGGAATGGCTGCGATTGGTAGGTCATCGCGAGACGATCGCTCGACGACACGGCGGGACACAAGCTCGGCGGCGGGGGCGAAGGTCGACCACGGCGCGCGCTGGCGATCCGCGGTCGGCGCCCTGGCCGAGCGTGCGCCTCAGCCCTGCGTCTGGGCCTTGTGCATCGCCTTGGCGAGGCGCGAGATCTGACGGCTGGCGCGCTTCTTCGGGATGATGCCCGCCGAACCGGCGCCGGCGACGACTTCCATCGCCTTGGAGAGGTCGGCACCGCTGGCGCTGCCCTGCTCGATCTGGTTGCGCAGGCCCTTGACGGTCGTGCGCACGACGGAGCGACCGGCGCGGTTGCGCATGCGACGCTTCTCGTTCTGGCGGGCGCGCTTGAGCGCCGACTTATGATTCGCCACGTCTTCCTCTCAACTTCGGGCTCGTGACCCGGATGTGCGCGGCGACAAGGGCCAGCGCGGGGTCGGCTTTGTAGCCGTGTGGCGGCTCGGCGTCAAGGCAGAACCGGCAGTTGCCGTCGCAATCGCACGCGCGGGCGCGGGGACGGCGCAGCGCGCCACGGCCGAGGCCAGGGTCGCGGCCCGCAGCGGCCCTCAAGGCGCGGCGTCGAGCGCCGCACGGCTGCCGTCGTCGCCGAAGAGCACGTCGCCGCCGTTGGTCCGGGACGCCGCCTCGCTCGCAGGCACGCAGCGGCCTTGGGCGCAGACCAGCCCGCTCGGGCAGGCCGGATCGCCGGCGCAGGCGAAGATCAGGCAGGCTCCGTCGCGGCAGCGGCCGCTGTCGCAGGCGCTGACGTCGCCGGCGTCGCAGGTGCTGCCGATCGCCTCGGCGATGGCGATCGACGAGTCGACCGTGGAGCTGCGGCCGGCGTCGTCGACCACGCGCAGGCGCAGGGCGAACTGGCCGGGGCCGGCGAAGACGTGGGTCAGGGTGGGTGACGCGCTGGCGATCGTGCCGGTGCCGTCGGCGATCGTGAACTCGAAGCGCACGACGCGGGCGCCGGGCTGGTTGTCGCGGCTCGCGATCGCGACCGCGGTCGGCGCGGCAGAGAGCACCACGCCCTGGCCGACGGCGGCGAGCTCGACGTGCTCGAGGCCCGCGAGCGGCGGCTCCAGGATCTGGCTGGCTTCGCTGCCGCAGCTGGCGAGCACCGCCGAGGCCGTCACGGCCGACGCGGCCATGGCGAGCGATCGTGCGACGCGCCGCGGCCCTCCCGCCGTGCGGCGACCGGCCATGGCGCGCTGGAGACGCTGCAGAGCTCGGGACTGCCAGGGATCCATGCCTCACCTTGCGCCCCGGCCGCGATCGAGCCACGGGCGGTAGGTAGTGTCTGCCCAGCCCCCCGCCATCGTCAATGGCGGCGAAGGTGCGTCAGGCGACGACGTGGCCGACCAGATCGTAGTCGTGGGCCTCGGTGATCTCGACGATGCGGATCTGGCCGCGACCGATGTCGTCGGGGGCGTCGTTGATGTAGACGACGCCGTCGATCTCGGGCGCCTGGCCCGGGTAGCGGCCCTCGAGCAGCAGGTCGGTCTCGGCCGAGAGGCCATGTACCAGCACCGGCAAGCGCGTGCCGACACGGGCGGCGTTGCGGGCCTTGGCGATGCCGCGCTGGATCGACAGCAGCTTCTTGTGGCGGAACTTCTTGACCGCGCTCGGGATCTGGTCGGGCATCCGCGCCGAGGCCGTGCCCTCCTCCTTGCTGTAGGCGAAGGCGCCCATGTGGTCGAAGCGCCAACGCTGGACGAAGGCGCAGAGCTCCTCGAAGTCCTCGTCCGACTCGCCGGGGTGGCCGACGAGCAGCGTCGTCCGCAGCACGATGTCGGGCATGGCCTCGCGCAGCGCCGTCAGCAGCGTCTCCATCTCCAGCCGCGAGGTGCGACGGTTCATGCGCTGCAGCACGCGATCGCTGCAATGCTGCAGCGGCATGTCGACGTACTTCACGCAGTTCTCGGTCTCGGCCATCGCCGCGATCAGCTCCGGGGTGAAGTTGTGCGGGTACGCGTACATCAGGCGCACCCAGCGCAAGCCCTCGACCTCGCCGAGCGCGCGGATCAGGGCCGCGAGCGCGTCGGGTTGGCCGATATCCTCGCCGTAGTGCGTCAGATCCTGGGCCACGAGGCAGATCTCGACCGTGCCGCCGGCGACGAGCTGGCGCGCTTCGGCGACGCAATCATCGACCGTGCGCGAGCGCTGGCGGCCGCGCAGCTTGGGGATGATGCAGAAGCTACAGCCCTGCGAGCAGCCCTCGGCGATCTTGAGGTAGGTCGAGAAGCTGCCCGGGGCGACCCAGCGCGGCTCGAGGTGGTCGGCGATGTAGGTCGGCTTGTCCTTGCGCGCGCCGTCGGCGAAGCCGCTCAGGTCCTCGGCGGCGGCGGCCGGGCCCGTCTGCAGCCCGAGCACGTCGAGCAGCTTCTGGTACTCGCCGGTGCCGATGAAGTAGTCGACCTCGGGCATCTCCTCGCGCAGCTGCGGCGCGAAGCGCTGGCTCAGGCAGCCGGCGACGACGAGCTTGGCATGGGGATTGCGCTCCTTGACGTCGGCGAGATCGAGGATCGCGTCGACGCTCTCGACCTTGCTCGCCTCGATGAAGGCGCAGGTGTTGACCAGCAGCACGTCGGCGCCCTCGGCGTCGGCGACCATCTCGAGGCCGGCGGCGTGCAGGCCGCCGACCATGAGCTCGGTGTCGACGCGGTTCTTGGGGCAACCGAGGCTGACGACGTGCACGGTCCGCGGGCGATTCGGGGCATTGTGGGGGACGGTCATGGAGGACTCCGGAGACACGGGCGCGACGTGGCGCAGGACGGGGCGGTGATCGGGGCTCACGGCTGCAGGTCGACCGATGCGCCCGAGCCGGCGAAGCTGTAGATGCGGTCGAGATCTCCGGCGCCGATGCCGTAGCTGGCGTCGCCATCGAAGAGCTCGTCCCACGAGGGGTTGGCGTAGAATCCGCCCTTCCAGAGGATGGTCCGACCCTGGCGGAAGGCGCTCTCGACCAGATCGACGCCATCGACGATGCCGTCGAGCGAGACGTCGGCGCCGTCGAGCACGGTGAAGTGGCGCAGCAAGCGGCGGCTGACGTCGGGCCGGACGATGAGCGGCCGCTTGTCGAGATCGATCGTGACGACGCTGACGAAGCCCTCGGTCGGCGGCAGGACCTCGGCGACGACGTCGCGCACCTCGCCGTCGGCGAAGGTCAGCCGCAGCGGCATCTTGAAGCGGTACGGCTCCTTGGACAGCTGGGCCAGCCGCAGCTCGAGGCGGAAGCCGCCCTCGGCCCGCGCCGCGACCTTGCTCGTGATCTCGAGGTCGATATGGCCCGGCCGCTGGAACCATTGGCTGAAGAACCAGCCGAGGTCGACGCCGGCGCTGGCCTCTATCGCGGCGCGCAGGTCCGCGATCTTGGCGTAGTCGCGGTCGAAGGCCTTGGCGTAGGCGGCGAGCCCGTCGAGCATGGCCTTGTCGCCGAGCTCCCAACGCAGCATGTCGAAGACGACGGCGCCCTTGTGGTAGACGATCTGCACGTACGACGGGCTGCTGTAGACGTTGCCGGCGCCGAGGGCGCGGTCGCTTCCCTCCTCCACCGTGTAGATGTAGCTGAGGTTGTCCTCGACCAGCTGGCTGCGTGACTTCAACGTCAGCTCGGTGAACAGGCACGACGAGAACTCGGCCAGCGACTCCGACAGGCTGACGTCGCCCGACGACATCGGCCGCGCCAGGTTGCCCCACCATTGGTGCGCGACCTCGTGGGCGGCGAGCTCGCTCCAGCCGACCCAGCCCATGCCGTCCTTCTGCGCGCCGAAGACGTTGCGCAGCATGAAGATCCCCGACAGTGGCGCATAGCCGCCGCCGAAGTTGTTGGCGACCTGGACGACCGAGAGGCCGGACCACGGGAAGGCGCCAAAGCGCTGGCCGAAGAAGCCGAGCATCTGCTGGATCGACGTGCGCAGCTCGCCGGCGCCCTTGGCGTACGACGGCAGGGTCAGCAGCCGCAGCCACGGCTCGCCGGCCTTCGCCGTCGCGGGGTCGGTGCCGGTCGCCACGTACGACGCGATGGCGATGCCGCCGTTCTCGGTGCGCTCGTCCTGCTGGAACGACCAGAGCAGCTCGCCGGACGGCAGCGGCTGCGATCCCAGCGGCGTGCCGGGCGCGGCGGCGACCTTGTCGGCGGCGGTGACGACGTGCAGCAGGCTCGTGAACGGCGCGTGCTGCACCATGGTGTGGTCAAAGAAGTAGCGGAAGAACAACACCTGCGCGAAGTCGGCGTCGAAGGTGCAGGTGCGCAGCAGCGAGGTCTTCTTGGCGCAGTCGAGCGTCGCGTGGTAGCGGGCGCGGATCGTCAGGGTCTGGCCCTTCGCCAGCGGCTGCGACGGCGTCATCGTGATCACGCCGATCTGGCCGAACTGGGTCGCGTAGCTGCTGGTGATGGTGGCGTCGCCGCTCAGGTCGGCGCTGACGTCGAGCGCGTCCATCTCGACCAGCTCGGTGCGCAGCGCCAGCGTCTCGAGGCCCTCGTCGAGCACCGTCACGGTCGCGGTGACCTCGGCCGCGAGCGACGACGACGCCGGGTCGATGCGGACCGTGGCCTCCTGGTGCTCGACGCGCCAGCCCTGCTCGAAGAGCGCCCCGTATGCCGACGCGATCGCGGCGCCGGCCGGGAAGACGGACCAATCCGGCAGCGGATGGACGGTGCGCGCGGCGGCCTCGGCCCTGTGGTGCGCCATGCGCTCGGCCAGGCTCGTGCCGGGCGTCGGTGGCAGCAGGATCGGCTTCGGCGCGGCGAACGCGTCGGCGAGGCTGAAGCCGGCGCCGAGCAGCAGGGCCGCCAGCGCCACGAGGTGGGTCAGCGACGGGCGACTCATCGGCCACCTCCGCCCTGGATCGTGAGTCCCTGCCATTGCAGCGCCACGACGCTGTAGTCGGCGGCGCGGGCCAGCAGGTGGGCCGGGTCGAAGCTGAGCGCGGTCGGGCCGGCGCCGATCTTGCGAAAGACCAGCGTCGCCCAAAGCTGGTTGCCGACCTTGGCCCCCTGCAGCTGTGCGTAGGGGCTGCCGCCGACGCGGACGCGCGCACCGCCGAGCAGCAGCCGGCCTGGTCGGGCGTGGACCAACGTGCGTGGCTCCCAGCCCGAGCCGCCGAGGACCGGATGGCCCTTGCTCGACACCAGCTCGAGCGCGGCGGCGTCGTAGCGCAGGTGCGCGGCCAGGCCAAAAAGGTCGTCGACGTCGCGGATCAGCACGCGCACCTCGAGGGTGCCGTCGGCGAGCAGCGTCGGTGCCAGCTCGACGCGTGCTCCGCTGGTGGCGCCGGTGGCCGTGGCGTCGAGACCCGCGCGGGCACCGACGTCGTCGCCGCCGACGCCGCCGACGTCTGCCAGCACGTCAGCCCCGGCGTCCGCGCCCGCCTTGGCCACGACATCGTCCTCGCCGCAGCCCGCCAGCGCCAGCAGCGCCAGCGGCACCACCAGGGCCAGGGCCGCGAGCACGGCGCGCCCGGCGCGCGTGGACGACGGCGCGATCCCGCCCACGTGGGGGGACGCCGGCTCCAGGTTCGCGAGCACAATGGCCACGGTGGCCTCCAGGAAGCGTCACGTCGACGCGAGGGGGCGGCAAGGTACACGCGCCGCACGAACTCGCCCAGCCCCAATCGCGAGCACGCCGGAAAGCACACAACAAAGCACTTGATCCTGGCCCGCGCTGCCGGCAACAGACAGGATGGGTGTGACGCGGACCTCGGCGCACGGCGACGTCGACGAGGACGCGGGCACAGGAGGACGCATGGCGAATCCGCAGATCCCAGACGATCGCGCCCGCGAGGACAGCCTCGACCAGAGCCTGGTCGCGTCGTTCCAACGCGGCAACACCCATGCGCTCACCGAGCTCTACCGCCGCCACAGCCGCCGCGTCGAGTCGGTCGCGCGCCACGTGATCGGCCCCTCCGACGAGCTCGAGGACGTGGTGCAGGAGGTCTTCATCGAGCTGCAGCGCTCGCTGCATCGGTTCCGCGGCGACGCGCGGTTCACGACCTGGCTGCATCGTGTGACGGTGAACGTGGCGCTGCAGCACCTGCGGCGCGGACGACGCAAGGGATGGCTGCGCTGGCTCGGCCTGGACGCCGCGAACGACGCCATGACCCCGCGCGCAGGCAACATGGAAGCGGCCACCGAGGCGCGCGAGACCGTGCGTGCGCTCTACGCCGCGTTGGCCGAGGTCAGCGAGAAGAAACGCGTCTGCTTCACGCTCTACGAGCTGGAGGGGATGCCCCTGGAGGAGATCGCGGCCACCACGGGCACGTCGGTGAACACGGTCAAGAGCCGCCTCTTCCATGCGAGACGCGAGGTCTTTGGCGACCTCGAACGCCGTGGCTTGCTCCCCAGCCACACGATGCAGGTGATCAAATGAACGGACCTCCCACCGACCGCACACGAGCGCGGACCAGCCCCCTCGCGGTGGGCTGTCTGCCGGACGACGCGCTGCAACGCCTGGCGGACGAGCGCGATGCCATGGAGGCGTCCGAGCGCGGCCGTCTCGAGGATCACCTCGACGGCTGCGCGGTGTGCGCCGCGCGGATGCACGAGGTCCGGCGCTTTCGGACCCTGTTGCTGCGCAGCCGCGTTGCGGGCTTGAGCCAGGAGCAGTGGCGTGCGCTCGACGAGCGCATGGCGCTGATGGGCAGCGAACCGCCACCGCGCGCGGTGTCGCTGGGCGCACGGGCCTATTGGGGCCTGACGATCGCCGCTGGCCTCGCGGCGCTCGCCGTGGGCGGCTGGACGCTGGTGTCCGAGCGCATCGAGGCGAGCGAGGCCGCAGCGGTGTCCGAGCAGGCGGTCGCGGCGCGCAACCTCGCGGCACGAACGCCGCTGTCGGTGCATGGGCAGGTCGCCGGCTTGATGGCGCACGGTGGTGACGGCCACTGGGCCGCGCTGCGCGAGGGGGCTGCGGTCGCCGCGGGCATGATGATCCGCGCCGGCAGCGAAGACGCGGTGATGGAGCTGACCGGCGAGGGCCGGGCGCACGTCGCCACCTTGACCGTGCGCGCGGGCACCGAGGTCGCGGTCGACGCCGCGACGGGCCGGGACGTCTTCGTCCGGGTGCGCAGCGGCGAGGTGGACCTCGCGGTCGACCATCGTCGCCCCGACCAGCGTTTCGCCGTGCTCGCCGGCGGCTTCCGCGTGCAGGTCGTCGGGACGCGCTTCTCGGTGCGGCACGGTGCCGACGCCAGCGTCAACGTCGACGTACGCGAGGGTGCCGTCCGCGTCGACGCCGCCGATGTCGCCACGGCGCCGACGGCCGAGACCTTGACCGTCGTCCGCGCCGGCCAGCGCTGGCAGGCCCGCGGCGGTCGGATCACCTTCGGCCCGATCGAGGGCGTGAACACCGGGGCCGAGCCGGTGCTGCCGATCCGGGCGCCGCAGGTGGGTGATGTCGCGCCGGCCGCGGGCGCAGCGCTCAGCGTGCCCCCTGGCTCGAGCGCCGCCCACGACGCCACCGTCGCCGAGAGCGCCCGCCCGGCCACGCACGGCGTCACGCGGGCGCGGGCGACGTCGAACCTGCCGGGGCCCCCGCCACTGCCGGACCTGAGCGCGCAGATCGAGCCGGCGGCGCCCCGCGCGCCGATGGCGGTCGCGGCGCCCGTGTCGCGCAGCAACGTCGAGACGCCGCGACGCTTCTTGATCGAGGTGCCGCCGCAGCGCATGAGCCCCGAGGAGATCGAGCGCGCCCGCGCGTCCGAGCGGAGCGCGTCGCCCACGCCTGCGCGGCCCCTGCCGCTCGGCCGCTAGAAGTCGAGGTCGCTGGCGCCGCCGCCAAACCACGACGCGCCGACCAGCCAGAGCACACGGCCACCGCAGCAGTCGGACTCCATCGCCGCGCGGGCGTGCAGCGCCCAGCTGCGCGCCGGCCGGTACGAAACGCCCGCTTCGGCGCGCCAGAGCAACGACACGCCGCCCCGCTGCCAGGCAGCTCCGGCCGACGCGCCGAGCCACGGACAGAAGGTCAGGGCGTCGAGCGCGGCGCGGATGCCGAGTCGTGCGCCGATCGCGTCCCGCGCCGCTGGCCGGGTCCGACCCACGATCGCCGCGTCGAGCGCGATGAGGTCGCGCCACCAATAGCTGGCACCGACGTCGAGCGCGGCGGTCGAGAGCGTGAGGTCGCTGCCGGCCGAGCCGGTCCACTCGACCTCGCCGGCGCTGGCTCGGGCAGACCTCGGCAGCGAGATCGCGGCTGCGAGCAGCAGCGCCACGCCCCAGCGCATGGCCGTGCCAGGCCCGAACGACGAGGTCCTAGCCATGACGGCCCTCGACGCGGTCGAAGAACTCGGCCTCGCTCAAGATCTGCAGCCGGCCGGCGGTCGCCGCGAGCTTGCGCGCCTTGGCCAACTTCGACGAGGGCGGATCGGCGTCGAGCTCGTCGCCGCCGACCACGAGCCAGGTTGTCTCGGCCGTGACCGAGCTGCCGGCGATGCCGCCGAGGCGGACGACGAGCTGCTGGGCGTCGCGGCGGCCGACGCGCTCGAGCTTGCCGGTGAACACGACGACCTGGCCCGAGAGCGGCCCCTCGGCGTTCGCCTGCTCGCCGGCCTCGATCGTCAAATGCTCGAGCAGGCGGTCGAGCAGCGGCCCGGTGTCGCGCAGGCCCTCGACGATGCGCTCTGCCGTCAGCTGCCCGAGCGAATGCAGCGCCGCGAGCTCCTCGACCGGCAACGCCCGCAGCTGCGGCAGGGTCCAGCGCGAAGCCAGCAGCTGCGCCGCGTGGCGCCCGAGCGACTCGATGCCGAGCGCGACCAGCAGCGTCGGCAGCGGCACGCGGCGGCGTTGCTCGAGGTTGGCGAGCAGCTTGGCCGCGAGGGTCTCGCCCATGCGCGGCAAGGTGCGCAGCCTGGCCGCGTCGAGGCGGTAGAGGTCGGCCGCGTCGCGGACCAGGCCGGCGTCGAGCAGCGCGTCGAGCAGCTTGGTGCCGAAGCCGTCGATCTCGAGCGTCGCGGTGTAGTGGAAGAGCTGGCCGCGCAGGCTGGCCGGACAGTCGGCCGCGCGCGAGCAATGCAAGGTGCGCGTGATCACGGGCTCGCCGGCGGCGTTGCGGCTCGAGGTGCGCACCTCGGTGGGCTGGCCACAGCTCGGGCAGGTGCCCGGCACATCGACCTCGACGCTGCCGCCGCCGAGGTTGGCCTCGACGTGGGGGATGACGCCGCCGCGCCGCGTCAACGCGAGCCGATCGCCGACCTTGAGGCCGAGCCGCTCGACGGTCGAGAGGTTGTGCAGCGTCGCGCGGCTGACCATCGCGCCCGAGAGCTCGACCGGCGCGACGATGGCGACCGGCGTGATGGTGCCGGTGCGCGACAGGCTCCACTGCACCGACTCGAGGACGCTCTCGCCCGAGTCGCCCTGCAGCTTCCAGGCGATGGCCCAGCGCGGGTGGTGGTTGGTGGCGCCCAGGCGGCGCTGCTCGGCGACGGCGTCGATCTTGAACACGACGCCGTCGATCTCGTAGTCGAGCGTGGGCCGGTCGCGCTCCCAGCGGGCGAAGATGGCGTCGACCTCGTCGAGCGCGCACACCTGGCTCGGCGCCGGCTCAAAGCCGAGCTCACGCAGCAGCCCGGCCTTGTGCTGCTCGCTGTCGAGCTCGAGGCCGAGCAGGTCGTAGGCGAAGAACGCCAGCCGCTCGGCCGGGACGCCGCCTTGCTCCTTGGCCTTGAGCACGCCGGCGGCGACGTTGCGCGGGTTGGCGAAGATCTCCTCGACCTCGGCGAACGCCGACAGCGGCAGGTAGACCTCGCCGCGGATCTCGAGCGTCGGGCCGCCGAGACGGCGCAGCACCTCGTGCGGCAGCTGGTTCGGCACCGAGGGGATGCGCGCGACGTTGTGGCTGATCGGCTCGCCGCGACGGCCATCACCGCGGGTGCCGGCGAGGGCGAGCGCGCCGTGCGCGTCGTAGCGGATGGACACGGCCGCGCCGTCGACCTTGGGGCTGGCGACGAGCGCCCCGGCCCAATCCCCCGCCCAGCGGCGCAGCTCGGCGCCGTCGTAGCACTTGCCGAGCGAGAGCATCGGCACGGCGTGGACGACGCGGCCGTCGTCGGCGACCTCGTCGTCGTCGCCCGGGGCGCCGCGGACGGCGCCTGCCGCCTCGTCGCCCTGCGCGCCGCCGATCCGCTGCAAGACCGGCGATCCGGGCCGGACGCGGCGCAGCGCCTCGACCAGCTGATCGTAGACCTGGTCGGGGATCACGGCGTCGTCGAGGTCGTGGTAGCGGTGGTCGTGGTAGAGCACGGCGGCTTCGAGCGCCGCTGGATCGGGGGCCGGCGCCGCCAGCAGGGCGTGGACGTCTTGCAAGGTCGAGGCCTGCATCCTGGGCTCCTGGCGTCGCCGCGCGAACGAGGGGCTGCCAACCCTGCTTCGGTCCGGGGTGGACCGGACGCCGTCGCCGGGCGGCGGCGCAGGGTCGCCCGTGTCGCCGTGGGGATCAAGGGCAAGACCGAAGCCGCCTTGCGCCCCTGCCAGGTCGCTGCTAGGGTGCCGCCGCTTGCGAGGTCCCCGTAGCTCAACCGGATAGAGCGTTCGCCTCCTAAGCGAAAGGCTGCAGGTTCGATTCCTGTCGGGGACGCCGAGCCGCCACACGGTGGGGACTCTCTCCAAGGGCGGCTCTCTCCGGCCTCTGCTGGTTGCAGCGGAGCCGAGCAGCACAAGCCGGCAGCGAAGATTCGCTCCCGCCACGGCCGCACCGAACGAGGCTGGCCGTCCACATGGGTCCGAGCGCGCCCCAGGCCGCGGACCATCGATGACGCCGACCGGACTGACCCCGGCGCGCCGACGACAAGGATTTCTCCACAATGACCGAACAGCTCTCGTCCAAGCCTGCGCCCCCTCCGCGCATGGCTGCCTTTGGCGCCATCATCGACATGACGGCCCAGCTGCCGCCGCCCCCGGATCACGTCGAGCGGCTCGCGCTGCACGCCGCCGAGATGAAGGACCTGATCCCCTTCTCCGAACTGAACCTGCCCGAGGACCTGCGCCGCGGCATCGAGGATCTCGGCTTCGTCCGCACGACGCCGATCCAGTCAGTCGCGCTGCCCGAGGCCCTGCGTGGCCGTGACGTGCTCGGCCAGGCCCAGACCGGCACCGGCAAGACCGCCACCTTCCTGCTGACCATCTTCAAGGAGCTGCTCGAGACCGAGCGCAACCATCCGACCGCGCCGCGCGCCATCGTCATCGCGCCGACCCGCGAGCTGGCGCTGCAGATCACCGACGACGCCGAGGGCCTGTCGCACTACACCGACATCTCGACCGTCGCCGTCTTCGGCGGCATGGACTGGGAGAAGCAGGCCCGTCGCCTCGAGGACCCGATCGACGTGCTCGTCGCGACGCCCGGCCGCCTGATGGACTACTGCAAGCGCGGCCTGGTCTCGCTCGGTCATATCCAGGTGCTCGTCATCGACGAGGCCGACCGCATGTTCGACATGGGCTTCATCCAGGACATCAAGTGGATCGTCGGCCAATGCCCCGCCGACCGCCAGACCCTGATGTTCTCCGCGACGTTCCCGTTCGAGGTGACCCGCCTGGCGCAGCGCTTCCAGCGCAATCCGCTCGAGGTGCGCGTGCAGCCCGAGCAGGTCGCAGCCAACACGATCGAGCAGGTCCTGTACCACGTCGCCGAGTTCGAGAAGCTGCAGTTCACGCTCTGGCTGCTCGAGCACTACAAGCCCAAGAAGTGCCTGGTGTTCGTCAACACCAAGCGCACGGGCGACTGGCTGAACTTCAAGCTCTGGAACAACGGCTGGGAGTCCGGCTACATCTCGGGCGACCTGCCGCAGCGCAAGCGCATGAAGCTGGTCGAGGACTTCCGCGATGGCAACGTCGAGGTCATGGTCGCCACCGACGTCGCGGCGCGCGGTCTGCACATCGATGACGTCGATCTCGTGATCAACTTCGAGATCCCGGCGGACGCCAACGACTACGTGCACCGCATCGGCCGCACCGGCCGCGCCGGCAACGAGGGCCGCGCCATCACCATCGCCGACGAGCGTCTGGTGCAGCACCTGCCGGAGATCGAGCGCCTGCTCGGCCACCAGCTGCAGGCCAAGGTGCCCGAGGACGACCAGTTCCTGCGCGACCAGGCGCCGTCGTACCGCACGGTGGTGCTGTCGACGCGGCCCAAGCCCGCAGGCGGTCGCTCGGGCGGCAAGAAGGCCAAGGCCGAGATCTGGACGCCGCCGACCCAGCGCGGCGGCGGCGGCGGCAGCAGCAGCAACGAGGGCAGCGACGAGGGTCAGGAGGGTGCCGACGCCAGCGACGCCGGCGACCAGAGCGCCGAGGGCCAGGCGCGCAAGCGCAAGCGCAAGCGCAAGCGTTCGGGCGGCCAGGACGGCCAGACCTCGGGCGGTACGGTCGCAGCGGCCGGCGACGACACGCCGGGCGCGAGCGACGGCGAGGGCCAGGGCGAGGGCGACGACACCACGGCATCGGCCGCGGGCGTCGAGGGCAGCGAGGGCGCGGCGCGCAAGCGCCGCCGTCGCGGCGGTCGCCGTCGCGGCAAGGGCCCCAAGGCGGCCGGGACCGACGCGGCGGCGGGTGACGCTGGCGGCGACGGCGACGGCGGTGGCGACGCCGGCGACGGCGGCAGCGACGATTGAGTGACGCGCCTCCGGTCTGCGCTCCGATGCGCTCGGATGCGGTCGGGGGGCCTTGACAGACGCTGAACATGGCGACACACTTCCGGCCGCTTCTGAGCCTTCCCGGTTCAGGAGCGGCCGGTGTCGTGCGCACCGGCTCGGACGCGAGCAGCGTCCCCTGTATGCGAAAGTGGCGGAATTGGTAGACGCGCTAGATTCAGGTTCTAGTGAGCTCACGCTCGTGGGGGTTCAAGTCCCCCCTTTCGCACCCATGATCCCGAGTGTCCGCGAATGACCCGCTTCGGCGGACCATCCGCTCGAGTTGTCCGGCCCACGCGACGTGGGGCTGGCGCCGCGTCCCTCGTCGACGCAGTTTGCGCCCGAAACGCCGCGGCCCCCTCCACGACGATCGACCTGCCCGACTCCCTGGTGCCGACGGGCCGTAGCGGCTGCACTGTGGCCGCAGTCTGGGACTGCATGCGAATCGCCATGCGCAGGATCTGGCTCGCCGCGACCTGCATCGCTCTGCTCGGTTGTGGCAAGTCGCCCGCCGATCAGCTCGCAGAGCAGAGCCTTGACCATCTGCGCGCGGCGGTCGAGATGCTCGAGGCCAACGCGCCCGACGTCAGCAAGCTCGCGACGGCGTCCATGCAGTATCGGGTCAAGCATCAAGGCGACTTCGCCAAGCTGCGGACCGAGGGTGAGCGGCTGCTCGCGCAGATGTCCCCGGCAGAGCGGACGGCGTTCGAGACCCGCCAGCGCGGCGAAGCGGTGCTGCTCTACGGCAAGCTCGAAGCGAACGCCAAGCGCTACAAGGACGAGCGCCTGGCGATGCGCCTGGTGCGACCGCTGATCGTCAGCGCCACCGCCCGACCGCCGACGCGCACGGACGGCGACCCGCCGTGGCTGCCGCCGGCCGTCGACCCGCCCGAGGGCATGACCGCCTCGGAGATGCCGCCGACGCCAGGGGCGGAGATGCACCTGCACCCATGAGCAAGCGCGACGCCGGTGCCGCAAGCCCACTCGCGTGGCTGGCCGCGACGCTTTCGGGCGTGCTGGTGTTCCTCGCCTTCCCGAACTGGGATCTGCACGCCTGCGCCTGGTTCGCGCATGTGCCGTTGCTGCTGGTGGCCAGGGACGCCTCGCCGCGCGTCGCGATGCGCCTGGGTCTCTGGGCGGGTTTCGTGACGAATTTCGGTGGCTTCTTCTGGATGCCCCTGATGCTGCACGACTTCGGCCACCTGCCGTGGCCGGTCTGCTACGCGATCCTCGCGCTGCAGGCCGTGACCCAGGGGCTGACGATGGTCGTCGCCATGGCGGCCTGGCGCTGGATGGCGCGTTTGGGCGCACCGTCGGCGCCGGCGGCATGGCTGTCGCTCTGGCTGGGCGAGGCCGTCGTGCCGATGATCTTCCCCTGGTTCCTGGGCAACGGCATCACGCACGAGACGCGGATGATCCAGATCGCCGACCTCGGCGGCGTGCACCTGGTGTCTGCGCTGGTCTACGCGGCCAACGTCGGGCTGGCGGAGCTGGCAGGCGCGGCGATGGAGCGGCGGCGTCCGGCGTTGCGCTTCACCGGGATGACCGCGGCGGCGGTGCTCGCCACCTGGATCTACGGCGGCTGGCAGATGGACGCCATCGACGCCGAGCAGACGGCGGCCCCCAAGCTGCGGGTCGGCCTGGTCGAGGGCGACGTCGGCATCTGGGAGAAGGAGGCCCGCCACCTCGACGGCGACGAACGGGTGCGTACCCTGCGCAAGAACCTGCTCAAGCACCAGCGCATGAGCGCAGAGCTGGAGGCCGCGGGCGTCGACCTGATCGTCTGGCCCGAGAGCGCGTACCAGCCCTATGGCGCGGTGCCGGTGATCTTCTCGGCCGATCGCTTCGGCCTGATCGGCGCGCAGGGGACCAAGCTGCGCCATGACGGCGCGTCGATCCTGCCGCTGGCGCGGACGACCAACGAGCCCGAAGGGGCGGGGCTGCTGACCGGGCTGAGCGCACCGCGGGCCGACGTCTGGCGCTGGATCCGCGACGGCAAGGAGATCGTGACCAGCGCACCGTGGTCGCAGACGACCTTGGCGATGCCGGACGGCGAGCTGGCGGTCGACACCGCGGCGGCCGGCAGCGACATGCTCGGACGCCTGCGACCTGGCTACGTCGTGGCGCGCAGCGGCCGGATCTTCGCTCTCGACTTCCCGCCCGAGCCGGCGCGGGCCCATGCGGGCGTGACGGCCTGGAAGGGCGTGCTGTCGGAGCTGACGCGGCTGGACGAGTCGCCTTTCGACGCGACGGCCGTGGCTGTCAGCGGCACCGACCTGGCCGTCGTCGTCGGGCGCAACGGCGCGGTCGGTGAGGTCATCGGCCATGCGGTGCAACGCGTCGACGCCGGGCTCAAGGCCGACCTCTGGGACGTCGCCGGTGACCCGATGGGCGCGCTGCTGGTCGCGGTCGGCGCCGAAGGGACGATCGCCGCGCGGGTCTCTGGCGGGCGCTGGCGTGTCGAGCATCGCGGCGGCCCGGACCTGCTCACCACCTTCTTCGACCACGAAGGCACGGCGTGGGCAGCGGGCAAGGCTGGCACGCTGCTGCGCCGGGTGCCGGGAGGCAGCTGGAAGGCCGTCGCCAGCGGCCAGACTGTCGATTTCGTCGCTGGCGCTGCCGACGCCCGGGGGCACCTGCTGCTGCTCGGTCGCGGCGGCCGTGCCTTCGAACGCAGCCGCGACGGCGTCGTCCGCAGCGTCGCGACCGGCACCGAGCGCGAGCTCACGGACGTCGTCGGCTACCAGGCCCAGGCGAGCTGGAGCATCCCGCGTCGAGCCAAGCGCCTGCTGCCGTCGGTCGCGGCCCTGCCCGACGCGTCGCTGGCCTACCCGGCCGACGTCGCCGCGGACGAGATGACGCCGGAGTTCGACCGCAGCGCGCCACGACGCGGCTTCTCGGCCCCGCTGCTCTTCGGCGCGATGACCTTCGGCGGCGAGATGCCGATGCGCAACTCGGACTGCGAGGCCTGCTTCAACAGCGCGCTGCTGATCGACAAGGACGGCGAGATCCTCGAGCTCTACGACAAGGCCTTCCTGTTGGTGTTCGGCGAGTACATGCCCTTTGGCGAGCGCTTCCCCGAGCTCTATGACCTGCTGCCGGAGTCGTCGCGCTTCCAGCCTGGCACCCGCACCGAGCCGCTTCGCCTGGGCGACGCCAGCATCGGCGTGCTGGTCTGCTACGAGGATCTGCTGCCTGGGTTCGCGCGGCGGGTGATGGCGCACAACCCCGAGCTGCTGATCAACCTGACCAACGACGCCTGGTTCGGCCAGACCGCCGAACCGTACCACCACCTGCAGCTGGCGCAGCTGCGCGCGGTCGAGTACCGGCGCTGGCTGGTGCGATCGACCAACACCGGCGTCAGCGTCTTTGTCGACGCCGTCGGCCGTCGCGTGGCCGAGACCTCGCTGACCGGTGCCGAGACGCTGGTGCGCGAGGTGCCGCGGATGCAGTCCAAGACGCTCTACGCACGCTTTGGCGACTGGCCGCTCGCGGCGCTGGCAGCGGGGCTGTTCTGGTTGCTCGGTCGTGCCCTGCGTGGCGGCGACGGCGGCGGCGGACGCGGCGGCAAGGGCAAGGGACGGCCCAAGGCGAAGCGGACGCCCCGGCCGACGGCCCCGCGACCGGCCAAGGAGGCGGCGGACGACGACGACGAGCCGCCCCGGCCGACGCCCAAGCGGCCGCGCGAGAAGCTCGAGCCCGCGCGCCTTGGTTAGGTGGGCGGCGCGCGAGTGACGCGATCCCGAGCTCGCCAGGGGCGCGCTGCTGGCGCGGCTCAGCCCGGCGGGAAGAGATCGAACCAGGCGACAGTCATCACCTCGAACGCCTTGGCCCCATCCTGGCCCGGCGTGACGCCCCCCTCGGGCGCGGCGTCGCCGGACTTGTTGGTCACGACGGCGAAGAGTGCGACGCGCGTGCCCTTGGCTGGGATGCCGTTGGGGAACAGGGTCGCGAGCGGGATGGACGCCTCGAGCGCCTTGCCCGCCTGGGCGTAGACCGGCGCCGTCAACCACGCGAAGTCGCTGGTGTTGCTCAGGTTGCGCCAACCGGCCGACGCCGAGTCGCCGGCGACGCCGCTGGTGAACGAGACCATGCCGACGGTGCCGACGGCGAAGTCCGCGCCGAACTTGGCGTCGCTGCAGGTGGTCTTCGAGGCGATGGCGTCGTCGAGCTGGCCGCTGTTGTCCTTGAGGTCCGCGGGATTCTGGACGCCCGTGCCCTGGCCGTAGTCGACGTCGATGTAGACGACGATGGCGTTCTGCGACTCGACGCTGCCGGCGATGCCGACGTAGAGGTTGTCCTTGTCGTAGGCGGCGTGCAGCGTGCTGACGCTGTTGTTCTCCCAGGTCGAGGCGTTGGTGTTCATGCCGAGCAGCGAGCCGACATGCCAGTCGGTGCCGACGTCGCCATCGACAGTCGGCGTGTCGAACGGCACGACGGCGAGCGCGTTCTCGAGCTTCACCTCGGGCGCGTTTGCCGGCTTGATGATCAACGAGGCCGGCCGCGGCGGGATCGGCACGCCGGCGATCGGGGTGAAGGTCGCGCTGACCCCGAGGCCGGCGACGACCGCGAGGTCCTTGCCGTCGACGGTCGGCGCCGGGACGCTGGACTCGACGGTGACCTTGAGCTTGTCGTCGAGGTTCTTGCCCAGGATCGTCAGCTTGCCGCCTTTGGCCGGCAGCCAGAGCGGATCGAAGCCGGTGACCTTGGGCGTCAGATCGGGCTTGGTCACGCTGATCGTGCCGAGCTTGGCGCCTTCGACGCCATCCTCGCTGCCGTTGGAGTCGCCGTAGACGGTGACGGCGGCATAGGTCGCGCGCACGGCGAACACGGCGTCGCCGATGGGCAACACGCCGAAGTCGGCGCCCCAGGTCTCTTCGCCCTTGGCGGCGTCCTCGCTCTGGAAGGTCGCGGGCTTCCAGGTCCAAGCGTCCTTGGGATCACTCGGCGTCGCGTTCGGCAACGTGCCCTTGGGCCCGTAGCCAAAGGCGACCTCCAGCCCCGTCGTCGCCCCGGGCTGCTGGCTGACGGTCGGCACCTTGGCGATCGCCTTGAGGCCGACGATCGCCTCGCCTTCCGAGACCGCGAACGCCAGCGGCGCCAGCAGCAGCGCGGTCGGCTTGGGCGGCGCGTCGTAGGTGAACGCAGCGTCGAGCACCTTGGTCTCGCCCGCGACTTCGACCGAGACCGCAGTCGCCCCTGTCTTGCCCGCAGGCGTGATCGCGGTGATGTGCTGAGCGTCGACGACCACGACCTCGGTCGCCGGGACCGTGCCGACCAGGACCTTCGCCGGGGAGGCGAAGCCCTTGCCGGTGAGCGTGATCTTGGTACCGCCGGCGAGCGGGCCGCCCTTGGGGTCCACCGCGCTCAAGGTCAGCACGTCGACGCAGACGTCGACCTTGCAGATCTGGTCGCTGGCGCAGGCCGGCGAGCAGGTCTTGTCGACGCAGGCACCGGCCTTGCAGAGCTGCGTCGGGCCGCAGGCGGGGTCGCAGACCTTGTCCTTGCAGACGCCGGCGGCGCAGACCTGATCGGCCGAGCAGGCCGGCTCGCAGGCCTTGTCCTTGCAGGCGCCGTCGACGCAGGTCTGGCCGTCGCCACAGGCCGGATCGCAGGTCTTCGGGCCGACGTCCTTGCACACGCCGTTGTCGCAGACCTGCTTGTCGTTGCAGGCCGGATCGCAGGGCTTGGTCACGGCGCCGGCGACGACGATGGCGGTGTTGTCGAACTTGCCTTTGGAGTCCTTGCGGAAGACCACGGCAGCCGGCGCCCAGGGTTCTCCTACGGCCCCGGCGACAAAGGCCGAGACGCCTGCCGACTTGGCCGCGGTCGCGCCCTTGTACTCCTGGCCCTCCTCGGGGAAGAGGTCGCCGGTCGTCGTCACGAAGATGAACTGGACCTCGTCGCCCGGGCGCAGCAGGCCGTCGTGCTTGCCCAGGTTCTCGGATTGCACATAGGTCAGGATGCCGTCGTTGGCCTTCGCGTCGCCCTTGGCCCCGTCATCGAGCAGCTGCACCGGGGTCCACATGTTCATCGTGCCCTTGACGTAGAACTTGTGCGTCGCGATGGCCCATTTGGCGAACGCCGGGTCCAGCGCCGTGGTGTCGAGCACGAGCTTGATGTCGGCGCTGCCGTGCTTGGGCAGCTTGAGCCCCGCCGCCGCGAGCGTCCCCGTGGCGCCGGCCGGCACCTCGAGCTTGCCGTTGGGGCCGACCCACATCCAGTTGTCGAACTCGTTGAGCGCGCCGTACTCGAAGACCTGCGCTTGGGTCGCCCGGAACTTGACGGCGGTGCTGAAGATGTGGTCGCCCTTGGTCGCGCCTTCGCGCTCGTGGCCGCCGGTCGAGAGCGGCCCGTCGTCGTAGAGCACGGGGTAGGGGCCGTCGGTCGGCAGCCAGCTGCTCGCCGGCTGGATCTCGTTGGTCTTGGCGTCCCACGAGAAGCTGCCCGTCCACTTGATGTCGCCGTCTTCGAAGGTCTTGTTCTCGCTGTCGTCGACCTCGAAGGTCAGCCAGACGAAATCGCCGCCGGCGGTCCTGCCATCGCCCGCGCTGCCGTCGACGTCCTGACCTGCGGCGTCGAAGACCGGCGAGATGTCCTGGCCGGTCTCGCCGGTGTCCTCATCGTCGGACGCGAACTGGGCCGGATCGGAGCAGGCCGCGACGAGGGCAATGGACGCAGCCGCCAACCAGGCATGGCGACGGATGGACTGCGCAGACGCGCGAACGATTGCTGGCCACATGGAGCCCCCTGCCTGACGCACCGACGAGGGTGCGGCGACGCGGCGACGACAACGCCGGCGATCGCCGGGCCCCACGCGGGCGGCTATTGGATCGTGACTTCGTCGATGAGCACCGCGGTGTCGTAGATCGAGTCACCGGTGTCGGTCACGAAGAACTTGAGATCGGCGCGCTTGCCTGCGAAGGGCGAGATGTCCTTGCAGTCCTTGATCCACGGCGTCATGTGCACGTCGCCCTGGTCGAACGAGACGTCGGCCGGGTCGAGCGTCTTCCACTGGCTGCCGCACTTGCACGAGGGCGAGCCGGGGGTGCAGGGCGACTTGCCACCGCAGTCGTAGGGGCAGAGCGGATCGATGAACACGTCGGTGATCGTGAGCTTGCCTTGCTTGCCGCTGATGACCGCGGTCAGACGGTCCATGTACGACGAGCCGCAGAACTCGACGAACTCCTCGGAGTAGAACTTCCAGTAGTAGCAGAGCTCGGTGGCGCCGGGCGCGACGCAGAAGGGCTGCTCGAGGCTGCCGCTCTGCGCGGTGAAGCCCAGGCCCGTCGAGATGATGCCCATGAACTTGCCGGCCACGGGCACCGTCACGCCGAGGCGCGAGATGACGCGACCGTCACCGACGGCCTTCCAGCCTGTGGCCTTGCCGGCGTCCCAGCTGGCGTTGATCAAGGCGCCGTCGTTGGCGTTGGACTTGCCGTTGCCGATCCAGCGCATGCTGCCGCCGGTCTCGGGGTCGACGTCGAGCAGCGTCACGGCTTGCAGGACCGAGCCCTGGTGGTTGATCAGCTTGTCGAAGAAGGCGAAGCCGTGGCTCCAGGCGAAGGCGTTGGTGACGTCGCCGCTGTAGCCCACGACCGCCGCCGCGCCGGCGCCGAAGAGCTGGACCGCGACGCTGCCGTTGTTCAGCGTGCGGCAGCCTCCGAGGTAGACGATCGAGGCCGGCAGGTCCTGGCGCATGTGGCGCTGGAAGAACGCCGGCGTCGTGCCGTAGGTCGCGTCGCCGATGACGACGCGGCCCGACATGATGTCGCCCTGGGTCTGATCGACGCAGATGCCGGACGACTTCGAGGTCTTGACGCACTCCTGGCCGGCCGGGCAGCTGGCGTCGGACGAGCAGCTCTTGGCCGAGCTGGCCAAGGCCGAGCAGTTCACGGCCTCGCCCGAGAACAGGACCTCCTGGCTGCCGGTATGCTCCCAGCCGTAGGCCTGGGCCGAGGCCACTTCCATGCCGCCAAAGAGCGTCGTGCCGTGGCCGGTGATCGCGACGACACCGTACTGCCAGATGTTGCGGTAGTACGAGAGCAACGCCTTGTCGCCCGTCGCGGTGTCGACCGAGAACGGCGGGCACTCGCGGTCGGCGAGCCCCTGGCCGGCCCACGCCGCCTCGTCGCCCTGGCCCGAGGGGAAGCCGGCCTGGAACTCGGCCGAGTTCGGCGCGATCGCGACGGCGCGGCGGGTGCCGACCGAGTAGGTCGGCAGCGCGGCGGTCGAGACACCGGGCGCGGGGCTGGCGCCGGCGCTGCGCTGGCCGGGAGTCGGCAGCTGAATCGCGCCGAGCCGCCCGGACTTGTAGCGGACCCAGATCGTCGTGCCGTCCTTGGCGATGCCCGCTTCGGCGACGGTCGCGTCGGCCTTGAGCGCGCTCAGCCCGTCGGCCGCCGCGTCGGCCGCCGACTTGCCACCGCCGACGGCGGCGAGCACGTCGCCTTTGACCTTCTTCTGCAAGCCCACGATCTGATTGCACTCGCTCTGCTGCATGCGCTGGACGACGTCGACCTGCGTCATCGGCGAGAGCGCGGTGTAGGTCTTGTCGAGCACCGTGACCGTGGCCTCGACGCGGAAGTACAGGCGCTTGGCGACGTTCGGCGTCATGCTCAGGCAGGCGGAGTAGTAACCGTCCTTCTGGATGTCGTCGCAGTTGCTCGCAGATCCGTCGTCGACGAGCTTCTTGGTGTCCTGGATCTTCTTGCCGTCGGCGTCGCACTCGATGAGCTTGACCGTCGAGGGATCCACCGGCCCCTTGCCCGAGGGGCCGGAGCCCGCGCCCGACAGCGGCATGCGCACGACCATCGTCGCCGACTCGCCGACGAACAGGACGTCAGGGGCGATCTGCGGCGCGCCCTCGAAGGTGAAGAACGGGTTGTAGACGATGTGCACCGTGTCGGTCGCCACCTGGGTGCCCTTCTTCGCGGTGACGGTGATGGCGTTGTCGCCGGGCGAGAGCTCGATGACGCCGCTGACCCACCAGGCCGCGAGCGAGATCGTATCGGACTTGCCGTTGCTGCTGCTCCACTCGATGGTGTCGGCCTCGCCGAAGAGCACGCCCGACAGCTGCGCGAACTCGGAGTCGCTCTGGACCCACTCGCGGCCGGACGGTCCGAGCACCTTGACCAGCAGCTCGTCGGACGCGAGGCCCTTGCTCTCGTCGATGTCCGGCTTGGCGGTATCGGGCACATCGGCCGCGGTGTCGGCGACGGCGGTGTCATCAGCGCCGCCATCGCCCTCGGTGCCGTCGGTCGGATCGGCAGAATCGCCGATCGCATCTGCGGCCGTGTCGTCGTCACTGCCCGTATCGGACTCGGTGGCGTCCACGCCGATGTCGTCGCCGACGTCGGCGGCCGTGTCGGTGGCGGAGGTGTCGGCGCCGCCGCTGGCGTCGTCACCTGTGGTCGGGTTGCTGCAGCCCCAGCTGATCAACAAGGCGCAGCAAAGCATCGCCACCAGGTTCGAGGTTCCACGCATGTTCGCTCCCAAATTCCGGCCGCCACTCGCACAACGTCGCGGTTCGATGGTCCAACCAGCCTGTGCCGATTCCCCTCTCCGCACCAAGCCATCAAAGGTATCGGATCGACGACGGGCAGCGCAAGCCAGGACGGCGCCAGACGCGACGTGGCGGCGCTTCACCAGCGTTCGATGCCCAACGCGGCGGGCACCACGTGCAGACGAGGTCCGGCGTCGACCACGACCGGCCCACGACCCGCGACGCTGGGGTCGTCGACCAGCTCGCCGTCGAGCGTACAGGGCCCCCAGAGGTCCAGGCGGTGCGCCTCGGGCACGTCGAGCACCGCGCGGTGTTCGCGCCCGGCCAGCAGCGCCGGGACCATCGCGACGAGCTCTGCGGGCTCGACGACGCCGACGACCCGAGCGTGGAAGCCGTCGGCGTGGGGCGCGCGGCGAATGGCGGCGATCGCGCCGGTGGCCAGGGTCAGGTCGGTGGTCGTGGCCACGGCCGCGGTGTAGGCGTCGAGGTGGATCGGCGCCGCGGCAGCCCCGTGGACATCGAGCGCGTGGCCGAAGGGCCCGAGCCGCCAGCGTTCGCGCCGCCAGAGCTCCGAGCCCACGAGGGCGCCGCGCGCGAGCTCGAACAGGAAGCGCGTCAGGCCGCCGTAGCCGGCGCCGAACCCGTCGTACAGGGCGATCGCGTGGTAGACGACCTCCGAACCGAAGACGAAGCCGTAGCGCCGGCCCCACGCGCCGGTGACCGCGAGCGTACCGAGGCGCCGGGCGGGCACGGCGCTCCAGGGCGCGCCGGTGAAGGCGCGGGCGAAGCGGGCCAGCGACCGCGCGGGTGCCACCTGGTGCCCGGTCGCGCGCGCCAGGATGTTCATCGTGCCGCCGCGCAGCAGCAGCAGCCTGGGCAACGGCGCGTCGACCCCGAGCCGCTCGGCCTCGGCCTGCAGGGCGAACAGGACGTTGCACGCGTGGTGCACCGTGCCGTCGCCGCCGGCGAGCGCGAGCACGTTGACGCCCTCGATCGCGAGGAGCTCGGCGAGCGCACGACGCAACGCGCTGATGTCGCTGGTGACACGCAGCGGCCAAGGACCGGCGAGCTCACGCCACGCGGCCGCCATCCGCCCGCCGTCGGCGCGACCGTTGATCAACACGCCCAGGCGGACATCGGCCTGGGCGCGGCAGGCCTGGACGCGGACGGCCTGGCCGGCGGGTGAGAGCAGGGTCGCCAACGGGTCGGCGCCGCTGGCGCTGGGGTCTGCATACCCTGCCCCGCCTGCGCCGACCTCGCGATGTGGAACCTCTTGCTTTCGCACGGCGAACCCCAGCCGCGGCGGCCCCGGCCGAGGGCGATCCCGGCACGAGCCAGCGCGCACGCACAGCCCCGGAGCATGCCACCCTCTGGGAGCCTTGTCCGCCCCAGGGTCGCATGATAGGCTCCCCAGCGCGTGCCGCTTGGGGTTCGCTTGGAGTTGATGCTGCGAGTGTAGCACCCAAGCCGCCCGCGTCATCGCCGCGCCTCGCGCGGCCGGGCGAGTTCGAGGCCGGATCGCGCGTCGAGGAGAGCAATCAGCCCCATGCTGCAGCTGACGATCCAGGACTTTGAAGGCAAGTCGACCGTCATCCCCCTCGGCGATGGCGAGTTGACGATCGGCCGCGACGAGTCCAACGCGATCTGCTTGACCGAGCGCAACGTCTCGCGCCACCAGGCCCGCATCGTCGTGCAGGGCGACCAGGCCTGGATCGAGCCGGTTCGCGCCAAATGGGGCACCCGGGTCAACCAGCAGCTGCTGCGCGCGCGCACCGACGTCCGCGCCGGCGACACCATCCAGATCGGCGACTACACCATGGAGATCATGGGCGCCGGTCAGCGGCCCCGTGACAACGCCCTGGTCGACGACGGCGCGCAGCCACCGGCCGGTGGCCCCCCGGCTCCGCCCGCGGGCGGCGCGAATCGGCCGAACGATCAGACCTCCATCGTCAACCTGGCCGACATCCAGAAGGCGATCAGCGCCCCCGGCGAGTCGACCTCGATCCCCGCGGCCGAGCAGCCGCGCCTGGTGGTCGAGAGCGAGAACCTGCGCGGCCTCGAGCTGCGCATCACGCGCACGCCGACGACGATCGGTCGCGTCGGCGAGAACGCCGACCTGGTCATCGATCACCGCTCGATCTCCAAAGAGCACGTGCGCCTGACGCGCAAGCCCGACGGCGCGTGGGAGGTGCTCGACCTCGGCTCGGCCAACGGCATCCAGGTCAACGGCGAGCCCTACCACAAATGCGTCGTCCACAGCGGCGACGTGCTCGTGCTCGGCCACGTCGCGCTGCGCTTCCTGGCACCCGGCAGCGCCGCGCCGGCGCGCCCGGCGGCAGGTGGCGGTTCGAGCGGCGGCAAGGGCCTGCTGATCGCCGCGATCGTCGTCACCGTCCTGCTGGCGGGCGGCCTGATCGCCTTCCTGGCGATGAGCGGCAAGGACGAGCCCCAGGCCAAGGACGACAAGCCCGCGACCGCACCGGCCAAGGCTGGCGGCGACGAGGCCGAACCCGACGAGGCGCCGGAGCCCGCGGCGGCGGCCGTGCCGACCCAGGATCGCCTGCGCCAGATCGAGAAGCTGCGCAGCGCCGGCATGTTGCGCGAGGCTCTGGCCCTGGCGCGCGACGCCGAGAAGTCGGACGGCGGCAGCGCCGAGATCGGCCTGGTCGTGCGCAAGCTCGAGGTCGAGGCCGAGTCCCTCGAGAAGCTCGAGGCCGCCGAGAAGGTCCTCGACGACCAGCCCAAGCAGGCCCTGGACACGGTCAACGACCTGCGCGAGGGCCTGACGGACGACTCGCCGCTGATCAAGCGCCTCGAGGCGACGCGCGACAAGGCCAAGGCCATGGTCGTGGCCTCGCTGCTCGAAGATGCCGACAAGGCCATGAAGCGCCGGCAGTTCGACGACGCCGTCGCGCTGGCGGAGCAGGTCCAGGCCTACCAGCCCGACAGCGAGCGCGCCGCGACGATCCTGACCAAGGCCAAGAGCTCTGCGCGCCCGGGCAAGGACGACGGCGCAGACGAGAAGCCGCGGCCCGAGCGCAAGCCGAGCGAGCCGAAGGTGGCCAAGCCCGAGCCGAAGCCGGTCGAGAAGCCCGAGCCCAAGCCCGTCGCCAAGCCCGAGCCGAAGCCGGTCGAGAAGCCCGAGCCCAAGGCGGCCGCCGGCGAGATGAGCGCGCAGGAGCACTACAACGCGGGCCGTCAGGCCGTCGCGGGCGGTGACAAGCAAGAGGCGGTCAAGCACTTCCAGGCCGCGGTCAAGAGCGGCTACAAGAAGGCGCACGGCCAGCTCGCACGGCTCTACTTCCAGCTGGGCGACAAGGCCAACTGCCTCAAGCATGGCAACGCGTACGTGCAGATCTACCCCGACGCCGCCGACGCCCCCCAGATCGAAGGCATGCTCGAACGGTGTCGCTGAGCGCGCTGACCCGCCTGCTCGCAACCTTCCTCGCCATCGCAGGCATCGTCCTGCTCGTCTTCGTCGCCGTCCGCGCCGTGCCCGGTGACCCCGCCGACGTGCTCCTGGGCGAGCGCGCCACCGAGGCCGAGCGCGCGACGCTGCGGTCGCACATGCACCTCGAAGGGCCGCTCTGGCAGCAGGCGCGCGGCTGGTTGGGCAGCCTCGCCGACGGCAGCCTGGGCACCTCGGTGGCGCTGCAAGGCCGGCCGGTCGCGGTCTCGTCGCTGCTGGCGGCCGTGCTGCCGCAGACGTTGGCGCTCGCCGCGGTCGCCCTGGCCTGGGCGCTGGCGCTGGCGCTGCCGCTCGGCACCTTCGCCGCGCTGCAAGCGGGCCGTGTCGGCGATTGGTTCGGCCGCAGCGTCGCCCTGGTCGGGGTGGCGATGCCCGTGTTCGTCAGCGGCCCGATCGGCCTGCTGCTCTGGACCGTGACGCTGCCGTGGCTGCCGACCGCGGCGCACCCGCCAGATGTGGCGCTGGACCTGGTGCTGCCCGGCGCGGTCGTCGGCTTCGCCCTGGCCGCACGGCTGTCGCGTCTGGTCCGCGCGACGATGCTGGAGCTGCTGACGGGTCCGCTCCGCGCGGCGCTCGAGGCTCGCGGCCTGCCGCGTTGGCGCGTGGTGGGGCTGCACCTGCTGCCGAACGCGGCGCTGCCCCTGCTTCCGGTCGCGGCGAGCCAGCTCGGCGCGCTCATCGGCGGCGCCCTGGTCTGCGAGAAGGTCTTCGGCCGGGTGGGGGTCGGCACGCTGCTGCTGGACGCGATCGCTGCCCGCGACGGCGCCGTGGTCCAGGGCTGTGTGCTGGTCATCGCCGTCGGCTATGCCTTGGTGCTGGGTCTGGTCGACATCGTGGTCGGCGTCGTGGATCCCCGCACCCGGACGCGCATCGCGGAGGCCCGATGACCCCCGTCGCCGCGCGCCACGACGGCTGGCGAGGCGTCCGCATCGGCCTGGGCTGGACGCTGAGCATGCTGGCGCTGTTCTGGCTCGGCCCCTGGCTGTGGCCGTTGGATCCGCACCACGTCGACCTCGACGCGGTCCTGGCGCCCGGATCGACGGGCCATCCTCTGGGCACCGACGCCGAGGGCCGTGACCTGCTGGCGCGCATCCTCGCGGGCGGCCAGTTGGCGACGCTGGTCGGGCTCGGCACCGCTGCGCTCGCGGTCGGCGGCGGCGCCCTGCTCGGCGCCCTCGCGGGCTGGCGCGGCGGCCTGGTGGACCTCGGCATCAGCCGGGCCGCCGACGTGGCGATGGCGTTCCCGGGCTTGCTGCTCGCGCTGCTGGTGATCTTCGTCAGCGAGCGGCCGGGCGTGGCGACGGTCGTGCTCTCGCTCTCGCTGACATCGTGGGCGAGCCACGGCCGGCTGGTGCGAGGATTGGTGCTCGGCTTGCGATCGCGGGACGATCTGCTGGCCGCGACGCTCTATGGCAGCTCGACCCTGCGCCTGCTGCGGCACCATGTCCTGCCGGCGATCGGCGGACCGCTGGCGGTGCAGGCGACCTTTGCGGCGGCGGGGGCCGTGCTCGGCGAGGCGAGCCTGTCGTTCCTGGGCCTGGGCCCGGACGGCGCCGTCAGCTGGGGCGCGATGCTCGAGGACGGCACCCTGATGGCCCTGCGCAGCCCGTTGCTGCTGCTCGGACCGGCAGGCGCGCTGCTGCTCTGGCAGGCGGGCCTGTTCGTCCTGGCCGATGGCTTGCGCGACAGCCTGGATCCGCGCTACGTCGCCACGACAGCACGGCCGCGCGCGGCCCTCAGCACGGAGCAGCCGGGATGACGCCACCTCGACCCAGCCCCGCCCCGGCGGCGGCCAGCCTGCGCCCGCACCGGCCCGCAACCGCGCGCGACGCCGAGCGGCTGGCGCTCGAACTCTTCGTCGGTGGCTACGAGGGCCAGGAGCTGCCCGCGTCGATGGCGCAGCGGCTGCGCGACGGTCTGAGCGGCGTCATCCTCTTCGCCCGCAACCTGGTCAAGATCGACGACGTCATCGACGTCGACGCGCTGATCGCCCAGACCGCGAGCGCCCAGGCCGCCGCGTCGCGCCACGCCAGCAACGGAGGCTTGCCCGCCATCGTCTCGGTCGACCAGGAGGGGGGCGCGGTCGCTCGCCTGCGCGCGCCGTTCACGCGCTTCCCGCCCATGCGCGACGTCGCCGAGGCCGGCGATCCGGCCTTGACCGAGGCGGTCGGGGCGCAGACCGGACGCGAATGTCTCGCCGCCGGGTTCAACGTCGACTTCGCGCCCGTTCTCGACATCGACACCAACCCGGCGAACCCCATCATCGGCAGCCGCGCCTTCGGTCGCACGCCCGAGCAGGTCGCCACCCACGCCGGCGCCTTCGCCCGCGGCCTGCGGCGCGCCGGCGTGGTCGGCTGCGGCAAGCACTTCCCCGGCCACGGCGACACCGCGCAGGACAGCCACCTCGAGCTGCCGGTGCTGCCTTTCGACCTCGAGCGGCTGGCCTCGGTCGAGATGCGGCCCTTCGCCGCGCTCGCCGGCGAGCTCGAGATGGTGATGACCGCGCATATCCTGTTCCCTGCGCTCGACCCCGCGCGCCCCGCGACGCTGTCGACGCAGATCCTGGAGCCGCTGCTGCGCACGCGCTGCGGCTTCGACGGCGTCATCGTCAGCGACGATCTGGAAATGAAGGGCGTCGCTGCGGCGTTCTCGATGGCGGACTGTGTACGCCTGGGCCTGGAGGCCGGCGTCAACCTCTTCCTGATCTGTCGGCAAGAGGACCTGCTCGAGGAGGCGCAATGCGAAGCGGCGAGGCTCCTGCGCGACGACACCCCGCTGGCCGTCCGGGCGTTGGACGCGATCGGCCGCGTGCGGGCGCTGCGTTCGCGGCTTTGTCTGCCGCCAGCAGATCGCGTGGCTGCGCGGAGCGTCCTTGCCGACGCCGAGGCGGTGCGCTTGCGCAACCGGTTCGGGCTTGGCACCGTCACGATACGTTGACCGCAACTCGACCCCAAGGGCGCTCGAGCGCGTGCGGCGATGGAGGGATCCAGTGAGCCGCCGCACCTCTCCCCACGCGATCGCCGCGTTGCTCTCCTTCGCCCTGCTGGCGACGTCGCTGGCCGCGTGCGGCCGTGACGCGCCGTCCGAGGCCGCAGCCGACGAGGCCGCGCAGCCCGGCGCGGAGGCCCACCTCGCCGCTGCGGGCGACCAGGCCTACTCGCCGGTCGAGCCCAAGGCCGCCGCCGAGGAGGGTGGCGACGACGAGGGCGACGACGAAGACGACGAGAACACCGACTACTGGAAGGGCGTGCGCTTCGACGTGCACAACTTCGAAGAGGTCACGGACTACGTCTCGACCTACTACATCGACGACAAGGTCGAGCTGCAGCGCGCCTGGGTCGCCGCGAGCAACGGCGCGCTGGGCGTGCTCGAGCCGAGCCTCGAGCTGCTGCCGGCGACGTTCCTGGCCAAGCGCAAGGCCGATCCGGACGAAGAAGGCCGCCTCGACGGCGACACCGAGCCCTTCCTCTGCGACGGCAAGCCCGTCCCCGGCGTGGTGGTCCACCGCATCCCCGGGACCAGGTACCTCAAGAGCAAGCAGAAGAAGCGCCCGGATCGCCGCCTGACCGACGAGGAGATCGAGGCGTTGCGCGCCAAGGCCCGCGCCCGGTACGCGGCCTACCGCCAGTCCTGGCGCGAGATCCCGTTCGACCAGCCGCAGTTCCAGTGCGCGATGAAGCTCGCGGACGCGCAGCTGGCCAAGGCCGCCGCCGCCGCAGCGGCCAAGCCCGCCGCCGCAGCGCCCGCCGCCGCAGCGCCCGCCGCCAAGGCCGCCGCGCCGACAGCGGCAGCAGCGACGCCCGCTCCGGCCGCGAGCGCAGAGGTCGCGCCGGCCGCGACGGCCAAGGGCGCCAAGCCGGGCAAGGGCGCCAAGGCGGGCAAGGCAGCCAAGGCGACAGAGCCGGGCGCCGCCGCCGCCGACGCATCCGCGCCAGCGGCCGCTGCGGACGCCAAGCCGGCCGCGCCGGTCGGGCTCTACGAGGAGGAGCCGCTGGACGAGGACGAGCGCAAGCGCCACGTCACGCCCGACAGCAATCGGGCCTGGCTCGCGGCCTCGGCGGCGTATCTCTACGCGCTCGATCCGCACTCGGCCGTCATCGCACGCAAACAATGGGACGAGTCCACGCGCAAGACGCAGGACAGCTCGTTCGAGGGCATCGGCGCCGTGCTGACCCAGCGCGACAAGCGCACGATCGTCGAGAACCCGATGGAGGACCTGCCAGCGTGGAAGGCGGGCGTCCGGGCGGGCGACGAGATCGTCAAGGTCGACTCGTACGACATCCACGGCTGGATGCTCGGCAAGGTCGTCGAGAAGATCCGCGGCAAGAAGAACACCAAGGTCGTGTTGACCCTGCTTCGCGAGGGCGAGCCCAAGCCGCTGGAGATCGGCATCGTCCGCGCGCACATCCCGATCAAGAACGTCAGCGGCAAGCTCGTGCCCGAGTACGAGGGCATCGCCCACGTCAAGATGAGCGGTTTCGTGCCGCGATCGGCCCGCGATCTCCGCGACGAGATCGAGACGCTGGCGGCGCAGGCCCCGGGCGGCAAGCTCAAGGGCCTGATCCTGGACCTGCGGCGCAACTCGGGCGGCCTGCTCAACCGCGCGATCGACGTCGCCGACATGTTCCTGCGCAACGGGCGCATTGTCAGCGTCAAGAGCCGGCGCAAGGCCAAGGGCGGCAACGACGAGGAGGTCTACACCGCCCACGACGACAAGAGCGACTACGACTTCCCGGTCGTGGTGCTCGTCGACGACGGCGCGGCCTCGGCCTCCGAGATCGTCGCGTCGGCGCTGCAGGAGAACGGCCGCGCCCTGGTCGTCGGCCTGCGCACCTTCGGCAAGGCCAGCGTGCAGACGCTGTTCGAGCCGGCGCTGCACCTCGACTACTACATCAAGCTCACGGTGGCGCGGTACTACGCGCCGTCCGGGCACACGATCCAGGTGACGGGCGTCCACCCGGACGTGATCATCCCGCCCAAGGTCGACGGCAAGATCCCGGTCGGCTTCCGCGAGGAGAACCTGACCAACCACCTCGACCCGATCGACACGCCGGCGCCCTCGCCGCTGGCGCCGATGGTCAAGGCGCTCGACAAATGCGTGGCCGCCAGCGGAAAGGCCAAGAAGATCGCGCTGCGCGAGCCCAAGCCGCAGGTGCAGCCGGACTTCCAGATGATCAGCGCCGCGGACTACCTCGTCTGCCTGGCGCGGCTGCAGGCCGGCAAGTAGGCCGGGATCGCGGTTCGGGCGCGTCGGCCTCGGTTGTGCCCGACCGCGTCAGCGCCTAGGCTGCGGTCCAAGGCCGAGACGGCCAGGAGGCACCATGGCAGCGACCCCAGGCGATCCGGCGGCGGACTCGAAGGCTCTCCACAGCGAGCTCGCGGAGTTGCGCGCCCGCGTCGCCCAGCTCGAGACATTGGTCGCCCGCGTCGAGGCGCTCGAAGCCCGTGCGCCGACCGCCGCGATCGGCGCCGCCGGGGTCGCCGCGGCCGCCGCCGTGGCCGAGGCTGGCAGCGTCGCCGCCGACATGGCCAACCTCGTCGCGTTGCCGGCGGCCAAGGCCCCGACCAACGGCGAGGACCCGTTCATCGCCGTCCACGATCTGCTCCGCCGCGTGCTGACGCTGGCCGCACGCCCCGAGTCCGACGATCCCGAGGTCGAGGAGGGCTTGTTCCTCGACTTCCTGTCGATGGTCCACGCCGAGCGCAAGGGCACGCCGATGGTCGAGTCGAGCCTGCGCCAGTACGGCTGGCGTCAGCTGCGGCGCAACGTCCGCATCTACCTGCGCGATCCCGACGACATCGGCAGCTACGACGTCGCCCGCCGCGACCCGGTCGAGCTGACGCCGCGCACCGAGCGGGTCAAGCTCTTCTTGCGCGCCACGACGCGCATGCCGGCGCCGATCGGCCTGCGCCGGGACGCCAGCTGCGGCAACGAGTGGCGCGTCGAGACCACCTCGCTCTGAGGCGCCTTGCCCGTCTGACCGCCTGATCGCGAAACAGCGCGCCCAGCCCCTTGACCTCGAGCCCCGGGTAGGCTATTTCGTCGCGGCCCAAGAGGGCGGCATGGCCAAGTGGTAAGGCAGAGGACTGCAAATCCTCCATCCCCGGTTCGAATCCGGGTGCCGCCTCCAAGCGTTCGGACCGGGTGGGGCTTCGCTGCCAACCCTGGTCCCCGTTGCGAAGCAGGACGTCGACGACCTTCGACAGCCGGCAACGGTGCAGCGCTTCTTCCCCGGGAGTCCTCCTGGGGCCTTGCGTCAGCGCGTCGCGACCCGCGCTGGCCGTAGATCGACCTGCCTGCATCCACCTGGGTTCGGCAGTCGGCCTCGCGCAGCGGGGATCGGCGCGCAGGGGTTGTTGCGCCGCCGTTCGGGCGCACGACGGGTTGCAGGAGACGTTCGATGGTGCCAAGGCCAACGCGGTCCGAGACGAAGACGCAGCCGCGGCCTGTCCGTGGTCCGTCGCCTTCGCAGCTCGAAGCGACGCTGCACGGCATCATCGGTCCGCTGGTCGAGGCCGCGGGCTTTGACCTGATCGAGCTGCACCTCGGCCGCAACGGCCAGGCGCTGCGCGTGACGGTCTACGTCGACCGCCTCCCGGGCCAGGGCGGCATCGGCATCGACGAGTGCGCGGCGATCAGCCGACGCATCAGCGCGGTGTTCGAGGTCGACGATCCGATCCCGACCGCGTGGGACCTCGAGGTCTCGAGCCCGGGCATCAACCGCATGCTCCGGCACGGCGCGGACATGGAACGCTACGTCGGCGTCCGCGTCCGCATCACCACCGCCGGCGAGGGTGGCCTGGGCAAGGTCACCCGCATCGGCGACATCGTCTCGGTGCAGCGCGCCGAGGTGACGACGACGGACGCAGCGCCCGAGGCCGACACAGCGGCCGAGAGCGTCACGCTGCGCGTCGACGGCGGAAAGCTCGTTTCGATCGCCCTCGTGGACATCACGAGGGCGCAGCTGGATCCGACGCCAGCGCAATGGCAGATGCTGGGGCAGCGCGCCGAGCGCGAACGCAGCATGCACCCGGGCACCTTGCTTGTGTCCGACCCGACGGCGTCCGACGACGCCGATTTTGAGGAGTGAACGCGATGTTGGCCGGCAGCCTCACCCAGATCATCGACCAGGTCAGCAAGGAGAAGAGTATCGATCGCTCGGTACTCGTCGAAGCCTTGGAACAGGCCATCCTCTCAGCCGCGAAGAAGACCTTCGGTGCCGATCGTGAGCTCGAGGCCACGTTCAACCCCGAGTCGGGCGACGTCGAGCTGATGATGTACCTGGTCGTGGTCGGCGACGACGAGCTGACGAATTCGGCGCGCGAGCTGCCGATCTCCAAGGCCATGCTCGTCGACGCCGACGTGCAGTTCGACGACGAGCTCGGCTTCCAGCTCTTCTACCTCGACAAGGATCGCGATCGCGCCGAGGAGGAGGACCGCAAGTACGGCGACCTGCTCAACATCAAGACCGCGCGCCAGCAGTTCGGCCGCATCGCCGCGATGACCGCCAAGCAGGTCATCATGCAGCGCGTGCGCGACGCCGAGCGCGACGTCGTGTTCAACGAGTACAAGGACCGCAAGGGCGAGCTCGTCACTGGCATCACCCGTCGCTTCGAGCGCGGCAACGTGATCGTCGACCTCGGCCGCGCCGAGGCCGTGCTGCCGCTGCGTGAGCAGATGCCGCGCGAGAGCTACCGCGCCGGCGACCGGGTCCAGGCCTACGTCAAGGACATCAAGCGCGAGAGCCGTGGGCCGCAGATCATCCTGAGCCGCACCGACGACCGCCTGATCGAGAAGCTGTTCGAGCTCGAGGTCCCCGAGATCTACGAGGGCATCGTCCGCATCATGGCCGTGGCCCGTGAGCCGGGTGAGCGCGCCAAGATCGCCGTCGCCTCGCGGGACTCGGACGTCGATCCGGTCGGCGCCTGCGTCGGCATGAAGGGCTCGCGCGTCCAGGCCGTGGTCCAGGAGCTGCGCGGCGAGAAGATCGACATCGTCCCGTGGTCGCCGGACGTCGCCAAGTTCGTCTGCAACGCCATCCAGCCGGCCGAGGTCAGCCGCGTGCTGATCGACGAGGACAACCAGACGATCGAGCTCATCGTCCCGGACGACCAGCTCAGCCTGGCGATCGGCCGTCGTGGCCAGAACGTGCGCCTCGCGAGCAAGCTCGTCGGCTGGCGCATCGACATCCACTCCGAGGGCAAGATCGAGGCGATGAAGGAGCTGCTGGCCGAAGAGCTGCAGACCGTCGAGGGTCTCGACGACTCGCTGATCGGCTACCTGTTCAAGCTCGGCTACCACAGCCCCGAGAACCTGCTCAACGCCCACACCGAGGATCTGGCCACGATCCCGGGCGTGACGCACGACATGGCGCTGGAGATCCAGCAGATCGCCTTCGAGGTGAAGGCGCGACGCGAGGAGGAGGTCCGGCGTTCCAAGGAAGACGAAGCGCGCGCCCAGGCTGCGGCCTACGCGCTCGCTTCGGCAGTGGCCTCGGCGGAGCCGCGCGAGCAGCGCGACAACGCCGAGCCGAGCCAGGCCTAGCCGATGGCTCAGGGAGGAAGTGTCCATGCCGGTCCGTTCCTGCAAAGGCTGCCGCCAGCGTCACGAGTCGCATGCATTGCTGCGCCTCGTGGTCGTGGACGGCTGCGTGCAGGCCACGCCGGCGCGGGCGCCTCGTCCCGACGCTCCCCAACGCACGCCTGACGCGTCCGAGCGGCCTGGCCGCGCGGATGACAAGCAGGGCCGCGGGATGTACATGTGCCCGTCGTTCGCCTGCGCGCAGATCGCGCTGCGCGGAGGGCGGCGATCCGGGTCTCCGGTCGGGGATCCGGTGGAGGTGTTGCGCCGAGCAAGGCAGACCGCGTCTGTCCTGCTCACGCAACGCAGCGAAGGAATGCGTCGACGTCGATTGGACGTGGACGCCGATGCGCAGATCGTGGCGATGCGCAGTCTGCTCGAGCGCCTGCAGAAGGCCGAGAGCGACGCCACGTGCCCCCAACGGGGCCGTAGGGAGACGAGACCGTGACGGTTTCGATGATGAAGTTCGAGGAACTGGCCGGTGAGCTCGGTTTCGAAAGTCGTGATCTCGTGGCGAAACTTGCCGACAAGGGCAAGCGCTACTCGTTGTTCTCGCGCCTGTCGGCGAACGAGGCAGACGAGATCCGTCGCATGTTCCGTCCCGCCGTGACGCGGACGCGCGAGGTCGTCGCCGACCGCGACGCTGGTGACAGCACCGGCACCGTCGTCCGTCGTCGCGCACGCCGTGATGAGGGGAATGCGCCAGCGGCCGCCGCGCCGACCCCGGTCGCCGCAGCCCCCGTCGCCGCAGCCCCCCGTGGCCCGGTGGTCCGCCGCAGCGTGGCAGGCACCCCGGCCGAACCGGTCGTCGAGGCCCCGACGCCGGTCGAGGCGCCGCCCGTGATCGAGGACGTCGAGCCAGCCGCCGTGGCCGCCCCGGTGGCCGACGTGGTCGAGTCCGCGCCGACCGCCCCCGCCAGCCGCTTCGAGCGCCCGCGCCTGAACCGCATCCGCGCCGACGAGCTGCCTGTGCCGCCCGAGCTGCAGCCGCGCACCTTCGAGCGCCCGGACGACGTTGCCCCGACGATCGACGCCGTCGCCGTCGCCGCCATCGAGAGCGCAGCCCCTGCGGCCGCGATCGAGATCGACGAGGTCGCCGCTCCGGTCGCCGCGCCGGTGTCGCGCGCCGAGGCCGTCGCTGCGGCGCAGGCCGCGTACGAGCAGCCGTCCCGCATCATCTACGAGGCCGAGGATCTCGCGCGTCCGGTGGACGTCAACGAGATCGGCAAGGCCCTCGACAGCAGCGAGCCGCTGCCCAGCCTGCGCAAGGTGCCGCGCCTGATCCGCACCAAGATGCCGGAGGCGCTGGTCAATATCCCGAAGCCCGCGCCGCGTCCGGCCCCCGCGCCGCAAGCTGCGCCGGCGCCCGTCGAGTCGAACCGCCCGGCGCCCTCGAACGCGCCCGCGCCGACGGGGACCTCTGCCGAGGATCGCCGCGGTCGCAACAAGGGCGCCGACGCCACGGGCCGTGGTCGCAAGCTCATCTACGAGCGCAACCACGATCCGATGAGCAGCGACGACCGCCGTCGCGGCAAGAAGCGCGGCAAGACCAAGGCGCCGGCGCTGTCGACCAACATCACGGTGCCGAAGCAAGAGAAGCGCCACCTGCGCATCGAGGACACCATCACGGTGTCGAGCCTCGCGCACCAGATGTCGGTCAAGGCCACCGAGGTCATCAAGAAGCTCTTCGAGCTCGGCATCATGGCCACGATCAACCACACGCTCGACCTCGACACCGTCGAGCTCGTGTCGGGTGAGTTCGGCTTCACCGTCGAGAACGTGGCGTTCGATCTGGAGACCTTCCTGACCAAGCCGGTCGAGACCGAGGTCACCGACCTCGTCCCGCGCCCGCCCGTCATCACCGTCATGGGTCACGTCGACCACGGCAAGACGACGCTGCTCGACCGCATCCGCAAGACGCGCGTCGCCGCCCGCGAGGCGGGTGGCATCACGCAGCACATCGGCGCCTACATGGTGACGACGCCGGCCGGACGCAAGGTCGTGTTCCTCGACACGCCGGGCCACGAGGCGTTCACCGCCATGCGTGCCCGCGGTGCTCAGGCGACCGACATCGTCGTGCTCGTCGTGGCGGCCGATGACGGCGTCATGCCGCAGACGATCGAGGCGATCAACCACGCGAAGGCGGCGAAGGTGCCGATCATCGTGGCGATCAACAAGATCGACAAGGAAGGCGCCGACGTCGAGCGCGTCCGCCGCGAGCTGGCCGGTCACGGCCTGGTCGTCGAAGAGTGGGGCGGCGACGTCACGGCCGTCGAGGTCTCGGCCAAGCAGGGCCAGGGCGTCGACGATCTGCTCGAGACGCTGGCGCTGCAGGCCGAGCTCATGGAGCTCAAGGCCCCGGCCTCGTGCGACGCGCGCGGTCTGGTCGTCGAGGCGCGCCTCGAGCGTGGCCGCGGCGCGGTCGCGACCATCCTCGTCCAGCGCGGCACCCTGCGCCGGGGCGCGGTCATCGTCGCCGGCCAGGTCTACGGTCGCGTCCGCGCGATGCACGACGACGCTGGCAACTCGCTCGAGGAGGCCGGCCCGTCGACGCCCGTCGAGGTCATCGGTCTGCAGGGCGTCGCGTCCGCGGGTGACGAGTTCTACGTCACGCCGGACGAGAAGGCGGCCAAGGCCATCGTCGACCACCGCGTCGGCAAGGCCCGCGAGAAGCAGGCCGCCGTCACGACCAAGGTCAGCGCCGACCAGATGTTCGAGCAGATGGAGGCGGTGGTCCAGAAGGACCTCAACGTCATCATCAAGGCGGACGTCCACGGCTCGGCCGAGGCCCTGCGCGGCTCGCTCGCCCGCCTCGAGCACGACGACGTCCGCGTCCGCGTGCTGCACGCGGCGGTCGGCGGCGTGACCGAGAGCGACATCCAGCTCGCCATGGCCTCCAAGGCGATGATCCTGGCGTTCAACGTCAAGGCCGAGGCCAAGGGCAAGCGCCTGGCGGACGACCTGGGCGTCGAGATCCTCTCGTTCTCGGTCATCTACGACGCGATCGACGCCGTGATGCTGGCGATGGAAGGCCTGCTCGAGCCGATCGTCGAGGAGATCGAGCACGGCAAGGCCGAGGTCCGCGCGGTGTTCCACATCGCCAAGGCCGGCTCGGTCGCGGGTTGCTACGTCACGGACGGCAAGATGGTGCGCAGCGCCAACTACCGCCTGCGCCGCGGCGACGAGGTCCTCTGGACCGGACGCGCGAGCTCGCTCAAGCGCTTCAAGGACGACACCAGCGAAGTGGCCACCGGCTACGAATGCGGCATCGCGCTCGAGGGCTTCAGCAAGTACCGCGAGGGCGACACGATCGAGTGCTTCGAGCTCAAGAAGACGCCGCGCAAGCTGGATCTGGCCCGCGTGTACCGGCCGACCGCAGACAACGCGTAGCCTGCAACAGAGGGGTCAGCCTTGCGGCGTCGACCAACGTTCACCCGCGCTGATCGCCTCGGCACGCTGATGCGTGACGAGGTCGAGCGCATCGTCGACTTCGAGCTCACCAACGCGGTGGTCCGCCACGTGCTGATCACCGAGGCGGTGCTCGCCGGCGACCTTGGCCACCTGCGGGTGCGCTACATCATGCGCGACAGCGACGACGGCTCCGACCGCGCCCAAGAGGCGCTCGAGCGCTCGGCGGGCTACGTCGCGCGCTCGCTCGCTGAGTCAATGCAGCTGCAACGCGCGCCGAAGGTCGTGTTCAGCTTCGACAAGGAGAGCGCGCGGATGCGCCGGCTGCAGCAGGTGCTCGACGCCGATCGGGCAGAACGGCAGGCCGCAGCGCTGGCAGATCCCACCGATCCGGGCCACGCCGAGGCGGTCGCAGCCGTGGCCGCCGCTGCGGTCGCCGCGGCGGCTGCTGCGGCTGCCGCGGCGGCGGCGCTCGACGACGACGCGCGCGAACACGACCCGCTCGATGAGGACGACGAGCCGGTCGACGATGGCGAAGCGTAAACCTTCGAATCTGCATGGTGTCATCGCGATCGACAAGCCTCTCGGCCTGACGTCGCGGGCTGTGGTCAACCGCGTCTCGCGCCTGCTCGGCGAGAAGCGCGCCGGCCACGCCGGGACCCTCGATCCCGACGCCAGCGGCGTGCTGACGGTGGTCGTCGGCGACGCCACGACGATGGTCCGTTGGTTGACGGACGCGCCGAAGGCGTACGTCGGTCGTGTGCGCTTCGGCGCCGAGACCAGCACCGACGACGCGGTCGGCGAGATCACACGGCAGGCGCCGTGGCCGACGATGGACGACGCAACGCTCGGCGCGTGCCAGACGCAGACCGCGACCACGATCTGGCAGGTGCCGCCGAGCGTCAGCGCGCTGCAGACCGACGGTGTGCGCGACCACGAGCGCGTCCGTCGCGGCGAGCACGTCGAGCGGCCGCCGCGGCCAGTGCTGCTGCGCGGGGTGACGTTGCTCGAGATCGACGCCGCGGCCGGCGAGGCCAGCTACCGCCTCGATGTCGGCTCGGGCTTCTACGTGCGCGCCTGGGCGCGCGATCTCGGCCGGCAGCTGGGCAGCGCCGCGCACCTGTGCGGCCTGCGCCGGGTCCAGGCCGGCGGCACGCAGGTCGACGACGCCCATCGCCTCGAGTCGCTGGAGGCCGAGCCCCTGGCAGCGCGGGTGGCGCGGCTGCGCTCGATCGCAGAGGCGTTGCGAGGCCTGGTGCCGATCCTGACCATGGACGAACCCGTCTGCCAGGCGCTCGCCCACGGCAAACGTCCGCGTGTCGACGCCTCGGCGGAGGCCGCGATCGAGGATGAGGTGCTGGTCGTCGATGCGGCCGGTGACGCGGTCGGCATCTGCCGGATCGAGGCGCCGGTCGATCCCTGGCCCGAGGGCGGCGGCACGCCGGACCTCCGCCGCGAACCGGCCTCGGAAGGTTGGCAGCTGCGCGTCGTACGCGGACTGCCGCAGGATTCGCCGCCGACGGCGGGCGCGGACGAAGACGCGGCTTGACACTAGGAGCCCGTAGACCTACAGTTTCGCCCCCGCACCTGTTGGCCAAGTCGCCAACGTGCGCCGTCAGCGCCCCGCCACGATGCGGTCCGCTGGCACCCCTTCGCGGGCCTCGGTGGCCGCGCGAACGCAAGATGGGCGGTGCGCCGGCGCGCACCGCGAACGAGTGGCGGTGGCGACCGTGGTCGCCGACCAGCAGACAGGAAGACGCAGATGCCGTTGTACGCACACCAGAAGGTCGAAATCATCCAGGGTCACGGACTGCACGCGACCGATACCGGCTCGCCCGAGGTCCAGATCGGCCTGCTGACCCAGCGCATCAACGAGCTCACCGAGCACTTCAAGGTCCACACCAAGGACCACCACAGCCGTCGCGGCCTGCTCAAGCTGGTCGCGCGTCGTCGCCGCCTGCTCGACTACGTGCGGCGCACCGACAATGGTCGCTACCGCTCGATCTTGCAGGCCTTCAGCCTCCGCAAGTAAGCCAACGCCGACGCGGCGGTCTCGAAAGGGGCCGCCGCGTCGCCGCATTTGGGCCCGCGCAAGAGGTCGGGCCCAGCGGCGAGCCAGTGCCGGATCCGATTGACGGATCACAGCCGGCTCGCCCGACGCCAACGACCCAACGCACCGCAGAGCGCAGCGCCGAACGTCGGTGCCCTCGCGGCCCCCATCGCAGACACAAAGAGCAACCGTCGGGCCGCGAACTGCGATGCGGCCCAGAAGAGAGAGACACACATGAATCCGATCACCAAGACCATCGACATCGGCGGCGAGACGCTGACCCTCGAGACCGGCCGGATGGCCAAGCAGGCCAACGGCGCGATCTACGCGACCTACGGCGGCACCGCCGTCCTCGCGACCGCCTGCTCGACCAACAAGAACAAGCCCAACGCGCCGTTCTTCCCGCTGTCGTGCGACTACCAGGAGCGCTTCTACGCCTCGGGCCGCATCCCCGGCAGCTACTTCCGCCGTGAGGGCCGCCAGAGCGAGAAGGAGACCCTCGCCAGCCGTCTGATCGACCGTCCGGCCCGCCCGCTCTTCCCCGAGGGCTTCCAGGCCGAGACCCAGGTCATCGCCACGGTCGTCTCGTACGATCGCGAGAACGACGGCGACGTCCTGGCCATGAACGCCAGCTTCGCGGCGCTCGCCATCTCGAACATCCCGTGGGCCGGCCCCGTCGCCGCCATCCGCGTCGGCCAGGTCGATGGCGCCTTCGTCGCCAACCCGACCAACACCCAGCGCGCCGCCGCCGACCTCGAGATCATCGTCGCCGTCGGTCCGCACGGCGTGGTGATGGTCGAGGGCGAGGCCAAGTTCGTCGCGGAGCAGGTCGTCGTTGACGCGCTGCTCTTCGCCCAGGAGCAGTGCCAGCCGATCCTCGACGCGATGCGCGCCCTCGCGTCCGACGTCGGCAACGAGAAGGCCGTCTTCATCTCGCCGACGCCGGACGCCGAGCTCGTCGCCGCGGTCAAGGCCGCCGGCTGGGACAAGATGGCCGCCGCGTCGTCGATCCCGACCAAGCTCGAGCGCTACCGCGCCGTCGACGCCGCCAAGGCCGAGATCGTCGCCGCCGTCGCCGAGCAGTTCCCCGGCCGCGAGGCGGAGATCAAGGAGATCGCGGGCGAGCTCAAGTCGGAGATCTGCCGCGAGCAGATCCTCTCGACCGGCAAGCGCATCGACGGCCGCGCGACCGACACCGTGCGCAAGATCACCATCGAGCTCGGCGTCCTGCCGCGCGCTCATGGTTCGGTCCTGTTCACCCGCGGCGAGACGCAGTCGCTCGTCGGCATCACGCTCGGCACGGGCAACGACGACCAGCGCATCGAGCACCTGCACGGCATGGAGTCGCGCCGCTTCATGCTGCACTACAACTTTCCGCCCTTCTCGGTCGGTGAAATCAAGCCGATGCGCGGCCCGGGTCGTCGCGAGATCGGCCACGGCAACCTCGCTCGCCGCGGCATCGAGCCGATCCTGCCGACGCAGGACATGTTCCCCTACGTCATCCGCTCGGTCTCGGAGATCCTCGAGTCGAACGGCAGCTCGTCGATGGCCACGGTCTGCGGCACCAGCCTCGGCCTGATGGACGCCGGCGTCCCGGTCAGCGCCGCCGTCGCCGGCATCGCGATGGGCCTGATCACCGACGGCAAGCGCACCGCCGTCCTGTCGGACATCCTCGGCGACGAGGATCACTTCGGCGACATGGACTTCAAGGTCGTCGGCTCGGCCCAGGGCATCAGCTCGCTGCAGATGGACATCAAGGTCGACGGCATCGACCGCGCCACGCTCGAGAAGGCGCTGGAGCAGGCCCGCCAGGGTCGTCTGCACATCCTCGGCGAGATGAACAAGGCCATCGCGGCCTCGCGTGAGGACATCTCGGTCTACGCGCCGCGCATCTTCACCATCCTGATCGACCCGGATCGCATCCGCGACCTGATCGGCCCCGGCGGCAAGCACATCAAGGGCATCGTCGCCGAGACCGGCGCCCAGGTCGACGTCAACGACGACGGCCGCGTCAACGTCGCCGCGGTGGACGCCGAGGTCGCGCAGCGCGCCATCGACCTGGTCCGCGCCTACACGGCCAGCGCCGAGGTCGGCAAGGACTACGACGGCACGGTCGTCCGCCTGGCGGACTTCGGCGCCTTCATCCAGATCGCCCCCGGCATGGACGGCCTCTGCCACATCTCGGAGCTGGCCGAGGGCCGCGTCGAGAAGGTCGAGGACGTCATCAAGCTCGGCGACAAGATCAAGGTCCGCGTCCTGGCCGTCGATCGCCAGACCGGCAAGATCCGCCTGAGCCACCGCGAGGCCATGGGCTTCGCGCCGCGTGAAGGCGGCGGCGGCGGCGGCGGTGGCGACCGCGGCGACCGTGGTCCGCGCGGCGGCGGCGGCGGTGGTGGTGGCGGCGGTGGCCGCAGCCGTGAGCCGCGAGGCGGTGACCGTGACGGTCGTCGCAGCCGGCCCCAGGCCTAGCGCCCGACGCCGGCGCAGGCCGGAGAGAGCGAAGACATCGGAGCGGCCAGTGGGGAGACCCACTGGCCGCTCTGCTTTTGGCGCTTTGCGGCGGGCGTCTCGTGACGAAGGCTGGTTCGCTCGCCCGCGCGCTGCGCGCGGGTCAAAACGACCGCGGCCGGCCCCCCTCTCGGGGAGCCGGCCGCGTCATCGGACCCGCAGTGCGCTTGCGACTACGGGGTGCAGACCAGCGCCTTGTCCGGGCAGCAGTCGCTGTTGGACGGATCTTCGCAGGCGTCGTCGCAGTAGCAGCCGTCGGCCGACTGCTTGTCGCAGGCGCCGACGCAGCTGCCCGAGGTGAACTTGGTGCAGATGCCGTTCTGGCAGCTGGTGCCGGACGGGCAGGCGGCGCTGCAGCCGCCCGACGACGCCTTGCACACACCGGCGACGCACGACTGACCGGACGGGCACTGCGAGTTGCTGGTGCAGCCGCCCGACTTGCAGTCGACCGGGCAGTTCGAGGAGGTCTCGCCGCTCTCGCAGCTGCCGTTGCCACAGACCGGGCCGCCGCCGCTGCAGGTCTTCTGGGTGCAGTCGGCCAGCGAGAGCAGCGTGTTCAGGCCGGTGCCGGCCTTGGCGCCGCAGCCCTGGATGCAGGTCTGGTCCGAGCCGCATTGGTTGGCGCAGACGAACGCGGCCCAGCAGCCGCTGTTGGCCTTGCACTTGGACCAGTCGGCGCACGCCTCCATGGCGCACATGACGGCGGCCTTGGCGGCGCTGTCGCAGTCCATCGTGCAGTTCTCGCCGCTGGCGCAGACCAGGTCGCCGCAGGTCGCGGTGGTACCCTGCGTCTGGCAGACGCCACCGACGCACTTCTTGCCGGTACCGCACTGCATGTCCGAGGTGCAGGGGCAGTCGGACGGGCAGTTGCTGTAGGACTCGCCGGACTCGCAGGTCTCGTTGCCGCAAACCGGGCCGGCAGCCTTGCAGTCGGCCGGGCAGGTGCTGGTGCTCTCGCCGGCCTCGCACTTGGCGTTGCCGCAGACCGGGCCGGCGGCCTGGCAGTCGCTGGGGCAGTTGGCGTTGGTCTCGCCGGCCTCGCAGCTCTCGTTGCCGCAGACCGGGCCGCTGACGTTCGCGCAAGCCTCGCCGGCGCAGCTCTGCAGCGACGTGATCTTCGACAGCGCGACGCCGCCGGCGGCGGTCAGGCAGCCCTGCAAGCAGCTGTCGGACTCACCACAGCCCGTGGCGCAGATGATGGCGGCAAAGCACTTCTCGTCGCTCGAGCAGGCGCTCCACTGCGACGCGCACTTCTGCTGGGCGCAGGCGATCTCGGCCTTGGTCGCGGCGTCGCAGTCGAACAAGCAGGTCGCGGCCGACTCGCCGCTGTCGCAGGTGCCGTTGCCACAGACGGCGGTCGAGGTCGACTTGCAGTCCTGCGGGCACGAGGCGTTGGTCTCGCCGGCCTCACAGGTGCCGTTGCCGCACACCGCGCCGGCCGCCTTGCAGTCAGCGGGGCAGCTCGCGTTGGTCTCGCCGCTCTCGCACTTGCCGTCGCCGCAGGTCGGGCCCTTGGGCGAGCAGTCGTCGGCGCAGTTGCTCTGGTTCTCGCCCGCCTGGCACTTGCCGTTGCCGCAGACCGAGACGCAGTCCTTCTCGGCGCCGCAGGCGCTCAGGCCGAACACCAGGGCGAAGGTCGCCTGGTCGTCCTGCGAGATGGCCTCGCCGCACTTGTCGGTGCAGGCCTCGTCGGCACACGCCTTGCCGCAAGCGAGCAGCGCGGCGCACTTGGCGTCTGCCATGCAGGCGGCGACCTGGCTGCTACACTGCTGCTCGATGCACGAGAACTCCTGCGCGGGCGTCTTGGCCGGGCCACCGTCGGTCGTGCCGCCGCCACCGCCACCACCGCCGGCCGGGATCGCCTTGCACACCGCGGTCTTCTTGCTGGTGACCGGCTCGCCGGCGATCGCCTCTTCCGCGCAGTACTCGCCCGTGGCGCACTCGCCGAGCGAGGCCCACTTGGCCGTCCCGTCGCCGCCATCCTTGCACTCGACCTTGGTCGGCTTGGTCGCGACGGTCGCGCAGCCTTGCTTGTGGTAGTCGAGGTTGCAGGGGCTGTCAGGCGCACCACCGATGTTCGCCACACCGCCGCCGCCGCCACCGCCACCGCCAATGCAGCCGCCGAGCGCGATCACGGCGCCAAACGCGGCGCCGCTGCGGACCATCGCGAGAATCCAAGGGGTACGCATCTTCTAGCCTCCAGCGCCCACGCGGGCGCGATCATCCACGGTGAGCGATGAACCACATCGCCGTGTCGTTCCGATCAGTTCGCGCAATTGGCCCCGTAGCACTGGGCCATCGCGTCATACTTGTCCGGCCCCGAGCCGAAACACTTGTCGATGCAGACGTTGTCACCGTTGGCGCACGCCTGCAGGCAGCTCAAGAGGTCGACGCATTCCTGGGCGTCGTTGCAGTCCTGGATCTCGGGGCCGCAGTTCATCTTGGTGCAGCTCGAGTCCTGGCAGTTGTACTTCTTGGCGCAGCTCGAGAGCTCGACATAGAAGAACGTGCCGACGCATTTCGGGTCCGCGTTGCACGCCGCAAGTTGGCTCGGGCACTTCTGCTCGAGGCAGCCCGTGGTGCCGCAATCGGACGGGCAACTGGTCGCCGTCTCGCCGTTCTCGCAGAAGCCGTTGCCGCATTGGGTCGCGGTCTTGCAGTCCGCGGGGCAGCTGGTCGCCGTCTCGCCGTTCTCGCAGAAGCCGTTGCCACATTTGGTGGCGGCGCCGCAGTCCTGCGGGCAGTTGGCGCTGGACTCGCCCGACTCGCAGACGCCGTTGCCGCATTTGGCCGCCGGCTTGCAGTCCGCGGGGCAGGAGCTGCTGCTCTCGCCGCTCTCGCAGACGCCGTTGCCACATTGGGTCGCAGGCTTGCAATCGGCCGGGCAGGTCATGCTCGACTCGCCGGTCTCGCAGACGCCGTTGCCACACTTGGTCGGCGCCTTGCAGTCGGCCGGGCAGCTGGCGGTGGACTCACCGAGCTCGCACGTTCCATTGCCGCATTGGGTGGCCGGCTTGCAGTCGGCGGGGCAGGTCGTGGTGGTCTCGCCGCTTTCGCAGGTGCCGTTGCCACACTGCGCTGCCGTGGACTTGCTGCACTGCATCTCCTCGGCGCACTGCATCACCTTGATCAGGCCGGCCTGGCCGTCGGCGGGCGTCGCGTCGAAGCAACCTTGCTCGCAGACCTTGGCGCCGGCGCAAGCGTCGACGCAGGCGGTCGCGCCCGCGCAGGCGGCCGACGTCGAGCAGGACGCCCACTGCGAGCTGCACTTGGTGAAGACGCATTGCTTCCAGGCACCACCCGGCACGGGGCAGTCGCCCGGGCAACTCAGCGGGGTCTCGCCGCCGTTGCAGACGGTGTCGCCGCAGACGGCGCCGCCAGCCTTGCAGTCCGCCGGGCAGGTCTGATTCGACTCGCCGCCGGTGCACGCGCCGTCACCGCAGAAGGGGTTGGCCGTCGTGTCGCCACCCGTGGTGGTGTCGGCCCCGACGGTCGTATCGCCCGCGGCGATCGTATCCTGGCCCGCGGCACCATCCTCGCCGGTGATCGCGCTGTCGCCCCCGCCGGCGCCGTCCTCGACGTCAGCGACGTAGTAGTAGCCACCACCGCCGCCGGCGTAGCCGCCGCAGCCGACGGCGCTCGCCATGGCGATCGCAACGACCGCAAATCGAAACAGGTGGTTCGGCGTGTGATCCATCGATCGTCTCCAGGCGGCTCAGGGGATGGCGCTGCGGCTCTGGCGGCGCCCGGGCTGCCGCCGAGGGCGCGGTAGGTTAGCAGATTCGTTCAGCGTCGCAACGCAAAACCACCGACGCCGTTGCCAAACGCGCGGCGGCCTGCGCCGATTCGACGCAGGCAGGTGACTGGAATCCGGGGGCGGCGTGCGCTACCGTTCGGGCGGTGCGGGCGCAAACTCGCGACGGAGACGACATGCGTGAGGCCATCGGACTGCTTGGGCACGGCGAAGCGCGCAGCGGCGCGTGGCGGCTCGCTGCGATCGCGACGATCGCGCTCTGCCTCGGCGCAGGCTGTGGCGAGAAGGAGTCGGCGACCGGGACGACGTCGGGCGGCGCCGCAGATTCGTCCCAAGCGTCGCCCGATGTCGCAGACGCCGCCGAAGAGGCCAAGCCCTCGTGCATCGGCGTCGCCGAGGAGCAGGTCGCGCTCTACGCCCAATACGACGACGAATGCGCCTTCCTCAGCGACTGCCAGGCCAGCGGCAAGTGCTGGTGCGGCGCGGGCTGCAAGGAGGGCACGACGCTCTGCGCCGACAGCATCTGCGCCGACGTCGACGCCGACTGCTCGTGCGGCGAGAAATGCCCCAAGGACGGCAGCGTCACCATCTGCCCGAACGTGATCTGCAAGCCGCTGGCGCTGACCGGCTGCGAGAAGCAGCTCGGCTGCCGCTACCTGGACCAGGAGCTCGCCGACAAGTGCACCTGCACCTCGATGCCGGACACCGAGCCAAACTGCTACTGCGGCACTGTCTGCTCGGCCGACAAGCTGCCCTGCCCGGCGAGCAAGTGCACCGGCAAGAACCCGGACAAGTGCATCATCGTGCCGGGCCAGAAGTACGAGAAGCCGTATTGCTCTCGCTGCGGCCTGTTCGCGGGCAAGCCGCGCTGCTTCCTCGTCACCAACCCGGCGATCCGGAACCCGTGAGCGCGGCATGTCGACCGTAGCCGCCGAGAGCGCCGTCTGGCTGCGCGCGTTGGCGGTCTTCGTCGGCAGCGGCCTCGGTGGCCTGGCGCGCTGGTCGCTCGGCGTCGCCAGCCAGCGTCTCGGCGCGGGTTGGGTCGCGCCCTGGCCGGCACTCGGCGCGACGCTGACCGTCAACGTGCTCGGATCGCTCGCCCTGGCCATCATGGTCAGCTGGACCCAACACCGTGGGGCGTGGGCGACCGAGCCGATGCGGCTGGCGCTGACGACCGGCGCGATGGGCGGCTTCACGACCTACTCGACGTTCAACACCGAGATGATCGCGCTCGTCAGCCAGGGCCGCGCGGCCGAGGCGTTCGGCTACGGCCTGCTGACCGTCGGCAGCTGCCTGGTCGGCGGCTGGATCGGCTGGTCGTTGGTGGGCTAACCCAGCGCGCCGCGACGCGGGCGAGGCGCAGCGCCCGAAGCGGGACCGTCGACGGCGGGGCTACTCGGCGCCAGCCGCGGGAGCGCCGCCGGCCTCGGCCGCGGACTTGCGATGGTTGTCGGCGTCGTCGGGCGTCAGCCAGAGCGTGAACGTGAACGAGCCATCGACCTGCGAGGCGTCGGTCTTGAACTTGGTCTCGTCGGTCGCCGTGCGCACGCAGGTCAGGTACTTGGGATCGGTGAACTGCGTCTCCTTGAGGAAGAGCTCACCCGTGCCGGCCTGGCCGTCGTCGCCGCGGCGAACCTTGAGCTTCATCAGCATCCGGCCCTGGGCCTGCGGCGCGCGTTCGCGCAGCTCGGCATAGCAGGCCCGGACCTTGGGGAAGATCGCGCGGATGGCCTTCTCGGCGTCGACCTGCTCGAGCGTGCCCTCGATCTCGACCTCGCTGTGCGGCTTGGCCGGCGCGGCGAGCGGATCCTGGGCGGCGAGGCCGAGGCTCGGCAGGGCGCCCGGGATCTTGAGCGCTTCTGCCTTCTCTTCGTCGCTGGCGCCGCCTTCGTGCTCGTCCTTGGCGACCTTGGCCGCCCCTGCGGCGGCGGGATCGGCCGCGGCGCCTGCGCCGGCAGCGGCTGCCTCGTCAGCGCCAGCGGCGGGGGCGTTCGACGAGCCACCGGACATGCCGAACACCAGGACCGCGACGGTGACGACCACGAGGGCCCCCAAGCCGAGCATGACATTCTTGTTCATCGCACCCACCTCTTCGAGCCGCCCCAGCGCGGGCGGCGTTCCCATGACAAACCGCCCAAGCTGCCCCGCACGATGACGGGCGCAGCCTGGGCGATCGCGTTGGTGCCCGGCAGCGGGCGCACGCTAGACGTGCTTGTCGAGCAGCGCGGCGATCTGCGGCTTGGGACGAGCGCCCAGGACCGAATCGACGGGCTTGCCGCCCTTGAACACGATGATCGTCGGGATCGACGAGATCGAGAACTGACGCGCGAGGGCCTGCTCGGCGTCGACGTCGACCTTGCCGACCTTGACCTTGCCAGCGTACTCGCCCGCGAGCGACTCGACGATCGGCGCGACGGCGCGGCACGGACCGCACCAGGTGGCCCAGAAGTCGACGAGCACGGGCACGTCGGAGTTGAGGACCTCGGCCTGGAAGTTGCCGGTGGTCAGCGTCATCACATTGTTCGATGCCATCAGAGTGCTCCTGCCCGCTTGGACGACGCGGACGATGGGCCGCGAAGAGTCGTGCGGCAAGGGAAGATAGGGGGCGAAGGCCGGCGGCGCAAGGCGCTGGTGCGCACCGCCTGCGGATCAACCGTTGGCGGGCGCGGCCATTCCCGTCCCGTTGCGCAGCACGCTGCCGAGCCCGGGGCCGAGGCCGGCGTCGGCGCTCGGATCGTGCGCGATCGGCACCTCCTGCACGCCGTCGACGCGGCGCGGTGCACCGGTGACGACGAAGCGCTCGCCCGCCTCGATGCGATCCTGCAGCGCGATCATGGCCTCGTGGTCGCCGGCGCGGACCCAGAACTCGGTGGCAGGGCGCGGCAGCGTGACGCTCGGATCGCCCATGCTGGCGCGCAGCCGGTCGGTGTCGACGTCGAAGCCGTAGGTCAGGGTCGCGGGCTCGGAGTGCGCCGGCGTCCAGGCGGTCGCCAGGCGCAGCGCGCCGAACTTGCTGTGGATGTACAGGGCGTCGCTGTCCCATTGCGTCGCGCCCCAGAAGTGCTCGACGCCGAACGCATGCAGCGCCAGGCCCTTGGTCAGGCTGCCGAGGCCGGTGAGGTCGACCTCGGTCAGCCCCGCGGTGCGCAACGCCGGCGCCGAGGACGCGAGGTTGTGGCCGAACCAGACGCCGCGGTGCGCCATCGGGATCGCGATGTACATCGAGAGGGGCACCAGGCCGTCCTCGTCGTCCGCGACGCGGAACAGCGACCGCGCGGCCGGCCAGAGCGTGCGCGCCGGGCGGGCGAAGCCGTAGATCGCGCCGGGCAGCTCGGAGCAGTCGTAGAACACCCAGCGCGGCATCGGCATGCCTTCGGGGCCGAAGGTCAGGCCGTCGAGGCGGTGCAGCAGGTCGAGGAAACGCTGCGACCCGACGCGCAGCGGATCGATGTGCACCGCGGGCGTGACGCCGAACGGCGCGAGATCCAGGGCCGGCAGGTTGTCGGGCGTCGCGACGACGAAGGGGACGAGCTGCTCGAGCAGGCCGGGGTTGCGGATGGTGAACGGCAGGCGATGCGAGGGACTAGCGGCCGACATGGGACCTCCGATCCAGGGCGTGCTCGGGGGCACGGGTCGCGAGCGGGACGCGCAGCTCGGCGGCGTGGCCCATCGGTCGGCCGACGACGCGCACGCTCCAGCCGTCCTCGATGCGCTGCTGCAGGGCGCGCAGCGCGTGCGGATCGTCGGGATCGATGAGCTCGTTGGGCGCCGGCGCGAGCGGGTGCGCCGACGGCGCGGCGAGCAGCGTCTCGAGGCTCAGCTCCTCGGGCTGCAGCCGGAAGGTCAGGGTCCGCGGCAGCGAGTGGGCCGGGGTCCAGGCCGTCAGCAGCTCGATCGGGCCGAGATCGACGTAGGTCTCGAGCTTGGGCGACCGCCATTGCGTGACGCCGAACAGGCGGCGCACGGGCAGGCAGGCGAGGCCCATCGCTAGCGTCAGCTTGAGCACACCCGGCGGCGCGAAGCCGGGCGAGACCTGGTTGATCGACTCCAGCGAGTAGAGCAGCCAATCCTGCGCCAGGTCGCCGATGGCGCCAGCGTCGCCGCGGGCGAACGACGAGAGCTTCGGGATCGCGATGTACTGCGAGACGGGCACGAGGCCGTCGTAGTCGGCCGGGACCTCCAGCGCCTCGCGCGCCCAGGGCTCGAGCCGATCGGGCCGGATGCCGAGGCCGACGAACAGGCCCGGCATCACGGCGCAATCGTAGAAGACCCACGACGGCATCGTCATGCCGAAGGGGCCGAACGTCAGGGTGTCGAGCTTGCGCAGCAGGGCCAGGAACGCGCTGTGCCGACGCTGCTGCGGGTCGATGACGTTCTCGGCCGGGATCGGCACGCCGAGCGGCTGCAGGTCGAGGTGGTCGACGATGCCGCGGTGGGCGATGACGAAGGGCTCGCAGACGTCGAGGATCCGGGCGTAATGATACAACATGGTCGCCTCAGCAAGCGCGGCGGGGCCGAGCGCCCTGCACCATCGCAGGCGGCCGCGTCGGCGGCAAGGCCCGGGCCCGGACGCGGGGCGCAGACCGGGGGACGGCGCGCGGACGGTGCGGCGGACGGCGCGGCGGACGGCGCGGCGGACGGCGCGGAGATCAGGGCTTCGCGGCGACGTGCAGCACCAGGCCGGTGTCGAGCCAGATCAACTCCACCTCCATCGTCGGCACGGACGCCAGCCCGAGCGAGGCGAAGGCGTCGGCGCCGTCGACGTAGAAGCCCTGGCTGTCGTCCAGGATGCGGGCGCGGTCCTGGCTGGCGTCGGCGTCGGCGTCCTGGTGCTCGCGCAGCCAGGTGAGCGCCGCCCTGCCCTGGGCCACGTCGCCCGGGACGATGACGATCCACGACATGTCGGCCACGACGCTGGTGTCGCCGACGACGACGCCGGTGGCGGCGGCCTCGGGCGGGCTCCGGGTCGAGGCGACGCGGATCGCAAGCCACCAGCGCGGGCCTGGATCGGCGTCGGCGGCGACGCGCCAGGCGATGGTGCCCTCGGCGATGACCAGCGCGCCACGCAGGCCGCCGAGGCCCGCCTGCTGCAGCGCCTGGTCGAGCCACGCGCCGCGAGGATGCGCCACGATCGGGCCCAGCGCATCGAGCCAACGCGTCGGCTGCAGCCGGACCACGCCGCCCGCCTTGCCGCGGCCCACGGCCGCCGACGTCGCCCGGGGGGCGCCGGCGTCGAGGGCGGCCTTGAGCACGGTGGCGCCGGCCTCGTCGGTGCCGATGTGGACGTGGCCGTGGACGCGGCCATCGCCGAGATCGGCCCGCAGCGACGCGCCGAGCCATTGGCCGTGCTCGGCGACGAAGGCCGAGAGGGGCGGCAGCAGGCCGAGCAGCGGCGCGAGCTCGCGGGTCGAGGCCTGGTTGCGCACGATCTGCAACGCGCCGGCGCCGACGCGTTCGAGCGCGCCCCGGACGGCGACGTCGCTGCGGGCGCTGCCCTCGCCGAGGCCGGCGACGACGCTGGCGAGCGCGGCCGGCGCGTCGGGCTGGCCCCAGAGCAGCTGCATCCGCGCCGGCCCGGCCAGGGCCGCCACCTGCCGCGCGGCGGGCCCGGAGCCGGCGCCGACGAGCGTATAGTCGACGAAGCCGCCCACCGCCTGCGATGCCTGCCAGCTGCCGCCGCCCAGGTGGCTCGCCAGCGTCGCCAGCAGCGGATCGACGGCCCTGTTGCCCTCGCTGCCGATCCCGATCGTCGCCATGCGCGTCCCGCCCTTGCGGCAGTAGCCGGCGGCCGCCGCAGGGTCCGCGCCGGTCGCGAGCTTGCCGTCGACGAGCAGCAGCGTCTCGTCCAGGGCGGCGGTGGCGGACGCGACGACCGGGGTCCAGGCCGCCGGCAGCTGGGTCCAGCCCGCGACGTCGCCCCGCAGCTGCTGCAGCGCCGCCGGGTTCGGCGCGACGGCAAAGACGTCGCAGCCAGCGGGCAGCGTGTTGACGACGTCGTCGCCGGTGTCGCCGCGGTAGAGCAGCACGCCGCTGGCCACGGCCATCGTGCCGCTGATCACGATCGCGGCGATGCCGATGCCCACCGCGAACGCCGGCCCCTTCGCCTCGCCGCGCCCAGGTGCCGCCTGGGGGGCGTCGCCGGGCGGTTGTGTCGTCGCTGCCATGCCGTCTCCTGCGCCGCAGTGGCCGACCGCCTGCGGCTGGCGCGGCGGGTGCGTGGCGAATGCGGGGCGGGAGGATGCCTGCGCCGGGCCGGGCGCCGCAAGACGTGCAGTTCGGCGCGTCGACGGGCTTCCTTCGTTTGACGCACTGCGCTAGCCTGCGCGCCCATGGCGATGCGCGACTTCCATCCCCAGACCCGAGACTCCGACCGCCGCGACAAGCGGGGCGACGCCGTGCGCATCGTCGGCGGCGCGCTGGCCATGCGCCGCGCCCACGGCCAGCCGACCGGCGCGACCGGCGTGCACGTCTACGACCCGATCTTCCGCGACGATCACATCGCGCTGCTGCGGGCGTTCTGCGCCCCGGACGCGACGCGGCCCCTGGTCGTCGAGGTCGGCTTCCAGCGCGCCCGCTTCGCCCGCGCCTACTGCAGCCAGCACCCCGAGACGCGCTACATGGGTTTTGAGATCCGGCGCAAGTTCGTCGAAGAATCCGACGCCTGGATGCAGCGCGGCGGCTGCGACAACTACCGTCTGGCGCTGGTCGACGCGCGCGAGGCGATGCCCGAGCTGATCGAGGCGGCGTCGGTCGACCGGATGTTCACCTTCTTCCCCGACCCGTGGTGGAAGAGCAAGCAGCGCAAGCGGCGCCTGCTCGATCGCAGCTTCGTCGCGCTCGCCGCGCGCCTGCTCAAGCCGGGCGGGACGCTGCTGGTCAAGACCGACGTCGCGGGCTACGCCGACTGGGCCCAGGCCGAGCTCGAGGCCGTCAGCGGCCTGCGCGTCGAGCGCCTCGACGATCCGCGCGCCGGGCTGCCGCCGACCCAGCGCGAACGTCGCTGCATCGAGGCCGGATTGCCGACCTGGGCCGTGATCGCGACCCGCCTCGAAGGCGTCGACATCGCCGTCTCGGACGTGCCGAACCGCTACGATCTCGCCCACGGCTACGACGCAAAGGCCATCGCCGACGACGATGGCGGCGACGATGGCGCGAGCGACGCCGCTGCGAACGACGCCGCCGCAAACGACGACGCCGCGCAGCACGACACGTCGAACCGGGACCGCGGCGACGACATCTGATCTTCGCGGCCCCGGGCGCGTCGAGCGCTTGCCGGGCCGCAAACGCCGCGTCATCGACGACGCGGCAGCGACGAGGGAATCATGGCGCTCGACTACGGATACCGAATGCTCGTCGGCGGGCTGATGCTCGCCATCGGCCTGGGCATTTTTGGTCGGCTGATGTTCGTCCGCCTGCGCCTGATGCTGGCCGGACGCCCCGAGACGCGTTGGGACCTGGTCAGCCAGCGGATCCAGACCTTGCTCTCGGTCGGCATCGGCCAGCGCAAGATGTTCAAGGAGCCCATCTCGGGCCTGATGCACGCCTTCACGTTCTGGGGCTTCTGCATCCTGGGCGTGCGCACGACGATGCTCTTCGTCATGGCGTTCGTGCCCGACTTCCAGCTGCCGGGGCCGCTGCACGCGATCTACGACTTCGGCAAGGACATCACCGAGGTCATCGTCCTGACGATGATCCTGGGCTTCTTCTACCGTCGCCTGGTGGTGCGTCCTGCGCGCATCCACTACTCGGGCGAGGCGCTGGTGATCCTGGGCTTCATCGGCACGCTGATGGTCACGGACTTCTTCTACGACGGCTTGCACTACGGCGGCCTGGCGAAGGCCGGCGACAGCGAGGCGCTGGGCCGCATCGCCCACGCACCGATCGGCAGCACGCTGGCGGCGATGTTCTCGACCTCGTCGATGAGCGCCGAGACGATGCAGTGGCTCGGCGAGGCCAACTACTGGCTGCACCTCGTGATCATCCTGACCTTCCTGAACCTGCTGCCGATCTCGAAGCACTTCCACGTCATCACGGCGCTGCCGAACGTGTTCCTGTCGCGACTGGAGCCCAAGGGCGCGCTCTCGCTGATCGACAACATCGAGGAGCGTGTCACCAATGGCGAGGAGCTCGGCCTGGGCCGCGTCGAGGCGCTGTCGTGGAAGCAGACGCTGGACCTCTACACCTGCACCGAGTGTGGCCGCTGCTCGGTCAACTGTCCGGCCTGGAACACCGACAAGCCGCTGAACCCGGCGCTGATCATCAAGGACCTGCAGGCACACCTCTACGACGAGGCCCCGCGCATCCTCGCCGGTGGTGCCGTGGCCGCGCCGATGGCGACCAGCGGCGACGTCAGCGAGGCCGAGGTCGCCGAGGCCGAGAAGTCGATCCCGCCGCTGATCGCCGGCGTGAACCCGGACGCGATCTGGAGCTGCACGACCTGCCGCAGCTGCAGCGAGCAATGCCCCGTCATGATCGAGCACGTCGACAAGATCGTCGACATGCGCCGCCACATGATGCTGACGCTCAACCAGTTCCCGCCGGAGCTCAAGGTCACGCTCAAGAACCTCGAGTCCAAGAGCAACCCGTGGGGCATCGCGTCGTCCAAGCGTGACGCCTGGACCAAGGGCACCGACGTGCCGACGCTCAAGGACAACCCCAACGCCGAGTACCTCTACTTCGTCGGCTGCGCCGGCGCCTTCGACGATCGCAGCAAGAAGGTGACCGAAGCGGTGGTGAAGATCTTCCAGACCGCCGGCGTCGACTTCGCGATCATCGGCAAGAAGGAGAAGTGCTCGGGCGACCCGGCCCGCCGCATGGGCCACGAGTACCTGTTCCAGGAGCAGGCCAAAGAGAACATCGAGATGATGAACGAGGCCAACGTCAAGAAGGTCATCGCCTCGTGCCCGCACTGCTTCAACACGATCAAGAACGAGTACCCGCAGCTCGGCGGCCACTACGAGGTCGTGCACCACACGCAGCTGATCTGGAAGCTCGTCAGCGAGCGCAAGCTCAACCTGCGCCAGGCGAACAAGCTCAAGGTCACCTTCCACGACTCGTGCTACCTCGGCCGCTACAACGACGAGTACGACGCGCCGCGCAGCTCGCTGACGGCCGTGCCCGGCGTCGAGCTGGTCGAGATGGAGCGCAGCAAGCAGATGGGTATGTGCTGCGGCGCCGGCGGCGCGCGCATGTTCATGGAAGAGAAGATCGGCACCCGCGTGAACCAGCTGCGTGTCGAGCAGGCCATGGAGACCAAGCCCGAGGCGATCGCGGTCAGCTGCCCGTTCTGCCTGACGATGGTCAAGGACGGCCTCAAGGAGAAGGGCATCGAGGGCGTGCAGGCGCTCGACATCGCCGAGATCGTCGCCGACGCGATCGTGATGCCGGAGCCCGCCGCCGCGACGCCGCCGGCCGCCGAGGGTGCCGCCGCGACGCCCGCTGCCGCCAAGGACGACTGAGCCTCGGCCCGCGCCCGGCGGTGACCGCGTCAGATCACTTGCAAAGCCAACGTCGTTGGTCCAGAACCCTGCGCCCCGCGCAGCGGGTGTGATCGCGGCCCCAGGGCTCGCTCGAGGAACTGCGGATGCCGGATCGCCGCGTCGTTGCCAAGGAACCCGTCCCCCTCGCGCGCCGCGTCGGCATCGCAGCGGCGATCGTGCTGGTCGTCGGCGTCTGCGCGGCCGTCGGTGGCTCGATCTGGGCCGGAGGCCTGGTCGAGTCGCGCCTGCGCCGGCTGGCCGAGGGCGCTGGCCTGACGCTGCAAGCCACGAGCATCAGCGTCTCGCCGCTCGGCGACCTGAAGATCGACGGCCTGCGCATGGTCCGCCCTGACGGCACGGACGTCGTCGCCGCGCGCACCATCGGCGCCAGCCTGCCGCCCTGGCGGGTCGCCGCCGGCAGCCGCCGCCCCGAGACCCTCGAGATCGACGGCCTGCGGGTGCAGGTGCTGCTGCACGACGGCAAGCCCGAGGAGCTGCTCGACCTGCTGCGCTCGGCCAAGGCGGCGCTCAAGGGCCGATCGTCGCAGGATCGCGACCCGAACGAGCCCCAGCGCAAGGGCGCCGACACCGCGATCACGCTCCGCGACGGCAAGGTCGAGGTGAAGCTGCAAGGCCGCTTCGAGGACCTGCTACCGGGTGGCCTGACGGTGGCCGACATCGCGGTCCACCTCGACGTCGCGCGCGGCGTAGGCGAGGCGAGCGCGCGGGTCGACGGCGCGGTGCAATCGAAGCTGCAGGCGCGCCTGGCACCCGATCCCGCCGGCGGTTCGGCCAAGGTCCAGGGCGCGTTCGAGCCGCCGCTGCGGCTGCCGATCCCGACCTTCGACGGGCTGCCCCGTGTGGTCGACGGCGTCGTCATCGAGCGCTTCGCCTACGACTCCCAGACCGGCCCGGCGCTCGCCGGCGTCCGGCTGCTCGAAGGCAAGGAGACACGCGTCACGGTCGAGAACGCCGGCCTCGACGCGGCCTCGGGCGGGCTGGCGGCCGGACCGATCCAGATCGAGGCGGTGGTCATCCGCGAGCTACAGACCTGGGCCAGCGCGCGCGCGGCGGGCGACGGCGAGGCGGCCCCGGCGGGCGGCGGCGACGGCGACAACGCCGAGCCTGACGACGCGGCCGGCGGCAAAGGCGCCTCGGCCGACGACAACGCGCCGTCCAAGCCCAAGACCAAGGGCACAAAGGGGGCCAAGGCCGCAGCGCCGTGGCGTCCGGCACCGTCCAAGCTGCCCGCGACGATCGCGGCGATCCGCGTCGGCCAGACCGACGCCGGCTCGGCGCGGCTGCGGATCGAGGGGGTGCGGGTGCCGCTGCCGGCCGAGCTGGGCGTGTTCCTGGTCGGCTCGGCCGAGGTCGAACTCGGCGGCGACGAGCCCTCGACGCCAGAGCCCACCACGGCCGCCCTGCCCGCACCGGCCGACAAGCCCGGCGCGGCCGCCAAGGCCCAGGCAAAGGGCGTGCGTCGGATGCAGGTCCGGGTCGAGGGTCCGCAGATCGAAGTGCATTGGAGCCGGCCGACCATCGTCGCGATGCCAGGCGGCGAGGCCCTGTGGGACGCCGTCGAACACGCGCGGCGCAAGCCGACCGTGACGATCACCGAGGACGAAGAGGACGACGACGAGATCGACCGCCCCGACCTCGCGCCCGAGGCAAGGCGCAAGTCGGCGCCCAAGCCCGCCGCCAAGCGCAAGGGGCGCAAGGGCCCGGCGACCGCGGCGGCGATCGCGCCCCTGCAGGAGCTGCTGGGCAGGCTGACCTCGATCGACAGCGTGGTCGCGTCGCTGATCGGCAAGCTGAACCTTCTGCCCGGGCTGCAGCTCTCGGTCGAGGGCGCGGCCATCGGCCTGCTCGAGCCGGCGGCAGCGTCGCCCTGCTGCGGCGTGCGCGCCGGCAAGGTCGCGCTGACGCGGCGGCTCGAAGACGGCAGCCGGGGCCTGGACGGCAGCGTCGACCTCTTTGGCGCCGGCGACGCCGCCGAGGGCCACCTGCGCCTGGCGCTGAGCGTCGGCAGCAGCGGCCGTTTCGAGCGCGCCGAGCTCGAATTCTCGGGCGGCGCGGTGGCGATGGCCGCGCGTTCGGTGGGTGCGGCGATCCACGTCGGCGCCGACGCCACGCTCGGCGGCAGCCTGGTGCTGCGGACCGAGGGCGAGGGCAAGCGCACGCTGGTCGAAGGCTCGATCGACGCCAAGGGCGTGGGCATCGACTGGTGGCGCCTCGCGCCCAAGCCGGTCGACGGCCTGAGCTTCTCGGCCCGGGTGCTGCTGACGGCGGACGCTGCGGCCAAATCCCTGATCCTCAACTTGGACCCGATCACCGTCGGCGAGGCCACGGCCAAGGCCCTGATCGAGGCGACCGACATCGGGCCCAAGGCCAACGTCCACGTGCGCTTCGAGCTGCCCAAGCAGGACTGCGGCAAGCTGGCGAAATCGCTGCCCGCTTCGATGCTGCCGACGATCGGCGCGATCGAGGCCAGCGGCGAGATCGCGGCCGACGTCGACGTGTCGATCCCGCTCGGCAACCCCTACAAGGGCAAGCTCGACGCCAACCTGACGGACGAGACCTGCGTCGTCTCGCAGTTCGGCACGCTCGACCTCAGCGCCATCGCCGGCGACTTCGCGCGGCCGGTCAACGAGTCGGGCACGCTGCTGGAAGACCAGCTGATCGGGCCGCAATCCGACGCCTGGGTGCCGCTTGCGCAGCTGCCGGCCTGGGTGCCCTACGCGATGATGGTGACCGAAGACGCGGCGTTCTATCACCACCGCGGCCTGCGCCTGGGCCTGCTCGGGCGCGCGGTGAAGATGAACCTCGACTACGGCCGCTTCGTCTACGGCGGCTCGACGCTGACGCAGCAGCTGGTGAAGAACCTCTACCTGACGCGCGACAAGTACCTGATGCGCAAGTTCGAGGAGCTGCTCATCGTCTGGCACATGGAGCGCACGCTGGCCGAGGACAAGGTCAAGACCAAGGACCGCATCCTCGAGCTCTACGTCAATGCCGTCGAGTTCGCGCCGCACCTCTACGGCATCCAGCGCGCCGCCAAGACCTACTTCGACAAGGACGCCAAGGCGCTGACGCCGCTGGAGGCCGCGTTCCTGGCCGCGAACAAGCCACATCCACGGGTCGGCTTCCGCGTCTTCGAGTCGAAGAAATGGACCGATTGGTGGCAGGAACGGATGGTCGGCGTCCTGCGCAAGATGCGCGACGACGGCATCATCAGCGAGCAGCAGTTCATCGCCGAGGCGCCGTATGTGCCGCGCTTCCTGGGATGGCCGGCGCCGACCGTGCCGACGGCCGATTCGACGGGCCCGGTCGGCGTCGGCGGCGTCGAAGAGTAGGCCCACTGCCGCCGCGAATGGCTCGGACGACGATTCAGCCGACGCGGATCTCGGCGACCCGCTCGGCGGCCTCGATGGTGCCGATGGCCGCGACCACGGCGACGCCGGCCGCCCGCAGGGCCGCCTGCAGCTCGTCGGCGCGCTGCGCCGGCACGGCCAGCAGCAAGCCGCCCGAGGTCTGGGCGTCGGCCAGCAGCAGGCGATCGGTCTCGGCCAGCGCGTCGGCAAATACGCAATTCGGTGCAGCGTAGGCGAGGTTGCGTCGGGAACCGCCCGGGCAGAGACCAGCGGCGGCGAACGCGCGCGCCCCGGCCAGCAGCGGCACGTCGTCAAAGCGCAGCGTCGCGCCGATCGCGCTGCCAGCCGCGACCGACGAGGCGCGCAGCACGTTGCCGAGGTGGCCGAGGAGGCCGAAGCCCGTGACGTCGGTCGCCGCGTGGACGCCGACGCGGCGCGCGACCTGGGCTGCGGCGGCGTTGAGCGTCGTCATCGAGGCCACGGCCTCGTCGAGCCCCGCCTCGTCGAGGTGGCCGCGTTTGCGCGCCGTCGTGAGCACGCCGGTGCCAAGCGCCTTGGTCAGCACGAGCACGTCGCCCGGACGCGCGCCGTCGTTGCGCAGCACGGCGTCGGGGTGGACGGTGCCGGTGACGAAGAGGCCGAACTTCGGCTCCTTGTCGACGATGCTGTGGCCGCCCGTGATGGTGATCCCGGCCTCGGCGCAGATGTCGCCGGCGCCGCGCAGCACCTCGCCCAACGCAGCGGGCCCGGCGGTGTCCATCGGCCAGGCGACGAGCGAGAGCGCCGAGAGCGGCTCGGCCCCCATCGCGTAGACGTCGCTGAGCGCGTTGGCCGCGGCGATCCGGCCGTAGTCGTAGGGGTCGTCGACGATCGGGGTGAAGACGTCGACCGTCTGGACCAGGGCAAGGTCGGGCCGCAGCAGGATCACGGCGGCGTCATCGCTGGTCTCGTGGCCGACCAGCACCCGCGGGTCCACGCGCGTCGGCAGATGGGCAAGGGCTGCGATGAGGTCAACCTGCGCGATCTTCGCCGCGCAGCCGGCGGTCGCAGCCAGGGACGTGAGCGGGACGTGGGTGCGGACGGGGTCCTGCGGGCTCGACATGCTTCCTCCGATGCGCTGCGCCCACGGTGCCCGCCCGGGGATCGCGCGCGCAACCCCGTCGGCGCAAAATCCCGTGCCCGCGCCGATTTGTCGTGCGGGGACCTTGTCAGGCGGGCGGTTGCTCCAGTAGGAGGGAGCGCCACGCCGCCCTTGCCCGCCACCTCGACGAGGACGAGATGATCATCGAGCGCAGATTCCCCATTCGCACCATGCTGTTGTGGGCGAGCCGCAACGTGATGATCTCGATGGCGTGGTCGCTCGCGGTCTACCTGGCGTACGCAGAACTCGGCCTGTCGATCCTGCGCGTGCCCTTCCTGCCGATCGCGACGGTGGGCACGGCGGTCGCGTTCTACGTCGGCTTCAAGAACAACGCCTCCTACGACCGCTTCTGGGAGGGCCGCAAGATCTGGGGCGGCATCGTCAACGCGAGCCGGACCTGGGCGACGGCGGTGCAGGCCTACGTCCACGCGACCTCGAGCGACGTGCCGCGCGATCGCGTCCACGAGATCCATCGCGAGCTGATCTACCGCCACCTGGCCTGGGTCAACGCGCTGCGCCTGCAGCTGCGCAAGACCTCGCGCTTCTTCGACAAGCCGACGCGCTGGACCGCCAAGCGCATGTCGAGCCACGCCGAGCACATGCGCAACGATTGGGACAAGGAGCTGTTGCCCTTCTTGCACCCCGATGAGCTCGCCGCCGTCAGCGCCCACGCCAACCCGGCGACGCACCTGCTGGCCAAGCAGACGCAGGTGCTGGCCGGGCTGCACGCCGACCGGCACCTCGACCTCTTCCACCAGATCGAGCTGATGTCCGTCGTGCGCGAGCTCTACGACCTGCAGGGCAAGTGCGAGCGGATCAAGAACACGCCCTTCCCCCGGCAATACGCGGAGTTCAGCCGCCTGTTCGTGCGCGTGTTCGTGTTCTTGGTGCCCTTTGGCCTGCTCGACGTCTTCGCCGAGCGGATCAGCCACGCCCAGGCCGAGATCGGCTGGGTGGCGCCGTGGTTGCCGGTGGTGCCGATGCTGCTGGCCTCATCGCTCGTGACCTGGGTGTTCAGCGCGATGGAGGGCATCGGCGACGCCAGCGAAGATCCCTTCGAGCGCAGCATGAACGACGTGCCGATGAACGCGCTGTCGCGCGGCATCGAGATCGACCTGCGCGAGCTGCTCGGCGAGACCGACCTGCCGCCGCGTGAGCAGAAGATCGGCAACTTGATGTACTGAGCCCGCGGCCTCGTCGCCGACCCGCCATCGCACCCTGGGCAGCGCCGGGGCATCGGGCTATGCTCTTGGCCCCGCGCGCCAGCACGCCGTGCGGCGGCCACCGACCCGGCCAGAAGGAGACGCCATGGACTTCGCCCTCTCCGAGATCCACGAGATGATCCGCGAGACCGCCCACCGCTTCGCCAACCAGGAGCTGCTCCCGGTCGCGGCGAAGATCGACAAGACCGGCGAGTTCCCGGCCGACAAGGTGCGCAAGCTGGCCGAGCTCGGCTTCCTCGGCATGGCGGTGGACGAGTCCTACGGCGGCGCCGGCCTGGACAACCTCGCGTACGCGATGGCGATGGAGGAGATCAGCCGCGGCTGCGCCAGCACCGGCGTGATCATGAGCGTCAACAACTCGCTGGTCTGCGATCCGATCAAGCGCTTTGGCAACCACGCGCAGAAGAAGCAGTTCCTCGTGCCGCTGGCCAAGGGCGAGCGCCTGGGCTGCTTCGCCCTCAGCGAGCCCGGCTCTGGCAGCGACGCCGCCGGCATGCGCACCACCGCGATCCGCGACGGCGACCACTACGTCGTCAACGGCACCAAGAACTGGATCACCAACGGCAAGGAGGCCGACGTCTGCGTCCTGATCGTGCACACCGACCCAAGCGAGCGGCACAAGGGCATCTCGGCGCTGATCGTCGATCGCCGCGAGTCGCCCTACGGCATCGGCAAGGTCGAAGACAAGCTCGGCATCAAGGGCAGCAGCACGACCAGCCTGGTCTTCGAGAACACGCGCGTGCCGGTCGCCAACCGCCTCGGCGAAGAGGGCGAGGGCTTCAAAGTCGCGATGGCGACGCTCGACGGCGGCCGTATCGGCATCGCCGCGCAGGCGCTGGGCATCGCCCGCATCGCCTTCGAGGAGGCGCTGGCCTACTCGCGCGAGCGCGAGGCCTTCGGCAAGAAGATCGGCGATTTCGGCGCGATCCGCGAGATGCTCGCCGACATGGCGACCGAGATCGACGCCGCGCGCCTGCTGATCTGGCAGGCCGCCGCGACCAAGGACGCGGGCGAGCCCTTCGGCAAGCTCTCGGCGATGGCCAAGCTCTACGCGTCGGAGATGTCGGCGCGCGTGACGCACAAGGCGCTGCAGATCCACGGCGGCTACGGCTACGTCAAGGAGTACAACGCCGAGCGCCACGTCCGCGACGCGCGCATCACCGAGATCTACGAAGGCACCAGCGAGATCCAGCGGCTGGTCATCGCGCGCGAGACCCAGCGCGAGCTCAGCGGCAAGGCCTGAAACGCGGAGGATCCCCGATGGTCGACTTTCATCCCAGCGCCGCCGAGGCCGAGATCACGGCCCGCGCGCGCGCCTACGCCCGGCAGACCCTGGTGCAGCGCGCCGAGGCCGCAGACGCGGGCGCCTTCCCCGTCGAGGCCGTGGCCGATCTGGCCGAGCTCGGGATGCTCGCGATCAAGTCACCGGCCGCGTTCGGCGGCGCGGGCTTGACCCAGGTCGCCTACGTCAGCGCCCTGCGCGAGATCGCGTGGGCCTGCGGCAGCACCGCCGTGACCATGGCCGTGACGAACATGACCGGCGAGATGATCGCCCTGTTCGGCGACGACGCCCAGCGCGAGCGTTGGCTGCGGCCGCTGGCGACGGGCGCCTTCACCGCCGGGGCGTTCGCGCTCAGCGAGCCGAGCGCCGGCAGCGACGCGGCGAGTCTGCAAACGCGGGCCGTCCGCAGCGACGATGGCGCGGCCTACGTGCTCGACGGCCGCAAGGCCTGGATCACCAGCGGCGACCGCGCCGGCGTCGTGCTGGTCATGGCGCGCACGGGCGACGCGGGAGCCAAGGGCATCTCGGCGTTCCTGGTCGATCCAGGCGCAGACGGCTTCGGCGTGCTGCGCCACGAATCGAAGATGGGCCTGCGCGGCAGCTCGACCGTCGGCCTGTCGTTCGAGGGCGTCGCCGTGCCCACGCGCGATCGCCTCGGCCCCGAGGGCATCGGCTTCCGCGTGGCGATGACCGCGCTCGACGGCGGCCGCTGCGGCATCGGCGCCCAGGCGGTCGGCATCGCCAGCGCCGCGCTCGAGGCGTTGGTGCAGGGCCTCGGCGAGCGCAAGCTCGTCGACAAGCAGCTCGGCCTCGAGCAGATGGTCGACTTCCGCATCGCCGACATGGCGACGCGGCTGCATGCGGCGTGGCTGCTGGTGCTGCGCGCCAGCCAGCGCAAGGACGCGGGCCTGCCGATGACGCGCGAGGCCGCGATGGCCAAGGTCTTCGCCACCGAGGCCGCGAACTTCGTCTGCCAGCGGGCGATGGAGCTGGCGACCACGCACGGGCTGCAGACCCAGGGCCGCATCGCCCGGGCGCTGCGCGACGTGCGCGTCAGCCGCATCTACGAGGGCACCAGCGAGGTGCAGCGCATCGTCATCGCGCGCGAGCTCGTGGCCGCGCGCTAGCAGCGCGCGGGCAACCAGGCAGGGGGAGGCTCCGATGCAAGGGATCCAGGACGAGACCATCGGCATGATCCGCAGCGAGGTCCGCAGCCTCGTGCGCAACCGCGCGGGTGCGTTGGCCATTCGCTGGAACGAGGGCCATGGCCGCGCCGTCGACCTGCTGCCGACCCTGGCCGAGATGGGCCTGCTCGGCGTGCTCGTCGCCGAGGCCCAGGGCGGCGCCGGCCTCGACGCTGCGGCGTTGTGCGCCCTGCTCGACGAGCTCGCGATGGCCGACGCGGGCCTGGCCGCGTTGGTGGCGCAGCACAACGTCGCGCTGCGTTGGGCCGAGATCCACGGCCTCGCCGGGGCGGCCGGCGCCGCGCTGCGCCAGGCGGCGAGCGGTAGCGCCCTGCTCTGCCTGGTCGACGGCCGCGCCAGCGGTCACCTCGACGATCCGGCGCCGGGCGTCCAGCTGCGCGACGGCGGCCTGCACGGCGCGGCGAGCAGCGTGCTCGGTGGCGGCGACGCCGCGTTCGCCCTGGTCGTGGCCGGCGGCGACGCGGGCTTGCAGGCGACCCTGGTCGATCTGCGCGGCCCGGGCGTCCGCCGTGGCGCCGCCGCGCCGCTGATCGGCCTCCAGGCCGCCGGCAGCGCAGATCTCCGCTTCGACGGCGCGACGCCGCTCGCCAGCGCTGCGACCAAGGAGCTCGAGGCGCTGCGAACCCTGCCGCGGCTGGCGATGGCGGCGATCCTCGTCGGCACCGCCCGCGCCGCCCACGAGGCCGGCGTGCGCTACACGCTCGAGCGCGTGCAGTTCGGCAAGCCGATCGCGACCTTCCAGCCGATGCAATGGCAGACCGCCGACAGCACGACCGAGCTCGCCGGCACCGAGCTGCTGCTCGGTCGCGCCGCCTGGGCCGCGGCGGGCGGCCAGCCTGCGGCGCTCGCAGCCGACGCGGTCGATCGGGCCGTGATCGCGGCCTACGAGACGGCACGACGCGTGACCGACCGCGCGCTGCAGATGCACGGCGGCGCCGGCTACACGACGGACTACGCGGTCGAACGGCCCTACCGCGACGTGCACGCGCTGCCCTTGCTGGGTGGTTCGGCGATGGCGGCGCGGGCGCGGGTGGGCAGCCGGCTCGCCGCGGCGGCCTGAGGCACGCCCGTCGCTACTTGCCGGCGCCCGGCAGCCCCGGCCACGGCCGCGACCTGGCCAAGGCCCAACCGAGGGTGGTGGGCCGGAACGTCGGGCCGACGTCGGGCTCGTGGTCGACGCCCTTCATCGTCCACAGGCGCACGTCGATGCCGGGCGCGCAACCCTTGCCGTAGCGCTCGACCGTCGTCTCGTGGTCGATGGCGCCCAGGATCAGCTCGAGCCCGTCGTCTTCCTTGACCAGGCCGGCCTCGTCGCAGCCGGCGCGCACGGCCCAGCGCCGCACCACCTCGCGCGCGCCGGGGGCCTCGGCGTCGCCGTCGTAGGGCATCACGTCGTCGTCGAGGCCGTGGATCTGCAGCACGCTGACGGGCTGGCCCGCCTTGCACTTCGCCGCGTCGAGGAAGCCCGATCCGGCGATGCTCACGACCGCCGCGATGCGCTCGGGGTGGTCGCACGCCAGCCGGTAGGCCATGAAGCCGCCGGCGCTGTGGCCGACGAGCACGACCCGGCGTGGATCGAGGTTGGCGACCTGGCCGGCGTGTTCGAGCAGCCCCAGCAGATAGCCGACGTCGTCGGTGCCCACGCCGTCATGGTCGCAGCAGGTGTCGGTGGCGTTCCAGGTCGGCGAGCCCGCGCTGTCGACCACGCCGTCGGCCAGGATCAACGCGAACCTCGAGCCGTTGACCGCCTTGCCGAGCTGGATCCAATCCTCGAAGTCCTGCGCGGTGGAGTCGTAGCCGCCGAGCAGCACCACCACCGGCAGCGGCAGGACGGCGTCGTCGTCCTTGGGCAGGATCAACCTGGCGGGGCGGGATGCCGGGCCGATCGTCGCGGGCGGCGGCTGCGGGTAGCCCTTGCCGTCGGCGCCGCCGCGGCCGGGGACGATGTCGCGCCAGCCCGAGTCGGCGGCGATCACGGCCTCGATCGCGCCGGGCGCCGCCGTGGGGGCCGCGTGCAGCGCCGCCAGCCAGTGCGCGAGCGGCTGTCCGTCCAGCGCCGTGGTGGCCAGGCTGCCAAAGACGATGCCGGCCAGCTTGCCGAGCGCGTCCTTGGGCATCTCGACCGCGCCCAGGTCGTCGCCGATGATGCCGGCGGGCGTGCCGAGCAGCGCCGTATGGTGCCGGCCGTGGACGAAGAAGCGCCGGTAGCGGTTGGGGAAGTCGGCCGCCATGGCGTCGGTCTCGGCGCGCAGGGCGGCCTCGTAGGCTGCGCCGCTCACGCTGAGGAAGACGCCGGCGAGGATGCCGTCGTGCAGCGCCGAGACGCTGGCGATCCGCACGTTCGGCAGGTGCTGCAGCTGCCAGCGGCGCAACGTCAGCAGGTGGCCGCTGGCGAGGCAATCGGTGCACGAGCCAGGGACCAACGAGAGCGCGCCGAACTCCGTCAGCAGGCGCGTGACCAGGGCCGGATCTCCGGGCTTGCCGAGCCCGGGGCCGGAGTCCTCGACCACGTCGATCGCCACGTCCGGCCAGAGCAAGCGCACCAGCGGCAGCGCGCTGAAGGTGCCGTAGGCGCCACCCGAGCTGCCAGCGAGCGTGATGCGACTCGGCGCCGGCCAGCGTGTCCGGGCGGCCTCGAGCGCCGACGTCAGGTTGGCCAGGCCGTGCTGGAAGCGATCGGGCTTGCCGTCGCCGTCCTCGTCGAGCTCGACGTCGCCGGCGAACATCGAGCCGTCGCAATAGGGCAGGTAGACCACGTCCGAGGCCGCCCACGGGTTGTCCGTGCGGGCCGGATCGAGGGCGTCGAGCTTGGGGATGCCCGCGGGCGCCTTGGTCACCGCGAGGCAGAAGTCCGACCAGCAGGCGCCGCCGCCCTGCAAGAAGATCAGCAGATCGTCGGCGCCGCCGTCGCGCATCGAGAAGCGGAAGGGGTCGCCGCGCATGCAGACGGGCCCCGACGCCGGGTCGAGCTCGACGGTCGTCACGCCGGCGTCGCTGGACTCCTTGGCGACCTTGGCCTTGCCGACCTTGCGGTCCAGCCCCGCAGCGACGAGCTCGGCCAGGCCGGCCTCGACCTTGGCGCCGGCCTTGGCGTCCGTCTCGGCCCCGCCGTCGCCGCTGCAGCCCCAGCCCCAAGCGACCAGCGCCAGGGCGGCGAGCAGCCGGACCGCGAGCGCGAGGCGCGACTGCGCGCCGATCGGTGGGATGCAACGCATCGAGCCTCCACGTGTGGACCGCGTCCAGGGGCTGGCGCGCCCAGCGAACGGCGCGGCGCGGCGAGTGCAGCACGGCCGTGGTCGGCTGACAACGGCCGACGCGCCGGGTTTGCGCCGAGGCGCCGCTGCTCCTAGTCTGGCGCGCCCAAGGAGGCCCCGATGGCTCGCTCGCCCCTGTCTCGCATCGCAACGCATCGCGCGGGTCCCGCTGCCTGGTTGCCCGGCCGCGCGGCCGCCCTGCTCGTCTGCGCGCTCACCCTCGCGGCCACCGGCTGCGGCGGGGGCGATGATGGCGGCGGCGACGCGGCCGGCGGCGACTCTGCGATGACGGACACCGCGATGACGGACACCGCGATGACGGACACGGGCGGCGCCGACAGCGCGGACGCCGACACGAGCACGGCCGGCGACACCACCGGCACCGACTCCACCGGCACCGACTCGACCACGACCGACGCCACCGCCGGCTGCGCCAAGGGCTGCGACGACGACAACCCCTGCACCACCGACACCTGCGAGGGCGGCACCTGCCAGCACACGGCCAAGAATGGCAGCTGCGACGACGGCAAGCCGTGCACCAGCGACGACAACTGCCAGGCCGGCGTCTGCGTCGGCAAGCCGCTGCACTGGGCGATGACCTTCGGCGGCAACGACGAGGACGTCGGCCGCGGCGCCAAGGCCGACACGGACGGCAGCCTCGTCGTCGTCGGCCACACCAAGAGCAAGGGCGCGGGCGGCCGCGACGCCTGGCTGCTGCGCATCGACGCCCACGGCGCCGTCGTCTGGGACAAGACGCTCGGCAACGATCTCGACCAGGAGGCGCTCGACGTCGACCGCCACGGCGGCACTTGGGTCGCCGCGGGCGCCTGGCGCGAACACGGTGATCCGCGCCAGCGCGGCTGGCTGCACGGCTTCGACGCCAAGGGCGAGACCATCGCCAGCGCCGTGCTGCCGCTGACGTCCGCGACCGAGTTGCATGCGGTCGTGCTGCGCGACGGCCCCGGCGGCACCGTGCGCGCCTTCGCCGCCGGCTACCGCGAAGACGACGCCGGCGACCTGCAGATGGCGATCGTGCGCTTCGACCCGGCGACGATGACGACGACCTGGGTCAAGCACTACGGCGACGGCGGCTTCGACGTGGCCTGGGATCTCGGCCTGCGCAACGAGGGCGGCGCGCTCTTTGTCGGCGACACGGCCGACAGCAGCGGCAACGCGCACGTCTGGCACGGCGAGATCGACGAGGACGGCAAGCTGCTCTGGCAGCGCACCTACTTCAGCGACGGCGAGGACTCGGGCTGGGCGCTGTCGATGCGCACCGACCCGGCCGGCCAGACCGTGGGCGCCACGATCGTCGGCAGCCGCAAGGCCAAGGACGCGACGGTGGCGGCGGCCTGGATGATGCAGACCGACGCCAAGGGCCAGACGACCTGGCAGCAGACGACGAGCGCGCCGGCCGGGGCCACGGCGTTCGGCGTCGCGCTGGTCAGCGGCGGAGGCTACGTCGTCGCCGGACGGCTCGCGACGACGGCCTCGACGCCGCAGGCGGCGCTCTGGCGCACCGACGCCCAGGGCGTGACGAGCTGGACCTACGCCGGCACCGGCAAGGCCGGCAACCCCGGCACCGCCGTGGGCAACGCGGCCGCCGCCTGGAACGATGCCTTCGCGGTCGTCGGCAAGCACGGCGAAGGTGCGCTGGCGGACCTGATGGTGGCCCGGACCAACGTCAGCGGCGCGACCACCTGCCCCTGAGCGACGGGTGGGCGTCGCCGCCGGGCGGGCGCGACGCGCGGCCCGAGCCCCTTGCGCCCGGGCAAAACGGCCCTACACTGCGCCCCCCAACGGTCCGGCCACGACGCCGGCAACAAGGAGTCATCGATGAGCGAAGTTGCAACCCTGCGGAGCATCGTGCGCAACGAAGACGGCGGGTTCTCGGTGACTTTCGAAGCCGCTGGCCGCAGCTGGCAGATGAGCGCCAAGACCGACGACGAGGGCATCGAGGTCGAGTTCGACGACGAGCTCAGCAACGCCGTCGACCTGCTCGACCGCGACGACGACGACCTCAACGAGCACGAGCTGGTCCTGCGTGAGGTCGGCCTGATCGCCGACGGCATCATGGAGACGCTCGCCAGCTCGGGCCTGCTCGGCGACCTCGCCGCGCTCGAGGAGCGCTTCGACGACGGCTGGGAAGAGGAAGAAGAGACGATCCAGGCGTAGCGGATCGCCCGGCGCTCAACGCGCCGGCGCCCAGGTCAACAGCAAGCGATCGGCGACGACCTCGTGTTCGAGGGTCTGCCCTTCGAGCTGGAATCGCCGCAGCATCGAGCGGCCGACGTCCACCATCGACACCTGCGGGAACAGGCCCTCGGGGATCGCGAGATCGATGATCTTGCTGCCCGAGCGCTTGGTCCCGTCGATCGACAGCGCGACCATCGCGCCGCGGCTCTTGGCCCGGTCGATCGCGGCGAGCAGCCGCTGCAGGCTGAAGGCCTGGGCGCCGTAGAGCGCGTCCTGCGAGTCGCTGTAGGGCGGGTCGCAGTAGACGAGGTCGCCGTGGCGCGCGGCGTCGATCGTGGCCTCGAAGTCGCCGACGACGAACTCGGTGCCCGCGATCCGGGGCCGCCAGGCGGCGATGCGCGCGGCCAGCGTCTCGGCGCGGATCGGCCGATGGGGCCCGCAAGGCGTGTTCATGTCGCCGCGCAGGCTGAAGCGGATGACGCCGCCATAGCAGGTGCGGGCGAGGAAGAGCAGATCGTCGCCGTTGGGCGCGGCGTTGTAATCGGCGCGGATCGCCTTGTAGGCCCCGTCGCGCTCGCCCGCCTCGTAGGCCTCGATCCGCTCGCGGTAGGCCTGCACCAGCCGCTCGGGCTCGTCGCGCACGGCGCGGTGGATGGCGATCAGCGGCGCGAGCACGTCGGCGGCGATCGCCCGACGCGGCGCCATCTCGGCCAGCACGGCGCCCGAGCCGACGAAGGGCTCGATGTAGGTGCCGAACTCGCGCGGCAGCAGCGCGGCGATGTGGGCGGCGACGCGGTGCTTGTTGCCGATCCACTTGAGCACGCCGCCGCGATGCGGCGGCAGGCCGAGCAGGCGGCCGCCGCCCGCGAAGAGGTCGAGCTGCGGCGCTGGCGGGGGGCGGGTCACGCCTTGCCGTCCGAGCCGGGTCCGTGGCGTTTGCTGCCGTCGATGACGCGCGCGCGCACATGGCGCTGGGCGTCGTCGGTGGGCCCGCGACGGAGCGGCGGCGGCTGATCGCGCTCGGCGGCGGCCATGCGCTCGGGATCGTGGTGCGAGTAGCCCTGGACGATCGGCACCTCGACCGGCGCGGGCCGGGCCTGCGCCACGGGCGGCCGCACCGGCTCGGGCGGCAGGCGCGGCGCGTCAGGGATCGGCGCCAACGCGACCGTCAGCTGCGCAGGCGCCGGAACCCCAGCGGCAGGCACATGGCCGCCGGTCTGGCGGAAGCCGGATTCGCGCGACGGCCGGTAGGGCTCGTGCGCGCTGGAGGCCCGCTGCGGGCTCGTCGGCCGCTGGACCGGCGGCGCCGGGCGTTGGAAGGCGTCGCTGCGGCGGAAGCTCTCGGAGGGCCGGGCGTCGCGGCGCGGATCGCCCGTCGGCGCGTCGTGGTCGATCATCTGCGGCGGCGCCGGCGCGTGCGCGCCCGTCCGTGCCCAATTCGGCACGTCCTGGCCCTTGCCGCGGAAGTGCGCCTCGATCATGTCCGGCACGCCGCGCGTGTCGAGCGTGGCCGTCTCGGCGTCGTGCAGCCCTGGGCGGATCGTCGGCACCATCGGCGCCTGCTGCTCGGGGTGGATCTGGCGCCGACGGCCGTCGTTGGGACCGTCGACGACGCGAGGTGGCGGCGGCGCGGTCCCTTGCTGCGCGGCGCGAGTCACGACCGGGCCAGCGACCGCGGACGGCGCGTCGCCTGCCGCCGGCTGCACGGCAGCGCCGCGGACGCGCACGGACGGCCCCTCTGGCGCCTTGCGCCTCTGCTCGACGGCTGGCGGCGCCTCGGGCGCGCGGCGGCCAGCGACGGGGGCGGCGGCGGGTGGCGGCGTGGCCCCCGTCGACCAATGCGCGGGGCGGCTGCGGTCGGTCGGGACGTAGCGGCCGGTCGCGTTGTCGTCGAAGCTGCCAAGGTCCGCGTCACCGCCGGGGTCGGCCGCGGCGGCGCGGACGTCGAGCCCGAGGTCCGAGACCGAACCGATGACGGTGACGGCGGGCACCTCTTCGGTGGGCGCGGCAGGCTGGCCCGCGGCGTAGGCGCCGGTCACCCGATGCGGACGCTCGGCCCGGCGCCGGGGCAAGGTCAGCAGGCCCAGGCCATCGGCCGTCAGGATCTTGATCCCGACCTCGACCCGGCCGAGCTGCAGCACGCTGCCGTCGGTCAGGGCGAGGCGCCCGAGAAGACGCGTGCCGTCGAGCCAGGTGGTCGCGTCGGCGTCGAGGGTGCGGACAAAGACCGCGTCCTCGCCGTAGGCCTCGATCACGGCGTGATGCTCGAGCACCGAGGGGTCGTCGAGCGCGAGGTCGCCGCCTCGACCGAGCAGGATCCGCGTGTCGCGCAGCACGGTCGCGCTGACGACCTCGCCGCCGAAGACGACCGTCATGCCGATGGCGAGGTCCGGCGGCGTATCGTCGCGGCCATAGGTGAACAGCCGGTCGCCCACGCGGATCCGATCGCCCGCGTAGAGCCGGTGCATGCCCTGCACCACCGCGCCGTTGAGCGCGACGCGGGCACCCTCGTAGATCTTGACCACGTCGACGCCCTCGCGCTCGACGACGATCAGCGCGTGCGCGGGCACGCTGGGATGGTCCAGGTAGATGTCGTTGCGCTCGGGATCACGACCCACGCGCAGGCGGCCGCCAGGCCCCGAGCCGATGCCGGCGCGGAGCACCGCGCCATCGTCGTCGGCAAAGAACAGCCAACGCCCGGACGGTTCGAGGCCGGTTCTGTCGACGGACCTTCGCAAACGGCCTCCTGCGACCCACGCCAGCGTTCATCGTAGCGAGGCAGGAGGCGACGCGCAAACGCCATCGCGCCGGCTGCGCGCCGCGTCGACGCCAGCCTCGCATCGGCCCTCTGCGGCCCGCGCCCCCGGCGGACGCACCCGCAACGTCTTGCAATTCTGCGGCAAACGAACTCAGCCGTTGCGCCCGATCCGTCGCCTGTCAGACTGCGAGGCAACCGTCGTCCCGACCTCGTCCGTTCATCCCAGCGTCAGCACGCCGTGCGCGTGCTGCGCTCCGCAGGACGGCGACCACTGGGGTTCGTTCCTGCGACACGAGGAGGCTCCATGGCGACCCGCGTGCTCCTGGTCGAGGACAACGCCCTCAATCGCGACATGCTCACGCGCCGGCTCGTGCGCAGGGGCTTCGACGTCGCCTGCGCCGAGACGGGCGAGACCTGCCTCGAGATGGCCGCGACCGCGCCCCCCGACCTGGTCCTGCTCGATCTCGGGCTGCCGGGCATCGACGGCTGGGAGACCGCCCGCCGCCTGCGCGCCGACGCACGGACGCAGCGCGTGCCGATCATCGCCCTGACGGCCCACGCCCTGGCCAGCGACCGCGACGCCGCGCTCGCCGCCGGCTGCGACGACTTCGACACCAAGCCAGTGGTCCTCGAACGGCTCCTGGCCAAGATGGAGGCATTGCGATGAACCCGAAGCAGACGCCGCGCTCCCGCGGCCAGACGCGTGCAGACGAGGCCTCGGTCATCGGCGAGCAGCGCATGCTGCGCCACGATCTGGGCAACGCCGCCAACATCATCGTCGGCTATGTGGACCTGTTGCGCGACGACTCGCTGCACCTGCCCGCGGCGTTGCTCGAGCTCGCGGGCCGGATCGACGCCGTCGGCCACGACATCACCGCCAAGGTCCGCGAGATCGCAGTTCTTCGCGACGACACGGCCGCCTTCGGCCCCGATGGCGCGCAGATCACACGCCTGCGCTCGCGGGTCGACGGCGTCTTTGGCCGGCAGATGGCGAGCCTGGCGCTGCAGGTGCTGCACCTCGTCGGTGACGCGACCGCCTGCGTGGTCGAGATCGGCGATCCGGTCTGTCGCGAGGACGCCGCCGACTGCCTGCTCGCGATCGAGAACGCCGCCCGGCGCGTGCTGCAGATCCTGGATCAACACCATGACCCGACGATCGACCTGCTGGCGCGGACCTTGGATCCGGTCCACCCGGGTGTCGGCGCGACCGTCCTGCCCATCCGACGCGGCCGCCGGCCGTCGCGACCGGAGCTCTCGCCGGGCGACCGCCGGGTGCTGGTCGTCGACGACGAGCCCGCCAACACCGAGCTGATGGCGCGCTGGCTCAACCGGCTCGGCTACCAGGTCGCCACCGCCGGCAGCGGCCGCGAGGCGCTCGAGCTGGTGCGGTTGGCCAATTGGGACGCGATCCTGCTCGACATCGTGATGCCTGGGCTGGACGGCGTCGAGGTGCTGCGGGCGATCAAGGCCAACCCCAGCTCGCAGCGGATCCCGGTCATCATGGTCTCGGGGCACACCGACAGCGCGCGTCTCGCCACCTGCCTCGACGCGGGTGCGGACGATTTCCTGCAGAAACCCGTCGATCCTGCGGTGTTGCAGGCGCGACTGCGCGGCAATGTCCTGCGCAAGCTGCTGGCCGACGCCGAGCGCGACCGCGTCCGCGAGCTGCACGACGAGCGGGAGCGCGTCGATCGCTACCTGTACGCGAGCTTCCCGGCCCACACGCATCAGGCCCTGCGCGAGGTCGGCCACGTCGCGCCGCGCAAGCACGCCGAGGTCGCGCTGGTCGTGGCGAACGTGCTCGGCTTCGCGCGCTACTGCGAGACACATGCCCCCGAGGTCGTCGTCACCTACCTCGACGACGTGGTCCGTCGCTTCGAGGCTGTCGCAGCCGACCACGGCGTCGAGAAGCTGCGCACGACGGGGGCTCGCTTCGTCGGCGTCGTCGGCCTGGACGATCGGGTCGAGCAGCCAGCCCGCGCCGCGCGCGCCTGCGCCGCCGCGATGGTGCGTGCGGCGTCTGCCTCGCTCGCGGGTTGGCAGGTTCGGGTCGCGGTGGCGACGGGCCCGGTGATCGCGGGCGTCGTGGGTGGCAGCCAGCACGCCTTCGACCTCTGGGGCACGACGGTCGAGGTCGCCGAGCGCATCGAGGGTCTGGCCGCGCCCGGCGAGGTCTGGTGCTGCGAGCGCACCTGGAGCGCGTCACAAGGCGACGGCAACGACCACGCGACGTTCGCCGGCACGGTGCAAGGCGCGGCGGGCAGCCGGGTCAAGCTCTTCCGCAGCGTGCCGACGGCCGACGAGGCCGCGCCCCCGGCGCTCGCAGAGGCCTCGGGTGGGTGAACTCGACGCCGGCCCCGCCCTCGTCCGCCTGGCCTTCGTCGCGCTCGCGGCGCTGGCGGCGGCCGGCTCCCTGCGACAACCATCTCGACAACGCTTTGATATCGCATGGATGTTCGCGACCCTGGCGATCCCGAGCTTGACGGGGCTGGTGGTCGACCTCGGCGTTGCGCACGAGGCGTGGGTCGAGATCGTCGGCTCGGCGGCGCTGGTGCTGCACCCGCTGGCGTTGTTGCGGCTGGCGAGCCACCTGCGCCCGCTGCCGCGCTGGGTGCGCCACGCGACGACCCTGGGCACGGTGCTCGCGGTGATCGTCGTGGTCGAGACGCGTGCGGCGCCCGACGGCGTGCGGCAACTTGCGCTGCTGGCCTGGTTCCTGACGATCGAGGGCTACGCCACCGTGCTGCTCCTGGACGGGGCGCTCGCCGGCAGCGGCGTGCGCAGGGCCCGCCTGCTGTTGGGGGCCGCGGGCGCCCTGGCGCTGCTCGCCCTGGTCGGCCTGACCTCGCTGACGGGGGCGGCGGCCGGGTCGCTGCGCTCGGTGCAGCTGCTGCTCGCCGTCGCGATCGCGGTGCTCTATCCGCTCGCGTTCTCGCCGCCCGCGAGCCTGCTGGAGATGTGGCAGAGCGTGGAGCTGCAGCGATTTCTCGGCCAGGCCGGCTCGCTGCCGGCAGAAGCCCGCGGCGAACGGCTGTTGGACATCCTGCCCAAGACCGCCCTCGACGCCCTGGGCGCGGTCGGCACGGCGATCTGGCGCCTCGAGGACGGTGCCTTCGTCCTCTGCGGGGCGGCGGGGCAGCAGGCGCTGCCGCCGCTGACGCCCACCTCGGCGGGTGTCCTCGCGGACGCTCTCGCGCGGGGCGAGCCCGTGTTGCGGGCCCCGCATGGCGCCGGCGCGCTGGCAGCGTCGGAGCTGGCGCTGCTCGACCAGGCGCGGGCTGGCTCGCTGCTGGTGGCGCCGATCCTGGTCGACGCCCAGGTATGGGGCGTGTTGGTCGCCGCGCTGGCCTCGGACGCCCTCTTCGCAGACGCCAAACGCGAGCTGATCCGCGTCTTCTGCGGCCAGTTGGCCCTGGCGCTGCAGAGTCGTCGCCAGTTCGAGCAGCAGCAGGCGTTGGTCGAGGCGCTGCGCCACACCAACGCCGACCTCGAGGCGGCCAGCCGCCACAAGAGCGCCTTCCTGGCCAACATGAGCCACGAGCTGCGCACGCCACTCAACGCGATCCTCGGCTACAGCGAGATCCTGCTCGAAGAGCTGCACCCACAGGCCGAGGAGCTGCACCGCAACGATCTGCGCAAGATCACGTCGGCCGGCCAACACCTGCTCGGCCTGATCAACAGCGTGCTCGATCTCAGCAAGATCGAGGCCGGCAAGACCGACGTCGCGCTCGCGCACGTCGGGCTCGGCGAAGTGGTCGAAGGCGCGGTCGCCGCCGTGCTGCCAGCGGCCCAGGAGCGCGGCAATGAGGTGCAGATCGAGGGCGTCGAGTCCCTGGGCTCGGCCACGACCGATCCGGGGCTGCTGCGCCAGATCCTGGTCAACCTGCTCGGCAACGCGGCCAAGTTCACCGAGGGCGGCACGATCTCGCTGCGCTGTCGGCGCGAACGCACGCCCTCGGGGGTCTGGCTCTGCTTCGACGTCGTCGACACGGGCATCGGCATGGACGAGGCCCAGCAGGCGCGCGTGTTCGAGGCGTTCACCCAGGCCGACGGCGCGATCGCCCGCAGGTACGGCGGCACGGGCCTCGGCCTCTCGCTGAGCCGCGCGTTCGCCGAGCTGCTCGGTGGCCGCTTGCACCTCGCGTCCGAGCCGGGCGTGGGCTCGACGTTCTCGCTGCGCGTGCCGGATCGCGCGCTGCGGGCGCAAGGAGGCCAGAGCGCGGACGACCCGGCCTGGGCGGTCGACACCGTGACCGAGGAGATCGGTCCGACCGTGGTCCTGATCGAAGACGACACGGACGCCGCCGACGTCTTCCACCACCACCTGCACGGCTGCGGCTGCCGCGTCGTCTGGGAGCGCGACGGCGAAGCGGGGCTGGCTCGAATCCGCCGCGAGCGCCCGGCCGCGGTGCTGCTCGACCTGCAGCTGCCCGGCATGGACGGCTGGACCGTGCTGCAGGAGCTCAAGGGCGACCCGCGGCTGCGCGACGTGCCCGTGCTGGTCGTCACCGTCTCGGACGATAGCCGACGCGCCTTCGCCCTCGGCGCGGCCGATTTCCTGCAGAAGCCCGTGGCCGCCGAGCGGCTGCGCGAACGGATCGAACGCCACGTCCGCCCGGCGCAGGTCGCGAGGCTGCTGTTGGTCGACGACGACGATCGCACCCGCGAATTGCTCGCCCGGCACCTGCAGCAGCGCGGCGTCGACGTCTTCGCCGCGCGTGACGGCCGCGAGGGGCTGGTGATGCTGCGCCAGCTGCGCCCGGACCTCGTGCTGCTCGACCTGCAGATGCCGGTGCTCGACGGCTTCGGCTTCTTGCTCGAGAAGAGCCGGGATCCGGCGATCGCGGAGGTCCCTGTCATCGTGCTGACGGCGCGCGAGCTCGGGCCGAGCGAGACCCATTGGCTGCGACAGGCCAGCGAGCGTGTGCTGCACAAATCCGCGCAGCCGCTGATCGATGTCGCAGAGGTCGTCTGCGCCCGGCTCCAGGGTGGCGCGGCGGGCTGGGGGGCCCGCACGGTGCCGTCGGCGGTCGCGACCTCGGGAGCGTGGCGCGCCGACGAGCCCAAGAAACCTTGACCAAATCGCACTTGCCAGTCGCGGCGCGCGTCCGCACGCTGGGGCCATGAGCGCGCTGCAGCATCGTCCACCAGAACCCGGTCCGATGGCTGGACCCACACGGGCCGGATCAGGGCGCCGGACGCGCACGCTCGCCCGCCACGTCGGGTTGGCGCTGGTCGTCGCCTGCCTCGTCCTGGTGACGAGCCGACCCGCGCGGGCGGCGACCGACGCGACGCCGAACGTCTTCGGCCCGGCGGCCTTCGACGAGATCGTCGCGCAGATCCGGGATCGGCACATCGCGCCGCAGCTGAACACGCCGCGGCCCTGGGTCGCCGCGGCCAACGGCGCGCTGTCGACGCTGCCCGAGCCCGAGGAGCTGCTGCCGACGCGCTGGTTGCAGGTGGAGCAGGTCCACGCGCCGGGCTTCGCCGGCCCGTCGGCGCCGCTGCGCTGCGGCGGCCCGCCCCGCGCGGACGTGCAGCAGCGGCGCAAGCCCGGTCGCCGCTGGACGACGCCGTGGCGGCTCGAGATCGCGCCGATGCGCCTCGGCGGCCTGCGCAACCGCGACGTCGAGGTCGAGGTGCTGGCCGCCTGGGACATCGATTTCGACGAGCCGACCTTCCGCTGCGTGATGAGCACGGTGCTCGAGCGGCTGCCCGCAGCGCGCCATCCGCAGGCGTGGCGCAACGCCGCGACCTGGCTGCTGCGCGCGCACGACGCGCATTCGCGCCTGCTGACCGAGCGCAGCTACGCCGAGCTGCAGGACGCCGACGCGCACCACGCCGAGCTCGGCTTCCGCCTGCACCGCGTCGATCGGCGCTGGCGCGTGGCCAAGCTCGAGGCGGATGGGCCGGCCGAACGGGCCAGGATCCTGGTGGGCGACGCGCTGCTGGCCATCGGCAAGCTCGACGCCACGGCCATGTCGCGGGCCGAACTGACGAGCGCGCTCGACAAGCCCGCAGGGACGCTGGTCAAGCTGCGGATGCAGACCGGCGAGCTCGCGCCGCGCGACGTCTCGTTGACGGTGCAGGACGTGACCGTGCCCGACATCGTCGCCACGCCGTTGCCGCCGCGCTGGATCGGCAAGGGCCTGCGCTCGGCGCTGCGGGTGCAGATCGGCAAGTTCGCCCCAGGCGGCGCCGAGCGCCTGCACGCGCTGCTGCGGCCCAAAGGCAAGCCGGCGCCGAGCGCGCTGCTGCTCGATCTGCGCGGCAACCCGGGCGGCGTCATCTCGGTCGCGATGCAGGTGCTCGGGATCCTCGTCGGCGAGGCCAAGGCGGCCGAGGCCACGACGCGCGACGGCAGCGCGACGCTGAGCAGCGACACCAGCGCCGGCGTCTGCACCGGCGTGCCCACGGTCGTGCTGATCGACAGCGGCTGCGCCTCGGCCTGCGAGCTGGTGGCGGCGGCGCTGCGGCGTCACGGCCACGCGCTGATCGTCGGCGCGCGCAGCTTCGGCAAGGCGACGGCACAGGACGCGATCGCGCTGCGGCACGCGGCCGGGCGCCTGGCGCTGACCATCGGCTACTTCGGCCCCGGCGAAGGCGTGCAGATCCAGGCCCTCGGCGTCGAGCCCGACGCGACGCTGCCTGCGGTGCGCGGCCAGGGTCCGCGCGAAGAGGACCAGGCCTTCGCCCTGCGTTGGCCGTCCAAGCCTGCGCCGAAGATGGCGGCGGAGCGCGTCGCTGCGCTGGAGCGTTGCCGCGACGCCGGCGCGGCAAGGCTGACGGGCGAGGAGGGCGTGCTCGCGTCCGCCAGCGATTGGCTGCGCTGCCACGCGAGCGTCGCGGCCGGGATGGCGGCCAGGCGCTGACGCAGGGACCGGACGCCGCGATCCGATGCCGCGGCGCGCGATCAGGCCTTCTGCAGCGCGAACGCCAGCGGCTCGCCGCCACAGACCGCGTCCTCGTGCTCGAGCTCGAGCGCGTGCAGGCTCGCGGCCAGCGTCTCGGCCGCGATCCACGGGCCGTGCGCCGCGAGCGCCTCGGCCATCGCCGGGCTGCCGGCGCGCAGGCTGAGCACGATGCGATCCTCGACCTGCAGGCCAGCGGCCTTGCGCGCGTTCTGCACCCGGCTGACGGCCTCGCGGGCGACGTACTCCAGGCGCAGCGGCTCGTCGACCGCGATGTCGAGCGCCACCGTGACGTCGCCGGCCGTCGCGATCGCGCCGTCACCACGGGCCTCGCTGACGATCTGCACGTCGTCGGGGCCGATGCTCTCGCCCTCGACCTCGACGCTGCCGCCGCCGAGCAGCGTCTGCAGCGCGGCGTCGGGCAGCTGCGCCACGGCCCCGGCGACCTGCTTCATCTTCGGCCCGAGGCGACGGCCCAAGGTCTTGAAGTTGGCCTTGGCGCTGAGCTTGACCAGGCTCTGCAGCTCGACGACCTCGACCTGCTTGACGTTGAGCTCGTCGGCGGCGATGCCGAGCAGCTCTTGGGCCAGGGCGCCGGCGCCGTCGCGCAGATCCTTCGGCGCGCCGTGGCCGAACGCCACCTGCAAGCGCGCCAGCGGCTGGCGCACCGGCAGCTTGTGCTGTTCGCGCAGGTTGCGGCCGAGCGCGACGACCTCGCGCATCGCCGCCATCGCCACCTCGAGGTCGCCGTCGACGACCGAGGCGTCCGCCATCGGCATCGCCTCGAGGTGCACCGAGTCCGCAGCGCCGGCGCGGATGCCGGCTTCGAGGCGCTGGAACAGCAGCTCGGCCGAAAACGGCAGGATCGGCGCCAACATGCGCGTGAACACCGCGAGCGCCTCGTAGAGCGTCTCGTAGGCGTGCTGCTTGTCCATCGGATCGTCGTTGCGCCAGAAGCGCCGACGCGAGCGGCGGATGTACCAGTTGGTCAGGTGGTCGACAAAACCGAGCACGCGCGGGATCACGTTGTAGAGGCGGTAGGCCTCCATCTCGGCGTGAACCTCGGCGATCAGCGACTGCGTCATGCTGACGAGCCATCGGTCGAGCAGCGCGCGCTCGGCGACCGGGCTGCTCTGCGCCGGCGGCGCCCAGCCGTCCGCCACCGCGTAGGTGGCGAAGAAGCTGTAGGAATTCCAAAGCGGCAGCAGCACCGAGCGGACGACCTCGCGCACGCCGCGCTCGCTGAAGCGCATCGGCTCGGCGCGCACGACCGGCGAGTTGATCAGGTACGCGCGCAGGGCGTCGGCGCCGAACTGCTCCAGGATCTCGGCCGGATCGGGGTAGTTCTTGAGCCGCTTGCTCATCTTCTGGCCGTCTTCGGCGAGGATCAGGCCGTTGACGATGACGTTGCGGAACGCCGGCCGGTCAAAGAGCGCCGTCGAGAGCACGAGCAGGGTGTAGAACCAGCCGCGGGTCTGATCCAAGCCCTCGGCGATGAAGTGCGCCGGCAGGTTCTGCTCGACGAGCTCCTTGTTCTCGAAGGGGTAGTGGTTCTGCGCGTAGGGCATCGCACCGGACTCGAACCAGCAGTCGAGCACCTCGGCGGTGCGCTTCATCCGGCCGGCGCCGCAGCCGCAGCTCCAGTCCAGGCCGTCGATATGGTGCCGGTGCAGGTCGGTGATGCCGGCGCCGACGTCGTGGCCGCCGGCCCGGGCGCGCTGCTCGAGCTCGGCGACGCTGCCGACGACGTCGGTCTGGCCGCAGGCCTCGCAGATCCAGATCGGCAGCGGCGTGCCCCAGTAGCGGTTGCGCGAGATGGCCCAGTCGCGCGCGTCTTCGAGCCAGTTGCCGAAGCGCTTGCCGCCGACGTACTCGGGCACCCAGCGCGTCTGCAGGTTGTTGGCGACCATCTGGCTGCGCAGATCGGTGACGCGGACGAACCAGGTCGAGATCGCCTTGTAGATGAGCGGCGTCCCCGACCGCCAGCAATACGGGTAGTCGTGGTCGATGGTGGCCTGGTGGTGCAGGCGGCCGCGCGCCTTGAGGTCGGCGATCAGCAGCTTGTCGGCCTCCTTGACGTGCAGGCCGACGACGGCGCCCGCGGCGATGCCGGCGGCGTCGGCCGTGAAGCGGCCCTCCATGTCCGTGGCGTCGACCAGGGCGATGCCCTCGCGGGCGCAGACGCGCCAGTCGTCTTCGCCAAACGCAGGCGCCTGGTGCACCACGCCGGTGCCGTCTTCGGTCGTGACGTAGCCGTCGGCGACGACGCGAAAGGCCCCCTGGCTGGCGCGGTCGGCGTAGAGGTCGAAGATCGGCGCGTAGGTCAGGCCCACCAGCGCGCTGCCGGGCAGCGTCTGCACGACCTCGCCGGCCTCGCCGAGCACCTTCTCGCGCAGGGCGGCGGCCAGGACGTAGCGCTCGCCGTCCAACGCGACGACCACGTAGTCGATGTCAGGCCCGACGCAGAGCGCGACGTTGGACGGCAGGGTCCACGGCGTCGTCGTCCAGGCCAGGATCGTCGCGCCGACCAAGGCCGATCGGCCCGGATCGCCGCCGTCGTCGCGCACGCCCGTGACGGGGAAGCGCACGGTCACCGCCGGATCCTGGACCTTGCGGTAGTCCATGTTGGCTTCGAAGTTGCTCAGCGGCGTGCCGAGGCGCCACGAATACGGCATCACCTTGTAGCCCTGGTAGACCAGGCCGCGACGCCAGAGCTCGCCGAAGACCCACCAGACCGACTCCATGAAGGAGCTGTCCATCGTCTTGTAGTCGTTGTCGAAGTCGACCCAGCGGCCGATGCGGCGCACGACTTGGCGCCACTCCTCGGTGTAGCGCATGACGATGCCGCGGCAGGCCTCGTTGTAGCGGTCGATGCCCAGGGCCTCGATGTCGCGCGGCCCGGAGAGGCCGAGGTCCTTCTCGATCTCCATCTCGACCGGCAGGCCGTGGGTGTCCCAGCCGAAGCGGCGCTCGACGCGGTAGCCGCGCATCGCCCAATAGCGCGGCACGATGTCCTTGAGCGTGCCGGCGAGCAGGTGGCCGTAGTGTGGCCGGCCGGTGGCGAACGGTGGCCCGTCGTAGAAGACGAAGGTCTGGTCGCCGCGCACCGAGCGGGCGAAGACGTCGCCCTTGTCCCAGAGCTCGAGGATCTCGCGCTCCAGGGCCGGAAAGTCGGGCTCGGCTTCGGGCTTGCGGAAGGGCGACGCCGCGCGCTTCGGGTCGGGAGCGTTGGTCATGGAGCCTCCAGGCGCAGCTGCTCCGAGGCGGGCGCGTGCGCGGGCGCGGAGAATAGGCGACGCAGGTGGCCTCGGCAACGCCAGCCACAGCGGCGGACGGCCCCCTGCGCGGACGGTCAAATCTCGAGGATGCTGCCCACGGGCGAGTGACGCGCGGCGGCCTCTGCGGACACGGGGACGATCTCGTCGAGGCCGTGCACGTCGAGGTAGTCCTGGCGCATGCCGTGACAATGCGAGCGCACAGCACAGCCGTCACAAGCCGCGACGAACACGCCCTGCTCGATGCTGGAGTCCTGGAGCATGAACGCCTGCCCGCCGGGGTTGACCACCAGCAGATCCATGCCACACGCGTCGAACTGCATGCCCCAGCGGTCGGGCGGGACGATGCACTGCGGCGTGTTGAGCGAGGTCAGGGTGCAGCCGTGCGCGACGGCCCGATCGTACGCTTCGATCAGGTAGGGTCGCACCGTCGACAGTCGCGGCACCAGGCGCCGCAAGTCGCGCTCGCCCTGGTCGACCAGGCTGAACAGCCAGATGTTGAAGTGGACGAGGCCACGCGCGACGTACGCATCCACCAGCTCCGGCAGCTCGCGGAAGTTGCGCGCCGTCAGGAGGATGTCGCCCTCGAGCCGGATCTTGCGCCCTTCGGCTCGCAGGCGGCCCAGCTGATCGATGCCCTGCCCCAGCAGCTGGAAGGAGCCGGGCGTGCGGTTCAGGCCGTCGTGGACCTTGGCGTCCAGGCTCTTGAGCAGCAGGTTGACTTCGTTCATGCCTGCGTCGACGGCACGACGCGTGAAGTCGGCGTAGGCGAACATCATGCCGTTGGACTGGACCTTGATCCGCTGGAAGCCGAGCAACTGCGCGCTCCGCAGCGTCTTGAGGAAGTCCTTGCGCAGGGTCGGCTCACCGCCCGAGAGCCAGAGATGCTGCGCGCCCTGGCGCCGACTGCGCAGCAGCCAGGCCTGGACCTCGTCGGTGGACATCTGCGCGTCGCTATCGGCGCTGCACGAAAAACAGCCCGAACAACGACAATTGCAGGCAAACCCGGGTGAAAGCTCGATCCAGCGCAAAGCCCCTCCCGTACGACCATGCGTGCTCGTGCTGCGTTGCATGGATCCGACGGACCGGGAGGGGATGACGCCCGGTGACGCCTTGCAGCGTAGCACGTTCCCGCCGGTGGGGAAGGCGGTCGCCCGGAGTGTCTGAAACTCCTAGCCTCTCGCCGCGCCTCACTCGGCGAGCGCGCGCGCAGCCCCTGCGTCGTCGTCGCCGGTGACGACCTCGGCGCGGTCTTCCGCCGCCTGCACCGGCAGCGCACCGAGGCGTGGCGCGTGGTCGCGCGCCGCATGGCGCAAGGCGTCGCGGTCGCCGGCGCCGACCCGGCGGTCGACGATCGGCCCGAGCCGCGCCAGCACCTCCGCCACGCTGAGGCGCTCTATGGGCCGTGAGGCCCAACACCGCCCCAGGAGCGCGGCACCATCGGCGTCGAGCGCCGCGGCGAGCGCCTCGGCCCGCGGCGCGATCGCCGGCGGATCGCTGGCCAGGGCCGCGCGCAGCGCCGCGCCGGCGCGCTCTGGCACGGGCGACGCGCCGACCAGCAGCCAATGCGAGAGCGACGCCGCGGCGAAGACATCCGACGCCAACGCGGCGCGCTGGCCGCGGGCGACCTCGGGCGAAGCGAACGCAGGCGTCGGGTAGGCGAGGTCGTCGTCGCCCTGCGCCGGCAGCGCGACGCTGCGGCTCAGGCCGAGGTCGAGCAGCACCGTGCGGCCGTCCGCGTCGACCGCGACGTTGCCGGGCGCGAGATCGCCGTGCAGCCAGCCGCGGCTGTGCAGCGTCGCCAACGCCCGCCACAGGCCCTGCACCGCCAGGGCGCGCGCGGCCGAGGGCGCCCCGCGCAGCTGCTTCCAGGTCGGCCCGGAGACGAGCGCCGTGGCGATCCAGGGCACGTCGGCGTCGACGTCGCCGGCGACCCAGGTCGGCACGGCGGCGCCGGCCAGGGCCTGCAGCGCGTTGGCCTCCCGGGCGAGCCGCAGGCGAGCGTCGCGATCGGCCCGCAGATGCGGCATCAACCGCTTGCAGGCGATGGCCCTGCCCTCGCCGTCGACGCCGCGCCAGACGTCGGCGCTGCCGCCGAGGCCGATGCGCGCCTCGAGCGCGAGCCCGGCGAAGCGCAGCGGCGCCACGGGGGGCGGCCCGCCGGCCTCAGCCATCGGCGGCCTCGCCCCAGCTGCGCAGCTTGTTGTACAGCGTGCCACGGTCGATCCCCAGCGACTCTGCGGTCTTGCGCTTGTTGCCGCCGAGCTGCTCGAGGCGCCCCAGCACCAACATCCGCTCGAGGTCGGCGAGCGTGCCCTCGGTCGTCAGCGCGGGACCGCCGCCACCGCCGCCGGTGCGCCGCGCCGCCTTGCCCGTGGCGCGGTCGAGCAGGGGCGCGACGTCGGCGACGTCGAGCGTATCGCTCTCGGCGAAGAGGCACGCGCTCTTGAGGAAGGTCTCGAGCTCGCGCACGTTGCCGGGCCAGGCGTAGGCCCGCATCCGCCGCAGCGCGCCTTTGGTGATGCGGCGGACCTTGCCCAGGCCAGCCTCGCGGTTGCGCTGCAAGAAGTGTTCGCACAGCACCTCGAGGTCGCCGGGACGCGCCCGCAGCGGCGGCACGGCGATGTCGACCACGCGCAGGCGGTAGAGCAGGTCCTCGCGGAAGCTGCCGTCGCGGACCATGCGGTCCAGATCGCGGTGGGTCGCGGCCACGACGCGGACGTCGACCTGGATCACGCCGGCGCCGCCGACGCGGGTCAGCTCGCCGGTCTGCAACACGCGCAGCAGCTTGACCTGCATGCTCGCCGGCATCTCGCCGATCTCGTCGAGGAAGAGCGTGCCGCCGTGGGCCTGCTCGAACAGGCCACGGCGGTCGCCGGCGGCGCCGGTGAACGCGCCTTTGACGTGGCCAAAGAGCTCAGACTCGAGCAGCGACTCCGGCAGCGCGCCGCAGTTGATGGCCACGAACGGCCCGTGTTTGCGCCGTCCGCTGAAGTGCACCGCGCGCGCCACCAGCTCCTTGCCGGTGCCGGACTCGCCGATCACCAGCACCGGGAAGTCGTGGTCGCGCACGCGATCGAGCAGGCGGAACATCTGGTGGACCTCGGGGCTGTCGCCGCGGATCTGGTCGTAGTCGCTGCGCCGTGCCGCCTCGCCGCGCTCCGTCACGAGCTGCCGCCGGGCCTCGGAGAGCGCGTCCTCGGTGCTGGCGAGCTCGGCTTCGAGCTTGGCGTTGAGCGCGACGACCTCGCCCCGGCTCTGCTCGAGCTCGACCTCGCGCTGCCGCAGCCGACGGATCAGCCGCGCAGTGTGGATCGCCACCGCCGCCTGGCTGGCCAGCGACTCGAGCACCGTCGCGTGCTCGCGGCTGAAGGCGCCGGCGGCGAAGCGGTTGTCGACGTAGAGCACGCCGATCGTGCGGCCACGCAGGTTCAGCGGCACGCAGACGATCGAGCGCAGGTTGCCGGCGTGCACCGACTGCTGCTCGGCGAAGCGCGGGTCCAACCGGGCGTCGGTCGCGAGGATCGGCTCGCCGCTCTCGAAGACCTCGAGCGCCATGCCGCGGCTGAGCTTGTGCTGCGGCTTGCGCAGGTTCTCGCCGTCGAGGTTGCGCGCGATGGCGACCTCGAGGTCGGCGGCGGTGGCCGGCGTCTCGGGCTCGCCGTCGCGGGCGTCGAGCAGCAGGAAGCCGCGCTCGGCGCCGGTCAGCGCCACCGCGCTGTCCATCAGCGTCTCGAGCAGGCGCTCGGGATCGTGCTCGGCCGAGAGCCGCTGCGCCAGGGCGAGCACGGCGCGTTCGGCGGCGCGGCCGGGGGCCTGCTCGGTGCCGCCGGCGGCGGCCTCGTCGAGGCGGGCGCAGAGGCCCAAGACGTCGCGCACGGCGGCGAACGCGGCGGCGTGGACAAAGCGGCGGCGCAGGGCCAACGACAGCGTCGCGGCGATGCGATCGAGCCGCTCGCGCGCGGCGATCGCGAGGCGCTTGGCGTCGGCGCGGCGGCCGGCGGCGGCGAGCAGCCAGGCGCGGTCGGTGTCGAAGCGCACCGCCATCACGACCTTGCCGGCCGGCAGCCGACCCGCCGCGTCGGCGAGCTGGCCGATGGCGGCGTCGAGCAGGCGGGCGACCTCGCGTGTGGCGAGCCCCTCTTCGCCGAGGCGCGCCATGGCGGCGCGGGCCCGCACGTGGAGGGCGCGGGCGACGAGCTCGTCCTGCTGGCGACGGCCGGCGTCGGCCTCGACCGCCTCGGCGATCTCGAGCGCAGCGTCGACCTCGCCGCGCGCCATCGCCAACCACGCAGACTCCAGCCGGATCTCCGCCAGCTCGTTGCTCGCACCCACGGCCGTGAGCGTCGCCTCGGCGCGGCCGATCCACGCGGCGGCCGGACCGAGGCGGCCGGCGGCGCGCTCCAACTCGGCGAGCACGCAGGCGACGTTGCCCTCGAGGTAGGCGTTGCCGCTGGCCTGCAGCGCCGGCAGCGCGGCGTCGAGGTCGGCGCAGGCTTCGTCGACCAGGCCGAGCAGCCAGCGCAGGTTGCCGCGGTTGGCACGCGCCCGGACGCCGGCGCCGACGTTGCCCAGTCGCTCGGCGGCGACGACGACGCGATCATAGCCCGCGAGGGCCCGGCCCAGATCGCCGGCCTCGTGGTCCAAGGTCGCGAGGTTCATGGTCATGTTCAGGACGCGCGCACGATCGCCTGCGCGTTCGGCCAGACGACGACTCTCGTCGTAGCCGCGGCGCGCGCCGTGCAAGTCGCCCGCACGCTGGGCGCAGAGCCCGAGACCGGCCCAGGCCGCCGCCGTGATCGCCGGCGCGACGTCGGCGCGCACCAGCGCGTCAAAGCGCAGCCGCGCCGCCTCGATCTCGCCGGCGTAGTAGCGCAGCAGCGCGTCGAGGTAGTCGATCTGGGCCCGCAGCTCGGGCCACGGCGACGAGGCGTTGAGGCCGCGGACGACGCCGGCGCGCGCGGCGTCGAGGTCGCCCTGCCAGGTCGCGGCGAAGCAGGCCAGCGTCTGCGCGATCACGACCTGGCGACTCCACGAACCCACGTCAGCCACGTCGCCGGCACCGGCGGCCAGCACCGCGTCCGCGACCACCCGGGCCTGGGGGAAGTCGCCACGGCGGAAGGCGGCCTCGGCCTGCACCAGCAGTGCGTTGACGTCCCGCCGTGCCCCCGGCGGCGCCAGCGGCGTCAGCGCATCGACGGCGTCGAAGCGGCCCAGGGTCATCGCCGCACGCAGGGTCTCGGTCCAGAGCCCGATCGCCGCCGCAGCCTCGTCGGCGTCGATGGCCTGGAGCGGGATCCCCTGTCGCTCCAACCACTGACGGCCGAGGTCGAGCGCGCCGCGGCTATCGCCAGCGTCGATGCGCCGCTGCGCCACCACGACGACCTCTGCCGCCTGCGGGCGCTCGCCGATGCCGTGACTGGCGGCGAACAGGCGCAGCGCCAGGGCGCGGTCCGGGTCGCGATCGCGCCAGAACGCCGCGCGCTGGGCCGCAGCCACGGCCTGGCCCCCCTCGCCCACCGCGGCGGCGGCGCAGACGACGGCGGCGCGATCGAGGCGCCAGCCACCGGCCGGCAGCGCCCGCAGCCACGGCCAGGCCGCGACGTCTGCGGTGGCGACGACGGGCGCCGGATCGCCGGGCACGGCGCGCAGGCCTGCGGGATCGACCAGCACATGTGCCAGCAGGCCAAGCAGACCCGGCGGCGGCGGCGGCGGCGACTCGAGCTGCGCGATCAGTCCGGCGAGGTGGTCGGCCAGGGCGCCCTCGTCGAGCTTGGACTCGACGCGATCCGCGCCGCGCTGCAGCGCGCCGCTGCGGCCCAACCGCGCCACCAGCGGCCAGATCCGGCCGCGTACGCCTTCGATCGCGGTCCAGATCGCGCGCACGAGGCCGAGATCCCAATCCCGCCCCCCATCAGCGGCCAGCAGCGTCTGGGCGAGCGCGTCGACCGCGCCGGCCGGATCGGCGCCCAGCTCGGCCGGGCCGAGCTCACGGATCGCCGGCTCGACCAGCGCCGGCCGCGTCGTCGTGGCCACAGCCAGGCGGGCCCGCCCGTCCGTGGGGCCGTCGAGGACGTGGTGGACGGCCTCGATCACCGGGGCCGGAAGCAGCTCGAGATCGTCGACCAGGAGCCAGCCCTGCGGCCCGAGCTGGCGCAGCGTGGCGTCGAGCAGCGCGTCGAAGCGGGCCTGCTCGGCGGCGCCGACGCCGACGAGGCCACCCTCGACGGCGACAGCGCCATCGACCGTCGCCAGCGTCAGCGGCCCGACCAGGCGGGCCGTCGCGGCGAGGAGCTCGTCGATCGCGTCGATGCCGTCGGCGCCGCGCAGCCAGGCGTGCGGCCCGGCCTGGCCGAGCGCCAGTCCGCGCAACACGGCGCTCTTGCCGCTGCCGGCCGGCCCGACCACGACGAGGTTGCCGCCCGGCAGGGGCTCGGGCGTCGTGCGCCAGGGCCGCAGCGCCAGGGCCGCGAGCGCGGCGTCGGTGTCGTCGTCGACCTCGATGCCCAGCGACGAGGCCGCGACGATCCAGGCCCGCAGCGCGGCGTCGGCGTCGGCGGGCCGCTGCGCGCGCCGGGGCCGCAGCATCGACGCGAGCACGCCCAGCAGCGGCTCCGGCAGGCGCTGGGTCGGCGACTGCGGCGGCACGTCGACGCGCTCGTCGTCGCGCGGCAGCACCGCCGGGTAGTCGGGGTACGGGCTGCCGAGGCCGAGCGCAGACCAGAGCGTCGCCGCCAGGGCGAAGAGATCGTCGCGCACGTCGACGGGCTCCAGACGCAACCGCTCTGGCGCCGCCGTGCCCGGGAATCCAGGCCCGACAGGGGCGCCGCTGCCGATGGGCGCGGCGAGGCCGAGGTCCAGCAGCGAGACATGGCCGGCCTCGTCGACGAGCAGGTTGCCGATGTGCAGGTCGCCGTGCACCACGCCCGCGGCGTGGGTCGAGCGCAGCGCCCGCAAGGCTGCGGCGCCGACGGCCACGATCCGGGCTACCGACGCATCGACCAGGGCGTGCGCGAGGTCGCGGCCTGCGCGGCGCCCGAGGACGAGCATCGCCCAACCGTCGCGGCCGGCGGGCAGCCACTCTTCCATCGCCGGCAGCGCCGCGCTGGGCACCTCCAGCAGCAACCGGGCCTCGGCCGCGAGGCGCTGGACGTCGGCGGCGCGGTCTGCGGCGACGAGCTTGGCCACGTGCCGGGCGACGACGTCGCCGCGATGCCGCACCAACCACACCGACCCGACGTCGCTGGCGCTGAGCTGCGCCTCGAGCCGGTACGGGCCGACGGTGGCGCCGGGCAGCAGCGGCGAGGGACGTTGGTCGCGGTCGGAGGCTCCCAGGATCGCCATGACATCCCTCGCTGCCCGCCGCGGCGGGACGAACGTCGGCGGCGTCGCGGTGGTCGCGGGCGCGCTGCGTCAGATGTGGAATCTTGCCGACGATGGTCGAAATCTTCAACACTCGACGGGCGCCGGCGCAGAGACGGCCCCGCGCGCCGCCGCATGCGATCCCTCGTTCCGGTTCCAGGGGTTGGCGCAGATCACCCGGCCAACAGACACGAAGTTCGACGCCGCCGACGAGTTCGGGCACGCTGCTTGCAGAGGTCGATGCTGTGGGCGACGCGGGCGAGGACGAAGAGCGCCCGCTTGCGGGTGACTCGACGGGCCGGGACGGGCGCCTAGACTGCGTCGGCAGAGCGGTGTCAGGCCGACAGGCTGCCCGGCGGGCGGCCACGCGGACCGAGGGGGGCGAAGCAATGGACGGGCGACAACACAAACGCGACGGGGTTGACCCGCAGGCCCGAACCGACGCCGATCGAGGTCCGTTCTCGCGGTGCCTGCCCTGGCTCCTCGTCACCGTCTGCCTGGCGCTCGGGGCCTCGGGCTGCGTGGTGAACCCCGTCCCGACGCCTGAGGACAAGGCCAGCGGCGGCGGCGGCGGCATGACCGGCGGCGGCGACAACGGCGGCCAGTTCGGCGGGGATGTGGGCATGAGCGACACCGGCCTGACGACCGGCGGCGCCGGCGACGCCAGCGCGTCCGACGCCGCGGCAGCCGACACCACCGGCGAGCGCGCCGACGACGCTGCGGCGGCACCCGATGGCGTCACCGAGACCGGCGACGACGGTCAGAGCAGGCGCGCTGCGGACGGCGACGCAGACGGCGGCGCACACGACGGCACCGCGGCCGACGCGAGCGGAGACAGCCCATGAGCACGCGTGCGCGTCTGTCGGGGCGACGCCTGTGGGCGCCCGCGCTGCTGCTGGCGTGCCTGGTCGGCTGCGTCGTCAACCCGGTGCCGACGCCAGGGTCCGCTACCAACACACCGCCGTCCAAGACCGACGACTCGGACCAGCGCGAGAAGGACGCGGGTGGCCGCAACTTCGACGGCACCACCGACGCGGCGAGTGGCGCGGGCGACGACGCCACGGAACCTGCGGGTGCCGTCACCGGGACCGACGCCGTGGGCGGCGACGCTGGCGACGCCGATGACGCGACGCCGGTCGACGCGAACGCCGCCGACTGAGGCGCTACCGCCGACGGCGTCGACGCAGCGCGGTGATGCCGGCGAGCAGGACGAGCAACGCAGCGCCGATCTCGAGCGCGCCGACCCAGGCGGCCGTCTCTGCGCCCCATCCACCTTCGGGAGCGTCGCCGCCCGGCTGCCACGGAGCTGCGCGGGCGATCCGGGTGTCCAGGTGGGCGAGACCGCCCTGGCGCAGCCGTCCGAGCGACGAGCGGCCGTCGGCGGTCTCCCAGATCGCCCACATCATGCGCGTCGCGGTCGTGGCGCGCTGCAGCGATCGGCCCGTGATCGCGAGCAGCTCGCGGCGGGCGAGCTCCGTCGCTGGATCGCTCGGATCGCGCAGCAACGTGGCCGGATCGACGCTGTCGGGGTCGAGCAGGGCGTCGCCCTGGAGCCAGCGCGGCGCCGCGATCGAGGCGACGAGGTCGTAGGCCCGGGCGCCATCTGCGGTCGCGGCCTCGGCCAGCGCGGCGACGATCTCGGTGGCCGGGCCACGGCCATCGGTCCACGGGTCCGGCTTGCCGTCCATGCGCAACCACGCCGCGCCGCGCTGCAGCAGCGGGTTGACGAAGGCGTCGTCCTCGTGGCCGAGCATCGCCAACGCGTCACGCGCCGCGGCGTCGCCGGCACCGTCGAGCGCCTCGTCGAGCGCGCGCGCCACCAGCACCTCGCCGACGACGCGGAGGTTGTGGCGGATGCGCGCAGCCAGCCAGGCACGGGTCGGCAACACGCCCCAGAGACCACCACCGGTGCGCAGCGCGATCGCCCACCAGGCGCGGCCGGCTGCGTCCCAGAGGCCGCTGCTGCCAGCCTGCACCGCGGCGAATGGCGAGGACGCGTCCAGGGCGATGCCCATCGCCGCGCCGACCCAGACCAGGCCGAAGTACTCGCCGGCCGCCTTGAGCTCGATGCCGCCCCAGCCGAGGCCCATGATCGACATGTCGAGGTGCAGCTGGGCCATGCGCCCGGCGCCGCCGGCCACCGGCACGCCGCTCGAGACCTCGGCGACGAAGCGCCACGGCTCGTCGGCGAGCACCGCGTCGTCCGTGGTGGTGACGTCGGCCGCGAGCGCGCTCAGGGCCCATTGGTCGCTGCCGGGGCCCTCGAGCGGCCCGAATTGCAGCGTCTGCGGGTCGTCCGGCAGGGGGCTGCCGCCGGCCAGGCGCAACGGCGCGTGACGCCGGTCGCGCTGGATGCGGCCCAGGTGCCGGTGGTCCTCGTGCTGCTTGGCCGAGGCAAACGCGATGATGTCGAAGCGATCGAGCTCACGCTCGGAGTCGAAGGCGCCGACGCCGTGCACGGTGACGCTCGGGTCGACCGTCAACCCGAGGAAGCGGCGCACACCGATGGCGTCGAAGCTGCGATCGGTCGGGTAGTAGACCTGGAAGCGTTCGCGGCCGCCCGCGTCCGGCAGCACCGCCCCCGCCAGGGCCAGGCCCAACCAACGATAGAACCCCACGACATCCGACGGTTCGGGGAGCACGACCGAGCCGTGCTTGACCCGGCCTTCGAGCGTGCGGGCGACCACCGCCTGGTGCAGCGAGCGGGGCCAGGCGGCCAACGACGCGGGCATCGACGCGATCAGCGCCACGAGGAGCAGCGCCCACGGCCGGCTCCGGCGCAGCCGCCCGCGCATCGAGCCGATCTCGACGGGATGTGCAGGCTGTGGGTGTCGGCGGTCGCTCACGGTCGCGAGCATGCGTCGATGCACGAGTGGGACGCAAGATCGCGCCCCGTCGCGGCGAAGGACGCGAGAGGACGGGCCTCTTGGTCGCAGGCGTCGCCACGAGGGAGATTGACAGGCCGGGCATCGGGGCATAGGACGCCGGCGCGCGGCGTTGTACCGTGCCACAGCCGGGCCCTGCCCCGCCGGAGACCCAACGATGCACACCCGAAGCCACCGCAACGCGCAGCACGCGCCCATCCTCGTCGCCCTCTGCGCCACGCTCGCGCTGGTGCTCAGCGGCTGCGGCGGCGCCCAGAAGACCGAGGCCTCGTCGGCCGGCAAGGGCGACTGCTGCAAGGGCAAGGGCGAAGGCGAGAAGGACTGCTGCAAGGGCAAGCACGGCGAGCACCACGGCGAGCACCACGGCAAGGGCGACGGCAAGGACTGCTGCAAGGGCAAGCACGGCGAGCACCACGGCGAGCACCACGGCGAGCACCACGGCAAGGGCGACGGCAAGGATTGCGACAAGGACTGCTGCAAGGGCAAGCACGGCGAGCATCACGCCAAGGGCGGCGATTGCGACAAGGGCAAGGACTGCGACGGCAAGGACTGCGAGAAGGGCAAGGACTGCGAGAAGGGCAAGGACTGCGACAAGGGCAAGGACTGCGACAAGGGCAAGGACTGCGACAAGGGCAAGGACTGCGACAAAGGCAAGGACTGCGACAAAGGCAAGGACTGCGAGAAAGGCAAGGACTGCGACAAGGGCGGCGACTGCGCCGAGTGCGCCAAGGGCAAGGCCGCCTTCCAGATGGTCACGGGCGAGGCCCTGCTCGCCGACATCGACGCCGGCAAGGGCGGCACGATCGTCGACGTCAACAGCAAGGAGCGCTTCCTGCAGGGCCACCTGCCGGGCGCCATCCACGCCAGCGCCCGCGCCCTGACCCGCGCCGACCTGCCCGAGGACACCGCCGGCCGCCTGGTCTTCTACTGCGGCTCGCCCAAGTGCACCGCCAGCCACGACGCCGCCAAGATCGCGCTCGGCTTTGGCTACACCAACGTCTGGGTGATGAGCGACGGCATCAAGGGCTGGGAGGACAAGAAGCTGCGCACCGAGACCGGTGGCACGCCGATGGCGTTCGGCCTGATCCCGGCCGCCGACCTGCAGAAGAAGATGCAGGGCGCCGCGCAGATCCACGTCTTCGACGTCAACAGCCCCGAGCGCTACGCCCAGGGCCATATCGCCGGCGCGCGCAACGTCTCGCTGACCGCCTTCGACAAGGCCGAGCTGCCGCCGAACAAGGACGCCATGGTCGTGTTCTACTGCGGCTCGACCAAGTGCGGCGCCTCGCACCGCGCGGCGAAGCTGGCCGCGGCCAAGGGCTACACCAACCTCTGGGTCATGCCCGACGGCATCAAGGGCTGGGAAGAAGCCGGCCTGCCGACCGAGAAGTAGCGCCGACCCGGCCGATGCGCCGCCTTGTCGCAGCGGGGGCTTTGCACTAGCTTCCGGGGCGGCAGCAAGCGGGGCACCATGGCGAGCGTCCATCTCGAGCAGGTCCACAAGCACTACGGCGACGTGCATATCGTGCGCGCGCTGGATCTGCACGTCGCCGACGGCGAGCTCGTCGTGCTGGTCGGCCCCTCGGGCTGCGGCAAGTCGACGACCCTGCGCATGGTCGCGGGCCTCGAGGAGATCACCGGCGGCACCCTGCGCATCGGCGACAAGGTGGCCAACGATCTCTCACCGCGCGACCGCGACATCGCGATGGTCTTCCAGAGCTACGCGCTCTACCCGCACATGACCGTCTACGAGAACATGGCGTTCGGCCTGCGCATCCGCAAGCTCGGCGACGCCGAGATCGACCGCCGCGTGCGCGACGCGGCCCGGTTTCTCGGCCTCGAAGCGCTGCTCGAGCGCCGGCCCAAGGCGCTCTCGGGCGGCCAGCGGCAGCGCGTGGCGATGGGGCGCGCCGTCGTGCGCGAGCCCTCGGTCTTCTTGTTCGACGAGCCGCTGAGCAACCTCGACGCCAAGCTGCGCGTGGCGATGCGGATCGAGGTCGCGCGCCTGCACGAGCGGCTCAAGGCGACGATCCTCTACGTCACCCACGACCAGGTCGAGGCGATGACGCTCGCCGACCGCATCGCCGTCATGCACAAGGGCGTGCTGCAGCAGGTGGCGACGCCGGCCGAGATCTACCAATCGCCGGCCAACACCTTCGTCGCGACCTTCATCGGCTCGCCGGCGATGAACCTCTGGCCGGTGCGCGTCCGCCACGAGGCCGGCGGCTGGCACCTCGACGGCGAGACCGTGCGGCTGCGCCTGGACGGCGACCACGCCGCCGACGCCGCGATCGCGGCCCTGGTGCGCGCCGCTGGCGCCGACGCAGAGCTGACGCTGGGCTGCCGGCCGCAAGAGCTCGAGCCCTGTGCCGACGCCGACGCCGACCTGCGCCTGCGCGTCGACGTGGTCGAGCCGCTCGGCGCCGAGACCTTCGTCTACGGCAGCCCGCAGGGCGCGACCGCCGCGACGTCGAGCCGCGACGAGTCGACGCAGGAGCGCCTGCAATCGCCGTCGATCGTGCGCCTGGAGCCGCAGCATCGCGTGCGCTCGGGCGACGTGCTGCCCCTGCGCCTGCGCCCCGGCGCCGGCCACCTCTTCGCCGCCGACGGTCGACGTCTGGTCGCGCCCGACGCGGCCTGACCGCGACTTGCCCCAGGAGCCCGGATGTCCCGCACGATCGCCCTGCCCCGCCTCGTCCCGCCGGCTGGCCTGCTGACCAGCCTGGTGACCTGCCTGCTGGTCTCGCTGCCGCTGGCCGGCTGCGGCAACAAGACGGCGCCCGCCAACGCGCCCGCCGCCGAGGCGCCCGCCGCCGACAAGCCGACCGCCGCCGCGACCGCGCCGGACAAGGCCGCTGCCGAGGTGCCCGCCGCGCCGGTCACGCCCAAGCGCGTGCTGCTCTGGCACGCCTACCGCGACGCCGAGCGCACGGCGCTGGACGCCCTGGTCAAGACCTGGAACGACAAGCACGCCGAGCTGCAGATCGAGGCGCTGGCGATCCCCTACGACGCCATGATCGACAAGACCCAGGTCGCCATCCCGCGTGGCAACGGCCCGGACCTGGTCATCATGGCCCACGACAAGATCGGCACCTGGGCCCGCGACGGCCTGATCGCGCCGCTGGGCGACTTCGCGACGCCCGAGCGCCTGCGCCGCTTCTTGCCGGCGACGGTCAAGCCGCTGGTCTTCGAGCGCTCGGTCTACGGCCTGCCGCTGGCGTTCAAGTCCACGGTGCTGTTCTACAACCGCAAGCTGATCCCGAAGCCGCCGGCGACGCTCGCCGAGCTGACGGCGATGGCCAAGCCGCTGGTCAACGCCGAGGAGGGCAAGTTCGGCCTCGCCTACGACGCCGCCGACCTCTACTACCACGCCGCGTTCCTGCACGCGTACGACGGCAAGGTCCTCGACGAGCAGAGCCGCGCGCTGACGATCGACAGCCCCGAGGCGGCCGCGGCCATGGATGCGGTGCGCAAGCTGCACAGCGACGGCATCCTGCCCAAGGGCATGACCGGCTTCATCGTCACGGCGATGTTCAACGACGCCAAGGTGCCGTTTGTCATCAACGGGCCGTGGTTCCTGGCCGAGATCGACAAGGCCGTCGAGTACGGCGTCGCCACGCTGCCGACGGCCGACAACGGCAAGCCGCTGCTGCCCTACCTCGGCTCCGAGGCCGTGCTGCTCTCGGCCAAGACGCAGGAGCGCGAGGCGGCGCTGACCGTGCTCGACTACCTGACCAGCGACGAGGCCGCGTTGACGCGCTTGCAGAAGGGCAAGCAGATGGTCGCCAACGCCAAGGTCTACGAGAACCCGGAGTGGGGCGGCGATCCGATCATCAAGGTCTTCCGCGCCCAGGCCGAGGCGGCGGTGCCGATGTCGAACAGCGTCGAGGCCGGCGTCGCCTGGGCGCCGTACAGCAACGCCTTGCGCCGCGGCATCTTCGGCGACCAGTCGTCCAAGGACGCGCTGGCGCAGGCGGCCAAGGACGCCGCGGGCGCCCTCGAGAAGCTGCGCAAGTAGCGCCGCGCACCGAACGCCGCCCGCGCGACGGGGCGACCACGACGAGACCGCATGACCACGCCCGCGACCGCCGCCACGCCGAGCCCAGCGCCGAGCCACGCGCCGAGCCCCGCGCCCGGCGGCGCCGCGACGCCGATCGGCGGCCTGGTCGCCCGCATCGTGGCCGGCCTGCTGCTCGGCGCGCTGCTGGTGGTCGCGACCGACGCCGGGCATGACGCGCTGCAGGCGGCCCGGGCCGAAGCGGCGCTGCGCGTCGACGCCGTCGCCGTCGCCGACAGCCTGGCCCAAGCCGCCGGCCGCGACGCCGTCGCGCCGGGCGCGCTGCAGCAGAGCTTCGACGACCTGACGCGCCGCCACGGCCATCGCCTCGGCCCGCTCTTCGCCGTGCGCGAGGGCGGCGTCGACGAGTTCGGCATCAGCCGCGGCGCCGAGATCGCCGTCGGCATCGACGCCCTCGACGCGGCGCAGCGCGACGCGGTGCTCGACCACGCCGGCGCGCTGAGCTCGGTCGCGGCGCGGGCCAGCGCCGACAAGACGCCGATCGCCTGGCAGCGCCTGCTGCGGCCGCTGAGCGCCGGCGGCACCCTGCTCGCGGTGCCGTTCCGCGCCGGTGACGACAAGCCCGTCAGCGGCGTCGCCGGCGTGCTGTTGCGGCCTCGTGACCAGGGCCTCGACCTGCCGCCCTGGCGCTGGGCCCTGGTCCTGCTGCCAGTGCTGCTCTGGCTGGTCCTGCTGCGGCTCGGCCTGCCTGCCCTCGCGGCCGGCGCGAGCGCGGGCATCGCCACCGTCGCGGCCGCCATCGCCACCCTGCCGCCCCTGGCCGGCGCGAGCAGCGGCGGCGTCGCGATCCTGGCGGCGCAGCTGCTGGTGCCGCACGACCCGCCGCCGCTGAACGTCGCGCTCGACAACGCCGAGCTCTGGCTGGCGGCCGCGCTGCTCGCCCTGGGCGCGGGCGGCGGCGCGGCGCTGTCCGGCCTGTCGGTCGGGCTGTCTGCGGCGCGCAGGGACGCCGCGCCCTACCTCTACGTCGGGCCCTCGGTGTTCGCGACGGGCCTGCTGGTGTTTCTGCCCTTCGGCGTCGGCGTCGGCCTGTCGTTCCTCGGCACCGAGGGCGAGTTCGTCGGCCTGCAGAACTACAGCGCCGTGCTGCAGACGGTGATCTCGGCCGACGAGTCGACCCAGCTCGGCCGCACCTTCGTCCACACCGTGCTCTGGACCGCGATCAACGTCGGCTTCCACGTCGTCATCGGCCTGGCGCTGGCCCTGCTGCTGAACCGCCCCGATCTGCGCTTCCGCAAGGTCTACCGGCTGCTGCTGATCGTGCCGTGGGCGGTGCCGAGCTACATCACCGCGCTGACGTGGAAGTGGCTGTTCAACACCCAATACGGCCCGATCAACACGATGCTCGCGGCGTTGGGCGTCGAGCGCATCGATTGGCTCGGCGGCGGCGGCCTGAGCGCGTTCGCCGCCAACCTGGCGACCAACGTCTGGCTCGGCTTCCCGTTCATGATGGTCATCTCGCTCGGCGCGCTGCAGTCGATCCCGGCCGAGCTCTACGAAGCCGCCGACATCGACGGCGCCACGGGCTGGCAGAAGCTGCGCCACGTCACGTTGCCGCTGCTCAAGCCGGCGCTGTTCCCCGCGATCATCCTCGGCACGATCTGGACGTTCAACGCCTTCAACATCATCTACCTCGTCAGCGGCGGCGGCCCGGACCACAAGACCGAGATCCTCATCACCGAGGCCTACTACCTGTTCACCGTGCTGCGGCGGACGGGGCTGGCGGCCGCCTACGCGGTGCTGATCTTCGGCCTGCTGCTGCTGTACACGTTGGTCACCAACCGCATGACGCGGGCGACCGAGGCGGTGGATCGATGAGCGAGACCTCCGCCCCCAAGGCCAAGGGCACGATGGCCTGGCTGCCGCACGCGCTGCTGGTGCCGCTGACGTTCGTCACGCTCTACCCCGTGCTCTACGTGGTGAAGCTCGCGCTCTCGGGCACCTCGGGGGTGACGGCGTCGGCCTCGCCGCTGCCCACGGCGCTCGACTTCTCGGCCTTCGCCGAGGTGATCGGCCGCAGCGACGCGCAAGGGACGTGGCTCTTCGGCGCGCAGCTGTGGAATTCGCTTGTCATCTCGGGCCTGACGACCGTGCTCGGCATCGTGCTTGCCGCGTCGGCGGCGTATGGTTTCGCCCGCTTCGAATTCCCGGGCCGCCAGCTCGGCCTGCTCGGCTTCCTGGCGACGCAGATGTTCCCGGGCATCCTGACGCTGATCCCGCTCTACGTGCTGATCGAGAAGCTCGGCCTGCTCGACTCGATCGCCGGCCTGGTGTTGGTCTACGCGACGTCGTCGGTGCCCTTCTGCACCTGGACGCTCAAGGGCTACTTCGACACCTTGCCGAAAGATCTCGAAGAGTCCGCGATCCTCGACGGCGCCAGCAGGTTGACGATCTTCCTCAAGATCATCCTGCCGCTCTCGGCCCCGGCGATCGCCGTGACGGCGCTGTTCTCGTTCATGTCGGCCTGGAACGAGTTCGTGCTCGCGCACACCTTCCTGTCGTCGGAGGTCGCCTTCACCCTGCCGGTCCAGATCCGCAACTACGTCGGCGACAAGGAGGTGCAGTGGTCGCTGTTCGCCGCCGCCTCGCTGCTGGTCTCGTTGCCGGTGATGGCGCTGTTCTACGCCCTTGAGAAGCACCTGGTCGGCGGCCTGACCGCCGGCGGCGTCAAGGGCTAGGCCGCGCCACCGCGCAGCCCGATCGGCGCGCGGACCTGGATCTCGACCTCGTCGGCGACGCGGATCGCGCCCATCATCGTGCTGTAGGGCTCGACGCCGAAGGCCGTCTGCACCACCGTCGCGTGGCCGTGCAGCTGGCCGTTGCGCTGCTCGAGGTAGACGCGCAGCGGTCGCGTCACGCCGCGCAGGGTCAGCTGGCCCTGGGCCCAGGTCGCGTCGGGCGCGGGCAGCGGGCAGTCGAAGGCGATCTGCGGCCATCGCCGCGCTTGCAGCACCTCGCCCTGCACGTTGCTGGCGATGCGGCGCAGGTCGGCGTCGCCGAGCACGCCGAAGGCGTCGCGATCGCCCTTGCGCGCGCAGATCGGGCGCACCTGATCGGCCGCGACGCGCAGATGCACGCCCGCATCGTCGACCCAGGCGTCGAGTCGCTCGGCGCGCAGACGCAGATCGTGGCCCGCCCGCGACAAGACGCCCTCACGGCTGGTCAAGATGTCGAGAATGAGCGTTTCGGCGTCGAATCGAACCATCAGATCCTCCGTTGACCGGATCGAGCGACGCCGAGGGGCTTGCACCTGACGTCGCAGAGGCCAGACTAGGGGCGCGCTCCAGCCAGGCAAGAGCCGACCGAGACCGAACCAGGGGGTCCAGATGAATTCCACCACCCACACCATCGCAACGTCGCGAGGCCGGCACCCCGGCGCCACCGTGCGGACGCACATGCTGCTGGCGCTGGCCGCGGCCATCGTCGCGCTGAGCGCGGCGTGCGGCCCCGTCTATGTCCAGGGCCGCGACGACGGCTACTACCAGCCGCAACCCGTGACGCAGCAGCCCGTCGCGCCGGCGCCGCAGGTGCAGCAGAGCGACGACCCGCGCGTCATCTTCGCCGACCTCAACGGCCACGGCACCTGGCGCTGGGTCCAGCCCTACGGCTGGGTCTGGGTCCCGGCGTCGAACTCGGTGGCCGGTTGGCGGCCCTACTACTACGGCCAGTGGCAGTACACGAACTACGGCTGGACCTGGGTCAGCGACGAGAGCTGGGGCTGGGCGCCGTACCACTACGGCCGTTGGTACTGGCAGAACCAGCTCGGCTGGGTCTGGGTCCCGGGCTACCAATGGGCCCCGGCGTGGGTGTCGTGGCGCGACGGCGGCGGCTGCGTCGGCTGGGCGCCGATGGCCCCGTCGGGCATCAACATCGAGTACCACGCGTACTGGATCTTCGTCCGCCACCAGCACATCTACCAGCCGCGCGTGCACACCGTGGTCGTCCAGCCGCAGGTCAGCCAGACGATCTGGAACCAGACGGTCATCATCCAGAACCAGACCCGCGTGCAGGGCTCGTCGGGCACGGTCGTGGTCTACAACGCCGGCCCGCGTCGCGAGAACGTGCAGGTCTGGACCGGCCGCGACCCGCAGCCGCGCGACATCAATCAGATCCCGAGCGCACGGCCGCGCCAGGTGCCGGTCGTCCGCACCGAGACGCCTCGCGCCGAGCCGCGCGCCGAGCCGCGTGACACCGGCACCCGGCCGATGCCCGGCACCAACCCGCGTCCCGGCCCGGGCGTGCAAGAAGAGCAGCCGGCCCAGCGCCCCGGCTACCAGCCCGGCCCGCGTGGCGAAGAGCAGCCGAACACCCGCCCGGCC
>CAZPHC010000016.1:0-9318 GCA_964586155.1 uncultured Enterobacteriaceae bacterium | reverse complement strand
CGACGCCCGCCCCGGAGCCCGCGCCGCGCCCGGCGCCCAACTACCAGCCGACGCCCGCCCCGGCGCCGACGCCGCGCCCAGCGCCGAACTACCAGCCGACGCCGCGCCCCGGCCCGCGCTACGTGCCGACGCAGCCCGAGACCCGACCGACGCAGCCCGAGACCCGGCCGACCCAGCCCGAGGCCCGCCCGGCGCCGAACGCGCCCGCCGCCCCGGCCCCCGGCCGTGCCGCCCCGGACGGCGGCGCTCGCACGCAGCCGTACCAGGTCGCGCCGCGCACGGCGCCGACGACGGATCGCTCCAAGCGCAAGGACGAGCGCCCGACGGCGCCGACCAACCCGCAGGCCCGCCGCACGCCGGACGTGGTCAACACGCGTGAGGCGCCGGACTCGAACATCCCGACGCCGCGCGGCCGCTAGGCGGTCCGTCTGTCCGTCTGTCCGTCTGTCCGTCTGTCCGTCTGCCCCGGCTTCCTTCGACCGCCATCTGCGGGTAGGCTCCCGCCTCCCACCCGGCCGGAGGAGCCCGCATGTCGCAACAACCCAGCCAGTCGTCCGATCTCGATGAGGTCAAGCAGCTCGGCCTCGTCGCCGCGATCACCAGCCTGAGCTACGTCTTCTGGGTCGTCGGCGGCATGGAGATGATCGAGCGGCTCGCCTACTACGGCGTCAAGGCCGTCGCCACGCTCTACGCCAAGGATCCCGTCAGCAAGGGCGGACTCGGCGTCACGATGACCGAGTTCGGCACGATCCTGATGATCTGGGCGATGATCCAGTCGGTGTTGCCGGTGTTCACGGGCGGCCTCTCGGACCGCTACGGCTACAAGGAGACGATCGCGACGTCGACCGTGGTCAAGATCCTCGGCTACCTGACGATGGCGATGTTCCCGACCTACGCCGGCTTCTTCGCCGGCGCGATGCTGCTGGCGACCGGCACGGCGATCTTCAAGCCGGGCATCCAGGGCACACTGGTCAAGTCGACCACCCGCGGCAACTCCTCGATGGCATGGGGCATCTTCTACCAGACGGTCAACATCGGCGGCTTCCTCGGGCCGCTGCTGGCAGGCCTGATGCGCAAGATGGAGTGGTCGTACGTCTTCCTGGCGTGCGCCGGCATCATCTCGCTGAACTTCTTGATGTTGTTCATGTACACCGAGCCGGGCAAGCAAGAGCGCCTGGACCGCGCCGCCGCCGAGCGCGCCGGCAGCGTCGAGCGCCCGAGCCTGGTCGCCGAGTCGCTGCACGAGCTGCGCAAGCCGCACGTCTGGGTCTACCTGCTCATCTTCTCGGGCTTCTGGTTCATGTTCAACGCGCTCTTCGACGTGCTGCCGGCCCATATCGAAGAGTGGGTCGACACCCGCGAGATCGTGCAGAGCCTGTTCGGCGGCAAGCCGGTCGAGAACGCCTTTGTGAAGTTCTTCGTCGTGATGAACGCCGACGGCACCGAGATCCAGCCCGAGGGCATGCTCAACCTCAACGCCGGCTTGATCATGCTGACGTGCTTTGGCTTCGCCTGGCTCTCGGGCCTGATGCGCGCGACGACGTCGATGGTCGTCGGCACCCTGCTCGCGACCGTGGCCCTATTCCTCTCGGGCGCGGCGACCGCCGGCTGGGCGTCGGTGATCGCCATCGGCGTGTTCTCGATCGGCGAGATGCTGTCGAGCCCGAAGTTCAGCGAGTTCATCGGCAATTTCGCCCCCGACGACAAGAAGGCCATGTACCTCGGCTTCTCGCAGATCCCGCTGGCGATCGGCTGGACGCTCGAGGGCAAGCTCGGCCCGTGGCTCTACGACCACTACGCGAGCAAGGACCATATCTCGCGCGGCGTGCTCGCCACCAAGGGCCTGAGCGCCGACGCCATCGCCGCGATCCCGCAGGGCGAGGCCTTCGACAAGCTCGTCACCACGCTCGGCCAAGACAAATGGGAAGTCACCGCGCAGCTGTACGCGACCCACGATGTGGCGATGGTCTGGTACATCATGGGCGTCATCGGCGTGATCTCGGCCCTCGGCATCTTCCTGTACGGCCGCTGGATCCGCACGCTCGTCCTGCGCTGAGCGCACGTCGAAGCTCCGCGACGCGCCCGACGCAGGCGACGCGGCTCAGGCGACGCGACGCAGTGGCAGCACCTCGAGCAGCTCGGCCCGGCGGGCGGCGGCCTCCTGCGCCGGTGGCGGCGGCGGCGGGGTCGGCGCCTGGCGCGGCTGCAGCGGACGGCCGAAGCGATCCAGATCCGCCCGTGGCGCGCCATAGCGCGTCTGGCAGCGCTGGCAAGCGAGGCGAGGCTCGTTGCGGCCGTGGTTCACCGGGCCGAGCACGACCTCGCCGCGGCGGGCCTGCTCGACGACGCTCGGCGCGACCATGCCGTAGCAGATCGGCAAGGCCGAGGCAGCCGACGCCTGGCAGCACGGGCAGCGCAGCGTGGTGCCGAGCTGCGCCGCGACGGGGTTGCTGCGCGCCAGGGCGAGCGTCGAGGCGCGAACCGCGGCGGGCGGGACGCCCTGCGGGCGTGCCGTGGCGCGCGCCGCGAGCTGGGGGCGCGACGTCGTCGTGGGCGCGGGCGGCGGAAGCGGGATCGAGAGTTGCGTAGCGATCACCATGGCAGACTCCTGTGACGGCGACGGCGCGTCGGCCTGAGATGACCTGTACGCCCGTTCACCACTGAACGCAAATTCAGTGCACACATGAGTCGTGCTGTGTCCTATCGATCACGAGGCGCGGCGCCCCCGTGCCCCCTCAGCGGCCGCGCAGCAGCGCGCGCTCGATGATCGCGGCGATCTCGGTGGCGAGGCGCGCGACCGGCACGTTGGCGATCGATCGCGGGTAGAAGTCGCGCACGTGCTCGGTGTGGGCGCCGAGGCCGAGCCCGATCAGGTCCAGGCCCACCTCCGGCCGGCTGAGCTGGGCCACGGCGGCGCTGAGGTCGTCGGCGGTGCTGCGGGAGCCCTCGGGGCGGCCGTCGCTGAGCACGATCAGCACGCGATCCTGGGCCGATTGCGCCAGGAGCTCGTTGGCCGCGTCCAGCAGGCAGGGGCCGTCGTCGTTGTAGCGCGGCGTGTTGTTGCCGCCGAAGCGGCAGCCGCTGACCTCTTGCGGCATCTCGCCGATGGCGCGGCGGGCGGCGTCGTCGAAGGCGTCGGCGAAGCCGCGCAGCGGCACCAACACATCCTGGAAGCCGTGGACCGCGAACGGCACGCCCAGGCGATCGAGGGTCTCGGCGAGCAGGACCGTGCCGAGCAGCGCCGCCTCGGCCTTGGCGCCCTCCATCGAGCCCGAGAGGTCGACGAGCAGCGTCATGGCCACGTCGCGGCGGTCCGGGATGCTGTTGCGCAGCCAGAGCCGGTCGACCAGGCGCGGATCGGCCTCGAAGGCGATGAGCTGGCGCATCGCGACGGCGCGGCCGCTGCGGTAGCCGCTGCGCTGGCGCAGGCGCCGCCGTGGCTGCAGGATCGCCTCGAGCCGCTGCGCCAGCAGGTCGACCTGGGCCTGCACCCGCAGCAGCGCGGCGTCGTAGGGCGAGGGCGGCGTCCACGGCCGCTCGCGCTGCGGATCGTCGGGCCAGTCGCGGCCCACCGGCGCCTCGGCCGGACGACCGATGCCGCGGCGCACGAGCACGCGCTTCGGCACGACCTGGCGCACGATCGCGTCGAAGATCTCGATGGCCAGCGGCCGCGCCCACGCGCTCTGCGGCGCTTGGCTGCTCGGGTGGTGGCGGACCTGCTCCATCACCAGCAGCGCGTCGCCGGCGGCGATCATGCGCCGCGCCCAGGCCGCGCGCTCGGGCAGCGCGTCCAGGTAGCGCTCGATCTCGGCGATGTCGGCGGCGTAGAGCGCCTCGGCAGCCGGCAGGATCTCGGCCTCGGCGAGGCCGAGGGCGCGGGCGGCGGCCAGCTGCACCTGCTGCTCGAAGGGCGGCGGCACACCGCGGGCGTCGAGCAGGCGCGGCAGGACCTCGAGCCGATAGCGTGCACGATCGGCGGCGCTGGTCTCGGCCGGCGCGGTGGCCGGCGGCAGGACGGTGGCGTAGTCGCGACGCGCCTCGTAGGTCGCGACCCAGGCCTCGCCAGCGGCCTGGCGCAGACCATGGACCACGCGCTGCTCGCCGGCGCAGGCCAGGATGAACGCGAGCAGGTCGGGCAGCACCGGGTGGATCGGCGGCGCCGTGCCATCGACCTCCTCGAGCCAGGGCTCGATGCCCGGGTAGCGCTCGGCCATCCAGGCGTCGGCGCGGGCCGCCTCGAGCGCGTCGATCAGCAGCGTGCCGGCGAGCTCGTGGGCAAAATCGACGCGCATCGCGCCGTGGCGGCTGATCCAGGCGTGGCCGACCTGGCGCGCGAGCACGCCGGCGCAATAGTCTCCGCCGTGGTCGCGCAGATCGTCGGCGCTGACGACAAAGACGCGCCGCGCGGCGTCCCAGGCCCAGGGCCCGGGCGCGATCTCGACGCCGACGCCGGCGTCCTGGCACAGGCCAGACGCCAACGCCTCGAGCTGGCGGATCTCGCCCTCGAGGGCGGCGTCGTGCGCGCGGCGCTCGGCCTCGCTCGGCGGCTCCGGCGCGTGCGGCCCGGCCATCTCAGCGACCGCCGCCGCCGGGCTCGACGCGGCCCTCGACGCGCCAGGTCGACGGGCCGATGCCCGCGGCGTCGAGCAGCTGCAGCACGACCTGTTGGTCGGCGACGTTGCCGACGCGGCCGATGTAGGTGCGGGCCAGCGCCGCGCGCATCGCCCAGGTCGGCGACTGGCCCTGGACCACGGTCGCGTGGGCGATGTAGTCGAGCACGCTGAGCAGGCCGCGTCGGGTGAAGACGTAGCGCTCCTTGCGCCGGGCGCCGAGGCCCGCGCCACGGTTGCCGCCACGACCGACGGCGCCCTCGAGCGCGGTGTGGAAGCGGGCGAGCGCGACGAGGAAGCTGTCGATGCCCGGGACCTCGGCCAGGCCGGCCATCGGCGCGGGCCCCGGCTGGCCGCGGAAGGTCGCGCCGCGCACCTGCACGTCGGGGCGGACGCCGTAGACCAGCGCGCGCAACATCGCGACGTACTCGGCCTCGCCCGGCGGGTGGACGAAGACGTAGCCGCGCCAGCGGTCGCGGTAGGCCGGGCTCAACGCCGACCGACCGGCGTACTCGGCCGGGTTCATCGTGGCGAAGATGCGGAACGACGGGTGGATCGGCGTGCCGCCCGGGCCGAGGACCTCGTTGTCGTGCTCGGTCAGCACCAGCGAGGGGTCGCGCTCGAGCACGGAGTTCAATCGTTCGAGGATCTGGGGCTCCGCGAGGTTGAGCTCGTCGAGCACCACCCACCAGCCGAGGCGCATCGCCGAGACGATCAGCCCGTCCTGCCAGCGCCACGGATGCTGGGTGATGCGCTCGCGCGCCATGACCTGCTGCACCTCGACCCGCGTCAGCGGGCGGGCCTCGGCGCGCGCCTGGCGCAAGATCTGCTGCGTCATCGGCTGCAACAGCTCGGCAGATTCGGCCAGCTCGTCGAGCGAGAGCGGCAGCGTCTCGGGGCTGCCCTGCGGCAAGAACCGGCCGATCAGCTCGCCCGCGTCGGTCTGGCCGTTGAGGTTCAGCCGCACCAGGGGCTGCTGCAGCAGGCTGGCGAGGTACTGCACGATCGAGGTCTTGCTGACGCTCGTCTCGCCTTCGAGCAGGCAGGGTTCGGCCAGCGCCACGGCCTCGGCGACGTGGAGCAGGGTCTCGGCGGTGCGCTGGTCCAGGCAGTAGTGGTCAAAGAGCTCCGGCGCCGGCGCCAGCGGATGTGGCGGCTGGACGGTGCGCCGCGGCAGCTGCACGTCGCCGACGCGGACGTGGCTGGCGCTGACCTCGACCAGGCCGCGTTGGCCGAGCGGACGCGGGCCGCGGGCGAACCAGGCGCTGAGATCGACGCCCTGGGGCGCGACCTCGGTCTCGAGGCTGTGGCGCTCCGGCAGCGACAGCCAGATCGAGCTGTCGTCGTCGTCCCAGGCTTTGCGCACGACGCAGCGGACGCCGACCAGGCGGTGCACCAGCGCCGCGACGTGCTCGGCCAGCGGGGCCGGCGCGCCGCCGTATTGCACCTGCGCCTCGGAGATCGAGCTCGCCGTCTCGGTCTCGAATTGCTGCCAATGCATGGCGCGCAGGCGCGGCACGAGCAGGTCGTAGTCCTCGAGGCGCTCGGCGCGCAGCTTGAACTCCCAGCGCGAGGCGGCGGCCTCGAGCCGACGCAGCAGCCCGTCTTCGTCGATCTCGCGGGTGGGGAAGTCGATGAGGACGGCGTCGTCGTCGCGCTCGCCTTCGACCACGGCCAGCGGCACCGCCGTCGACGCGCCGAGCTCGCCGATCTGGCGCTCCAGCGCGCCGCGCAGCGCGTCGGCCACGGCCGGCACCCCGACGATGCCGCCCCAGCGCAGCGTGAAGCCGACCGACGCCAGCGGCAGGGCCTCGCGGCGCACGCCGGTGAAGCCGAGCGCGTGCAGCGCGTCGACCAGCGGTTGCGCCGCCTGCTCGTCGTCGGTGCGCACGGTGATGGGCCAACGCTCCTTCCACTCGCCCGACGTCGGCCGCAGCGCCCCCGAGGCCCAGGCCCCGAGCGGCAGCAACACGCGTGTCGGCATCGCCGGATCCGGGTCGTCGACCTTGAGCGGGTGCCGGCTCGCGTCGACGCCGCGGGCCTGCAAGAAGCCCCAGATCGCCGAGGTCAAGGCCAGCAGCTCGCCCTCGTCGCGGCCAAAGCTGCCGGGTTCGAGCAAGAAGCGCGGCCGGGTGTCGGGGTCGAGCAGGCGCACCGAGCAGTTGCGGTAGCCCAGCTCGCGCATGTGCGCCTGCAACGCCATGGTCGCGGCCAGGTCGTCGCCGTAGATCTCGACCGCGACCGACTCCTTCATGCTGCGGCCGTCGAAGCGCGGATCGCGCAGGTACAGCCAGATGTCGTGGTCGTCGCTGCCCCAGGCCTTCTCTTCGGTGACGCGGACGTTGTGGCGCGCGAGCACCCAGCGCAGCATCTGGCGCGCGGCTGGCGTGGCGCCGCCGTATTTGAGCACGTTGACGTCCTGGCGGCTGACCTGGACGCCGCTGTCGCCAAAGCCGAGCTGGCTGATGTCGCGCCGCAGCAGGGTCGCGAACTCGTTGGAGTCGCAGTAGAGCTTGACGTTGTACTGGCCGAGCGCCGCGTCGCCGCCGCACGAGAAGACGATGACGTCGTCGTCGCGGTCGTCGATCATGCGCACGCTCGGCAGCAGCGGCTTGAGCGCGAGCAGCACGGCGCTGATCTCGTCGATGCGGACCTGGTTGCCGACGCAGAGCTCGAACTTGTCGGTCTCGCCGTCGATCCGCTCGACGGCGAAGCCCGCCTCGCGCAGTTGATCCGTCAGGCCGCCCGCGATCGCCTCCAGCTCCGACACCACCTCGATCCGCATGCAACACTCCCTTCGCAGACGCCCCCCGACGGCAGGAGGCGGCGGCCGCGACGATGGCAGAATCGCCGACGTGGCGCCATGACGGGGGCGGGCGAAGCTGCGGCTAAGGGACATGCCGCGGCAGCGCCCCCCAGAGCCGCTCCGGCTGGCGACCACCTTGGGCGTTGCCTTGGTGTTCGGGGCCTCACGTCGGGCGACGAGGCGACAAGAAGCTTGAGAGACAAGAGGTTGTGGTAGAGACTTGGCAACACCTCGGCGATGATGGGGGAGTGCGGGTAGAAGATGACGTCGCGCAACGTGGGGGCGGCGATTCTCGAGATCGCACGTCGCATCGATGACACAGGCGCGTGATGGGGTGCAACGATGAAGAACGCTCCATGTTCGACTGCAATTGCAACGCGCTTGCTGACGACTGCCGTCCTTGTTGGTTGTACGGATCCTCGATTGCCGGATGCAGGGCCGGACAGCCCAGCCGACCAAGCAAGCGATTCGACGACGGAGGATGCCAGAGAGGACGCGTTCGATTATGGGCGAGCATCGGACACAGCGCTTGAGGACTCCGCCCTCGATGCGAGGGGCGATGGGCACGATTCTGCCACGCGGCAGGGGCCATTGCCGGGCGAGGTGGGAGCGCCTTGCTCGACGTCGGACGACTGCAAGACGGCTGCATGCATTCCGGATCGGAAGCACATGGTTTGCGCGGCCAATACCGGCATGGACATTTGCTCTACTTCGGCCGGCGCAGTGAGAGTGATCTACAAGCCTGTTGGCGATTTCGACCCTTGGCACTTGTGCGTGTCACTGGCCGCCTTGCTTGGGGTGCCCTGCCAAAGCGACGACGACTGCCATTTCGAAACTGCAGAATTTGTCTCGACGTGGACACACCCGTGGCGCTGCAGGGACGTCACGGCGACCAACGGCCTCGTCGCGGTACGGCAGTGCGTCGCGGGCTGCCAGCTCAAGCCCACGTGCACTTCCTGCGGCGGCAGTGAAGAGGGCGGCTGCGTCCCCGAGGACATCATACCTTGCCCCTACTACGGGGTCGCCTCCAAGGTGTCGGGGCCTTGCACACGAACAAACGACTTCGGTACATGTCCGGGAGCCAGTGTTTGTGCAGACATCGGCGCCGCACCGGCCTGCGACGCCCCCGAACCCACGACCGAAACCTGCGCCCCAAACGGCAAAGGCGACAACATCGACCAAGACTGCGACGGCCAGACCGACGAGGGCTGCGCGCCATGATCCGCGCTTGGTCCCCCCGCCAGCGCCTGCAGCGCCTTCGCGACCTCTACGCGCGCCATCGCCATCACGCAGCGTTGCTCAAGATCTGCGCGCTCCTCGTCTTGACCGCTGCCTGCGGGCCAGCGGCGGACGCTCCAGGGGCCTCGCCGGAAGCACTCGCCAAGGACAGTGCAACCTCGAACATCGACGCCGCAGCCAACGATGACTGGACCGGTTCCGACCATGGTTCGGACGCGCCGGACGACGACGCCCCTATCGTGCTCGACGATCCTGCTTGCGTTGTCACGCCTGGATATGATCCGCAAGCAGATGAGTGGAATTTTGAATTCCAGATGAAATACTTTCGTTTGAGCGTCATCCATGAGTCATCCGGCCGACAGTGGGCTCAGGAGTACAACCTCCTGGACTTCCAAATCGACTACGCTGGTCTCACCTGGCCTGCTCCGGGCGTGCTCTCTGAGGGGTTGCGCAAGTACAACGTGAAGTACGGCCCTTGGGTGTTCTATGCCGGCCTCACCCTGGGCTCACCATGCAGCGTCGACGCCGACTGCCGCCCCATCGCCGTGCGCATGTCGGAGCGCCGCCTGCTCGATGTCGACGAACTCTCCCCACACTGGGAGACGCCAAAGCAGATGGCGATGGTGCGCTGTCTGGCCGTCGGCCCCCACATGAGCACCGTCT
>CAZPHC010000015.1:16883-131502 GCA_964586155.1 uncultured Enterobacteriaceae bacterium | reverse complement strand
CGCCGCCGCCGCCGTAGCCGCCGCCGCCGCCGCCGCCGCCCGCGCGACGCTCTTGCGCCTCGTTGACGTTCAGCGTGCGACCGTCGAGGGTCGCGCCGTTCATTTTCGCGATGGCCGCTTCGGCCATATCGTCAGCAGCGAGCGTGACGAAACCGAAACCGCGGCTGCGGCCGGTCTCACGATCGGTGATGACCTTGGCGTCGGTGACGTCGCCAAAGGAGGAGAACGCGTTGCGCAACGCGTCGTCGTCGGTGCCCCAGCTGAGGCCACCAACAAAAAGCTTCTTGGACATGGGTCGTACACTCTCGGATCAGGGACCCCGAAATGCGGGGCCATCAAAGCGGCTTCGCGAGATTGTCAGGCGGGCCGAGAGCGAGTCTGGACCTCCCTTCCTCAGATCGCAAGGAAGGATTCTCGCAGGGTTGCCAATTTCGGGCCGAGATCGTTCGAAATCAAGCGATCTGCAAGGCCCGGCGATCTGTCCCAATCGCATGACATCATGCCGTTGTTTGGACTGTTCGGCAGGAAAACAACGCGACACCAAAAAGTTTTTTGGCGACGTGGTTTGGCGTCCATCGACCGCCGGGCCGCGATGACGTAGGGTCGCGCCGCTGCGCAGCACCCCCCGGGCCCCTCTCGAGCACGCCGCGTCCCCTCCGACCCGGACCGCTCCGATGCCACCCATCCGTTATCGCTACCAAACGCTGGAGATCGGCGCGCTCGACGTCCATGTTCGAACACTGCGCGACACCCAGCAGTACGCAGATCCGGACGCGACCGCCGCCACGCTCGGCATCTCGTCGGCCTCGTGGCCGCTGTTCGGCGTCATCTGGCCGTCGGGCCTGACGCTGGCGCACCTGATGGCCAGCTACGAGCTGCAAGGCCGCCGCGTGCTCGAGATCGGCTGCGGCGTCGGCCTCGCCAGCCTCGTGCTGAACCTGCGCGGCGGCGACGTCTGGGCCACCGATCACCACCCCGAGGGCGGTCGCCTGCTGCGCGAGAACGTCGCGCTCAACGGCGGCGCGCCGATCCCCTTCGTCCGCGCCGGCTGGGACGACCTCGACACCGGTCTGGGCCGCTTCGACCTGCTGATCGCCAGCGACGTGCTCTACGAGCCGGCCCACGTCTTCGCGCTGACCGCGTTCATCGAGCGCCACGCGCAGGAGCGCTGCGAGGTCGTCGTCGTCGACCCGGGCCGCGGGCAGCGCGCCGGCTTCCGCCGCCAGATGCAGCGCAACGGCTACGTCCACAGCGACTGCGATGACGCCCGCGTCGACCACCCGCCGGCCCGGGCCGACGGGCAGATCGCGCGCTTCGTCCGCGTGCTCCGCCCGGCGGCGCTCGTCCCCGATCCCTGACGCCTGCCGCGATGCCGCGCCGAAAGGGCTGGAAATGCCCGCGATCCGTGGCAGGCTGCTGCGAGAGACCTCTGTCCCGAGCGGCCGCAGTGACCTGCGCCGGAGGCTGCATGACGACCCCCCCGCGTTCGACGGCCGCCGCCCGCGCTCTTCGCCGCCAGGCCCTCGCCGGCTGCGTGGCGCTGTTGGTCCCGGGCGTCGTCGCTTGTAGCCCGGTGCCGCGTTCTGTGACGCATTCGGTGGCGCCGTCGCCTGTGCCGCGGCCCGTCCGCAGCGCCGTCGCCGAGGACCAGGGCGCACCGCAGCGTGAAGTCCGCGAGATCGCGGTCGAGCGTCGGTATCTACGCCATGACGTCGACCGCGCCGCGATGGTCTACGAGCCGGGCAGCGATCGGCAGCAGGCGAGCTACGAACACTACATCTTCGGCCAGGACGCCTGGCGCGCCCTCGTCGCCGACGTCGATCCAGCGTGGACGACGCTGCGTGTGCGCGTCGAGGTGCTTGACGTCGAGACGACGCGCTCGACGCCGCCGCCGTCGATGCCCTCGCCGGAGGGCGGTTTCCGCCACGTCCAGATCAGCTGCCGCCCCGTGCAGCTGGTGACGGAGCCCTGAAGCGCGGCGCCGCCGCCCGCGCGACACCCAGGAGTTGACCATGCAACCTGCAGCCCAAATCGCCGCGACCGCGCGCCACCGCTCCCGCCTCGGCCTCGCCGTCGTGGCGCTCGCCGCGACGTTCGCGCTGCTGGCGCCGCCGTCGGTCGCGGCCGCCGTGCCCGGCTCGATGGCGGTCGAAGGCATCCTCGTCGGCGCTGGCGGTGCCCCCGCGGTCGATGGCAGCTACAAGGTCACGATCGCGCTCTACGCTGCGGCCAGCGGCCCCGGCGCCGCGCTCTACACCGAAGGCGCGCTCGACGTCGCGGTCACGGGTGGGCGCTTCAGCTTCGCGCTCGGCGCGACCAAAGCGCTCGACCCCGCCGTGCTCGCCGGCGGCGACCGATGGCTCGGCGTCCAGGTCGGCGCTGACCCCGAGCTGCCGCGTCAGCCGCTGCGCGCGGTGCCCTACGCCCTCGTCGCTGCCAGCCTGTCCTGCACCGGCTGCGTCAGCGCCGGCGCGCTCGCCGACAGCGCCGTCTCGTCGGCCAAGGCCGGCTTCAACTACGCCGGCTCGGCCAGCAAGGGCGGCGCCGCGCTCGACCTCGCCTGCAGCGGCTGCGTCGGCGTCGGCGAGCTGGCCTTCGACGGCGACGTCGACCTCGGCGGCAACTCGCTCAAGGCCAAGAACGCGACGCTCTCGGGCGATGTCGTCGCCAAGACCGTGACCGCCGTCAGCTTCCTCGGCGACGGCAGCAAGCTCACCGGCTTGACGATGCCGTCGGGCTCCTGCGCCGCGGGCGAGGCGGTCGTCGGCATCGCCTCGGACGGCAAGCTCGTCTGCAAGTCGCTGGCCGGCACGCTGCCCGCCGACGGGCTCGACGAGGTCTCGGGCGGCATGCTCACGACCGAGTTCAAGGAGACCGCGTCGCTGACCTCGGCCATCGCCATCCCCGACAACAGCGGCGCCTCGGCCAGCGCGACGCTCAAGCTGCCGGATTGGGGCAAGGCCAAGTCGATCACCGTCACCGTCAAGCTCGGCAACACCGACCTCGGCAGCGTCGCCGCGGTGCTGCTGCCGCCCGACGACAAGAAGGTCGGCTACGTGCTCTGCGACCCCTGCGGCAACAAGGACGAAAAGGCCCTCGACACCAGCTGGAGCGCCACGGTCAAGCCCAAAAGCGGCGACCTCGCCGGCTGGCTCGGCAAGTCGTTGGTCGGCGACTGGACCCTGGTCGTCACGGACACCGCGTTCTGCGTGCCCCAGGCGCCCGGCAACAGCGCGCTCTGCGACCTGCAGGCCAAGACCGACGGCACGCTCGCGGGCTTCACCATCAGCGCGGACGTCGTCTCGGCCGAAAAGGTCGGCGTCGGCGGCGACCTGCTGGTCAAGGGCGGCGTGCAGCTCGGCAACAGCGACGCGCCGTGCACCGCCGCCATCGCCGGCATGTTGCGCTGGACGGGCAAGGACCTGCAGGTCTGCACCGGCAAGGCCTGGCGCCGCGTCGACAACGCCCCGCCGACGCTGCTCTCGGTCTCGCCGGCTTCGGGCCTGGTCGCCGGCGGCACCGTGGTCACGCTCAAGGGCAAGGACTTCTCGGACGCGATGAGCGTCACCTTCGGCGGCGTCGCGGCGACCAGCGTCACCTTCGTCAGCAGCGACACCGTCACCGCCGTCGTGCCCAAGGGCGCCGCCGCGGGCGCGGTCGACGTCGAGGTCTCGCTCGGCGCGGGCGAGTCGTCCAAGCTCGCCAAGGGCTTCTTCTACGACTTCGACGGCCTCGTCGCCGCCTTCGACGCCGCAGATCCGGGCAGTTGGTCGGGCAGCGGCACGGTGTGGAAGGACGTCTCGGGCAAGAACACCCACGCCACCATGGTCGGCGGCCTCGTCGCGGGCGTGCGCAACGGCGTGCCGGCGATGATCTTCAACGGCAGCGGCGCGGGCGCGCAGTTCGCCAACGGCAACCTCGGCAAGAAGGCCTTTACCGCCGTGATGTGGGTCTACGCCGAGCTGCCGGGCTCCGACCAGAACATGGGCGGCCTCTACGTCAACCGCGACAGCCCCGCCGCCAACAGCGCCGACTGGGTCTGGTTCGGCCGCTGGAGCACCGATCATTGGTACTTCCGCGTCAACAGCGGCAGCTGCTGCAACGATCTGCCCGGCTCCGGCAACGGTGGGTTCACCGCCAAGGTCCCGAACGGACAGTGGAAGATGGTCCACTTCGCGTTCCAGACCGGCGTCGGCAACGGCTGGAAGTGGGGCGTCGACGGCAGCAACGTCGCCGCTGCGACCCTCAGCGACCGGCCCAACTCGCAGACGTCGGCGGTCTCGACCATCGGCTGGGGCCACGAAGGCAGCGGCGCCTATTGGAAGGGCGGCATCGCCTCGGCCCGCTTCTACGACCGCCTGCTCAGCGACGCCGAGCTCGCCGCCCTCCATGGCGCGACCAAGGCCAGCTACGGCCTGTAGCTCCGGCCTCCGCCGACGCGACGGCCAGCCGCGCCGAGCAACATCGGCAGCGCCGGCTTGCGCTCGTGCTCGAAGATCAGGCTCGTCTCGAGGTGCGCCACCTCGTCACGCGTGGTGAAGCCGTCCATCGCCAGGTCGCGCAGGTGGTCGGAGTCGCGCACCGCGACGTGGACCAGGAAGTCGGCGGCCCCGGTGACGTGGAACCAGCCGACCACCTCCTTCAGCGAGCGCGTGTGGGCGAGGAACGCCTCGACGTCGCCGCGCCTGTGCCTGGCCAGCCGCACCGCGATCAGCGCCTGCAGGCCGACGCCGAGGGCCTCGGGCGCGACGTCGGCGTGGCAGCCGCGCAAGACGCCGGTGTCGCGCAGCCGGCGCACCCGCACCAGGCAGCTCGACGGCGCCAGCCCGACGCACGCGGCGAGCTCCTTGTTCGAGAGGCGGCCGTTCTGCTGCAGCGCTTGGATCAGCGCCACGTCCACCGCGTCGAGCGTGCCGCTCGGGTGGGCGGCGGCGGCGTCGCGTTGGTCATTGTCGTTCGGTTGCATGGCGTATCCTTCGAAGAATCGGCGGTCAATGCGGCAGATTCACCGCGCGTTCGGCAGTCTATTCGCTGGACGCCGCAGCGTCGAGTGGCAGATCCTGACGAGGCAGGCGGCGCAGGACCCGCCGCAGCGCCCAGGAGCCCGCCATGAGCCGCCGCCCGCCCGTCGCCGCCACCACCCCAGCCGTCACCGCGTCGATCGCGGCCCGGCCCCTCGCGCTGCGCACCCGCGCCGTCCACGCCGGCCGCAGCAGCTTCGCCGCCGCCGGGGTCCACGTGCCGCCGATCGACCTGTCGACGACGTACCCGCTGCGGGACCTCGACCGCGCCGGCGCCAGCCTCGACGCCTTCGCCGCCGGCGCGGCCGAAGCGCCCGACCCGATCTACGCCCGCCTGCACAACCCGACCGTCGCCCACGTCGAGGCCGCGATCGCCGAGCTGGAAGGGGCCGCGCAGGCCGTGGCGTTCGGCTCGGGCATGGCCGCCGTCACCGCAGCGCTGTTGGCCGCGCGGGCCGAGGGCAAGGGCCACGTCGTCGCCGTGCGCCCGGTCTACGGCGGCACCGACCACGTGCTCGCCAGCGGCTTGCTCGGCGGCAGCGCCACGTTCTGCTGCGCCCACGAGGTCCACGACGCGCTGCGCCCGGACACGGGCCTGGTGCTCATCGAGACGCCCGCCAACCCGACCTGCGCGTTGCTCGACATCGAGGCCATCGTCGCCGCTGCCGGCAGCGTGCCGGTGCTGGTCGACTCGACCTTCGCCACGCCGGTGCTGCAGACGCCGCTGGCGCACGGCGCGGCGATGGTGCTGCACAGCGCCACCAAGTTCCTCGGTGGCCACGGCGACGTCATCGCCGGCGTCGTCGCGACCGACGCGGTCTGGGCCGGCAAGCTGCGCCAGGTGCGGGTGCTCACGGGCGCGCTGCTGCATCCGCTCGGCGCGTTCCTGCTGCACCGCGGCCTGCAGACGCTGCCGCTGCGGGTCGAGGCGGCGCAGCGGTCCGCGATCACCCTGGCCGAGCGCATCGCCGCGCACCCGGCGGTGACGCGCACGCTGCACCCCAGCCTGCCGGGATGCGATCCGCTCGGCCTCGTCGGCCGCCAGATGCGCGGTCCGGGCGCGGTGCTCGCATTCGAGCTGCGCGGCGGGCGCCAGGCAGCGGCGGCCGTCCTGGCCCGGCTCGAGCTGCTCACCGCGGCGGTCAGCCTCGGTTCGTGCGACACGCTGATCCAGCATCCGGCGGCCCTGACCCATCGCGTCGCCGGCCAGCAGGCGCTCGACGACGGCGGCGTCAGCGAGGGGCTGCTGCGGATCTCCGTCGGCCTCGAAGCCGCCGACGACCTCTGGGACGACCTGCGCCAGGCCCTCGACGCCGTCGCCGCCGCGCCGAGCCGTGCCGCTTCGTCGTCCCCGCTGCGCGCGGCCTGAGCGTCTGCTACCGTCGCCGACGTCTGCTCTGCCGGGCAGGCGCCGCCGCCGCCCCGCGGCAGGCGAGGGAGCTGCGACGATGGCCAACCTATCCGCGAGGATCGCTTCGCTCGCCCTGTCGCGCGTCGCCCTGCTGAGCGTCGCCGTGCCATGCGTCGCCCTGCTGAGCGTCGCCCTGGCAGGCTGCAACGGCGCGACGTCGACCGAGCCGACGCCCGACGCCGCGACCAACGATGCCGCCGCCGCCCCAGATCCCTGCCGCGACCCCGGGACCGAGGCCGCGACCGCGACCTGCCTGCAGCCGACGCGGGATCCGGCCTACTACGTCGCCCAGGCCGAGGCGTACTTCGACACGCTCGACATCGACGCCGACCCCAACAGCGCGCCGGCCTACTCTGACCTCGTCGCCCGCTGGGAGTGGCCGCCCTGGCTGCTGCTGACGGGCTACGGCCGCGACGTGATGGTGTCGAGCGCGAAACTGCTCAAGAAGGGCGACCCCTCGACCGTGCCGACCCGCGACTGCCGTGCGTTCACGACCCAGCCCTTCGCCCGCTGCCGCGTCGTCTTCAACTACAAGGGCGGTTCGTGCCCGATCTACGAGGAGTTCACCTTCAACGACGCCGGCGAGATGACCTTCATCGAGGCCTGGAGCGACCTGCCGGCGCTGGTGCCGACCCAAGATCCGAGCGACCCCTGGGGCGAGCGCAGCCCGATCGGTCGCCTGTCGACGCGGATCCCCGGCCTCGGCAAGGCCGACGGGCGCATCGATCTCGACGGCGCCGCGATGGCCACCGCCGCGGCCGCCGACCCGGACGTCGCCGCCTTCGTCAAGCGAGCCAAGGACTTCTGGCCGACGTGGGCCCAAGAGCTCGCGGACGCGCCGGCCGACTTCTTCGCCAAGGGCTGCGGCTGGGCGCGGCAGTAGCGGCCGCCGCTCCTCCACCGCCAACGCCGCGCTCGCCCTGGCCGCCTGGCTACCCCGCCCCTCGACGATTCAACGCGTCGCTGCGCCGCAGCCGCGACGAATCGGTGGTCCCGCCACGCGACCTGACGTACACTCCGCTGGCAGATGCTGCGGAGGGTGGCGATGGGCCGACGCGTCCAGCTTCGCGTGATCTCTTGGATGGTTGCGGCCTGGGTCGTGCTCTGCGCCACCGGCGCGGCCGCGCAGATCCCGACCGTGGTGGTCGGCGGCGGCTTCGGTACACGCCCCGGCCTGCAGGCGATGTACGTCAACCTCGACCTCGACCTGCACGTGCGGCGCGTGCTGCACCTGCGCGCCAGCTGGACGCCGTTCGCGCTGAACCTCGAGACGGCGAGCAACCTCGCTGGCTACCTCGAAGCCTTCGTCGGCTATCCCGTCGAGCTCGGGCGACGGCGCGAGACCCGCAACCAGCATGTCGGCCGCGAGGTGCACCGGGTCGACGGCATGGACCTGCCCTATGACCGCTACAACGTGCACCAGACGACGGTCGCGCGGGCGCTCGTGATCGAGGCAGGGATGGTCCGCTTCGAGCGCGCCTTCAAGTTCCTGCAAGCGGGCGAGAGCGGCTTCAAGAAGGATTGGCAGGCGTTCGGCTTCCTGATGCCGGCGTTCGGCGTCCGCTACGTCAGCGCATGGCGTTGGCCGCAGCGGGGTGAGGACGTCTACTACGCCCACCTGCTGCTGCCCGCGCGCAGCCTGCCGACCGCGCCGAGCGGCGGCGGCTTGGTGCGCGACGATCCCGACGAGACGGCGACGCCCGAGCACAGGTTCGGCTGGGTCGTCGGCACGAGCTTCCGGCCGACGACGAACTCCTGGGTCAACCTGGACGGGGAGCTCGGTTATGTCGCCACCGGGGCCGGCTTCTTCGTCCGCTTCGGCCTGACCGTGCCGCTGCGGCCATTGGAGTGGGGGCGCCGGTAGCCTGCGCGGCGTCGCGCCGCTGCCGTCGGGGCCGCCGTTCTGCTACGGTCGCGGCCAGCCGCGCTGGCGACGTGCGCCCTGTGGCGACGCCACGATTGCGCGAAGGACCGGCCATGCGACCACCCGACTGCGAACTCTGCGACGCCCGCTTCGACCCCGGCGACGGCGGCGGCCTGGTCTCGTTCGCCCGCGATCCGGCCCACGCCGATTGGTACATCCGGGCCGAGCAGCCCGGATTCATCGGCCATCCGCCGCACCAAGCGTGGTTCTGCGCGGCGCACCGGCCGGCCGCGACGACGCTGGCCAACCGCGGCCAGACCCTGGCCCAGGCGAAACGCGAGCTCCGCCTCGTGGCGCTCGCCCTGGCCACGGGCGCCGCGGCGATGCGCCCGGGCGACGTGCGGGTGCTCTGCCTCGGCGACGGCGTCGCGCCCTTTTGCCACGACTTCGCGAGCGTCGCCGAGGCCCAGGCCTACGCCGACGACGTCGCGTCCGAGGCCGACCACGGGCCGATCGCGACGATCCTCACCGACGGCGCCGTCGTCCTGGGGCGTGGTCGCGCGTTCGGCTCCTGACGGCGTCAAGGCGGGTCCGACGACGGCTGTCGACGCGATCGTCACCGAATTTCGCTGGTCGTCCGCTGCCGGCCCTGGCAGAGTCCCAGGCGAGGGGTTCGATCGATTGGGGAAGATCCATGCGTCTGTCTGACCTTCGTCGGGCGCGCGGTGCGCTCGTGCCGCTCGCTCTCGCCGCAACCCTCGTCGGTTGCGAAGGCGGCGGCGTCGCCAACGGCGGCGGCGGCTTCGTCTTCGACTCCGACACGTCCGTTGGCACGTCCAACAGCGGCAACGGCTTCGAAGGCGACGCCAACGGCGCCAAGCCCGCAGCGAGCGACGCCTTCGCCTCGAACACGCCGATCTGCGAGCCCGGCCTCGACCTGCCCAACGGCGTCCCGCCCAGCATCCCGATGGGCCCGGCGCAGGGGCCGACGCCGCGCACCGGCAACGTGTCCTGGCTGCCCTGGACCGCGGGCCACCCCATCGCCGTGCATGGCGAGCAGGTGCTGGCGCTCGACATCGACAACGGCACGCTGGTGCGCATCGACCGCGCGACGATGAAGGTCGTGGCCACCGTCGCGGTCGGCAAGCGGCCGCGCTCGATGGTCGTCGCCGAGAACGGCACCGCCTACATCGCGCTGCAGGACGACGGCGCCGTCGCTCGCGTCGACGCCGGTGGCAAGCTGCTGGCGCCCTGGCAGGTCGGCGGCGAGCCGATGTCGGTCGCGCTGACGCCGAACGGCGCGCACTTGCTGGTGGCCATCGCCGGCAGCCGCGAGCTGCGCTGGCTCGACGTCGGCACCGGCACCACGGTGGCCACGGCTGCCACCGGGCCGCACCCGACGGCGGTCGCGACCACCGCAGACACCGTCTACCTCAGCGATCGCCTCGGCAATCCGCGCAGCTTCGCCGTGGTGCCGACGCCGGGAGCGACGCCCTCGGCCAAGGACCACACGTTGCAGGGGCGCGGCATGGTCGGCGCGTGCGGCTCCGACCAGGGCACCGGATTGGTGCGCTCGTTGGCGCTGGCCCCGGAGCCGCAGTCGAGCCAGGGCGTCTTCGCCGTGCACCTGCAGGTGGCGTCCGGCACCGTCGAGACCAGCATCCTGCAGGCCATGGGCTGCTCCGACTCCGGCGGTGCCTATGGCGGCGGCGGCGACTGCAAGCTGCCGCGGCGCCCCGCCGAGGTCGCGATCTCGGGCCTGAACGTGGGCCAGGCGTTGACCGGCACCCGCACCGCCTTCGTCGGAACCAAGGAGACCAACCTGGCGTCCAAGTTCGACCAGCCCAGCGATATCGTCGCCCACCCGACGCACAAGCTGCTGCTGGTCACCGCGACGGGCACCGACAACGTGCTGGTGCTGCGCTTCGACGACAACAGCGGCCTGACGCCGATGGCCGAGCTCACCGTGGGCAAGGCACCGAGTGGCATCGCGCTCGCGCCGGACGGCAAGACCGCCTACGTGCTCAACGCCCACGACTACACCGTCGGCGCGGTGCCGCTGGCCGGCGTGCTCGCGTTCGGCAACGGCGATCCGTTGACCATCGGCCAGGCCCAGACCGTCAGCATCGGCGTCGATCCGCTGCCCGAGCAGCTCCGCCTGGGTCGCCGCATCTTCACCTACGCCCGCAACCCGGGCTTGAGCAAGGACGGCCAGTTCGCCTGCGCGACCTGCCACCTCGACGGCGCCGAGGACGGCCAGGTCTGGTTCGTCGCCGGCGGCCCGCGCCAGACGCCCGCGCTCGCCGGGCGCCTCGCCGGCAGCGCCCCCTTCAACTGGGGCGGCACCCACGACGTGCTGACCGACAACATGAAGGAGACCATCGGCCGCATGGGCGGTGTCGGCCTGACCCAGGTCGAGATCGACGCGCTCGAGGCCTTCTTGCTCCAGGGCCTGCGCGCGCCGCGCAACCCCAACGTCGCCGCGGCGCTGACGCCGTCGCAGGCCGCGGGCAAGGCGATCTTCGACGACCCGAAGGTCGGCTGCGGCAGCTGCCACGTCGGGGGCAAGACCAACGGCTTGAGCTTCGACGTCGGCACGATGAGCGAGGCCGACTTCACCGTCCACGCCAAGGTCCTCGGCCAGGACGTCAAGGGCGTCGCCTACGACACGCCGAGCCTCGTCGGCCTGTTCGCCACCGCGCCGTACCTCCACGACGGTAGCGCCAAGACCCTCGACGACGTGCTCAAGCTCAGCGACGCCGGCAAGATGGGCAACACCGCCGGGCTGTCCAAGCAGCAGCGCGAGGACCTCAAGGCGTATTTGCTGACGTTGTAGGTCTCGGAACGCGCGTGCCCGCGCGGGGCGTCAGCTGCCGCGGGAGGTGCCGGACGATTCGGGATCGGTGGCGGAGACAACCGCCACGGCGACGGACGATTCTGCGTAGCCCGAGCCCGCGTCAGGTTGGTGTGGGGGCAGCGTGTTGGACTTTCGCACCGCTGCGGTCGTTTGGCTTGGCGTGGTTGGTGGGGTGGGTACGTTGCAAGTGTTCCAATCGGTCTCGAAAAGTGAGACGACACGAAAGCGAGTTGTACCAAGATACTACGTTACGGCAGAGGCCTATGCGGCGAGCGTGTATTTCCAGCGTTTGATGGTGATTCTGAACACGGCGGAGGGTCGAGCGGTCATGCAGCCGGTCGTGCTCGTCGGTCGATCCGGAGTGTCCCGATGAGCCTTGCAAGCGTCATTATCAGCGAGGTTGCGCTCGTGCTTCTGCAAGCATGGCTACACTGCGCGATCCCGCTCTACCAGCCCTCACACCCTGAGGACCTCCGATGTCACCGCGACGTATGGCGACGGGCTGCAGAAGACTGGCCGTTTCTCATGCCCACCAACGCGGATGACTTTACGCCGAATGCGACCTATGATCCGCTGGGGGACTTTTGGCACTATTCCCACAAGCGACTGGATCGAGGCCTCTTGTGGGCACTGCGGCCAGAGGTATTTGCTTCTGCGTTCAGAGAAATCGACATCGCCAGGGTCCGACAGGGCGCATGGCTGAGCCGGCCGCTCGATCGTAGCGTGCGTCTGCTTCAGCTCGATGCACTACCCTTGAAGTCATCGGAGGAGGCTGAGTATCTAGGCTTGTACTCAATCAGTCGATACCTGCGAGAACCGCGCCAGGTCCGATGGCGCAAATGGCGACGCAGGGCACCGGCCCTCGAGGGTATCATCCTAGCTACGGCCGACGAGCAGGTACTCATCCTCTCGACGATACAGCTCGATTGGCTTGGCAGTACTGATCGCTCAGATGCCCCGTCGACGCAGATGCACAACTACGTCCAGGAAGTATTTCAAATTGGCTGGGCGTGGGCCAGCTATCTAGATCCACAGCCTTTCGCCTTCGATCCGCGCATCAGCCCATGGGACTATCCGCGCTCCAAGGCCATCGTGCTCGCATGGGTCGCTCAACGGGATCTTCTGGCCGCCGACGCGCCACCTGTAGTTCCCAGTCCCCTCCTGCGAGAGTTCGATGACGATGAATACTCGCCAGGCTACTGCGGGCATGACGATAGGTGCGCGTGGACATATATCACAGGCCCGGAAGGCGGGTGCAACTTCGGTCTCTGGCCCCCCATCGCCCGCAGCTGGGTCCCTACCGCGACCCCGCTCTTCTCCCTCGACGGTACCTGGTTCGGCTTCGCCGCCGGCGTCTTCCTCCTCGGACAGGAGATCAAGAGCCCACACCCCCTGCTCGCCTGCCACGACGCCCACTACTCCGTCCTCCAAGCCGTTTGCGTTCCGCGCTTTCTGCGCGCTCCGCGTTGCGCGCGGGGTTGGTAGGAGAATCTCGGCCATACGAGATGAGCATATCTACCCCACCAACCACGGCAAGCGAAGCGGCCGCAGCGAGACTCACAGCCGCGATCGTCGACATCGACCTCAACCATCGCATTCGGCACGAAATCCCGCGTGGACCGTACAGTTTTGCGCGATCTCTGCGGGCAACTCGTCCATCGCCACGCCGATCGCGTCGTCCAACGCGGCCCGGGACCGCGCGCTCAGAGTTCGAAGCCAATGTGAAGCGTCCGACGATCCGCAGATGGATCCATCTGCACGTCATCAACACGACCAACGCCGTGACCGACCACTGCGAAGCGATCCTCTCCGTCGAAGACGGCCTCGACGCCCGTCGTCGCGGCCGCTAGCATCGAGGCGCCACCGGCTCGGGTTGGCCGGTGGCGCCTCCTGCCGAAACGCTCAGCAAGGAGGCAGACCATGGCGGTCTGTACCGCGACAACGTCGGCGCTCGATGCGCCGGAGACGATCGCGATCGAAGTGACGGAGGACGGCGTGATCCCGTGCGTCCATCTCGAGGTCTACGGCTCGCCGATGGGTGCGCTTGCCACCGATATCGCGACGGCGGAGGTCAGCTTCGGCGCGGACCCGAGCTGGAGCGCGGAGCGGAGTCAGGCGGTCCTGGCGCGGGTGCACAGCGTGGCGAGCGTGGGGTTGGCGGTGAATCCACCGGCGTTCCAGGCGGCTCGGTCGGTGGTGCTGCCGGGGCTCTCGGTTCCGGTTCGTGCCGGGGAGTCCGTGTACCTGCATGTGTTGGGGACGGCGGCGGTTACGGCGGTTGGGACTTTGACTTTGGTGGTGGGGTAGGTTGTGGCGGATGGGCGGCACCGCAGTTGGCTCTTCGCTCTCGTAGTGAGCGCCTTTGTCTGGGTTCCGCTTGCTCGCCCGGCATGGAGTGGCGTTGCTGAGGATCACGCGGCTTTGTATCCTGCTGCCTGGGTACCTATCGCAGAGCGGCTCGATGTCGCGCTAGACGCGGCAGAGTATGGTTGTCACTTCGCTCTCACTGAGATGTTGCAGGCTCCGCCCGATTGCCCGAGCAGGAACTTCGATGTAAGTGATCAGCATCATCGCCTAGTGGAAGACCTGTGCCAATACCAATTTGAGCGCGCAAAGAACTTTTCGCTGGATTCTCTTGAGTTCTGCATTAGTCTCCACTTGTCGCGGACGACGTGCGCGAGGCATCGCGACGGGGTAGAGACGTGTCGCGGGCGGAGTTCGCACCGTGTCCTCGCTGGATGGACGCGACGAACGGTATTCTTGGACCTACTGCCTCATCTTCCAGGGTATTTCTCAAATCCCGTTGATTCGGAAGTGGTCATGATGATTGTCAACATGGAATTCAATCGCATCGAACACGACATGGCTGAATGTCCATCCTGTCAAGAGCTAATGTTCCATGTCCGCAGCTTCTACTTCTACGCTAGGACTTGGCCGCGTGAGTCGCTTGAGGCTGGCGAAATGCACTGTAGGGTCGTTCCCTACCAAGCGTGTATCGGCGTACGCGAGAGCCTCGACATGGCGCGGCGGTTCGTCGAGCGTTCGCCGCGGAGCCTAACTACGGTGATGATGGTTGCATTGCGCTTGGCACGCTTGGACAAGGGGTCACGTCGTCTGTTTCTCGAGGTCCTTGGACATGAGGTCTAGCTGTCATGGCGATCGCCGTGTCTGCTGCCACCACCGCGCCTGCGCCCGCTCCGGCCGCAGCTCCCGCGCCGGCCTCAGTCAAGTAGCTTCGCGCTCCCGCTCGCGCCGGCAGCAATCGAGGCCGCCGTCGGCCTGCACCGGCGGGCAGGGCACCGAGCCATACGAGCAGAACACGCAGCAATCGCCTTCTTTGGGCCGCAGCTCTGCGCCGCAGCCCTCGCATTGGATCCTCCAGCGGCAGGCGTCGGTCGGCATCACTTCGTCTTTGGCGTGGCCGCAGTGGGGGCAGGTCAGCGTTGAGTGCAGGTTCATCGCGCGCCTCCGGGCGACGTCGAGACCCGTGCGCGCAACCAGCGCCGGATCGCCGCGATGCTCTCGCCCGGGATGCGGTGGCCGCCGGGATGCTCGATCGTCTCGGTCTCGACGCCGGCGGCCTGCAGCATCGCCACCAGGGCGCGCTGCTCGTCGATCGGCACCACGGCGTCGCTCGTACCCGCCACCAGCAACACCGGCGGCAGCTTTGCACCTTCGGGTGGCGTCGGCAGCGTGCCGATGGCCGAGCCGCCGATGCAGACGGCACCGTCGATCGCCTCCGGCACCGTCAGCACCAGGTGCGCGATCATCATGCAGCCTTGCGAGAAGCCGAACAGGCCGACCTTGCGGCCCTCGGCGCGTAGGGCCCGGAGCTCGGCCGCGACGGCTGCGACGCTGGCCTCGAGGCCGACCGGCTGCTTGCGGTCGCCGGTGAACCACGACGCGCCCGAGCCGAAGCTGTACGGCCCCTGCAAGCTGCGCCACGCCAGCGCCACGCCGTCGCCGCCGGCCGTGCCGATCGGCGCCGCCAGGCCGGCGAAGCCGACCGCCATGTCGCCGCGCCCGTGCAGGCCGACGACGACAGCGCTGCCCGCGCCGCCCAGGCCTTCGGGGCGATCGACACGCACCAGCGTCGGCGGCGCGACCTCGGCGGTCGCGGGCGGCGCCGGGGGTGCCGGCGGCGCTGCGGGCGCAGCTGCCGGGGCTGCCGGGGCTGCCGGGGCGGCGGGCGGCGGCGGCGCGACGGGCTTGGCGGCCGGCGCCGGGCGCTGCGGCGGCGCCGAGGCGAAGCCGACGTAGAGGCCCGTCAACGCCATCGCCGCGACCAGGATCCACGTCACGATCTGCACCATCTTCGACTTCACGGCCACCTCGCAGATCGGCCGGTCCGCGGCCGAGGGTCGGCGGATGCTGCGGGCGGCCGGGGCCAGATGCAAGGCACGTGCGGCGTGGCGCGCAGCCGCGGCGTGAGAGCGCGGGCGTCAGAGCGTCGGCGAACGTGTCGTCCCGGGAGATCGGCGGGCCGTCTCGCGCGTCCAAGCGTTGCGGGCTGCGCAGGAGGTGCCATGCCACGAGCGGGCGAACCAGAGCCAATGCCTCAGGCGGCGACCGCGCCCGCGGCCGGGCGCGCGCTCGCGGCCCTGATCTTGGGGCTCGGCGTCGGCGTCGTCGCGGTCGCCGGGCCGCTGCTGACCGGGGCCTTCGCCGACAGCACCGGCGGCGCGCCGCCGGCCGAGGCAGGCCAGGCGTTCGACGCGCCGTCGCCGCGCAGCCAGCCGCGCTACCGCCACTCGGTCGCCGTCGTCGTCGGCGTCGATCGCTACCAGCACCTGCCCGATCTCGGCGGCGCCGAGCGCGACGCTCGCACCGTCGCCGCGGCCTTGGCGCGTCGCGGCTTCCAGGTCGAGCTGCTGCTCGGCGCCGCCGCGACGCCCGCGGCCCTGCGCGCGCTGCTCGAACAGGCACTGCCGGCGCGGCTCGGTCGCGAAGACCGCGTGCTGCTCTACCTCGCCGGCCACGGCGTCGCGACGCCGGCCGTTGACGGCGCGGCCGCCGAGGGCTTCTTCCTGCCCGGGGCCGCCGATCCATCCCAGCCCGCGCGCGACGGGCTGTCGTTCGCGGCGCTGCTGGCCGCGCTCGACGCCTTGCCGGCCAAGCACGTGCTGCTGCTGGCCGACGCCTGCCACGCCGGGCTCGCCCTGGCCCCGCGCGGCGCGGAGACCGAGGCCGATCGGGCCGTGATCGCGCGCTACCTCGAGGTCGCCACCCAGCGCACCGTCCGGGTCGCCCTGGTCGCCGGCGCCGGCGACGAGCCTGCGAACGCGTTGGCCGGCCGCGGCGTCTTCACCCGCCACGTGCTCGCAGGCATCGACGGCGCCGCCGACGCGAACCAGGACGGCTTCGTCACCTCCGACGAGCTGGTCGCCTTCGTCAAGCCGGCCGTCGCCCGCGAGGTCAGCGCGCGCTGGGGCGCCACGCAGCATCCGCAGAGCGCCCGGCGCGGCGAGGGGGAGTTCGTGTTCCAGGTCATCGCCGGCGCGACCAGCGCGCCCGCGGCGACGACGGAGCGGACGGCCACCGACGCCCCCGAACACGCCGACGCCCCCGAACACGCCGACGCCCCCGAGCTCGCCGCGGCGATCGAGATGCAGCGCCGCGCGCTGCAGCGCCTGGTCGACGGCGCCCACGCGGTCGACCCCGCCACCCGCCGCGCCATCGCGCAGGCCCGCGCCGCGCTCGTGGCCTTGCAGCCGCCCTTGCCGGCGCGTTGGCTGCCGCTGCCGGCCGCCGCGTTCGCCATGGGCACCCCGCGCGACCAGCGGCCGCGCGACGCCGACGAGGTCCCGGCGCAGGTGCAGCTCGACCTCGCGTTCGAGATCGGCGCCTTCGAGGTGACGCAGGCGCAATGGGCCGAGGTGATGGGCAGCGAGCCATCGACCTTCGCCGGCTGCGGCGCCGACTGTCCGGTCGAGGACATGACCTTCTGGGACGCGCTCGCCTACTGCAACGCGCTCTCGGCCCGCGAAGGGCTGCCCGCCTGCTACTCGCTCGAAGGCTGCGAACCGGGCAGCGACGGAAGGCTGCGCTGCGACGCCGCGACCTTCGCCGGCGTCAGCTGCCACGGCTACCGCCTGCCGACCGAGGCCGAATGGGAGTACGCCGCGCGCGGCGGCTCGTCGGCGAGCCCCAGCGCGTCGCTCGACGACGCCGCCTGGCACGCCGGCCACAACACCGTGCGCTACCCCGGCGCCGCGGACTGCAGCGGCTGGGGCGGTCGCATCCGCGGCGAGCACGGCTGCGGCACCTCGCCCGTCGGCCAGCTGCGCGCCAACGGGTTTGGCCTGCACGACACGCTCGGCAACGTCTGGGAGTGGGTCTGGAGCGGCGACGCGCCAACCTCGCGCCACGCTGGCGAGGGCGGCCGCGTCAGCGGCGCCCGCCGCGTCGCGCGTGGCGGTGGCTGGTACAACCGCGCCGAAGACTGCCGCGCCGCGAACCGCTTCGTCCTGCACGGCGACGCGCATTACTTCAACGTCGGCCTGCGCGTGGCGCGAACGTTGCCCTCGCTCGGCGAAGGCCCGGAGGTCCGATGAGCGACCACGACCCGCGTGATGCCCGCAGCCAGCGCCGGCGGCTGGCGACCATCCTGGCCATCGGCGGGCTGGTCGGGGCCGCCCTCGGACTGTGGCTGCGCCTGTGGCCCGGCAGCGACGGCGACCAGCGCGGCCTCCGTGGCCCGACACCCAGCGAGATGGCCGCCGTCCGTGCCCGGCTGCACCGCGAGCTCGCCGCCGCTGGCCTGCGCCCCGGCGCGCCGGTCTACCTGCGCATCCTCAAGTCCGAGCGCGTGCTGCAGGCCTGGCTGCGCGCCGACGGCGAAGATCGCCTGTTCCGCAGCTATCCGATCTGCCACTTCAGCGGCGATCTCGGGCCCAAGCAGCGCGAAGGCGACCTGCAGGCCCCCGAGGGCCTCTACAGCGTCGGCCGCGGCCAGCTCAACCCGCGCAGCAGCTACCACCTGGCGTTCAACGTCGGCTACCCCAACGCGTACGACCGCGCCCACGGCCGCACCGGCAGCGCGCTGATGGTGCACGGCAGCTGCGTCTCGATCGGCTGCTTCGCCATGACTGACGCGCGGATCGAGGAGATCTACGCGCTGGTCGACGACGCGCTGCGCGGCGGCCAGCGGACGGTGCCGGTGCACATCTTCCCGTTCGCGATGACGGCCGAGGCCATGGCGAAGGTCGCAGGATCGCCGCACCTGCCGTTCTGGCGCGAGCTGGAGCCCGCCTGGACGGCGTTTGAGCGCGATCGCCTGGCGCCGCGTGTGCGGGTGGTCGGCGGGCGCTACGTCGTCCGCGCCGGCACCGGCGCGCAGGTCGGCCAGGCCTCCGGGCGCTAGCCGCCACGAGATCCCGAAACCGCCTTGCGTTTCCTGAGTTCGCCGCTTGACGAGGCCGGGGCTTGCGACGATCTTGGCTGCGCACGCCCTGTGCAGACCTTCGCGCTGCGCCGCACCGACGCCCACCGGGCCGCCGGTTGCCGGCGCTGGCACGAGGCTCCACGCCGCGCCCGGGGTGCGGAGGAACGATGCAAAGCCGCGACGATTCGTGCCTGCCCAAGCCCTGCACCCACCACCAACCGACGCGCCTGGCCGCGCGCTGGACGCTGCTCGTGGCGGCCTCGCTGCTGTCTGCGTGTGGTCAGGTGCAGGTCGAGGTGGCCACCGGGGCCGCGGATACGGGCCTCGGCTTGCCGATGGAGGATACCGTCGGCGGCGGCGGCGATTGGAATCTCGGCGACGCGGCGCAGGCAGACGCGGCCTCCGACGCCGGCGACGCCCCCGACAGCACCGCCTCCGACGACACGGCCACCGACGACGGCACGGCCACCGACGACGGCACGGCCACCGACAGCACGGCCACCGACAGCACGGCCTCCGACGACACGGCCCCGGGCGACACCACCGCGCCCGACACCACCACGCCCGACACGGTCGCCGCCGACACGGTCGCCGCCGACACGGTCGCCGCCGACAGCACCGGCCAAGACACCGGCGGCTGCGAGTTCAAGGGCGGCGAGACCTGCAACGGCGTCGACGACGACTGCGACGGCAAGACCGACGAGGGCACCTGCGACGACGGCGACGTCTGCACGATCGATACCTGCAAGGGCGTCGTCGGCTGCAGCCACAGCCCGGCCCAGGGGCCGTGCGACGACGGCGAGCCCTGCACGACGGGCGACAGCTGCGCCCAAGGCGGCTGCGTCGGTGGTCCAGCGCCGGACTGTAGCGATCTGGACCCCTGCACCCAGGACTACTGCAAGCCAGGCGTTGGCTGCAGCCACGCCTCGGGCTTCGGCAGTTGCGACGATGGCAACCCCTGCACGCAGAACGACGCATGCTCGGGCGGCACCTGCCAGGGCACGCCGTTGAATTGCGACGACAACAATCTCTGCACCATCGACACGTGCGACAAGACCTCGGGCTGCCAATACGCCCCCAACGACGGCGCGCCGTGCAACGCCGACGACTGGCCGTGCACCGGCCCGGACCTCTGCGCCGGCGGCATGTGCAAGCCGGGCCCCAAGATCAGCTGCGACGACGGCAACATCTGCACCGCAGACGCGTGCAACGGCCAGACCGGCTGCCAGAACTCGCCGCTGAGCGCCGGCCCCGGCAGCCCTGCGCCGTGCGACGACGGCAACGTCTGCACGCTCGATGACGCCTGCAACGCCGGCAGCTGCGCCAGCGGCAGCGCCAAGAGCTGCGACGACGGCGTCGCCTGCACCGACGACGTCTGCGACCCCAAGAGCGGCTGCGTGCACACCAACGCCACCACCAGCAACGGCACGCCCGCCGCCTGCGACGACGGCGACGCCTGCAGCAGCGGCGACACCTGCGTCGACGGCAAGTGCAAGGCGACCGGATCGACCAGCTGCGACGACGGCAACGCCTGCACCGTCGACGGCTGCACCAGCAGCGGCGGCTGCAGCCACAGCAACGCCACCGACGGCAGCAGCTGCAGCGGCGGCAGCTGCGCTTCGGGGGTCTGCCAGGCGGCCTCGAGCTGCGCCGGCGGCCAGCTCCAGGGCAACCACGCCATCGGCCCAGGCGGCGCCTACCCGACCTTCGCCGCGGCGCTCGCGGCGTTGCAGACCAAGGGCGTGTGCGGACCGACGACCTTCGTCGTCGCCGGCGGCGACTACAAGGAGGCGGGCTTCCTGTTCAAGCCGATCCCCGGCGCCAGCGCCAAGGCGCCGGTGCGCTTCGAGGCAGCGGCGGGCCAGACCGTGCGGCTCGTCGGCTCGCTCGGCTCCGGCAGCTACGTCGGCGTGGTCAAGATCGACACCAACACCGCGTGGCTGACGCTCGTCGGCTTCGACATCGACGGCAAGGAGGCGGCGAACAAGATCGGCGGCAGCTACAGCGGCCCCATCGTCTTCGGCAGCGGCGGCGGCCAATCGCACGTGCGCATCGAGCGCTTCTTCGTCCACGACTTCGGCCCCGCGGCGTGGGCGTCGGTCAACTACATCGGCGGCGTCTACCTGCAGCAGTCGGCCAAGACCGAAGCGATCGAGTTCATTGGCAACCGCTTCGAGAACCTCGCGCCGGGCACCGCCTTCCACACCCAGGGCGGCATCGCGACGCGCAACGGCAGCCACAGCGGCATGCGCATCATCGGCAACACCTTCGTCGGCATCGATCAGATGGCGTGCATCCGGCTGCGCAACGGCGCCGGGTGGAGCGACCTGATCATCGCCAACAACGTCTTCGTGGTCGGCTCGGCGCTGCAGGCGCTGCATTGGTACGGCACCAACGCCGTGCTCGACTCGGCGCTCTTCGTCCACAACAGCGTGCTGCTGACGGCCGGCGGCAGCGCGATCTCGGGCAACGTCAGCGCCGGCACGACCGATGTGCGCAACAACGCCGTCGTCGCCCTGTCGGGCGGCTCGTTCGTCGCCGCCACCAACGTCTCGCCCTACGGCGCCAACTGCCTGCAGGGCGTGACGGCACCCGCCGGCGTCGCGGTGGCCAAGGCCGACGTCAGCGGCGCGGTTGCGTTCAGCTCGACCAAGGCGCCCTACGACCTGCACCTCGGCCCGGCTTCGGCCTGCGCCAACGCGGGCGTCCTGGTCCCCACGGTCCTCGACGACATCGACGGCCAGCCGCGCAGCAACCCGCCCGATATCGGAGCGGACGAGCTGCCTTGAGGCCGGCGCGAGATGCCCGGTGCGAGATACCTGGCACCTCGCGTCGTGGCTCCTCGCGTCGTGCGTGGCGCCCCGCGTCCCTGGCGCCCCGGGGCGGCCTCTGGCACCGTCGTCCGTGACCCTGTGCCGGCGCGCTCGGCCGCGGTCGATGGAGGTGCCCATGGCGCTTTGGACCCGGATCTCCGCGCTCTTGCTCGCGCCGACGCTGGCGCTGGTCGCCTGCAGCCCCACGGCGACGACCCAGCCGGCGACCGACGTCGCCGACGTCGCGGACGCGGCGCCGACCGACAGCGACGGCGTCGACGCCACGACCGACAGCGCCGCGACCGATGCCGCCGACAGCGCCCCGTCCGCCGACGCCCCCGACGCAGCCGACCCGGATGCCGCTGCGGCCGACGCGGCCGACGCCAGCCCGCCGCAGCCCAAGACCACGGCGTTTGGCACCGTCAGCGGCGCTTGTGGCCTCGTCGCCGCCGAGCTCGCCAAGACGACGCCGTCGTTCCTGGTGACGACCTACGCCTTCTCGGGCGCGAGCTTTGACCCGACGCCGCTCGAGGCCGGGGCCAAGAAGCGCTTCGACGGCGTCAACGCGGGCGGCTCGAGCAAATGCTCCGAGGTGATGAGCATGCAGCTGCTCGTCGACTGCGAAGGCGGCGGCGGCATCGTCACCGAGACCGAGATCCAATACGACGCCGGCAGCACGTCGATCACCGACTTCGCCATGACCATCGCCGGCAGCAAGGTCGGGGTCTCGGTGACGCGGGCGTACCTCGGGCCCAAGGTCACGACCTACACCGAGGCCGACGCCGTCAAGCTGCTGACCAAGAAGCTCGAGGGCGTCAACGCCTCGACCGCGCACGTGCTGCCGGCGAGCGCGTGGGTCAAGCAGGTGCTGAGCGTCTGGACGCTGCACGCCGATTGGGTGCCGACGCTCGAGGCCGCCTGGAAGAGCCTGAGCGCCGAGCTGCGCGCCGACACCGTGGTCCTGGTGACGGTCGAGCAGGGCCCGGGCTGGATCGTCACCGACGACTGTGGCGCGCCCTGATGCCGGCGTCCGCGCCCGGCCCGGCGTGTCCGATCGCGTCAAGGCGACGCGCGCCACGGATTCCGCTACGCTGCACGTCACCAGCCACGGCCGGCCCCCGCCGCGCCAAGGAGGACGCGCATGGCGCTCCGCGATGAGGCACGCAGCCGACCGCTGCCAACGGCCCGGATCTCCGCGCCGCAGTGGGCCATGCTCTGCGCTGTGCTCGGCGCGTCGCTCGCGGCGACGGGCTGCGGCTCGGACGACGACGACGGCGGCAAGGACACCCTGACGCTGCCCACCGACGGGACTGGCGGCGCCGACACCGCCGGGGACGGCGCCGGGGCTGACGCGGTCGCCAACGACGCCGCCGACGTCGCGGTGACGCCGGGCCATCCGACCGTGGTCAAGACCGGCCTGCCCGGGCGGGTGCTGCTGCGGGGCCATATCCTCAGCCCGGACAAGAGCTACAAGGGCGAGGTGCTCGTCGACGCTGGCCTGATCGCCTGCGCCGCGCCTTCGTGCGCCGAGCATCCGCTGGCGGCCGACGCCACCATCATCGACACCCAGGGCATCATCGCGCCCGGCCTGATCGACCTGCACAACCACATCCTCTTCGACATCTTCGACGACGACGACTGGCTGCCCAAGCAGCTCTACAGCAACCACAACCAATGGCCCAAAGAGGACACCTACGCCGAGATGCTCGACGTCAAGCAATGCCTGACCTGGGCGTCGCAGGGGCGGCCCAAGTGGTGCCCGAGCCACTTCGAAGGCGACGGTCGCCTGACCTGCGAGATGGACAAATGGGGCGAGCTCAAGGGCCTGGTCGCCGGCACGACCTCGATCGTCGGCCTGCCGGGCACGTCCTCGGCCTGCTTCGGCTCGCTGGCCCGCTCGATCGACGTCGCCCAGAACGATCTCGGCGAAGACACGGTCCAAGCCAGCGCGTTGTTCCCGCCCGGCAACGGCACCGCGGTGTGCAAGAACTTCGACGAGGGCAAGACCCGCGCCTACCTGATCCATTGCGGCGAGGGCCTCGACGAGCAGGCGCGCAGCGAGTTCGACGTGCTCGGCACCACGACCGAGCCGGACGGCTGCCTCTACGCGCCGCAGACCGTCATCACCCACGGCACCGCCTTTGGCGACGCCGAGTTCGAGATCATGGCCAACGCCGGGATGAAGCTGACGTGGTCGCCGGCGTCGAACATCGCGCTCTATGGTGACACGACCAACATCCCCAAGGCGCTGGACCACGGCGTCGTCGTCACGCTCGGCCCGGATTGGTCGATGGGCGGCAGCCAGAACATGCTCGACGAGCTGCGCTTCGCTGACGATTGGGACAACGCCAAATGGGGCGACGTGATCTCGCCGCAAGACCTGTTGGAGATGGCGACCATCAACGCGGCCGCGGCGCTCTCGCTCGCCGACAAGCTCGGCCGGATCGAGGCGGGCTATATCGCCGACCTCTTCGTTTTTTCGGGCGATGTCGCCAAACCCTACGACGCGCTGCTCGCCGCGACGCCGGCGCAGGTGCAGCTGGTGATGGTCGGTGGCGTCGCCCTCTACGGCGACATCGATCTCGAGGCCGCCGCGCCCGCCGAGCCTGGCTGCGATCACCTCAAGATCTGCGGCGCCATCAAGTTCCTCTGCGCCGCCGAGGACACCGACGCCGACAAGCTCGGCCAGACCAGCTTCCAGATCCGCGATATCTTGCAGGCCGCGCTCGAGGAGATCGACGCGATCGCCGGAATGAGTCGTCCTTTTGCACCGCTCGCACCCCTGGTCCGCTGCGATTGATCCCCGTGGTCACGTCGTCCGGCGAGCCTTGCATCGTCGCGATGTTTGGCGTGGCGGCGGGACATGCTACGCTGCCTTCGTGACGGCGTGCCTCTGCCGACTCACGGCCCAAGGAGAGAGATGCGATTGTTTCCGGCCATGCTCTTGGTCCTGGGACTGGTGACGGTTGGCTGCGGCGAGTCGCCTTCCGGCAACGCTGGCGGCAGCGCCGCTGGCGACGACACAATCCCGTTGAATTTCGGTGACGCTGCGTTTGGCGGTGGCGGCAAGGACGCTGACGGCCAGGGCAGCGGCGGCGGTGTTGCCGACGGAAGCGCCGATCTCGACGGCACCGGGGTCGACCCTGGGGGCGACGGCGTCGCCGACGCGCCCAAGCCCGCCGGCTGCCCGGGCGCCGCCGGTTGCGCCTGCGTCGCCGCCGAAGACTGCGACACCACGCTCTGCCTCGAGACGCCGGACGGCAAGCGCTGCGCCAAGACCTGCTCGGACGCCTGCCCGGGCGGCACCGTCTGCGCTGCGCTGCCGCTGGGCTCGGACTTCGTCCAGGCCTGCGTCTCGGCCTGGGCGCGCTTGTGCAGTCCGTGCGCGAGCCATAGCGACTGCAACCCGCCCGGCCTGACGGGGGCGCGCTGCCTCGACGGCGGCGATGGCCCCGACACCTGCGGCAGCCCCTGCCAGCAAGACGTCGATTGTCCGGCCGGCTCGCTATGCAAGGCATCGCTCGACATCAACGGTGCCAGCAGCACGCAATGCGTCCCGGTCGGGCCGGACGGCGGCAAGGGCCAATGCCTGTGCAGCGACAACGCCGTGAATCTGGGCTTTTCCACCGCATGCACCGCGAAGCTGACCCAGGATGGCCAGGAACTCGCCTGCGCGGGCATCGCCACCTGCACCTCCGCTGGCAGCCCGCTGACCTGCTCGGCCGGCGCGCCGACCAAGGAGATCTGCGACGGGGTCGACAACGACTGCGACGGCACGGTCGACGAGGGCAGCTGCGACGACGGCAACAACTGCACCGCCGACAACTGCGGCACAGACGGCACCTGCAGCAACCCGCCGCTGCAGACCGGCACGCCGTGCGACGCCGACGGCAGCGTCTGCACCGTCGACGACGCCTGCGACGCCGGCACCTGCGTGCCCGGGCCGCTGCTGGCCTGCGACGACGGCAACCCGTGCACCAAGGACAGCTGCGATCTCGCCGCCGGCTGCACCCAGGTCGCCTTCAACGGCGTGCCGTGCAGCGACGACAACCCGTGCACGCTCGGCGACGTCTGCCAACAGGGCAACTGCGCCCCCGGCAAGCCCAAGGTCTGCACCGCGCCCGGCCCGTGTTATGGCGTCGCCTGCGATCCGAACAGCGGCAACTGCACCTTCCCGCCGCTGCAGGCCGGGCTGCCCTGCGACGACAACAGCGCCTGCACCGAGGCCGACAGCTGCGACGCCGGCACCTGCGCCGGCAAGCTCGTCTCGTGCGACGACGGCAACCCATGCACCAACGACAGCTGCGACAGCGCCAAGGGCTGCGCGTCGACGGCCAACACCGCAGCCTGCGACGATGGCGACGTCTGCACCGTGCAGGACGTCTGCGCCAGCGGCGTCTGCGCGGGCCAGCCCAAGGTCTGCGACGACAACAACGCCTGCACCAGCGACAGCTGTGCCAAGGGCATCGGCTGCCAGGCGGCGGCGGTGGCCGACCAATCGCCGTGCGGCGTTGACGCGTCGACCTGGTGCGTCCAGGGCGTCTGCGCCAAGAAGAAGGCCAGCGGCCTCGCCTGCTCCGACGCTGCGGAGTGCGCCAGCGGCTTCTGCGTCGAGGGCGTCTGCTGTGGCAACGCCTGCGCCGGCGGCTGCGAGAGCTGCATCGCGCTGTGGACGGGCTCGATCGACGGCCAATGCCAGCCGATCAAGGCCGGCATCGACCCCGACAACGAGTGCCAGGCGATGGATCCGACCACCTGCGGCTTCACCGGCATGTGCAACGGCAACGGCGCCTGCGCCAAGTACGCGATCGGCACGCCGTGCAGCGACGCCAAGTGCACCGCCGACGGCTCGCTGCAGGCGGGCGGCAGCTGCGGCGTCAACGGCTGCAACCCCGGCAAGATCCAGGCCTGCGACGACGGCGACGCCTGCACCGTGGGCGATGGCTGCAGCAACGGCGGCTGCACCTCGGGCGTGGCCAAGAATTGCGACGACGGCAACGCCTGCACCAACGACAGCTGCGCCAGCGCCAGCGGCTGCAAGCACGTCAACAACAGCGCCTCGTGCGACGACGGCAGCGCCTGCACCCTCAACGACAGCTGCACCGGCGGCGTGTGCAAGCCCGGCACGCCCAAGGTCTGCGACGACGGCAACCCCTGCACCACCGACAGCTGCGCCGCGCTGTCGGGCTGCAAGGCCATCGCCAACACCGCGCCCTGCGACGACGGCAACGCCTGCACCGTCAACGACACCTGCAGCGGCAGCCAGTGCAAGGCCGGCAGCGCCAAGAACTGCGATGACGGCATCGCCTGCACGGTCGACAGCTGCTCGGGCGGCACCTGCAACCACGACGGGGCGAGCTGCTGCAACCCGGTGCCGTTCCTCGACACCTTCACCGGCGGCAACAAGGGCTGGACCTTCAGCAACAGCGCCGGCGTGACCCAGGGCTGGCAGATCGTGCAGAACGCGCCGAAGTTCAAGTCGGCGTCTGCGGCGCTGTACTACGGCTCGACCGCGACCAACAGCTTCAACTTCGGCAGCAGCAGCGGCGTCGCGACGTCGCCCTTGATGCCGGTGCCCGCGGGCAAGGCGTCCAAGCTCTGGTTCTCGCTCTACATGGATACCGAGTCGGGCACGACCTACGACCTGCTGACCGTCAACCTCATCAAGTCGAACGGCACCAAGTCGACCATCCTCGACAAGGCGACGCCCGGCGTAACGACGCTGTCGTGGGGCGACTTCTACCTCGACGTGACCCAATACGGCGGCCAGTCGATTCGCCTCGAGTTCATCTTCAACACCGTGGACTCCATCGCCAACAGCGGCTTGGGCGTCCTGGTGGACGACGTCTCGATCGAGACGGCCTGCCAGTAGCCGCGGCTCAGCGCCGGCGCTGCTGCATCCGCTCGTACATCACAAAACCCTTGCCGCGGCGGAACTTGACGCGCATCTGATCCGGGCGCTTCGGGTTGAAGCTGCAGGTCAGCGGCGTGCCGTCGTCCGCCTCAGCCCCCGGCCGTGTAGCTACAGGCCTTGCCGCCCGGCGGCGTCCAGACGCCGTCGCCGTCGACGTCGACGCGGATCGGGTTGGTGATGATGCGCGGCACGCGCTTGGGATCGACCTGCTCGAACGCGAGCGGCATCGGCTTGCTGCCGAACGCGACCACGACGATATGGGCGTCTTTGTCGAGCGAAAGCGCCTGCTCGACCTCGAGCTTGACCACCGCGTCGGGCGCGGTCGCCGGCAGGTCGAGCACGGTGTCGCAGTTGACGAGCACCAGCACGCGCGTGACGTCGATGCCGGAGATGGCCTCGACCTTGAGCTTGATCTGGACCTTGCCGTCCTTGACCGCGCTGCCGGGCACCAGCTCGCCGGGGCCTTTGCCGGCGATGCTGACGCGGGCGAACGCGCCGGCACCCACCATCGTCCGGCCCGCCTTGACCGCGTCGACCAGCCACGACGTCTCGAACTTGCCCAGATCGTCGCTTGGGACGGCGAAGTAGGTCCGCGGCGCGCCGGGCGGATCGTCGCCGTGGACGTCGGTGACGGCGAGGCCGGTGACGAAGTGGCCGCCGTTCCAGAAGCTGAGCCAGTCGTCGAAGGTGCCGGTGCGCTCGGGGTGCTTGGGGTCGAGGAAGACGTTGTGGTCCATGCCATTGAGCAGCTCGACCGCGTCGAAGTCCCAGGTCCAGAGCGTCGCGCTCGCGGGCAGGCCGAGCACGGTCGGATCGTCGTGCGTGGGGCCGAGCGTGAGCCGGTCGTAGCCGATGACGCAGAGCCAGTTGCAGCCCTTGCGCGGGTGGTTCAGCGCGACGAAGCCCGCCCCGCGCGCCCGCTCCGCGTCGAAGATCTGTTGCAGATCCAGGCCATACCACTTGATCGGGCCGCCGCGACGGTGGTTCGTGTCCGGCTTGACCCCGATCATGTTGGTGTGCTCGGGCAGCGTGGCCGTGACCTCCTGGCCGGCGACGCCGCGGATCCACGCGCTGACGCCGGACGCCAGGCGCGCCGGCTCCGAGTCGACGATGATCTCGTGCTCGGTGTGGCCGATCACCTCGAGGCCCTCGGCCGCGCCGTTGCGGTAGCGGTCGGTGAGCCAGATGGTGCTGTCCGGGCTCGGGTCGCTGTGGACGTGGCCGTCGAAGCCCATCCAGCCGCTGGTGTCGATCACCTTCTTCAGCGTGATCTCGGCCTTGGTGGTCTTGCCGGCCTCGACCGTGACGGGGCCCTGCCAGGGCTCGTAGTGGTAGCCGCGCGTGGCGACCAGGGTGTAGCTGCCCGGCGGCACCGGGAAGCTGCCCTGGCCGGCGGTGGCGAACTGCAGCGCGACGCGCTCGCCCTTGTCGGTGTACAGCGACAGCCGCGCCGGCAGCGGCTTGCCCTCGCCGTCGCGAACGTCGTGGCCGAGCGAACCGGGTGGGCCGAGCCGGAGCTCGACGTCGCCCAGCGGGCCCTCGCCCTCGGCCACGGCGACGTCGGGGCTGGAGCTGCGCCCCGGCGCCCGCGCGATCAGGCGCAGGTCGCCCTTGGCGCCGACGCGCGGCACGCGGATGCCGTAGACGCCCTTGTCGTCGGCCCATTCGCTGACCAGCGTGGCGAAGCTGCCGTCGTTGCGCTTGCGCAGCACGTCGACCCGAGCGCCGGGGATCGCGAGGCCCGTGCCCTCTTCGCGGACGACGCCGCTGACGTCGACGCCGGTCCACGCCTTGCCGCCGACCGCGATGCCCTCGAGCGCGGCCACGGCGCTGGCGCTGTCGCCGGCGCCGACGCCGATCCAATAGGTCTGTTTGTCGCTCTCGTTGGCGCTGCCCTTGGGGCCGAGCTGCAGCGGCTCGCCGACCTGGTCGACCGGGATCAGCGCGTCGACGCCAGAGAAATGGGCCGTGGCGAGGTTGGCCGCGTCGACCGCGATCGCGATCGCGCCGTGCGGGGCGCTGCCCGTGATCCACGGCAGGCTGGTCTTGAGCGTGACGCCTCCCAGCTTGAGGACGCCGGCGGTCCACACCTGCTGCTCGACCGAGTCGTCCATGAACGAGGCCAGGCCGACGTGCAGCTCGCGCTTGGTCGGGCTGTCGTTGATCGCGACGAGATCCACCCGCAGGGCCGAAGATCCGGGCTCGAGGGTGTAGTCCAGCGCCAGCTTGACGCCGAGCGGGCCGCTGAGCTGCTTGGGCTTGCCGTTGAGGAAGGAGTTCTTCATCAGGTCGAGCTCGACCAGCCAGAAGCGGTCGTCGGTGCCCCAGATGCGCAGCTTGGCCGCAGCGCCGTCGCTGCCGTCGGCGAGCACCTCGGCCGACAGGCCACGGAAGGTGCGCAGCGTCGAGCTCGGGATGCTCGCCGCGTCGATCCAGCCGAGCAGCACCGGCAGCTCGCCGAAGCGCTCCGGCGCGGCCTGGCTGCAGCCGTCGAGCGCGACGGCGTCGACCAGCAGGCCGCCGTAGTAGGCGTAGGTGTGCTCGGTCTCGGTGGGCGCCTTGATCACGAACGCGGCGTGGCCGTTGGCGATCATCCAGTCGCCCTTGGCCGCCAGCGAGGCCGGCCCCTCGAAGCGCTCGCTGTCGCTCTGCAGCTGACGAACGAGCGCGCGACCAGGCTGCGGGCAGCCCGCGGCGAAGGCGGGGCTCGGCGGGCCGGCGTCCGGGCTGACGCCGCCGTCACCCGCGTCGTCGTTGGCGTCGTCGTTGGCGTCTTCGTTGGCGTCGGCGCCGGCGTCGGTGTTGGCGTCGGCGCTGGCGTCGGCGCCGGCGTCGGCGTTGTCCTCGTCATCGTCACGACAGCCGGTGCAGATCAGCGCGGTGGCGATCAGCAGGGTCGAGGCCAACTGCGCAAGGTCGCGCACGGAAGGGAGCGACATGGGCGAACCTCGTTGCATGGCGTCGCGTGGGGCTGCCGGCACGCCGTCAGGGCTGGCGGTCAGGATGCGACATTCCCGGGGGGCGTCAAGGCTGGACGACGGCACGCGGCGGGCGCGCTGCGAACGGGCGACCCACCACGCCGAGCTTGAAAGCGCCGCCCCGCAGCCGCTACGCTGGAGCGGTCCTGACCTGGAGGTCCCCATGGCCACGATGATCGTCACTGCCGGGGTCGCCACCGCCGCGTTCGGCCTGCTCGCTGGCGCCTTCGCCCTGGCCGCGTCGCGCGGTCGGCCGCTGGTCGTCGGCTGCGGCGCCGCCCATGCCTACGCCCGCGCCCACGACCTGCTGGTCGACGACGACGCCGACTGTGGCTGCGGCTGCGGCGGGCGCGAGGGCTGCGGCGAGGCCGAGATCGTCGCGTTTCCGCAGCCTGCGGCGCGGCCGCACGAGGCGCCGCGTCGCGCGGCGTAGTCGGCCGCCACGAGCCTACGGAACGTCGCGCCACCACGGCGTCGCCAGCACCGCGCCGGGCTCCATCGAGCCGCCGACCTGCGGCTGCCAGACCGTCGCCTGTGCTGCCTGCGCCAGTTGCCAGATCGCCTCGGCCGGCTGGGCCCAATGGTGCAGCGCCAGGTCGAAGGTGCCCCAATGCACCGGCAGCAGCGCCCGCGCGCCCATGGCCGCGAACGCCGCGAACGCGCGCTCGGGGCCCATGTGGATCGCGCTCCAGGCCTCGTTCCAGGCGCCGATCTCGAACATCACGACGTCGAAGGGCCCCAGCGCCGCGCCGATCTCGGCATGCTCGGGCGTCGGCCCGGTGTCGCCCGAGAAGAACACGCGATGGTGCGGCCCGATCATCGCCAGCCCGGACCAGAGCGTGCGGTTGCGATCGGTGGCGCCGCGTCCCGAGAAATGCTGCGACGGCGTGGCCACGACCTCGATCTCGGCCGCGGGCGCGCTGACCTTGCTGCCATCGCCCCAGTCGAGCTCGGTGATCTGGTCGGGCGCGATGCCGAGGCGCTCGAGGTGGGCGCCGACGCCGAGCGAGGTGATGACGCGGCCGCTCCAGCCCGGTGACGCACCGCGCGCCAGCTTGCGCCAGGTCGGCGCGCAGAGGTGGTCGTAGTGGTCGTGGCTGAGCAGGATCGCGTCGATGCGGCCCAGATCGGCGAGCGCCATCGGCATCGGGTGGTAGCGCTTGGGCCCGGCGAACGAGACCGGGCTCGCGCGTTGGCCCCAGACCGGATCGGTCAGCAGGCGGACGCCGTCGATCTCGACCAGCACCGTCGAGTGGCCGAGCCAGGTCAGGCGCAGCCCGGTCTGGGGCGCGCCGAACAGCCGCGTCGCCTGATCCTGCAGCAGCGGCAGCGGGCCCTTTGGCGCGCGCTTGCGGCCACCGAAGGCGAAGTCGGCGGCCATGCGCATGTCGAACGGGTTGACCCGCAGCTCGGCAGGGTGCGTGTTGCGAAAGCCCGCGCCGCCCCAGCGCGGCGACTTGCTGATGCGACCGATCCGCGCGTCGTGGCTCAGGCGACAGGCCTTGGTCGCGCGCGCGGGGCTGTCGAGCGGGTCGCGCGGTTCGGACGCCTCGCGCGGTTCGGTCGTCTCGCGCGGCTCGGTCGTCTCGCTCATGGTCGGGGCTCCGTGGTCGCCGCGGTCGCGGTGGAGGATGCCGGCAACACCTTGCCAGGGTTGAGCATTCCGCTCGGGTCCAGCGCCGCCTTGACCGCCCGCATCATGGCCAGCTCGTTGGCGCCGCGTTGGCTGCCGAGGTGATCGACCTTGAGCAGCCCGATGCCGTGCTCTGCCGAGATGCTGCCGCCGTGGCGCACCACCAGCGCGAAGATCTCGGCGTCTGCGGCCGCGAGCGCGGCGCGGTCGAGCGGCGCACCGTCGCGCGGCGTCAGCGCGTTGACGTGCAGGTTGCCGTCGCCGACGTGGCCGAAGAGCGCGATCTCCCAGCCCTGGCGCCCCGCGACCCAGCTGAGCAGGTCGTCGACGAAGGCCGGCAGCGCCGCCACGGGCACCGCGACGTCGTTCTTGTGCGGCCGTCGTGGCGCCAGGCTCTCGCTGATGTCCTCGCGGTAGGCCCAGAGCGCGCGGCGTTGCCGGGCGTCGGCCGCCCAGATCGCGTCGCGCACCCCGGGCAGCGACAGGCACTCGGCGAGCCAGCCGGGCATGTCGAGCGCGCCGCGCGGCTCGACCTCGATCAGCACCAGCCAGGGCGCGTCGCCGCCGGCGGATTCGGGCGCGAACGGCGCTGCATGGCCGCGATGCCGCCGCACATGGTCGAGGCAGACGTCCGAGAGCACCTCGAACGCGCCGATCGTCGCTGGCAGCGAGCGCGCCGCTGCCAGCAGCGTCAGCGCGACGGGCAGGGCGTCGACCGCCAGCAGCGCCACCTCGGCCGGCCCGGGCAGCGGCGCGAGCTTGAGCGTCGCGGCCGTGACGATGCCGAGCGTGCCCTCGCTGCCGATGAAGAGCTGGCGCAGGTCGAGGCCCGTGTTGTCCTTCTCGAGCGCGCCGCCGACGGCGATCACGTCGCCCGCCGCCGTCACCACCTCCAGGCCGAGCACCCACGCCCGGGTATGGCCGTAGCGGATCACCCGCACGCCGCCGGCGTTGGTGGCGATGTTGCCGCCGATCGTCGCGCTGCCCTTGGACGCGAGGTCGATCGGCCACTGCAGGCCATGCGGCGCGCATGCCTGCTGCACCGCGAGGTTGGTGGCGCCGGCCTGCACGACGAGCGTGCGGCCGACCCGGTCGACCTGCCCGATCGCGGTCATGCGCGCCAACGAGAGCACCAGCTCGCCGTCCCCGGCGATGGCGCCGCCCGCGAGGCCCGTGCGCCCGCCCGACGGCACGATCGCCACGCCGAGCGCTGCGCAGGTGCGCACGACGACCTGCACGCCTGTCGTGTCGCGGGGCCAGGCGATCGCGCACGGGGCCGGCGTCCGCAGGAAGGTGCGGTCGCGCCCCCACGCGGCCCGTGTCTCTGCGTCGATCGCGACCGCGTCGTCGCCGAGCGCCTGGCGCAGACGCTGCACCAGCACCAGCGTGCGCAGCGGGACGAACGCCGAGAGCACGTGGAAGTCGGGGCGCTCGCCAAAGGCCGGCGACAGCGCCAGGTAGCGTCGCGCGGCGCCGACGCCGGCGATGGCGAAGGCGTTGAGCCGCAGCGGTCCCGGTGGCAGCAGGGCGTGCGGCACGGTGACCGCAGCGCTCCAACGCGGCCCGCCCGGGCCGGCGCCGTCGGCCGCCAGCGGCCGCGTCTCGACCTGCAGCGCCATGCCCCTGGCCACGGCGTTGCGCACACCGTGCAGCGACAGCGCGAGGTAGTGCCCGTGCGGCCCGACCTCGAGCTCGAGGTAGCGATCTTCGTCGCCGAGCAGCATCAGCTCGACCACCTCGTGCTCCCACAGCCCCGGCGTGCTGCCGACCGGCGCTGGCTGGCCATCGGCCCCGCTGGGGGGTGGGTCGCCGTTCCACGGGGCGTCGATCGTCCAGACAAGGGCCTCGCCTGCGTCGCGCAGCGTGCAGTGGACGTGGTGCTCGTCGTCGACCGCGCGGCCATCCCAGGTCCGGGTGATGCTCCAGGCCAGCGGGGCGGCGCCCGGCCCCAGGGCGCGCAGCCGTTCGGCCCCGGAGCCCGTGCCCGCCGCGTCACCGCCGCCCAGCCGTGCCCCCGTCCCGGTCGTATCCATCCGTGGCTCCTTTGCCCATCGCGCCTGCCGCCCCGAACGCGGCGCTCGTCTCGTCCCCCACCCGCGGCGGCCGGTCAGCGTGTCTCGCCGTGTGTCGCTGCCTGTGTCGGTGCCTCTGCCTCGACGTGGATCGTCCATCCGTTCGAGCGACGGTCGGCCGGCAACGCCAGCCAGCGGTCGATCGGCAGCGCCCACGCCAGCAGCACCAGCACCAGCGCGCCCAGGCCGATCGGTGCCGCACGCCTTGGCGCCGCGAGCGCAGGCAGGGGCTCACTCGGCAGCGCCGCCAGGATCACCAGCAGGGCGACCAGATCCAGGTGGCCCAGCCCGCCGAGGATCTCGAACCCCAGGTGCATCGCCGCCAGCAACAACGCCAGCCCGCGCCGCCATCGCCCGCGCAGCACGAGCAGCGGCGCCGCGCCCTCGACGACCAGCGCAGACGTCGCCATCGCCTTGGTCAGGGCGGGGTTGGCGATGACGAAGTCGAGCAGCCACGAGCCCGTCTGCAGCGCTCCGCCCTCGCCGATCGCCATGTCACGGCTGGCCAGGAGCATGTGCCAGACGGTGCCGACATCGATCCACTCGCGGCCGCCGTCGAGCAGCTTCGACACCGCCGCCAGCCCCCATGCTGCCGCGAGGCCGCCGCACAGGCCCTCGAATCCGTAGGTGTCGCGCGCCCGCGCCGTCTCTGCGGCGTCGGCATGCTCCCCGACGGCGCGCACGCCGAACGCCGCCCCGAGCGTCCAGCCGGCGACCGCGACCAGCATCAACTGCGTCTCGGCGAACAGACGGCCGCGGCCGAATGTCACCAGCTCCAACGCGACCGAGGCGGCGCAGGTCGCGATCACACCCGCCAGCAAGGGCCGCCGGCCCATGCCCACGCCAAGGCCCGCCGCCGCGATCAGGCCCGCCATCCCGCCCATGGCCACGCGTGCCTGCGCCGCCCAGGCCAGGCCGCGGCTACCGCCGGAACCCGCGCCGCTCAGCACCTCGGGCACCGCCAACAGCTCGAACAGCAGCCGTCCCGCGATTGCCGTGCAGCCGAGGGCGACAAGCCCGCGGCCGACGCGGCTCGCGCTCCACCAGCGCGGCGTCGCTCCCGGCTGTGGCGCGACGGCCATGGCGGCCGCGGCCCGCGCGCTCACGGGGCCTCCTGCGGGTCGACGACGACGGCGCAGGTCACGCTGGCGCAGTCGCGCACGCGCACCGGGCCGTCGCCCCAGGTGAACGCGCGTCGCACAAGCCGAAGCTCAGGGGCCGCCGCCCCGGCCGGCAGCGCGCGCGTCTGCAGGATGTCCCAGACCTCGTCGTCGCGGGCGTCGATCGTGGCGATGCCGGCGCAGGTGCCGGTGGCGAGCTGCCCCACGACGTCGGCCGGGCAGCGGATGGCATGCACCGTGCGCACGTCGACCACCGCGCCCGTCGCCGTCACCAGTGTCAGGCGGCTGGTCGTGGTCTGGGCGGGGAAGGCATACATGTCGAAGACGTAGAACGGGCCGGCGTGGTGGACCGCGATCGCGACCGCTGCGTAGAACACCGCGACGGCTGCCGCAAGCCACGGCCACGGCCTGCTGGTCGCTGCGGCTTGGTGCTGTCCGTGGTGCATGGTCGTCCGTTCCAAGACCCACGCGGCGGACCTCACGGTCCCGCGCGCGTGCGTTACTTCTCGGTCATCTCGTAGACGCCGTCCCAATGGTCGGGTAGCGCTTGCGCCTCGATGGCGTCGAGCCGGGCGAGAAAGACCTTGGCCGGCGGGTCGTCGAGCGCGGCGGCAGCGGCGAAGGCTTGCCGCGCGTCGGCCCAACGCCGGTCGCGCCACGCGGCCAGGCCCTCGGCGAAGTGCTGCGCGATGGTGCGGGTCCGGTCGTCGGCACCGTCGACGCCGCCGAGCAACTCGTAGACGCCGATCCCCTGGAGCTTGCCCTTGACCCGGATCCGGTCCAGCTCGCGCAGCGGCATCGCGTCACCGACCGCCTTCGCCGTCGTCTCGCCGACCATGATCTCGGTGCCGTAGGCCTTGTTGGCGCCCTCGAGCCTCGCCGCGAGGTTCACGGTGTCGCCGAGCATCGTGTAGTCGAAGCGGGCGGCAGAGCCCATGTTGCCGACCAGCGCGATCCCGGAGTTCAGGCCGATGCGGGCGTGGACCGAAGGCCAGCCGCGCTGGATCCACTGTGGCCGCAGCTCGGACAGGCGCGCGCGGCAGCGGACGGCGGCGCGGCAGGCGTGCAGCGCGTGATCGGGCTGGTCCAATGGCGCGCCGAACATCGCGACCACGGCGTCGCCGATGTACTTGTCGACCGTGCCGCCCTCGTCGAGGATGATCTCCGTCATCGCGCCCAGGTACTCGTTGAGCAGCGACGTGAGGTCGGCCGGATCCAGTCGTTCGGAGATGGTCGTGAAGCCCGCCACGTCGGAGAAGAACGCCGTGATCTCGCGGCGGCTGCCGCCGAGCTGCAGCTTCGCCGGATCGTTCACCAGCTCCTCGACCACCGCCGGCGACAGGTAGTGGTGGAAGGCGTCGCGGATCTGCTTTCGCGCCTGTTCTGCGCTGTTGGCGCGCAACACGAGCTCGCCGCCCATCGGCACCAGCACGCCCAGCAGCACCGGCGCGACCGGCACCAGCCAGCCCTGGTACAGGCCGACCAAGCCGACGACGCCCCACGACGCCATCAAGGTGACCGCAGAGAACACGACCACCGACGACGAGGCCACGCCGCGCCACGACAAGAACACCAGCAGCGCCAGCGCCGCCGCGATCCAGGTCAAGGTCTGCGGGATCCTCCCCTCGCTGCCGATCAGCTCGCCGTGCAGCAGGTTGAAGGCCGCGTCGATGTGGACGAACGTGCCCGGAAGGTCCGATCGCAGCGGCGTCTGGCGCCGATCGGCAGCACCGACGGCCGAGACGCCGACGAAGACGATACGACCCTTCAACGCGGCCTTCAGGGCCGGATCATCGGGCTCGGCGTCGAGCAGATCGCTGAGGCGCACGCGAGGCACGGCGCCGACGTCGATCCAGCGCAGCAGGGGCAGGCCACCGTCGACCGCCAGCGCGCGTCGGCCGAGCTCTTGGGCCCGTTCGGGGTGCGCGACCTGCACCGCGGCCAGCGCGAGGCTCGAGACGTTGGCCTCGCCCGCGCGCGCGATGAAGCCGTAGCGACGCATCACGCCGTCGACCGAGTAGGGAACGTGCAGGCCTGCTTGCGTGCGGGCCGACATCGTCAGCTCCGCGATGCTGCCTCGTGGCGTCATGTAGCTCAGCCGCGCCGCCGCGTCCTTGGGCACCCCTGGGATCTCCGGCAGCTGCGCGAGCTCGCTGGCCGCGAGGGCGCCCGCGGTGTGGCCACCGTCGGCGATGCCGAGCACGACGTTGCCGGCGTCGGCGATGGCCTTGGAGAACTGGCGGTCCGCGTCGCGTTCGGCGGCCTTGCGCTCGAGGTCCTCGGCGAGGACCTTGCCCTCCGGCGTGCCGTCGAGGCCGTCCTCGCGCAGCTGGTCGGCGACGGTCAAGGCCAGCTCGACCTCGGCCTTGGACGACGGCTCGGGGAAGAAGGCGTCGAGCGCGATGGCGGCGGGCTGGAACTGGGCCAGGCGTCGCACGAGCTGCGCCCACATCAGGCGCGGGATCGGCCAACGCTGGCCGAGCTCCTGCAGCGAGCCGTCGTCGATGTCGATGAAGACGATCTCGTCCGACTGCGCCGCCGGGGGCAGGACCTCACGCACGATCAGGTCGTAGGCCGCCCGGTCGAGCCACGCTGGCTGCGCCTCGTTGAGCGCGAGCAGCGCCGGGACGAACGTCGCCAGCGCCAGGGCCCAGCGGACCAGGCGAAACGGCGTCGCTGGCGTGCGGGCACCCTGGCTCATTTGGCGGCCACCGTGAAGCTGTACGTCTTGCTCGGCAGGCCGACGAAGCCGGCGCTGTCGATCGCGACCACTCGCCAGAACCACCGGCCGGCCGACAGCGTCTTGGGCAGGGGCAGCTCGTTGCTGGCCGCGTCGACGCTGCGCTGCTCGGTCGCGAGCTCGCCGTCGGCGCCGAAATCGACGCGATAGCCGCGTGCGCCCTCGATCGCGGTCCAGCGCAAGACGACGCTGCGCTCGACTGCACCCTGCAGCGGTCCCTCGACCACGACCGAGGGCAGCAGGGCGCGCGGCGGCGTCGGCTTGCCGTCCGCTTCGACCTTCGAGGCCTGGCCGGCGCTGACCATCACCGCCTCCTTGCTGCCTTCGCTGCCGCGCAGCTCGACCGCGCCGCTCAGGGTCTCGACCGAGGTGCCGCCGGCCTCGGCGAGGCCGACGCGGAAGCGGGTGCCGCGCACGCCTGCGACCGCGGTCCGGGTGATCACGTCAAACGAGCTGCCCTCGCCCTTGGGCTCCGCGATGGCCTCGACGTTGCCGCGCAGCAGATCGATGCGCACCGCGCGCTTGAGCTCCCGCGTCAGCTCGACCTTGCCGAGCTTGATCAGCGTGTTCGGCGCCAGCGCGATGAAGCTGCCGTCGGCCAGCGCCAGGCGCGCGACGCTCGCGGCGCCGGTCGCGGCGTGGTCGCCTTGCGCCAGCGTCGTGCCCTTGGCCGCAGCGCTCAACTTGGCCGGATCGCTGCCCCATTGCAGCTGGCCCGTCATGGCCTGGACCAAGGCCACCGGGCGCCGCGTCGGCTCACGGAAGGCGATCGAGACCGAGCTCGGGGTGCCGGGCGCGCCCGTCGGCACAATCGTCGAGACGCGGGCCTCGGGCACGCCGGCCGCCACGATCTGCTTGGCCCACAGGTTGGCGATCTGGCCACCCAGGGCGCGCTGGTCGGCGGCGACGCGGACCGCGATGGTCACGCTGCGCAGCTGCGGCCGCGCCTGCAAGGCCTTGGCCACGGCGTCGACGCAGGCCAACTCGGCCGGCGTCATCGTCGCCTTGGCCGGCAGGGGTTGTTTGGACTGGACCGTGCCGCTGTCCAGCAGCAGGCCGCCACACGGCTCGGCGGCGACGGCGGTGCCCGTGATCAGCAGCCCGGCGAGGCCGCAGACCGCCAACCACGCGCGCACCCCGACCGCCCGGTGTCCGCCGCGCGCCAGCCACCTCGGCCGACCCGTGCCCTCGCTTGCCTTGCGTTGCGTCGTCATCGGCTACTGCTCCTTGGGTCTCTGTGGCGCGGGCGCGGGCGCCGGCGTCGTCTCGGCCGGGTTCGCGTCCGGGCCCGCGTCCGCGTCCTTGAGCTTGGCGGCCGACTCCTGGTCGCCTGGGATCAACACGAACTCCACGCGGCGGTTCTTGGCGCGGCCCGCCTCGGTCGTGTTCTTCGCCACCGGCTTGTCCGGGCCGTAGCCCACCGCCGTCAGCTTGGTGATCTGGGCGCCGTGGTCGACCAACCAGGTCTTGACCGCGTCGGCCCGCTGCTGCGAGAGGGTCAGGTTGCCCTCGCGGGTGCCCCTGTCGTCGGTGTGGCCAGCCAACTCCACCCGGATGTTCGGGAAGCTCTGGAGGATGATCAACACCTTTTGCAGCGTCGGCTCCGACCCGGGCAGCAACTGCGCCGAGTTGTTGGCGAAGACCAATCCCTCGATCCGGCCCACGCGCTTGAGCAGCGGCATCGGCACCTCGTCGGGGCAGCCGTCGTCGTCTTCGTAGCCGTTGAGCGTCTCGCCTTCGCGCGGGCAGCGGTCGGCGGCGTCCAAGACGGAGTCGCGATCGTCGTCGGGGTCCGGGCAGCCGTCGTCGTCTTCGAAGCCGTCGGCGTCTTCAGGCTCGGCGGGACAGACGTCCTGGTCGCGATCGAGGCCGTCGCCGTCGTCGTCGCCTGCGCTGACCAGCGGCGGCAGCGCGCCGGGGGCCAGCGGACCGGCTTCGTCGAGGATCTTGGCGAACTCGAGCTCGGCCGGGCCGGCCTTGCCTGTCGCGCTGTCGCCCGGTCTGGCCGACGCGCCCGGCTTGGCCCCCGCGCCCTGCTTGGCCCCCGCGGCGGCGAGGCGGGCGGGCACCACGGCTACGACGGAGCTGCTGTCCTTGAGCTGGACGTAGCGCGTCTTGTGCTGGCGTTGCGCGATGACCGGATCTTCGGGGCAGCCGTCGTCGTCGCGCACGCCGTTGATCGTCTCGGGCTCGAAGGGGCACAGGTCCGTGGCGTCCGGCACGCCGTCCTGATCGTTGTCGTCGTCGGGGCAGCCGTCCGAGTCCTCGAAGCCGTCGACGTCCTCGGCCTGCGCCGGGCAGACGTCGTCGTCGCGATCGAGGCCGTCGCCGTCGTCGTCGCCCGGGCTCGTCAGGGGCGGCAGCGCGTTGTCGGCCAACGGCATCGCCGGCTCGAGCGAGTCGATGTCCGGCGTCCGCTGCGTCGGCGTCGTCGCTGCGGGCAGCGTCGGCGGGGCGGGCGGCGGGGCGGCCAGCACCGAGCGCTCGCGCGGCATCGCCTCGCGAGGCAGCTTCGCGATCACGCCGCGCTGGCCTTCGCGCACGTAGCGCGTGGTGTGGTAGCGCTTGGCCACCACCGGGTCCTCCGGGCAGCCGTCGTCGTCGCGCACGCCGTTGACGGTCTCGGCCTCGAAGGGACAGGCATCGGCGGCGTCGGGGATGCCGTCGTTGTCGCTGTCGTCGCTGCGCGGGTCGGGGCCGCCGAAGCGCCAGGTCAAGCCCGCGACGGTCTCGAGGTCCCCGGCGAACGTGCTGTCGTCCACGGTCGAGCCGCCGACGACGACCCGGACATCGGTGCGGAAGTGCAGGTCGCCGACGATGCGGATCTGCACGCCGCCGCCCAGCACGGACATGGCGTCGGTGTCGGTGGCGCGATCCTGCGCCGCCTGGCTCCCGGTCTGGCCGTCCGGTGCGACGTGCTGCACGCCGACGCCCGCCAGCACGAACGGCTCGAAGCGGCCGAGTGGCCAGCCCGCGCGCAGCTGCCCTCGCGCCGACCAATAGGTGCCGCTGCCGCCGAGGACCGTGGCGCCCTCGGTCAGGGGCACACTGACGCTGGCGAACAACGCCTCGATCTCGGCCGTCACGATGGGCAGCAGCTGCAGACCAAAGCGCAGGCCGCCGGTCACGTTGCTGCCCAGGCCGACCGAGAGGCCCTCGGGCTGGCCCAATTCGTTGGTCGCGTGGAAGTTGTGCACGCCGACAAAGCCGCCCACCTCCAACGCTCCGCGCGCGTGGGCGGTGGGCGTGGCAAGCAACAGGCAGGCGGCCAGCCCGCACGAGGCGATCGTCCGCAGGCGGGCCCTCGACGCGCACCAACGCAGCGTCGTAGCCACCATCGCCCGACGTTGTGCGTCGATGCCGATCACGCGTTCGTACCGTCCCTCGGTGACAAGGCGGCGTGTCTTGCCTGCATGCGGACCCCGCAACGCTCGTGCGTCAGCGAGAGTCCGTCCCGCCTGCCCCATCCCAGGCGCGCACCATGACAGATGACGCAATCCCGCTCAACCGGACGAAGCGCCCGGATCGAGGCCGCGCAGCGCTGACGAATCGACGCAAGACCGCCTCAGGCACAACCTAGGCGTCGCGGCGCGGAGAGATCACAAAGTTGCACGGCGACCTCGGTGCCCCGCGCCCGCGCTGCGTCGAAGCCGCGCTTGCCGTCGGCCCACGCCGACCGCAGGTAGGTCTCGGTCCGTGGATGCGCGACCTTGGCCAGGTCGGCGCGCGCCGCCTGCGCCAGCCGGTCATCGCCCGAGGCCGCAGCGGCGCGGCTGACCCAGAGCAGCGCGCGTGCCCGGTAGAAGGGCGATCGCTCGCCATCGAGCGCGATCTCGAAATGCCCCAGCGCCCGCGCCAGCTCGCCGTCGCGCAGCGATTGGCCACCCGCCAGCAGGTTCAGCGTGCGCTCCTCTGGAGCGGCCGCCACCGCGCCGTACAGGGCCGCGGCGATGTGCGACTCTGGCGCCGCTGCGGCTTCGAGCCGCCCCGCCTCGAGCAGCAGGCCGTGCGCCGTGCCGAGCGCTCCATGGCGAAAGCGCGCGCCGGGGGCCTGCAGATCCGCCTGATGCGCCTCGCGCAGCGCCTGGACGTCGACCTCCTGGCTCGACGGCGTGTCCTGCCAAGCCCACGGCACCTCGAGCCACGGTCCATGCCCGGTCGGCACCGCCCCGACCGAGAGCCAGGTGCGTTGGCCGATCGGGTCGATCACCACCGAGTGCACCGCGTTGAGCTGCGCCAGCACCCCGCCGCCAAGCCGCTCGCTGCCCGGATCTTCGGGGTCCTCGTGGCTGCCCAGCAGCGCCGCGAGCTCCATCGGCGCCATGCCGCCGCGTGTCACCGCCGCGAGCGCCGCCCGCCGCAGGGCGAGGTGACGGCCGTCGGAGTGCATCAGCCAACCGGGCGACAGATCCAGCTCGCCCTCGTGCATCGACGGCGCCTGGTAGCGGTTGGTGCTGGCGACGAAGGACTCACCGCGGTGCGCGCTCGTCACCTCGACGTGCTCGCCGTGGATCTCGATCAGCTGCGCCCGCCCCTCGATGGCCGAGGCCACGATCAGGCCCCAGGTCGACGCCACCGGTGCCCGCCGCGCCACCGCCACCGCCTCGGCCAACGTCGAGCAGGTGCGCACGATCTCGTGGACCAGGTCGACCGCGATGCGCGCATCGAAGCGCACGTGGCGGTGCAGGCGGGTGTGGATCGTCACGACCAGGCCTGCTTCGTTCCACACGCTGACGCAGGGCGCGTCGGCGCCGCGCGTCGCGACGAAGCCGTAGCGCAGCCCGCGCTCGGGCGTGCAGAACACGACGGTCGGGGCCGACTCCCAGCAGCCCGCGCCCGGGAAGTCGAAGTTCCGGCCGATCAACATGCCGCCGTCCGCGCAGGCGTCGCCCCAGACCGCCAGCGTCGAGCAGGCGCCGGGCACCAGCTGGCTCCAGCGCCGCTGCAGCCCGCCCAGGCCGAAGCGACCAGCCCCGCCGATCACGTTCTGCAGCAGATCCATCTCGGCCAGCGTCCGCGCTTGCTGCGGCGAGCGGCCCAGGGCGCAAAAGAAGGCCTCGCTGCGGGCGCGCAGCTCCTCGGGGCGTCGCCGATGCAGGCGCTCGAGCAGGTGCGCGCCGATCGGGTCGAGCATCAGCGGCACGCCGCGCTGCGCCGGATGCACCCGCTTGCCCGCGACCATGCGAGCGGCCATGCCAGGGTACCAATCGACGGTGGCCTCCCAGCCGCCGGCGGCCCGGGTCATCTCGCCGTGCTGGGCCCCCATCTGTCGCTGGTCGCCGGCCAACTGCAGCTGCAGCACCGGCAGGGTCGGCTGGCGCTCTGCCATCGGCCGGCCCTGCCACGCCGCGTCGTGTGCTCGCGCGCGCTCGCGCAGCTTCGCCGTCGCGGCGGCCGCCGCCGTCGCCGCGCTCGCCGCCGTCGTCGTCCAGCGTTCGCGCGGTGTGGCCGCCTCGGTCGGGGGCGCGGTGTCCGGTGTCGTGCTCATCGTCCTCTCCTTGGGTCCTGGCTGTGGGCCAGGATCAGTCCCAGGCCATCCAATCCTCGGCAGATCGTCGCGGAATCTCGTGGCCCTGCTTGCCCTCGCGGCGCAGCGGCAGCAGGACGCCGCCCAGGAAGTGCTCGACCAGCGCCACGGCGTCCAGCCGCCGGCTGACGTGGTGCACCAGCGCGCCGTCGACGACCACGGCGCACAGATCGATGACAGCGACCGGGTCGCAGGGCGCGACGAGCCCCGCGGTGATGCCGTCGCGCAGGGCCTGGCAGGCGAGCGCGCGCACCGGCTCGAAGCGCTGCTGGAAGGTGTCGAGCGTCTCGTCCTTGCTGTCAGGGCGCGCCGTGGCCCAGAGCTGCAGCAGCACCGCCAGCAGCTCCGGATCTGCGGCGTACTGGCGCACCGTCGTACGCATCCAGGCGGCGATCTGGTCGATCGGGTGGTCATGCTCGAGCACGGCGCGGGTCGTCGCGTCCTCTTGCCGGGCCAACACCTGCTCGAGCACGGCCTCGAACAGCTCGCTCAGGCCGCCGAAGTACCAATACAGCGCCGAGCGGCTCATGCCGAGGTCGGCGGCCAGGTCCGCCATCGACACGCCGACCACGCCACGCCGGCGCAGGGCGTCGAAGGCGGCCGCGACGACCTCTGCGTGTTTGCCTGCGTCGACCTTGCGCGCCATGGTGCCTCCGCCGCGTCGATTCCTCAACGCTGCGTCAAGGTATTCATGACTCGACGGTCTGTCAAGGAACTTGCGGCTGCGGCGAGCGTCGTCGGCCCTGCCGGCGGCTCAGGGCGCCAGGCCTCGCATCGCCGCGCCGACGTCGAGCAGGCGCGCGTGGCCGACGTCCCCGTCCGGGCTGTACGGCGTGCGGCCGGCGTGGGCGCGGCTGGGACGGACGGCCTCGGCGTCCAGCCAGCTCGGCAGCGCCGCGACGACGCCGGCGGCGACCGCAGCGCTGGCCGCAGGGCCGCAGCTGACGCCATAGCCACCGAGGCCGCTGCACCAATGCAGGCCAGCGAGCTCGCCGTCGGGCCCCAGCATCGGCGCCCGGTCGGGGCAGAAGGTGCGAAGACCGCTCCAGCCGTGGCGCCAGCGCAGCCCGTGCAGCGCCGGCAGCAGGCGGTCGATCTTGGCGACGTGCAGCGCGATCGCGTCGGGAGCCGGAGAGCGCAGCGAGTGACGACCACTTGCGTCGGCCGGCGGCCTGGCCGGCAGGTCCAGGCGCTCGTCGCAGGGCGATCCGAGCCACCCGCCCGCCTGGGGTCGGACGTACACGCCGGCGTCGTCGAGCCAGACCCACGGATGGTCCGGGCGCGCGTCGGGATGGGCCGCGCTCTGCAGCAGCGTGCGCCGCATCGGCAGCAGCGGTCGCCGCAGCCCGGCCGTCGCCGCCAGCTGGCTGCCCCAGGCGCCGGTCGCCAGCACGACCGCGCCAGCCGTCGCGTCGCCGCTGTCGGTGCGGACCCCGAGGCAGCGGCCGCCCTCGACGACCAAACCCTCGACGCGCGTGCCGAGCCGCAGCTCCGCCCCCTGCCGCCGCAGTCCACGCAGGTAGCCGCGGCAGAGCGCTGCGGCGTCGACGACCAGCGCGTCCGGATCCCAGAACCCCACCCGCGCCGCGGCGTGCGCGATCACCGCCGAGGGGTGGACCTGCGCAATCGACGACGGACCGTCAAGGAACTGCAAGGTCACGCCGTGCGCCGCGAGGTGGGCGGCCCCGTCGTGCAGCCGGCGGGGCTCGTGGCCGAGCAGGAGCAGCGCGCCGGTGCGCCGGGCGACGTCGAGCTCGGCGAAGTCGGCCTCGGCGGGGAGCTGGTCGAGGTAGAAGGCCTGACTGCGCAGCGCGAGCGCCCGCTCCACCGGATCGTCGCCGAGCCGCCGGACCATGCCGGCGTTCTGCGCCGAGGCCTCGGTGGCGGGCAGATCGGCGGCCTCAAGCACGAGCACCGACAGGCCCCGCTCGCCGAGGCTCCACGCGGTGCCGAGGCCGGCGAGGCCGGCGCCGACGACGATGACGTCAGGTCGCAATGGCGGAGGTCCGGATCAGGTCCCGGACGGCGAGAGCTCGGGCGGGAAGTACAGGCCCGCGTGCGGCTCGTCGCAGAGCAGCTTCGCCGCGGCCTTGCCGGCGGCCTTCTGCACCTGCACGTGCACCTGCTGCATGCCCGGCGCCAGACCCAGCGGCAGCACGATCGTGCCCTGGGCCTCCCAGACGCCGCGCGCGGCGATCTGGCCGACGGCGAACGACGCGCTCGGGCTGCCCGGCAGGTCCTCGCCGTCCTTGCCGAAGAAGTTCAGCTGCTCGAGCACCGCCACGACCTGCACGTCGCGCAGGGCGCGGCCGCTCTCGTTGCGCACGCGGACCTTGAACTGCATCGCCTGGCCGCCGACGAACAGGGCATAGCCGGCGCGCCAGAACGGCTCCGGGTAGCGCACCGAGCCGCGGAAGGGGCGACCCTCGCCGACCTGGTACTGCACGCCCTGGGCGTCGACCTGCGCCGTGCCCGGGGCTCCGACGAACTCGAGCTCGACGCGCAGGCCCTCGGCGTTGTGGAAGCGGGCCGGGACGGTGACGGCCGTGGCGGGGGCAGCGCTGGCGGGCGCGGCGCAGGCGACGCTTGCGGCCCCGAGCAGCAGCGCCGACGCCGCGAGCGCGGCCAAGATGGAACGAGGAGCGACCATGCATCACCTCCGGCGACCACGCGACATGCGCTGCGGGCTGGCGGATCGAAGCTAGGGGAGGCAAAATCCAACGTCAACGACTATTTTGGCCGCGGCGTCGGCCGCACGTTGACGACGTCGGCGCGGTCGCCGCAGCATCCGGGCTCACGCGCGGTGCCACAGACGCCGCGGCTGCGCCGAGGACCCGATGACCACACGCGATCCGACACCGCCCCCTGGCAGCGACGAGGCCAGCGACGCCGCGGCCGCCGCCGTCACGCCGGACCCCTTCGTCGCGCGCCTGCTCGGGCAGATCAAGGGCGCGCTCTCGGTCTGGGTCCGCGATCTCGAGGTCGAGCATGGCGAGCGCAGCAGCGCGCTCTCGTTCGTCCATCCGGTCCACGGCGCGACCATCATGGTCGTCGTCGACGCCGGCGAGGGCGATCCCGAGGAGGAGGGCTCGACGCCCGCCAGCGTCGGCGCGTTCGTCATCCTCGGCGATTTCGACGGCATCGCCGACGATCGCGACGCGATCTTCCGCACCTTCGCCCTCAACGCCAGCCTGATGAGCTGCGCCGTCGGCCTGGTCCGGCTCAACGCCGACGAGGTGGTCACGGCGCTGTGTCGGCGGCTGCCGGCGGCGAGCGTCGATGTCGCCGAGATCCGCGACATGATCGACGCGATGATCTGGGAGTACGCGCAGGCCGCTGGCTTCCTCGCCGACGACGCTCCGGCCGCCGCGCCCGCCGAGGGCTGAGCCTCAGTCGAGCCCGGCGCTGCGGCGCTTGGCGCTCTCGAGCCAGTTGGCCACCGCCATCGCGTCGCTCGGCTTGACCAGGTGGCCGTCCATGCCCGCGGCGCGGCAGCGTGCGTCGTCGCCGTCCACGGCGTGCGCGGTCAGGGCCACGACGACGCAGCCGCTGTTGATGCCGCCCCCGGCCCGCAGGCGTCGACAGGCCTCGTAGCCGTCGATGCCCGGCAGCTGCAGATCCATCAACACGAGATCGAATGGCCGCTCGTCGAGCAACGTCAGCGCGTCCTCGGCCGTATCGACCACCTGCAGGGTCTTGACGCCCAGGCCCTGCAGCTGCTCCCTGGCCACCATCTGGTTGATCGCGTTGTCTTCGACCAGCAGCACAGCGAGATCGGAGCGGGCGTCGGCGAAGTCCTGCGAGGTGATCGAGGCCCAGACCGGCTCGATCGCCACCGGGATCGATACCTCGACCGTCGTGCCGATGCCGGGTTCGCTCCGCATCGTCAGCCGGCCGTTCATGCGTTCGACGATCTCGCGGCTGATGCTGAGGCCGAGGCCGGTGCCGCCACGGCGTCGCGCCGTGGTCGCGTCGGCCTGGACGAAGGGCTCGAAGATGCGCTCCTGGTCCGCCGGAGCGACGCCGATGCCGGTGTCCCGTACCGTGAACTGCAGCGTGCCCCGGTGGGCGTCGACCTGATGGTCCAGCATATGTGCGCGCAGCAGGACCTGGCCGTCGTCGGTGAACTTGATGGCGTTGCCGACGAGGTTCAGCAGCACCTGGCGCAGGCGGTCGCCGTCGATCAGCACAGGCTCGTCGCCCACGCCGTCGAGCTCCAGCACGAGCTCCAGCCCTCGCTCCTGGGTCTGCGCTTGCAGGATCGCGGCCACCTCGTCGAGCAGCTCGCGCAACATCGTCGGCGCCGGACGAAGCTCGAGCCTGCCGCTCTCGATCCGCGTCAGGTCGAGCAGATCGTCGACCAACGCGAGCAGGGCGCGCCCTGAGGCGGCGATGCCGTTGACGTAGGCCGACTGCGGCTCGGTCAGCTCGGTGTGGCTCAGCGCGCGTGCCAGGCCGACGACGCCGTTGAGCGGCGTGCGCATCTCGTGGCTCAGCGTCGCCAGGAACGCGGTGCGCGTCGCCACGGCCTCCTCGGCGCGCTTGCGTGCGTTGGCCTCGGCCTGCTCGGCCTGGCGCTGCTCGGTGATGTCGCGCACCAGGACCAGCGCCTGGTCGCTCGCGCAGCGCAAGATGCGGCACTCGAAGGTGCCTTCGCGCCAGCGCGGCAGGTTGGTCGTCACCTCCATCGAGATGAGCTTGCCGTCGGCGATGACCTTGCGGATGGCAGCGAGCAGGCCCTTCGAGAACTCGTTCGGTGCCGGGCTGGCCTCCAGCATGTTCTGGCCGACGAACATCTCGCGCGTGGCCTGCGAGCCGATCGCGGGCTTGAACTCCAAGATCAGGCCATCGTTGCGGATCCGCAGCACCATGTCCGGGATCGCGTCGCTGATCGCGTGGGCCTGCGTCTGGGCTTCGCGCATGCCGACCAGGGTCGCGACCTGGTCGGTGACGTCCTGGATGATGCCGACCAGCATCGTGCCGCCGGCCGCATCGACCGGCAGGGAACTGACCTCGATGTCGCGGGGAGCGCCGTCGTTGGCGCGGTGGGCGCGGATGCGGATCCGCGTCGGCTGGCCCTCGCGTCCCGCACGTTCGACGGCCTGGCGCACGGCGACGCGGTCGCCCGGCACGATGCATTCGGCCGCAGCTTGCCGATCGACCTTGACGTCTCCGGTCGGCGTGACGCCGTAGATGGCGAAGAACGACGAGTCGTAGCTGACCTCGTCGGTGGCCATGTTCCAGGTCCAGGTGCCGAGACCGGCGTGCACCAGCGCCGCCTGGAGCAGGTGCCGCTGCAGCGATGGCACCTCGGCCTGGTCCTGCGCGGCGATGGGCGTCCGGCTGGCCAGGGGGCGGTTCGGATCGTCGCGCTCGGAGGGGGCTCGGCTCATCGCGTGGTCTCGGCTCGCCCGCCGGGTCAGGTGCGGTTCAGGGGCAGCTGTTGGCGAAGCCGGGCGTGCCTCGCTCGCGGGCCGCACATTTGGGTTTGCCGTTCGCTCCCGGCTTGAAGAGGAAGCCGTCCTCGTACTCGAGGGTGATGGCCTGGCACTTCTCCGGAGCGACGCAGTCGGCGTCGCTGCTGCAGTCGGGCTTGCCCAGGTCGCTCTTGGTCGGGTCGAACCCTTCGGCCGAGAGGAGCACTCCGTAATAACACGACTGGGTGGGTGCCTTCCAGCACGAGGCCTTGTCGTTGTCGGTGGGCGTCAAGCAGGCGTCGTCCAGCATCATGCTGCCGCCCTTGGTGAAGGGACCGTTGAGCGTGATCGAGTCGATCGGCGTGCCGCTGGCGTTGAGCAGCGTCACCGGCGTGCCGAGCACGTTGTTGATGCTGAGCGCGCCGCCAGCCGGGTTGTCGAGCCAGCCGTAGAGCGCGGTGATGCCGTTGTTGGCGGTCGGGCTCTTGCGCGCCGCGAGCACGGCGGTGCCCTTGGCCGAGATGACCAGGCCGGAGCCCTGGATCGTGTGGCTGGTCGCGCCGCTGACGAGCGTCCAGCCGCCGACATCGATCGGCGCCGAGGTCGGGTTGTACAGCTCGACCCACTGGCCCTTCTCCTTGGGCAGCGCCGAGGGATCGGGCATGATCTCGCTGATCACGAGCGTACCCGGCGGCAGCGGGATCGCCTCTTTCTTGCAGTTGGCGTCGCAGCCGTCGCCGGGGAACTTGTTGCCGTCGTCGCACTCTTCGCCCAGGTCGGCCTGGATCTTGCCGTCGCCGCAGCCTGGTTTGAATTCACAGACTTCCTTCTGGCACCACTGGTCGGTGCCGCAGTCGGTGCCGTCGGCCTTGCCCTTGCACGGGTTGACGCACGACGGGTTGGCCTCGCCCGGGCTGCCCCAATCGCCGAGGCCGAACGGCTTCTTCGCCGGGCACCAGTTGCCGGGGGCGTCGTTGCCGTTGGCGCTGAGGCTCTCGGGCGCGACGCCGTTGCTGCGGCCCTGGACGATCTGGAAGCCGGCGGCCGTGTTCCAACCCACCTGATCGATGATGATCTTGTTCCACTGCAGCACGAGGTCGTCGGCGAACGCGGACGAGAACACGATGTCGTTGATCTGCACCGCGCCCTTGTAGGCGTAGGCCGGTGTCAGGCCGCCGTTCTGCAGCGGATCGGCGCTGTAGGCGAGCACGAGGTAGCCCTTGGCCGGGATCAGCAGCGGCGTCGGGCTGTCGATGACGTGCATCTCGATGCCGCTGTTGCGCAGCACCCAGCCGTTGATGTCGATCGGCAGCTCCGAGGCGTTGTAGAGCTCGATCCACTGGCCGAACGGCACCTGCGACTTGGTCGGCGCGATCATCAACTCGCTGATGACCACCGAGCCCGGCACGAAGAACTCGGACTGGCAGCCGGCGTCGCAGCCGTCACCGGGCTTGGTGTTGCCGTCGTCGCATTGCTCGAAGGCGTCGGTCTTGCCATTGCCGCAGGTCTTGAGCTCGCAGGCGTCGCCCTTGTTGTTGGCGTCACTGTCCTTCTGGTCGGGGTTCGGCGTCTTGGGGCAGTTGTCGCAGACGTCGCCGACGCCGTCGGCATCGGCGTCGCCCTGGCCCGGATCTGCGGCCTGCGGGCAGATGTCGCACGCGTCGCCGAGGCCATCCTTGTCGCTGTCGGCCTGGGTCGGGTTGGCCACGAACGGGCAGTTGTCGACGCCGTTGGGCACCAGATCGCCGTCCTTGTCGGCCGAGGGCGGGATGCAGCTCGGGTTCTTCTCGGCCGGCGATCCGAGCAGGCCTGGCGAGCCAGGGACCTGCGTGCTGCTGCTGCACCAATACTGCGCCTTGTCGTTCTTGACCGTCGAGGTGTAGTTCGGGTCGAGCGAGCGCGAGATGCCGTTGTCCATCACGGGGTTGTAGGGGAACTCGACGCGGTCGACGACCTTGTTGCCGATCGGGTCGACCAGGGTGACGGCGTCGCCCTGCAGGCTGAACGTCATCTGCGGCTGGCCGCCGTTCATGATGGCGTAGGCGCCCTTGATGTTGCCGTTCTGCGCCGAGTCCGGGCTGTTGACGATCACCAACGAGCCGCCCGCCGGCACCAGCAGCGCGCCGGCGGCGGCGATCTGATGGCTGAAGCCCTGACCGTTCAGGCCGTTGTCGACGATGATCTTCCAGCCGTTGACGCTGACGTCGAGCTGGCCCGGGTTGGTCAGCTCGATCCACTGCGGCGTCGCAGCGCCCGACCAGACCATGATCTCGGTGATGACGACGGTGCCGGGTGTCGCCGCGACGGCCTTGCAGTTCTCGCAGCCGTCGTTGGTCAGGCTGTTGCCGTCGTCGCATTGCTCGCCGGCGTCGAGCTCGGCGTCGCCGCAGACCTGCTGGTCGCAGACGTCGCCGGCGCCGTCGCCGTCGGTGTCCTTCTGGTCCGGATTCTTCAGCAGCTTGCAGTTGTCGCAGGCGTCGCCGGCGCCGTCCTTGTCGCCGTCCTCTTGCTGCGGGTTGGCCGCGTTCGGGCAGTTGTCGACGCCGTCGAGCACGCCGTCGTTGTCCTTGTCCGGCGGGGTCGGGCAGGCCTCGTTGACCTTGCCGGGCGTGCCGGTGTCGCCGCCGCTCATCTTCGCGGTGGCGAAGCACCAATGGGCGCGGACGTCGTTGCCCTCGAGCGTGGTCTGGGTCGTGTCGAGCGACAGCGCGAGGCCGGCGAATTCGCTGCTCTGCTGCTTCCAGGTGCTGTCCCAACCGACGCGGTCGATCGAGACCTTGTCGTTGGCGCTGTAGCGCGCCTGCAAGATGACGGCGTCCTGCAGGTTCGTCAGCGAGTAGTTGCTCCAGGCGTAGTCGACCTTGGCGCCGCCGTTGGCTGCGGGATCGACGCTGGAGCCGAGCACGACGACGCCGCCCGGCTGCACCACCAGCGGCTTGCAGTGGTGGATCTGGTGCTCCTGGAACGAGTCGTCCTCGGTCAGCCAGATGCCGTTGAGGTCGATCGGCTCGCTGGTCGTGTTGTAGACCTCGATCCACTCGCCAGAGTCGTCGGGGCTCTTGTCCGGGTTGATCATCATCTCGACGATGAGCAGGTCGCCGGCCGCGAGCTTGGGCGGCGTCGGCACCGGCCCCGAGACGACGCAGGTCTCCTTGCAGCCGCCGGCGCCGTCGTCGGCCCAGCCGCTGTCGCAGCCGCAGGTGTAGGGTGGCTCGCTGCCGGCGGCGCTGGTGCAGACCGTCTTGTGCGCGTCGGTGCAGGGGTTCGGCGCGCACGGGTCGGCCACGACCTCGCCGTCGTTGCCGCCGTCGTTGGCGGTGTCGAGCGGTGAGCTGTCGAGCGCGCCGCTGTCGCCGCTGCTCGTGTCGGGGATGAAGGTCGGGATGTCGATGCCGGCGAACGGATCTGCGTCCGGCTCGTTCTGCTCGGTGCCGCACGCAGTGAGCGCGAGGCCCAGCGCCACCATCGTGGCCCAGCGGCTCGCTCGCACTCGGGATGTTTCGGATGGGCGTCGCTTCGCCGCGCGGTCCGCACTCGCCATCGATTCCATCTCTCGCTGCCCTCCGGCCGGCGTGGGGGTCATCGCCGGCGCGCGCGGCTCGTCTTGCCTGCGGGGCGCTTGGCCGCTGGTCGCTTGGTCGGGCGACGCTTGCTGGCCGATGCCTTCGCCGCGGGCTTCGCCGCTCCGGTCTCGGCCCCCGCGGCCGACGGCGTCGGTGCGCGAGCGGAGCCCGGATCCATCAGCGCCTCGAGCACACGATCGTGGACCCGTCGCCAGGCGCTTGCCGATCCGGCCACGTCATTGAAGAACATCGCGAACGCGTAGCGCCCCGTCGCTCCCATGGCGTAGCCGGCGAGGCCCGTCACGTCGTCCAGGGTGCCGGTCTTGGCGAAGACCTTGCCCCGTGTGGCGGTGCCTCGAAGGCGGCCCCGCAGTGTACCGTCGACGCCCGCGATCGCAAGCGTGTCGCGGAATCGTGGGCCGTTTGCAGCTTGGGCCATGCCGCGCAGCAGGTTGGTGACCTGGCGCGGCGGGAAGCGGTCGGCGTGGTACAGGCCCGAGCCGTTGCCCAGCGTGAGCTTGTCGAAGTCGACGCCGATGCCGCCGAGCGCCTCGCGCACACCCGCGGTGGCCTTGGCGGCGGTCGCCGGAGCGCCCTGTCGGCGGGCGCCGACCAGCTTGAACAGCGCCTCGGCGTATTGGTTGTGGCTGGTCTTGTTGCAGTGGCGGATCAGCGCGTCGGCCGGCTCCGAGGCGTGCACCGCCAGCTCCTGCAGCCCGTCGCCGGCCGCCTTGTAGCTCGTGGTGCCGACGACGACGGCCCGATCTTCGAGCTGGCGGCGGAACAGCTCGCCGGCGAAGAAGCCCGCGTCCGCGACCCGCTTGCGCCCCGCGCCGACCACGCCGCGCTGCGCGCCGAGGGTGCCCTGGACGACGATCTCGGTGACCTTGCCCGCGGGCCGGGTGAACATCGACAGCGCCATCTTGCGCCCCGCCGCCGTCGCGGCCTGGTTGACGATGCGCACCGCTGGCGAGCTCGGGCTGACCTCGACCGTGACCGGATCTCCGGGCTTGCTGCCGGGGCGCACGGCGAAGGCGACGGCGCCGCCCTCGACCATCAGCGCGTCGATCGGCGCGCGGTAGTTGGCGTCGGTCTGCTTCTCGTTGAAGCCGACGGGCAGGGCGTCGTCAAAGAGCGTGTGGTCGATGACCAGGGTGTCGACGCGGCGGATGCCGGCCTTGGCCACGGCCTCGGCCAGGTTGGCCAGGTCGCGTGCGCTCAGGCTCGGATCGCCGCCGCCGACCAGGGCCACGGTCGCGGCGCGATCGCCGCTGCGGCCGCCGACCAGCACGCGGGTCTTGAGCGTCTCGTCCGGCTGCAGCGTCTGGACCGCCGCAGCCGTCGCGAAGAGCTTGGCCACCGAGGCCGGGTAGGCCGGGGTGTCGGCGTCGAGGGCGAGCACCTCGGCGCCGGTGTCCAGGTTGATGATGTGGGCGAAGACCTTGACCTTGCCGCGCTTGCTGCCGATCAGGATGGCGCGCAGCGTCGCCGGATCTGGCTTGGCCGTGCTCGCCGTGGCGCTGGCGCTGGCGTCCGCCACCGGTTCGCCGCCCGACCTGGGCGCGGCCCCCGCAGGGGTCGACCACCCCAGCGTCGCGCCCATCGCCAGCAGCAGCAGCTTCGCCCACGTCGCCTTGTTCACGCCCTTGCCTCCCGCAGCGGCCTCCGCGCCCTGTCGGCGCCGCGCGATCGTACCGGATGTCGGCGGGATGGGCAGTTTTGCGGCCGCTCGCGGCGTCTGGCGTCCGTCGGGTCGCGGCATCGTCCTAGAATCCCTCGACTTCATGATGGATCCCGAGGCGGGACGCGGTCGCCAGGGCGCGCGCCAGATCGCGCTGGGCCTGCTCGAGCCCGTCGACCGGCGCGTTGCCGGCGAGCACGCGCACCGTGACGCCGCGCGCACCCAGCGCCGCGGCGCGCTCGACCAACGCCTCCAGCTCGGACCATCCGCGCGGCGTCGGCACCAGCAGCAGACGCAGCGCGATCCGCGGCGCTTCGATCTGCAGCCGCGCCACCCCGGCCCACATCTGCGCGCCGGCGCCGGGCGTCGCGGTCTCGACGTCCTCGTCGTCGTCGCCGAGGCGGTGGCGCTTGACCGTGACGACGTCGCAGCCGGCGGCGGCCAGGCGCGCGGCGACGCCGGAGATCGCCAGGGCCCGGCCGTTGGTGACGACCTCGATCGAGCGCGCGCCTTCGGCCTTGGCCGCGCGCAGCAGCCGGGGCAGGCCGCGCAGCAGCAGCGGTTCGCGACCCGTGAGGACGACGCGATCGCCCTGGAACCGCGCCGCCTCGCCCACCCGCGCCAGCAGGCGGTCGAGGTCGTCGTCGTGCACGGCGTGCTCGCCGGTGCAGCGCAGGCAGTCGTTGTTGCAGCCGCGGCCGAGCAGCACGGTGCGGGCGGCGGCGCGCTGGCGGGCGTCGAGCGGCGCGCCTGGCGGCGGCGTGGTCGACGCGGCCGGCTCCGGCGCCGTGCCGGGCTCCGCCGTGCCGCCAATGCCGCGCTGCCAACCCTGGCGCAGCGACTGCCAGGCCGCGACGAAGGCCGCGATCTCGGCCCGATCGGCCTGCCACGCCGGCTGCGTCGCCAACTCCTCGCGGCCCAGCGGAGGCAGCGGCTCCGGCCAGCGCCGCCGGGTCCACGCCGACGCCGTCTCGAGCGCCCCCAGGGCCTCGGACGGTCGGCACGCCCGCAGCAGCTGCGACGCCAGCTCCTCGCAGCGCGCCAGGCGGCCGTCGGCGGCGCGCCAGGGCGTCGCGGCGGCGTAGCCCGTCCAGCTGGCGCCGGCGTCGGCCTCGTCGACGGTCGTGGCCAACAGGCCGTCGTGCTTTGCCTTCCACCACAGCGGCAGGTGGCGGTAGAGCCGCAGCCGGGTGTCGCCGATGCCGTGCGCCAGCGCCCAGACCGCCTCGCGGCGGGCGAACGCCGTGGTCGCGTCGAGATCGTCGAGCGTGGTCCAGGGGTTCCAGAGCACGAAGCTGCTGCTGCCGTAGGCGTAGAGGCGGAAGCTGTCGGGGTGCGTGTGGTGCAGCGCCCGCAGCTGGCGCAGCGCGTCGGCGTACTCCTGCACCGTCACGCCCTTGTTGTAGAGGTCGAGCTGCGGCTGCGAGAAGCTCTCGAAGCCGATCAGGTAGATGCAGAACCAGAAGCCGGTGCCGGCCGCGATCTCGGCCGCGGCGCGCAGCTCGGGCCCAAAGCGCAAGATCGCGTCGCCGCGGCCGGGCACCAGCAGCCCCAGCGGGGCCAGGCCACGGTCGATGGCGCCCTGCAGCAGCTGCGGCAGGTAGCGGATCGCGTGCTGGTCGCGCAGCACGACCTCGTCCAGCGGCCGGCCGATCGCGCGCGGCAGGTGCTCCTGGTACCAGGCGATCTGGTCGAGGTGGAGTGGCACCGCCTGGCGCCAGGCGAGCGCCTTGTAGTCGCCGCCCATGAAGCAGAACGAGCAGCCGGCCATCGTCACGCCGTGCGCCGGCATCGGCACCTGCGAGAACGCCGGATTCTCGGCCACGGGTGCCGAGAACGGGCAGCCCTTGTTGGTGTCGAGCGTCTTGCGCAGCGGCGGCACGCTGCCGTCTTCGGCGACGCGCTCGCCGATCTGGACCACGTCGAGCGCCGGCGCGAACGGGCGCAAGGCGTCTGGCACCTCGGGGTGCGCGATCTCGGGCCCGCAGCGCTCGGGCGCCGCCATGCCCGGCAGCTCGACCCAGAGGTTCGGCAGGCGCCGCAGGTCGCCGCCGTGTTGCAGCGTCGCGACGAGATCGTGCAGCGGCTGGCGGTGGCTCGTCATGTGCTGCAGGCGGAAGTCGACGCGCCGGCCCAGCTCGGCGTCGGGCTCGGTCAGGACCAGCCTCGCGCCCATCGCGGCGACGGCGTCGACCAACGCCGGCTGCCACAGGTGCTCGACCACGACGAGGTCGACCGCCGTCTCGCGCAAGCGGTCGATGAGCGCGTCGAGGAGCCCGGCGCTTCGCTCTGTGTCGCCGCGGGCGAAGACGACCTCGTAGACCGTCGCGCCGTGGCCGGCGGCGCGCAGCTCCGACGCGGCGAGGCAGAAGGGCGTGTCGGCGAAGAAGTCACCGCCGCCCTGGGCGCGCAGGTAGACCAGGGCGACCTGCAACGGCCGCTGCAGCCCGGAGATCGGCAGCGGTGCCGGCGCGGCGGTCGCGTCCGCCGACGGGCTGCGGCTCACGGCGCCACGCTGCGGCGCGCGCGGGCGTGCGCCTCGTCGATGGCGTCGGCCAGCGCCGCGACGATGCAGGCCCGCTGCTCGGCCGTGACGCAGACCGGCGGCGTCAGCTGCAGCACGTCGCCCGCCGGCCCGCAGGGCAGCACCAGCACGCCGCGGCGCAGGCAGCCGAGCACGGCCTGCCAGGCGAGCGCGCCGCCCGGTTCGCCGGCCGGCCCGCGCAGCTCGATGCCCCACATCAGGCCCTTGCCGCGGATCTGCGCCACCGCCGCGTGGTCGCCCAACGCGCGATGCAGCTCGGCGGCCCAGCGCAGGCCGTCGTGGGCGGCGCGCTGCGGCACCTGCTCGTCGCGCAGCACGCCGAGGGTCGCCAGCGCCGCCGCGCTCGCCAGCGGGTGGCCGAGGAAGGTCGAGGTGTGCAGCGCCTCGCCGGTCGAGGGGCCCCACGCCGCCATCGCCGCCGCGCGCCCGAGGCAGGCCGCGATCGGCAGGCCGCCGCCGAGCGCCTTGCCGACGCAGAGCAGGTCCGGCAGCACCCCTTCGTGTTCGCAGGCGAACATCGCGCCCGTGCGGCCACAGCCGGTGAAGATCTCGTCGACGATCAGCAGCGCCCCGGCCCGGTCGCAGAGCGTGCGCAGGCCCTGGAGCAGGCCGTGCGGCGCGACGACGGTGCCGCCGCGGCCCTGCAGCGGTTCGACCAGCACCGCGCCGATCGCCGCCCCGGGGGCCAGCAACGCGGCCTCGGCCTCGGCCAGCGTCGCCGCCAGCGCGGCGGCGGCCCGCTCGGGGGCACGGGCGTCGGCCCGCGGGAAGGGCAGAAACCGCGTCGGCCCCGGCAGCCAGGGCGCGAACGGCGCGCGAAAGTCGGCCCGGTGCGTACCGCCGAGCGCGCCGAGCGACAGGCCGTGGTAGCCGCCGGCGAAGGCGAGGATGCCGGGTTTGCCGGTCGCCAGCAGCGCCGTCTTGAGCGCGACCTCGACCGCTTCGCTGCCGCCGGTGCAGAGCACGCCGTGGCCGAGGTCGCCGGGCGCGACCGCCTGCAGGGCCTCGAGCAGCTCGATGCGCACCGTCGGCGGATGCACGTCGCCCATGCCGTGCAGCAGCGCGTCGGTCTGCGCGTGGACGGCGGCGCGCACCGCGGCGTGGCCGTGGCCGATCAGCGCCACGCCGAACGACGAGCCGGCGTCGAGGTAGCGGTTGCCGTCGACGTCGACCACGACCGCGCCCTGCGCCCGCTGCCAGACGACCGGGAAGTCCGGGCCGATCGCGGTGACGTTGGCCGACTCGACCTGCCGCAGCCGCGCCAGCCACGCCGCGCTGGCGGGACCGGGCGGCGGCACCACGATCGCCGGCAGCGCCGCCTCGAAGGTCGCCGCGTCGTCGCTGGCGGGGGGCGGGTTCGCGGCGTTGGGGCGGGCGTTCGTCATGGTCCGCTTCTAGCGAGTCGGCGGCGCCGAAGCAACGGTCCGGGGCGGCGGCGGCACATGGGTAGGGGATCAGGCTGCGCAGGGCCGCTGCAGGCACGGCTGCGTCGCCGGAGAAGCAGCCGCAAATCCGAGGCCTCGGGGCGGCGCGCTTGGCGTCGGTCGCGGCAGCCGCGATGCTCGGGAGCCCGCAGACAACCGCGCTGGACGCGGTCGGGAGGCCCCGATGTCGCTTCGTCCCCACGTCACCGCGCTCCTCCTCGCCGCCGCCTGCGCCGCGGCTGGCTGCATGACCATCGTCCGCCCCGGCGAGGTCGGTGTCCGCGACACCCTCGGCGCGCAGGCCGAGCGCGTGAGCGAGCCGGGCTTCAAGCTCTTTTTCTGGCCGATCTGGGACATCACCCGCGTCTCGGTGCAGCTGCGCAACTTGCGGGTCCGTCTGCCGCTGCCGTCCAAAGAGGGGCTGACGATCCAGTCCGAGATCTCGATCCTCTACAGCATCGAGCCGGCGCGTGTGCCCCAGATCTTGCGCGAGATCGGCACCGACTTCGAAGAGACCTTCCTGCTGCCGGTGTTCCGCTCGGCCACCTCTGACGTCGCGGCGCGGTTCGCGGCCAAGGACATGCACAGCGGCCGGCGCGCCGACATCGAAGAAGAGATCCGCAAGCAGATGAACGCGCGCATCGACGGCCGTGGCTTCCGCATCCAGGCCGTGCTGCTCAAGAGCATCCAGCTGCCGACGGGCCTGTCGCAGAGCATCGAGGCCCGCCTGCGCGCCGAGCAGGAGGCCCAGCAGATGGAGTACGTCATCGCTCGCGAGAAGCAGGAGGCCGACCGCCGCTTGATCGAGGCCGATGGCGTTCGTCGCGCGAACGAGGCGCTCGCCCGCGGCCTGACGCCCGAGGTCCTGCGCTACAAGGCGATCGAGGCGCTGTCCAAGCTCGCTGCCTCGCCCAACGCCAAGATCATCATCACGCCGAGCAGCGATCCCTTCGGCCTTCCGGCCTTGCAGGCCGTCGAGTCCGCGACCGCCCCGCCTGCCGTCGAGCCGAAGCGCTGACCCTGCGGGTGTCGCCCGCGGCCTGGACCTTCGACTCCGTGCGCCGCGAGGGCGCTGGCCGAAGCCGGCCGTCACGCCGTCGACAGCCGCGTCGGGACGGGGTAGACCGCCGGCCGCCGGCGACGTCGGCAACCCCGCAGCGGTCCAGCCGCTGCCGCCCGCTGCGCGCCGCCGAGCGCCCGAAGCCACGAGCCGCCGATGACCTTGCTCTCTGCCCGCGAACTCGAGAAGTCCTTTGGCGGTGTCGCGTTGTTGGCCGGCACCGAGCTGTACCTCAACGACGGCGAGAAGGTCGGCCTGGTCGGCCGCAACGGCACCGGCAAGTCGACGTTGCTGGCATGCCTGAGCGGCGAGGACGCCTTCGACAAGGGCATCGTCGCGCTGCGCCAGGGTGCGCGGGTGGCGATGCTGCGGCAGTTGCCGCCCGATCTCGGCGACAAGACCCTGATGGACCTGGTGCTCGACGGCGCCGCGCTGCGCACCGACGCGCTCGAGGCGCACGAGCTGCAGGTGCTCGCCGAGTCCACGCTCTCGTCGCTGGGCCTGCGCGATCCGGCGCAGCGTCTCGCGACCGCGTCGGGCGGCACGGTGCGTCGCGCCGCGCTGGCCGCGGCCTTGGTGCAGGAGCCGGACCTGCTGCTGCTCGACGAGCCGACCAACCACCTCGACATCGAGACCGTCGCCTGGCTCGAGAAGGCGCTGGCCGCCTTCCGCGGCGCGGTGCTGATGGTCACGCACGATCGTTGGTTCCTCAACCAGGTGGCGCTGCGCATCGTCGAGCTGCGCGATGGGCAGATCCGCAGCTACCCTGGCACGTTCCAGGACTACCTGGAGCAGCGGGTCGAAGAGGAGCAGCTCGAGCAGCGCATGGAGGCGCGCCGGCGCAACCTGCTGGCCAAGGAGCTCGACTGGCTCGGCCGCTCGCCCGCCGCGCGCAGCACCCGACCCAAGGCCCGGCTCGAGAAGGCGCGCGCCCTGGTCGACGCCAAGGTCGACACGAGCAAGGCCCTGGCGCTGCCCGACCTCGAGACCGAGCGCCTGGGCAAGACCGTGCTCGAGGCGCAGGGCGTCACGGTCGGCCACGCCGACGGGCCGATCATCTGCCAGGACCTGAACCTGACGATGGCGCGCGGCGAGCGGCTGGTGCTGGTCGGCCGCAACGGCAGCGGCAAGACGACGCTGCTGCGCACGCTGATCGGCGAGATCCCGCCTTTGCAGGGCCGCGTCACGTTGGGCCTGAACACGCGCACCATGATCATCGACCAACAGCGCACCGGGTTGGATCCGCGCTGGACCGTGCGCGAGGCTGCGGCCCTGGGCGGCGGCGACCAGGTCGAGGTCGGCAGCCAGCGCATGCACGTCGCCAGCTGGCTGGATCAGCTGCTGTTTCGCCGCGAGGACTTCGATCAGCCCGTGTCGACGCTCTCGGGCGGCCAGCGCTTTCGCCTGCTGCTTGGCCGGCGGCTGCAAGAGCCGGCGAACCTGCTGGTGCTCGACGAGCCGACCAACGACCTCGACCTCGAGACGCTCGGCGTGCTCGAAGCGGCGCTCGCCGGCTGGACCGGCTGCGCCCTGGTCGTCAGCCACGACCGCGCGTTCGTCGACCGCGTCGCCACGGGCCTGCTGCACGTCGAGCGCGCCAACGACGGCACGGCGATCGGCCACGTCACCCGCACGGCCGGCGGCTGGGCCCAGCTGCTGCGCCTGCGCGACCAGGCCCAAGAAGCCGAGCGCCAGGCGGCCCGGGCCGAGCGCGAGGCAGCCCGCGCCGCCGCCGACGCCCGTGACGCCAACGCCGGGGCGGCGCCGCCGAAGCCGACCTGGGCCGAGGAGCGCGAGCTGCAGGGCATGGAGGCCGCGGTCGAGGCCGCCGAGGAGGCCGTCGCCACCTGCGAGGCAGCGCTCGGCGAGCCCGCGATCCTCGCCGACCGCGCGCGCACCGAGGCCGCCGCCGCCGCGCTCGAGGCCGCCCAGGCCAAGGCCGCGGCGCTGTGGCAGCGCTGGCAGGAGCTCGAGGCCAAGGCCGAGACGTACGCGGCCTGGAAGGCGCGCTAGCTCGGGCGGCCGCCCCCCGGTGCCGGCGCGCTACTCGCCGGTGGCGCGCAGGATCGACGACATGCTGGAGCGTCGCCGCCGTGGCGCCGCCTGCTCGGCCGTGCGCAGGACGAAGCGGTCCCGTCCCTCGGCCTTGGCCGCGTACATCGCCTCGTCGGCGCGGTCCAGCGCGGCCTCCCAGGTGCTCTCGGCGCTGGCGACCGAGCTGCCGCCGATGCTGATCGTGACCTCGACGCGCTTGCCGTTCCAGGTGATGACGCGGTGGGCGACCGCGGCGCGCAGCCGCTCGGCGACGATCGCCAGGTCATCCTCGCTCGCGCCGGGCAGCACGGCCAGGAACTCCTCGCCGCCGTAGCGGCCGAGCTCGTCTTCGCGACGCAGCGCGCCGCGCAATGCCATCGCCACCTCGCGCAGGGCGAGATCGCCGGCCGCGTGGCCGAGGCGATCGTTGACCTTCTTGAAGTGATCGACGTCCAGCAGCAGCACGCCGAGCGCCGACTTGGCCCGCTTGCTGCGCGCGAGCTCACGCTCGGCGGCGGCCTCGATCGCCGATCGGTTGCCCAGGCCGGTCAGCGCGTCGCGCAGGGCCAGCTGGCGCAGGCGGCCGATGGTGATCTCCGCGACGAAGAGCACGCAGCCGACGGTGCCCGCGAAGGCGAGGAAGACGGCCCCGCCGAAGTCGAGCACCCGCATCGTCGAGTGCGTCAACGGGTCGACCGACTCGCCGCTCGCGACCAGGCCGACGAGGCGGAGCGTCGCCAGCACGACCGCCACGCCGAAGACGGTCGCCAGGAACCGGCTCGCTGCCATCGCGCCGCGCCAGAGCGAGACGAAGGCGACGAGGTTCCAAGCCGCGAAGAGCAGCACGAACAACACCGTCCGGGCCCAGACGTCGGGCCAGACCAGCGCCAGCGGCAGATCGACCGCCGCCAGCAGCGCCGCCACGCCCCAGGCCCAGCGTCGCCGGGCGGGCAGCCCCAGCAGCTCGCGGATGCCGATGACCAGCAGGCCGACGCCGCCGATCAGCAGGCCGTTGGCGACCGGGATGGTCAAGGCGTCCGGCGCCTTGCCGCGGGCAAAGAGCATCAGGATGCCGGCGGCGTCTGCCGCGGCGGCGTGGGTCCAGGTCTGGATCGCCCGCTCGCCCGGGAGCAACCGGTACAAGATCAAGGGGATCGCCAACGCGACCGTCAGCACGATCAGCGTCGCGAGCGCCAATGTCTGCACATCGATCCACGTGGTCATGGCCGTCGCCCCTGGGTGGTGCAGGTGACGTACGGTAGCGCGGATGGGACGACGGCGGAAGTTTTTCTGACCCTCAGCTCGCGGCCAAAGCCTCGACAATTGCGGCACGTAGCTGCTCTGGCGTGTCGCCCGGGGCGTAGCGGGCCAGCACCTTGCCGTCGCGGCCGACCAGGAACTTCGTGAAGTTCCACTTGATGATCTCGGAGCCGAGCAGCCCCGGCGCCGCCGACTTGAGCTGGCGGAACAGCGGGTGGGCGCCGTCTCCGTTGACCTCGATCTTGCTGAAGAGTGGGAAGCTGACGCCGAAGTTCAGCTGGCAGAACTGCGCGATCTGGTCGTCGTTGCCGGGCTCCTGGTGGCCGAATTGGTCGCAGGGGAAGCCGAGCACGACCAGGCCGCGGTCGGCGAATTCGCGCCAGAGCGCCTCGAGCCCGGCGTATTGCCCGGTGTAGCCGCACTTGCTCGCGGTGTTGACGATGAGCAGCACCTTGCCGGCGTAGTCCTGCAGGGTCGTCTCGCCGCCGTCGATGGCGCGAACGGCGGTGTCGTAGCGAAGGGCTGAGGGGGCAGAGCGGAACAGGTTCACGGGGAGCCTCGCTGCGCGCCCGCGGCCGGGGCGCTCGTGATGGTCGATTCGGCGGGCTTCGCCGCATCGTGCGCGGCCTGGCCCGGGCGTTCGATGTCCGCGGCGAGTGCGAGGTGCGCGGCGCTCTCGGGGGCGGCGGACGATGGCGCCAGGTGGACGATGCGCTCGACCCGACCCAGGCCGATGCCGACCGCTTCGAGGCGGGCCTTGATCGCCACGGGCAGCGCCCGACGAACGTTGATGTAGCGGTCGCGGGTGGTCCAGACCGAGAAGCGCAGGCGCACGCCGCTGTCGCCGAAGCCGTCGACGACGAGCATCGGCCGCGGCTCTGTCAGGCACTCGGGCTGCTCGTCGGCGACCTCGACCAGCTCGGCCTCGACCCGGGCCAGGTTGGCGCTGTACGGCACGGCGAACTCGATCTCGTAGCGGCGGATCGGGAAGCGCGTCAGGTTGGTCACCTCGGTCTTGAGCACCGACTCGTTGGGTACGCGCACCAGCAGGTTGTCGAGCGTACGCAGCTTGATCGAGAGCAGGTCGATCGAGAGCACGGTGCCCGAGGTCGTGCCGATGCGGATGATGTCGCCGACCGCGAACGGCCGCTCGACGATCAGGAACAGGCCCGAGATCAGGTTCGACGCGCTGGTCTGCGAGGCGAAGCCGATCGCGACCGAGAGCACGCCGGCCGCGCCCAGCAGCACGCGCAGGTCGACGCCGAGCTCGCGCACGGCCGTCAGCAGGGCGATGCCGTACAAGGTCCAGGTCGCCGCGCGGCGGAGCAACATCGCGCGCTGCGCGTCGATGCCGTCACCGGCCAGCAGGCGATTCAGCGCCCGATCGACCAGGCCAGAGGCGATCCAGGCGATCAGCACGGCCGCCATGGCCCGAAACACGCCACCGACCAGCGGATCTGCGGTCAGCTCACGCCATTGGACCAACCACTCAGCCATGGCCGTTGCCCCAGAAGTCAAAGAAGACGCGGGCCGAGAAGCGCATCCCGCTCGGATCGCGCGGCTCGGCGACGCGGGTCGGCGCGGTGGCCTCCTGCGGCGCCGCCCCCGAGCGGGTCACGGTCGCCAGGGGCGAGCCGCGCTCGCTCGTCAGACGCACCGGCTCGGTCCACAGCTGGCCGTCGGACGACTGGAACAGCGAGAGCGAGCGCACCGGCACGTTGATCCGCTCGACGAACATGGGTTCGCTGCGGGCGTTGGTGATGTGCAGCGGCGTGATCGCGCGGTGCGGCAGGCGCAGCAGCTCCGAGACCTCGCGCGCCGCGAGCAGGCGGCTGGCGTAGCAGAGCTCGCCGTCGTTGGTGTCGCCGAACCAGGTGTCGGACGGCCGCAGCAAGGGCAGCTCCATCAGCAGCCGCTGATCGGGCAGGGAATTCAGGCCGAGCCAGAGCGGCGACGCGGCGAACAGCGTCGCGCTACCTCCGGCGGGCAGGATCATCGGCCGCGCCGGCGTCAGCACCACCGAGCGATCGGCGAGCAGCGGCTGCAGCGACAGGCCCTGCGCCTCGCCCGGCAGGGCGAAGTGGACGACGCTGCAGCCGGCCTCGGGGACGTTCGGCACGTCGTCGTCGTCGCAATCGCGATCGATCTCGAGCCGTTCGTCGCGGGGATCGCGGCCCGAGCGATGGTGCGCGGTCCACTGGCCGGCGCGGCGCTCGAGCCAGAGCTCGAACGGGCCGATGCGGAACATGCGCGCGCCGTCGCTGTGTAGCACGACCGGCCCCCACCACCGCCGTGCGGCCGCGACGCTGTCGCCGGGGCCATCGAGCCAGGGCTCGGCGGACGCAGCAGCGGGGGCCGGCGAGGCGGCCGAGGCGGGGGTCTTGGCGTCTGCGAGCACGGACATGCGGCACCATCGTGGCGGTCGCGGGCCCGGTCGAAGCGCCGGTCCGCTCGCCGCGCAGCATCGACGCACGATCGTCCGGGCGCAAGCCGTCGGGCGCTATGCCGCCTTGGCGTCAGGACTCGTCGCCGCAGGACGGGGCGTCGGCGCGACCGGGCCGCTGGCCTGCGGCGCCGGCAGCGCGGCGGGCACACGGCCGGCGGCGTCTGCGCCGACGTCCTCGGCGATGACGCGCGCGGTCATCTTGGCCGACATCATCACCGACGGCGTGCCGGCGCCCGGCTGGGCCGACGCGCCGACGAGGTAGAGCCCGTCGATATCGGGGCAGCGGTTGTGCGGCCGGAACCACGCCGACTGCGTCAGCGTCGGCTCGACGCCGAAGCCGTTGCCCAGGAACGCGCCGAGCGTGGTCTCGAAGTACTTGGGCGTGATGTGGAACTGCGTCACGATCCGATCGCGCAGGTTGGGGATCCAGCCCTGCTCGTCGAGCATCGCCGTCACCTTCTCGGCCAGGGCCGGGCCCTCGACCTCCCAGTCGATCGCCGCGCCGTTGCCACCGAGGTTCGGCACCGGGATCAACGTGTAGGCGGCGTGGTGGCCTTCGGGGGCCATCGACGGATCGGTCAGCGTCGGCACGTGCAGGTATTGCGAGAAGTCCGGGCTCAGCACGCGCTTGCCGAAGATGTCCTTGAGCAGCCCCTCGTAGCGCGGCCCGAGCAGGATGTTGTGGTGCGCCAGCGGCAGCTGCTCGCCCTCGACCTTGCGGAAGCCGAAGTAGAGCACGAACAGCGACATCGACCAGCGCATGTGGTCGACGCGGAAGTCGCTGTTCCAGACGCGGCGCTCGTCCTTGAGCAGGCGCTTGTAGGTCGTGGCGTAGTCGGCGTTCGAGACCACGAGATCGGCGCGCAGCTCTTCGCCCGAGGCCAGGCGGACGCCGACGGCGCGGCGCCTGCCGTCGATGCGCTCGACCAGGATCTGCTCGACCGGGGCCTGCAGCCGCAGCGTGCCGCCGAGCTCCTGGTGCTTGCGCACGAACGCCTGCACCAGCGCGCCGGTGCCGCCCTTGACGTAGTGGATGCCCCAGGTCTTCTCGACGAAGTGGATCATGGCGTAGATCGCCGGGACGCTGAGCGGGTTGCCGCCCACCAGCAGGGTCTCGAAGCTGAAGACCTGGCGCAGCTTGTCGCTCTGGAAGTAGCGGCTGGCGAAGCCGAAGAGCGTGCGCACCGCGTCGAGCTTGACCAGGTCCGGCACGACCTTGAGCATCTCGCCGACGCTGCCGAAGTGGGTGTAGCCGAGCTCGAGGAAGCCGCGGCGGAAGATCGCCTCGGCGTCGCGGTGGAAGCGCTCGTAGCCATCGAGGTCCTCGGGCGCGATGGCGGCGATCTGGGCGCGGGTCCGCTCCGGATCGCCGTCGTAGTCGAAGATGGTGCCGTCCTCCCAAGCGATGCGGTAGAACGGCAGGATCGGCACGATCTCGCAGTAGCGCGACGTCTCCGGGCCGCCCGAGACGCCGTGCATCACGCGCGCGTCCGGCCCGAGCACCGACGCCGGGAAGTCGGGCACATCGAGCGCCGGCTCGCCGCGCCGCAGCGCCAGCAGCTCTTCGATGAAGTGCGGCACGGTGATGACCGTCGGGCCCATGTCGAAGCGGAAGCCGTCCTGCACCCGCACGGCCGCGCGGCCGCCGGCGACGTCCATCGCCTCGAGGATGGTCGTGTCGTAGCCCATCGCGCCGAGGCGGATGCCCATCGCCAACCCGCCGAACCCCGAGCCGATCACGATGGCGCGCCGACGCTCGCCCGCTGCCTGGATGGTCATCGCCTTGCTCCTGCTGCCGCCGTTGGCGGCGTCCGTGCCGACCCTGGGTCGGCGTCCGTGGTGCGTCTCGGCACCGCGTCGCCTCGATGGATGCGGCGCGGCGCAGGAAGGTTCGGTCCTACGCTTCCTTGCTTGGATTCTCCCTTCTGCTACCGTTGCCCCGGACCTGGAAAGGCACGGGGTGTCACGCGCGGTGACCACCCCCATGGAGCGCAGGCGGTCCGCTGTTCGGGAGCCATGACGACGTCGACGCGACGAGGCTATACGCGCCACCCGATCTCGCTCGTGGTCGAAGTCCGCGCGGCGGAGGGCTGGGTCGCGGCCGAGACGGTCGATATCTCGCGCACCGGCTTGCAGCTGCAGACGCCACCCGGCCTGGACACGTCGCCCATCTTGCAGCTGCGCATCCACCTCGAGCCCGCGCCGCTGGTCGTGCTGGCGCGTGTGACCCGCAGGGTCGGCGGTGTGCTCTCGCCCGGCGAGATCCCGGGCATCGGCGTCGAGCTGATGTCGATGCAGCCTGACCACCGCCGCCGCTGGGACGAGTTCGTGATCGAGACCAGCCGCGCCTCGTCGGCGATGGCGACCGTCACCGCCGCGCCCCGCGCCGTGCAACGCTCGTCCGTCGCCGGCGGCGACGATGTGCTTGCCGGTGCTCCGGGGCGGCGCCCCAGCACCCAGGACGAGGCCGTGCCGCGCCGGCCGTCGCGCCCGCTCGGCAGCCCCGATCCCGGTCGCGGAGACCGTTCGCTCTACGGCAGCAACCGGCTGCGCTCGCAGCCACAGCCCGAGGCCGCGCCGATCCGCCAGGACGCGCCGTTCGCGACCTTCTCGGCGCCGACGACGCCGGAGCCGACGCCGCGGTCGTCGCTGGGCGCGAGCCGTAGCGCGGCCCCTGCCGCCGTGGCCGAGACCGTGCTGCGCGTGCGGCCCGCCAGCAGCTCGCGGCTGCAGGCCCTGGTCGACCGTCGATTGCAGTCCTGCGACCTGTTCTTGCGCCCGGACATCGAGCTGCGCGAGGGCGAGAAGGTCGCGTTGGTCCTGGTGCATCACGCCACTGACGGCGAGCTCGCCATGTCGTGCGTCGTCGATCGCGTGCTGCCGGGGCGTCCCGGCGGACGGCCGGGCATCTTGCTGCGCTTCGGCCAGGCGGCTCCCGCCGACGCCAAGGCCATGCTCGCGTTCGTCGCCGACGGCGTGCCGCCGGCCAAGCTGCCGAGCGAAGCTGCGCTGGCGCGAACCGACGCCGCGATCGAGACGCTGCGCGCGGCGACCGTCGAGCGGCCCGAGGACGCGCGGCGCTGGCTGCGGCTGGGCTGGGCGCTGCTGCTGGCCGGTCGACCCGCCGAGGCCACGGGACCGTTGCAGCGCGGGGTGACGCTGGCGCCCATGCTGCCGGTCGGCCCGCTGATGTTGGTGCTGGCACATGGCCTCGCGGGCGACCACGAGAGCGCCAGGACCGTGCTCGGCGGCATGGACGCGACCGAGTTGTTGGAGTCGTTGCTTGATTGAGCGCCCATCGCCGTCGTGGTTGGAGCCGTTGGCGGCAGCGCTGGTGGCGCTCGCGGCCTTGGCGTCCGGCTGCGGCGAAGCGAGCGAAGGCACCACGGCGATCCTGCTGCCGGGGGCCGACGCGACGGCCTCGTCGAGCGATGCCGAGGTCGGCGCCGACACGGCCACGGCCCAGACCGACGGCCTCGACAGCGACGCCGCGGATGTTGCGTCGGACACCGCGTCGGACACCGCGTCGGACACCGCGTCGGCCGACGTCACCAGCGACGCCGCCGCCGATGCCGGATGCCCCGAGGGCCAGCCCTGCGACGACGGCGACGCCTGCACCGTCAACGACAGCTGCAAGGGCGGCGTCTGCGTCGCGGGACCGCCGCGCGTCTGCACCGGCAATGACTGTAGCCTCGCCAGCTGCGAACCGGCCAAGGGCTGCGTCTTCGAGGACCTCACCACGCCCTGCGACGACGGCAGCCTGTGCACCACCGACGACGCCTGCGCCAACGCCAGCTGCAGCGGCAAGATCGTCATCTGCGACGACGGCAACGAATGCACCGCCGACAGCTGCGATCCGACCAAGGGCTGCGTCACGACGCTGCAGCCCGACGATCTCGCATGCGGCAGCAAGGCCGTCTGCTACAAGGGCGCCTGCGTCGCGACGGGCACCATCTTCGCCCACACCAGCAGCGAGTTGTACCGGCTCGAGCTCAAGTCGAAGTCGTTCGTCAAGGTCGGCGCGTTCACGTTCAACAAGAGCGCCGGCTCGGTCACCGACATCGCGATCGATCGCAAGGACACGCTCTACGCCATCACGTTCGGCGACCTCTTCGTCTGCAAGACGAGCGACGCCAAGTGCACCTGGATCATGTCGCTGCCGTCGAGCTTCAACGGCATGACCTTCGTCCACGCCGGCACGATCTACCCCGACCAGGACGCGTTGATCGGCATCGCCAACGACGGCGGCTGGCACCACGTGCAGTTCAACGCCAGCCCGCCGAAGATCGTCAAGCTCGGCGCCTATGGTGGCTACGGCAGCTCCGGCGACGCGTTCAGCGTCAAGGGTGTCGGCACCTTCGCGACCGTGACCAAGTCTGGGGCCTCCTCGGACCTGCTCGTCGCGGTCGACCCCAAGACCGGCAAGGTCCTGGCCGAGGTCGGCGCCACCGGCGTCAGTGGCCTCTGGGGCGTCGCCTGGCTCGACGGCGCGGCCTATGGCTTCTCGTCGTCGGGCAGCGTGGTCACGATCGACATCCAGACCGGCAAGGCGACGCCCGTCAGCGGCATCGCCGTGCCCAAGGCGAGCTGGTGGGGCGCTGGCGTCAGCACGGAGATCGGCCTCTGAACGCCCGCCTGCAGGCCCTGCTCTCGCTGTGGTACGCGCTCGCGATCGGCTCGCTCGGCGCGCTGCATCCGCTGTTGGCGTCGTCGCTGCACCGCGAAGGGTTGGCGGGTGACACCGTCGCGATGCTGCTGATGGCCTTCCCGCTCGGCGTGCTCGTCGCGGGCCCGGTGTTCGGCGCCGTCGCCGACCGGACGGGCAAGCTCGGTAGCCTGTTGCGCTGGACGGCCGTCGGCTCGGGCGTGGCTGCCGTGGCGCTGGCGTTGGCCCACGGGCCGGTCGCGGTCGCCGTGGCGCTCGGGGCGCTGGCGCTGCTGCGGGCGCCGCTCTTCCCCCTGGTCGACGCGTTGGTCGTCGACCTGCTCGGCCCGCAGCAGCGCGACTACGGCAAGATCCGCGCCTGGGGCTCGGTCTCGTTCATCGTCATGGTCCAGATCGCCGGCGCGTGGATCGCCAGCGACGGCGCTGCGCCGCGCATCCTCGCCGGTCTCTGCCTGGCGGGCTGCGGCGCCCTGGTCTTCGTCCTGCCGGCGCCACCTCCCGACGCGGCCGCGGCGCTGCGTGTGCGCTTCGACGGCACCAGCCAGCTGCGCCTGGGCGGGCTGTGGGTCCTCGCGACGCTGATCGGCTTCTCGACCGCGATGTACGACTTCCTGTTCGTGGTGCACTTCGAGTCGCTGGGCGGCACGCCGCAGCTGGCGGCTGCGGCCATCGGCGTCGGCGTCGCGCTCGAGGTGGCGTTGATGGCCAGCTCGGGCCTCTGGCTCGGCCGCATCGGGCCACGCCGGACGATCTTGATCGCCGCGGCGGCCGGAACGCTGCGCTGGACCGTGACGGCGGTCGCGACCGAGCCGATGCTGGCGGCTGCGGTCCAGGTGCTGCACGGCGTCTCGTTCGGCGCCTTCTGGGTCGCGGCCATCGCCCTGATCGCCGAGCGCGCGCCGCCGATGCGACGGGCCGGGGCGACGGGCGCGCTGCTCGCGACCAGCGCCGGTCTCGGGCCGCTGCTCGCGATGGCTGCGGCGTCGCAGCTGCTGCCGCGCTTCGGCAGCCGGTCGATCTTCGTCGTCGCCGCCGCCGTGGCGCTCGTGGCCGCGATCCTGGCGCGACCGATGCTGCCGGCGCCCGCGCCGTCGCAGCGCGACCCGGCCTGACGGGCCGCGTCCGAGGCCGATCGGTCGGCCGTTGAGCGCGGGAAACGACCCGACTCGACGCGCCGCAACGTTGGCAAGCACCGGCGGGATGTGGAACGCTGCAGCCCTGCTGCGTCGCTGCTGTGGCGTGGCCGACCCGTCCGCGATCGCGCGTCAGACACGGAGCCGCACATGACCGCCCACCGCCACGGCCACCGCGCCCTTTGGCTGTTGCTGCTCGGCCTCGCAGCCGCCTGCAGCGACGAAGGTTCGCCCGGCAGCAAGGACACCGCCGCCAGCAGCGACACCGCAGTCACCGACGACGCGATCGACGCGACGGGCGACACTGCGGGGGGCGACACCGACGGGGGCGACGGCGACACCACGACCGGCACCGATACCGCCGACCCGGGCGACGCCGACGACGCGAACCCGACCGACGCCGGCGACGTCGGCCCCGGCTGCCCCGGCGCCGTCGGCTGCGCCTGCACCGACGCGGCGTCCTGCAGCAACGGCGCGTGCTTGATGGATCAGGCCGGCGACAAGCGCTGCGCGCCCGCCTGCAGCACCGACGGCGACTGCACCTCCGGCGTCTGCGCCGAGGTCGACGGCAAGGACGGCAAGATCAAGGTCTGCGCCGACCACCACGCCGCGCTCTGCGCCCCGTGCAAGGCCGACGCGGAGTGCCAGGTGCCCGGCGCCGCGAGCGCCGCTTGCGTCCGGATCGGTGGGGCCGGCGCCTTCTGCAGCATCGGCTGCGCGGTCGACGCCGACTGCCCCGACGCCTCGACCTGCAGCGACGTGACCAGCGCTGCGGGCCAAGCCGTCAAGCAATGCATGCCCAAGCAGGCCGGCAGCTGCGCGTGCAGCGGCTGGGCCAAGGCGCACAAGGCCGCGACCACCTGCTGGGCCGAGGGCCTGCCTGGATGCACCGCCGAGATCAGCTGCGGCGACGCGGGCTTGTCGGCCTGCGCCCCGGCTGCGGCCGCGACCGAGACCTGCGACGGCGTCGACCAGGACTGCGACGGCAGCACCGACGAGGGCGGCGCCCTCTGCGACGACGACAACCCGTGCACCGCCGACGCCTGCGACAAGGGCGCGTGCAGCCACGCGCCGCAGTCCGGCGACTGCAGCGACGGCGACGCCTGCACCGAGGGCGATACCTGCGATGCCGGCGTCTGCAAGGCCGGTCCGGCCGCCAACTGTGACGACGGCAACCCCTGCACCGACGATGGCTGCGACAAGGCCAAGGGCTGCGTGCAGCTGCCGAACAAGGCCACCTGCGACGACGCCGACGCCTGCACCGGCGGCGACGTCTGTGCCCTCAGCCTCTGCGCCGGCGTGACCGTCAGTTGCGACGACAGCGACGCCTGCACCGACGACACCTGCGATAGCCAGAAGGGCTGCGGCCACGCGCAGAACACCGCGCCCTGCGACGACGGCAACAAGTGCACCGACAAGGACACCTGCGACAAGGGCGCTTGCGTCGGCATCACCACCAACTGTGACGACAAGAACGTCTGTACCCTGGATTCGTGCGCTCCGGCCAAGGGCTGCGTCCACGTCAACAACCTCGCGCCCTGCGACGACGGTGACGTGTGCACCGCGTCCGAGAGCTGCAAGGGCGGCAAGTGCCAGGGGGCCGTCGCGGCCTGCGACGACGGCAAGGTCTGCACCGTCGACAGCTGCGACAAGGCGACCGGCGACTGCACCAACGCCCCGGCGCCCGGCACCACGGCCTGCGACGACAACGATCCCTGCACCACGGGCGATGCCTGCAAGGCGGGCGCGTGCGCCGGCACCGCCAAGGACTGCCCCGGCAGCGGCTGCAACATCGGCGTCTGCCAGGGCGGCACCTGTGCCCAGCTGCCCAAGGCCTGCGACGACGGCGATCCCTGCACCGCCGACGCCTGCGACCCGCAAGCGGGCTGCAAGACCACGCCGATCGCCTGCTCGAGCAGCACCGTCTTCAAGCTGCCCTACAGCGAGGTCTTCAACTGCGGCAGCACCAGCAGCAAGCTCTGGGTCTTCGACGGCGACCAGCAGTCGCCGGCCTGGGCGATCGACACCACCCCCGTGCTGCCCAAGCCCGAGGTCGGCAGCTGCGCGCTCAACTTCAACAACGGCACCAACTACAAATGCGCCGGCAGCGACGAGTGGGTCTACGGCATCGCGACGTCACCGCCAATCGACCTGACCAACGCCGTCCAGCCGAAGATGAAGTTCTCGCTCGGCGGCGAATGGGAGGACGGCGGCCTGTGGGACACCCTCCTCGTCGAGGCCTCGGGCGATGGCGGCAAGACCTGGTTCAGCACCGATCCGCTCGACGCGCCCGCCTCGAGCCCGTGGAAGGAGATCACGGTCGATCTCTCGTCCGTCAAGGGCAAGACCATCCTGATCCGCTTCGAATTCGAGACGTACGACTGCACCGTCAACGGTACCGCCGGCCCCTTCGTCGACTGGGTCAAGGTCTACGACGTCAGCGGCTGCACCGTCGACACCCAATGCTACGACGGCGACAGCTGCACCGCCGACAGCTGCGACAAGGCGACCTCGGTCTGCAAGAACGCGCCGCAGGCTGGCGCCGCTTGTGACGACGGCAACTACTGCACCGCCAAGGACACCTGCGACGCGTCCGGCACCTGCAAGGGCACGCCGGCCAGCTGCGACGACGGCAACGCCTGCACCACCGACTCCTGCGACGGCAAGACCGGCAAGTGCCAGGTCGCGCTGCTCACCGGCGACTGCGACGACGGCCAGAAGTGCACGATCAACGACGCCTGCGACGTCGGCGTCTGCGTCTCTGGCCCGGCGCAGCCGTGCGACGACGGCGACACCTGCACCACCGACGCCTGCGACAACGCCACCGGCCAATGCAAGTTCACCGCCATCGCCAACTGCGTGCCGAGCTGCCAGACCACCAGCGACTGCGGTGACGGCAACCCCTGCACGATCGAGACGTGCGATCTGGCGACCAACACCTGCAAGTTCCAGCAGAGCGCCAACGGCGCGGTCTGCGGCAGCAACGCGGTGTGCAACGCCGGGACATGCGCGCCGATCCAAGGCGGCGACATCGTCCAGATCGCGTCGGGCCACGCCGCCTACCACACCTGCGCGCGCAAGGCCGGCGGCACGGTCTGGTGCTGGGGCTACAACAACAACGGCCAGCTCGGCGACGACACCACGACCAACGCCACCGCCGCGGTGCAGGTCAAGAACGTCACCGCGGCGCTCGACGTCAGCGCCGGCTACTACCACACCTGCGCCGTCGCCAGCACCGGCAAGGTCTCCTGCTGGGGCGACAACACCCACGGCCAGCTCGGCGACGGCAGCAAGACCGACTCCAAGGTCCCGGTCGAGGTGAAGGACCTCGACGGCGCCGTCCAGGTGCGCGCCGGCTACTACCACACCTGCGCGCTCAAGGTGGACGGCTCGGTCTGGTGCTGGGGCTACAACAACTACGGCCAGCTCGGGCTCGGCGACACGACCGAGACCCCGACGCCGACGCGCCTCAACGGCGTCTCGGGCGTCAAGGCCCTCGCCACCGGCTACTACCACACCGTCGCGCTGCGCCAGGACGGCACGGTCTGGTCGTGGGGCTACAACGCCAGCTACCAGAGCGCGTCCGGCGGCACGACGCCGGTGCTGCTGCCCAAGCTGCGCGCCGAGCTGGCCCAGGCGACCGCGGTCTCGGCCGGCTACGACTTCACCTGCGCGCTGAACAAGGCCGGCGAACAGCTCTGCGTCGGCGACAACTCCCAGGGCCAGCGCGGCGACGGCGCCAAGACGACGACCGACTCGCCCAAGGCGACCAAGGCCGTCGGCTTCAGCGCGGCGGCGGTGCTGACGACCGGCTACAGGTTCAGCGCGGTGCTGCTGCCTGGCGGCAAGGCCTTGACGATGGGCGACAACGCCTACGGCCAGCTCGGCGACGGCACCACCAACGACGCCGACCTGCCGCGACCCTTCACCAAGCTCAGCGATCTGGTCGACCTGACCACGGGCCGCTACCACACCTGCGCGCTGCGCAAGGACGGCACGGTCTGGTGCAGCGGCTACAACACCTACGGCCAGCTCGGCGACGGCACGACCGCCAACAAATCCGCGCCGGTCAAGGTCAACTTCGGCAGCTGCAAGGGCGACGCAGAGTGCGCTGACGACGATCCCTGCGTCGTCGAGACGTGCGACAACGGCGCCTGCGTCGGCGCGCCCGCCAAGTCCGGCGTGACCTGCGACGACGGCGACGGCTGCACCGTCGACGACGCTTGCGACGGCTCTGGTCTGTGCATCGCCAAGCCCAAGAACTGCGACGACGGCAACGCCTGCACGCTGCTGCCGGTCTGCGAGGTCGGCGTGTGCAAGCAGACGGTGCAGACCAGCTGCGACGACGCCAACGACTGCACCATCGATGCCTGCGACCCCAAGACCGGCAAGTGCACCTACGCCGCCGTTCCGGGCTGCAAGCTGCCCTGCAAGGCCGACGGCGACTGCACCGACCAGAACCTCTGCACCGTCGAGAGCTGCGTCGACGGCCTCTGCGCCGGCAAGGCCGGCAACGACAACGGCCTCTGCGGCGCGGCCCAGGTCTGCGGCAGCGGCAGCTGCGGTGCCCTGCAGCTCAGCGGCACCTACAAGGCGATCGCGTCGGGCACGATGGCGTACCATACCTGCGCCATCCGCACCGACGGCAAGCTCGATTGTTGGGGCTACAACACCTACGGCCAGATCGGCGACGGCACGACCACGGTCGCCAAGGTGCCGGTCAACGTCGGCGGCCTCGCGGACGTGGTCCAGGTCGCGATCGGCTACGCCCACACCTGCGCCCTGACCTCGGCCGGCAAGCTCTACTGCTGGGGCTACAACACCTACGGCCAGGTCGGCAACGGCAACACGACGGCGGCCAAGACACCGGTCGATACCGGCCTCAAGGACGTCGTCCAGGTCGCGGCGGGCTACGGCACCACCTGCGCGCTCAAGGTCGACTCGACGCTCTGGTGCTGGGGCCAGAACGCCGACGGCCAGGTCGGCGACGGCACGTCGACGACGCAGAAGGTGCCGACCCAGGTGCTGGGCAACGTCAAGCACGTCGCTGCGGGCTACTACCATACGCTGGCGCTGCTCGGAGACGGCAGCGTCTGGGCGTGGGGCCAGAACACCTACTTCAACGCCCAGGGCGGCACCTCGACCGCCGACGTGCTGACGCCGACCAAGCGTGGCGTCTTCCCCGGCGCCAAGGCGGTCGCAGCCACGGCCTACTCGAGCTGCGTCGTCCTCGGCAGCGGCAAGGTCCAATGCTGGGGCCGCAACAGCGACGGCCAGCTCGGCAAGGGCGTCTCGTCCACGTCGGGCGATGAGGTCATCGCCGACGTCCAGGAGCTGGGCTCGGTGGTCAAGGTCGTCGGCGGCCAGTACCACGTCATCGGCCTGCGCAGCGACGGAGAGGTCTTCGGCTGGGGCTCGAACGCCAGCGGCGAGCTTGGCCTGGCCAGCAAGGACGACCAGAAGCTGCCGGTGCAGATGCCCTACGCCAGCAACGTCGTCGACGTCGCCGCCGGCCGCAGCCACAGCTGCCTGCTGCGCAAGGACGGCGTCGTCTTCTGCACCGGCGACGCGCTCTACGGCCAGATCGGCAACAACACGACGACCGACAGCGCGCAGCTGGTCCACGTCGAGGACGGCAAGTGCAGCGCCGACAGCGAGTGCAACACGACCAACAAGTGCAACGTCGGCACCTGCGACGGCACCACCGGCAAGTGCTCGTTCGCCGCCGCCAAGGCCAACGCGCCCTGCGACGACGAAGATGCCTGCATGATCTCGGACGCTTGCGATGGCGCGGGCGCTTGCGTCGGCACGGCCAAGGATTGCGACGACGGCGACGCCTGCACCCTCAACCCGGTGTGCAAGGCCGGCATCTGCAGCCAGACCGGCGCGGTCGACTGCAACGACGGCAATGCCTGCACCACCGACGCCTGCGACAGCAAGTCCGGCGCCTGCTCGCACACGGCGATCGCCGACTGCAAGATGACCTGCGCCACCGACGGCGACTGCAACGATGGCGACCCGTGCACCATCGAGACCTGCGTCGCCAAGTCCTGCTCGTTCAAGAAGGGCAACGACGGCAACGTCTGCGGCGTGGCCTCGACCTGCTCCGCCGGCACCTGCAAGCCGCAGACCCAAGGCTGGGCCATCCGCCTCGGTGGCTTCGCCTACGCCTACCACGTCTGCGCCGTCCGCGCCGACAAGACCGCGGCGTGCTGGGGTCGCAACACCTACGGCCAGCTCGGCGACGGCGGCACGACCCAGGCGACCTCGCCGGTCGCGGTCCTGGACCTCAAGGACGTCGAGCAGATCGTGCCGGGCACGCAGCATACCTGCGCCCGCCTGGCCAACGGCCGCGTCTGGTGCTGGGGCTACAACTCCGACGGCCAGGTCGGCAACGGCGCGACGGGCACCGCCGCCATCAGCAAGCCGCTCGAGGTGGCCAACCTGACCGAGGTGGTCGACATCTCGCTCGGCCACGCCCACAGCTGCGCGGTGCGCAAAGACGGCACGGTCTGGTGCTGGGGCCAGAACAGCGCCGGCCAGCTCGGCACGGGCGCGACGAGCACGACCGACGTCACGGCGCCGGTCCAGGTCGTCGGCGTCTCGGGCGCGGTCGCCGTCGCCGCGGGCTACTCGTTCACCTGCGCGCTGCTCGGCAACCGCAACGTGATGTGCTGGGGCTCGAACGCCTACACCCAGGTCGACCCCGGCAGCACCGGCAACGTCTCGACCGCCATCCTGCGCAGCGACATCAAGTTGACGCGCACGCTGGGCCCGGGTGCCTACACCGGCTGCGCGACCGATATCTACGGCGTCGGTCGTTGCTTCGGCTACAACAACCACGGCCAGGCGGGCAGCGGCACCAAGGTGACCCCGCAGACCAGCCCGGTCTCGTTGGCCGCATTGGGCACGCTGGCGCAGGTCCAGGCCGGCTACTACCACAGCGTCGCGCTCGGCGTGGACGGCACGGTGCAGGCGTACGGCTACAACCTCTACGGCCAGCTCGGCAACGGCACCACCACCGATGCCCTCGCGCCCGCCGTGATGCAAGGCGGCACCGGCGCCGTGCAGGTCGTCACCTACTACCACGGCACCTGCGTGCTCAAGGCCGATGGCTCGGTCGAGTGTGCCGGCTACAACACCTACGGCACCGTCGGCGACGGCACGACGACAGCGGCCAAGACGCTGACCCAGGTCAAGGGCACCAAGTAGCGCGCAGATCCGGGCTCGACACGCGTCGAGGCGGAGCTAGAAGCCCAGGCGCAGGTCGAGGTAGGCCAGCAACGGCGCGCTGCCGAACTCCGAGCGCGGCAGCTTGAGGTCGCCGAGCGCGACCAGGGGCCGCTTGCCCAGCGGCAGCAGCGCGCCCAGCCCCAGCGTGACCTCGTCGCTGATCGAGACGCCGGCGCCGGGCATCAGCAGCACCGAACCGTCGTCGAGGTTGCAGATCGCGGCCAGGTTCAGGCTGTGCAGGTCGCGCACCTGGGTCGCCACCATCGCCGCCGCGTGCAGGCGCCCGAGCAAGAAGGCCTCGCCGACGCGGGTTGGCAGCCGGGTCGCCGCGGCGAACATGCCGGCGACGTCCTTGGCGCCGGTGCTCTGGTAGGCCAGCTCGAGCACGGTGCGCGTGTTGCCGGTCCATTGCCGATCGAGGCCGACCGTGGCGCGCAGCTGCAGGCTGGCGTCTTCGTCGCCGCCGAAGCTGCCCTTGGCGTCGCCGTCCCAACGCGCCGAGCCCTCGACGTACCAGCCCGCGCCCCAGACGTCGCCGTTGACGGCCCAGGCCAGCGTCGGCAGCCGGTAGCTGACGCCGGCGAGCAGCGACAGGTCCAGCGTCTCGGGCACGCTCAGGCCGAGCCGCAGCAGGTAGATCCCGTCGCGCAGGCCGACGTCGGCGGCCTCGCCGTCGAGGGCGGCCCGGTGGCCGACGGCGATGGCCTCGAGCTCGAGCCGGTCGCCCGCCGGCAGCGTCAGCCGCACAGCGTCGACCCCCCGCTTGAACTCGGTCGCGATGCTGCCGGGGCCAAAGGGGCCAAAGAGGTCGGCCGTCGTCAGCAGGCGCGCGCCGCCGTGGCCGATGGCCTGCCGACCGACCTTGAGCCCGAGCGGCCCGAGCTGCGCTTGCAGCACCAGGCGGTCGAGGTTGTGCTGCAGGTCGAAGCCGCTGCCGTCGTGTGCCAGCGCGTCGAAGTCCCAGACCCGCAGCCGGTTGGGCGGCGCGACCGCCAGGCGCTGCACATAGGCGCCGCTGCCGATGACGGGCAACACGTCCCAGCCGATCTCGATGCGCGCGGCGTCGTCCCAGGCGGCGTCGGCGACGGGACGCAGGCGCAGGACCGTGAGGCCGACGTCGCTCCGCGGCAGGGTCGCCGTCGTCGGCTCGACGCCGACCATCGTCGTCTCGAGCAGGTAGCCGCCGACCCGGCCGTGCAGCGGCCCTCGCTGCCAATCGAGCGCCGCGGCCGCGCCCGCCGCGCCGACGCCGACCAGGGCCGCGAGCGCCGCGAACAGCCCGAGACTCCGGGCTCGCCAGGCCGTGGGCTGGCGCCGGGGCCCGGTCATCCGCGTCGCTCCTCGGACTCGATCGCGCCGTCGCGCAGGTGGACGATGCGGCTGGCGCGCTCCATGACCATCGGATCGTGGGTCGAGAAGACGAAGGTCACGCCGTGGTCGCGGTTGAGCGCCGCCATGATGTCGAGCAGCGCGGTCGCGGTGTGCGAGTCGAGGTTCGCGGTCGGCTCGTCGGCCAAGATCAGCGCCGGCTCGGCGGCCAGGGCGCGGGCCACGGCCACGCGCTGCTGCTGGCCACCCGAGAGCTCGCCCGGTCGGCGGTCGGCATGCTGGCCGAGCCCGACCTCCGCCAGCACCTGCAGCGCGCGTGCGCGCCGCGACGCCGGGTCACGGCCTTGCAGCAGCATGACGTACTCGACGTTCTCGGCCGCGGTCAGCACCGGCACGAGGTTGTAGGCCTGGAAGACGAAGCCGATGCGGTCGCGGCGCAGCAGCGCGGCCTCCTTGGCCGAGAGGCTGCCGAGCGTGCGGCCGTCGACGACGATGTCGCCGCCGTCCGGCCGATCCAACGCGCCGAGCAGGCCGAGCAGCGTCGACTTGCCCGAGCCCGACGGACCGGCGATGGCCAGCATCTCGCCCTTGGTGATGGTCAACGAGACGTGGTCGAGGGCGTGGACCACGCCGGCGCTGGTGCTGTAGTGACGGCTGACGTCGCGCAGCTCGGCGACGATCGCGCCTGGTATGGCTTGGCTCGGCAGATTCATCTCACGCTCCAGCGCGCCAGCGGCGCGGCCCGCTCGACCTCAGCGTTGGCGCAACGCGATGCCCGGCTCGATCCGCGTCGCGCGCCAGGCGGCGACGGCCGAGACCAGCACCGTCAGCAGGGCGAAGACCGCGCCGATGGCCAGCGCGCCGGGCAGGTTCGGCACCGGGCGGATCGGCTCGTGGAACGACACGATCACCGTGACGTCCTCGCCCAGGTGGATGCCGACGTGCTCCAAGATCCGCGACAGCACGTTGCCGGCCAGCGCGCCCGGCAGCGCCCCGACCAGGCCGAGCCAGCCGGCCTCGGCCAGGATCATCGCCGCGATCCGCCCCGGCGGCGTGCCGAGCGCCCGCAGCAGGCCGAACTCCCACGTCCGCTCGAGCAGCGCCATCGACATCGTGCCGATGATGACGAACGCGATGACAAAGAAGATCATGCCCAAGAAGATGACCATCCAGGCGCCCTGCATCCGCATCATCTCGGCGACCATCGGCTGCACCACATGCCAGGGCACGGCCTCGACCTCGGCCGTCGCCAAGGGCGCGATCACGGGCTCGATCGCGCTCGCGTCGTCCGTATCGACGCCACGCAGGCGCAGCGCGACCTCGTGCAGCGCGTCCGGTACGCCGAGCAGCCGCTGCGCCACCGGCAGCAGCACGATCACGGCGCCCTCGTCGAGCGCCATGTCGCCGGTGCGCAGCAGGCCGACCACCGTCAGCAGCTCGCCGCGCGCCTCGCCCGTGGTCACGTCGGCGGCGGTGACGACCACCCGGCTGCCGAGCTCGATCTCCAGGCGCTTGGCCAGCGGCGCGCCGAGCACGACCTCGCCGGATGTCGCGCCGACCGCGGCCGGGTCGAGGAAGCGCCCCTGCGTCGGCCGCTCGGTCCAGCGCCCGACGGCGGCCTCGCGGCCCGGATCGACGCCGAGCAGCTGCACGCCGCGGCTACGGTCGCCGATGGCCAGCAGCGCCGAGCCCCAGATCCGCGGCGCCACGGCCTGCACCGCCGGCAGCGCCTCGGCCTTGGCCAGCAGGGCCGAGGGGGCCGAGATCACGCGCTCCTCTTCGCGGGTCGAGCGCCAGCCCGGGGCGTGCAGCTGGGCGTGGCCGGTGCGGCCGTTGGCGGTGGTCTCGACCAGGCGGACGAAGATGCCGGCCATGTAGTCGGTCGTCGCGACCATGCTCAGCGCGCCGAGGCCGAGCGCCGCGGCCGTCAGGGCCGTGCGACGCGGGTTGCGCCAGAGGTTGCGCCACGCGAGCTGCAGCGTCTCCATGCTCAGCCCCGTCCTTCGGCGCGCATGGCCTCGAGCGGCGTCATCCGCGCCGCGCGCCACGCCGGCCACAGCCCCGACACCGAGCCGACCGCCAGGATGATCAGCGGGTAGCCCCAGGTGCGCCAGGTCACGATCGGCCGCACGACGTCGAAGGTCGCGCCGCCGAACTCGATCGGGTTCTCGGTGAAGCGGATGCCCGTATCGTGGAACCACCAGATGCAGACCAGGCCGAGCGCGACGCCCAGGAGCACGCCGAGCAAGGACTGCACCGTCGACTCCCAGACGATCGTGGCCAAGATCCGCCCCGGTGTCGTGCCCAGGGCCAGCAGCACGCCGATCTCGCGCCGCCGCTCCATCACCGTCATCAACATCGCGTTGGCGATGCCGAGCGCCGCGACCACCAGCAGCACGACCAGGAAGACCACCGTGCCGGCGCGGTCGGTCTGGATCGACGGCTCGAGGCTCGGCAGCAGCGTCCGCCAATGCAGCACGACGGTCCCCGGCTCCGGCGCAAAGCCGGCGACGAAGGCGTCGGCCTGCGACGCCGTCTCCAAGCGCACGGCGATGCGATGGACCCGCGTGCCGAGCTCGAGCAGCGTCGCGGCGTCTTGCACCCGCAGCAGCGCCAGGTTGCCGTCGAGCTCGCTCTGGCCGGACTCGAGGATGCCGACCAGCTCGTAGAGCTCCGCTGCCATCGAGCCGTCTGCGGCCTGGCCGAGCAGCGTGATCTCGTCGCCGATCTCGGCTCGCAGCCGCCGCGCCAGCCCCGAACCCACGACCATCGGCAGGGCCTCGGCGCCGCGCGTCGGCCCGAGCAGCGTCCCCGTTCGCACCATGCCCGCGACGGTCGAGGTCTGCGCCTCGGCGGCCGCGTCGACGCCGACGACCAGCGCGCCGCTGGTGCGGTTGCCCTTGGACAGCAGCGCGCCCGTCTCGATGCGCGGCGCCGCGCCGACCACACCCGGCGTCGCCCGCAGCCGCGCCAGGGTCGGCGCCGGATCGGCGATGGTCTCGAACAGCGACGGCGACGCCTCGTAGCCGGGGGCCTGGATCTGGGCCTGACCGGTGAAGGTGCCGGTCGCCATGCGGATCATGTCGGCGTAGCTGCCTTCGTTCAGGCCGGCGCCAAAGACGACCATCCAGGTCGAGACGACGAGCATGCCGACGGTCAACGCCGTCCGCCCCTTGCGCCGTCCCAGGCTGCGGAGGCCCAGGCGCAGGCTCGATCCCAACATCGGCGGTCTCCGCCTAGCGGCTGCGGCGCAGCGCGGCCTGCGAGAAGTCGGCGTCGCTGACGCTGACGTCCCATTCCATCTCGAGCACCTGCATCACGGTCTTGTTGCCCTTGCGCTCGGCCAGGTGCGGCTCGATGGTCCAGCGCGTCGGCAGCGTGCGGCCGCCGAGCGTGCGCACGTCGCCGTAGAGCATGCTGCGGGCCTTGCGGTCCTTCTCGTCGTAGTACTCGACGCGGATCGGCAGCTCGCTCGCCTTGTCGAAGCAGGCGACGACGCGCTTCCACGTCACCGCCGCATCGGGCCGCGGCAGGTAGGCCAGGCAGCGCTCGTTGGCGCCGCCGTCGACGAAGGTGACGGTGTAGTCGCGCTCCCACGAGCTCGCGCGCACCAGGTCGTCGTTGGTGACGTCCGAGCCCATCCAGCTGCCCATCATCATCGACGGCGGCACGCGGATGGTCTTGGCCACCTTCGGCAGGTAGTTCCACATCTCGGTGCCGCGCTTGAGCGTCGCGGTGCCGCGCTCTTTCTGCGGCGCGACGATGACGACCAGCGTGTCGTCCATGCCGCGCGAGAGCATCTCCATCTCGAGCTTGCGCTCGTAGTTGGGCGTCGTGACGTGCATCGACATGCGCCCGCGCGAGCTCTTGGCCCGGTACATCTCGTCGAGCTTGCGCGACAGGCGCTTGGCCTCGGCCGTGGCGTCCGGGGCGGCCTTGGCGGCGGCGGGCGGCGTCGGCGCGGGTGCCTGGGCGCTGGCGCTGTGCGCGGTGGCCAGCGTCGCCGCCATCGTCAGCACCGCCACGGCGGCGCGCGCGCCACGCGCTGTCGCTACGGCGGCCACGGGAGCAAAGGCTCGCTTCACGTCATCCTCCTGTCGTGCGCGCGTCGGCGGCTGCGGCGGCGCGCGCCACAAGCTAGCACGATCTCAGCGCCCTCGGCACCGTCCGCCGCGGCACCGCCCGCCGCGCTACCGGCCGACCAGCTTGCGCACCGTGCCCCAATCGGCGGGCCGCACCGAGCCCAGGCGCACGCAGCGCAGCTGGCCCTTGGGGTCGACCAGCACGTGGATCGGCAGCACGGCGTCGCGATCGGCGCCGACGGCGGCCAGCCAATCGCCCAGCGCCTCGGCGCTCTGCACCTGCCAGACCGGCGCCGGGCTGCCCTTGGCCATCCACGCCTGCAGCGCGCTGGCGTCCTCGTCCACCGACCAGAGCTCGAGCGTGAAGTCGAGCTCCTCCTTGACCAGCGCGTCCCGCCAGCGCGCCAGCATCGGCATCTCCTCGAGGCAGGGCTTGCACCAGGTGGCCCAGAAGTTGATCCAACGCCAGCCGCCCTTGCCGACGCGTGCGCCCGGCTGCGCCGTCGCCAGGGGCCCGGCGCCGAACGGCAGCACGCCGGCGCCGCTGCCCGGCCAGTGTTTGTCGCAGAAGCCCGCGAGCAGCTGCGGATCGATCTCGACGCCCGGGTTCGCGCCGGCGGTCGGCGCGGCGGTCGCCTCGACGCGGTCGGCGCGTGTCGAGGGCGGCGGTGGCGGCGGCGGCGCTGCGTCCGACGCAGCCTTGCCACACGCGACGGCCACGACGAGCAGCGCCAGGCAGAGCAGGGCCCAGGTCGCGGTGCGGGGCAAGGGACGGGGTCGGGCCATCATGGCCTCCTGCTGCGTCGAGGCCGGGAACGCGCTCAGATCGCGCAGTCGATCCAGGCGATGAAGGCCGAACGGTTGATGGTCTTGGCGTCGCACGGGCCGCCGGTGCGGCTACGGTTCCACGAGCAGAACGAGTCCGTCAGCTGGGCGAACTCCTCGCCGAGCCAGAGCAGGCCGACCTGCTTCTCGATGTCCGGGTCGGCGAAGGTGGCCTTGAGGTGATCGAGCACCGCCTTGGCCCGACCCTCGCTCAGCGCCTGGTTCACCTCGGCCTTGCCGTCGGGGCTGGCGCGGGCGACGACGAAGAAGAAGCTCGCGCCGCCGCGGTTGGCCCAGGCTTTGCCGATGGCGTCCTTGGCCGCGTCGTCGAGCTCGATGCTGTTCGGATCGTACTCGATGATGTGCACGCGTTTCTCGAGCGGCAGGAACATCATGTTGAAGTCCTCGCCCGAGAGCGACACGACCTTGGCCGCGTCCGCTGGCTGGCAGCCGCGCCCTTCTTGCTGGATCAGGCCACAGGCGCCGGCGACGCGGCGCACCGTCTGCTTGAGGCCGGCGGTGCAGTAGCCCTCCTCGGCGACGGCGGCGACGGCGGTGGTCGTGGCCTGGGGCCGGGTGGCGGCCAGATCGGCTGCCGCGCTGGCGAGCCAGCCCTGGACCATCAGCAGCGGGACGCAGAGCCCGAGCGAGACGAAGACGAAATGCAGCACCGCGTTCATTGTGCACCCCCACCGACCGCCGCAGCCGGCGGCGTGCCCGGCGTGCCCGGCGTCTCGGCCGACAGCAGCCGGCCCAGCGCGAACTCCAACCCCAGGTCCGTGTCCTCGTCACAGAGCCGCGTCTCGCGGACAAAGAGCTGCGGCGTGCTCACCGCCAGCGCGTTGGCGACGGCGAAGCGCAGGCTCTTGTTGAGCTTGGCCTTGACCTCGGCGCTGCCGAGACAGCTCGCCAGGGCCGGGAACTTCGTCTTGACCTCGGCCCGCAGCGCGACTTCGTCGGACTTGCCGAGCGCCAGCAGCCGCTCCTGCTCGGCGAACGCCCAGTCCAAGATCTGCTCGGCCGACGCCGGCGCGCACAAGATCGCCTCGGACAGCGCACACGCGCCCGGGTGCAGCGAGGACTTGACCATCCAGTTGCAGCTGCTGTCGAGCGGGAAGAGCAGCAGGTCGCGCGCGAGCTTCGACTCCAGCCCCGACTCGCCGAGCCGGCGCTCGAACGCGCGGCAGGCGGGGCAGAGCGGGTCGATGACCATCAGCGACGGCGTCGCGTCGGCCGCGCGTGGCAGCGGCACCAGGATGCCGGCCTCGTCCTTGGTCTGCACCAGGCTGCCGCAGCCCTTGAGGCTCGGCCGATCGGTCGGCGCCCAGGCCATCCAGGCTTGCACGACCAATCCCACCGCGACGACGCCCTCGACGGTCCAGAGCAGCCAGCGGGCCCACGGCAACGGGCCCTGGCCGCGATCGGCTTGGATCGTCGCGACGAGCGCCATCAACCACGCGACGCCCGAGCTGACGTAGATGCCGACGCAGAGCGTGCAGAAGCTGCCGACCTCGTTGGCCGAGATCCAGGCGAACACGCCCGAGGTGCCGAGCGGCAGCGTCGTCGCCAGCAGCAGCCAACCGGACTCGCGGCGGCTGCGGCCGGGCAGCCAGACGAGGTAGAGCGCGAGCGCCGCCAGCAGGCAGAAGACCGCAAATCCGGGCAGCGCGACCGGCACGCCGCCCCAGACCCGGTCGCGCCAGATCGAGCTGTAGGGCGACATCATCGCCGCCTTGCAGCCCGACGCGCCGATCTGGGCCTCGCCTCCTGGCAGCACCGAGCAGCTCAGCGCGTGGACCTGGCCGTCGAGGTGGGTGGCGAAGTCGGCCGTCGAGCGTCCGGCGAAGCTGGCACCGACGAGCAGCGCCAGGGCCGCGAGCAGCGTCGCGAACCAGCCCGGGCTGAAGGCATGGCGCGGCGCGGCAGGGGCCGCCTCGTCGTCCTCGTCGTCGTCGATCGGCAGCGGCGTCGCGCGCCGTCGCTGGGGCGCGGGTGGGCCGTCGTCGACCACGGTCGCCGCCCCGTCCAGCGTCGCGTCCGAGACCGTCCTGGACTCGGAGATCGTCGCCATTCCGTCGACCGTGCCGTCGTCGCCGACGGTCTCGGCGTGCTCGAGCCGAGACCGCTCTGCCGCGCGCCGCCGCTGCTCCTCGTTGTCGTTGCCCATGGCCAAGCCCCCGTGCGCAAAAGGCGCAGGGCGACGCTAGCCCAACGCCAGCGGGGGGCCAGCAAATCGCTCGGATTCGCCGCCAGCGCGGACCGCGAGGCAGCGCTCGGTCATGGTCGCCAGGTCCGTCAGTGGCACACCGCGCAACATGTTGTCGAGCGCGTGGTCCGGGATCGCCAGGGCCGCAGCCAGCCGGGCCGCGTAGTCGTCGGGCAGGGCGCAGCGCAGCGTCGCACCGTCGAGCAGTCCCAGGGCGCGCGCTTGGGCTCGCACCACGTCGGGCGCGACCACGGGGTCGTCGGGGCGCGAGAAGGTCACGTCGTACGGGCCGGGGATCGGGGCATCCTGGTCGACCAGGCCGTGCAGGGCCGAGAAGATCACGACCCGTTCGCCAGCGTCCCGCGCCCAGGCCAGCGCCGCGGCGAAGAGCGGGCTGCGATAGGCGAGGCGCGCCGGCTGCGGCCCGACGGCCGGCCCCGGGACGGCGTCGGCGTCCCAGGCTTTCTCCTTGCTACAGGGGATGATGGCGACGTCGGCGCGACCCACCGCGGCTAGGCGCACGTATCGAGCTCGTCCGGCTCGCCCGGATGCTTCGGGTCGCTCTTGGCCGGTGCCTTGGGATCGCTCTTGGCGGGTGCCTTGGGATCGCTCTTGGCGGGGGCCTTGGGATCGCTGGCGGCGGGGGCTTTCGGATCGCTCTTGGCCGGGGCCTTCGGGTCGCTCAAGTCGGGCGACGAGCCCTCGCAAGAGCTGGTCTTGGGGTCGCTGCCTGCGACCTTGGGGTCGCTGCCTGCGACCTTGGGGTCGCTGCCTGCGACCTTGGGGTCGCTGCCTGCGACCTTTGGGTCGCTGCCTGCGACCTTTGGGTCGCTGCCTGCGACCTTGGGGTCGCTGCCGGCGAGCTTCGGGTCGCTCTTCGGGTCGCTCTTCGGGTCGCTCTTCGGGTCGCTCGCGGCGACCAGCTTCGGATCGGACGCCTTCGACTCGAGCCAGCGGTCGAGCGGCGCCGCCGCGCTGGCCACGGTCCCTTCGATCTTCGGATCCGAGGCGCTGTGGATCTCCGACGCCGCCGCGCCCACAGGCGCCACGTCGACGAAGTCCTCGCCGAGGGCCGCCTCACAGCCGCCGAGCGCGCCGATCGCGACGAACGCCAACAGCGCCTGCAGCCACGAGGCACGCAGCAGCCAGCTCAGGCGCTGGGCCCACGCTGGCAGCGTGCCGCTGGTCGTGCCCTCGCGCTCGGAGCGCACCTTGGCCACGATCGGCGCCAGGACCTCGGCGTGACGCACGCCGTCGCGGAACACCCACTCGAGCAACGCCTCGTGCTGGACGTCGGCCTTCTGCCGCATGCCGAGCTGGGCGTAGACCGCCTCGCGCAGGGCCTCGGCCATCGCCATCAACAGCGCATCGCCCGACGCCTGCGCAGAGGCCGCCGCGCGCTTGGCCAGGCGCTGCGCGCCGACCTCGTCGCCCATGCGCAGGGCGGCCCATGCGCGGCGGTTGTCCGAACGCGCGACGATCGTCGGCGCCAGGTCGCCCTCGGCGGCGATCGCGTCGAGGCGGGCGATGGCGTCCTCGTAGGCGCCTGCGCGCACGTCGAGGATCGCCATGTCGGTGAGCACCGCGTGGCGGTCGACGCGGCACGGGTCGCCTTCGACGTGGCCATACGCCGCGAGCGCCGCGTTGTAGGCCGCGCGGGCCCGGGCCGAGTCGCGTTCGGCGCGCGGCGAATCGCCCGCGATCAGGGCCTTCTGCTCGTAGAGGTCGCCAAAACCGTGCCAGCACTTGCCGTCGAGGCGGGCGTCCTGGGCCAGGACGTGGCCAAAGCGGGCCCGGCAGTCTTCGAGCGTGCGCAGCGCGGTGTCGAGATGGCCGCGACGACGGTAGATCGTGGCGCGCTCGATCTCGGCCGAGACCTGCGCCGCGTCGATGCCCTGCGCCGCGTCGCCGGCGTTGTCCATCTCGTCGAGCTCGATGAACAGGTCCACGGCGTCGTCGACAAAGCGCAGCGCGTCGTCGATGAAGCCCGGGTACTTGCCGTGCGAACGCACGAGCTTGCCGATCAGCAGGCTCATGTCGGCGCGCACGCGCAGGCTGACGACGTCGGTCCGGCCCATGCTCTGCTCGTACAGGCGGACGGCGCCCTGCAGCGCGTACATGTCCTCGTCGCGCTCGTACGCGGCGCGCACCTCGGCCACGGCCTCGCGGGTCGGCGCCTCGGCCGGCACGGCCAGCGGCAGCAGGTCGTCCTCGAATTCGATCAGCAGACGCACGACGTGGCGACCGACGTCGACGACGCTGGCCAGCTGCTCGGCGTAGCGCTGCCGCGTGCCGGAGTCCCCGTGCAGGATGCGGTGGATCTGGCTGACGTTCTTGCTCGCGCCGAAGCGGCTGGCCGTGCGCTCGGCGAGCTCACGATCGCAGAGGCCAAAGACCTCGCGACGGCGGTTGAGGATGGCGACGAGCGCGGGGTACCGGCCTTCTTGGCTGCGGCTGCTCGCTTGGCGGGTCATGGGCGACTCCTGGCGCGGCTCCGCGAGGGCGGGCGCGGCTCTCCACCGGTGCGGAGTGCGTCGCAGAGTGCCAGACGCCAGGACGCCGCGAAAGCACAACCTTGCGTGCGCTCGATGCATGGATGCAATCGACGCTTTTGCCAACCGGCCGCGCTTGCGGCATCTTGCCGGCGCTGGAGGTGCCCCTTGATGCTCCCACCTCGATCGAATCGCCGCGATCTGGCGCGATCGCCCTGGTCCGCGACGCCCGGTCGCTCGCTGCCGACGCTCGTCGCCCTGGTCTTGCTCTGCGCCCTCGCCCTTGGCCTCGGTGGCTGCGGCCGCCGTGGCCGGACCCGCACCCGCGCGAGCATCGAGGCCCTGGCCGCCGATCCGGCGCGCGACAGCTGGCAGCAACCCGCGCAGCTGCTGCAGCTCGCCGGCATCGACCAGGGCAAGGTCGTCGTCGACTGGGCCTCGGGCGACGGCTACCTGCTGCCGCACCTCTCGGCGGCCGTCGGCGCGACCGGCAGCGTCGTCGCGGTCGAGCTCGAGAGCGACCTGGTGCAGAAGCTGCGCGCGCGCGTGGCGGCGTCCAAGCTCGGCAACGTCAGCGTGCACGAGGTGCACGAGGGGGAGCTGCCCGGCAGCGGCTCCTTCGACGCGATCATGATGCTCGACTCGTACGGCGCGCTCGCCGAGCCCGTCGGCACGCTCGAGCGCTTGCGCGGCCGGCTCAAGGTCGGCGGCGTGCTCGTGGTCGTCGGCCACAAGCTCGACGAGTCCGTCCCTGGTCCGCCGCTGGACGAGCGCCTCGACGTCGAGACGATCGTCGCCGAGGCCCGTGGCGCCGGCTTCGGCGAGCCGCGTCGCGTCGAGTCGCTGCCACGGCAGTGGATGGTGGTCCTGCCGAACGAACCAGCCCCAGGGGAGGTGCAGCCGTGAGCCCATTGCACGCGCCGATGTCGTCCATGCCGAGCCCAGACGCGTCGATGACGCCCCGTTCGACGCCCCGGCCGGCGTCCCGGACGCCGCATGCGGGCCTCGGCCGCCGGTTGCTCACGCTCGCCCTCTGCGTCGCCGCGGCCTCCTGCGGCAGCGACGGCGGCGGGGACGGCGGCACCGGCCAGGAAGGCATCGTCATCAACGAGATCTGCGCCAAGGCCATCGCCGACGCCTCCTTCAACCCCACCGGCTCGGATTGGATCGAGCTCTACAACGGCAGCAACGCCACGGTCGATCTGAGCGGCGCCGCGCTGATCGACAGCAAGTCCAAGCCCTTCGCCGACGCGCTGCCGCTACCGGCGGGGACCAAGATCCCGGCCAACGGCTACCTGATCGTGTACTTCAACCACGACGGCGTCGGCGTGCCCAACATCGCCAAGGGCCTCGGCGCCAGCGAGGCCCTGACGCTCTACGGCGCCGACGGCGGCCTGCTCGACCAGGTCGACTGGAAGGACGGCGACGCGCCCGAGGGCAGCAGCTGGGGCCGCAGCCCCGACGGCGGCTCGTTGACGCGCACCTTCGACAAGCCCACGCCCTCCGCACCGAACCCCTGAGGTCGCATGTCGTCTTCGATCCTCATCGCGCCGTCGATCCTGTCGGCGGACTTCGCGCGCCTGGCCGAGGCGGCCGCGGCGGTGGCGGCCGGCGGCGCCGACATGCTGCACGTCGACGTGATGGACGGCCATTTTGTGCCGAACCTGACGATCGGCCCACCGGTCGTCGCCAGCCTCGCCAAGGCCACGACGCTGCCACTCGACTGCCACCTGATGGTCGAGAACCCCGATCCGCTGCTGCCGGAGTTCGCCAAGGCCGGCGCACGTTGGCTCTCGGTGCATTGGGAGGCGTGTCGTCACCTGGACCGGACGATCGCGCTGATCCGTTCGCTGGGCATGCAGCCGGGCGTCGCGATCAACCCGCACACGCCGGTCGAGCTGCTGCTGCCGGTGCTGCCCGACCTCGACTTCGTCTTGCTGATGAGCGTGAATCCGGGCTTCGGCGGCCAACGCTTCTTGCCGCGCACGCTCGACAAGGCCCGCTGGCTCGACGCCTGGCGGCGTGAGCACGGCGCGTCGCTGGCGATCGAGATCGACGGCGGCATCACCCGCGAGACCATTGGCGATGCCCGCGCCGCCGGCGTGGACTGGTTCGTCGCCGGCTCTGCGGTCTTCGGCGCCGCCGACGTCGCGACCGCCATCACAGGCTTGCGTCAGGCGGCAGAGCGGGCCAAATAGGCGAGGTGGCCGCGCCCGGTCGGCGCGTCACCCCCGGGACGCCGCCGCGAGGTGTCCCGCGCAGCGAGGAGTCTCCTTGGTCAGCGAGCTCGTCAGTCGGCCCCAACACGCGACCGAAGCCGGTACGCGGCGATTTGTCGAGCGCCACCGCCACGGTAAGGCCGACGACGCGTTCTCGACCATCGGCAAGCTGGCGCTCTCGTCGCTGGGCATCGGCACCTACCTGGGCAAACCCGACGACGCGACCGACGCCGCCTACGTCGACGCCATCGTCGAGGCCGTGCGCCAGGGCATCAACGTCATCGACACCGCCTCGAACTACCGCCAGCGGCGCAGCGAGCGCGTCGTCGGCGAGGCCCTGCGCCAGCTCTTCGCCCTGGGCGAGGTCTACCGCAGCGAGGTCTTCCTCGTCAGCAAGGCGGGTTTTGTGCCGATGGACCGCGGCCGCCCCGAGGATCCGCTCGCGTTCTTCCGCAGCCGCACCATCGGACGCGGCCTGGCGCGCGAAGACGAGCTGCGCTGTGGCTGCCATTGCATCGCGCCCGGCTACCTGCGCGCGACGCTCGAAGAGTCGCTGCACGAGCTCGGCGTGCCGACGATCGACGCCTACCTGCTGCACAACCCCGAGAGCCAGCTGCAAGAGGTCGATCGTCCCTCGTTTCTCGACCGCATGCGCCGCGCCTTCGAGGCGATGGAGCGCGCCGCCGACGACGGCCTGCTGCGTGCCTACGGCGTCTCGACCTGGCCCGGCCTGCGCGCCGTGCGCCAGGACCGCGACTACCTCTCGCTGCGCGAGCTCTGGCAGCTCGCCGTCGACGTCGGCGGCGCCAAGCACCGCTTCCGCGCCGTCGAGGTGCCGCTGAACCTGCACCTGCCCGAGGCCCACGCCCTGGCCAACCAGGACCTCGCCGACGGTGAGGGCTCGCTGCTCAGCGTCGCGCGCGAGCTCGGCATGGTCGTGCTGGCGTCGGCGGCGCTCGGTCAGGGCCGCCTGGTGCAGCACGACGGGCCGCAGGCGGCGCTGCCCGACGGCCATACCACGCCCGAGGGCGTCGACGCCCGCGTGCATGGGGCGTTGCTCTTTGCCCGCTCGGCGCCGGGCGTGACGTCGGCGCTGGTCGGCATGTCGAACGTGCAGCATGTGCGCGAGAACGCCCGCTCGCTGGCGGCGCCGCGGGCGCCGGTGGACTGGCTGCAGAGCGTGACCGCGCCCAAGGGGGCCGCGATCGCGCGCTGATCGCACGGTCGCCCGCGCCGTGTCGTCGTCGGTCCGGGCGGGTCGCCGTCGCTACTTGTAGGTCTTGAACGCGCCGCTGCGCAGCTTGGCGATGTAGGCGTCGAGGTCGGCCTTGACCTGGCCCGAGAGCGCGACCAGGCCGATGATGTTGGGGAACGCCATGCCCAGGATCATCAGGTCCGAGAAGTCGAGCACGTTCGACATCGAGCTGACGGCGCCGATGTAGACAAACACCAGGAACAGCACCTTGTACGCGAGGCTCGACTTCGCGCCGAACAGCCAGGTGAAGCAGCGCTCGCCGTAGTACGACCACGAGATCATCGTCGAGTACGCGAAGAGCAGGATGCAGATCGACAGCACCTTGGGGAACCACGAGATCACCTGGCCGAACGCCAGGCCCGTGAGCACGGCGCCCGAGTTGGCCGAGATCAGCGCGGCGTTGGCCGGATCGTCGGCGACGCCGGTGATGACGATGACCAGGCCGGTCATGGTGCAGACGACGATGGTGTCGATGAAGGGCTCGAGCAGCGCGACCACGCCTTCGCGGATCGGCTCCTCGGTGCGCGCGGCCGAGTGGGCGATGCTCGCCGAGCCGACGCCCGCTTCGTTGGAGAAGGCGGCGCGCTTGACGCCGACGATGAGCACGCCGATGACGCCGCCGAGGCCGGCCTTGGGCGCGAACGCCTCGGCGAAGATGCGGCCGAACGCCTCGGGGATATGCGCCGCGTGGCTGAACAGCACGAAGAGCGACGCCGAGATGTAGAGCAGCACCATCAACGGCACGATCTTGTCGGCGACCTTGGCGATGCTGCGGATGCCGCCGATGATGACCACACCGACCGCCGCCGCCATCAGCAGGCCAAAGACCGAGCGGCTGAGCTCGAAGGGCAGCACGTCGTTCAGGGCGCCGTAGCTCTGGCTGACCTGGAACATGTTGCCGCCGCCGAAGCTGCCGCCGATGCACAAGATCGCGAAGATCACCGCGAGGACGCGGCCAAACACGCCCGCGCCCATCTCGTCGAAACCCTTGTGCAGGTAGTGCATCGGGCCGCCGGTCAAGTTCCCGGCGCTGTCGATGCTGCGGTACTTCAAGCCGAGCGTGCACTCGACGAACTTGCTGGTCATGCCGAACGTCGCGGCCACGACCATCCAGAACACCGCGCCAGGGCCGCCGATGCCGACGGCGATCGCGACGCCGGCGATGTTGCCCAGGCCGACGGTGGCCGAGAGCGCCGCCGACAGCGCCTGGAAGTGGCTGACCTCGCCGGGCTCGTTCGGGTCGTCGTAGCGGCCGCGCACGACGTCGATGGCGTGGCCGAACAGGCGTACGTTGACGAAGGCCATGCGCAGCGTGAAGAAGACCGCGCCGACGGCGAGCCAGGCCACGACCAACGGCACGCCGACGCCCGGGATCTGCCAGAACAGGACCTCGGCCATCGCGCCGACGATGCCGCCGAAGGCGTCGTTGATCTGGTGCTCGAGCGAGCCCGCGCCGCTAGGCAGCGTCTCGGTGGCCATGGCATCCTCCGGGGCGACCGATCCGGCGCGCCGCTTGTGTGCGGGGATCCAACCACCTGTTGGGCACATGGTCAATCGCAGCAGCCAGGACGCCTGCTTGGACTGGGCCGTCGCCGTCGGCGAGGACGGTCGCTGGTGGGTCGCGCCGCTGGCCGGCGTGCGTGACGGGGCGCTGGCGCTCGACGACGAGGCCGCCGCGCTGCTGCGGGCCGCGAGCGCCTCGGATCAGGGCACCGTCACGGTCGTCTTCGCGACCGGCGAGCGGGCAGACCTCGGCCGGATCGTGCTGCGGCGCGGGCGGTTGTTGCTGCCGTCGCTGGCGCGCGTCAGCGACGCCGAGCGCGCCGCCGGCCGCATCGAGGTCCGCCTGGTGTCGTGAGCCGGCCGCGCGAGCCGGCCGTGCCCTGGCTGACGCCGTCGATCAGAAGGGCAACTTCTCGACGATCTCGGCGTCCTTGCGCATCTCGCGCACGATGCGCAGGCCCTCGAGGTAGGTCTTGCGCTCTTGGATGCGCGCGCGGATCTCGTCGCGAACCTCGTCGTAGGCGCGGGTGCGCGAGTCGTTCTTCTCGATCAGGCGCACGACGAAGAAGCCCCAGCGGGTACGGATCGGATGGCTGACCTCGCCGACCTTGAGCTCGAACGCGGCGCGCGCGAGCTCGGTCTCGGGGCTGGTGCGCAGCAGATGGATCGGCGCGCGCGGTCGGTCGGCGTACTTCTGCGCCGTCAGCTCGAAGTCGGCACCGGCGCGCAGCTCTTCACTCAACGCGTCGGCCTTGGCCTTGGCCGCCGCCTCAGCGTCCGGGCCGCCAGCGGGGATCGGCACCAGGATCGGCCGGATGTCGCGCGACTCGTCTTCGACCCATGACGAGCTGTTCTGGTCGTAGAACTCGCGCATCTCGGTCTCGTCGACCGTCGTGGTGCCGAGCTTGGCCACGAGCTTGCGCGCCAGCTGCTCGTCGCGGACCTGCTTCTTCAGCTCGTCGACCGAGATCCGGTTGCGCTCGAGCGTCGCGCGGAACTGGCCGTCGTCGAAGCGGCCCTCGGCGTCGACGAAGCGGCTGGTGTAGTCCTTGTAGGCGGCCTCGACCTCGGGCTCGGTCAGGGTGATGTTCTCGCGGACGATGGCCTGCTGCCGCAGCTCCTCGTCGATCATGCGCGACAGGATGTTGCGAGCGATGGCCTTGATCCGGTCCGCCGGGATGCGCACGCCCTTGCCGATCAGCCGGTCGAACTCCGCGTTGAACGCCTCGGCCGGGATGTCGTGGCCGTTGACGGTCGCCACCGGCCCGTTCGGCCGGATGAAGCCGGGCAGGTTCGGGTGGCCGGTCGTAGCCTTGCCGGTCTCGGTGGTCGCTGCGGCTGGCTTTGCGGGCGCAGCCACAGGCGGCGCCTGCACGACCGGTTCGCGTTGGCCGCAGCCCGCTGCTGCGAGCACGCAGGTCCAACCCGCGATCCAGTTCGGCACTGTCGTAGCTCGTGCGACCATGTTGGTTGTCCTCTTGGCGGCCTGGGGGACCGTCGCGGCAGTGTCGAACGGCACCCGCGACGTGTCAAACCATCGGCCCGGCCCGTCGATTCCGCCGGCGCCGCGCGCCAAAACGACGACGGCCCCCGCCAGCAGCTGCCGGCGGGGGCCGTCGAGGTGCTGCAACCCAGGCGACTACCAGTCGTAGACGATGGCGAAGTCGACCGCGTACGGCGACGTGGCGACGCCGCTGACCGCGAAGAGGTTGTTGTTGAAGAACGTCGGGTTGACGTTCAGGTCGATCTGCCAGCCGCGCAGCGAGATGCCGAGGCCGGTGGTCAGCGAGTTCTGCACGGTCGAGGTGTGCTTCTCGTTGCTGGCCGGCTGCGGCAGCGTGTTCTTCTGGTTGAACTGCTGGATGGTCTGGCGGGCGCCGACGCGCAGGGCGAGCCAGTCGAAGGCCTGGGCCTCGGCCGCGAAGCCGTAGTACGGCATGATCGCGTTCTGGTCTTCCGACGTCGTGTTCTGGTTCGGGCCGGGGTTGGGGTTACCCTCGGCGACCGACTGCTGGAACATCAGGCCGAGGCCCGGCTGCACCAGCACGCGCTCGGCCGGGTTGATGGCGAGGTCCGCACCGAGCTGGACGCGGGTGTTCGAGATCGCGCCGCGGCGGGTCTCGTGCGTCGGGAACTGGGTGTGCACCGCGTGCAGGATGGCGAAGCTGTCGATGTCGAGCTTGAAGTACGGCACGATCTTGGCGATCGGGTGCACCTGGAACTCGCCCTTGGCGAGCAAGCCGAACGAGAACAGGCCGTCGCTGATGAAGCGGTCCGAGCCGGCCTCGACGTTGGTGAACGAGCCGATCTCCAGGCGGATGCCGAAGTCGAGCGAGTTGGTCTCGCCGAGATCGAAGCCGAGGCCGAAGTTCAGCTGGAACATCGTCGCGTCCTGCTGATTGTTGGCGTCGGTCGAGTTCTTGCTGCCGCCGATGGCGATGGTGGTGCCGAGACGGAGCGACTCGCCCAGCTTGGTGCCGAAGCCGATGCCGAACTGGTGGTTGACCGGATCCTGGAAGCCCGGGGTGAAGCCCGCCTGGCCGGCCGGCGTGTTGCCACCGACGGTCGCGCGGTTGGTCACCGCGAGCCACGGCGAACGCACGCCGAAGAGCAGGAGCACCGCCTCGTCGCTGAGCGAGTAGCGGATGTTCATGCGGCCGTAGGCACCGCCAGCGGCGTTGTCGACGTCGACCTCGTTGCCGTGATCCACCAGGAACTGCGGCAGGCCGTAGATGTTGGCCTCGTCGCGGATGGTGTAGGACTTCTCGCTGCCGGACAGCGAGTTGATGCGCGACTGCGTCGCCATGGCCGGAGCTGCAGCCAGCAGGCCCAGCGCGGCGGCAACGATCTTGCTCCACGTCTTCATCGTGATCTCCCCTCGTCCGGCCAACGCGGAGACTTTCCGCGTCTGCTTTGGCCGATGTCGCCGTCCTTGCAGGACGTCTTGCGTTCCCAAGGGGTCCTCGCACTCCGAGGGGCCCATTGGTGGCGGCGCGATACCATAGGTCCGGCAGGAAGGGAACACCCCAAATCCCGACAAACCGAGGTGACCCTGCGCCGCCCGCATGACAATGTCCAGAAATTGCCGCAGCTGGTAGGATTGCCGGCCACGACGGAGTTTTTTGCCGCCGCAGGTGCCCCGTGGTAGCCATCGCGCTGCGGCGTGGTGCCGACGGGCGGTGGCATGATCCAGCTCTACAACGTCCACAAACGCTACGACAACGGCGTGGTCGCGCTGCACGACGTCACGGCCCGCGTCCGCGAAGGCGAGATGGTCTTCCTGACCGGGCCGTCCGGCGCTGGCAAGTCCACGTTGATCCGGCTGCTGCTGTGCATGGAGCGCGCCAGCGAGGGCCAGGTCCTGATCGGCGGCCGCAACATCCACGCCCTGCGCGAGGACAGCGTGCCCTTCCTGCGCCGCAACTTCGGCGTGGTGTTCCAGGACTTCCGCCTGATCCCGACCCGCGACGTCTTCGACAACGTCGCGATCGGCATGGAGATCTTGGGCCTGTCGCGCAAGGAGATCGTCCGCCGCGTGACGCCGCTGATCGAGGCCCTGGGCCTGGCCGAGCGCGCCCACGCTTTGCCGCGCGACCTCTCTGGCGGCGAGGCCCAGCGTGTCGCCATCGCGCGCGCCCTGGTCAACGAGCCCGCGATCCTGCTCTGCGACGAGCCGACCGGGAACCTCGACCCCGACCTCTCGCGCGAGATCCTGACCCTGGTGTCCGAGGTCAACCGCCGCGGCACGACCGTGGTCGTCGCGACCCACGACGCCGGCCTGATCGCCGAGTTCGGCGCCCGCACGCTGACGCTGCAAGGCGGCCGCATCGTCGACGATCGGCCCCGCCGCGACGACCGCGATCCGCTCGCCATCGCTGCGTTCTCTGGCGCCGCAAACGCTCCCCCCGACGGCCCCCTCGCCGCGAACGAGTTGCCGCGATGAACCCGATCTCCCGGGCCCTGTACTTCGTCGGCGCCGCCCTGCGCCTGATGCGCGCCTCGCCCTGGCTCAACACCGTGAGCATCTTGACGATCGCCGTCTCGCTCTCGCTGTGTGGCCTGTTCGCGATGGCCTTCTTCAACGCCGCGACGCTGATCGACGACCTGGGCAGCTCGCTGTCGATCCAGGTCTACCTGAGCGAGAACACAACCGAAGAGCGCATCGGCCAGATCGAGGCGCGGCTGCGCCAGCACGAGGGCGTGCGCAAGGTGCGGGCCCTGTCGCGCGAGGCCGACCGCGAGCGCAACCGCAAGCTCTTGGATCCGACGCTGCTCGAAGGCCTCGACGAGGAGGCGATCCCCGGCCAGCCGGTGCTCGAGCTGGAGCTGGAGTCGGCCCTGGCGTCGCGCGGCGACCTCGAGGCGTTGGTGCAGTGGGCGCGCCAGATCGAGACGGTCGAGGCGGTCGAGGACGTGGCCTTCGGCGCCGAGCGGCTGCGGCTGCTGTTCGCCGTGCTCGAGATCGTGCGCAGCGTCGGGCTCGTGCTCTCGGCCGTGCTGCTGGCGAGCGCCGTGTTCTTCGTCTTCTCGACGGTGCGCCTCGCGGTCTGGGGCCGCCGCACCGAGATCGAGATCCTGTCGTTGATGGGCGCGACCCGCGGCTTCATCCGCAGCCCCTTCCTGATCGAAGGCGCGTTGCAGGGCCTCTGCGGCGCCGGCGTCGCCATCGTGGCGGTCGGCCTGCTGCACCTGGAGCTCGAGGGCCTGGTGCGCGACGTCTACCTGCTGCAGGTCCAGCCCTCGTTGCTGCCGCCCGGCATGGTGCTCTGGCTGCTGATCGGCGGGCCGACGCTCGGGCTGCTCGCGAGCGGGCTCTCGGTCGGCCGGACGCTGAAGGTCTAGGGCATGGACCCCCGCGCGCCGCGTCGCACCCCGCTCGGACGGCGCCTCGTCGTCGTGGGCGCCGCCTCGGCGCTGCTGGTCTGCGTCGCGTCGGTGGCCACGTCGGTGGCCTCGGCGGTGCCGGTGGCTGCCCCGGCGGGCGCGACCGCGGCGCCGGCTGCGGCACCACCCGCGCCGCCAGCCGCCGCATCGGGCGTCGACGCCTCGACCATCACGCTGCCGCCGCGCTCGGCGACCAACCCCGAGGCGCGGCCCGATCGCATCGACGTCGACGAGAAGAAGTCGCTCGACAGCCGCTTCGCCGAGGAGCTCGGCCGCGAACTCGGCTTGTTCCGCGCCCTGGACCGCCTCGACCAGCAGGCCGAGGAGATCGAGACGTCCCTGGCCCGCCTGGGTGCCAGGCGGGCCGACGCCACCGACGACCTGCGCGAGGCCGAGCTGCGCCGCGCCCGCGCCGAGCGCCGCCTGGCGGACATGCGCGAGGCGGTGCAGGCGCGCCTGCGGGCCGTGCTGCGGCTGCGACGCAGCCCGGAGCTGCGCTTTGTCGTCTCGGCCGACGATTTCGCCACGGCCGTGGTCAAGGAGCGCCTGCTGGGACGCCTGCTGCAGGGCGACCGCGACCGCCTCGCCCGCTACCGCGAGCAGCTGCAGCGCCTGATCGCCGAGACCGCCGAGCGCGACGCGGCGCTCAAGGCGCTGGACGACGCCGACCGCGAGCTGCACGGGCGCCTGGCCGAGCTGGAGCGTGCGCGCCACGACAAGATGGCGCTGATCGCGCAGATAGAGGCCGATCGGCGCTACCACGACTACGTCGAGCGCGATCTCGACACAGCCAACCGCATGATGGCCGAGCAGATCGCGACCTTCGCCGAGTGGCGCGAGCGCCGCTACACCTTCGGCCGGACCAAGGGCAAGCTGCTGCGGCCGGTCAACTCCAGCCGCATCGAGGTCGCGTTCGGCCCGCGCAAGCATCCGCGCTTCGGCACCGAGACCTTCCACCGCGGCGTCGACATCCGGCCGCTCGCGATCGGGCCGGCGGCGGTGCGTGCGGTCTTCTGGGGCCGCGTCGCGTTCGTCGGCTGGCTTACGGGTTTTGGCACCACGGTCATCGTCGATCACGGCCGCGGCTGGCATACGGTCTATGCCCACGTCGAGGACGTCGAGGTCGCCGTCGGCGACGTCGTGCGCTCGCGGCAGAGCCTGGCCCAGGTCGGCGCCTCGGGCTCGCGCAAGGGGCGCTACCTCTACTTCGAGATCCGCGAAAACGGCGTGCCGGTCGATCCGAACGAATTCTTCCACTGATCCGGCCGCAGACGGCAGAAAGCGCGACAACCATCTGGAATCGATGGCGATCTGGCGCTTTCGCGGCTTCGATGCCAATGCCGGGGCGATCACTCGACGCCGGCTTCCCGGCGGGGTATCCTCGTGTCCCGACGTGGACCTGTCGGCGCCCGACGCCGCCACCTGGAAGACCGCCGCGATGATGCCAACACAGCATAGACGCCGCTCCGGTGCAGACGCGCGCGACGAGGCATTGGCCCCTCGCGACGCGATCTCGTGCCGCCGAGCGTTCGAACCTTCACGCGTGGTCGGGCATGTCCCGGCGGCCGCTCCTGGACGGCAGCCTGGCCTCGCCCGGCTCGCCACCGTGCTGGCGGCCGCGGTGGTCCTGTCGAGCGTGGTGCTCGCGCCGGTCGCGGCGCACGCGCAGGCGAACCCCGCGCTCGACCAGGCCCGTGCGCTGGTCGAGGACGAGCGCTACTACGACGCGTTCGGCAAGCTCGCGGAATTGCTTCCGACGCTGCCGCCCGGTGAGCCCGTGCGCCACGCCGCGCACTACGAGATGGCCCGCTTGCTGCTGGCGCTGAACCTGCACCAATCGGCCCTGCGCAGCCTCGACGAGGTCGACGTCGGTCGCGACAACCCGCTCTACGCGCGCAAGATGCGCGACTACCTGACCATCCAGCGCGCCATGCCCGGCGACCTCGCCACCATCGAGCGCCTGGCGACCGCGCCCGAGTCGGTGTTCAAGGCCGACGACATCCCGGAGATCCGCTACCTGATCGGCCGTTCGCACTACGACGCGCGCGAGCTCGACAAGGCGATCGAGGTCCTGTCGACCATCACGCCCAAGGGCGGCGAGTTCTACCTCAAGGCGCGCTACCTCATCGGCGTCACCTACGTCGTCCGCAACCAGGCCAAGCCGGCGCTCGAGTCGTTCAAGGACATCCTGCGCTTCGAGAAGATCGTCGGCAGCCCCGGCTACTACGGCGAGTACCGCGAGAAGGCCTACATGGCCCTCGGCCGCCTGTTCTACTCGCTCGCGAACAACGCCGAGACGGCGGCCAAGCAGACCTCGACCTACGAGACGGCGGGCCGCTACTACGACCAGGTGCAGGAGGGCAGCTCGCTCTGGCTCGACTCGCTGTTCGAGCTCGGCTGGACCTACTTCCACCTCAAGCGGCTCGACCGCGTGCTCGGCCAGCTGCACACGCTGAACTCGCCGTACTTCGAAGACCGCTACTACCCCGAGGCGCGCGTGCTCGAGGCGCTGATCTTGTTCCGCACCTGCCGGTTCAACGAGGTGCTCGTCGTCGTGGCGCGCTTCCTCCGCGACTACCGCCCGCTGCGCAAGGAGCTCGACGCCCAGCTCGGCGGCGACCGCACCGACGCGGAATTCTACTGGTACCTCGCGAGCCTGGCCTCCGACAAGGAGAGCCTCTCGGTCTCGCTGCGCCGGATCTTCAACGCCGCGCTCAACGACAAGGAGCTGCAGCGGGTGTTCAAGCTCGTCAGCAAGCTCGGCGCCGAGCAGGAGGGCCTGGCCAAGCTCAAGCGCAACACCAGCGCCACCGCCTACGCCCAGGCGCTCGCCGACGACCTCGGCCGCGTCCGCAACGTGATGATCTCCGAGGCCGGCTCGATGGCGCGCCGTCGCCTGTCGCGCGTGCGCGAGGATCTGACCGAGATCATCCGCCAGGGCCTGCGCATCAAGTACGAGGCGCTGCGCGCCCGCCGCAACAGCATCAACGACGAGGTCCGCACGGCGATGGCCGAGACCGCCGCAGCCGCCAACGATCCGCGCGAAGAGGACGAAGAGCACGTCGTCTGGGAGTTCGACGGCAGCTACTGGCGCGACGAGCTCGGCGGCTACACCTACGACGTCGAGACGCGCTGCGAACAGAAGCACTACCCCGTTGGCTTCAAGCTGCCACCGCGCAAGGCGTCGGCCACCCCCACCGGCCCGAAGAAGGTCGACGAGGGGCGCCCGGACATCGACAAGGATGTCGAGGTGCCGGGGGGCCAGGGCAAGGCCGGCGCGCCGAAGGCGACCGAGCCGAAGGCGGACGCACCGAAGGCGGACGAACCCAAGGCGGACGCACCGAAGGCGGACGAACCCAAGGCGGACGAACCGAAGGCGGAGCCCACGCCAGGGGCCGCCGCGCCCGCCGAGGGCGGCGAGCAAGCCGACAAGGCCAAGGGAGGCGACCGATGAGCACGACGAATCGGCGCAATTCGACCGCACGCTCGCTGCTCTGGCTGCTCGTCGGGGCCATGGTCCTGGTGGCCGCCCCGGTCGGCGCGCAGAAGCGGCCCAAGCCGGCCAAGGGGGCTGACGACAAGCTCGAGGCCGCCGGCGACGTGATGCGCTTCGGCAAGGACCGCCGCGCGCCCGCCAAGGGTGCCAAGGGCGGCAAGGACGCCAAGGGCGGCAAGGCTGCGGCCGAAAAGCCCGGCGAGGAAGAGACCAAGAAGTCCGTGCCGCGCTCGATCGCGCAGCGTCGCGCCCGGCAGAAGAGCAACGTCGAGGACATCGACGACGAGATCGACATCTTGCGCGAGCTGCTCGACATCGAGCGCGGCAGCCCGACCGAGGCCGACACCCTGCTCGAGCTCTCGTACGTGCTCTGGGACCGCGCCGAGGCCTACGAGCTCGAGGCCTACGACCCCAAGCTGACGGTCGGCATCGAAGAGGCCAAGGACAAGGGCGACAAGGACACCGCGCGTCGGCTGGAGATCGAGCAGCAGAACCTGCTCGAGCAGTCCCGCGCCACCAAGAGCGAGGTCATCGACTCGCTCAAGCGCATCGAGCGCCGTTTTGCGCGCTTCAGCAAGCTCGACGAGGTGCTCTACGCCCTCGGCTTCCACCTCAACGAGCTCGAGCGCCACGGCGAGGCGGTCGACGCCTACATGCGCCTGGTGCGCAAGGTGCCGGACTCGCCGTACATCCCGGACGCGTACCTGGGCATCGGCAACTACTACTTCGGCAAGAACCAGGGTGGCGAGGCGTCCAAGTGGTACGCCAAGGTCATGAAGTACCCGAAGTCCAACGCCTATGGCTGGGCGCTCTATTACGAGGCCTGGGTCCAGTACAACCGCCAGGACTATCGCGCCGCGGTCAAGGGCTTCCTCTCGACGCTCGACTACTCGGCCGAGGTGGATCGCGACGGCTCCGGCCGCATCACGTTCTGGGAGGACGGCGCCAGGTACATGGTGCGCGCGTGGGCCGAGTACGGCGATCCCAAGACCGCGCTGAAGTTCTTCGAGTCGTCGACGCCCGGGCGCGAAGACAAGATGCTCGACCTGCTCGCGCGCTACTACATCGACGTCTCGGCCTACGCCAAGAGCAACGTCGTGCTCGATGAGCTGATCGAGCGGCACCGCGAAGAGCCGATGGTCGTCGGCTACCACTTCATGGCGCTCGAGAACAACTACCGCATCCCGAACCTGCCGGGCACAGTGGCGGCGGTCGAGCGGCTGAGCGAGGCCCTGCTCAAGCACGGCACCAGCGCCGCGATGAAGGAGGAGATCCCCGAGCTGCTCGCCGAGATCGCGTCCTCGCTGCACTTCGAGGCCGACAAGACCCTCGATCGCGTCGTGCTGGGCTACGCCGAGCGCATCTACCGCGCCTACCTGACGTTCTACCCCCAGCACAAGTTCGTCTACGACCTGAGCTACCAGCACGCGCTGGCGATCTACCAGCTCGAGCGCTGGCAGGACGCGGCCGACGCATACGAGAAGGTCATCGCGATGCAGCCGACCGGCAAGCATGCCGAGCCGGCCGCCCACCGCGCGCTCATCGCCTACCTCAAGCTCGAGGATCTCGACGCCGAGACGGGCGAGAAGGACGCCGACAAGATCCTGACCGCCAAGCCGCTCGACGAGGGCAAGCAGAAGGTCGCCGACGCCTGCGAACGCTACGTCAAGATCGCGCGCGCCAACGGCAAGGGTGACGACGAGGACCTGGCCAAGGCGACGTTCGTGCTCGCCCGCCTGTACTACCAGCACAACCAGTTCGAGCGCTCGGGCGAGCTGTTCGCGATCTTCGTCCAGGACTACATCGACGCCAAACTGTTCAAGGATCCCTCGACCGACAAGCTCGCGATCGACGCGGCGCGCTTGATGCTCTCGTCCTTCAGCCTCGGCCAGGACGGCCGCAACCTGATCAAGTGGACCAACACGCTGATCACCGACAAGCGCTTCAACGCCGGCCGCTTGGGCGAGATCCTGGTCTCGATCAAGGAGAACGAGGACTACAACCGCTGCCTCGAGCTCAAGGACAAGCCGGTCGACGCCGCGCAATGCCTGCTCAAGTACGCGCGTGACTACCCGACCAGCAACCAGGCGCAGCGCGCGTACGCAGGTGCGGCGCTCTTCTACCGCAAGGCGCTGCGTCGCGACGACGTCATCGACACCTACCGCAAGCTGGCCAAGGCCTACCCGGACGACGACCGCGCGGCCGAGGCGTTGTACGAGATCGGCGAAGTCTGGCGCGAGATCGCCAACTTCTCGGCCGCTGCCGACGCGTACGAGCAGATGGCCGAGGCCTACCCGAAGCACTCGCTGGCCAAGGCGGCGCTGCAGCGCGCGGCCCTGATCCGCGACGGCCTGGGCCAATACGACAAGGTGATCGACAACGCCGAGCGCTCGCTCAAGGCCAAGTCGGGCGACCCCGAGGCGGCGAAAGAGACCGCCGAGGTGGCCTACAAGCTCTCGATCCAATACGTGAACAAGGAAGACTGGAAGGGCGTGATCCGCGCCAGCGAGTCGTTCCTCAAGAAGAACACCGAGGCGCCGCTGCACCTGCGCCTCGCCGCGCTCGCCAACACCGCGCAAGCGTGGATGAACCTCAAGGGCGGCGCCAAGAAGGCCCGGGCCTACCTCGACGAGATCATCGAGGCGGCGCGCAAGCTCAGCGAAGAGGGCAAGTTCGAGGCGCTCGACCGCGAGGGCAAGAACGCCGTCGCCCAGGCGCTGTTCCTGCTCGGCGAGGTCCACTTCCGCGACATGCTCGCGATGAAGAGCAAGACCAAGAAGCTCGAAGACGCGGTCAAGTTCGCGGCCGACAAGGCGAAGCTGGCCGCGCAGGCCGACGCGTACTACACCGAGGTCGAGAAGAGCAAGAACGGCAAGTGGATCGCCGCCGCTGCCTCGCGTCGTGGCCGCGCCCAGCACGAGATCTCCAAGAGCCTCGAGACGCTGCCGCCGCCGCCCGCTTTCGCCAAGGTCGAGGACCTGCGCGAAGAGTGGCGGACCAAGATGTTCGAGAAGGCCGAGCCCTACAAGGCCAAGGCCAAGGAGCTCTACCAGGCCGCGCTCAAGCGCGCCGCGTCGCTCTTCGCCTTCGACAAGTACTGGGAGGAGGCTCGCGACAACCTGATGGTCCTCGACACCGAGTTCGCCGCCACCGCGACGATGCCGGAGTTCACGGTCGAGCTGACGAGCGTCGAGTGGAAGGGCAAGGATCGGCCGAAGGACGCCATCGAGCGCATCCGCGGCGCCCTGTTCGGCCATACGCGCAAGGAAGCCGCGCTCGAGAGCGCTGGTGGCGACGCCGCAGCGGGCCAGATCCAGGTCGGGCCGATGTTCGTCGAGCTCGCCACGGCGCACCATGTGCTGGGTCAACACCGCGAGGCGATCATGGTCGGCAACGCCGCGATCTTCGTCGTGCCGGACCTGCAGAAGAACGTCGAGCTGCTGCGCGTGATGGGCATGAGCTACATCGCGCTGGACGCGATCCGCCAGGGCCTCGGCTACCTGCAGCAGGCCGCCAACGCCGACCCGACGGCGACCCGTCCGCTGCTCGACATCGTCTCGCTGCAGATCAAGCGCCTCGACTTCGAGACCGCCGAGAAGCTGCTGCGCGAGGTGCTGGCGCGGGAGCCCGCCAACTACTGGGCGCTGGTGACGCTGCCCGTCGCGCTGCGCCGCCTGGGCAAGGCCGACGAGGCCATCGCCATGCTCGACAAGACGGTGTCCGAGCAGCCCAAGGCCGAGGCGCACTACAACCGCTGCGTCGTCGCGCAGGCGGTGCTCACCGGCAGCAAGGAGAACGTCCAGCGCGCGCTCAAGGCGTGTGACGAGGCGGTCGCCGGCGTCGATCCGAAGAACAAGCTGCTGCCCGAGCTCAAGAAGCGCGCGCAGGGTCTGAAGGATCAGCTCGAGTTCATGCAGTAGCCGACCGGCGCGCACAGCCGTTGTGCCGGTGGCCGCGCGCCCGGTGGTCCGCGAGGACGGGGGCGCAGACACGGAGGGGCGGTGGACGCAATCATGGCCAGCGCGGCGGCCCTGCCGCGTTTCCTGCTCGCGCTGGGGCTGCTCGTCGCCGGTCGCGCCCTGTTCGAGAAGCTCGCCGGGCTCGACGTCGAGGGCGAGGTCAACGCGCGCTCGAACCCGGCGGCGGCGACCTGGCTCGCCGGCCAGATGATCGGTCTTGGCCTCGCGCTGCGCGGAGCCCTGTCCGGCGGCGGCGAGGACGTGCTCTGGGACTTGTTCTCGCTCCTCATCGGCGGCGGCATGGCCCTGGTGCTGCTGCCCGCCGGCTCGTGGATCGTCGACCGCTTGGTGCTGCCGCGCTTCGACGCCCGCGTCGAGGTGGGCCGGGATCGCAACGTCGGCACCGGCGCCGTGCTCGCCGCGAGCGCGATCGCCTCGGGCCTGGTGCTCGATGGGGCCCTGACGGGCTCGTCGGTGTCCGTGCTGTTCGGGATCCGGGATCTGGTGCTCTACTTCGTCGCCGCCCAGGTCTTCTTGGTGGCTGGCGCGGTGGTCTACGCCAAGATCGCGCCCTTCGACGTGCACGACGCCATCGAGCACAAGGACTCTGCGGCGGCTGGCTTCGCGCTGGGCGGCTTCCTGCTCGGCATGGGCCTGGTCGCGCGGGCCGCGGTCATGGGCGCGGGCAGCGATCTGGGGCACGAGCTGCTGGTGCTCGCCGTCGACGGTGTGCTCGGCCTGGTCGTGCTCGCCGCGGCGGCCTCCATCGTCGCCCGAGCCCTGTTGCGCGCACCGCTGATGGTCGCGCTCTCGGACAAGCACAACGCCGCGGCCGGGCTGGTCGTCGGCACCGCGCACGCCGTCACGGGCCTCTTGCTCGCCGGCGCGCTGCGGCCCTGGTAGGCGCGGCATGACCCGACGCACCGCTCACGATCAGCCTTCTCGACCGCGCCGCGCCGCGCTCTGGGCGCTGATCCTGGCCGTCGTGGCCGTGCTCGGCCTGATCGCTCCTTCGCCGACGGCCTTGGCGCGCGGCTTCAAGTCGAGCTCGTTCCGCAGCTCGTCGTCGCGCTCGTCGTGGTCCAGCTCGCGTTCGTCGTACCGCAGCAGCACCACCCGCAGCTCGCCGACCAAGAGCAGCTACACGCCGCGGCCGTCGTCGTCGACCACCCGGGCCAGCAACACCTCGCGCCCATCGAGCAGCAGCTACGGCACGCGCAGCGGCTCGTCGGGGCGCTTCCAGTCCGGGCCGCTGTTCCCGACGTCGCGGCGCACGACCGGCGCGTTCGGCTCGCGCTACCGCTCCGGGCCGATCATCGTCGGCGGTGGCGGCGGCGGCTCGCTCGGCGCCGGGCTGCTCGTCGTCACGATCCTCGGCATCTTCGTGTTCATGGGCGCGGTGGTGGTCGTCATCCTCGTCGCGCGGCGCAACCAGGCGCGGCGGGCGCTGCCGGGCGGCAAGCGTGGTGGGGCGGCGATGATGGGGCCGCCGCCCGGACCGCCGGCCGGCGAGCGCAACCTCGACCCCGACGACGCGCGCCATTGGCAGGGCCTGCTGCCGGGCGACCAGGTGACGATCACCGACGTCATCGCCTTCTCGGACGCGCTGGAGGTCGGCCGCGGCTCGATCCACGGCAGCGACTACAAGGTGGCCAAGACGACCTGGGCGGTCGACGACGCCACGGGCCGGTCGCTGACGCTGGCGTTGCTCGACGATCCGACGCAGCCCCTGCTGCTGGTCGTCGACGAGCGCGCCGGCGGATTCACGCTGCGCCTGCTGCACCGGCCGATGGGCGCGCCGACGGGCACGCGCGCCGATCTGCTCGACGCCGAGGCGTTCTGGCTGTTCCAGCCGCCGCCCAACCCGGACCGCTTCGCCCCGAGCGACCTGCGCTGGACCCTGGACGTCATTCAGGACGGCAAGGGCCCGGGCGGCGACGAGGAGCTGCGCTTCGACCGCGACGCCGCCGACCCGCCGCGCCTGCGCGCCGCGAGCCAACCGAGCTCGCCGGACGGCGACGTCTTCCCGCTGCAGCTCGTCGAGTTCCGCACCCAGAGCACCACGGCCGACCCCTGGCTCGTCGTGATCGAGAGCGGCGGCCTGGGCAAGGACGTTGGCGGCTGGGTCGAGGTCTGGCAGGGCTGCGAGATCGGCACCCGCGACGTCAGCGTGACGCCGGGTGGCTTCGTCGGCCAGCAGGTGGCGTGACAACGCGGGCGCCGTGTCGCTAGCGCCGCACGTCGGACTCGACGCGGCCATCGACCATCCGCACCAGGCGCGTCGCCCGCTCCATCACGCGCGGATCGTGGGTCGAGAACAGGAACGTGACGCCGCGCTCCTGGTTCAGCCGCTGCATCAGGTCCAGCAGCATGGTCGCGGTCTCGGAGTCGACGTTCGCGGTCGGTTCGTCGGCCAGGACCACCGCCGGCTGGGCGGCGATCGCGCGGGCGATGGCGACGCGCTGCTGCTGGCCGCCCGAGAGCTCGTCCGGGCGCCGGTCCTCCATGCCGCCGAGGCCGACCTCTTGCAGCAGGGCGCGGACGCGTTGCTGACGGGTCGCCGTGTCGACGCCCTGCAAGGCCAGCACCATCTCGGCGTTCTCGGCCGCCGTGAGCACGGGCACGAGGTTGTAGGCCTGGAAGACAAAGCCGATGCGGTCGCGGCGCAGCGCGGCGAGCTGGCGGCGGCCCAGCGCAGCGAGGTCGTGGCCCTCGACGCGGACGACGCCGGTGCTCGGCACGTCGAGGCCGCCGATCAGGTTCAGCGCCGTGCTCTTGCCCGAGCCCGACGGGCCGCTGATGGCCGTGAACTCGCCCGGCGCGACGCGCAGATCCAGGCCGCGCAGGGCGTGCACCTGCACCGCGCCTTGTTGGTAGACCTTGGTCACGGCGTCGAGCTCGACGATCGGTGGTGGCGCGGCGGAATCGGGCATGACAGGGGCTCCTAGACCAGCTTGATCGCGTCGACCGGGTTGACCCGCCCCGCGATCCAGGCCGGCAGCACGCCGCTGAGCAGCGTGGCGGCCAAGACGGCGCAGACGATGATGGCGAGGTTCTCGGGCGCGATGCGGACATAGAAGGTCGGATCCATCATCACGTTGGCGACCTGCGTCGCCTGGGACGCGTCCACGACGGGCAGGGTGAAGCCCTCGGTGCTCAGGTGGTGGTAGGGCCAGGCCGCGACCAGGGCCGTCGCCAGCAGGCCGCAGAGGCCGATCCACAGGCTCTCGAGCATGACGAGGCCAAAGAGCTGGCCTCGACCCCAGCCGATCGCCGTGAGGATGCCGAATTCGCGCATCCGCTCCATCACGCTGACGAGCAAGGTGTTGAAGATGCCCGCCGCGACCAGCAGCAGCACCAGGCCCTGCATGAACAGGGCGCCCGAGAGCTTCATGTCGATGAAGCCCGAGAGCTCGGCCATCGTCTCGTGCCAGGTGCGCACGACGCGGGCCTCGGTCTGCAGCGGCAGCAGCGCCCGCGCCACAGCGGCGGTGGCGCGCTGGTCTTGCACCAGCACCGCGACCATCGTCGCGTCCTCGGCGCCGTAGCCGAGCGCTCGCTGCAACGTCGCGAGCTGCGTGACCACCAGGCCGGCGTCGGCGTCGGGCGAGCCCGTGCGCAGCAGGCCGCGCACCCGCAGCAGGCCGGTCACGATCTCGCCGTTGCGGTCGGTCAGCGTGAACACGACCTTGCTGCCGAGTTCGACGCCCAGGTGCCGGGCGAGGTCCTCGCCGAGCAGCGCGCCGTGGCTGTCGTCGGGGTCGAACATCGCGCCGACGGCGACGCCGCCGAGCGCGGCCAGGGTCGACGCGCTCTCGCGCCGTGGATCCAGGCCGATCGCGGCGGCGCCGCGGCTCTGGTCGCCGGCCGCGACCATGACCTGGGCGGTGATGCGCGGCACGGCGGCGGCGACGCCGGGCGTGGCCGCCACCTGCGTCGCCAGCGGCACCGCCCCAGCGACGAAGCGCTTGGGCGCGGGTGCCTGCACCTGCTGCGGGTGTTGGATGGTGACGTGGCCGTTGCCCATGCGCGCCGCGGTGTCGATCATCTTGCCGTAGGTGGCGTCGCCCATGCCGGTCAGCAAGACCGCCAGCGTCGTGCCGAAGACGATCGAGCTCAGCGTGACCACCGTGCGTCGGCGGTTGCGCCAGATGTTGCGCCAGGCCATCGCTGCCAGGGTGCGGAGCTGCATCGTCGGGCGTCCCCTCGGGCCGATCGGCCCGGATCTGCGGCCTCTCAGCGGTGGCGGATCGCCTCGATCGGGCGGATCATCGCCGCCTTGAGCGCCGGGTAGAGCACCGCGAGCGCGACGACAACCAACAGGATCGCGATCGGCATCAGCCAGGTCTGCAGGTTCGGCGCGGCGTACCAGATCCGTGAGGTGGTGACGCCCGCAATGGTGATGCCGTCTTCAGGCCCCATGTGCAGGCCGTGGTCGCGCAGGTACCAGACGGTCGGCAGGCTCAGGCCGACGCCGATGGCCACGCCGACGCCGACCTGCATCGCGCATTCCTGCAGCACGAGCGACAGCACGGCGCCCGGGCCAAAGCCGATCGCCTTGAGCACGCCGAACTCGCGGATCCGCTCGAACACGGCCATCAGCATCGTGTTGAGCAGGACGATGCCGACGGCGACGAACACCACCAGGAAGCCCATCGCCATCGCGCCTTGCACGGCGTCGAACATCTGCGCCAGCACTGGCAAAAGCTCGCGCCAGGTGCGCACCTCGAGATCCCCGGCGACCGCCACGACCATCGCCTTGGCCGCGTCGAGGCCGACGCCCGGCGGCGGTCGCACCGTCACGCGGTGGGCGCCAGTGGGCAGACCCATCAGCTCGCGGAAGGCCGCCGCGTGCAAGAAGACCCCGGCGCGATCGACGCCGCCGCCGACGCCGCCGAGCACGCCGACCACCGGGTAGAGGTCGTTGGCCATCGAGCCGTCCGCCGCCTGCGAGAGCAGCACGAGCTCGTCGCCGGGGCGCAGCTCCAGGGTGCGCGCCAGCCAGCGGCCGAGCACGACGCCCTTGGGCTGCGCCGGATCGAGCCAGCGGCCCTGGTCGATGCGGCGGTCGATCTCGCTGACGCTGCGATCGGCGTCGACGTCGAGCCCGACCAGCATCGCGCCGCTGCTGTTGTCGGCCGCAGCCGCCAGGCCGGCGCCGAGCAGGCGGGCGCTGCAGCGGGCTCCCTGGTCGCGCAGGCGCGCGCAGAGCGCGTCGGCGTCGTCGATCCGGCGGTACAGGCTCGGATCGTCGCGGTAGCCGGCGGCGTGCGCCTGCACCTCGCCGACCTCGACGTCGAGGATCTGCCGCTCCATCTGCAGCAGGTAGCCGCGGATCAGGCCGGCGTAGCCGATCATCACCCACAGCCCCAGGGCGAGCGCCGCGATCGTGACCCAACTTCGGCGCTTGTTGCGCCAGACGTTGCGCCAGGCCATGCGCGTCAGCTGCATCCGACGTCCCTCCGTGGCCGCGATGGGCGACCCTGGCCCAGCCTAGCCCAGCCGAGGCCAAGGTTGGCGCGTTTTTGCCGTCGCGACCGCTGGCGCCTGGTCTTGTTCGGGCCGGGGGCGCCCGCTCAGAACATCGCCTTCAGGCCGAAGCTCGGGATGATCGGCAGGCCGGTGCCGTAGACCTGCTGCGTGGCGTCGAAGTTGTACTGGATGAACTCGGGGTTGCCGCGGTTGGTCACGTTCTGCACGTCGAGGTAGAGGTCGAGCAGGAAGCGGTCGAAGACGAAGCGCCGATCGACACGCAGGTCGAGCTGCGCGAACGGCGGCAAACGCTCCGAGAGCAGCGCGCCGCTCTGGACGCGGGTGTAGGAGTCGGTCTTCTCGTTGTAGACCGCGGTCGCCAGCGGCGTCATCGGGTTGCCCGAGGTGAGGCGGAAGCGGAAGCCGACTTCGAAGTTCTGCGGCAGCTTCCAGGTGCCGAGCGCGGTGAGGATATGCGTCTGGTCCCAGCCGAACAGGCGCCAGTCCGCGCCCGGCGCGTCGCGGCGCTCGGCGCGCTGCAAGGTGTAGGCGAGCCAACCGAAGAAGGGGCCGACGGATTTGTGCCGCAGCATCACTTCGAGGCCGACGATCCGGCCCGTGCCGCTGTTGGTGTAGATCGGATCGGGCACGATCGCCCGGTTCGGCACGACCAGGCGCCATTGGTGCTTGTAGAAGGCCTGGACGTCGAGCTCGAGCGCGTCGCCGTCGTTCCACTCGAAGCCGCCGGCGCTCTCCCACGACTGCTGTGGCCGCAGCGAGGGTGTGCCGATGCGCGCGACCAGCTGCGGCGGCTGGGCTGGTTGGCTCGTCAGGCCCGTGGCCGCCTTGACCAGCCAACGTTCGTCCAGGCGCAGTCGGGCGTTGATCCGCGGGCTGACGCTCTCGCCCGAGCCGAGGCCGCGGTACAGGTCCAGGCGGGCGCCGGGCACGACCTCCCAATCGCCCATGCGGAAGACGGTGTCGACCCAGGCGGCGGGCTGCAGCTCGGCGCCGCTGAGGCGCAGACCGAGGCTCGGGCCCGACGGCGGGTTGCCACCACTGGTGCCGCGCTCGCCCGAAAACGGCACCAGCGGGCCCACGAGGTCGACCGAGAACGGGCGGTAGAAGAGGTCGAGGCCGGTCCGCAGCTGCACCGGGCCGTCGAAGAAGCGCAGCTCCTCGCGCAGCGTCAGCTCCACCGCCTCGCCCGTCAGCTTGAACGCGTCGCCGAGCGAGCTGTCGAGCAGCGGTCGGGTCGCGCCGAGGGTCGTCCGCATCGCGAATCCGGGCCGATCGTGCCGCAGCACGCCGAGCACGCTGTGGAAGCTGGAACGCGCCGACAGGCCGCCGCGGGCGTCGGGGAAGGCGGCGGGCGGGCGGTCCAGCGTGCCCTTGACCGCGTCGTCGGTGCCAAAGACGAAGACCGTCGCGGTCGTGCGGTCGGTGAAGCGGTGGTCGAGCTTGGCCTGGTAGTCCCAATAGCGCGGCAGCTGCGAGAAGGGCAGCGCGTCGGCGAGGCCGAGGACCGGTAGCACCAGCGGCACCAGGGCGTCGATGTACGAGCGCCGCGCCGCCAACTCGAGGTGGGTGTCCTTGCCGAGCGGTCCGCCGACGAGGATGCCGGTGTGGAAGACGTTCGACTCCCAGGTGCCGTGCCAGCGCGCGTCTTGCTTGGGCACCGCCAGCCGCGCCGCCAGCACGCCGCCCATCGCGCGGCCGTAGCGCAGCGGGTTGCCGCCGGGCGTGAAGTCGATGCCGTCGAGCATGTCGGTGTTGAGGATCGAGTACAGGCCGCCGAAGTGGTACAGCAGCTGGATGCGCACGCCCTCGACGTAGACGGCGGTGTCTTGCGGCGCCGAGCCGCGCACGACGGGGATGCCGGCAGATTGGCGCGCGACGCCCGGCAGGTTCTGCACGACCTTGAACGAGTCGCCGTAGACACCCGGGATCTTTTGGATCTCCTCGATGCCCACCGAGCGTCGCGACATCTCGCCCGGCTCCGGCGGCGCTTCGGCGGTGGCGCGGTAGACGAGGTAGCTGCGTCGCGTCAGCTGCATGGCCACCGTGGTCGTCTTGCCGTCGACGACGCGGATCTTCAGCGTGCTGCGCTTGTGGTCGGCGGGCTCGGCGACCAGGCGGTGCTCGCCGGCCGGCAGCGGGCCGAAGCGGAAGACGCCATCGCCGTCGCTGACGGCCTCTGCTGCGGCGCCGAGGCGGTCGACGAGGTCGGGCAGCGTCAGCAGCGCGCCTGGCACCGGCCGCCGCGTGCCGCGCTCGACCAGCGTGCCGCCGAGGCTCGAGAAGCCCGAAGGCACGGCCTCGCCGGGGCGTCGGTCGAAGCGGCCGAGCCCGCCGCTGCGGCCGCGGCGGTCGATCCGCTGCTCGGGCGCGAAGGCGTAGCGGAAGCGGATGGCGACGCGCACGGGTTTGCCGCCCTGGGTCGCTGGGGCGAACTTCAGCAGCTTCGCGGCCTCGATCGCGGCGGCGTCGAACTCCGGGCCCGCCGACTCGACGACCTCGACCGCGCCGACGCTGCCGTCCGCTTCGACCACGAGCTGCAGCGTCACGGCGCCGCGCAGGCCGCGGCTCAGCATCGCGCTCGGGTAGTGCGCCGGGACGTAGGTCTCCATCTTCGGCGGCACGACCGGCGCGTTGTTGGCAGGGGCGGCGGGGGGCGCCGCGACGGCCGGGGCGGCGGTCGCGGCCGCGAGCAACAGCAGCAGCGCGGCGATCGGTCGGGCGATGGGTTGGAGCGGGGCGCGTCGCATCGGGGCCGTTGTAGCGAGTTCGGCCGGCGGCGGGAAGCGTCGACCGCCGTTCGGTCGCAACGTCGGGGGCCTGTCGCGGTACCTACGCCCCCAAACGCGCACCGCCGGGTCGGCGGAGCGGTGGCTCCATCGATCCGGCGGCGGCGCAGGACAGGGGCGAGGGGCGTCGTGGTGGCCCTGCGGCGCTGCCGGGCTACCAGTTGCCCGCGTGGGCGAACTGCTTGCCGTGGTGGCCCTGGTGGCCGTACTTGCCGTGGTGGCCGTGCTTGCCGTTGTGGCCGTTGTGGCCGTTGTGGCCGTTGTGGCCGTTGTGGCCGTTGTGGCCGTTGTGG
>CAZPHC010000015.1:0-16783 GCA_964586155.1 uncultured Enterobacteriaceae bacterium | reverse complement strand
CCCTGCACCACGACGACCGGCCTGGTGGCGACGACCGGCGCGTTCATGCGCATCCGCGCCGCATGGAGCCACTTTTTGTTGTGGTGGTAGGTGTTGTAGCCGGCCGTCTGGTAGACGACCTGGGTCGGGGCCTGGGTGTAGACGACTTGGGTCGGGGCCGTCTGGTAGACGACCTGGGTCGGGGCCGGGGCGTAGACGACCGGGGCCGGGGCCGGGGCGTAGACGACCTGGGCCGGCTGGCCGTAGCCGCCGCAAGCGAAGGCCGCCGGGGCGACGAACAGGGTCAGCGTGGCGACGAGCGCGCCGAGTCGATGATGGATGCGCATGGCGGAACCTCCTTGGACAACTGGGGAATCTCCAGCCCGTCCTGCTTGGAGAGACAACGCCGCCGCAGAGGTCGCGATTCAGGAAAAATCGCGCGCGCCTTCAACTTTTGTGCAACCTAATGGCAGCCTTGGGTTTTTTGTGACGTCACCGACATCTTGCAGGTGTTGACCAGGGGCAGCGTCAGCGAACCGTCCCATTGGTAGTCGGTGATCCAGGTGGCCGAGGAGCCGCAGTCGGGCGCCGCACCCTGCCAGCCGGCCGGGTCGGCGATGCACTCGGCCTTGTTGGTGCACAGGAAGCCCTCGCAGATATGCTTGGGCGCCGCGAGCACGGTGAACTGCTTCTCGGCCGCGTTCGAGCAGTCGTAGTCGAAGTTGGCGCATGTGTTGGCCGAGGTGAACCACGACGTCTGGCCAGGGCGCGCGTTGGCGTCCAGATCGCAGCAGTCGCCGCCGCCCTTGCTGCACACCGCCGGGCTGCCGACCACGGTCATGGCCTTGTCGCAGTAGCCGTCCTTGTCGTCGTCACAGCCCTCGTCGACGCCGCCGGCGCAGTTGTCGTCCTTGTCGTTGCAGAGCTCGGTGGCGCCCGGGTTGACGGTCTTGTCGGTGTCGGCGCAGTCGCCGCCGCCCTTGGGGCAGATGCTCGGGGTGCCGACGACGGTCTTGGCCTTGTCGCAGTAGCCGTCGCTGTCGTCGTCGCAGCCTTCGTCGACGCCGGCCGAGCAGTTGTTGTCCTTGCCGTCGCAGATCTCGGTGGCGCCGGGGTAGACGACCTTGCCGCCGTTGCTCGGATCGTCGTTGCAGTCGCCGCCGCCCTTGGGGCAGGACGCCGGCTTGCCGACGGTGGTCTTGGAGCCGTCGCAGTAGCCGTCGCCGTCGGCGTCGCAGCCGGTGTCGACGTTGTTGTCGCAGTCGTTGTCCTTGCCGTCGCAGATCTCCTTGGCCTCGGGCGAGATCGCGCTGCTGCTGTCGTCGCAGTCGGTGCCCTTGCTGACGGTGTAGCCCGGCACGTCGCCCTTGTCGCACAGGCACTTCTTGTTCGACTTGTCGCCGTAGCCGTCCTTGTCGCTGTCGAGGTACCAATCGGTGCAGTTCTTGGCGTTCTCTTCGTCGGTGCTGCCGTTGCAGTTGTTGTCGATGTTGTCGTTGCACAGCTCGCTCAGGCCCTCGTGGATCTGCGGGTTGCCGTCGTTGCAGTCGCCGGCCTGCAGCGTCGCGAACAGGCCGCTGGCGCCGCAGAAGCAGCCGCTCTTGGCCGGGTCGCCGTAGCCGTCCTTGTCGCCGTCGACGTACCAGATCTTGCAGTCCTGGGCGCCCTCTTCGTCGGTGTCGCCGTTGCAGTTGTCGTCCTTGCCGTTGCAGGACTCCTTGGCCGCTGGCGAGACCGCCGTCTTGCTGTCGTCGCAGTCGCCCTTGGCGGTGGCCTTGTAGTCCTCCTTGGGCGCGCAGAGGCATTGCGGATCGCCGGCGCCGTAGGTGTCGCCGTCCTTGTCGGCGTAGAAGTTGGTGCAGCCCTTGGCGTCCTTCTGGTTCTGGTCGCCGTCGCAGTCGTCGTCCTTGTCGTTGCCGCAGACCTCCTGCACGCCGGGCTTGATGTTGCCGTCGCTGTCGTCGCAGTCCTTGGTGTCCTGCACCGGGAAGGCGAGGTCGGCTTTGCAGAGGCAGGCGCTCTTGCTCGCGTCGCCGTAGCCGTCCTTGTCGGCGTCGGCGTAGAAGGGCTTGCAGCCGGTCGGCGCGACCACGCTGCCGTCCTTGGCCTTGCCCGGCAGGTCGGTCTGGCCGTCGCAGTCGTCGTCCTTGTTGTTGCCGCAGGCCTCGGCCGCGCCCGGGAACACGGCCTTGTCGCCGTCGTCGCAGTCGTGGATGCCCTTGCTGCACCACGCCGGCAGGGTCGCGTCGCCGCAGCCGCCGGGCTGGTTGCAGGCCTCGGGCAGGTCGGCGATGGCGATGCCGTTGGCGCAGTAGCCGTCCTTGTCGTCGTCGCAGCCCTCGTCGGTCAGGCCGTCGCAGTCGTCGTCCTTGCCGTTGCAGGCTTCGGCGGCGGGCGTCTGGGCGGTGCACGGGGCCGCGCCGGCCTCGCAGGTCGAGGTGCCCTTGCAGGTGCCGAACTCGTTGGTGATCTCGCAGGCCTTGGCGCCGACCTCCTCGTCGGTCTGGCCGTCGCAGTCGTCGTCCTTGCCGTTGCAGGTCTCGGCCGCCGGCGTCTGGGCGTCGCAGGTGCTCAGGCCGTCGGCGCCGCACGTGCGCGCGCCCTCGCAGGTGCCGTCGGCGTTGCTGACGATGCACAGAGACGACAAGCCCTGCGCGATCGCAGCCTTGCCGCACTCGCAGAGCCCGCTCTTGCGCACGCATTGCTTGGCCTGGCCGGCGGTGCCCTTGCTGTCCTTGCAGTCGTAGCCGCTCGGGCAGTCGCCGTCGCTGTTGCAGCTGCCGCCGCAGAAATGCGCCGCGCCGGCCTCGTACGACAGGCAGAGCGCGCCCTTGTTGCGGCTCTCGCACTCGTCGTCGGCGACGCAGGGCAGGCAGAGCGCCTCGAGGCGCGGCAGGCAGACGTAGACCGCGTCCTTGCCGGGCGCCTGCTGGCAGCCCCAGCCCGTCGGGCAGCAGTCGGTGCAGGTCACGGTGCAGCGGCCGCCGTCGGTGGTGGTGGCGCAGAAGCTCGAGTCGCACTCGCTGTTGTCGTTGCAGGGCGCGCCGGCCTCGCCCTTGGCCGGATTCGCGGGGAATTCGCACAGGCCGTTCGGCGCGGTGTCCTCGACGCTGGCGTCGGTCTCGTCGGTGCCGCCGTCGGTGCCGGCGCCATCGCTGCCGACGTCGTTGGCGCTGACGTCGAAGCCGAAGATGACGTCCGAGCCGGCGTCGGTCGTGCCGCCCTTGGTGGTGCTGCTGGCGTCGTCGGTGCTGCCGCAGCCGGCGGCGAGCAGCGCGGCGGCGAGGGCGATCGCGGTGGCGATGGTCTGCGTCTTCATGGTCGGTTCCTGCCCGGCGGGTTCGTGAGCCCCTCGATCGATGCGGGGGGCCGAGTACCTTAGCAGACGACCACTGGACTTGTCGTGTCTTTCTGTCTTCGGTTTGGTCACGTTCTGCCTCGTCGCGGTGTTGCAGCCCGTCGGGGCGGGCCTCGCCGCAACTCGCTCTGGACGTGCCCCGAGGGCGGCCCTAAACTCGCGGCCCCTCGGGAATCTCGGCCCCTGCGCACGACGCGGGGTCGCGGTGGACCCCCGCGGCAAGGACGTGTGATGGCAGAGCCGATGACGATGACCCCGACCCCAGACGACGCCGCGACGCCGGATGCCGCCGTCGTCGCGATCCGACGACCAGCGCCGGCCGCGGCCCCGACCGCTGCCGAGCCCGAGCTGGACGGCCAGCCTTCGCTGCTGCCGTCGCCCACGCCGCGACCCGAGTGGGATCCGTGGCTGCACATCTGGCTGCGGCCGCTGATCCGCCTGTTCCTGCTCGACGAGCACGGGCCGATGCCGCGCACCGTGGCCGCGCAGGTCGGCTTCGCCGCGGTGTTGATGCTGTTGCAGACGGCGGTCGACATGCTGGCGTGGACGCTCGGCCTGCGTTGGGTCTTCGTCGACGCGCTCGGCCCGGGCGGCTGGGCGCTGACGATCGGCTTCGCCGCGCTGATCTCGCTGATCATCCTGATCTTCGAACGGTTCGTCGTCACCGCGGCGGTGCCGCTCGACAAGTCGCCGCTCTCGAGCAAGGGCACGCTGATCCGCATCGCGGTGGTGCTGGCGTTCGCGATGGTCACGGCGATCCCGGTCGAGATGATGATGTTCCACGACGTGATCCAGGGCCGGATCGGCGGCGAGATCGAGTCGCGCCGGGTCGAAGCGCGCACGCAGCTGCTGGCCGAGGTCGACGCGGCGGCCAAGACGCTGACCACCGACGAGCTCGCGGCGCGGCAGTCGGTCAAGCTGGAGCTGCCCGAGGTCAAGGCCGAGAAGGTCGACACCAGCGACCTCGACGCCAAGATCGTCGCGGCCAAGGCCGAGCTGCCGGGCCTCGAGAAGGCCGAGGCCAAGGCCGACGGCATCGCCAGCCGCGCCGAGGCGCGGGCGGCCAAGGCCAAGGCGCGGCTCGAGTCGTCGCCCGCCGACACGCCGGCGTCGACGCTGCGGGCCCGCGAGCGCGCGCTCGCCCAGGCCAAGACCCAGGCGACCTGGCTGCGCAGCCGCGCCGACCAAGCCAAGGACGCCCACACCGCCAAGCAGCGCGCGATCGCCGACCTCGAGGTCGAGCGCAAGGCGCGGCAGGAGTCGGTCGACGCCTCGAACGAGAAGGTGCGCAAGGACGCCACCGACGAGCACCAGAAGACGCTGGCGACGATCTCCGACCGCTTCAGCGAGCGCCGGGCCAAGCTCGAAGAGCGCCGCGCCGAGGTCGAGGCGATGACCGACGTACAGCTCGCCGCTGCGACCAAGCGCACCTTCCAGCCGCCGGACGGCTTCGCCCGCCGCTGGCAGCTGATGAACCAGCTCGAAGAGGAAGACCCCCTGTTCGCGATGACGAAGTGGGCGGTGCGCGTGCTCTTTGTCGGCCTGAGCCTGCTGGTGCTGACGTCGAAGTCGTTCTTCCACCGCCGCACCCGCGCGTACTACCTCGGCTTCGATCCGATGGATCCGCGCATCGGCTCGCTGTGAGCGTAAAGGTCGCCCCGGTCGCGACCGTGCGCGCGTGGCCCGATGAGCGCGTCGCGACGTTGCGCGGGCTGCGGCCGATGGGCTTCCGGCTCGGCGCCGACCCGGCCCAGGACCGCCTCGGCTACGTCCGCGCCGCGTCGGCGATCCGGCGTGTCGCCGGCGGCTACGTCGTGGTGCAGGACGACGCCAACGTGCTGGCGCTGCTGCCGTCCGTGGACGCGGCAGACCGCTGCGAGGCGTTGCTGTTGCCGCCTGGCGCCGACGGCCGCCGCCTGTTCGGCCCCTCGCTCGGCAACAAGGCGCACAAGCTCGACCTGGAGGCCGCGATCGTCCTGCCGGACGGTCGATTCGTCGCGTTCGGCTCGGGCAGCACCCCGTCGCGCTGCCGCCTGGTCGTCTGGTCGGGCGCCGAAGGGGGGACGAGCGAAGGCCTTGGCGCCTCCGCGCCGGCGCGGGTCGTCGACGCCGCCGCGCTCTACCAGGCGCTGGCCGACGAGCCGGCGTTCGCTGGCTCCGAGCTCAACGTCGAGGGGGCCACGCTCGCCGGCGGCCTGCTGCTGCTCGCCCAGCGCGGCAACGGCGCCGCAGATCGCCCGATCGCCCCGGTCGACGCGCTGGTGGCCCTCGATCTCGCCGCCTTCGTCGCCTGGCTCGACGGTCGGGGGCCGCTGCCCGCGCTCGGCGCCGTGGCGCAGCTCGCGCTCGGCGACGTCGACGGCGTCCGCCTGACCGTCACCGACCTGGTGGCGCTGCCGGGGCCGGGCGGGCCGCAGCCCTCGCCATGGGGCCGCGATCTCGGGCCGATCGCGCTGCTCACCGCCGCCGAGGCCTCGCCCAATACCTACGACGACGGCGAGGTCGTCGGCTGCCGGCTGGTGCTCTGGGACGCCGCCGGCCTCACGAGCTTCGACATCCAGGTCCAAGACGGTGCGGGTGTCGCCTCGGCGTGTACCCTCAAGTTGGAGGGCATCGAGATCGTCGAGCAGCGTGACGACGCGCTGGTCTTCGTCGTCGTGGTCGACATGGACGACGAGTCGCAGCCGGCGCAGGTCGGCGAGCTGACGCTGTCGCGGAGGGCGTGATGCAGCGCAGGGTCCAGGTGCACCTCCAGATCGCCGGCGACGTCCATGCCACCGGCTTCCGCTCGGCGATGCAGCGCGAGGCGACGCGCCTCGGCGCGGTCGGCTGGGTGCGCAACCTCGGCGGGACAACCGAGTCCGCGGCCGAAGACGGCGCCGCGGAGCCCGCGCCGGCCGCGCCAGAGACCATCGTCGGCGTCGAGGCCGTGGTGCAGGGCACCGAGATGGTGGTGCTGCAGCTGCAGCGCTGGTGCGAACGCGGGCCGCTCAGCGCCAACGTGCGCGCCGTGGTCGCCACGCCGCAGCCGCGCGAGGCGTTCTTCGGCTTCGACGTGCGGCGGTAGGGCAGTCGCTGACGTGACGGCCAAGACGTTCGCCGGCCGTGGCGCCGGTGTCGCTTGCTCGCGCTGGAACGTTGTCGCCCTCTTGGCGACAGGCGCGAAATCTGCTTGACAGCCAAGCTTCTGCTGCTCAATCCTTCACCCATTCCGAATATCATGCGCAACAGGCGCATACGCGAGGAGGTCAGTCCACATGTTCACCAGCCGGACGGTGCGCTTTCCACCCACAACGACGTTGGTCATCCCCTTCGCGACGCCGCTCACCTTCGCGCCGCTCGACTTCGTGCGCGTGCCTGCGAGCGCAGCGAACGTGGAGGTGGAATTCGACTTCGGCGACGGGACGACGGACTCCTCCGCGGGCGCTCCAAACACGCTGCCAGCGGTCACCAAAACCTACAACACGCCCGGACGCTACACGCTGCGCATCCAGGTCCGCGCAGATACGACACTCTGGCAGCGCTACCAATGGCCGGTGCAGGTCGCGTGCAGCGCAGACGACTTCGCCCCGAGCACCGAGACATTCGACTTCCTCGCCGCGGTCCATGCCTCACTTGAGCTTCCCGGCGGCCGACGACAACTGATCGTCCCACTGCCTGCGGCTTCTTCGATCGGCTACGGATCCTATCCTCACGGCGGGGGGGGGACACCGCCTTCGACGGACGCCTTCAGCGACGGCGTCGCAGCGCTCGCGCGCGTATTTCAGCAGTCGTTCGCGCTCGGATTCGGGCGCGTCCGCGTGCCCAGGGCATCGATGGACCGCGCCGTGTATACTCACCTCAGCAATGACCTGATGGCATATGGGACGAGCTCGTGCCTGCAGAGCGACATCAGCCTGCTCGAGACCGCATTGCGCGACGTGATGCAGGGCCCCTCACGCACCGACGCGATGGCGGCTGTGAAGTCGAGCGTCGACGCATTGAGCACCTTGTACAGCGACATCCGCACACTCGGACGGCTGTCCATCACTGCGGGCGACGTGCTGATCTCGGGTAGCCGCAGCATCCTGCTCGGCGACGTCGAGTCGTGGTACGCGTACGCGACGACGGCGGTCGATGAGGAGACCGAGTTGCTGAACCTGACGACTCGAGAGTGGCGGCAGCTCAACCAGGAGTTCGATCGTGCGTTGCCCGCGCCCAATTGGGCGTCGGTGTGGTCTTGGGAGGCCAACCAGGCAATCGCCCAAGCCGTCATTGCGTTCTACGCGGCCATGGGCGTGCCCGAGGCAGCTGTCGGCGCACGCGCGTTCCTGCTTGCCGGCTGCGACGATGAACTCTGCTCGCTGCGGGTCTACGACGACGACCTGCAGTTCTGGGCACAGGTGAGCGCGGCACCATCCGGTGCTGGGGGCCACCTAACGCTTCGCGAGCTCGGGGAAGAGCGGCTGACCAAGCCGGTGCCCGAGCATCCCAGCCACGTCGCGGTACGCGCGGTGGGCGTCCGCGGCCTCGACAGCGGCCCGTGTACAGACCTTGCCTACCTCTTCGACGCGACGCGAATCGAGGCCTCGCTCGACGGGCGGACGTTCGCCAAAGAGCCGACGTTCCTGACGATGCCGACGGACATCGCGATCATCGACCAGGTCGACACCAACCCGACCATGCGGCAGGTCCATGGCGATGGCTCGGTCGCGATCGGTGTGGAGGGTGGGTCGGTCTTCGCGATCACCGTCGGACGTCCGGCGATGGCGTTGCCCAACGGCAAAGACACCTGGAGCGCGCTGACGCCGCACGCGCTGCTCTCGGTCTTTGCGAGGCAGGGTCGATGATGGCGGACTGTGGTTGTGCTCGCTGCGTGGCGACGGCCCGGCACCATGATGACGGTGCCAGAGGGCTGAGCGCGTCACCGCGCGTGGCAGCAGTTGTGCCAACTGCCACAAACGACGATTGGGTCGCGATCCCGGTGCGGAGAGGCGTACGAGAAGTCGAGCCGATCTTGAAGCTGTGCGATCGTTACGGTGGAGCCATCCTTGGCGGCTACGCGCGCTACTGCTGTAGCCCACGCGCCGTACCTGCGCCCCCAGGCGACGTTGACGTCTTTCCGTGTGGGGAGGGCGATGGTGAGGCGATCTTTGCTGGCCTGTACCGCGGCTTGCTCGGTGCTGGGTTCACGCCGATCGGTGAGTCGCGCTTCAGCGTCAGCTTCGCGACTCCGGGAGCGGCGCGGATGTTCGGGGTACCGCCTGTGCAGTTGATCAAGCCGCGGGTTGAGGGCGGATTCGCGACGTGCGGGTCGATGACGTCAGTGCTCGGGCGGTTCGACTTCTCGGTGACGTGTGTTGCATTGGGTCGCGACCGTCGTGCTGGCTTGGCACATCGGTGGTTCTTGGAGGACGAGATGGCGCTGCGGCTGCGTGTGATGTGGCCGGCAGATCCGCAGGCCTCGGTTCGGCGGGCTGCGCGGTATTGCCGGCGTGGGTATGAAATTTCCCAAAGCGAGTTCGAGCGCCTTGCGCGCCAACCTAGCTTCGACGACATCGTTCGTGGTGTCGGTGCTGCCGAGGGTGGCCACGCATTGGAAGGGGCCTTCCATGTCGAATAACTATCCCACAATTCGAACGGGGGGCGATGACCCGATGACACCACTACCGCGCCCCGTCGACGACCCGGATGCCAAGGGACGCCTTCTTGGTTATCTGTACGATGAGTTCGCCGATAGCAACGATGCGGCTTTAAACGAACCAGACCCGGGCGATCAAGAAGCGCAGCCGGAACCAATTCCGCAGTGGGGGCAAAAGTGGGAGTCTCCGCCACCAAGTACCCCTGCGGATACCGTGATTGAGGGGTTCATTGCCTTGTGCAAAGCTGGTCAAGTCAAAGGACTAGGCAAGGAGACGCTGACTGTGCTGTGGAATAGCGTGGGAATCTTCATAACCGGTCAGATTCAGTGGGCTGCGTCTAAGGAGAATACGTACCTTACTCTTTGGTGGAAAGAAGTCGCTGCCAGGAAGCAAGAAATCGAGGGAGGAGCTACGGGGGCATCGGCGCTCGTCAGTGCGAAGTGGTTTGCCGACATCCAGAAATTCGTTGAACAAAAGGCGAAAGACAAGTGAGTGTATTGACGACGGTGGCTATGTGGCAACAACATGAAACTTGTGGCTTTGTCGCGCGGGCTCTGCTACTCGTGACAACTCTCGTGGTCGTCTCACCCTTGGCCAGCGTTGACGGCAATTTGGTTTATGGGTTGCCGAGTCGTGCATCTCAGTCGGCCAACGGAGTCATGGAGACCGTCCTCTCCGGAACACCAGTTTCAAGCATTCCCGAGGTAGGAACTGGTGGAATGTTGAAGCCATGTCAGCAGACGGCAACTGCACTGCTATCAACCATCAGTGACGAAGCCTGGACCTCGCACTTTCTGGAGGCGCCGGCACTGCAATCACCACAAGATGGTTCGCGTGATGCAGTCGGTGTGAGCAAGGTGCAAGTCCAAGCACGGACTTGGCTCGCCAAAAGTCCGCTCTCCGATGCCGGATTGATGGATGTACTCAACTGCGTTCGCTCCGAGATTCAATCCAGAGCACAAGCGAGGCCAAACGTGTTGGCCCCGCCTTCCATCGCCTCATCCGTGAACCTGTCAGAGGCAATATTTCGCTTGTTCAAATGGAATCGAGCGCGGCTGACTACATCAACAGCGCTCGTTTGGCCGACGGTCGCAGAGCTAACACTGACTCTGGGCGAACTGTCGAGATTGGAGGTGGGGAATGTAAGTTTCGGGAATTCATTTTTCCTTACCTACACCTATGGCTTTCGTGTGGATGTGTGTTGGGCCATTGGAGCCCGAGAGGTCGTCGATGCAAAGCAGTTGCTCGCTCTGATACACAAGATCGATGGCATTGCAATTGATGGAGAAATCGAGTCAGCGTTTCGAGAGCTGAGACAAATGGCTGTTGGTCGATATGTTGAGGGATTGATGTACTCCGGAGTGAGTGGACAGGTTCCTGGGGCCCAGGAATTTTGGGAGCGATGGATGGCGGTCGCTTCTGACGTCGGTCGGCTCTTACGGCTCGAGCAGACTGTCCGCCTGGGCCTGCCTGCGGTGCTTGTGGAAGGAGTATCAGTCGTTTCTGAATTCCATCGTTGTCGAGAGTCGTCCGCAAATCCTTCGGCCTCACGGGCGTGTGGGAGTGCAAACGAAACGTGGAAGATGAGAAGTGTCATTGTCTCGACAGCGGGCTTGGCGGCCAACTTGGCCGCTACCAGAGCAGCTCTTGTTGTTGAGTCCTTCCGAGCACGCCGCGGTCGCCTTCCATCAACCATGCATGAAGCGTATTCGTATATGAGAATTCGCCCCGATCAAGATCCGTATGGCGGAGGAATCATCCAATACTACGTGTCGGAGACCGGTTTTACCTGCCGCACCAATGGTTGGACGGTAGCGCAGGTTCGGCTCATGGACGGTCCTGTCGGATCCGAGAGCAGGCCAGTCGTCGGGGATAAGTATCCCGCTTGGCTCGCAAGTGGCGGTTCCAATGCAGTTTGCAATGTCGATTATCGAGATCCTTGAGCCCCAAGAAAGTCTCAGGGGCTGGCGACATTTTGGACGATGTGTCGAACGGTTGAATGTGTATGATTTCTGCATTAGATCGGAGTTTCTTCGGTGGGAGCCCGTCATGAGAACGCAAATGGAGATTGCTGGGTTCGCCATCGAATCCCCCCAAGGAGACACCAGCAGCCTCGCGTACGTCGGCAGCTCGCTGATCCAACAGGACATAGTGCGAGTTCGAATCTCCACTGTCAGGAGCAGATCTTGAGCACAGAATACCCATGGGAAACCAAGGTGCGTCGGCCGGATCCATGGCCATGGGAGGAGCCGGATGGCGGTTCGAAGGATCCAGAGGACCCGCAGGACCCGCAGGTCCCGCAGGACCCGCAGAACCCGCAGGAGGCGGAGGGTTCCGGGCAGGACGATGACCTATATGACTACTTGGGTGGTGAGCCAGAGGAGGAGGAGTGGAGGGAATTCTTGCAACCAGATCCGCCGTCGCGGCCAGATGGCGGCATGTGGGGCGACAACGCATCACAAGATGATCGGCGGGGTTGGTGGGGCGGCGGCGACGCATCGCAAGTTGGTCAGCAGTCTTCGTCGGGGGGCGGTAAGGGGGGCCCATGTCCGGACGGCAGTCGCGCGTTCAAGAAAGCATGTCAGACCGCTTGCTACGCAGGCCCAGCATCAGTTGAGGCGATTTGCCGAGCCCTGCCGGAAGGGCCAACTTGGTCGTCGATTCGTCGTTACTGTTGGTCACAAGCACGGTTGAGACCGCACGAATGCGCAGCCGGTTGCAACGCGTTGGCGCAGGGTGTTTGTCCCTAGCAGTCGATTGTTCGCAGGTGATGCAGGAGTGGGACATGAACGATAAGAGCTCGAAACGATGGATCGCAGAGACCGTGTTGGTTCCCATGGATTCTCTCGAGCCAGAATTTGTTTTCAAGGTGTCAGAACCTTACATGGACGATGGGGGATTTTGGACTTGTGACTTCGAGTACCATGGTCCAGGAGCAGATGGGGGCGAAAGTCGACACCACGAAGATTCATTGGGTGCTCTCATTTCGGCCATTTCTGGGATTCGAAGGACGATCGACAGCGAATTTTCCGGGGCACTCGTTGCCAGGGATTGTCCGCACTCTCACATACCGCTATTCGTCCCCTTCATCGTTGCTGGCGATTACTCCAACGAGCTTGAACAATGGGTTCTGAACGAGTCCCATCAGCGCAGCGTGCAGGGACTTCGTCGAGAAGCAGAGGCAGAGGGTGAAGATGACGAAGTTCCGGGCGAAGCCTTTGAGGGGGGAACAGTTGAAGACTGATCGGGAGTCACGCCTGCATCATCAACCAACGCGGAAGGAACGTCGCTGAGCGCGGGCCAGGCTTCGCGAAGTATACGAATCGTCGTGTGCAACGGGCGAGACCTGCCCAAATGGGAGAATCATGAGCCTTGCCATCGAATCCCCCCACGGCGACACAAGCAGCCTGTCGTACGTCGGCAGCTCGCTGATCCGCGCGCTCGAAGCCAATGGCCACGCGCCGATCGCCGTGCCGACGCGCGCATTCGACGCAAGTTCAACACCGCCCGAAGTCCTCCGTGCATTCGCCCGTCATCGCGAGCTCCGACGCGCACGCCGGCTGGTCGTCGAGCGCTCGCTTCGGTACGGCCTCCACCATCGCGGCGAGACCATCCGAGCCCGCAGCCGCGCGGCGCTGATCTACTGGGACTCGGACTTCATGCCGGCGACATTCGCTCGCCACCTCGAGACCTTCGACGAGCTCTACGGCGTCTCCACCTTCGTCGCCGACGTCATGCGCACGGCGACCGGCCGCGATGTCGGCGTGCTCCATCACGGTGTCTGGCCGGACGACTGTCCGTATGCTCCGCCACCAGACGGCCCGTTTCGCTTTCTCCACCTCGGACAGGTCGACGAGCGCAAGGCCACCGACGTGCTGCTCCGCGCGTTCGTCGCCGCGTTCCCGGCCCACGAGGCCGTGCGCCTGACGATCAAGTGCGGTCCAGGTCAACTCGCGGCCGCGCGCGCCCTGCATCAAACCCACGCCCGCGGCGACGACCGCGTCGAGGTCATCGGCGCGCACGTGGGCCGTCGCGACTTGAGCGCGTACTTCCAGGCCGCGCACGCCGTTGTGCTACCCTCACGCTGCGAAGGCTTCGGCCTCGTCGGCCTCGAGGCGCTCGCCCATGGCCGCGCGCTCATCGCTCATGGCTTCTCAGGACCTCTCGACTACCTCGACGCCTCGGACTGCATCATCGTCCCATCCTCCGGCAAGGTGCCGGCGCCCCTGTACCCCGGCTTCGCGCGCGAACCCGACTTCGACGCGCTGGTCATGGCGCTTCGCGCCGTCGTGACCGACCGCGACGCCGCCTGCCGCCGCGGTGTCTTGGCGCGCGCACGGGTGCTGCCGGCTTGGAGTTGGTGCGATCGCGTTCGCGTTTGGACCGATCTGGGTGCGACGAGGGCCGCGGCATGAGCGCGATGGACGCCCCGCACGATCGTCGTGGCGACAACTCACGGCTGCCAGCGGTCGTCATCGTCACGACCGGCCGCAACCCATCGCTGCTTCGCACGCTTGTCACCACTTGGCTCGAGCTCGGCCACGCGGTGGTTTGTGCGCTGCCCGACGGGTCGATCTTGCCTGACGCTGACCGACTCGTACGCCTGGTCGGCGCGACGACCGGCGCGGCCTTCGGCGCCGCGATCGACGCGGCAATTGCGGCCTGCCCACCGGGCGACGTCTACCTGGGCGCGGACGACATATTGCCCTGTGGCGGCGATTGGGGTGTCCTCGCTGACGCACCCAATGACGCGATCTGCGCCATCCGCTTGCAGTCGGTGATTGGCCAGCGTTGGGGCGATTGGGCGCGCTACGATGGTGCTTACATCGCAAACCTCCGCGAGGACGCTTGTGACCCGTGCGCATTTGTTGCCGGCAACGCCATGGTCCTGCGCGGGCGGGCCCGCAGCGAACTGCGCTGGACAGGCCGCGGCTGGCATCAAGGCGACGACATCCTAGTCTGCTGGGAGGCCGTCGCGCTTGGCATCCCTTTGGTGCCGCCTGCCCCGCGCGGTCCGCTGGTCGTGCACCTCGATCGCCTGCCGCCGAGCGCCGCCGATCCGGAGCGGCTCGGCGTCGACCTGCTCTCGGGCGAGCGGCTCCCACCAACAACGCCGCTGACGACGTTCGAGATCGATGGGCTGCGCCTGGCTACACGCCCTGGGACCTGGGACGAGGGCATCGCGCGCGAGGTCATCGAGTTCGACTTTTATCTCTTGCGACTGTGGCAGCCGTCGCGTCCACCTCGCTTCATCGTCGACGTCGGCGCCCACATCGGTTCCTTTGCCGCCTGGGCGGCGCGCATGTTCCCAGACGCGAAGGTGCTCGGCATCGAGGCCAATGCCGCAAACGCGCTGCTGGCGAACATCAACACAGCCACGTTCGCCAACGCCGTGGTCCTGCATCGCGCGCTCTGGTCCGAGCCTCGAACGCTGTCCCTGGCGCTCGCGGATGGTCCCAACACCGGCGGCCACCGCACCGTCGTGGCCGAGGGCCACCACGTCGTTCGCGCCGAGACACTCGAGGCGCTCGTCGATCGCATGGGCGCCGATCGGATCGATTTCCTGAAGCTCGATTGCGAGGGCGCCGAGTGGGAGATCGTGCCGCAGATCAACCGGCCAGGCGGCGTTCAGGTCGATCTTCTCGCGATGGAGCTTCACCTCGACGGGAGTGAACGGCACCAGCAAGCGATGCAAGTCTTGCTGGACGAGCGCTTCGATGTCACCCACATTCGGACGACGGCAGATACCCAATTGGTCCGCGTGCACGCGATGGGCGCGCGCAAGATGGAGGTGACCTGATGAAGAGCCCACAGACCGTTCGCCGCACTGTGGTGATCTTGGCCCTGTTCGTCGCCGCATGCGCCGAACTCGACGCCGGCCATCCTGCTCAAGCGCTGCCCTCGCCGTGCTGTGACTGCATCGTCGACAACGGTTGCACGACGTCGACACGGGAGCAGTGCGACGAGTGGATCCACGGCACAGGCTCTGCCATCACCGCGTCGACGCAATGCCTCGACATGCACGGATGTTGGCCCCATTGCGCAAAGGAGGGCGTGCAGCGCGGCGGTTGATGGCTGAAGGGGCTGAAGGGGCAGTGGAGCTTGGCGAGTCGAGCGGTCCGTAGCGCGAAATCGAACCATCGTTGTTCGGAGATTGCCATGAGCATTGAATACCCGAAGGAAACCAGGTGGCCTGCGCCGGTTCCCACGCTGCCGGAGGATCCGCAGGACGCGCAGGAACCGCAGGAGGCGCGAGGGTCGCAGGAGCCGCAGGAGCCACAGGAGCAGCAATCTCCCGAGAGTTCCGGTGCTGTCGACGATGAGTTGTACGACTACTTGCGGAGCGGTGAGCCAGAGGAGGAGGAATGGAACGAGTTCATGAGCAGACGACAGAACCGTCCAGCACAAGACGAGTCTTCATGGGATGCTTCGCCAGGAGGAAGCGGCACCCGAACGCCACAGAGCGATGCCCCAGTTGGTGGTGGATCATTGTGCCGAGGTTGCATGGCGCTGGCTGAGGCTAGCGGTGATGTGCGCGAGCTATACTGTGCAAGGTTCAAGGGTGAGAGGCATGTCTACACATCGTGCAAGATTGACGCCAATTCATCGACGACGGCGTGGAAAAACTGGTGCCGCTGGGCTGTGTGTACGCCTGAACAGGCGGCGGGGAGGAGGTAACATGATGCTCGAGTGGATCGCCGAACGGACTCTGTCTGCCAACGGTGTACCCTTGCTTGTGGCTATTTCGGCGCCCGTGCAGATGCCCTATCAAAATGAATCTGATGGCCATTCTGGTGAGAATCTTGAATGGATCTGTCACTTCGAGATTTCAATCAATGGAGTGAGCGAGCGTTTCGGCAGTCGAGGAGTCGATCCATGGATGGCGCTCATTTGTGGACTTACACGGGCTTGCGCGACCATTGACGAACGATTTCCTGATGCCCGGTGGTTGGACTATGAGCACCCCGGAATGCACGTTCTCCATTCGGTCGTTTTTCGCAGCAAGGACCTCCAACGAGAGTTCGAGAAAAGACTCGAAGAGTCCTCCTTTGAGATTCGCCGTAACCTCGGCACTGTGCGGGATTGATCTCTGTGCCCAAGCCTGCCATGGGGCAGGTCGTCGTGGCAGAGTTCGACGCCGCGAACGCACTGCTCGCAAACATCAATGCGACTATTTTCGCCAACGCGGTCGTGTTCCATCGCGCGGTTTGGTCCGAGGCTCGAACGCTGCAGCTGGCAGTCGCGGATGGTCCCAAGACCGGCGGTCACCGCACCGTCGTGGCCGTGGGCCACCAAGTCGTTCGCGCCGAGACACTTGCGGACATCGTGACCCGCCTTGGAGCCGACCGAATCGACTTCCTCAGGGTCGATTGCGAGGGCGCCGAGTGGGAGATCGTGCAGGAGATCAACCGTACGTACTCGCCGCACCCCGTCACGACCAACACCGCCCCGACGGCGGCACTCGCCGCGGAGGCGTGCGGCTGATGCCATCCAGTATCAGCTACACGCCGACGATTTCGGCCTTCAGCGCGTGCGGCAGCGTAACAGCGCCGGGCTCCGCGAGCGCGCGCAACGCGGCCTCGCGCAAGTACACCCTCGGATCCAGCCCGACGAGCTTGCAAGTCTCCACCAGACTGTAGAGCACCGCCGCCACCTCGGTCCCGCGCTTGCTGCGCGAACCACTGTGGTTGTTGCGGCCCAGCGCCCAGCCACGCATCCCGCGCTCGACGCCGTTGGTATGTATCCACCCCACCAACCACGCCATGAAAACGCCGAGCACCCGGCCGTAGACTCCACCTCGCGCGCCCGGAGCGCCGCGAGGAGT
>CAZPHC010000014.1:59679-155338 GCA_964586155.1 uncultured Enterobacteriaceae bacterium | reverse complement strand
GGACTCTCGCACCGCTGCGATCGTTTGGCTTGGCGTGGTTGGTGGGGTGGGTACCAGCCACCGCAGGAGCGGATGATGTTCTTCTCGAAGGAAGGGCTGAACGTCCTCCAACAACCAGATGCCCGGCTCAGCTGCGGCGTGGATCTGCCGCAGGAGCTCCAGCGGATCGGTCGCGGCCTCGTCCTCACCGCTCATCGCACCCGTCTCATCGCAGGAGAGGAGCCCCGTCGACTGACTCCAGACGTGCAGAGGAAGGCCCAACTCGGTTGACAATCCGATCGCAAGGCCGCGAACTCGTTCCCACTCGAAGGATGCGATGTGCAGCACTGTTGCGCCCGCAAGCGCGAGATTCCTGAGACCTTCGTAGGCAACCATGATGCTCCTGGCGGTTCCGCGGCGGGCGCGTGTGGAGATGTGGACGCGTGTTCGACAGGCAATCTGACACGAGAGTCAACGGATCGGTAGAGTGTCGCGTACGCATTGTCTCGACAGCTACGACTTGTGGCCTCCGTACGCCGTACAAGAGCGGCTGCAGGCTGACCCACAGCCCGGTTGCTCGGCTGCGATTGCCCGTGCGTGTCTTGGAACGCAGCCGCTGGTCACAGGCCGTCACAGGCAAAGCGAGCTGGATCCTTGTGCTCGGGACGGCCAGCTACGACAACTCCCGCGGTGCAGCGCTCAGGCCGACCGTCGGGCAACCATAAAGCGAAAATGATTCGAATACTTGTCGTGCAGGTGGCGGCCAGCATTCTGGCGCCGACCCTGACGACCGAGGTGATTTTCGCTGGCGACACGCGAGCCGCAGCGCGACCGCTGCCTCGGTCGCCTCATGGGTGAAGGCGGTGAGCCAAACCAAGCTGGTCCTGCGTCGCGTCGAAACCGACCGCTCGCCGCAACGACTTCTGCGCCTCTGCGGCCTCTTGCATGGCTGCGAAGTGGCTGTTGACAGTCGGGTTGCAGCCGATGCCTCCAGTCCAACATGCCGTGGCACCAATGTCGTCGTGGCGGATCCGCGAGCGACAGATTGTGTCGCATGGGAACCGACCTGAGCGCTGCGACCTTCGCGACGACGCGTGCAGTCCTTGCATCGCGCCGGACCGCCGCCGCAGTCTTGCGCTGGACGCCCAACCTGACGCATCGTGGCGCACCAAACCGAGGCCAGGAGCCCCATGACCCTCTTCGACCGCGCCAGCGCCCACAAGCCCGAGCACCATTCTGGCCCTTCGACCGCCGCCCTCGACGCTGTGCTCACCGCGCAGCTCGCCGTGGCCTGGGCCGGCGAAGGTGGTGCCGAGCCGCGCCTCGGCTGGTGGCGCTGCGACATGGCGTCGGAGTACGGTGGAGAGGACCTCTTTCGACGCCTGACGCCACGCACCTGGGCATGGGCGGCGCTGCAGGCCGCGCTCGAAGCTGCGCGGCGCAAGGATCGCGAGCTCCGGCTGATGAGCGACGACGCCGACCGGCGTATCAGCCTCTATCACCTGGGCTTCGCCATCGACGAACGAGTCAGCGAGCGCCTTGCCGACCTCAAGCGAAGCGGCGCAGCGCCGTTGCGGGCTCTACCCGGCCTCGCAGATGTGATCCGCGAGGACTGGAACCTCGAGGCGTTCTCGCGCTGGCTGGCGACCCACGGCGGCGCGGAGTACCAACCGACGCCAGCAGGTCGACGCCTTCGCGGTGACATGCCCGAAGATCCGGCCTCGGCGGTGCGCGCGATGCTATCGGCGCTGCAGCCGCTAGGCGCGGCGTACTCGCTGCCGCACTACCGGAGGGACGCGTGAGCGAGCGTCCGAGCGAGGCCAGGGAGCTGCACACGCGCATCATGAAGTGCGCACTCGAGGTCGAGGAGGCACGCGCCTACTGGCGCCACGCCGACGTCGGCTCTCGGGCGACGCCGACCGAGGCCTTCGAGGCCTATTGGTTCGGCGCGCGAAGTCTGGCGCGCATCGAAGTGTTGCTGGCGAACCTGCGGGCGCGCTTCGACGCCTTCCCGTCCGCCTTGTGGGTGCTGCACCGCTGGCCCGCGATGACGCCAGAGACACGACGGCTGATCTGCCATTGGCACCTGCAGCTCGCCGACCCGCTCTACCGCGCGTTGACGGGCTCGTTGTTGGTCGAGCGCCGCGATCGGCCGAGCGCGCAGGTGTCGCGCGATGTCGTCGTGCGCTGGGTCGGCGACCACGGTCGGCCGAGCTGGACGATGTCGTCGCGGATCCAGTTCGCCAGCAAGCTGCTCTCGGCTGCGATGAGCGCCGGGCTGGTCGAAGGCAGCCGAGACCCGCGGCCGCTGACGCTGCCGAAGGTGCCCGACGACGCGCTGGCGTACCTGCTCTACCTTCTGCGCGAGACGGAGATCGAGGGCACGCTGCTCGACAACCCGTATCTGAGGTCCGTTGGTCTCCAGGGCGCCGACTTGGACCTGCGTCTGCGCGCCTTGCCTTCCCTTGGCTACGAACATCAAGCCGATCTGCGTGCGTTCCATTGGCAGCATGAGGACTTGCAGGCATGGGCCGTCGCGGAGATCGGGGTCGATGCCGGGCCGCGTGGCAGCGACGAGCTCGAGGGCGCCGCATGAGTACCGGTCGCAGCCCCCGCACCCAGCTGATGGAGGCGCTCGCCGCCCTGCGCGGAGATCTGCTCCACGACGATGGCCCGCAGATCAGCACGATGCGCAACTATCGCTTCGCCATCTTGCAATACGATCCGAAGCTCGAGTTCACGCTCCGCAGCGAAGTGCAACAGCTGAGCGCGGACCTGGTCGCGGGCGGTTGGAGCGTGCTGTCGATCGACCTGCAGGCGCTGCTGCTCGCGCGCATCCGCGCTCAGGGCGAGGCCTGGATCGCGCAGGTCGAGGCGATGGAGGCACGCACAGCCGCGATGGACCGCGGCCGTGGGCTCAACTACCTCAAGACCAAGATCGCGCCCCTGGTCGAGGGGCCGAACGGGATCGCCGCAGACTGCGCAACGCTGATCGCGGCCCACGCCGACGCGCACCCGCAAGATGTCGAGCGCATGCTGGTGTTGATTGGCCGCGCCGGAGCGCTCTACCCCTTCTTTCGCTCGTCGGCGCTGCTGCGGCACCTCGACGGGCACACGCGCCATATCCCGGTCGTGCTGCTCTATCCGGGGCATCGCGAAGGCCACACCGCGCTCTCGTTCATGGGCGTGCTGCCCCCAGATGCCGACTACCGCCCGAGGATCTACCCATGAGCGACGTCCTGATCCGCGACCTCTTCGCTTCGGACGTGACGCGCGACATCGCGCCGGTCGTCTACTTCCACGAGCACGCGCCCGAGCGCGTCGCGGCCGAGGTGTCGGAGTACATCATCACCGGCGGCTGGCCGGAGGACCACCCGAACCACAAGCGTGTGCCGAGCGGCATCCACGAGCAGTACGTCGGCCTGCTGCGCGCCATCGTCAGCGAGCTGCAGCGCCCCGGCGGGCCGGACCTGCCGACGGCGTGGATCTCCGGCTTCTACGGCTCGGGCAAGTCGAGCTTCGCCAAGCTGCTGGGCCTCGCGCTCGATGGCGTCGCGTTGCCCGATGGCACGTCGCTGGCAGAAGCCTGGCTGCGCCGCGACACGTCGCCCAAGGCCCATGAGCTGCGCCAGGCGTGGGCCGCGTTGCGCCAGCTGATCGATCCGATCGCCGTGGTCTTCGATGTCGGCAGCGTCGCGCGGGACGGCGAGCAGGTGCACGGCGCCGCGTTGCGTCAGGTGCAGCGAAGGCTCGGCTACTGCACCACCGAGCCGCTCGTGGCCGACGCGGAGCTGGCGCTCGAGCGCGATGGCGAGTGGCAGGCGTTCGAACACGCTGCGCTGGCGACGCTCGGTGCGCCGTGGAGCCAGGTCAAGGATCGCCAGTTCGCCGAGGACGACTTTTCGGCCGTGATGGCGGCGCTGCATCCGGAACGCTACGCCGACCCGATGGCCTGGTACGCGATGCGCGCGGGCACCCACAATCGCACGGAGTCGCCAGAAGAAGCCGTGGCCGCGATCCGCGACATGCTGGCATTTCGCAGCAAGCAATCGACGCTCTTCCTCGTCGTCGACGAGGTCTCGCAATACGTGCTCGGCAACAAGGACCGCACCGATCGGCTTCGGGCGTTCGCCACCGCCCTCGGGGCCTCGCTCAAGGGCAAGGTCTGGCTGCTGGCGCTCGGCCAACAGAAGCTCGATCAGGACGCTGGCGACTCGTTCTTGGTCTGGGCCAAGGACCGCTTCCCGCCCAAGCTGCGCGTGCATCTCGCTGCGACCAATATCCGCGACGTGGTGCACAAGCGCCTGCTGCAGAAGAAGCCCGAGGCAGAGTCGCAGCTTCGGACGCTGTTTGAGCAGCACCGCGCCGACATCAAGCTCTTCGCTTATGGCTGCGACGCCATCACCGCCGACGAGTTCGTCGAGGTCTACCCGCTGCTGCCGGGGCAAATCGACCTGATCTTGCAGATCACCTCTGCGCTGCGCACCCGTTCGCGGCGGGCGCAGGGCGACGACCAGGCGATCCGCGGCCTGCTGCAGCTCCTTGGCGAGCTCTTCCGCAGCCAGCGTTTGGCCGAACGCGAGGTTGGCGCGCTGGTCACGCTCGACGCGATCTACGAGGTCCAGCACACCGCGCTCGACGCCGACGCCCAGGCTTCGATGGCGCGCGTGCTCGACAAATGCGCCAACGACGCCGATCCGCTCTTGGTGCGCGCGGCCAAGGCCGTCGCCTTGCTCGAGCTGATCCAAGAGTCCGTGCCGACCGACGCGAGGCTCGTCTCGCAATGCCTCTACGACCGCGTCGACCGCGGCGCGACCGAGTTGGCGGTGCAGGAAGCGCTCGACGAGCTGCGCCGCCGCAACCTGCTCGGGTACGCCGAGAAGACCGGCTACAAGCTGCAGTCGTCTGCCGGCGAAGAGTGGGAGCGCGAGCGCCGCGACATCAGCGTGACCCGCGAGGCCGTCAGCGAACAGGTGCAGGCGGCGCTGACGTGGCTGCTCTCGGAGCCCGAGCGGCCCAAGCTGCAAGGCCGCCCCTTCCCCTGGGCCGGGCGCTTCTCGGATGGCCGCCGCGTCGACGATGGCGTGCTGCTCGACCCGCGCGATCCGGCGGCGGTGACCGTCGACTTCCGCTTCTTGGCCCGCGACGAGCGCGACGACGCCGCGTGGCTGCGGCGGAGCGCAGAGCAGGCGCTGCGCGAGCGCCTGCTCTGGGTCTGCGGCGACACCAGCGCCATCGACGCGACCTGCCGCGACCTGCTGCGGACCCAGGCGATGGTGCGCAAATACGATCCGCGCCAGGCCTCGCTGAGCGCGGCGCGCAAGATGCTGCTGCTCACCGAGCGCGACCGTGCCGAGGAGCTCGAGACGCGGCTGCGCCGCACGGTCGCCGACTGCTGGATGGCGGGCAAGCTCTACTTGCGCGGCCGCGGCATCGCGCCCTTCGACCACGGCACGACGTTCGCGGCGGCGCTGTCGGCGATCGGCACGCGGGCACTGCAAGACTTCTTCCCCCACTTCGTCGCGACGCAGGTCACGCCGCAGGAGCTGACGCAGCTGCTGAACAAGGACCTCAGCGGCCCCTCGCCGAAGTACCTGCAAGGCGAGCTCGGCATCCTCGACGTCAACGACGGCCGCTTCGAGGTGACGTGCGCGGGCGTGGTGCCGCAGCGCGTGCTCGAGGCGATCAAGGCCGACAGCGGCATGAGCGGAGCGCTGCTGTTGGCCCGATTTGGCGGCCCGCCCTACGGATTCGCCGCCAACGTCATCAAGGCCAGCGTGCTCGGCTTGCTGCGCGCCGAGCGGGTGCGCATCCAGCCCGAGGCGGGGCCGGAGTTGACGGCCTACAACGAGGCGGGCACGCGCGAGGTCTTCGACGGCGACCGCGCGTTCAAGCGCGCGACGGTGCTGCCAGCCGGCGAGGACGACATCGGCATCCCGGCGCGGGCCAAGATCTGCCGCTTCTTCGAGGACCATTGGGGCCACAAGATGGAGCGCGAGAACGCGGCCATCGCCGATGCCGTCAACGGCCTCTTCCCCGGCTGCGCGCGCGACCTGCGCGAGCTCGAGCGACGCTTCGATCGGCTGCCGGGCCGCCCGGCCTTGCCCGCGACGCTGACGCGGCTCGACGAGGCGCTCACGGCCTGCTTGCGCAACGTCCGCCAGACGCGCCCGACGGTGCTGGCGGTGCGCAAGGAGCTCGACGCGCTGCGCGACGGCGTGCAGCTGCTCCGGCTCTACGGGGCGGAGCTGACCGACGACGCGCTGACGAAGCTCGGCGCGATCGATCGGGTCGCCAACGACATGGGCAAGCAGCTCGAAGCCTTCGGCGAGACGCCGACCAACGTCGAGGCCGCGCTCGTCCGCCTGCGCGAGCACCTGACGTCGGAGCGACCGTGGCAAGCGCTGGCCACGCTCGACGTCGAGGTCAACGACGTGCGCGCCGCGTACCGCAGCGCCCGCGAGGCGCTGCTGACCTCGCTGGAGGACAACGCCGAGCAGGTGCGCATCCGCGTCAAGGGCCAGGACGGGTTCTCGACGCTGACGGGTGAGCAGTCGCACCATGTGTTGCGGCCGATCGCGGTGGCCGTGCCGACGACCAGCGCCGAGGCGGTCGCGCCGACGCTGACGGCGCTGCGCGACAGCGCGCTGCTGGCGTTGCAGCGCGCCGAGGAGGAGGCGCTGGCGCGGCTGCGGGAGCTCACCGCGCCGCCCATCGTCGAGCCACCGGGTGAGCCAACGAACGTCCCGGTTCGCGTCGCCGGCCCGCGTGGCCGCGTCGTCAGGACCGAGGCTGAGGTCGAGCAGGTCGTTGGCGACTTGCGGGCGAAGTTGTTGGTCGTGGTGCGTGGGGGGAAGGTGGCGCGGATTGACTAGCGAAGCGATGGAGACCTTGTCTGCGTCGACAACATGGTGCGTCTCGAAGAGGGGGAGAGTCCGCGAAAACGAGCCTCTCGTGGACCCCTGGATGGATGGTGTCTTGGAGCGGCAGTCGAAACCAGTGCACAAGCCGCCAGCCGCCCGTTCGCGGGGTCCGAGCCTGGAGACGAGGCGTCGGGCGCGGCGGTTGGCGGAACTGGCGGTCGGGGTTTGGGCGCTGCCGACGCTGTAGGTGGCGGGTGGCGCGTGTCGAGGATGGTTCCGGCGCTGGCCGGGAGGAGGAGACAGACAATGGCAAAGCGGGCAAGAGCTGAGGGGACGAAGAACGAGGTCCGTTTGGCCCCAGCGGAGCCGGCCGTCGGCGGGGGCGCCCCCGGGGCGGTGTACTACGTGGTCACCGTTCACGGCGACGGGGACATGCCGGCGTTCGATCCGACGATTGACGACCCGCACCAACGCATCGCCGGCTACTGGCCGCTCGGGGTGGGCAACGGTCAACGTGCTGCGGAGATCCAAGCGTTCCTTGCGCAAGGAACGCGGGTGTACATCGTCGGGCGCCATGCCGCCGGGACGATCGCGCGAGTGCTGAGGCTCTCTCCGACACCGGCCCTGCCGTCGGCAGTCCATGAAGCGATGCACGGGCGGCAATTTGTGCGCTGCGGCGCCCCAGTAGCGCCAACGCTCCAGTGGCCGGGCGTCGACGGTGCGGTGTGGGCCGTCGCCTACAACAGAGACGGCGAGAACCGGCGGAGCTATCGCTTCATGACCACCGACGTTCAGGACGGCGATTGGGTGGGATGTGGGCTCGTCGGTGACCCGGGTGGGGCCCAGGTTCGCGGACCATTCGTCGTCCAGAACATGCAAGCACCTCCGGATGCATGATGCGCTGCGGCGGGATCGGTGCTCTGACCGACGGATGATCGACAATTGCTGAACGAGGACGACGGCCCATGCCCATGACCCCAGAAGCCAAGAAGGCCCTCGCCAGCACCATCCGCGGCCTGCGCGACCGCCTGCTCGCCGACCTGCACGACGCGACCGAGGCGCGCTACCGCCTCGGCGCCAAGGCCGCAGACGCGGGCCTGGCGGCGGGTCCGGCGACGCGGCGGCGGCGCTTCGAGGCGTGGATCGACGAGCAGGTCCGCGCCCAGCCCGCGGCGAACAAGGCCAACCCGGCGCGGACGGCGGCCGACTTCCGCCGCGAGGCCGAGAAGCTCGCCGCGTCGACGCTGCTCAACCGCCTGGTGATGCTGCGGCTGCTCGAGGCGCCGGGGGCCGACGGTTCGGCGCCGCTGCGGGCGCCGGCGGTGCTGACCGGGGCGTGGCAGAGCCGGGCGTACCTGGACTTCCGCGCCCTGGCGCCGGCGCTCTGCGGCGACGAGACCGAGGGCTACGGCACGCTGCTGCAGCTGGTCTTCGAGGACCTGGCGTTGGAGCTGCCCGGCGTCTTCGGCCCGGCCGGCGTGGCCGAGCTGGTGCCGGTGCCGGCGGCGACGCTGCGGGCGGTGGTCGAGGCGTTGGACGCGCCGGTGTTGGCGTCGTGTTGGAGCGACGACATGACGCTCGGGTGGGTCTACCAGTATTGGAACGACCCGGAGCGTGAGGCGCTGGACGCGAAGATTGCATTGCGGCAGAAGATCGAGCCGCACGAGATCGCCAGCAAGACGCAGCTCTTCACCGAGCGCTACATGGTCGATTGGCTGCTGCAGAACACGCTCGGGCCGATGTGGTTGCAGCTCTGCGCCGGGCACGGCTGGACGGCAGAGGTGCAGCAGCCGGGTCCGGATGGGCGGTCGGTGTTGGAGCGGCTGGAGGCGCGGCGGGTGGCGTTTCGGGCGCGGCGCGAGGCGGGCGAGGTCGCGCTGACCGAGCTGATGCCGTTGTTTGACGAGCAAGAGCGGCGCTGGGCGTACTTCCTCGACCAGGCAGCGTTGCCGGCGGATGCGGACGGCAAGGAGAGCGTGCGGGATTGGCGGATCGTCGATCCGGCGTGTGGCTCGGGGCACTTTCTGGTCGTGGCGTTCGACTTGTTGTTCGCGCTCTACGAGGAGGAGGCGCGGCAGCGGGGGGAGGTCGCGGCGGCGCGCTGGCAGCCGGCGGCGATCGCCGAGCGGATCTTGGAGGACAACCTGCACGGGTTGGACCTCGACCCGCGCGCGGTGCAGATCGCCGCGGCGGCGTTGTGGCTGAAGGCGAAGCAGCGCTGTCGGGATGCGGCGCCGGCGAAGCTGAACCTGGTCGCGACGCAGCTGCGGCTGGCCGGGATGGCGAAGGACGACCCGGCGCTGGTCGAGCTGAAGGCGCGGGTGGAGGAAGAAGCCGCACTCTCGTCGGCGCTCACGGACCGGATCTTGGACCAACTGCGTGGCGCGGACCACCTTGGGTCGTTGCTGAAGATCGATGCGGCGATCGCGGACGCGATCGCTGGATGGCGTCGACTGCAGGCGAAGGATGGGGGGCAGCTGGGGTGGGATTTTGGCGTTGCTGGACCTCACCCCCCCGCCCCCCCTCTCCATGAATGGAGAGGGGGGAGTCGGCCGGTCGTCGCTGGGGCTGGGGTGGAAGCCGCCACGGTGGAATTGGCTCGGAATTTTCGCAGAGTGCCCACCGAAGCCGAGCGCCAAGCGTGGGAACTGCTGCGAGATCGACGAACGCTGGGGTTGAAGTTCCGGCGACAGCAGCCCATTGCCGGCTTCATCGTCGACTTCTACTGCGCCGAGCTCGGCCTGGTGCTCGAGATCGACGGCCCGATCCACGACGAGCAGGCCGAGTACGATGCAGCGCGAACGAAGGTGCTCGAGAGCCACGGCTTGCAAGTGGCGCGGCTGCGGAACGAGGCCGTGAATGCCACCAACCTCACGTCACTGCTTACCCCCCTCTCCATTCATGGAGAGGGGGGCAAGGGGGGTGAGGTCTATGCAGCGCTCGAGCGGTTCTTGGCGGCGCATACGCGGGGGGACGACCTCGGGTTGCGGCTGCGCGGTGAGCAGCTGGCGGCGGGCGTGCGGATGCTGCGGTTGTTGCGGGAGGGGGCGTACGATTTGGTGGTGGCGAATCCGCCGTATCAGGGCACGAGCAAGATGGCGGATAGCCGGTATGTGGAGGCGCACTATCCGTTGGGGAAGGCAGATCTCTATGCGGCGTTCTTGTTGCGTGGGTTGGAGCTGGTGCGGGAAGGTGGGTTGTCGGCGATGCTGACGATGCGGAATTGGATGTTCTTGAAGCAGTATTCGGGGCTTCGTGAGCGGTTGTTGGAGGGGTTCGATCTGCGTCTGCTGCACGACTTGTCGTCGGGGGCGTTCGAGGAGATCTCCGCGGCGCAGGTCGTCGTGTCTGTCGTGACGAGCGTGTTCCAGCGCTCGGAGCCGAGTGACGATGCGGTCGCGCTCAAGGCGTTCGATGATGCAACCGTGACGCAGGTCGGTGAAACGGATCGCAAGCGCGCCGCGACGCTCTGTCACGTCGGGCGGCAGGCGTTCGAGCCGGCGGCGTTGAAGGTCGTTCCGGAGTGGCCTTTGGTTTATTGGTGGGGCGCTTCGATGATGACCGTCTATCGCGAGTCGCAACTGGTTGGCGCAATAGCGCCGGCCTCATTTGGTGCCACAACTGGCAACAACACGCGCTATCTACGTAGGTCATGGGAGCCGAGTGTTTTCACGAAAAAACTCACCAATGAAGCCAACTGGGTACCCTTCATCAATGGAGCGAAGGGCCGAGCGTGGATCGAGGACCTGAATGAGGCTATCTGCTGGAAGCTTGTAGGGCTTGACTATAGAGTGTTCTGCGATCTCAGTGTGGGGGCAAACTATCGCAGTCCTCATCTACAGTTTCGGCGTGGAGTTGCATTTTCCATGATTGGAGCAAGATTCTCTGCTCGTGCCCATCGTTATGCGAGCGTCTTCGGAAACAAGGGCTCGTCCGTATTTCCCCATTCAATTGCTCATGCTCTTTGCTCAATGAACTCTACAATTGCGCGGGAGATATTGGCATCGCTAAACCCTGGAGTTGGCTTCGAGGTCGGCGACGTCAACCGCCTCCCCCTCTTCCCCATCGCCAACGCCGACGACATCTACGCCACCCTCGAAGCCGCCTTCACCCTCCACGAAGCCCACCGCGAACCCTCCGTCGAGTTCCGCCACCCCGGCCCCTCCCCCTGGCGCCACGCTCAAGACTGGGCCCAGCTCGCCGTCGATCGCCCCGAGAACACGCCCCTGCCCCCCTACACTGAACAACTCGACCCCGAACCCGCCACCGACCACCTCTCCTACGCCCTCGGCGTCGCCCTCGGCCGCTTCTCCCCCGACGACACCGGCATCCTCGACCCGACCCGCGACGATCTCTCCGCCGCCCTCCCCGCCGGCATCCTCTTCCTCGACAACAGCCTCGACGACGCCGACCTCCGCGACGGCCTCGGCCACGCCGCCGCAGCTCGGCTCCACGCCGCCTGGGACGCCCACGGCCCGGCCATCGACAGCAAGCGCGGCCTGCGCGGCTACCTCAGCCACGAGTTCTTCAAGTCCGTGCACCTGAAGATGTACGAGAACCGCCCGATCCACTGGCCGCTCTCGTCGGCCAACCGCACTTTCGTCTGCTGGATCCAGATCCACCGCATGGACGCCCGCACCCTGCACACCGCGCTGGCCGACCACCTCCGCCCGACGCTGCAACGCCTCGACGGCGAGCTCACCGACCTGCGCGCCGCCCGCGACGGCGCCGACAAGGCCGCCGCCGCCCGCGCCGAGCGCGCCCTCGGCAAGCTCCGCGCCGCCCGCGCCGAGCTCGCCGACTTCTGCGACGCCGTCGCCCAATGCGCCGACGCCGGGCCACCGCCGCCCGACGGCCGCTGCCCACCGCGGGCCCGCGACGCGCGCTACGACCCCGACCTCGACGACGGCGTGCTCATCAACAGCGCCGCGCTCTGGCCGCTGCTCGAGCCACAGTGGAAGGAGCCGAAGAAGGGGTGGCGCGAGCTGGCCGAGTCCAAATCCTCCAAGGACTACGACTGGGCCCACCTCGCCATGCGCTACTGGCCCGCCCGCGTCGACGCCAAATGCCAGGCCGACCCCTCGCTGGGCGTCGCGCACGGCTGCTTCTGGCGCTACCACCCCGAGCGCGCCTGGGCCTGGGAGCTGCGGCTGCAAGACGAGCTCGGCCTGCAGCCGCAGGGCAGCTGGCCGGGCCGCATCGAAGAGGCGCCCTACGCCCCGGACGGCCTGCGGCTCGGCGCGCCCGACCCGGACCCGGGCGATGGCGGCCATCGCGCGGCGCTGTTGCGCGACCGCCCCAAGGAGGCGCTGGCCGCGGTCGAGAAGGAGGCCGTGCGGCGGATGGGCCGCGGCGACAAACGCAAGCTGGTCGAGACGATGACGCTGTTGGTGTCGGGGCTGTGGTCGGCGTTGCCGGCCGAAGTGTGGGAGCTGGAGCTGAAGCTCTCGGAGAAGCAGGGCAAGGAGTTCCGGTTGTTGGCGCCGGATGAGGCGGTGGCGCGGGCGGCGTACGTGGCGGGGCATCCGGGGAAGGTCACGGAACGCGCTAAGCTGATCTCGGGGCTGTCGCCATTGGTGTTGGCGCTGGGGGATGGCGACGTCGCGGATGATGCTGCGGACGGCTGGGACGACGAGGAGCTTTCGGATGGTGGGGACGAGGGGTAGGAGCCCGGCCGCAACGAGCCGGCCATCGACCGCAGCTTGCGCGGAGGAATCGGCATGACCGTGCCTGCCCAGCCAAAGCTGTACCACATCGTCCACGTGGACCGGCTCCCGTCGATTCTCGCGGATGGCCACCTTTGGAGTGACGCTGAAGTGCAGCGCCTGCGCTCTCCTGGCACGACGATCGGCCTGAACCGCATCAAGGAGCGGCGTCTGACCGAGCTTACGCTCCAGAGTCACCCAGACCTGCACGTGGGCGAGTGCGTACCGTTCTACTTCTGCCCGCGGTCAGTCATGCTCTACCTCATCGACAAGGCCAACACCGACGGGCTCCAATATCGAGGTGGCCAGGGGCCGATCGTTCACCTCGAGTTCGATCTTCATGCGGTGGTCGAGTGGGCGGAAGGCGCCGCGCGGCGTTGGGCCTTCACGCTGTCGAACGCCGGCTCGTACTACTTCGAAGACCGCGCCGACCTCCAATGCCTTGGAGACCTCGACTGGTCGGCGATCCATGCTCGTCAGTGGTCCGCCCGCAAGGAAACCAAGCAGGCTGAATTCCTGGTCGAACACTGCGTACCGTGGGCCCTCGTGGAACGCATCGGCGTTCACTCACCCGCGATCCGCCAGTCGGTGCTGCAGTGCCTCGCGACGACGACACAGCGGCCGCGTGTGGAGGTAGTCGATGCATGGTACTACTAGCCTCGGGAGGTGCGCGTGACGATCGAATACGCAACTGGCGACATCTTGAAGTGCGACGCAGATGCCCTGGTCAACACGGTCAACTGTGTGGGCGTCATGGGCCGCGGGATCGCGCTGCAGTTCAAGCGAGCCTTCGCCGACAACTTCGCTGCCTACGCGGCGGCCTGCAAGCGCCGTGAGGTCGTCCCCGGGCGCATGTTCGTGTTCGCCACGGGACGACTTGTGTCGCCCAAGTTTATCGTAAACTTTCCGACCAAGCGCCACTGGCGGGACAAGAGCCGCCTCGAAGACATCGAGACCGGACTCGAGGCTCTTGCGACCGAGATCCGCGACCGCCGGATCCGAAGTATTGCCGTTCCGCCCCTGGGAAGTGGCCTCGGCGGACTGCATTGGCCAGACGTTCGCGAGCGCATCGAGCGGGCTCTCGGTCAGCTGCCAGAGGTTCGCGTCATCGTCTTCGCGCCGCAGGGAGCGCCCGCGGCAGTCGCCATGTCACGCAATGACGATGTGCCGCGCATGACGCCCGGCCGCGCCGTCCTCGTGGAGTTGATGCACCGCTACGTCGGCGGACTGCTGGACCCGTCCGTATCGCTGCTCGAAGTGCACAAGCTCATGTACTTCATGCAGGAGGCCGGTGAGCCTCTGAAGTTGAAGTTCGCCAAGGCTCCGTACGGCCCATACGCAGAGAACCTGCGCCATGTGCTGCACGCGATCGAGGGCCACTTGATCGCAGGCTACGCCGATGGCGGCGACGCTCCCGACAAGGAGCTCGAAGTCCTGCCAGGAGCCCTCGCAGATGCCGCCGGCATTCTAGCCGCAGACTCGCACGCGTCGACGCGTGAGCGCTTCGAGCGCGTTGCGCGGCTCATCGAGGGCTTCGAGTCGCCGTTCGGGCTCGAGCTGTTGTCGTCGGTGCATTGGGTCGTGAGGCATGAGCAGCCTACTACGGCAGAGGCGCTCGTCGCAGGGATCCACGGGTGGAACGAGCGAAAACGCCGCTTCACGGAGCGCCAGATCGGAATCGCCGCGCACGTCCTCGAGAAGCACGGTTGGGCATCGCTGGCGGGCACCAGGGCTTCTGCGTGACCTGCCGCGACATGTGTGCGTTCGGCTTTGGAGTGCGCTCATGATCGCGGAGGCACGGCGCTACGTCAGGCGGTCGTCGCGCGGCCTACCAGGTGGTGTGATAGCACATGGACTCAGACGCCATTGACGGGCAGCAGGTCATGCAACTGTCGGTTCACGATTGAGGTCGGCGCATGAGGAAGGGTCCGCTCGAGTTCTTGTGGTCGGAAGATGATACGACGCCGTACATGGCGGAGACGCCTGGAGCGTGGGAGGCGCAGCGGGCGTTGTTGGCTGGGTTGTCGCCGTTGGTGTTGGCGCTTGGCGATGGGGGCGATGGGGAGGATGTGAGCGACGACGAGGACGACGATGCGTCGGACTCGGACAGCGACTCCGAGGACTAGCGCGTGATGCTCGACCTGCTGCCGTGGATCGCTGGCATCGCTGCGTCGGCAAGCTTGGGTGGCTGGGCTGCGGTCCGAGCCAACCGCGCGTGGCGCTCGAATGCGGCAGACCTCGAGCGCGAGCTGCGACACCTCGAAGCATTTCGCGCGGCGGTGGAGCAGGCCGCTGCAGAAGACTACCTCTGTGCCTCGCGGCTCGTGTTCATCGAACGTTCGTGGCCGAACATCGACCGCCGGTTGAGCTTGCATGCGCCACCGTCACTTCGCCGTGCCGTGCGAGAGGCGCGCGCCGCGGTGCTCGCGCTTCGCGCGCGAGTGCCAGAGCTGCGAGACGCATTTGTGGAGAGGATGCTCAACGAAGCGGAAGCCCTTCTTGTCGATGGGGCCGGACGTCCGCTGTACGGCGCCCAACGCCTAGCTGTCGTCCGTGACGAGAACTACAACCTCGTCGTCGCGGGGGCCGGAGCGGGCAAGACCGCGACAATGGCCGCCCGCGTGCGCTACCTGGCTGTGCATCGACGGATCCCGGAGCATCAGATCCTGGCCGTCGCCTTTGCCAAGAAAGCCTCCGAGGAGTTGAAGGAACGGCTGGCGGGCGTCGGCATGGCGGGCGTCGAAGTCTCGACCATGCATGCGCTCGGGCTTCGGATCTTGCGCGAGGTCGAGGGTCGTGCTCCGGCCGTCTCGGCGCTGGGCCAAGACGACGTCGAGGCGACTCGACATCTCGCCGCCTTGCTCGAAGAGCGCATGACGGATCCCCAGACGCGTGGACCGATCGTCGACCTGTTGACGCGCTACCTCTACGCCCGCGATCCGCGTGACGACTACGACACCGGCGCCGAGTACTACGCGCGGATCCGACAGTTGGGGCTCCGCTCCATCACCGGAACGCTGCACAAGAGCCTGCAGGAGGTGAAGATCGCCAACTGGCTCACGCTCAACGGCTATGTATGGGAGTACGAGGCCAACTATCCGCATGTTCCCGAGGCCAAGTACAAGTCGAGCTACAACCCGGACTTCCTGATTCGCGCAGCGAATGGCGACGTTGAGGTCTGGTTGGAACACTTCGGCATCAACCGGGCGGGCAGGACAGCGCCATGGATCGACTCTGACGCCTACAGCCGGTCCATGGAGTGGAAGCGCCAGCTTCACCGGCACGCGGGCACGGTGTTGATCGAGAGCTACTCCTACGAAGACGACGAAGGCACGCTGCTCGATGGCCTTGCCGCCAAGTTGACCGCGGTGGGCTTGCCCCCGGCCCCTCTCTCGAATGAGGCTGCGCGCGAGCTCGCGCGCAGCGACGAAGGCAACAAGACGCTCAAGATCTTGGCGACCCTCCTGCTGATGTTCCTGCGCCTGTTCAAAGGCAGCCTGCTCTCGTCCGAGGCATTGCAGGGGCGCGCCGCAACCGACCGTGACCGGACGTTCTTGACCCTCTTTGCTGATGCCCATGCGCACTACGAGACTCGGCTTCGAGCAGAAGCCAAGATCGACTTTGACGACATGATCGCTCGCGCTTACGAACACGTGGTCGCGCGGCGCTTCGTCGGGACGTGGCAGCACATCCTGGTCGATGAGTTCCAGGATACCTCGCGCCTGCGTTTCGAGATGCTGCGGCAACTGCTCTGTCACGTCGAGCACGGCCGGCTCTTCGTCGTCGGCGACGACTGGCAGTCCATCTTTCGCTTCGCTGGCGCAGACGTGTCGCTCTTCACGCGGATGAGCGAATCGGTGGGCGAGGTTGCGCGAACCGACCTCGACCGGACCCACCGCTGCAGTGGACCTCTTGTTCGGTTGGCCAGCCACTTCGTGTCGCGCGACCCTTCGCTGTTGCAGAAGCAAGTCGAATCGCACGCGAGTTTCGATCCCCCCGCACCGACCTCTCCTTTGCTCCTCTGCTTCCACGACGTGGGCGAGACGGCTGCGTTCTCACGCGACGCAGCGCTCGACCTCTGCATGCGCGACATCGCCACGCAGACGGGCGGACGACGCGCCGAGGTCAAGCTGCTCGGGCGCTACACCTGGGAACGGCCTGAGGACTTCGAACAACTCGCAGAGAAGTGGCACGGAGAAGGGCTCGTCCTCGAACCCATGACGGTGCACAAGGCCAAGGGGCTCGAGGCCGATTTCGTCGTCGTGCTCGGGGTCTCTGCCGGCAAGTACGGCTTTCCGAGTGGTGTCGCGGACGACGAAGTGCTCCAGATGATCCTGGCCGCTCGCGATCCCTTCCCCAACGGCGAGGAGCGTCGCCTGTTCTACGTCGCCATGACGCGCGCGCGGCGGCGGGTCTACGTCTTGAGCGACGCGAGCCGACCTTCGGCTTTTGTGCAGGAGCTCGTCGAGTTGCCAGACGAGTTCGAGATCGAGATCGTCAACCACTCGCGCAAGCACTACCGCTGCCCGACGTGTCATGGCCGCACCATCCACCGCAAGTCGGGAAGTTTTGGCGAGTTCTGGGCCTGCATGAACTGGCCGAGCTGCTCGGGTCGGCTCCGTGGATGTGCAGCGTGTGGCGATGCTCCGCGTGAGCCTGTCCTGCAGGCCGGAAAAATCGGCTCGTTCGTGTGCCCGAGTTGCCTGGCAGTGTCCGGCGTGTGTCCTTCGTGCAAGACTGGCGAACTGATTCTCCGCACCGGGCCCTATGGGCAGTTCCAAGGATGCAGCAACTGGCAAGGCAACGGCACGGGGTGTCGCTACACGCGCGACGCAGGCTCCCGCCAGTCAGCGAGGTCCGGGGCGGGGCGTCGTGGCGGTCGCAAGTGGGATCGGTAGTGCTGCGTGAGCATGGCCGGCATCTGCTTGGATTGGTTTGTTGGCGGAGGTCGACTCCAATGCTCTTGTCCTGTCGTTTCTTGGAGGTCGCATGATCCAAGGCCCCATCAGCGAACGCCTCATCGCGGAGCTCAACGCCACCGCCGTCCGCAGCGGCCTCGTGCTTTGGCTCGACACCGAAGGCGACTACACCGCCTTCGTCGACGAACTCAAGGCCAACGCCGCTCGCCTACGGCTCCCCTTCGCCATCCACGCCTACCGTGGCAGCCACCTGGGCCTCATGCTGGCGCTCGACCGCGCCGAATCCGGCGTCACCCCAACGCCGCTGCTGATCCACATGCCCGGCTTCAACGAAGCGGACATGCGTGCAACGCCGATCTTCGAGCTCTACGAGGCCGGGGTACGCTACCGCAAAGCCCTGCCGACCTTGGTGACCGAGGCGGCCGTCGGCCTCGTGCCGGCCAGCGCCGTCGAAGCCTTCACCGCCGGCGCAAGCTGGACGCTGGCCGACGCAGACGCATGGCTCCAAGGCGCCAGCGCCGGCAACGACGGGGAAGGCGACGAGCGACTCCGGCGGCTTGATCCGCTCGCGCTGCTCGAGGTCCTGACGGAAAGCGGCCACCCAGAGTTGACCGCGATGGTCCGCACCGAGCCGGGCGCCGCCGCGGTCTGGCGCTACCTCGAGGCGAACCTCGGCCTGGCCGCGACCTGGAAGGAGCGAGTCGTCGGCAACCGCATCCCAGCACCGGCGGACATGGCGTTCGCCGCGGCGAGCTGGGCGCTGGTGGTGGAGTACGTGGTCGACCGGCGTAGCCCACCTGTCAGCCCGTTGCTGGCGCCCGCAACGTCGCTCGCCAAGCCGCTGGTCGACGCCTGCACACGGCTCGCGGCCGCGCTGCGGGACCGGACGCCGACATTCTACCGGCGCACGGCTCTGGAGGCCGAGGCGCTGCTGCTCGACGAAGTCGCAGCCGCACGGGCTGAAGATCTCGGCAAGATCGACACGTTCCGCTTCGAAGAAGAGGCCGTCCTGGCGACAGCGCTCTCGTTGATCTCGGCCGGCGACTACGCGCAGGTCGCTGTCTGGGCCGATGCTCGGCTGCGCGCCAAGCCGGGCGCGGCGTCGTTCTGGTTGCGCGACGAGGTGGCGCGGACGACCGCGTGGGCCCTGTTGGGCGACGCCGCCGCGTTGGGATTGGCGCTGACCCAAGCCGGGGACAAGCCGCCGGTCGCAAAGAGCTTGGAGGCCGCCGTCGACGCCTATGTGGCCAAGGGCGCCGCGGTCGACCGTGCGCATCGGCTGCTGGAGCAGCGCCGCAACGCTTCGCTCTACCCGGATTTGCCGCATTTCGAGGCGCTGCGCGGCTGCATCGAGACCATGCGCAGACGCTGGCAAGACTGGGCCGACGTGTGGGCCGCTGCGTTCAACGCGACCTGCAACGCCCATGGGTTCTTGCCGGGGCCGGCGCTGCAACAGCGGCAGATCTTCGACGACGTCGTGCGGCCGATGACGCAAGACGGGACCACCGCCTACTTCATGGTCGACGCCCTGCGCTACGAGCTGGCCGAGGCCCTGGCAGCGGAGATCGGCGCCACGCCCGCGACGACCCTGATCTTGCGGCCCCGCCTCGCCGAGTTGCCGACGATCACGTCCGTGGGCATGAACGTGCTCGCTCCGCTGGCACAGAATGGCCGGCTGCGCCCGACGATCAGCAGCGACGGTCGTGACTTCGAAGGCTTCGCCGCCGGCGAGTTCCGCGTCCGCGACCCCGAGACGCGGCGCCGTGCGATGCACGAGCGGGTCGGCGGCGGAACCTGCCCGCTGCTGACGCTCGCCGACGTGCTGCAGCGCGACGCCGTCTCGCTCAAGCGCGCGATCGGTCAGGCCAACTTGCTCGTAGTACACAGCGAGGAGATCGACAAGGCCGGCGAGAGCGGCAACGGCCTGCAGGTCTACGAGGTCACGCTTCGCCAGCTCAAGGCAGCCTGGACGCAGCTGCGCGACGCCGGCGTGCGTCGCTTCGTCATCACCGCCGACCACGGCTTCTTGCTGCGCGGCGACGGCAACGCTGCGCGCGTCAGCTATGGCACGCGACGCGACCCCAACCGGCGCCACGTGCTGTCGCGCGTCGCCGCCGACCAGCCGGCGCAGGTGCGCGTACCCTTGAGCACGCTGGGATATGACACCGACGAGCTTCAACTGATGATGCCGATCTCGACGGCAGTCTTTGACCGAGGCGACCGTGCGTCGGACTTCGTCCACGGCGGCAACAGCCCCCAGGAGCGCGTCATCCCCGTGCTGAGCATCGTTCACCGTGCGCCGGCGGGCACGAGCACCGCACGCTACGCAGTGACGGCGACGGCCGAGGACGGCGTCATGGGCCTGCACCGGCTGCGCATCGAGGTCAAGGCCGCGACCCAGCAAGGTGCGCTCGCCTTCGACGTCGCGCGCGAGGTGGAGTTGATGCTGCGCGCCAACGAGGCGCCGGGCGTCCAGGTCGAGCTGTGCCAGGCAGGCGGCGGCGCGAAGATCCGGGGCGCGACGCTGCTGGCCCCCGTCGGTTCCGCGTTTGAGCTCTTCTTTCGGCTCGCCGGTCCGATCGAGGCCCGCGTCGCGGTCGAGGTCGGCGGCGTCGGCGCTGCGGCCGTCATCGAAGCGGCGCACGTCGCGCAACGATTCCACGTCAGTGCGAGGACACAGGTCTCGCACGCGTTGCCACATGGGGGGCAGGCGCAAGCAGTCGGCACCACGGCGTCCGGGGCTGCGCCAGCGAGCTCGTGGCTGTCCTCACTGCCCGAGGGCGGCGTGCGCCACGCGTTCGAGCACATTCAGTTGCACGGCTCGTTGACGGAGGCCGAAGCTGCCGAGATGCTCGGCGGCCCGCGCCATGCACGGCGCTTCGCGGTGGAGTTCGATACGTACGCCGCGATGGCTCCGTTCCTGGTGCGGGTCGAGGTTGTCGGCGGCGTCAAACGCTACGTGCGAGAAGGAGGTGCCGCATGAGCGCGTTGACGAGCCGAGACCGCGAGCACGTCTTCGAGTCGCTGCGGAAGGGCCTGGTCCCCGAGCGCGGCATCGACAATTTCGCCGTCGGCATCGAGCAGCAGCGCGGCGAGATCACGCGACAGCTGGAGCTCGTCGAGCACAACGAGGGCACCATCAAGTTCCTGCGCGGTGGCTATGGCTGCGGCAAGACCTTCATGGCGCGCCTGGCGGTGCTCGACGCCCAAGCCCGCGGCTTCGCGACCAGCTTCGTCGTCGTCTCAGACAACGACCTCAAATTCCATCGCTTCGACGACGTCTACCGCAAGGTGATGACGGAGCTCGGCACGTCGATCTGCCCACGTGGCGCGCTTGGCGACATCCTCGATCGCTGGATCGCCAAGGTCGAGAGCGCCCTGATCGCCGGCGGCGCCAACGAGAACGCCGACGACTTCGACGCCAAGGTCGGCAAGCGCCTCGAGGACGAGTTGGTGCGGATGACCAACGGTCAGGCACCGCAGGACTTCGTCCGCGTGGTGCAGGCCATCTTCACCTGCAAGCAGGCCGGCGACCTGACCGAGGCTGGCGCGCTGACGTCCTGGCTCTGCGGCAGCAGCAACGTCGCCGCGTCGGCCAAGAAGCTCGGCGGCATCAAGGGCGACATCGGTAGCCGTGACGCGCTCGACTTCCTGCGCGGCGTCGTCGCGATCGTGCGCGCCGCCGGCTACAAGGGCTTGGTCATCGTCATCGACGAGGCCGAGACCATCCTGCGGATGCGCTCGGACTCGCGCCACAAATCGCTCAACGGTATTCGCCAGATCGCGGATGCCGCCGGATCGTACCAAGGCCTGCTCTGGCTCTTCACCGGCACACCCGACTTCTACGACAGCCGCTACGGCGTCGGCGGGCTGGCGCCGCTGCACGACCGCATCCGCTTCCTCAAGCACGGCGCCTTCGCAAGCCTGCGTCAGGCGCAGCTCGAGTTGACGCCCTTCGACGCAGAACGGCTCCGCAGCGTCGCGTTGCGCCTGCGCAGCATCTACCCCGCGCGGGATCCGGCCGGCCTCGAGGCCAAGGTCAGCGACGCGTTCATCGAGCGCCTCGTCGCCGAAGTCACCAAGGGATTCAAGGGGGACGTCGGCGTCGTTCCGCGGCAGTTCCTGCGCGAGTTCGTCACGCAGCTGGACCTCGTCGACGAGCACGCAGACTACGTGCCGATGCAGCAGTACGGCTTCAAACCTTCGGATCTCACGGTCGAAGAGCGCGAGACGCTGCACGGCGCGAGCGAGGTCGTCGACGACGGCGGCGACGCACCCGTCCTGATCGAGGACGTATGGTGAGCGTCTTCAGCCGATTCGACCCACGCTTGCAGCACGCCATCGTCGACCGCCTCGGCTGGACGAGCCTGCGCCCGGTGCAGGAACTCGCGGGTGGTGCACTGCTCGACGGCGACAACGCCGTGATCCTCGCGCCAACCGCCGGCGGCAAGACCGAGGCGTCGATGTTCCCGGCGCTGTCGATGCTGCTGACGCAGCCGACCGACACCGTTGGCGTGCTCTACATCGCGCCGATCAAGGCGTTGTTGAACAACCAGGCGGACCGCCTCGGCCTGTATACCGAGATGGTCGCGCTCGACCGCTTCGTCTGGCACGGCGACGTCGACGCCCCGGAGCGCAAACGCTTTCTGCGTGAACCCGCCGCGTTGCTGATGACCACGCCGGAGTCACTCGAGGTCATGCTGGTCTCTGAGCGCGTCGACGAGCAGCGTCTGTTCGGCGATGTGCGCATGGTGGTGATCGACGAGGTCCACGCTCTCGCCGGCGAGGACCGTGGCGCTCACCTGATGAGCGTACTCGAGCGCATCGCTGTCATCTCGCGTCACGACGTGCAGCGCATTGGCCTGAGCGCAACCGTTGGCAACCCGGAAGCCATCCTCGCCTGGCTCAAGGGATCGTCGCAGCGCCCTGGCCGCGTCATCGATCCGCCCAAGCCTGCGGCAAAGCGTCAACTGTTGGTCATCCACCGCCCCGACTTGCCCGCGCTCTGCCGCGATGCCGCCCACCTCGCCAGGGGCGGCAAGAGCCTGTTCTTCTGCCAGTCGCGCGCGACGTCAGAAGCCGTCGCCGAACAGATGCGCCGCGCCGGCACAACCGTCTTCGTTCACCACAGCGCGGTCTCCCGCGAAGAGCGGCAGCTGGCCGAGGAGCGCTTTCATCACGGCACCGACGCCTGCATCGTCTGCACCTCCACGCTCGAGCTGGGGATCGACGTCGGCGATCTCGACCTCGTGCTGCAGGCCGAGGCGCCCGACTCGGTCAGCGCGTTTCTTCAACGCATGGGTCGCACGGGCCGTCGTTCCGGCCAGGTCGCCAACACGACCTTCTTCTGCGAGACGACCGAGGCCATCGCCCAAGCAGTCGCGCTGGTCGAGCTGGCGCGGTCGGGCTGGGTCGAGCGCGTACCGGTCGACAACCGCTGCTGGCCTGTGCTGGTCCACCAACTCTTGGCGATGGCGCTCGCGGCCGGAGGCATCGCCGCCGACGACATCTGGACCCATGTTCGGCGTGTTCCGGACTTTGCCGGCATCGATCGCGACGAGTTCGACGCCCTGGTGGCGCACCTGGTCGGCGACGACGGGCTCCGCCTGGCGTCCGGCCGGCTCGTGCTCGGCCCCAAGGCCGAGAAGCACTTCGGGCGCCGCAATTTCATGGAGCTCTTTGCGGTATTCTCGACACCGCAGTCCTACACGGTCCAGACCACCGCCGGCCAGCCGCTTGGCACCTTGGGTCAAGCGTTCGTCGACCGACTCGTTGACGGTGCCAGCACCTTCCTGCTCGGCGGCCGCGCGTGGGCCGTGTTGCGCATCCAGCACGACGACAAGCGGGTCTTGGTCGAGGCCGCGCCGCGCGGCCGCAAGCCCACCTGGGGCGGCTTCCTGCCCCAATTCCTCGGCCAGGAGCTGAGCGGCAAGATCGGCGATGTGCTCGCCTCGACCGACCGCTATGCGTACCTCGATGACGCGGCTGCCGCCGCGCTGGACGGCTGGCGTGCGGAGCTCGCGCAGGTCTTCGCGTCGGGGGCGCCGTTGCTGGAGGAGGTCGACGGGGCGGTGCGTTGGTGGACGTTCGCGGGGGGCAAGATCAACGCGACGTTGCGCCACGCGCTGGAGACGGTTGGCCCAGCGACGAACGGCAGCGACTGGAAGGTCGTGCCGGACAACTTCCGGCTCGAGGTGCGCGCGCCCGGGATCAAATTGGGGGCCGTCGAGGAGGCCATCGAGGCGCTGCGGAGCGCGGAGTTCTGGACCGATGGCGCGTTCTGGGCGGATGTGGTCGCGACGCTGCCGAGCTACCGACTGAGCAAGTTCCAGCCCTTCATGCCGCCGGCTGTGGAGCGCGAGGTGGTCGGCAAGTACCTGCTTGACGTCCCTGGGGCGCAGCGGTGGTTGCGTGCGCAGCAGTGGCCTTCTCCAAGATCTGAGGGGGCAGAACCGTGACCGCAGTCTCCAATCTGCCGCTTCTGGTTGCGGCCCCAATGTCACTCGCTGCCCCCGTTGACTATGATCCGGCGAAGGTCGCGATGGTTGTGCCTGTCAAGGACAACCAAAGTGGCCTGGACAGGCTGGTGGCCACTCTTGCCGGGCTACCTGGTGGCGCCAGACCCGCTGAAACCATCGTCATCGACAACAACTCACAACCACCCGTTTGCCTGAGGGCCGACTACGTCAATGCGGTGCCGGGCCTGCAGCTAGCTCGTTGCAGCACGCCCGGTCCCGCGGCCGCCCGCAACGCCGGGGCCAACCTCGCCACATGCGACTGGCTGCTATTCGTCGACTCTGACTGCATTCCAACGGCCCAGACCGTCGTCGGCTTCAAGTCGGCCATGAACGGCTCTGTGGGGTATGCCGGTGAGGTTCGTGCTGTTGGGACGGACCGCCTGTCGCGCTACTACGACTCACAGAAGACGCTCGTGCCTCCACCCGTCGGAGACCGACCGGCTTACCTGGTGACCGCGAATGCCCTGGTCTGGCGGGAGGCCTTTGAACGGGTGGGTGGCTTTGATGAGCGGTTTCCATTTGCAGGCGGCGAAGATATCGATCTTGCTCTGCGGCTCCGGGCCATCGGCGGCCTGAGCTACGCCCCGGATGCCGTTGTCCTTCACGATTTCGATGACGGCTACTTCGGATTCGTACGGCGTTTCGTGAGGTACGGTGCTGGGAACCGGCTTATCGAATCAATCCACGGCCATGATATGGCACCCCGGCGGTTCGCACCAGAACTGGCGACACCGGTCAACTGGTTGGCCGCCACAGTGCAGTTTGGGGCCATGATGTGGGGATACTGGCGCATGAAGTGAATCGGCGGATGTGCGGCCCCGCGACTGGCTCTTTGACCGCCACGGCCCAGCAGGCCGCCCCCCCCAATCGCCGCAAAAGTGAAGTGCCGCCCCCCTACCCCCCACCCCACCCCTCAAGCATCCTACCCCCCCAAGGAGGCCCCATGTTCACAGTCCACCACCTCAACAACTCCCGCTCGCAGCGCGTGCTCTGGGCCCTCGAAGAGCTCGGCCTGCCCTACGACATCCGCGCCTACCAGCGCGACGCCAGGACGATGCTCGCGCCCAAGGAGCTCAAGGCGGTGCATCCGCTGGGGCTGTCGCCGGTCGTCGAGTACACCGACGACGCGGGCGAGCGCGTGGTCCTGGCCGAGTCCGGCGCCATTTTGGAGGCGTTGGCCGCGCATGCGGGCGGAGCGCTGCGGCCGCGTGAGGGCGCCGCCGGCCGGGCCTGCACCTACTGGCTGCACTACGCCGAGGGCAGCCTGATGCCGCTGCTGCTGCTCAAGCTGGTGATGGGCGAGATCTCGGGCAAGAAGATCCCGTGGGCGGTGCGGCCGATCGCCAAGGCCATCGCCGCGACGGTCAACGCGACGTTCGTCGACCCGCGGCTGCGGCTGCACCTCGACGTCATCGACCAGCACCTGGGCAAGTCGGCGTTTTTTGCCGGCGACGCGCTGTCGATCGCCGATATCCAGATGAGCTTCCCGGTGCTCGCGGCCCGGCATCGCGCGGGCCTCGGCGAGCGCAAGCACCTGCAGGCCTGGATCGCGCGGATCGAGGCCATGCCGGGGCTGCAGCGGGCGATCGCCAAGGGTGGGCCGATCGGCTTCGACTGAGCCCGCGTCACTGCGCCGCCGGCGGCCGAACCTCCGGCACGAACGAGCAGGGTGTGCAGCGCTCGCACTTGCCGGGCTCGCGCCCCTCGGGGCTGAAGCGCTGCACCACCCAGCCGTCGACCTTGCGGCCGCCGCAGCCGACCAGCGTGCCCATCGGGGCGCCTGCGCATTGCAGGCCGACGAAGGTCGCGCACGGGTCGGGGCAGAGCGCGCTGGCGTTGCAGGCGCCGCCGCCGGCGCAGGTGCCGAAGCCGAGCAGCCGGTCGACGGTCTCGACGATCTCGTGCGTCGCGACCTGCGTCTCGCTGCGCAGGGGATCGCCGGTCGGCCAGCACAGGGGCGCGGTCCGCACCAGGGCCAGGCCGACCTCGACGCCGTCGATCCGGGCCGTGTCGTTGCGGCCGCAGTGGGTCATGCGCAGCAGCGGCGCGCCGGCGAAGACGAGCAGCACGACGTCGGCACCGTCGGCGCGGCGCAACGGCACGCCGGCGGCCGCCAGCGCTGGCGCCAGCACGCCCGGTAGCTCGGCCACCGTGACAGCGGTCGCCGGCGCCGGCAGCAGCACGCTCTGTGCCCGCTGCAGGCGCACGCCGCCCTGCCAGAAGTCCTCGAGCGTGCTCTGCTCGAGCAGGCAAGCGAGGAAGCGGTCGAGGTCCGCGCGCTCGGCGTCGCCGACACCTGCGAACCACACGGGTTGGATGACGAATCGCCGTGGCGCCGGCTCGCGGCGGCAGCCGGGCAGGGCGCAGATCAGGCACGTGCACAACGCCACCATCAGCGCTGCGAGGCCGATCCGCACCGAGACCCGGATCAGAGCTTCGGGCAAGCGGCGCAGGCACCCTGCTTCGACAACGCGAGGCAGGCCGCGCAGTCGCAGAACTCCTTGAACAGCGTGCAGACCGCCGGGGTAGCTGCCGTGTTCGACATGCCGCAAGCGACGACGAAGCGGCCCTCCGGCACCGAGGTATGGGCCAGGGCGATGCCGGTCATCAGCAGGTGCGGCGGCAGGTCCTTGAAGCCGGACATGGCCTCGACCTCCTTGAGCGCCTCGAAGCCGTTGGCCACCGTCTTGAAGTTGTCCTTGTCGCCGCGGCGCGAGGCCTTGTAGCTCCAGACGTCGTAGCTGCCGTCGGCGTTGGCCGAGACCGCCGCGCTCGACTCGAGGCTGCCGATCGTCACGTAGTTCTCGGCCGCGTTGTATTGGAAGTAGCGCTCGACGCCGGATTCGTCGTCCTTGACGAAGAGCGAGATGTCGAGGCCAGCCCCGATCGGCGCCACGATCTCCTCGATGGTCAGGCTGCGCGTGCCGAGGCCCTCGATGGTGGTCTCGCCGGTGAACGTCGTCATCCACTCGCCGTTGCCGAGATCTTTGTAGTTCTCCTCGAAGCCCGTGTAGTTCGTCAGCGAGACGCCCCAGGTGTCCTTGAGGTAGGCGATGAGCTGCGGGTCCGCCTCGCCCTTGGGCGGGCCGCCCGCCGCGCCGTCGGCCGAGGCGCTGGCGTCAAGGGTCGCTTTGGTCGCGTCGCTTCCACAGCCCAACAGGGCCACGACCACCGCGGTGGCGAGGACGAGACGATGCATCGGCGACTCCGTGGCGCGGCGGGACGCGCCCTGGGTGAAGAGGCTGCAGGCTAGAAACGGCAAACGGACCCGTCAAGTCGGCGCGCGGCGACGCCGCGACGGTGTCGATCCGGCTGCGAGATCGGCGCTGCCCTCATCGCGTCGGCCGCCCGCGCCAAGCCGGCCGCAGGCCGCGGATCCGGGCCGCCTCGATCGGAACCAGCACCGGCCCGAGCCCCGCGGCGTCGAGCTCGATCGTCGCCGGGTTGCGCCGCCGCACGCGCGCGGCCAGTGCATCGCCCGCGAGCGCCGCTGCCTCGCGCTGCAGCGCCTCGGGAGCCAGGTCGGCCAGCGCCCCGCGCAGCAGCGGCCCGCCGTCCGGCGCGGCGACCGCCGCCGACCGCGCCGCGACCGTGGCCGCCGGATCGAAGAACGTCGCCCCGAACCACAGCCCGTCGTCGGGCACCAGGCGCGGCGAGGCCACGACCTGCGCGCCGCTGCGGGCCGCGAGCGCCTGCAGCAACGGCAGGCTGGCGCCAAAGCAGGCGTCGACGACGATGAGCTCGGGGTCGAAGCAGGCCACGGCGTCAGCGAGCGCCGCGGGATCGTGGGAGAGGTAGGTCGGCGGCGCGCCATGGCCGGCGAGCACGACGACCTTGCGCCGCTCGTCGCCGCAGCGGTGGTCCTCGAGCGCGTGCCAGCTGCAGCGGCCGGCGGGGCAGCGCGTGCGGTGATCGTCGGCCTGGCGCGTCCAGAGCACCGCGACGTCGGGCTCCTGCGTCGGTCGCGCCAGACTGCGCGGCGGCGCGTGCAGCGGTGCGCCCCAGAGATCGACGTCGCGGCCGCCCGCGTCGGCCGACCACATCAGCAGGCCCGGCTCGTCGAAGCCGCTCTCGGCCAGGACGCTGCCGTCGGCGGCGACAAAAAGCGCCTCGCCGTCGAGCGACGCCCGCACCGAGGGCAGGCCGTACTCGACCGAGCGCAGCCGCTGCACCCTCTGCAGGTGGTCGCGGGTCGACGCGTCCGCCATGAAGCCGTCACGCGCCGGCAGCAGCAGCACCTCGGCGCCCTCGGCCCGGGCCTGCGCGATGCGGTCGCGGACGAAGGCGTCGCCGCAGACCAGGATGCCGTAGCGATGGCCGTCGCGCTCGATCACCGGCCCGAGGCGCCCGGCGACGTAGACGTCCTCGCCGATGCCCCAGGCGCGGGTCTCGACCATCGGCATCAGCGCTTGCTTGGCCCGCGTCTCGACCACGGCGCCGTCGCTGGCCACCCAGGTCACGGCGTTGCGCCAGCCGACACCGGGGGTGAACGCGCGCACGCCGAGCACCAGCTCCGGCGTCGGCGTCGGCAGCGGCAGGACCAAGCGCGCGCCGCGCCCCGGCCCCTCGACCAGGCGCGGCCGCAAGCCCAGCGCCTCCTCCGGCCAGAGCACCAGGCGCAGCGGCTGGTGCTGGCCACCGCCGCCCGCTCGTGGCCACGCGGCCGGCAAGTGCAGCGTATCGCGCAGGTGCAGCGCGCCGATGCCCTCGAGCAACGTCAGCTCGCCGCGCGGCGGCGCCGGCAGCAGCAACGCCAGCGTCGCGACGGCGGCCGGGATGACCAGCAGCCGCGGTGCCCGCCGCGCCGCCGCCTCGCCGACCGCCGCCGCCGCGCCGATGCAGAGCACCAGCGCCGGCCACCAGCCCAGGTGCGCGAGCAGGCGCATCGCCCACGCGTTCTCGACCTGCGACTGCAGCCAATCCTCGACGTCGACGCGCAGCCAGGCCGATTTTGCGGCCTCGGCGAGGGCCCAGCTGGCGGCGAGCCAGAGCCACGTCGGCGCGGCGAAGCGCCCGCCCCGGCCGGCGAACAGGCGATGGGCGAGGCCGACTCCGACGGCGAAGCTGCTGGCGTAGGCCACGTCGTGCAAAGCGACCAGCGCCAGCAGCGGCGCGCCCTGCAGCCCTGACGCCACGCCGATGACATGGGCGATCCCCGGGATGCCGACCAAGAAGCTCAGCACGATCTCCGCGAGCACGCCGACCGCCGCGACCATCGCGCTGCTGGTGCGCGCCAGGGTCGCGCCGAGCACGGCCATGCCCGCCAACGCCACCGCGCCGTGCAGCGGGTCGCCGTAGCCGACGCCGTGCAGCACGCCCGCCACGCCGAAGCCGAGCGCAAGCGCCGGTGCCGGCCAAGGCTGGTCTGTCGCGTCGGGTGGTCGTGGTGGGCCGGGCGTGGCCATCGTCTCCTCGGCTCGCGCGGCGCGCCGGGACGGTCGTCCCGCGCCTTGACCCGCGCTCAGGACCACATGCCCCACAAGGCGTAGCGCGAGCTGGCCAGCAGCGCGCCCAGGTTCGCCCGCGCCGCCGCCTCGTGCCGCGCCCGCATCGTCGGCGTGGCGAAGATCTGCGTCGACGCCAGCACGCGGCGCAAGAAGCGGCGCCGGTTCCAGCGCAGCGCGATGGTCGGCACGTGGGCGTACTCCTCGGCGATGCCGTCCTCGAAGTCGGCAAAGCGCAGCGGGTGCTGGCCCAAGATCGCCAGGTCGATGTCGACGACCAGGGCCTCGTCGGCCGCCAGCACCGCGTCTGCGGGCCGGCCGAGGTGCGCCGTCGCCCGCACCAGGCGCGCGGCGGCCGCCACGACCTCGCCTGCCACGCCGACGCTCTCGAGCTCGGCGACCAGGCGCAGCGCGCTGCGCTCTTCGCTGTCGTGCGCCCGCGTGTCGTAGACGGCGTCGTGGTACCAGAGCGCCAGCTCGACGGCGGGGGCGGCGGCCAGGCCGGCGATCGCGGCGTCGGCGTCGGCCCGCAGCGCGTCGAGCTCGACCAGGCAGTCGCAGAGGTGCTGCCGCTCGTGGTAGCGGCGCTCCGGGGCCGACCACGACGCCAGCAGCGCCTCGGCCAGCGGCGCGGCGGCCACGTCGTCGCCGCCAGCGCGGGCGACGAGCGCGACAAAACGGCCGGTCAGGCCCGCGTCGTCGGCCTGCTCCGGGCTGCGGTCGCGGCGCCAGACGCAGAAGGTGCGCGGCCTGGCGCTGGCCATGGCCCAGATCACGCGCCGCAGGTCCAGCCCAGGCAGGCGCGCCAGCAGCGCGTCGTAGCTGTCGCCTTGGACCCAGCTCCCCGGCACGGCGACCTCGCCGCGGACCTCCGGGTCGCTGTCGTCGAAGGCCACGACCCAGAACACGTCCTCGGCCCAGGGGCCGTCGGCGGTGGTGCGGATGGCGACGGCCTCGACCCGGGCCCAGGGCAGGGTGGCGAAGAAGCCCGCCGCCACGTCCTGCTCGGTGACGACCGGACGCTGTTCGCTCATCGCGGCGCCTCGATCGGCCCGTCGCTCTCGCCTTCGCGGCCCCCTTCTCGGCCCAGTCGCTGCGCGTGGGCGCCCGCCAGCACCTGCAGGAAGTCGCCCTCGCCGGCCCAGAGCAGCGTCTGGTGCACGCGCCAGGCCGGCAGCGGATGGCTTCGCTCGTTGCCGTCCATCAGCTCCATCGCCTGCAGCAGCGTGTCGCTCTCGCGCGCGGCGTCGGCGTCGCGGGCCTGCGCGACAAACGCCTCGACGCTGAGCTCGTGGCCAAAGCGCGTCACGCCGCCGGTGACCTTGAGCTCGCAGCGCAGGTGCGCGTCGAGGTCGCCGACGGCGAGCAGGCCACCGCGGTCGGCCGAGAGCTCGCTCATCTGGTACCAGCGCATCAGCGCGATCTTGATCGGCGTCGCCAGCAGCCCGGCGACGCCGAACACGCGGTCGACCACGCCGAGGCCGCCGTGCACGATCAGCTGGGCCAGCGTGCGGTAGAGCGTGTGGCCGAGCCGGACGTGGGCCAGCTCGTGGCCAAAAACCGAGACGAGCTCGCGATCGTCGAGCGCGTCGACCAACGCCGAGCTCACGGTGATGAAGGGCTCGCCAGCGCCCGAGGCGGCGGCGTTGAGCTGCGGGCTCTGCACCAGGTAGAGCGGCGGCGCGTCCATGTCGAGCCGGTGCGCGGCCCGTTGGTAGAGCGCGTGCAGCGAGGGCAGCTGCCGCTCGTCGATGCGCACGGCCCCGGCCAGGTGGCGAAAGCGCGCGACCTTGTCGAGGGTGCCGCCCATGACCTTGGACAGCGCCTTGTCGGCCATCGGCAGCGAGCGCAGCTTGTCGAGCGCCTCTTGGTCCCAGGGATGGGCGAAGTCGTCGTTGCGCAGGCCGTCGAGGCGCTCGCCGTGCACCCGCAGCAGCGCGAGGTTGCAGCGGCCACAGCGCACGGCCTGCAGGTCGCGCAGGGCCCGCGCGACGGGCACGCGGTTGCCGGCGCCGCAGTGGCGGCAGCGCAGGGTCGCGCGCACGGATGCCGCTGCGTCTTCGGTCGGCTCGGCCATGGTCTCCCTCGCGGCGGATCGTGCGCCATCGTCCGAGCCCCCGCGCGTCGCTGTCAAGCACGCCCGGGGCGAGATAGGTGGTTGCGACCTGGGCCAGATTGCGCTCCCATCGGACCTGGACGCGACGCCCACCACGAGCGAGGCACCATGAACTCCGAAGCTCGACCCTGGCTGCGCCTGTTGCTGCTGATCCCGATCGCCTTCGCGCTGCTGCTCATCGCCGTGCCTGCGGGCTGCGGCCTGCTGCTGTTCGCCAACGGTGAGCTGTCGTCGCCGCTGTCGATCGAGAATCTCGACAACCTGCTGATGATCGCGGTGCTCGTCGCGGGACCGGCCACCTTCGGCTGCGGCATCCTCCTCCTCGTGGCGCACGCCTGGCGACGCCTGGCGTCGCCGCCCGTGGTCGTCGCCGAGCCCACGTCGCACGCACCAGCGACGGCGGCAGACGCAGGCGACCCTGCCGACACCGACAGCCCCGAAGCCTAGCCGGGCGACCGGATGCGCGGCCCTTGCGCTGCCGGGCAGACATCCCGCCGTCAGCCGTCGACCTCGGCGCGTCGCGCGGCGACCAGCGCCGCGACCAGCGCGTCGCTCGGCGCGTTGGCGGCGGTGAAGTGCAGCGAGCCCTGCGTCTGGCTGTAGTCCGCGAGCGACGCGGCCAGCGACGCCAACGTCCGGCCCGAATGCGGCAGGTAGGCACAATGGCGCTTGAAGCTGGCGTAGCCGGCGACGACCTTGCCGTTCGGCAGGCGGAACGCCGGCATCTTGTACGAGATGCACTCGACGGCGTCTGGCGCCGCCGCCGCGATCTGCACCCGCAGCCGCTGCAGCAGCGCGCGATGCGGCTCGGGTTGGGCCGCGAGGTAGTCGTCGTGGTCGGTGAACTCCATGCTCAGGCTCCTGCGCCGCGTGCGTCGCGCGCCCGCAGCGCCCGTTTGGGCGCGACGGCTCGGTAGCTCTCGTCGAGCCAATCGCGCAACAGCGCTTCGGGGATCTCGTCGTCGTGGCCGAAGCGCGCCGAGATCCAGCCCGACTTGCCGAGGTTGTAGCGGGTCGGGCTGGCCCAGGGCTGTGCGGTGGCCATCGCGCCCGACTCCGGCAGCTTGACCGTGAAGAAGAAGCCCTGCTCGCCGGTCCCGAGCAGGCAGAAGATCTTGCCGTTGACCTTGAGCGCGCGCTCGCCCCAGGGGAATTCCTCGTGCGTCTCGGGCCAGCCCAGCGCCAGCTCCCGCAGCGCGAGCTCGATGGCCGAGGGCGGCCCTGCGGGGCTGATCGACATGCGTTCCTCCGTCTGCCGCCGATGCGCGTGGCGGCACTGGCGTCGTGCGGCCTGCGCCGCGCGCTGTCAAGCACGGCCAGGACCACCCTTGCCACCCTCGCCTGCGGTGGCATGATCGAGCGGTCGCTCCCGCCACGGGGTGGACCGGAGGAACCCCTGCATCGTCCCGACCACCGTGCGCGCGTGAGCGCCTTTGCCGCCGCGGCCTTCTGCGTCGCCGCCGTCGCCCTGAGCTGCGGGCGCGCTGACGCCGGCAAGGGCAAGGGCAAGGACGGCCACGGCAGCAAGCGCAAGGGCGACAAGGTCGAACGGACCATCCAGCCCGTGCGCCTCGATCCCAAGGTGCGCGGCCACCTCGGCCCCTGGACCGAGATGCGCTACAGCGACGGTGCCGACCCGGCCGAGGACCGCCCGGGCCACGTCCGCGCCGCGTCGGCCGTGCGGCAGTTCGGGGCCAGGCTCGCCATCGCCCAGGACGACGCCAACTTCATCGCCCTGCGCGCCCCAGACGGCAGCACGACCGGCGTGCCGCTGCCGCGCGGGCCGGGCGGGCGGCGCCTGTTCGGCTCCAGCATCGGCAACAAGAACGACAAGATGGACATCGAGGCCGCGGTGGTGCTGCCCGATGGTCGCTTCGTCGGCTTCGGCTCTGGCAGCAAGGAGGCCCGCCGTCGCCTCGTCATCATCGCGCCGTCGCTCGCCGTCCGCGTCTTCGACGCCGCGGCGCTGTACGAGGCGCTGGTCCAGCGTCGCGACTTCGCGGGGGGCGAGCTCAACATCGAAGGCGCGGTCGTCGTCGGCCGCACGCTTCGCCTGTTCCAGCGCGGCAACGGCGCGACCGTCGCCGGTGTCCAGGCGCTCGACGCCACCATCGACCTCGATCTCGCCGCGTTCACGGCCTGGATCGACGGCAAGGGCCCCATGCCCGCGCTCGGCGTCAGCGCGCGCTTCGACCTCGGCGCAGCGGGCGGTGTGCGCATGACCTTCACCGACGCCGCTGCCCTGCCGGATGGTCGTGTCGTCTTCCTCGCGAGCGCCGAGGCCTCCCCCGACACGGTCCAGGACGGTGCCGTCACCGGCTGCCGCGTCGGGCTGATCGACGCCCACGGCGCCACCGCCTTCGACGTCGTCGACGCGGCCGGCGGCCTGTGCCGGACCAAGCTCGAGGGCATCGAGCCGATCGGCGTCGATGGCCAGACCCTGCGCTTCGTCGTGGTCGCCGACGTCGACGACGAGGCCGCGCCGGCGCTCACCGCCGAGCTTCGCGTCGTGCTGCCGGCGACCGCGCCGCCACAGCCTTGAGCCTCGCGTTGGCCGTCCTTTCGCGCTTGTGCGGCGAATCTTGCTGATCGGCGAGCTGATCTCGTACACTCGCTACGACCGCCTCCGTGCGCGCCCGGCCGCAGCCGATGTGCGCCTCCCACCTGCTGGAAGACATCATGAACCTGACGACCTCCGCGACTTTCCGCGCCCTGGTGCGCACATCTTTGCTCGGCCTTGTCATCTTGGGCCCGGCGGCCGCTTCGGCGCTGCCCGCATCGAGCAGCCTCGAGGGCGTGCTCATGTCCGCTGGCGGCGCGCCCGCGGCCGATGGCGACTACGACATCACCTTCGCCCTGTACCCCAGCGCGACCGCCACGACGCCGAGCTGGACCGAAGGGCCGGTCAAGGTGACGATCAAGGGTGGCCGCTTCAACGCCGTCGTCGGCGCGACCAAGGCCATCGACGCCGCCACGCTCGCCGCAGCCGACGCCTGGCTCGGGGTCAAGGTCGGCGCCGATCCGGAGCTGCCGCGCCAGGCCCTGCGCGCCGCGCCGTACGCCATCGTCGCCTCGTCGGCTGCGGCCCTGACCTGCACCGGCTGCGTCTCGGCTGATCAGCTCGGCAACGGCGCCGTCCCGGCGGCCAAGGTCGGCTTCAACTACGCCGGCAGCACGACCAAGGGCGGCGCCGCGCTCGACCTCGACTGCACCGGCTGCGTTTCGGTCGCCGAGCTCAAGTTCGACGCCGATGTCGACCTCGGCGGCAACAGCATCAAGGCCGCGAACGCGACGTTCTCGGGCAGCGTCGCGGCCAAGACCGTGACCGCCACCAGCTTCGTCGGCGACGGCAGCAAGCTCACCGGCATCGTCACGCCGGCCGGCACCTGCAGCAAGGCCGGCGAGGTCGTCAAGGGCATCAAGGCCGACGGCACGCTCGAGTGCGTCGCGGCGATGGACCCGTCGGCCCTGCCCAAGGACGGCATCGACGAGATCAGCAACGGCCTGGTGTTCAACCAGTTCCAGGACGTCATCGGCGCCGACGCCAAGGCGGTCAAGATCCCGGACAACACCGGCGCCCAGGCCGTGAGCAACCTCACCTTCCCCGACATCGGCATCGCGCAGAACCTGACGGTCTCGGTGCACATCCAGAACACCGACCTGTCGACCATCGCCCTGACGCTGCTGCCGCCGGACGACAAGAAGGTCGGCCTCACGCTCTGCGATCCCTGCGGCACCAAGGACTCCAAGGAGCTCAAGGCGACCTACCCGGTGCCGACCAAGACCCAGACCGGCGACCTGACCTCGTGGATCGGCAAGAACCCCAAGGGCTTGTGGAACCTCAAGGTCAGCGACACCAGCTTCTGCGTGGTCCAGGCGCCCGGCAACGCCGCGCTCTGCGATCCCAACGCCAAGACAGACGGCACCATCACCGACTGGTCGATCGCCATCCAGACCCTCTCGACCAAGAAGGTCGGCATCGGCGGCAACCTGGTGCTCGGCACCGACACCGCCGCGTGTGATTCGTTCAGCAAGGGTGCCATCCGCTACAGCAGCGTGCTCGCGGCGATCCAGGTCTGCGACGGCAGCAAGTGGTGGCCGGAGCTGCTCGGCGACACCAAGGACAACCCCGGCACCTCGTGCTGGGCGATCAAGGACCGTGCGCCGGGCGTGAAGTCGGGCACCTACTGGCTCGACCCGGATGGCCCCAGCGGCGCCGGCGTCCCCTACCAGGCCTACTGCGACCAGGAGACCGGCGGCGGTGGCTGGACGCTGGTGGCCAAGGTCAAGGGCAACGACAAGACCATGAACCGCATCAACACGGCCCAATGGCGCAACAAGACCCCGATCACCGGCCAGGACTGCAAGACGGCCAAGGACGAGAACGCGCTCTGCGAGAGCTACGACAAGGTCAAGTTCTCGGCGGTGATGATCCGTTCGCTGGCCAAGCCCGCGCGCAACCTCGCCTGGGAGCACCGCGACACCTTCGCCAGCGTCTGGGCCGTCATCAACGCCGGCAACCGCGTCTGGACCCACAACCGCATCTTCGGTTCGGTCGACAACCTCGACTACAACGGCGACCCCTGGTACCACCGCGACTGCTCGGGGTTGGGCTACGGCTTCCTGACCGCCGACTGGAACTACAACAACACCCCGGGCATCGCCGGCCACAACATCCCGCACGGCCACAGCGGCGGCGTCGTCGGCGCCTCGTTGATGGACTGGAACGCCCTGAGCAACGGCAAGAGCTACGGCCCGAGCTCGTTCTCGAGCGTGCACTGCCTGAGCGATTTCGCCCTCGGCGGCGGCTACTACGACGCCAAGGTCAACAACGACGACTCGTACGCCATCAACGCCCACTTCTGGGGCAACGGCAACGACCAGACCCACAACTGGAACTCGCACGGCATCTTCGTGCGCTAGGACCTGGCTCCCGCGTCCCGCGCAGGCTGCCTGCTGGCCCTGCGCGGACGCGGGCAGCCCGACCGCCCGTCCGTGACCGCCGCTCGGACCACGGAGGGACGATGACCGCCAAGACCACCGCCTGCGCCAGCGTCGCCTCGCTCTGCCTGGGCGTCGCCGGCTTCGGCTCCGGCTGCAGCGGTCCCGCACCGCGAGCCGAGCCGTCTGCGGCCGTCACGCCCGCGCCCACGGCGACGCCTGCGCCGGTTGCCGCCGCAAAGCCCGTGTTTCCGCCCCAAGCGCGGCGCAAGACCCCGCCCGGGGGCATCGAGACGGCAGCGTTGGCGGTCGGCGCGCTGGTGCCGGAGCTGCGGCTCCCCGACGACCGCGACGGCTTCCTCCGCATCGGCGGCGCCGCGCCGCGCCCGACGCTGCTGCTGTTCTACCGCGGCCATTGGTGACCCTACTGCCGCAAGCAGCTCGGAGAGCTGCAGGATCGCTTGGCGGAGATCGAGGCGCTGGGGGTGCGATTTGTCGCCGTGTCGGTCGACGCGCCCGCCGAGTCGCTGGCGTTGCGCCAACGGCTGCAGCTGACGCTGCCGCTGGCGTGTGACGTCGACCGCGCCGCGACGCGGGCGTTTGGCCTGTACGACGCTGGCAACGACATCGCCTGGCCGGCGTTCTATCTGCTGGATCGCGAGGGCCGCGTTCGCTACCGCTGGATCGAGCCGACCTACCCGGAGCGGCTGGCGCCGTCGAGGCTGCTCGAGGAGATCAACGCCCGGCTGCAGCCGTAGCGCCGCGTGGGCCAGGTTGGCTCAGGGCGTCACGATCCGGCCCGGGGCCGCGTTCGCGCCGGTCTTGGTGTGGCAGGAGTTGCACGAACCGGCGACCTGGGCGCTGGCCATCACATTCTCCTTGGTGCCGACGCGGACCTTGGCTTTGTAGGGCAGCTTCAGGTCGGCGGCGGCGGCCTTCTCGAGCGAGAAGTTGCCGGCCGCGTTGGTCGCGAGCACGAACTCCTTGCCGTCGCTGCCGGTGATCACCACCTCGGCCCCCGAGGCGCCGAAGCAGTCGTCGGCCGCCTGGATCTCCGAGAACACCGTGCCGGCGATGGCGAAGGTCGGCCCCTCGCCTTCGCTGGCGTGGCAGGCGACGCAGTCCTGGCCGGGGTTCATCTCGGCGTTGCCCTCGGTGCCGCCCGTCCACTGGACCCCGCTCGAACAGACGCTCGTGGCCACGCTGGTGGTGATGTCCGCGCTGCAGCCGACCGTCGCGGCCATGGCGACCAGCGCCGCCGCGACGCGCAGTCCCCGCAGGAGCCCTGCCTTTGGTTGTTCGTTCATGGTTCCCCCGGGATGCGGGCCTGCCGCCGCGCCCAACCTAGCCGTTGATCGACGAACCGCAACCCAGGCGGCTCACGATCAGTGGCCCCATCGATGGCTCACGATCAAAAGATGGGTCAAATTGAGACAGTGACGAAGTGGACGAGTCGTTTGCATCGGTGCAAGACGTGCATGGGGCGGCGGGCTCTGGCATGCTCCCGCTCCGCAGAGCAGGGCGGCCGAGGGCGGCCGAGGGCGGCCGAGGGCGGCCGAGGGCGGCCCAGGGTCGCCCGACACGTTGGAGAGTCCAGATGGCAGGTGGATTGGATCTGGCGCGCGTCGCGCTCAAGCATCGACGCACCCGCATCGTCGCGACCGTGGGGCCGGCGTCGTCGTCGCCAGCCGTGCTGCGCGAGCTGGTCGAGGCCGGCGTCGACGTCTTCCGTATGAACTTCAGCCACGGCAGCCACGAGAGCCACGCCGCCGCCTACGCCGCGATCCGCGCCGCCTCGGCCCATATCGAGCGGCCGGTGGCCGTGCTTGCCGACCTCTGCGGCCCGAAGATCCGCGTCGGTCGCTTCGACCAGGGCAGCGTCGAGCTCGAAGAGGGCGCCGAGGTCCTGGTCACGACGCGGCCGACCTGGGGCGGCGTCAAGGAAGATGGCTCCATCGTCATCCCCTCGGAGTACGAGCCGCTGGCCAACGACGTGCGCGCCCGCGACAAGATCCTGCTCGCCGACGGCGCGATGATGCTCGAGGTCATCGAGAGCGACGGCCTGCAGGACATCCGCTGCCGCGTCATCTACGGCGGCACGCTCAGCGACCGCAAAGGCATGAACCTGCCCGGCGTGCCGCTGTCGACGCCGTCGCTGACCGAAAAAGACAAGAACGACGCGCGCTTTGCCGCGGCGCTCGGCGTCGACTACGTCGCGCTCTCGTTCGTCCGCGCCGCCGACGACATCGAGGAGCTGCGCGAGCTGCTGCGGAGCTGCGAGACGCAGCCGTCCATCATCGCCAAGATCGAGAAGCCCGAAGCGTTGCACGACATCGAGCGCATCCTCAGCGTCACCGACGCCATCATGGTCGCGCGCGGCGACCTCGGCGTGGAGCTGCCCGCCGAGGAGGTGCCGATCATCCAGCAGGAGCTCGTCGCCGCCGCGATCGCCGCCAACCGGCCCGTGATCGTCGCGACGCAGATGCTCGAGTCGATGATCGAGTCGCCACGGCCGACGCGCGCCGAGGTCAGCGACATCGCCTGGGCCGCCGCGTCCGGCACCGACGCCGTGATGCTCTCGGGCGAGACCGCCGCCGGCCGCTACCCCGTGCTCGCGGTGCAGACGATGGATCGCGTGCTGCGCCTGGTCGAGGGCTGGCAGTGGCGGCATGGTCAGTTCCGCAGCCTCGAGCGCCTGCGCCAGGATGGCCGGGATCCGGTCGACCGCGCGCTGTCGAGCGCCACGGCGAGCCTGTCGCGCGACCTGCGCGTGCGCGCCATCGTCGTGCCGACCTCGTCGGGCCGCACGGCCAAGGCGGTGAGCGCGCAGCGCCCGGCGGCGCCCGTCGTGCCGCTCTGCGTCGATCCGCGCGTCTGGCGCCACCTGGCGCTGTATTGGGGCACCAGCCCGCGCCTGGTCGAGCCCGAGACGCTGCGCCGACCGCCCGAGGTGGCGCTCGCCATCGTCGATCGCATGGGCCTCGCCCCTGCCGGCAGCCACATCCTGCTCGTCTGGGACACCGCCTGGGGCCGCGACGGCTGGGCCCCCACCGTCAGCGTGCTCGAGGTGCCGCGCGAGGGCCACGAGAACGCCGACGATGACCTGCTGTAGGCCGTCGCCGTGACGGTCGGGCCGCGCTCGTTGACGCGCAGCGCGCGGCTCGCAGCGCTGCTGGCGGCGGTGCCGGCGTGTCGCTGCCTCGCCGATATCGCCTGCGACCACGCCCTGCTCGCCGAAGCCGCCGTCGCCAGTGGCCGCTGCGCGCGGGCCATCGCCATCGACGTCGCCGCGGGCCCCCTCGTCGCCGCCGCCGCCCGGCTCGGGGCCGAGGGGCAGGTGGCCGTCGAGCTGCGTCGCGGTGACGGCTTCGCCCTGGCGCCGGGCGAGGCGGATTGCGCGGTCGTCGCTGGCATCGGCGGGACGTTGCTCGCCGCGCTGTTGCGCCGCGATCGGCCCGCGACGCTGGGCTTGCAGCGCCTGGTGCTCTCGCCGCATGGCGACGAGGACGAGGTGCGCGTGGCCCTGGCCGCGACCGGCTGGTTGCCCGTGCGCGAGACGCTGCTGCGCGAGCAGCGCCGCTTCTACGTCATCCTCGAGGCCGTGCCGGCCGACGACGCCGCGCCGCGCACGCTGACGCCGACCCAAGCCACCATCGGCCGGTTGGCCCGCGACGCCGAGCCGGCGCTGCTGCGTGCGTTCGCGACCTGGCGTTGCGCCAGGTTGCGACGCGAGCTCGCGGGCCTGCACGCGGGCGCGGTGCCGAGCCCACGGATCGGGCCGTTGCAGGCGGCGCTGGAGGCGTGGACCGCGTTGATTGCCAGGTTGCCACCTGCATCCTAGCTTGCCTCCATGAGCAACGACCCACGCACCGCCCGGTCCGATCCAGCCGACCAACCGACGGACTCTCCTGATGTTTCGTTCGCCGCGGCGCCGTCGATGAGCCTGACGCTGCCGATCGAGGGCATGACCTGCGCCACCTGCGCGCTGCGCATCGAGAAGGTGCTGCGCAAGGTCGACGGCGTGCAGGTCGCCACCGTGCAGCTCGCCAGCGAGCGCGCCACCATCGCCTTCGATCCGAGCAAGGCGGCCCAGGCCGATCTGGTCGCCGCCATCACGCGCGCCGGCTTCTCGGTGCCCGAGCCCAAGCACCAGGCCGCCGACCGCGCGGCGTCCGATCGCCATGACCTCTGGGCCATCGCCATCTGCGCCGCGGCGACGCTGCCGCTGGTGCTGCCGATGCTCGCCATGCCGCTCGGCGTGCATGTCTTCGGTCCGTCGCTCGGCGGCGTGCACGGCGCGTTGCCCGCCATCCCGCAGCTCGCCCTGGCGCTGCTGGTGCAGGTCCTCGGCGGCGCCCGCTTCTACCGCGGTGGCTGGGCCGCGCTGCGCAACGGCACCGCCAACATGGACGTGCTCGTCGCGCTCGGCACCACCGCGGCGCTGGCCGCCAGCGTCGTGCTCGCCGCCCAGGGCAGCCACGAGCTCTACGCCGAGTCCTCGGCCACGGTCATCACGCTGGTGCTCGTCGGCAAGGCGCTCGAGGCCCGCGCCAAGCGCCGCACCACCGACGCCCTGCGCGCGCTGGCCGCGCTGCAGCCGACCGAGGCGCTGCGCGTCCGCGACGGCGTCGAGGAGCGGGTGGCGATCGCGGCGCTGCGCGTGCGCGACATCGTGCGCGTCCGTCCGGGCGAGCGCGTGCCGGTCGACGGCGTCGTGCACGCCGGTCGCGGCAGCGTCGACGCCTCGCTCGTCACCGGCGAGAGCCTGCCGGTCGATGTCGGCCCCGGCGACGCCCTGCCGGCGGGCGCCATCAACGGTGCCGCCGTGCTCGACCTGCAGACGACCGCGATCGGCGCCGAGGCGACGGTCGGCAAGATCCTGGCGATGGTCGAGGCCGCCCAGGCCAGCCGCGCGCCGATCCAGGCCCTGGTCGATCGCGTCGCTGCGGTCTTTGTGCCCATCGTCGTCGCCATCGCGCTGCTGACGTTCGTCGGCTGGTGGGCGCTTGGCGGGGACTGGCAGCCGGCGATGGTCGCGGCCGTCAGCGTGCTCGTCATCGCCTGCCCCTGCGCGCTCGGCCTGGCGACGCCGGCGGCCCTGGTCGTCGGTACGGGCGCGGCGGCGCGGGCGGGCATCCTGATCCGCGACGCCGAGGCGCTCGAGCACGCGGCCAAGGTCGACGTCGTGCTCTTCGACAAGACCGGCACCCTGACGGCGGGCGCGCCCCAGGTCGCGGCGGTCGAGGTCGCCGCCGCCGACGGCGCCAGCGAGGACCCCCGTGATCGCGCCCTCGCCGAGCAGCGTCTCGTCGCGCTCGCGGTCGCGGCCCAGCGCAGCGGCGACCACCCGCTGGCCAAGGCGCTCGCCGGCCACGCCACGGCGCTGGGCCTGGCGCCCCTGCAGGCCAGCGAGGGCGAGGCGGTCGCCGGCTACGGCGTCGTGGCCCGGGTCGAGGGCGTCGTCGTCCGGGTCGGCAGCGAGCGGTGGATGCGCGAGCTCGGCCTCGCGCTGCCCGCGCTGCCGCCGCCCTCGGCGGCCGCCACCTCGGTCTGGGTCGCGCACGGCGAGGGCGAGCAGGCCGTGATCGCGGGCCGGGTGCAGCTGCGCGACCTGGCGCGGCCGTCGAGCCGGGGCGCGGTGGCCGCGCTGCGCGCGCTCGGCGTCGAGGTCTGGATGATCAGCGGCGACGCCGAGGCCACCGCCGCCGCGATCGGCGCCGATCTCGGCCTCGATCGGGCCATGGGCGGCCTGCTGCCCGGCGACAAGGTCGCGGTCGTGCAGCGCCTGCGCGCCGAGGGCCGCGTGGTCGCGATGGTCGGCGACGGCATCAACGACGCGCCGGCCCTGGCCGCGGCCGACGTCGGCATCGCCATGGGCTCGGGCACCGACGTCGCGATGCAGAGCGCCGGCATCACCCTGCTGCGCGCAGATCCAGCCGCCGTCGTCGACGCGCTCGGCATCGCCCGGGCCACGGTGCACACGATCCGCACCAACCTCGGCTGGGCGTTCGGCTACAATGTGCTCGGCCTGCCGCTGGCTGCGGCCGGTCTGCTGACGCCGATGATCGCGGGCGCCGCCATGGCGGCGTCGTCGGTGTCGGTGCTGGGCAACGCCCTGCGCCTGCGCCGCTGGCGGCCGACCGCCGACGCGGCGACCCCATCCGCTTGAACCCTCGCACCGCGCCCGCTCGCCGGCGCGTTTGGAGTCGACGATGACCACCTCGCAAGAAGCCCCGATCTCCGCGCTGCTCGTCCAGGGCATGACCTGCCAGGGCTGCGTCCGCAGCGTCACGGCGGCGCTGCAGCAGGCCGTGCCGGGCCTCGCCGTCGACGTCGAGCTCGCCAGCGGCACCGTCCTGCTCGACCGCCCGGTGGCCGCCGCGACCCTGCGCGACGCGGTCGAGAACGCCGGCTTCGACTACGCGGGCCCGGCGCCGGCGCAGGGCTGAGCGGCGTCACCGCTTGCTCGGGGCGCTCTGACGCCATCTGCCAGCAGCCGAGCATCCGCCCGGCATGCCTGAAGCGGTGCGGCGGCCCCGCCCGAAAATTCCTCGTCAGCGGTGCGGACCAGCCCTAGAATCCGGCTGGTTGGGGCCGAATCTCGTGGCGGGCCGGGGGGCGGTCCGCAGCAGCGGCCGCCGCGACGGGACGGTCGCGGCGCGCCCTCAATCACGTCATCGGCCAACAGCGGCGAGTGCGCCGGTCGTGGAGAGCGGCCATGCGTGACGGACGGGGCGGGCTGGTCGCGGGCGCGTTGGTGCTCGCGATCGCGGCGTGCAGTGGCGAAGGGACGGGCGGCAGCCCGACTGGCGCCGACACGGGCCAGACCCTGACCGACGTTGGGGAAGGCGACGGAGGCTCTGCCGACGGCGGGGGCGCGGGCGACGCCTCGGCCGACGCTCCGACCGACGACGCGTCGGCCGACGTCGGCGGGATCGACACCGCGTCATCGGACACCGCGCCATCGGACACCGCGCCAACGGACACCGCGCCAACGGACACCGCGCCAACGGACACCGCGCCATCGGACACCGCGCCAACGGACACCGCGCCAGCCGATACGACGAGCACGGGCGCCCCGTGCAGCGCGACGACCGATTGTGTCGTCTCCGACTGCGGCGTCGCGACGTGCCAGGACGGCGTCTGTGCCGTGACGGCGCTGCCCGACGGCTCGGCCTGCACGGGCGGCAATCCATGTGTCTTGACCGGCATCTGCCTGGCCGGCACCTGCAAGGCGCAGCTCGTGCTGTCGTGCGAGGACGGCAATCCGTGCACCGACGACGGTTGTGACAGCACGTCCGGACTCTGCGGCCACCTGCCCGTCGCGGATGGCCAGCCCTGCAGCACCGGCAACGTCTGCGCCAAGGGCGAGACCTGCAGCGCCGGGGCCTGCGGCGGCGGCTCCTACGTATGCGGCGGCTGCCTCACCACCGCCGACTGTGCCCCCTACGACGACGGCGATCTGTGCAACGGCACGCTCTACTGCGACACCACGCAGACGCCCGGGATGTGCAAGGCGGCGCCGAACGCGGTCCTCTGCGCCGGCGAGACCGGCAACCCCTGCAGCCAATGGACCTGCGCCCCCGCGCTGGGCACCTGTGTCGAGCAACCGAAAGCGGCCGGAACCCCCTGTGACGACGGCGATCCTTGCACGGCTTCGGGCAACTGCCAGGGCGCGAGCTGCGCGTCGCCGGTCAACATCTGCCCCTGCAAGGCGGACGCGGATTGTCTCGATGACGGCAACCCGTGCAACGGAAAGGCGTTTTGCGACACCAGCGCCGTCCCCTATGCATGCAAGGTCAACCCGGCGACCGTCCCGACCTGCCCCAACGACGACAACCCCTGCACCGTCGCGCTCTGCGACCCCAACAAAGGCGGCGGCTGCACCACCAAGGCCGTCGCCGACGGCAAGCCCTGCGACGACGCCAACGCGCTGACCGTGGGCGACGTCTGCGTCAAGGGCACATGCAGCGGCACCGACGTCAGCGGCTGCAAGATCGACGCGGACTGCGCCGCCCAAGAGGATGGAAACGTCTGCAACGGCGTGCTGTTCTGCAACAAGGCCAAGGGGCTCTGCGAGCTCAACCCCGGCACGGTCAAGACCTGCGCCAGCGTCACGGACACGACCTGCTCCGCGCAGGCCTGCGTGCCCGCCACGGGGCTCTGTGCCGCCAAGAGCGCGACGGACGGGACGCCGTGCGACGATGGCTCCCCCTGCACCGGCGGCGACGCGTGCGCGGGCGGGGCGTGCAAGGGCAGCGCCTCGGTATGCCAATGCGAAAAGACCGCAGACTGCGCGGTCAAGGACGTCGACGCGTGCGCGGGCACGCACTATTGCGACCTGTCCATCGGCACATGCGTCTTGAACCCGGCGACCAAGGTCACGTGCGCGCAAGACGCGCAGGGGCCGGCCGTGTGCACCCAGGTCGCGTGCGATCCTGCCAGTGGCAGCTGCAAGCCGAAGCCGCTGCCGGACACCACGGCCTGCGACGACGGCAACACCTGCACCCAAGGCGACGCCTGCAGCCAGGGCGTCTGCACCGGCACCAGCACTTGCGCCTGCCAGAAGGACGCCGACTGCCTCGACGACGGGGACCTTTGCAACGGCCTGCCCTACTGCGACAAATCCGATCCGAAGGCCGCCGTGTGCAAGACCAACCCCGCGTCGATCAAGCAATGCGCGACCGTCGGCGACACCGCGTGCAGCAAGGCCACCTGCGAGCCGAAGACCGGCACCTGCGTGGCCAAGCCCGTCGCGGAGTTCGGCCCCTGCGACGCCGACGGCAACCCATGCACCAAGTTCGACACCTGCGTTGGCGGCGTGTGCAAGGCCGGCGCCAACCTGTGCGCGTGCCAGGCCGACGCGGATTGCGCCGACAAGGGCGCGGCGAACCCGTGCCAACCAGCTTGGTTCTGCGACAAGACCAATTTCAGCTGCCAGCCGATCGCGGCCAAGATCGTGGCGTGTGACACCAGCGGCGATGGCCCCTGCACGGTCACGAGCTGCGACCCCTCGACCGGAAGCTGCAAGGCCACGGTCAAGGTCGACGGCTCGTTCTGCGCCGACAACACGCCGTGCAAGGGGCCCAAGCTCTGCGCGGCCGGCGTTTGCGTCGCCGCGGCGAGCGTGAGCTGCGACGACGCCAACGCCTGCACCAGCGACGCCTGTGACGTCGCCGCCGGCGGCTGCACCCACCAGGCGCTCTCGACGGGCACCTGCGACGACGGGACGGCGTGCACCAAGGACGACGGTTGCAGCGCGGGGACATGCGTCGGCACGCAGATCGACTGCAACGACGGCAGCGTCTGCACCGTGGACGAATGTGAGCCCAAGACCGGCTGCGTCAAGCTCGCCGCGCCGGCGACGCCGTGCGACGACGGGGACGCCTGCACCTTGGGCGATGCCTGTGCCGACGGTGTCTGCCAGCCCGGCAAGGTCGCGCCGTCCTGCGACGACGGCGTGGCGTGCACCGCCGACAGCTGCGACAAGGCCCTGGGCTGCCAGCACGACGCCCTGTCCGGCAAGGCCTGCGACGACGGCTCCGCCTGCACGTCGGGCGACGGCTGCACTGCGGGCGTCTGCACCGGGAGCCCCGTCACCTGCGACGACGACGAGCCGTGCACCAAGGACGGCTGCGACAAGGCGACCGGCTGCACCTACGCCAAGAACCCGGCGGCGCCCTGCGACGACGGCAACGCGTGTACGCTCGGCGACGCCTGCAACGGCTTGGGCTTCTGCGCGCCCGGCAAGACCCAGAAGAGCTGCAACGACGGCAACCTCTGCACCGCCGACGCCTGCGATCCGACCGAAGGCTGCGTCCATGCGCCCACGTCCAGCGGCTGCGACGATGGCAGCGCCTGCACCAAGGACGACAGCTGCAGCGGAGGCGTCTGCAAAGGGGTGGCGGTCGTGTGCAAGGATGACGACGTCTGCACCGACGATGCCTGCGACGCCAAGACCGGCTGCGTGACGCTGCCCAAGAGCGCGTCTCCCTGCGACGACAACGACGCCTGCACCGAGGGCGACGCCTGCGACGTCGGCGTCTGCAAGGGCGCGACCAAGGACTGCAGCGACGGCAACCCGTGCACGCAGGACAGCTGCGACAAGACGTCGAGCTGCGGGCACAAGGCGCTCGACGGCGCGAGCTGCAGCGACGGGGCCGCCTGCACCGAGGACGATGCCTGCGTCCAGCTCGTCTGCACCGGCAAGCCGAGGCTCTGGGCCACGACGGTCGCGCTGTCGGCCGACCAGGAGGACCGGATCAACGACGTGGCGCTCCTGCCGGACGGCGGCGTCATCGCCGTCGGCGCGGCGGTCGTGCCGAACATCGCGTTCGGCTTGTCGACGGTCGGGGCCAAGGCGCGCATCGATCGCCACGGCAAGCAGCTCTGGAAGTTCGTCAACAGCAGCGCGACGCCGCAGGACGGCGAGGCGATGACGGTGGTCGCGCTTGCCGATGGTCGCATCGTCGTCGGCAGCTGGCTCTCGACCTGGGGCAGCTCGACCAAGCGCGACGCCGAGGTGTCCGTGTTCGACGCCAGCGGCAACTGGAAGGGCGGCCAGATCGCCAAGCTCAGCGACGACCAGACCATCGCGGACAGCGCCGTCACGGGCGACGGGCAGGTCGGGTTCTGCGGCAACTGGAGCCAGCCGGGCAACCTCCGAGGCCTCATCGTCCGGCTCAAGTCGGAGCTGGATCCCCTGCTGGTCAAGGTGATGGCACCGCCGTCGGGCACTGGCGCGTTCGGCGCCGCTGCCGCCGGGGCTGGCTCGTCCCTCTGGTGCGGCGGCAACGGCGCCGGCCAGCTGTGGATGGCGCGATTCGACAGCCAGGGCAACTACCACTCCTCGAAGCTCATCGCGCCACCAGCGGGATCGAGCGGCACCGTCGCGGCGATCCAGGTCGTCCAGGCCGGGCTGCTCGTCGGCGGTTTTGCGGCCAGCGCCGGCACGACCCGGCCTCTGCTCGCGATGCTCGACACCGCGACGCAGCAGGCCCTGTGGCAGCAGACCCTGCCGCGCCCCAACGCGATGGTGGTGGGCGTCGCCGACATCGGCGGCGGGGCGTACGGCGCCGCCATCCGCACGGCAGGCGAGCAGCTGTGGTCCGTCGCGATCCGCAGCGCGGACGGCGTGCTCGGCGAGGTCGGCGAGGTCGAGCAGGGAGGCGCGCGCACGGCGGCGCACGGCGAATGGAGCAGCTCGCTGGGCTGGACGTTCGGCGGCGTCGTCGGCGCCGGGAGCGTCGCCAACTTCCACGTCTGGCGGTCGGATACCTTCGGCAACCAGGGTTGCGCGACGTCTGGCGGCTGCGTGAACCAGCCCGCAGGCTCGTGTGACGACGGCAAGCCCTGCACGGTCGACGCCTGCAGCGCCAAGGGCTGCTCGCACCTCGCCGCCATCGACGGGGTCAGCTGCGGCGGCGGCAAGATCTGCAGCGCCGGCGCCTGCCAGTCGCCGTAGTCGCCGGCGCGCCCCTCGGCCGCCCTAGCAACCGTGCGCGTGCTGCGGCACCATGCGCGCATGAACTCCTTCTTCCACGCTCTGGCGGTGCTTGGCGTGCGCGGTTCCTCCCGCCTGCGCTGCGTCGTCGTCGCCTGGGTCTGGCTCCTGCTCGCGGGATGCGGTTCGGCCGCCAGCAGCAACACCGGCGCCAGCGACGCGGCCGGCGACGCCGCCCAGGGTTCGGGCCAGTTCCACCTCGAGGCCAAGGTCTGCGGCCTGCAAGGCGGCGTGCGCGCGGCGATGCTGGCCTCGGGCGTGGCGGCGATCCAGCCGGTCGACTTCGCCAGCGCGGCGGAGGTCCTGGCCGTCGCCGGCTACGAGGGCGTCACGGTCGTCGCGGACCCTGGCACTGTCGGCAGCGATCCCGACGAGCCGGGCAGCCCCGACGAGCCGGGCAGCCCCGACGAGCCGGACGGCACCGAGTTCGGGCCGAACGCTTGGCTGGTCGCGGCCGACGCCCGCGGCGATCTGCTCGCCATCCGCCACGACGGCGCGATCGTCTTCGCCTCGGGCTGCGAGCTGCACAGCCTCGGCATGGTCCATCGCCTGCAGAACGGCCTCGCCGCCGGCATCGCCGCCCTCGGCAGCCACGCCATCGCCGGCGACCCCGGCGCGACCGTGCAGCGCTGGGCCCGGCCGGCCGCGGTCTATGGCGCCGCTGCGGCCAGCTATTGGCGCCAGGACATCGTCGCCGCCGACCCGAACGTGCTGCTGCGCGGCAGCGTCAGCTTCGCCGCGGCGCCCGTCGACGGCGGCCTCTGCCTGGTCGGCAGCAGCGATCCGGGCAGCAGCGTCGGCGACGTGGTCGGCGTCGACAGCGCGAGCATCGACGGCGAACCCTGGCTGGCGCCGGAGAAGTCCGTCGTCCGCGGGCCCGGTGCCCTGCGCTGGCAGCTGCCGGCGGGGCTCGGTGCCGGGGCGCATCCGCTGCAGGTCGACCTGATCGTCGCCGACGCGAGCCTGCGCTGGCAGGTCGGCACCTGGGTGCCCTACGTCGAGGCGATGTTCGACGCCGACGGAGGCCTCGCGGTGGTGATGCAAGGCGGCGGCGCAGGCGCGCTCTCGGTGTCCAAGGGCCTCGACGCGCTGCCGCTGCCTGCCGCCGTCACCACGACGTTCGCGACGCCCTGAGCCGTCGCGCCGCCGCGGGTACTTGCTCGCTTTGATTTTCGACATGTCGAAAGACTCTACACTCTGCGCCCACGTTCCGTCGCGGCGTCATCGTCGGATAGTCATTTCATCGCGAGATGTTGCAGCGTGGCGGCGCGGTTGGCGCGTTTCTGGCATCTCCTGATCGCATCGGCCACCCTCTGGCCCTCGACCGTGGAGACCTCGATGCGCACGCCCCACCTTCGCCTCCTTCGCCGCACGCTCAGCCTCGGCGCCTTCGCCGCGCTGCTGACGACCGCGTTGACCCTGCACCCGACCGCGGCCCTGGCCTGCGGTGGCTGCTTCTCGCCGCCGGGGCAGCAGACCACGCAGCTGGTGCTGCAGAACGCCGAGCGCGTGCTCTTCCACCAGGACCCCAAGACGCATCGCACGACGGTCTGGGTCGAGGTGCGCTTCTCGGGGCTGGCCGAGGACTTCGGCTGGGTCCTGCCGCTGCCGAAGAAGCCCAAGGTCTCGGTCGGCTCGTCGTGGGTCTTCGACCAGCTCGACCAGCGCCACGCGCCGCGCTTCTCGACCCAGCTCGAGGCCAACGACGAGAACTGCCGCAGCTGGCAGCAGTTCTGCTTCGGCGACAGCGCCCAGGACGCCGCCAAGTCGGCCTCGGGCGGCGGCTTCAACGCCGCGCCGAACGCCGGCAGCCGCGCCGACTCCGACGGCGCCAGCGGCGAGGCCGTGCAGGTGCTCGAAAAGGACCAGGCCGGCCCCTACGACTACGAGATCCTGGCGAGCAAGGACGCCAAGGCCCTGCTCGACTGGCTCAACAAGAACGGCTACGCCACCCCGGCCGCCGCGCTGCCGATCATCGACAGCCACCTGGCCAAGGGTGACCTCTTCGTCGCGGTCAAGCTGCAGAACAACGCCGGCGTCAACGAGATCAAGCCGATCGTGCTCGAGATGGACGACAGCGACGCCTGCGTGCCGCTGCGCTTGACCTCGATCGCCGCGACCGAGGACATGAGCGTCGTGGTGACGATGGCCGGGCAGGGCCGCGGCGTGCCGAAGAACCACCAGCACGTCGAGGTCAACCCGCTCAAGCTCAACTGGTTCCAGGGTGGCAACAACTACGGCCAGGTCCTCTCGGCCGCGATCGACGAGGCCGCGGGCCGCGCCTTCGCCACCGAGTACGCCGGCCCGGGCAAGGACACCGCCCTGGTCTCTGAAGGCCAGCGCATGAACGCGCTGCCGATCTCGCTCGCCACCAGCGCCGCCGAGCTCGGCGCCGCGCTGCTCAAGAGCAACCTGATCTTGAACCAGGACTCAGTCGCCATCCTCGAGAAGCACACGGGCCTCGCCAAACTCGCCGGCCAGGAGCCGCTGAGCTACTTCAGCCAGCTGACCAGCTGCGGCTACGCCAACCAGCGGCCCGGCAGCAGCTCGTGGTGCGCCAAGCAGCTGCAGGCGCCCTCGACCCTGCCGATCGACGGACCCAAGCTCGCCGACGCGCTCGACAAGGAGTTCATCGCGCCGATCCACGCCATCTCGGACGCCCTGATCACCTCGCAGCGCGTGACCCGCCTGGTCATGCGCATCTCGCCCGAGGAGATGGACCGTGACCCGATCTTCGCCTTCAACCAGGACCTGCCGGACGTCTCGAACCAATACGTCGCGCAGTTCCGCCGCGTCTGCAGCACCGGCTGGTACCCCTACGACAAGACGCGCCTGAGCATCGACGGCATCGGCAGCTGGGTCATCGACGGCACGGTGCCCAACGACTTCAACGCCAGCGGCGAGATCGGCAACAACGCCGTGGATCCGCGCTTCAAGCAGGCACCGATGGCCTTGCGGGTCGAGCTGCTCGACGAGACCGGCCCGGCCACGCCGATCCCGTCCGCCCAGATCGAGCTGGTGGACCAGGCCATCGCCGGCGCCACGGTCGGCAAGCCGGCGTTGCCTGCGACGCTGGTGCTCGCGCCGGTCGAGCAGCGCTGGCCGCTGCCCGCCAACGACGGCTCGGTGCGCCACGTCGACAAGCGCGACGACTCCAAGTGCCCGATCCAGCGCACCAGCAAGCCGTGGAACGATCCGGGTACCAACGATGCCGCGGTCATGGCCGAGGCCGGCGCCGGCGGCTGCACCGCGTCGCCGCGGCCGGTGGCCGGCGTCGGCGGCCTCGCCGGTCTGCTGACGTTGCTGGCCACGGCGCTGATCGTGCTGCGTCGCCGTTCGACGCAGGTTGGCTGAGGGAGGCGACGATGCGCAGTTCACTCGCCAGGGGCCTCGTTGGCGCCGTGGTCGCCGCGCTCTTCGGCTGCGTCGCCGAGGACGGGGCCGATCTTGCGGCCGGCGACGACGCGACCCAGGCCGCCCAGGCCGACGGCACCACCTTCAACGGCGTCGCCAGCGGGCCCGGCCCCTCGGACCTCGACTGCCCAGCCGGCAGCAAGCAGATCCTCAACGGCGGCGGCCAGACACGCTGGTGCGAGCTCGGCAATGGCCATCGCCATGGGCCGTTCCGCTCCTGGAACGACAACGGCCTGCTCGTGCTCGAGCGATCCTACGACAGCGGCCAGAACCACGGCCTGTTCCGCGCCTGGGCCATCAACGGCGCCCTGACGACCGAGGAGCCCTGGAACCACGGCAAGCTCGACGGCACCGTCCGCTACTGGTCGGCCGAGGGGATGCTGCTGCAGGAGACCGGCTACCTGAACGGTCAGAACCACGGCAAGGCCGTGAGCTTCTGGCCCGACGGCAGCCCGCAGTCGAGCGCGACGTACGACCACGGCAAGCCGCAGGGCAGCATGCGCAACTGGTACCAGAACGGCACGCTGCAATCCGAGTTCCCGTACGTCGACGGCAAGCCCCAGGGGCTGTGGCGGCAGTGGTACCAGGACGGCGCCAAGCAGCAGGAGGCGCCCTACGACCTCGGCCTGCGCGAGGGCGTCGAGCGCTGGTGGTGGCCCGACGGCGCCAAGCAGCGCGAGACGCAGTGGGTCAAGGGCGGCCGCACCGGGCCCGAGCGCGGCTGGTACCAAGACGGCAAGCTGCAGTTCGAGCGCTTCTACGACAAGAACATGCCCGCCGGCGACTGGACCCAATGGTACCCGTCCGGCTCCAAGCAATCCGAGCAGCACTACGTCAACCACAAGGCCAACGGCGTCTGGACGACCTACGCCGAGAGTGGCGTCGTGCTCAACGAGACCAGCTACCAGGACGACCAACTGCACGGCCCGCAGCGCACCTACACCGCCACCGGCAAGCCGCTGAGCGAAGTGCCCTGGGTCAAGGGCAAGCGCGAAGGCGTCGAGAAGGCCTGGGGCCCGACCGGCCAGCAGACGCTGGAGCTGCATTGGGTCGCCGGCGCCAAGACCGGCGACGAGCGTCGCTGGGCCGACAACGGCACGCTCGTCAGCGTCGGCAGCTGGCTCGGCAACAAGCGCACCGGCGCCTGGAAGGCCTTCTACAGCGACGGCGCCAAGATGAACGAGGCCACCTGGGACAACGACCTGCTGCAAGGGCCGTTCCTGGCCTGGTACGCCAACGGCGCCCTGGCCATGGAGCACGGCTACTGGCAAGGCGCTTACGACGGCCGCCGCCGCGCTTGGTACAGCGACGGCACGCTCGCCCGCGACGAGGGCTGGCTCCAGGGCCAGAAGCACGGCCGCCATCAGCGCTGGAGCCCCGACGGCGGCTGGCTCGAGGGCGCCTGCTACCAGCACAACAGCCTGCTCTGGCAAGCCGCCACCGCCACCGAGGCCGAGACCAAGGCTTGCCTCTGAGTCGCGCTGCGTCCCGTCGCTGGCCCCTGCCGCCTCGCGCCCGGCCCGCGATCGCGCTCGTTCCGCAGCCTCGGCGAACCTGCTAGCCTGCCGGGCGCGGCCATCGCCGCCACAGGGGGCTCCCATGGTCGTTCGTCGCGTGGTTGTCGGTTCTTGGGTCCTGGCGCTCGTCACAGCCGTGGCCGTCAGCGGCTGCGGCGGCGACGAGGGCAGCGGAGGCTCGACCTCGGCCGCGGATGTGCTCGACACGCAGGGCGGCGCCGGCGATGTCCAGGCCGATACGACGGCCGACGCCGCGACAGAGGCCGATACGACGGCCGAGAGCGACACGACGACCGCAGCCGACACGACGGCCGCGGACACGGCGACGGCCGAGGACACGGCGACGGCCGCGGACACGGCGACGGCCGCGGACACGGCGACGGCCGAGGACACGGCGACCGCCGAGGACACCGCGGCGGATACCAGCGGCGACTCCGACACGGCGACGGTCGAGGACACGGCGGCGGATACCTCCGGCGAGGCCGACGCCGATCCGGGCACCTTCCCCGAAGGCAACCTCGTCTCGGCCGGCTTCGCGAGCGGCAAATGCGTCGGCGCCTGCAAGACCGAGCTGGTCTTCGAGGGCGCCAAGATCGAGCTGACGATCAGCGACAAGGCCGGAGATCCGCTGCAGATGGGGCAAGGTGTGCTGACGACGGGCGCCGCTGCGCAGCTCGAGGCCCTGATCAACGCCATCGGCGCGACGCCGCTGCAGGCGACCTACGGCTGCCCGGGCTGCGCCGACGGCCCGATCGCCTGGCTGACGTTCTCCAACGGCAAGGAGACATTCAAGCACACCTACGAGTTCAAGAACGCGCCCACGGTGCTCGCCGGTATCGACAAGCTCGTCAACGACGCGATCTCGGCGCTCGGTGCCTGCAAGACCACCGAGGTCGCCGTCACGATCGGCAAGTGCCCGATGGACCTGCCGTAGCCGTCCGTCCCTCGCCCGGCTCGGCGCGGCGCAGCGCCAGCACCGCCGCCAACGCCAGCGCCACGATCAGCCAGCCACCCGTGATCGGCGCGGAGCTGCGGGCCGGCGTGGCGCTGCAGCCCGCGGCCGGGGCGCTCGGTGCCGTCGCGCCCGCGTCCCGGTCGAGGCCGCCGGCGTCAGCGCCGAGGCCACCCGCGTCTTGCCCGGGCGAGACCGCCGCAGCCAGCGGGACGGGCGCCAACGCGTCGGCCAACCGCAGCGGGACCTTGGCCAGCGGACGCCAGACGCCGTCGACGCCGCGCAGCTCGAAGGCGTCGAAGTCGGCGGTCCAGTCGCCGACGGGCAGGGGCGCGTCCTTGCGCTGCATCAGCAGGCCGATGGTCGAGAACGGCTGTGGACCCGAGGCCTTGCCGCTGCCGGCTGCGGCGCTCAGGCCGTGGACCTCGACGGTGCGCTCGCTCGGGCCCGCTTCTTCGAGCACGGCTGCCGGCACGCCGTCGAGCAGCACGGCGATCCGCAGCGCGGCGACCGGCACATCCTGACGCAGCCGGAAGCGCACGGCGGTCTGCGGCACGTCGAGCTCGCGCTGCAGCACCCGCAGGCCCTTGGCCGGGCCGTCGTCGTTGTGCGCGTGCAGGCGCAGCGCGCCGTCGTCGCTGCGCGCCTCGTCGATGCCGACCGCCGACTCGGAGGGCAGGCTCCACCAGCCGTCGCGGCAGACGGCGACGCCTTCGAGCCGCACCGCGCCCGACGGGGCCTTCCAGCGCTCGCCGGACCAGGCCAGCTCCAGCGCCAGGCGATCGCCCTGCAGCGCCAGCTCGTAGGTCGCGTTGCCGCTGGCGTCGAGCACCACCGCGAGCACGGGGGCGTCGGCCGCCTGCGCCCCCGGCTTGGTCGCGAGCGCCCGCAGCGTCAGCGCGCTGTCTGTCAGGCCGCCGCGGATCCGCAGCCGCGCGCGGTCGAACGCGGGCCCGCCGTCGCGCAGCGTCGCGCGCAGCGTGCCCGTGGACCACCATCCCGCGTCGCGGTGGGAGAGGACCAGCACGCGGCCCAGCGCCTTGACCTTGGTCGGCGCGTTCGCCTCGCCGACGCCCGGGTTGGCGGCCCCACCTGCCGCGTCGGCGCCGTGGTCCGGGCCGTCGCCGGCCGGATCGCCGAATCCGCCGCCGAGGTTCTGCTCGGCGGCGGCCTCGGCCGTCATCGCCTGCAGGCCGAAGCTGCCGATGCGATCGACGTCGAAGAAGCCGACGCGATCGCTGTCGTTGCGGCCCACGCGCAGGCGCTTGACCTCGAGCAGCGTGCCGGCGGTCAGCGCGCCAGCGCCGTCGCTGCCCGGCGGGCGGGTCATTCGCAGCGCCAGCGTCGTCCGCGGCGACAGGCGTGCCGCCTCGAACTGGCCGGCGAGCAGCACGCCGCCGTCGTCCTCGGCGTGGGTCAGCAGCCAGAGCGACGCCCGGGCGTCCTGGGCCACGGCGGCGCCGCGCACGCTGTCGAAGGGCTCGGCCAGCGGCCGCCACACCCGCACCGCGCCGCTCGCGCCGTTGGCGCCCGCAAGGCCGAGCGCCGGAGCCGCCTCGAGCGCGCCGCCGTCCTGTTCGTGCAGCGTCAGCCGCAGGCCGTGGCCGGTCGCCTCGACGCCGTGCCACCAGCTGCCGGTCTGGAAGCGCAGCGAGCGCAAGGCGATCCCGCCGGCCTTGGCGAGCACGTTCTCGGCGGTGGCGGCGGTGCGCAGGCAGAGCGCCAGGCCAACCTTGGCCAGCGTCAGCGTCTGGCCGGCGGTGGCGAGCGGCACGGCGAGCGCGTTGCTACCATCGACCCGCAGCGTCGCCGTCAGCGGCAGCTCGCTGGCATCGGCCTGGACCTCGACGAAGGCGCGTTCGAACGGCGCCGTCCCGGGCTGCAGGCAGCTCTGCACCGCGCCCGAGGTGGCATACGGATCGTCTTTGGGGTGGCGATGATCCAGGCCGACCAGGCGCGAGGCGAGCGGCGTCTTGGCGTCGGCGTCGCTGCCCGCGCCGCGGACCTGCACCGCGACGCTCGAGGCGGCCTCGGCCTGGGTCGTCCAGGGGCCGTCGGCGCGTTCGCCGGCCCAGCAGCGCAGCGGGCGGCTGCCGATCTGCGCGTTGCCCTTGCCTTCGCCGTCGTCGGCGACCGCGACGACGGTGTGGTGCGTGTCGTCGTGCAGCGACGTCGGTGTCGTCCAGCTGAAGCCGTGGTTGCCCTGCGCGCCGTGCGGGGCGTTGGCCGTGACGTTGCCGAGCTCCTTGCCATCGACCTTGAGCCGCACCGTCAGCGCCTTGCCCGGCACGTTGTCGTCGCTGGCCCAGCCGCGCGCGCTGTTGCAGGCCGCGACGTCGAGCGCGCCCTTGGGCGGGCAGGTGCAGTCCTTGCTGCAGCTGCCGCAGGTCTCGCCGTGGTCGCAGGCGCCGTTGCCGCAGCAGCCACCGCAATCCTGCGGGCAATTCGCGCAATGCTCGCCGCCCTCGCAGCCGCCGTTGCCGCAGACCGGCCCCTTGGGCTTGGGCACGATGAAGCCGGAGTTGAAATAGCTGGTCGCGTGCGTGCGCTGGATCATGCCGTAGGCGCAGGTGCCGCAGCAGTTCATCTCGCGCACGGTGACGGTGCCGTTGCCGACGCCGATGACCCAGGCGACGTGGCCGTAGGTGCCCTTGGTCGAGGTCGCGATGCTGCCGACCACCGGGCTGCCCTGGACGACGAAGTTGCTGTTCTGCTTGGCGTAGCTGGCCCAGGTGTTGGCGTTGCCCCAGCCCGGCAAGCCGATGCCCCAGTTGCAGCAGGCCTCGTTCCACGCCCACCAGGTGCAGTTGCTGCCGTTGTCGCAGCAGGGGTAGGGGTTGTTCTTGCCGCATTTGCAGGTGTCTTTCTGGTTGCCGCATTGACCGACGGCCCAGGCCGAGGGCGTCGCGGCGACCTGGACCGCCAGCAGCAACGCCACGCCCAGCGCGGCCCGCAATCGCGCCGTCATCGCGCACCCCGCGTGCCCTGGGCCTGCGGCCACGACAGGCCGGCCAGGGCGGCCGCGAACGCGGCCACGGCGTCCGGATCTTCGGCGTCCTCGCAGGTCAGGCGCAGCCGCTGGGTCGACGTCGTGATCAGCGCCAACGTGCGCGCCTGGCTCTGGGAGGCGTGCTCGACGTGCAGCCGCAACGCGCTGGTGCCGCGGGGCGCGCCGGCGGGGGCCGCGATCGGCCGGACGTCCTTGGCCGCGAGGCCGAGCGGGCGCTGGTCGCCGTCGAGCCATTCTGCCGCCGTCTCGCGGTTGGGGTTGGCGAAGACGTCGAGGCGGACCAGGACGTCACCGTCGCGCACGATCTCGACGGCCTCGACGAGTTGGTGGGGAGCCGCGTCCGGGTGGTGCTCGTCCCGCAACGACCAGCCGCGACCGCGCACCGTCAACGCGATCGCGCGCCCGCGGCTGCTCCAGTCGAGGCGCGGTGCGGCCTTGGCCTGACGCGCGCGTGCCGGCGATCGTGGTCCCGGCTGCCGTGCGCCCGCGCTGCCCGCCGCCGTCGCCGCGAACGCCGGTCCTGCGGTCCAGGGTGTCGTCGCGCCGAAGACCAGCGCCGCGATCACGGCCATCGCCCGCGCATGGCGCGCAAGGCGTGTCTGCGATCGCCGATCCGATCGCCGATCCGGACGGTCCGATCGCTCTTCGCGCCGATCTCCAAGCGCCTGCATCGCTGCCCTCGTCGGGCCTCCGCCCGGTGTCATCCCGCCGACCGCTCCATCCTACCCGGGCCGGACGTCCACGTCGACGCGAACCTGTCGACACGGAGAATCATAAGTGCATCTTTCCCTCGGACTGCCAGGGCGGTACCTTGCGTGACGAACCCCGCGTCGGCGCGCCCTTGCTGCGCCGCGCTCACCTCGAGGACGACAACATGCGCAACGCCGCTGGTTCCGTGATCGCTGGTCTGCTAGGGCGGACCCCCTTGGGTGTGCTCTGTGCTGCGATGCTGGCGATGCCAGCCGTGGCCCTGGCAGCGGTGACCCCCACCGTCCTCGCGGAGGGCGTGCTGACGTCATCTGGCGGCGCCCCTGCGGTCGACGGCGCCTACGACGTGACCTTCGCCATCTACGCCGGCAAGGACGCGCCGGCCGCGGCGTGGAGCGAGGGCCCGGTCAAGGTCACCCTCAGCAACGGCCGCTTCAGCTACGCGATCGGCAGCAGCAAGGCCATCGACGCCGCCGCCTTCACCGGCGCAGACGCCTGGCTCGGCGTCAAGATCGGCGCCGATCCGGAGCTTCCGCGTCAGAAGCTGCATGCGGCGCCCACGGCCCTGCTCGCCGAGTCGGCCAAGGCGCTGTCGTGCAGCGGCTGCATCTCGAGCGACCAGATCGCCAACGGCAGCGTCGCCGCGGCCAAGATCGGCTTCAACTACGCGGGCGCGACGACCAAGGGCGGCGCCGCGCTCGACCTCGCCTGCACCGGCTGCGTCAGCGTCGCCGAGCTGGCGTTCGACAACGACGTCGACCTGGGCGGCAACTCGCTCAAGGCCAAGAACGGCACCTTCTCGGGCGACGTCGCGGCCAAGACCGTCACGGCGGCCGGCTTCGTCGGCGACGGCAGCAAGCTCACGGGCGTGCCGATGCCCGTCGGCACCTGCAAGCCGGGCGAGACGATGACGGGCATCGCGGCCAACGGCAACGTCGTCTGCGCCCCCGGCGCCACGGGCAACAAGGTGCTCGATGGCGCGCTGTCGACCGAGTACAACGAGGCCGCGACGCTCTCGACGCTGCCGGTCGCCATCCCGGACAACACCGGCTCCGACGCGCTCGCCGTCGCCACCTTCGCCAAGGTCGGCCTGGCCAACACCATCGCCATCGACATCGAGATCGCGAACACCGACCTCTCGGTCGTCTCGATCAAGATCCTGCCCCCGGACGACAAGGCCAAGGGCCTGACGATCTGCGACCCCTGCGGCGACAAGGACGCCAAGTCCTACAAGGTCACCCTGACCGAGAAGTCGACGCTCAAGGTCGGCTCGCTGGCCGACTACATCGGCAAGCCGCTGGACGGCACCTGGACGCTCAAGGTCCTCGACACCGGCTTCTGCCTGCCCCAGGTCCCGGGCAACGAGACGCTGTGCAACGCCGGCAACAAGACCGACGGCCAGATCAAGAGCTACGCCATCAACGGCAAGGTCACCTCCTCGGTCAGCGTCGGCACGACCGGCAGCTTCTCGGTCGGCGCGCTCGACAAGCCGCCGTTCGTCTGCATCGCGGCCAAGGCCGGCCACAGCTACTTCGACAGCGTCACCAAGCACATGGCCTACTGCGACGGCGTGCAGTGGCGCCAGGTGGTCGGTATGTGCGGCAACGGCGTGGTCGAGCCGGGTGAGGACTGCGACGACGCCAACTTCAACGACGGCGACGGCTGCTCGACGGCGTGCAAGGTCGCCGGCGCCAAGAAGACCTGCGCCGAGATCCTCGCCGGCAACGCCAAGGCGCCGAGCGGCACCTACACGATCGACCTCGACGGCGCGGGCCCGATCCCGGCCCAGCAGGTCCACTGCGACATGGTGACCGACGGCGGCGGCTGGACGCGCTTCATCAAGCACGTCGACCTCGATGGCTCGACGCCGATCAGCCAGGACGATTGGGACGCCGGCATCCTGCTGGCGGCGCGCGGTGGCATCAAGCAGTGGATGGTCAAGACCTTCACCAGCCCGGCCGAGTCCTCCGACGCCGGCTCCAAGTTCTACAACGCCTTCGTCATGAACGTGACCGCTGGCTACCAGGGCAAGCAGTTCGCCTACTTCCGTCACTCCGAGACCGCCGAGTGCAACCAGCACCGCAGCAACGGCCAGGGCTGGATCGACAGCGCCAAGCTGTTGACCGGCTCGGCGTGCACCGGCTGGTACGGCTCGGACGCTGGTCGCTACATCTGGCTCGAGCACCACTGGTGCGACACCAACGTCACGGGCTGGATGTGGCTGAGCCGCTGCGCCAACCACGGCGGCGCGCACATGCTCATCGTCAACCACAACTACACCTACCCGCGCCCGACCGCCTCGATGATCGCGTCGTCGGCGTCGCCGGGTGGCGAGCACGCCTGGTACGACGAGGACGGCGGCACGTGGGAGTTCTTCTTCAAGTAGGCGGCGCGTCCGGTTCGTCGCGCCCGCGCTCGACAGCGCCGCGCCCGACCGCCCTGCGTCTGACTCACATGCGCGGCGGGAACTTGCCGAGCTTGCGCTGCAGCGAGCGTCGGTGCAGGCCGAGCCTGCGGGCCGCTTCCGAGATGTTGCCGTCGCAGTCGGTCAGCACGCGCTGGATATGCTCCCACTCGACCCGCGCCAGCGACGGCGCGTCAGCGGCTGTCTCGTCGTGGCGAGGCGCGCCGCGCGGGCCGTCCAACACCGCGAGCGCGGCGTCTGCGTCGGTCGGCTTGGTCAGGTAGTGCCAGGCACCACGGCGCATCGCGTCGAGCGCGGTGGCGATGCTGCCATAGCCCGTCAGCATCACGGCGCGCGCTTGCGGCGACCGGCGCAGCAACGCGTCGAGCACGAGCAGGCCGTCGCCCTCGCCGACGCGCAGGTCCAGCAGCGCCAGCGTGGGGCTCGAGGCCGTGATCGCCTCGAGCGCTGACGCCACGGTCGCCGCCTCGAGCACGACGAGGTCACGTTTGCGCAGCGCCTTGGCCATGCGGCTGCGAAAGCGCTCGTCGTCGTCGAGCAGCAGCAGGACCTCGTCGCCAGTGGCGTCGTCGGCCAGGGCCGCGCCGTGCGGCGCCGAGCCCGAGGTCGCGCCGTCGTGCGGAGCATGGTTCATGGGACCTCCGTCGCGGCGCCGGGCAGCCAGACCCGGACGCGGGTGCCGACGCCGACCGTGCTCTCGATGCGCAGGTCGCCGCCGATGCGGGTCACGAGCTCGCGGGCGAGGAACAGGCCGAGGCCCATGCCCTGGCCGGCGGCGCGGGTGGTGAAGAAGGGCTCGCCGGCGCGGGCCAGGGTCGCCGCGTCCATGCCGGGGCCGGCGTCGTCGATCTCCAGGTGCCAGCCGCCACCGTCGGCGCGCAGCGTCAGGCTCGGCTCGCTCGTCGGCGCGGCGCGCAGGGCGTTGTCGACCAGGCCGGCCAGCGCCATCGCCAGGGGCCCACGCGGCAGGCGCAGGGGCGCAGCGGCGGGATCGACCCGAGTTCGCAGGCGGGCACCGCTGGGGCCGACGCGGCGGACGATGGCCTCGACGAGCTCGTCGGCGGCACAGGGCGCCAGCGGCGCGCCCCGCAGCTCGCCCGCGTCGGCCGCGAGGCGGTCGAGCACCTCGCGGCAGCGGCGGACTTCGGCGCCGATCAGGCGGGCGTCCTCGCGCGCCTCGGCCAGCGGCCCGGCCTCTTCGGTCGCGGCGGACGATGCCGCTGCCAGCTCGCCCAGCGCGGCGTCGAGCTCGTGGGCGACCACCGCGATGGTCGAGAGCGGCGTCGACAGCTCGTGGGCCGCCCCCGCGGCCAGCGTCGCCAGCGAGGCCAGGCGCTCGACCCGCGCCAGCCGCTCGCGCTCCTGCAGCAGCGCCACGTCGCGAGCGGCCAGCTCGCGTCGCTGCTGGTCGACAAAGTAGACGATGAAGCCGGCCGCGACGCCCGCCGCGAGCCACATGCCGCGCAGGTGGAAGGCGACGTGCTCGTCGTGGGTCTGCGGCGGCATGCCCAGCTCGCGCGGCGCGACGCCGAAGAGCACGGCGAACGCGAGCAGCGTCCACAGCGTCAGCGACCAGGCGCGCCAGCCGCTGGTGACGCTGACCGCCGCGACGACCAGCACCAGGTACAGCAGCGAGAACGGGTTGTACGCGCCGCCCGTCAGCAGCAGGGCCGCCGTGAACAGGCCGACGTCGAGGCCGATCGCGGCGCTGGCGCGGCCGATCCGCGCCGGGCCCGCCGAGGTCGGCACCAACCAGGGGTTGGTCGCGGCGCCGAGCGCAAACAGCGCCAGCAGCGAAGGGAGCGGCAGGTCGATGCCCATCGTCGCGGTGGCGAGCGTGATGCCCGCGGCGCTCGCGTACCACGCCCAGCGCAGCGTGCGCAGCCAGCGCAGGGGCGCACCGGTCATGGGCGCGTGCATCGAAGAGTCGCCTGGGATCGCCATCTGGCCCTCGCCGCGTCGCGGGGTCCGCCGCCCGCACCGAGCAAGGTAGCCCGCGGTGGTCGCGGCGGCGGACTGTCTGCACCCTGCGCGCGGCTCTGCGACGAAATGCCACACGCACCGCGCGGTCTCGCCGCCTAGGTTTGCTGGCGCTTCGAAGGACCGCCCACGGCTGGCGGTCCGGATCGTCGCCAGCGAGGAGACACCATGATGAGCCCAAGCAACCCCACCCACCCGTCCGCGCGCGCTGGTTCGGCCCGTCGCGTCGCGAAGAACCGACCTTGGACGGCGATCCCGCGGCGGATGCGGACGTGGTTCGGCGCGTGGACCACGGCCTGCCTCGTGCTCGGCTGCAGCGCGGAGCCAGCCGACACGGCCAGCGGCGGCCTCGAGGTGCAGCTGCTCTTCGATCCGGCGGCGAAGGTCGGCCAGAACGAAGCGGAGATCCGGGTCAAGGACGCCGAGGGCGTGGCGATCAGCGGCGCGGTCGTCACGGTCGAGCCGATGATGCCGATGCACGGCCACGGCTCGACCGAGGCGGCCGTCGTGACCGACAGCGGTGACGGCAGCTACGTCGCCTTCCCCGTCACGCTGCAGATGGCTGGCGCCTGGACCATCACCGTGCGTGCGACCAAGGGGGCTCTCAGCGGCGAGACCAAGGTCGACGTGAACCTATGAAGGCGTCGGCCGTCGCGTCCCTGCTCGTCGCGATCGTGGCGCTGCTGCCGGCTGCTGCCTGGGCCAGCGCGTGCTGCTTCTCGGCCGGCGCCTACGGCCTCGGCAGGTTGGCGCTCTACGAGCAGGCCAGCGTCACCTTCGACGTCGCCGCCGGGACCGGCCTCGGCTATTGGGACGGCAAGGGCGCACTCCACAGCGTCGCCGGTGCCGACGCGACACGCTCGGCGAGCGCCAACCTCGGCGTCCTGCTGCGCCTGAGCGAGCGCAACGCGGCGTGGCTGCGGGCGCCGTGGCGGTTGACGCAGCGCGCCGGCCAGATCGACGGCGGTCGCGTCGAGCGCTGGGGCCAGGGCGCCGGCGACCTCGACCTCGGCTTGCGCACGGATTGGTGGCAGGTCGGCAGCAGCGCCTGGCCCGGCCTCGCCACCACCCTCGGGCTCGTGGCACCGAGCGGCCGCAGCACCGGCGGCGCGCACGATCCGATGGGCGTCGACGTGACCGGGCGTGGCCAATGGGCGGTCTCGGCGGGTCTGATCGTCGAGCGGACGTCGATGCCGAGCTTCGTCCGCCTCAGCGTGGGCGGCCGCGTCGCGATCGCCGACCGCGACGGCTGGCGCGATGGCGCGGCCGTCGACGTCGAGCTGGCGGCGGGCCGCGAGCTGCTCGCCGGCTGGGTGGTCTCGGCGGTCGTGACCGAGTCGCTGCGGGCGGCGCGCAGCTACCAGGGCCTGACCTACGCCGGCAGCGGCGGACGGAGCACCCGCGTGGCGCTGAGCAGCTCGGTCAAGGTCGCGGCGGGCTGGACCCTGCGCGGCGGGCTATCGGCAGCACCACCGCTGGTCGCGCTCGGCCGCAACGAGCCGACGGATTGGAGCGCCAGCGTCGGCCTGCGCCACGGCGTCGACGCCGATTGAGCGTGGCCGGGGTTCGACGACGCGCCGCTAGTTCAGCAGATCGCCTTCGAACGCGCTCGGCTCCTCGATCTTGCGTCGGCCGGCGAAGCCCGTGTCGACCTCGTGGAACCAGCCGACGCTCGGCTCGTCCCAATGCCAGCAGAGCAGCACGGTGCGGCCGTGGTGCTGCGACGGGAAGTCGGCCAGGCCGTCGACCGCCTTGATCTCGACGCCGAGCTCGGTCAGGGGGCGCAGCAGCCCGTCGATCCGGGCCGCGAGCGACTCGAGCTCGCTCTGCCAGGCGCTGGCGGCGGCCTCGATCTGGACGCCGGGGCGCATCGCCGGGGCAAAGCCGCGCGCCCGCATCTCGGCGCTGACCTCGACCAGGCGTTGGTGCAGCGGACGGACCTCGGCGAAGGCCTGCCGCACCATCGGCAGCAGCGCGTTGGCAGCTTCGACGCTGAAGTGGCGGTGGGCTTGCATGGGACCTCCGGGCTGGCGTCGGATGCGACACCGCTCTGTGGGATCGTATCGCTGCCCCGCGCACGGCGCAAAGGGCCCGTGTGGCGACGGCACGCCAGCGGCGGCGCGTTCACTCGCTCGTGGCCCAGATGCTCGCGGCGTAGGCATCCAGGGCCTGGACCACCGCGGCGTTTTGGGTGCGGATGCCGGCCTCGTGGTAGAGCGCGAAGCCGCCGTAGCCCCAGTTGTTGGTGCCGACGATGGCGACGTCGTCCGCGACCAGCACCTTGGCGTGCGTGATGGTGCTCGGCGGGTCGAGGCGCGCGTCGAGGCCGGCGGCGACGAGGGCGGCGCGGGCCTCGGCGTTGACCTGGTTGGTGTCGGTCGCGTAGTCGGCCGTCTCGAGGATGATCCGCACGTCGACGCCACGATTCTTGGCCGCGATCAGGCGGTTGACGGCCTTCCAGACCTCACCGTCCTTGTACTGCGGATCGAGGTTCATGCCGTAGGTGATGACCCAGATGCGGGTCGTGGCCGCGTCGATCATCGGCACCGCGAGCGCGGCGAAGCCGCCGTCGGTGTAGAGCGTGGCGTCAGCGTCGCCGACCGGCGTCGTCGGCAGGGGCTTGCTGCTCTTGGCCCAGAGCTTGTCGAGGTAGCCGAGCAGGCCGGCGACGGCGCCGGGGACGCGCACCACGACGTTGGCCTCGTGGTTGTACGCGATCGACGTGTAGGACCAGTTGGTCGAGCCGACCAGGAACTCCGACTCGTTGGCCAGGATCTTGGCGTGCGTGCGCACCGCGCTGGAGTCCAACTTGGCCTCGACCCCCGCGGCCAGCAGCCTGGTGATCAGCAGGGCGTTCTTGTCGACCTCGTCGTCGAGCAGGACGCGCACCGCGACGCCGCGATCGTGGGCGTCGATGATGTCCTGGATCAGCAGGTCCTGGGTCTTGCCCTGGGTCGTCTCGAACTGGACGATGTCGAGACGGACCTTGGCTCGCTGCATGACCCCGCGCGCCGCCGCGAGGTAGGCGCCGTCGTTGGCGAGCTCGATGGCGGCACCCGCGGCCTGCTGGACGTCGCTGCCGGCGTCGCTGCCGGCGTCCACGTCGCCGCTGCCGCCGCCGCTGCCACCGAGGTCGGCGCAGGCGCCCAGGCCCATCAGCGCGATCAGCGCCATGCGGCGCCAGCGCCACGCGGGCGGCACGGTCAGGGGCGGTGGGATGGCGGCGGTTCGGGCGACGTCGGGCATGGTGGGTCCTGCGCGCACGGCCGGGCTGGGCCCCGGGGCGGCGCCGACTGCGGCGTTGCACGCTACGGTGCCGGCGCGATCGCAGCAAGCGCAGAGCGGTGCGCGGCGCGCCCACGGGGCGACGACCCTTGCCACCCGGGGGCGCGGATGCCAAAACGCCGTCGCGTCGCGTCGATCCGCGTCGCAATTGCCCTGGAGCCCGTGATGCCCGACGAACGCGCCTTGCCGCCGACGCGCCCCCTCGCCGCCCCGCGCGCCGCCGACGCGCTCTGGGACGCGATGCGCCGCCGCATCCTGGTCCTCGACGGCGCGATGGGCTCGATGATCCAGACCTTCGGCCTGCAAGAAGCGGACTTCCGCAACGCCGAGCTTGCAGGCCACCCGTCGCCGCTGCAGGGCTGCAACGACATCCTGGCCATGACGCGGCCCGACGTCGTGACCGAGATCCACCGCCGCTACCTCGACGCCGGGGCCGACCTGATCGAGACCAACACCTTCGGCGCCAACGCGCTGGCGCTCGGAGAATACGGCCTCTCTGCGCTGGCCTACCGCGCCAACGTCGAAGCGGCCGCGCTGGCCGCCCGCGCCTGCCGCGACGCCGAGGCGCGCACACCCGGCACGCCGCGCTGGGCGCTCGGCGCGTTGGGGCCGACGACGCGCTCGGCCAGCCTCTCGCCCAACGTCGACGATCCCGGCGCGCGCAACGTCAGCTTCGACGAGCTGGTCGAGGTCTACGCCGAGCAGACGCGCGGCCTGCTCGACGGTGGGGTCGACGGCCTGCTGGTCGAGACCGTCTTCGACACGCTCAACGCCAAGGCGGCGCTCTTCGCCATCGAGCGCGTCTTCGCCGAGCGGGCCGCCGCTGCGTCGGTCGCGATCGAGGCGATCCGACTTCCGGTGCTCGTCTCGGGCACGATCACCGACGCCGCCGGGCGCACGCTCTCGGGCCAGACGCCGGCGGCCTTCTGGGCCAGCGTGATGCACGCACCGATCGCCGCGGTCGGCCTGAACTGCGCGCTCGGCGCCGCGGCGATGCGGCCGTTCTTGCAGGAGCTGGTCGACGCGTCGCCGCTGCCGGCGCTGGTCTACCCCAACGCCGGCCTGCCCGACGAGCTTGGTGAGTACCGCGACGACGCGACGGCGATGGCGGCCGTCATCGGCGACTTCGCCCGCGCCGGCATGGTCAACCTCGTCGGCGGCTGCTGCGGCACGACGCCGGCCCACGTCGCGGCGATGGCGGCCGCAGTCGCTGGCGTGGCCCCGCGTGCCTGTGCCGCGCTCGACCCGGCGGTGGCGCCGCCGGAGCCGCTGCTGCGGCTGTCGGGGTTGCAGCCCTTCGAGAAGAGCGCGGAGATCCCCTTCGTCAACGTCGGCGAGCGCACGAATATCGCCGGTTCGCGGGCGTTCGCGCGCATGATCCGCGCCGCGGACTACGCCAGCGCGGTCGAGGTCGCGCGCGAGCAGGTCGACAACGGCGCCCAGATCTTGGACGTGAACCTCGACGACGGCCTGATCGACGGCCCGGAGGCGATGACGCGCTTCTGCCGGATGATCGCCACCGAGCCGGACATTGTGCGCATCCCGGTCATGGTCGACTCGTCCGACTTCGCCACGATCCTCGCCGGCCTGCAGAACCTGCAGGGCCGCTGCGTCGTCAACTCGCTCAGCCTCAAGGACGGCGAGGCGACGTTCGTCGAGCGGGCGCGGCTGGTGCAGCAATTCGGCGCCGCGGTCGTGGTCATGGCCTTCGACGAGCAGGGCCAGGCCGATACGCTGCCCCGTCGGGTCGAGATCCTCGACCGCGCCATCGGCATCCTGCGCGATCAGGTCGGATTTGCGCCCCAGGACATCATCGTCGACGCCAACGTGCTGACGGTCGGCACCGGCATCGAGGAGCACCGGCGCTACGCGCTCGACTTCATCGAGGCCGTGCGCCAGATCAAGGCGCTGCACCCCGGCGTGCTCGCCTCGGGCGGCATCAGCAACGTCAGCTTCGCCTTCCGCGGCCGCGACGTCGTGCGCGAGGCGATGCATGCGGCCTTCTTGCAGCGCGCCATCGCCAACGGCCTCGACATGGGCATCGTCAACGCCGGGCGCGTGCTGCTCTACGACGACCTCGATCCCGTGCTGCGCGACGCGGTCGAGGACGTGCTCTGGGACCGCCGCGACGACGCCACCGAGCGCCTGGTCGCGCTGGCCGAGACGCTCGCGGACGGCGGCAAGGGCGCGGGCGACGACAAGGCCGAGGAGGCCTGGCGCGGGCTCGACGTCGCCGGCCGGCTCGAGCACGCCCTGGTCCACGGCGTCGACAAGTTCATCGACGGCGACACCGCCGAGGCGCTCGCCGTGCTCGGGCGGCCGCTGGCCGTCATCGAGGGCCCGTTGATGGCCGGCATGGCCGTGGTCGGCGAGCGCTTTGGCGCCGGGCGCATGTTCCTGCCGCAGGTCGTCAAATCGGCCCGGGTGATGAAGAAGGCCGTCGCCTTCCTCGCCCCGGCGATGGAGGCCGAGAAGGCCGCCGGCGAGGGCAGGGCGGCGGGCAAGGTGCTGCTGGCGACGGTCAAGGGCGACGTGCACGACATCGGCAAGAACATCGTCGGCATCGTGCTGGCCTGCAACGGCTACGAGGTGCACGACCTCGGCGTCATGGTCCAGGCCGAGACGATCCTGGCCGAGGCCCGCCGCCTCGACGTCGACGTCATCGGCCTGTCGGGGCTGATCACGCCGTCGCTGCACGAGATGGTCCACGTCGCCCGCGAGCTCGAGCGCGTCGGCCTGGCGCTGCCGCTGCTGATCGGCGGCGCGACGACCAGCCGGGCGCATACGGCTCTGAAGATCGAGCCGGCGCGCAGCGGCCCGGTCATCTGGGTGCCAGACGCCTCGCGCGCGCCCGGCGTGGTCACGGCGCTGCTCTCGGACGAGGCGCCGGCCTTCGTCGCCGAGCAGCGCGCCGAGCTCGAGCGGGTGCGCCAGAGCCGCGCCGAGCGGCCGCAGGCGCAGCTGTTGACGTTGGAGCAGGCGCGGGCGCGGGCGCCGGTCTTCTCGCTGCAGGCGGCCGCGATCGTGCCGGCGCGGCAGCCCGGGCTGCACACCGTCACGGCCTCGATCGCCGCGCTGCGGGCGCGCATCGACTGGACGCCGTTCTTCCAGACCTGGGAGCTGCCCGGCACCTGGCCGACGCTGCTCGATGACCCGCGTGTCGGCGAGGTCGCGCGCAAGCTCTGGGCCGAGGCGCAGGCGATGCTCGACCGCGTCGACGCCGAGCGCTGGATCGAGCCGCGTGGCGTCGTCGGGCTCTGGCGGGCCGCCTCGCGCGGCGACGACATCGATCTCTTCGACGCCGACGCGGCGCCCGGGGCCGCGCCGCTGGCGACGCTGCATACGCTGCGCCAGCAGCGTCAGGGCACGGGCGATCGGCTGGCCCTGGCCGACGCCATCGCGCCGCCGGACGCCAACGGCCGACCGCAGGATTGGATCGGCGCGTTCGTCGTCACCACGGGCCACGGCGTGCGCGAGCGCTCGGCGGCGCTGCGGGCCCTGCACCACGACGACGAGGCGATCTTGCTCGACGCGCTGGCCGATCGCCTGGCCGAGGCCTTCGCCGAGCACCTGCACGAGCGCGTCCGCCGCGAGCTCTGGGGCTATGCGCCCGACGAGGCGCTCGACAACGACGCGCTGATCGCCATGCGCTACCGCGGCATCCGCCCCGCGCCCGGCTACCCCGCCTGCCCCGACCACAGCGAGAAGCGCACGCTCTGGCAGGTGCTCGACGCCGAGGCGCGCACGGGCGTGCAGCTGACCGAGACGCTGGCGATGTGGCCGGCGGCGTCGGTCTGCGGCCTGTACTTCGCCCACCCCGAGGCGCGCTACTTCGGCCTCGGCCCGATCGGCGCCGACCAGGTGCAGAGCCTGGCAGAGCGCAAGGGCTTGCCCGTCGCCGAGGTCACGCGCTGGCTCGGCAACGCCTTCGACGCCTGAGCCGCCAGCGCCCGCGCATCGACCCGGAGATCCCGATGGCCTTCGTCCACCACCGCACCGCGCGTTTCGGCGACACCGACCCCGCCGGCATCGTCTTCTTCGCCCGCGTCTTCGAGTACGCCCACGAGGCCTTCGAGGACTGCCTGCAGGCCGGCGATCTGCCGCTGCAGACGATGCTGGCCCAGGCCGATTGGGCGATGCCGCTGATCCACGCCGAGGCCGACTACCGCGCGCCGATGCGGCTCGGCGAGCGGCTCGCCATCGAGGTCGCGCTCGCGTCCCGGAGCGAGACCTCGCTGACGCTGGCCTTCACCGTGCGCGGCGCCGACGACGGCAAGACCCGGGCGACGGTGCGCCATGTCCACGTCGCGGTCCATCGGGCCAGCTTCGCCAAGCGCGCGGTGCCGACCGAGGTGCTCGCGGCCTTCGCCCGCGCCGGCGTCGCCGAGGGCTAGCGTCCGCGCGCGCCGGGCGTGGCTTCGGGCGTCGCTCGACTCGGCTTGGCCCCCGTCGCCGGTGGCGCGCGGCTGGCGAGCGCGGCTGCCTTGGTCGCGCTCGCGGCGCAGCGGAAGCCGAAGTGCGAGACGGGCTTGTTCTCGGGCACATAGGGGCGGCGGAAGGTGCCGGTCGCCTGGCTAGCGTCCCAATACCAGCTGCCGCCGCGCAGGACCTTCTCGCGGTGACCCTTGCAACTCGCCGCGCCGGCGCACGGGCCCTTGGGGTCGACGCCCTGGCAGTCCTTGCCGCACGCCTGGTAGTCGCCATGCCAATCTGCGACCCATTCCCACGAGTTGCCGATGATGTCGTGCAGGCCGTAGCGGTACGCCGGGCGCGCCGGCACGGTCGACGTGCGGCCGACGTGGGCCAGGCGCGGCAGGCCCGCCTTGGGCACGCCACAGCTGCGACCGCGTTCGTCTTCGATGACGGCGTTCTTGCAGCTCGCCGGCTCGTCGCCCCAGGGGTAGAGGTCGCCGTGCTCGCCGCGCGCCGCCTTCTCCCATTGCGCTTCGGTCGGCAGGTGCTTGCCCTGGGCGCGGCAGTAGGCGTCGGCGTCGAACCAGGTGACCGCGACCATCGGCTGCGTCGGTCGGTTGAAGTCGCTGTAGATCGGTCGGGTCGCGCGGCACTTGTGGGCGCGGACGCAGGCCTGGTACGCGGCGAACGTCACCTCGTTGATGTCCATGTAGTAGGTCTGCAACCAGATCGCCATCGCCGGTCGTTCGTTGGCGGGGCCGTCGTCGCGGCCGCGGATCGTCGGGCCGGCGGGGATGCAGGCCATGCCCGGCACGTCGTCGCGGCAGGCGATGGGCTCCGGCGTCGGGCCCTGCCAGGTCGGTTTGGGCCTGGCCGGCGCGGCGGCCAGGGCGGGGGCGGTCGCCGCGATCAGGGCGACGATCAGGCACGATCGGTGGGTTCGCTGGTGCTGCATGGCCGGGATGGTGCCGAGGCGCCGCGGGGGGGTCAAGGACGCGGCGCCGGCGCTCGAGCGTCAGGGCTCCGGGATCGCCGGCGCGCCGCGGCCTTGGCGCAGCGGCCAGACGCCCAGCACGACGGGAGGCTGCAGCGGGGCGTGTTGCTCGTGGGTCCACGGCCTGTCGCTGACGTCGACGCGCTGCAGCGGAGGCCCGTCCGGCATCTGGCAGCCGATGGACGGCACCAAGGCGCAGTCGATGCCGCGCCCGAGCAGGACGCAGGTGCCGGTCGGGAGCGTCGCGTCGAGCGCCGCGTCGAGGGAGTCGGCCGCGGGCAGGCGGATCGGGTGCGGCAGCCGCCCGCCGAACGCGAGCCACGCGTCCCGCAGCGACGTCGCGTCCCGTCGATCGCGATGGGCCAGGATCTCGTCGGTGACCCGCGCGACGATGACGCACTCTGGGGTCGCCTCGAGTTGGCGCAGCCACATTCGCGTCTCGAGCTGGCTGTCGAACGCCATCATGCCGATGGCCGTCACGTGCCGGGTGGGACCCTGGAGCTGCGCCAGCGTCATGCCGCTGCTCATCGTCACCTGGCCGAGCAACGCCACGACCGTCAGCAGCGCCAGCACCCCGTGGCTGCCCCGCTGCAGCCGCAGTCCGGCGATGGTCTGGCGCCAAGGCTCCGCCCCGGCCGCGGCGATCAGCAGCAGCAGCGGCGTCCAATAGGTGCCGTACCGCCACAGTTCCCAGACCGCGTTGCCGTTGTGCCCGTAGACCCAATACAGGCGCAGCCAGACGGCGATCGTCGCCAGGATCCACATCGTGCGTGTGCCGCCACGCCACAGCGCGCGCACGCCCAAGGCGAGCAGGACGACGGTGGCGAGCGAGACCTCCGCGACCGTCCCTTGCAGCGTCGCGAGGATCTCGCCCGGCATCGGGAAGGGCAGCCGAAGCATGGTCGAGAGGCGGTCACCCACCACCCAGACCGCGCAGACCACGAGCGCGATGAGCGCGAGGGTCACGGGGCGGCGCAAGCGGACCACGTCGCGCATCCAGGCCATCGCCGCCGCGAACCACCGTGCGCGCGTCGCCGGGTCGATCTGCCTCTCCCAGAGCGCGCTCGCCACCGCAGCCGTGCCCAGCAGGGCGAGCTCGGGCCGCGTGGCCGCCAGCAGCGCCGTCGCCAGGGAGACCTGCGTCCACGCGACCGTACGCAGCCAGCCAGGGGCCTCGGGCCGCCAGGCGATGAGCCAGCCGATCGCGCCGTGCAGCATCGCGAAGTGGCAGAGCGTGCTCGGCAGCTCCGAGAGCGCGGCGTTGCGGATGGCGGAGCTGCCGACCAGCTCGGCGGCGAGCAGCAGCGCGATGCCCCACCCGCGCTGCACGTGCAGCACGATGGCGAACAGCAGCGCCGCGTTCGCGATGCCGATCAGCACGTGGGCCTTGGCCAAGGCGGGCAGGACGATGCCGCCGTTGCGCGCCAGCAGGAACACGAGGTCGAAGTGCGCGCGCTCGGAGTGGATCCCTTCGCCGTAGAGCCGCCGGATGCCGAATTCCGTGGTCCCTTCGTGCAGCGGCGTGATCCAATCCACCGGCACGACAAAGCTCGCCGCCGCCCACCACGCGGCCAGCGGCACGAACAGGCTCCAGGCGCTCGCCGCGATCAGCGAGCGCCGCAGGTCCGGACGAAGGCGCGCGTAGGCGAGGGCCAGCAGCAACGACAGCAGCGGCAGCAAGGCCCAGGTGACGTGCCAGGCCGACACCACGTCGCCCATCTCGACGTCGTGGCCACCGCGCGGGCGCGGCCAATTCGGGCCCGTCGCGTCTGGCTGCGCCGGATCGACACGCCCCGACGCCGACGCGGGTTCCGCCTTCGCCCGGGGCGGCGAGACGAGGGCCACCTCGGGATGCCCCTGCTCCCAGCGGCGCAGCAGCGCGACCTGCAGCAGCACGAACGCCTCGTCGGGCGACTCGCCCGGCGCGGGCTGCAGGCGATGGCGCTCGGTGCAGAAGGCATCGACGACGCTCGGCCGGGCCACGAGCTCGATGCGCGCCCACTGCCCCGTCACCCCATTGCCGGTGCGGAAGGCGACGCGGATGTACTCGTCGTGGCGCTCGATCGCCGCGACTGTCCAGCCGCCGTCGATGACGGCGCCGACGCGCCAGGGGCCAACCTCGGCGCTGCTCGCGACGTCGCCGCCGGTGTCGCCTGGCGCCGTCAGCGTCGGCGTCGGCGTCGGGGCGCTGCGGGAGACGTTGGTGCCATCGAGCGCGAGCGCGGATGTCGTGGATGCCAGGACCAGGGCCAGCACGAGCGAGGGGCTGCGTCGCGAGGCGTTTTTGCCGGCCGGCCGGCGCGGGGGCTGAGGTTGAGGCTGCGGCTGTGGCTCTGGCTGCGACGCAGCGGCCGGGACGCCCATGTTCGACGCTGGTGTGCTCAACGGCCACTCGTTGACGGTGGGGTCGGTGCGCTGCGCTGCGCCGCGGTGTGTTGCGGTGCACCTGGCGGTCGGAGGCCCGGTTGGGTTGTCACGTCTGGAGGCCTTGTTGTCAAGGCGTCGGTGTTGAGGTGGGCGCAGCCCGGTACAGGCGGGGCTACGCCGTCTTCCTACGCCGACACGCTCCCAGCGTCGCGACCCATTGCCGGCGAAGGGCGGACAGTTGGCGCGTCACTGGACGGGGCAGGCTCCCTGGAACCACGTTCGTCGCCGCTTGGGGGCGCTTCGCACCCCAGAAGCCAGACAAGAGGCGCGACCCGTCTTGCCCGGATGGGCAATCATGGGTCGGGCAGCCCAGCTGCGCGGCCTCGCGTGATACGTCGCCCGCGCCGCAGCGCTAATTGCAGCGCACCAGGTGCGGGATGAGCGCCTCGATCTCGGGCTTGCCCAGGCCCTTGCCCTGATCGTAGCGGGTCGCGACGACCATCGCGTACACGCACTGGCCGCCTTTGGTCTTGAGCAGGACCGCGCCGTGCTTGGTCGCCGAGGTGCGCTCGCGAATCGTCTTGACGACCTTGAGGTCGGACTTGCGCACCAGGTAGCCGGTGATCGTCGAGGTGTCCACGTAGCGCGACGACACGTACCCCATCTTCTCGATCGTGGCGCCTGGCCAGTCCTTGGCGATCTTCGCCCGGAGCTCACCTTCGACGTCCGTAGGCTTGCCAGCCGTCGCGCACCATCCAGGCGCTGGCGCAATGGCAGAGGCCTTGCTGACGAGCTCCTTCAAGATCCCTGCAGCCTTGTCGAACGTCGCCGCGACCTCGTTGTCGGAGAGTGGATCGATGCCCAGGGCCTTGCCCCACGCGATCACGTCCTCGCTCCAGACGTTGTCGTACACGACGCGGCGCAGCCCGGCGTCGTCGAGGGACATGGCCGTGATCACCTCGGCGTGGACGCGGACACCCGTCAGCGCGCGGCAGGCCTGCGGCTGCAAGGAGGCGTCGTAGTCGTGGATGCGCTCGACCTTGACCTCGGTCTGTCGCGCCCATGAGGTCCACTCGTCGAGCACGCGCGAGGCGTGGTAGCGCAGAACCAGCGCCTTGAGCTCGCCGAGATCGCTGGCGAGGTGACAGATCAGGCCATAGTCGTCTTCGATGCTGCGCACGCGCGGCGACACGAAGGGGTCGCGGTAGTCGCGATAGTCGCCGTCGCAAGCCTTGGCGATCGCGTCCCAGTGCGCCACGATCTTCTCGGCGTGGCTCGCCTGCAGCGTCGTCACGCTCGACGCGGTCTGGCCGTCGAGGCGCGCGTACAGCGGGTGGTGCCGATAGAATTGCCAGATGTACTCGCGCCCGTACGGCACCTTGAAGAAGCGCTCGTAGAACTGCTCGCGCTGGGCCACCAGGGCGTCCATCCGCGCCAGCATGCGCTTGTCCCAGATCAGCTTCGGGTCAAGGTGCAGCGTCTTGACGTCGCCAAAGCGTGGCCGAAATTCGTTGAGCACCGCCGCGCCGTCGACGAACCCGAGCAGGAGCGCGTTTGCGCCGCGGACCCGCTTGGCGGGCCTGCCGTCGAACATGGCCACGCAGTCGCCCGGATAGAAGGGCCCCTCCTCCTTGGCGCTGGTGCAGTCGAAGCCGAGCGGGCCTTTGAGCAACTGGTCTGCCGGCGTATCGATCACGCGGTGGCGGTGGCGGCTGTCCGAGTTGGCTGCCCCTGCGGCTGGCGCAGGGCCATAGCGGAGGCCAGCGATCGACCCAGCCGGGGCCGTCGCTGCGCCGCCGTTAGACGCGCCAGCCTTCGCCGCGGCAGCTGCATGCGGGGGGCTGCCCGGCGCATCGGCGGCGACCTTCTCGCGGCACAGCTCCAGCGTCGTTTGCTCCTGCACGCCATCCTCGATGTAGCGCACCGAGATCTTCTGCCCCGCGACGCCCAAGATCTCCGCCGCGTAGAACTTGCCCTGGCGCTTCCAGTTGCACTCGACGCGACCGCCCGCGCGCCACTGGAACGCCTTGACCATCGGCGCCTGCACGGTCTCGCGATCTCCGTCGAGGTATTGGAGCGAGACCGCCTCGCCGGCGATCGCGGTGATGCGTGCAGGGAACCAGAACTGGCCGCCCTTGAAGCGACCCAGCGCCAGACCGCCGTTGTTCAGCCCCGGGGGCAACGCCCAAGCTGCCATCGCAAAGGCCATCAACGCGAACGGCACCAGGAATCGAAGGTTCTTCATCGCTACGGCTCCTCTTCCTCGACGCCCCCGGGGCCGAGGGTTGTCGTGCGCTCGCCCGCCCACCCGGACGGCGATCGCTCTGCGCTGGGAACGTGAACGTCTCTGGTGGCCCGGCTAGCGCGGCGGCGGGGCCTTGGCCGCTGGCGCCGTCGGCCGCAGCCAGCAGACCTGAGCTGGCTCGCCGAAGCCTGAGGTCGAGGCCGATCGCACCAGCGGGATGCCGACCTTCGCCGTGTCGAGCCAGTCGACCTCACGCGGCAGCAACCCGCCGCTGGCGCGAGGACCAAAGGCGTCCTTGAGCGCGACGGTCCCCAGCGCCTTGAGCGTCGTGGGGTCGAACAGCGTCGGCAAGCCCTCGCCGAGCAGCAGTAGGCGACCGTCGGCGAGCCACGTCCCCTGGTGCATCTTGGCGGGCCCCTTGCCCGTGGCGACGCGCTTGCCCGTCGCGGTGTCGTAGATCCAGACCTCGCTCGTGCGGTTGCCGCCGAGCGCCAGGCGCGCCCCGTCCGGCGCGAAGGCGAGAACGTAGCACGTCGCGGGCGCGGCCAGCACCGTCGCCTTGCCCGTGGTGAGATCCATCAGGTGGACGCCCGCAGGATGCTCCGGGTCTTCTTGGTACTCCACGCAGGCCAGGGTGCCCCGGTCCGGGCCGAACACGCAGCGCGAGGCGGCGTTGACGTGGTCGCCCGTCCGCACCACCGGGCCGCTTGTGGCCACCGTCGTCAGAGCGCCGGTCTTGTCGTCGATCCGCTGCACGGTATAGCGGATCGACGTGCCGGCGGCGTCACGCAGCGCCTCGGCGGCGACGAACAGCCAGCGCCCCTTGGCGTCCTGCCCGGCGACGAAGCCGTGCCTTCCCTCGCCACCGGCCTCGACCAGCGGCGTGCTGGCTGCGACGACCTTGCCAGCCCGGATCTGCCACACCACCGCGAGCTTGCGGCCGACCTTGCTACCCTTGGGCGCCGAGACGTTGACGATCAGGCCAAGCTCGTCGCCACGGTCGCCAACGACGGCATGGGCCGAATAGCTCGGGCTGATCGAGTACGCGTCGAAGCGATGCCCTGCGGTGTTGCGCCGCTCGGCGTCGGTGCCGAGCAGCGCCGGCGGCAGGGCCGCGAGCAGGGTCGTCGCCGGCAGGTCCCAGGTGTGCTTGGCACCCTCGTGGTCGAGCATCGTCCAACGATGGACCTGGACCCGGTAGTCCGGCGCCGCGCCGCGCACAAACTCGTGGCCAAGCAGGACCCACCCGGCACCGAGCCCACGAATGCGCGCCTTGGCGTCGAGATCGTGGCACGCCGCGCGTTCAAAGCCGGCGCTCCAGCTCGAGGTCGCGACGAAGGTACCGAAAAGGGCCAGCAGCCAGACGGCGGCGCGCGCACCCGGTCGAGCGCTGGAGCGAGCAGAGTTCGACATCGTGGAGGGCCTCCAGGACGATGAGGTCGTGTGCCGCGCCGCGCAGGGTCATCCCGGGCGCGGTGCAGTGGACGCTAGGTTGGACGCCGCCGGGTCAGGCAAATGGGGCGAAGCGCGGTGACTGCGGCCGTGGCCGCGGTGGTTGCGCGGAAGGTGCATTCCTGACCAGAGCGCTGTCAAGACCGTGCGCCGCTCCACCCGCTGCATGACGTTGAAATCCTTCATGAGTGCGCTGCTGCGGCGTTGCGGTCGTCGCTGGTAGTCTCGTCGGTGGGCCTGCGCGTTCGCAGCGGCGCGCCGGCGAACGCACTCGCACGGCCCGGCGCCCGATCCGGACGTCGCAGCAGCGCCGTGGCGGGCGCGGTCGACGTCGCCCTGGCCCCGTCGCGACGGCGCACGCCCGCAGCGGTGCGGGGGCGACGACGCTAGCTGTCGACGCGCCGGGCGGCGTCCTCGTCGTCGCGGCCACCTGGCGCCCAGCGTGCTCGCCGCAGCCACCACGCTCCGGCGCCGCTGGCCAAGGACGCGACGATGTAGCCGAGCGGCACCGCAAAGGATCGCTTTGGAGCGAGCGGCTCGGCGCCGCTGGCGTCGAGGGGCCAGAGCTGCGGCGATGTCTGGGTCGTCAGCCAGAAGCGCTGGCCCGAGCGCAGCGCCCAGGTGCGCTGACGGTACCGTTGGCGCGGCCTGTGGTCGCGGGTGCAGCCCGGCGGCGGATCGGTCGTGTCGTGGTCGGTCGGGGTGAGCAGTGCCACGGTGTGGGCGCGCATGGTGAGCCGCTCGCCGTCTGCGAGCTGGAGCAGGTCGTCGGGCAGCTGCCGTGCGGAGTCGCGGCAAGGCACCTCCCGCGTCCGGCGGCGCTGCCCTGTGCCGAAGCTGTCCAGACGCAACGACAGGATGCGCGCCCACGCGGCCGTCCCGCCGCTCGGCAGGCTGACGTTCGCCTGGCCGGCGACCTCGACGACGCGGCCAGGCGGCGCCGTCGGCGCCTGCGCCGGCCACGTCAGCAGCGCGCCCGCGGCGAAGAGTGGCGTCAGCGCGAGCAAGATGTTGGACCATCGCGCGCGACGCGCCGCATAGACGGCGGCGGGCATCCGCGTCTGGGGTGTTCGTGGCATGATGTCTGCTCCGGCGTACTGCAGGGCGCGATCCGTCCGCCGTGGGCGCTGCGAGCGTCGCCCCAAGCGGCTCCAGGAAGGTGCCAGACGTCGCCCCCGGGTGGGAAGGAGCCCGCCGCACCTCGGCCGCGGGCGCAGGCAGCGGGGCCGCCAACGCTGCGAACGGAGCGTGCCCTGGCGCGACGTGTGAGACGACGCGCGACGGCGCGACGAATCCGCTGCAGCGAGGCCGGCGACGCGCGAAGGACGATCGGCGCCGAGTCGACGACTGGCGCAGGACGACCCGCGGGTTGGTCCCGGCCACGCCACGACGTCGCCGGGGCGCGGTCTCGTCGGAACCGATCGTCGCTGCACGGGTCGCAGGGACGCCTGCAAGCCGCGAGGTCGAGCAGCCGCGGGCGCCGCGACCTCGTGCAGGGGGACCACCGCGTCGTGGCCGAACGATGCGTGGCGCGCGGGCTAGCGTCCGCCGCCCGAGGCGGGACCCTCGACCTGGTAGACGCCGACCACAAAACCCTCCTGCTGGCGCCACCAATCGAAGGGGTCGTCCCATTGCACGGGGGCGCGCGTCTCCCAAAGCGGGCGCAAGCGCATCCGCTCGCGCAAGCCACGGCAGCTGGCGTTGGGCCCGGGCTCGGTGGGCGTCTGTCGATCTCGAGCGTAGCAACGCGTGCCGAGCAGGGCGTAGGTCTGTCGGCAACGGTGGGCAGCAGGGTCCACCGCGAGGTCATGGATGTGGTGGCCCCTGGCACGGAAGAGGTAGTCCGGGTGGTAGCGATGCACCTCCCTGCCGTAGGGCGGATCGTGGTCGCCAAGGCGCAGAACGCAGGCGGGCTCCGACGGGAGCAGCGCCAGGGCGCGGCGGAACAGCTCCTCTTCGAGCCCCTGATTGCTCGGTCGCAGGAGCTGGGGCACGGTCACGAGCGCGCTCAGCAGCCAGAGCGCCAGCAGCCACGCACGGCGGCGCGCGAAACGGGCCGGATCGCGGGCTCGCAGCGTCGCGACCAGGTCCGGGAGCGCGACGCCGGCCAAGGCGCAGACGATCGTGGCGCTGCCAGCCATCAGCCTCGGCACCGAGATGCGCGGCAGGTCGAGCGTGTAGACCCCACCCCAGAGCAGCAGGAAGACCCAGAGCCAGCCCAGGCGACGGCGCTCTGCGCTCGAGCCGAGGTAGAAGCCGAGCGCAGCGACCACCGTGGTGACGATCGGGAAGTGGCTCGGCCAGAGCACGACGTTGTCGATGAACAGGCGGATCGGCATCACCAGCAGCGGCGCGAAGCCAGAGTGCAGCTCCGATGAGCGCGCGAGGGTATTGCAGGCGTGTGGATAGGCGAGCACGCCGAGCAGCAGTCCAACCGCCGCCAGCGCCGGAGCAGCACGCCGCAGCCGTTCGCGCTCGCCCGAGGCCATGACCAGCGCGATGGCGAATCCGGGCGCGACGACGAGCTGCTCCGGGCGGCAGACCATCGCGAAGCCGAAGGCCGGCGCCGCGGCCACAAGGTCGAGGGCCTGGCCCTGCCGGAGCCATCGCCAGAGCAGCCAGCCGCCGGACCAGAGCGCGAGCACGATGGGGACGAGGTTGCTCTCGGTCGCGGCGTCCTGCACCAGCAGCGGCGCGGTGCCGGCAAAGACGGCAGCTGCCGTCGCGGCGCCGGGGCGGGCGCAGGCCAACGAGGCCCAGGCCACGAGCATCGGCAAGGTGGCCGCCGAGAGCACGCGGTGCAGGGCGAAGATGCTGGTGTGGTCGACGCCCAGGAGCTCCAGCGCGACGTGATGCAGGACGTGCCCGCCGGCGCCGTAGCGCGGGATCTCGTCGAGGATCAGCGCGAGGTTGGTCTGCCGATAGCCCATGAACATCGAGACCAACGAACCCGGCACCAGCAGCCGCGCGAGCGTCGCGAGGCCGAGCACGGCGAAGACCGCGCTCCGCTCGGGCAGCCGCCACAACGTCGCGAGCGCCGTCGGCAAGGCCCGAACGAGCAGGCCGATGGCGAAGAGCGCCAGCAGCACCTCGGCGACCAGGGCCTGCAGCTCGGCGTAGGGCGCGGGGGGTTCGCCTGCGCCCGAGGCGAAGCGGGCGATCCCCGGCCTTGGCTGGCTCGCCTGGTCGCCGCCGGACACGCCGGCCGACGCGCCAGGGCCGACGACAAGCGGCGGCCGCTCGGGATCCCGGTCCGGCAACCGATGGCCGCCGTCGTCGTGCGCCCGCAGCGCCGCCACGATGTCCGTCAGCAACGCATGGGCGGCGGGGTCGGCGTTCGCGTCGAACTGGCCCTCGCGGACGAGCGCGAAGCGTTCGGTCGTCGCGAACGCGCGCTCGCCTGCCACCCGGGGCGTGATGCGGACCACCACGTCTGCGCCGCCTGGCCGCGTGAAGCGCAGCCTCGCCAGCCCGGCGCTGATGTGCTCCTGCGCCAGGGTCCAGCCGGTCGGGGCGCGAAACCCCGGGCCGAGCAGGTCCGTGCTGCCCGTCACGAGCGCAGGCCGGGGCGTCGCGCCGCCTTGCTGCGCGTGGACCTGGGGCGCAGCGCAGAGCGCCCCGAGGACGGCGATCACGGCCGCCAGTCGTCCGAGGCCGGCGCGACGGGCGCGCATCAGGCCCCGCGACGACGCCGGCGCAGGGTCCACCACGCCAGGCCGAGCAGCAACGCCAGGCCCATCCCGTAGGCCAGGAGTCGGTTCCGTGCGGTGGTCTCGCGCTGCTTGCGCGGATGCTCCCATTCGCCCTCGCAGACGGCGGGGTTGGTCTGCTGACAAGCCTCGAGCGCCGCGATCAACCGGCGTACGCGGGCTTCCTTCACCGCGTGGGAGGGGTCGCTCTTGCCGCTGCCTGCCAGGTAGCGACGCAGGTCGGCGGCGGCCTGTGCGCGGTCGCTGTCGCGGAGGATCTCCGCCCGGCAGTAGAAAACGTCCGGGTCCGGCACCTGACCTTGGGCGACGCGGTTCAGCGCGGCCAGCGCGTCGTCGCGCTTGCCGAGGTTGAAGTCGTTCATCGCGATGTAGACCCAGAGCCGGTCCTCGTTGTCGCGGCGGCCGATCAGCGGTCGCAACATCGCGTTGCTCTCGGCGTACTCGTCATCGTAATGCAGCAGGACGCCGGCCAGGAAGCGAGCGACGTCGTCCCCTGGATTCGCCTCGGCGCGCTCGCGGTAGCGCCGCACCGCCTCGCTGCGGTCGAGCTCCGCGTTGAGCACCGCGTTGCTGAGGTGGCCCAGGACATGAGGCACCGCTGGCTGCAACGCGCCGACCCGCTCGTAGCGGGCGATGGCGCGATCCCACTGCCGCTGCCGCCGCGCCAGCCTGGCCGCGGCTTCGAGCACCCCGGCATGGGTCGGAAAGGCCGCGATCGCGGCCTCGACGTCGGCGTCGAAGGCGGGATCGGGCGGCAGCTCGCCGTGGGCGCCCAGCTCTTCGACCCAGGCCTCGGCGCAATCGCTGTGCAGCGTGCGGATCTGCCGCGCCAGACCGGCCGCGAGCTCCGCCTGCCCCACCTGCAGCAGCGAGCTGGCCGCAGCGGCCGCGTCGCAGCCCGGCCTGCCCTGGGGCCAGTAGGCCAGGATCGCGTCGAGCGTCGTCGCCTTGCCGCGCATCCACGCGGCGACCGCCAGCACGTCCGGCGGGGCGTCGCTGGGCAGTCCGTCGAGCGCGGCGACCGCACCCGCGTTGTCGCCGGCCTTGTACAGGGCGACCGCATACCCCAGCCGCGGCTCGGGCAGCGACGGCGCCGCGATCTTGCGCAGCGCCGCGACGGCGCCGGCCCGGTCTTGCCGGCCCAGGGCCTCGGCCGCCGCGCCGAGGGCCGCGTGCAGCGCGCGCTCTTCGGCCTGGTCGTGGGTCGCTGGCGGCGGCGGCGGCGGCGAGGCCGGGAGCTCCCAGCCCAGCGTCGCGGCGCCTGTGGCGATCCGTGCGCGCAGCTCTGCGAGGTCGGCCTCGGTCGCCGGTCCGGGATCGCTCACGAGCGCGACGCTGCCGAACCGATACGCCGTCGCCGGCGCCACATCTGGATGGACCAGGCGAACGTGCAGCCGGGGCGCGTCTTTGGCGCCGGCGCGGATGACGACCTGGGCCCGGTCGATCTGTGCGGACACCGGCGTGCCGTCGGCCAGGGGCCGATCGAGCGCGAGCATCGCCTCGACCTGCGTCGCCGCCGACGGTGGCAGCACGTGCTCGGTCGCGTCGACACCGCCAGGCGCCAACGCCAGCCACGCAGCGACGAGCGCAGCGCTCCAGCAGCGCCGGGGGAAGGCGTTCGAGGTCATGGGGCTCCGTGCGGCTCGACGCGACCCGGCGAGACTCTCGGCATCGTTGACGAGTCCGCAGGGGGTGTCAACGCGAGCGCGCCGGCGGCCCGGGCATCCGGCCTGCGTGACGAATCTGCCCGGATCTGCGAGCCTCGCGATGGCGTCCGCGCGCTCGTGACGCCTCCACCCGATCGGAGGTCCAGCAATGTCCACGTCCTCACCCGCGGCCTCGGCGTCGCGCCGCCCGCTGCTGATGATCCCGGGGCCGATCGAGGTCTCGCCGGCCGTGGTGGCCGCCGCCGCCGGCGCCCCGATGAGCCACGTCTCGCCGGCCATCATCGCGTCGTTCGGCGCGGCGCTGGGCGATCTGCGCCGGGTCGTGCTCGCCGACGCCGCGGCCCAGCCCTTCGTCATCGCCGGCAGCGGCACGTTGGCGATGGAGATGGCGGTGGCCAACCTCGTCGAGGCCGGCGACCACGCCGTCGTCGTCAACACGGGCTACTTCTCGGACCGGATCGCCGAGATGCTGCGCCGCCGGGGCGCCGAGGTGACCGACGTCCGCGCCGCCATCGGTGACGCCCCCTCGCTCGCCGACGTCGCCGCCGCCATGCGCTCGGACACCGTCGTGCTGGTGGCGACCCACGTCGATACGTCCACCGGCGTCCGCGTCGATCCGGCCCCGCTGGCGGCGCTGGCGGCCGAGCGCGGCGTGCTCTCGGTCTTCGACGGCGTCTGCGCCACCGGCGGCGAGCGCTTCGAGATGGCGGCCTGGGGCGCAGACGTCGTGCTGACGGCGTCGCAGAAGGCCATCGGCCTGCCGGTCGGCTTGGCGTTGCTCGTCGCCAGTGAGCGCGCCATGCGGCACCGCACCGGCCTGCGCACCGAGCCGCCATTGGTGCTCGATTGGCTGTCGTGGGCACCGGTCATGCTGGCGTACGAAGCCGGCCAGCCGAGCTACTTCGCGACGCCGGCGACGACGCTGATCCCGGCGCTGCAGGTCGGCCTGCGCGAGCTGCTCGACCTCGCCGACGCGCCCGCCGACGCGATGGAGGCCGTGTTTGTGCGCCAGCATCGCGTCGCGCGCGCGATGCGCGCCGCCTGGGCCACGCTCGGCCTGGAGCTGCTGCCGCAGCGCGTCGCCTTGGCCGCCGACACGCTCTCGGCCCTGCGCTACCCGCCTGGCGTCGGGCCCGAGCTCGTCGGCCAGATCGCCCAGCGCGGCGTCACGGTCGCCGGCGGTCTGCACCCCGCGGCCAAGGCGACCTACTTCCGCGTCGGCCACATGGGCTACACGACGACGCAGCCGGCCTGGCTCGAGACCACCGTGCGCGCCGTCGGCGACGCGCTGGTCGCGTGTGGCCACGCCTGCGACGTCGAGCGCGCCGTCGACGCCCTGCGCGACGTGCTCGCGGACGCCGGCTGATCGACCCCTTCGCACCCGTGCCGCTCGCGGCCAGGGGAGTCTCCATGCACCCGCCCATCGCCTTCGATCGTCTGGCTGCCTCGTCGCGCAGCGGGGCTCGCCGTCGCCCGATCTCCGCGTCGATCCTGCCGCCCCTGGTCGCGACCGCGATGGCCGCGCTGCTGGCCGCCTGCGGCGGTGACGACGCCGGCAAGGCCACGACGGCAGGCAGCGACACCTCCACCGGCGGTGACGTCGCGGCCGAGGACATCGTCGCCGACACCGCCGCCGCCGACACGGCCGCCGCCGACACCGACGCCACCGACACCGACGATCGGGCCGAAGATACGGCCCCGGCGTACGATTGCGCCAAGGGCTGCGCCGGCTTCACCGCCTGCGAGGACGCGGTCCCGGCCCAGCTCTGCGGCTCGCTCTGCACCGAGGCCGAGACGGCTGCCGGCGCCCAGGTCTGCCTGACCACGACGGCGGACTGCGACAGCTACGTCGACTGCATGCTGGCGCTGAAGATCCCCAAGCCGGCCAAGACGCGCGACTTCGACCAAGGCCCGACCGGCATCGGCTACCGCGACCTCGCGGGCGACTTCACCATCCCGACCGAAAAGGGCGACTGGAACTTCCAGGCCCACTTCGACGGCAACGACTCGTACATCTTCGTGATGACCGGCAAAGGCTGGTACAAGGGCAGCGACGGCACCGATTACGGCCTCAAGCTGCGCGACGACGCGACCTCGGCCGACCTGAAGAAGCTGCTCGAGCTCGCGCCCAAGAACACGCATTGGTTCTTCCTCGGCTACCGCGACCAGGACGGCAAGGACAACGCCGCGGCCCATGTCGCCGCGTTCAAGAAGAAGTTCGAGCCGGCGCTCGCCAGCCTGAGCCCCATCGACCGCGCCTATTGGAAGCAGCGCATCCACTTCGGCACCGCGCCGGCGCCGATCGCCAACGAGCCGATCAGCGTGCCCAAGACCATCGGCGGCTGGCTCGGCGGCTTCACCCAGAAGAAAGCGCCGCGTGTCTTCGCCATCGATCGCAAGCAGCGCCTGCGCCAGATCGGCCTGCTGGGTCTGGTCGGCCAGGCCAAGTGGTTCATCCAGCACCTGGCGTACGAAGCGCAGTACTACGACTTCGAGATCGCGCGTGACGCCCAATACCCGACCGAGGGGGTCAAGGAGGTCGTGTTGCTGCAGGACGAGGTCTACAAGGCCCCATTCATCGACGTCGAGCTGCCACCGGCGGCCGAGATGGCCGGCTACGACACGCTCGAGCTCGACCACGCCCAGATGTGCAAGGACCACGACGACACCAACTGCTTCGAGTGGGACTACCTCTCGGGCCTCAAGCTGGCCGAGCGGCCCGTCGTCGCCGACAACCCGTACGCATCGACCGCATGCACCGTCGCGGTCAAGGAGGTCGCGGCGGCGGCCGAGGTGCTCGGCAGCTGCGAAGGTGGCGACAAGGCCGGCACCGCGTGCAAGGCCGGCGCGGATTGCCCGGGCGGCAGCTGCAAGGGCTACAAGGCCGAGGTCGTCGCCGTGCCGGGCGTGCCGGGCGACACCAAGGCCTGCTCGTGCCTGACGCCGCGCCAGGAGACCGTCGAGCGCAGCCATACCTGCACCTGGACGACCAAGCCCAAGGCCGAGGCCATGGGCAGCTGCGAGGCGGGCGACAGCAAGGGCGCCGCGTGCAAGGCCGACGCGGACTGCCCCGGCTCGACGTGCAAGGGCTACCAGGCCGAGGTCACGGGCGTCAGCGGCTACGGCGCGTGCGGCTGCAAGGAGATCGAGCTCGACGTGCAGCGCTGGGTCACGACCTACCGCCGCGAGGGGCGCTGGATCACCGACATCAGCCACGCGCTGCACTATCTCGCCAAGGGCGGCACGGTGCGCTTCCACTACAAGCCGAGCTACCCCTACATCGCGACGCTCAAGCTGCGCCTGCGCACCACCGGCAAGGGCCGGGGCGCCGCGGCCGAGGTCGTGCCGCTGTTCGAGGGCGGCAACTTCAACGCGAGCTACAACGACACCTACAAGCCGCTCGAGGTCCAGATCCCCAAAGACGCCAAGCGGGTCGAGCTGCTGCTGGACGTCAGCGGCCACGGCTTTGGCAAGGACACGGCGAACTGCGCCGAATTCTGCAACCACACCCACCACTTCACGCTCGAGGGCAGCGCCGGCAGCAAGGAGTGGGTGCGCACGCAGCCCTACGTCGGCGACAACTTCGGCTGCGCCAAGCAGGTGCCGCTCGGCACGGTGCCCAACCAGTTCGGCACCTGGACGCTGGGCCGCGGCGGCTGGTGCCCCGGGCAGGAGATCCCGCTGACGATCTGGGACGTCAGCAGCCACGCCAAGCCGGGCGCGACGGTGAAGGTGAGCTACCAAGGCAAGCTGGGCGGTCAGCCCTACATCCCGGTGCCCTACGACTCGCCGGGCGGCGGCTTCGGCGCGCGCATCGACATGAAGAGCTGGCTGCTGATCTACAAATGAGCGCGGCGACGATCGCACACGCGCGGTGATCACGGCGTCCGGCGGAACCCGAGCATGTGCGTGACCACCGCGTCGCGGAAGGCGTTGTTGAAGCCGGGGATATGGCTCGAGCCCTGCATCGTCCACAGGCCGACCTGGGTCCCTTCGGCGCAGCCGATCCACAGCTGGCCGGTGGTCTCGGCGCCGCTCGCCGCGCCGTCGAAGTCGACCGCCGCCATGGCCGTCGGCTCGCCCTTGCAGCCGTTGAGGCCGCGCCAGCGCTCGACGCCCTTGGCCGCCGAGGGGAAGAGCGGACCGCCCAGGCCGCTGTGGCGCTTCCTCCATGGGCATGTCGAGCGCCCAAGGTGGGAGCGCCGAATGGCTGCCTACGGAGGTTCCGCCACGAGGAGGGCGGCAGCCGCCCAAGCAAGCCGCCGCAAGGCGGAGGCCTCGTCAAAGGCGACGCAGAGCCTGCCGCCGCGAGAGTGAAGCGCTACCACTTCATGCTCGGATCGGACGAGCGCCAGCAACGCACGGCTGCGTCTCAGAAAGAGGCCTTCCAGGATTCCTGGCCGTTGGACGCCGGCGACCCCGCACATGTCTTCGATCGCCTTCCGTCGTTCGAGCGATGACGGTACGTCGTCATGGCCCGGCATCGATGTGGAAAGATCCACCGGATCCTGGTCCGCGATCAGCGAAGATCCAACCTCTTGACGCTCGATGTCCGCGAGCGACATGCCGGCGACCGGCAAGAATCGCAGACATTGCCCGCCCCAAACGTAGTACTCCTCATCACCGTCGCTGAAGCCGAACACAGGCTCCGCTCGGACCTGTCCGCGCTCGTCGAGCACGAACGGTTGGTCGTCCGATGCCTCGACGTCGACCAGCCCGAACTCGCTAGCGAGGTACTCGTTGATGTCGCGTCGCGCGCTCATGTCACGGCCCCCGCCTCATCCAGCCGACGCCTCGCCCAGGTCGTCGGCTGGTCCGTGAGCAGCCGAACCCACCTCGAACCTCGAACGTCGAACCTCGAACCCCGAACCTCGAACGTCGAACCTCGAACCCCGAGCCTCGAGCCTCGAACCTCGAACCCGCACATTGTACGACAACCGGCCCCTGGCGAGATGAGCCGCGCGATGGCGGGGCTCGCAATTTGAGGCTGAGCAACCGGAGACACGGGCTGCACCAACCAGGTTGGGAGATGTGTTGGATCCGATGACCGGTCCCCACTCATTTGCCCTTGCCAGCCGGCAGCACACCGCTCGGCATCGGCCCAACCTTGAACGCGGTCGAGCCCGAAAACGCGGCGTTATTTGCGGTCAACGTCACGGTGACGTCCCCTGTCTGCATGAAGATGTAGCTCGCCAGCCAATTGCTCGCCATGATGATCCCGTCGCCAGCGACCAGGATGCTCTCGACAGGTGCCATGGCGTCAGGCGGATTGGTCGTCACGTGAAACCCGACGTGCCCGGCCATCTGCCTGCCCTTGGCGTCGACCGGAATGCCGATGAAGACCGCCTGAGCGCCCTCGGATACAGCGATCGGCTCGCCCTGCACCAACTTGAAGGCGTCGCCCGAGGTATCGTTCGGCTCGCGCGACCACACGTGGATCGCCACGTCTGACGGCGTCTCGAACGTCAACCGGATGGAGTCGATCAGCTTGCCGTTGTTCCAGGACTCGAGCGCATAGCTGCCCGGCGTTTGAACCTCGACCTCGGCGGCGCCGACGGCCATCTGCCCCTGTGGGACCGGACTGGTGGCCACCTTGGTGCCCGTGGATGGGTTCAGGCGGTGTTTGATATTCCACGGGTCGGTCACGTCTTGGGCGCCTTTGGCTGTCATCGAGACGTAGATCGTCTGGGGCATTCCCGCGACGATTGCTGTATTCGTCAACGACGCACCAGAGCCGAGGGAACTGTTCGCCGGCGTTCCGAAGCCTGTAGCCGCTTTGGTGACGATGTAGGTGAACTCGCCCTTGGTCCCGCTTCCTGCAGACAGGCCCACGACTTCCGCCTGACACGCCGGCAGCGCCAATGCCGAAATGATGAGGAATGCGATGGCGATCCAACGTCCGTTCATGGGTCGTCCTCCTTGGTGCGGATGTGCGTCGGGAGCGCGTCTCGATCCCGATCGCTCACCCAATCGTTCGTGCGCCCGCAGGCCCTGGTCAGGCCATTGTTCGCACGGACGTACAGGCCTCTGCGCAGAGTCACGCTGCCGATCCCTTTCGCGAGATTCAAGCGGTATTGGCCCGTGAGCCGAGAACCTGCGCTGGCGATGGATTGCGTCGATGTACGCGTGCGTGATCGTGCCTCGCCGTGGAGCCATGCCGCCGCCCTCGACAGCCTGCGCTGTCGAGGGCGGCCATCACCGTTGCGGCTCGTTCGTCGTGCAGCGCGACGGCAGTCGACCCACCGGCAGTGCTGGAGCGCGCAGATCCGGTCTGGTACGAGCGCCGCTCCCCAGCCAACAGCCCTGACCACCGTCACAAAACCAACACAACCCCATCGCGAACCCACCACAACCTCGCGCCAAGCTGACTCCGGCGGTCCAGCCGCCCGGAGGTCACCGTGACGCGATTCGCTCCAATCTCCCGCGCCGTGCAGCACCTCTGGCACCACGCCCTCGCCGCCCCCATCGCCCTCGGCGCGCTCGGCCTGCTCTCGCGCCAAACGCCGCGCATCAGCCCGCAAGTCGGCGACGCGCTCTGCGCCGCGCTGCTCTACGCCACGCTACGCGCCCTGCGCCCCACCTGGACGCCGCGCACCACCGCCGCGGCAGCGCTCGGCCTGGCGCTCACGATCGAGCTCAGCCAGGCGCTGCACACGCCGACGCTCGACGCGCTGCGAGCCAGCGTCCTCGGTGGCGCGCTGCTGGGCCGCGGCTGCTCGCTCGCCGACCTGCTCTGCGCGCCGATCGGCGTGGCGTTGGCGCACGGGATGGCGCGATCGTGGCGGAAATCCGCGCTCACAGCGGGCCGGCAGCGCCTGGTGTTGCGCGCGCGATCGGTGGTCGGCAGGGCGGCAGCGCTGCTGGTGCTCACCACTGCGGTCGAGGTCGCGACCTTCGTACCCCACGCGCCGGAGCGCGCTGACGCCGCCGTCGTGCTCGGCGCCGCGGTCTGGCACGACCGCCCGTCGCCGGTGCTGCGCATGCGCGTCGATCGCGCCGTGGCGCTCCAGCGTGCCGGCACCGTCCAGGCGCTCATCTTTACCGGCGGGCGCGGCGACGGCGACGTCCTCAGCGAGGCCGCAGCGGGCCGCGCACGCGCGCTGGCGTTGGGCGTGCCGGCGACCGCCACCGCCATCGAGGACCGCTCCAGCCACACCCGCGACAACCTCGCAAACGCCTTCGCCATCGCCGACGCGCGTGGCTGGCGTTCGCTGGTGGTCGTCAGCGACCGGCTGCACCTCTGCCGGGCGCGCTGGCTCGCGGCGCGCGCAGGGCGACGGGTCGGCACGGTCGCGCGCAGCGAGCACGACGGTCGCCGCCTGGTCTGGCGCGTCAACGACGCGCTGCGCGAGGCGGTGTTGTTGCTCTGGGCCCGGATCTCCGCGCAATTCGCAGATACGCGGCGTCACAACCCCGCCGTCAACGCCACCTCGACGACCTCCTCGAGCATCAAGCCGACGCGCGCGCCCGAGGTCGACGTGTACGCCCACTGCGTCTGCAGCCGCAGCGACACCTTGCCTGCCGCCTGCAACGCCGCCTGCAACGCAGCCGCCTGCGCCGCCGTCGGGTACAACCGCACGACGTCGCCGACCCGGTTGCCCGCGACCAGCTCCAGGTCGGGCAGCGACGCCTGCAGCACCGGCGGGCGCATCGGCACCCAGCCGCCGTCCGGCTCCTCGGCCCAGACCGTCGCGACGATCTCGAGCCGATCGGGGTAGAGCACCGCATCGGACGCCTTGGCGTGCAGCGCGACGGCGTCGACCGGCCAGGCGAACGCGTCGATGACGCCGTCGCGGTCGACATCGCCCCAGCCGACCTCGCCCCAGAGCACCGCGTCCGAGGGCACCGGCGCGCTCGGGCCGCCGCCGATATCTGCGACCGACATCAGCGCGCTGCGCCACTGCAGCTGGTCGCCGCTGCTCAGGTACAGATCGCCAGCGCCGTAGAGGTGGCCGAGCTCGTGCGTCGTCAGGCTGTGCGCGCGTAGGTAGCATAGGCGCACATTTCAAGCTCTCCGCCACCCAACCGCGAGGTCCAACCGAGCCTGCCAGCGCGCACACCCACGGTCAACGCCAACTTCACAGCCCAGTCCAGCCCGGCCAACGCCGCAAAAACCCCGTGCGCGCTTCAAAGTCGCAGCCCCCTTCGGCAGGCCCACGCACGAGCCGCCGGTTCGGCGTGCGCGAGGTCACCGGCGTCGGCGGGCGCGCGGGACCTACGGCGTCCGGCGGAACCCGAGCATGTGCGTGACCACCGCGTCGCGGAAGGCGTTGTTGAAGCCGGGGATATGGCTCGAGCCCTGCATCGTCCACAGGCCGACCTGGGTCCCTTCGGCGCAGCCGATCCACAGCTGGCCGGTGGTCTCGGCGCCGCTCGCCGCGCCGTCGAAGTCGACCGCCGCCATGGCCGTCGGCTCGCCCTTGCAGCCGTTGAGGCCGCGCCAGCGCTCGACGCCCTTGGCCGCCGAGGGGAAGAGCGGGCCGCCCAGGTAGCCGATGGTCTTGTCGCCCGTGCCGTGGATCTGGAGCACGTTGACGGGCCGCTGCGGCGTGCACTGCGCCGCGGTCGCCGTCACGGCGCCGGCGAGGCTGACGATGCCCGTGACGACGTCGCTGGCCTCGCAGGCCATGCGGTACGACATGAAGCCGCCGTTGCTGTGGCCGAAGAGGTAGACGCGCTCGGGATCGATGGCCAGCTCGGCGGTCGCCGACGCGATCAGGCCGCGGATGTAGGCCACGTCGTCGATGCCCTGCTTGTAGAAGTCGCAGCAGGCGTCGGTGGCGTTCCAGAACTGGTTGCCGTTGGGCGCCTTGGTCCCCTCGGGCACGAGCAGGACGAAGCCGTGGCTGTCGACCCGCGCCGAGAGGCCGAGGTACGCGTTCTGCAGCTCGCCGTTGGCGCTGTAGCCGTGCAGCAACAGCACCAGCGGGTAGGCGGTGCAGCCGTCCCAGTCCTTGGGCAGGTAGACCTTGGCCGGACGCTTGGCGTCGAGCGTCTTGGGCGCGTCGCTGCGGGCGCGCGTGGCGCAGGCGGTCGTGTCACCGCTGGCGTCTGCGGCCGCGTCGCTGGCGCCGACGTTGCTGTCGACGTTGCTGTCGACGTCGCTGTCGACGTTGCCATCGGCGCCGGCGTCGGCGCTGCTGGCGTCGGCGCTGGTCCCGGTATCGCCGTCACCGCCGCAGGCCGCCAGGGGCAGACAGGTCGCGAGCGTCAGCGCAGCCAGGGCACGTGCCGTTGGGCCCGAGCGCGCGAGCCAGATCGTCCAAGCCGACATCCTCACCTCCGGTGGGCGCGGTCGCGGTGCTCGGCCATCGCCGCCCGCGGTCCCGGCGACACGGCCGGCGCGCAGGCGCATCGTGCGCAGATCAGGGGCAGACGTCGAGCACGCCGGCCTTGCAGGCCGCACCCAGGGTCTCGGCGGCGCCGTCGGGCTGGGGCGTCGCCGTGCGCAGGCGACGGCAGCCGTCGGCGTGGCCGGCCTTGCAGGCCTGCTGGTACAGCGCGCCGGAGCGCTCGCTGCCGCTGGGGCCCTCGGCCTCCTGGTCGAGCTGCTTGCCGGCAGCGACGCAGGCGTCATGGTCGCCGGCCTTGCAGCCTGCCTCGCGCAGCGTCAGCGCCTTCTTCGGATCGTCGCGCAGCTTGCGGCCGTAGCCCTCGCAGAGGTCCGCAGCCATGCGGCAGGCCGCGCCGTTGCCCTTCTTGCAGGCGGCGTCGAGCGCCTTGCTCGCCTCGCGCGCCGCCGGGCTGTTCTGCGCCTCGGCTTGCGACCACTCGAAGCAGGCGACGGCGTCACCGGCCTTGCACGCCTTGCCCGCGGCCGCCGCGAGCTTGGCTGCTTCGGCCTTGTCGAGCGGCGGCAGGTCGATGGCGCGGCCACGCAGGTCGAGCAGGGCAGCGCAGGCCGGACCGTGGTTGGCCTTGCAGCCTCGATCGAGCGCCTCGGCCGCCTGGGCGTGCAGTCCGAGGTCGCGCAGCTGGCGGCCGAGGGCGGCGCAGCTCGCGCCGTCGTTGTTGGCGCAGGTGGCCTGTTTGGCCCGGATCGCGCCACGGGTGGCGGCCGCCTGGCAGGCCGGCTCGCGGATCTCGGCGTCGCGCTCGGTCTTGCACACCTCGCCCAGGCGGATGGCGATAGCACCGTCGGCGTCGCCGTCCGGGCTCATCAGCCACGCCCGGGCGAGCAGCACACACGCCGCAGCGTCGGTCTTGCACGCGGGCAGGCGCTCGCGCAGGACGGCAGCCTCGTCGCGTGGCCCGCCGACGCCGGCGAGGCGCAGCACCAGCACCTGGTCGCAGGCCGAGCCGCCGCGCGCCTTGCACGACGCCGCGCATTGCGCCACCGCCGCCTTGGCGTTGTCGTGGTCCGGCGCGACGCGCAGCTTGCCGCGGTCGTCGCGGATGCGCTGCTGGCAGCTGGCGCAGTCGCCCGCTTCGCAAGCGGCCTTCCACGAGGCGTCGGGATCCTTGCCAGCGAGCTTGTCCTCGTCGGCCTGTGCTGCGCACGCGCGGGCGACGCCCTTGGCGCAGCTGGCCTTGCGCGCCTCGGCGTCGTTCAGGTCGCCGTAGGCCTTCTGCACCCAGGCGCAGGCGGCCGGCTCGGCGTTGCCCTTGCATACGGCCTCGAGCGCCTTGGCCGCGCGCTCCTTGCCGTGGCCGTCAAGCGTGGTGCCGTCCATCGCCGCGACCAGGGCCTCGCAGCCGAGACCCTGCTCGCAGGCCTTGATCTCGGCCCCGACGGCGCGACGGTCGAGGTCCGCGTGCTCGGTGGCCGGCGCCGACTTGCGCCGCTCCTGCAGCATCGCCGGCACGGCCGCGCACGGACCGCGCTTGCCGGCGAGGCAGGCCTCTTCGAGCGCACCGAGGTTGGCCAGCAGATCTCGCTCGGCGCCGCCCTCGCGCACCAGCTTCGCCAGCAACGGGCATGCCGCCGCCTTGCCGGCCACGCAGGCCGCCTCGGCCGTGCACGCGAGCACCGTCGGGTCGCCCTTGGGCGTCGCTTGCAGGGCTGCCAGGCAGAGCTTGGGGTCGTCCTTGCAGGCGGGCAGGCGGTCGCTCGCGGCGCAAGGGGCCTTGCCGCCGGCGATGGCGACCGCGGGTGCGGCCACCATCGCCAGGGCGACGACGGTGAAGAGGGCTCGGGACATCACGCCTCCAACCGGGCCGGGCGTGCGTCCCGGCCCCGGGGCCGGCTCAGGGGCCGGCGGGGGCCGGGGCCGCCGGGGCGGCCGCATCCTGCTGCAGGATGATGAACTCGACGCGGCGGTTCTGCTGGGCGTCGGCCGGCGCCTTCTCCGGCTTGATCTTCGGCTTGGTCATGCCCCAGGCCTTGGTCTTCAGACGGCTCTTCTCGATGCCGGCCTTGGCCAGGTAGTCCATCACGGCTTTGACGCGACCGGCCGACAGCTTCATGTTCGGGCCCGCCTTGCCGTGCAGGTCGGTGTGGCCCTCGATGCTGATGAGCTTGATCCGCTTGTGCTCCTTGAGGATCTCGACCACCTCGTCGAGGACGGGGTAGCTCTCCTTGAGGATCACGGACTTGTTGAAGACGAACAGGATGCTCTGCATGATCACGAGCTCCTTCTCGGTGATCTGCACGACCTGGTCCGGGCAGCCGTCCTCGTCGTCGAGGCCGTTGTGCTTCTCCTTCTTGTCCGGGCACTTGTCGGCGCCCTTGCAGACCTTGGCGTACTCGGCCGACTTGCCCTGCTCGGCGACCCAGGCGTCGCAGACGCCGTCCTTGTCGTCGTCGACGTCCGGGCAGCCGTCCTCGTCCTCGAAGCCGTCCTTGTCCTCGGGCACCAGCGGGCACTTGTCGGCGCCCTTGCAGGTGCTGGCGTAGGTGTCGGCCATGCCCTTCTCGCTGACCCACGGGTCGCAGACGCCGTCCTTGTCGTTGTCGGGCTCGGGGCAGCCGTCCTCGTCCTCGAAGGCGTCCTTGTCCTCGGGATCCTTCGGGCACTTGTCCTGGCCCTTGCAGACGTCGGCGTACTTGTCGGCGACGCCGCGCTCGGTGACCCAGCTCTCGCAGACGCCGTCCTTGTCGTCGTCCGGATCGGGGCAGCCGTCCGCGTCCTCGAAGCCGTCCTTGTCCTCGGGCTCGTTCGGGCACTTGTCGGCGGCGTCGGGGATGCCGTCCTTGTCGGCGTCGGGCGCCGGCGGGGCCTTGGGCTCCTCCTTCTTGTCCGGGATGGCCATGGTGAAGCCGAGGAACGCGCGCAGATCGGGGGCCGAGTAGCCGACCGAGACGCCGGTGCCGACGCCGGCGCTGACGAACGCCGCGGGCATCGGCCGCCACTTGACGCCGAGGTCGACCTCGAAGGGCGACTGCGCGCCGTTGGAGAACGGCGACGAGAGCGCGGTCTTGCCGTAGGTCTCGACGATGACGTCGAGCTTCTCGGGCACCACGCTGTACCAGGCGCCGAGCTTGGCGAGCAGCTCGTTGCCGACCTTGAGGTCGAGCAGGCCATCGTCACCCGCGAACGACGCGCCGAGGGTCAGCGCCACGCCGGCGGGACCAAACGCCATATGGCCCTGGACGGTCGGCTGCACGCCGACGCCCGAGCGGCCCGAGTAGACGTCCATCGAGCCGCCGGTCGGCAGCGTCACGATCGGCGTGAACGCGACGCCGTAGCTGCCACCCTCACCCCGTAGAAGGCGCACGCGAGGGTAGACGCGCAGGTCACCCATGCTGAAGGCCTTGGGCGACTCGACGCCGTCGATGCCGTCGCCCGCCTGCCAGACGTTCACCGGCACGCTGAGGCCGATGGCGAACCAGTCCAGGACGCGAAACGAGCCGAGCAGGTCGCCCGTCAGGCGGTCCGAGACGATCGAGCGGGTGATCGACTCCTCGCCGCCGACGGGCGTCTCGCGCAGCACGAGCGGGTTCTTGGCGTAGTTGAAGTAGAGGCTGACGTTGGCCCGCGTCGGGCCCTCGGTCTCGCCCTTGCCGACCGTGAACAGGTCGAAGATGAAGGGCGAGGGCTGGAAGGCCTGGACGTCGACCTGGTCGGCCACCGCCGGGGCAGGGGCCGCCACCGCGCCCACGGCCACCGCGGCCGCGAGCAGCATCAGACCCAGGCGGCGCCGGCTGCGCACGCCGAGGATCATCAGCGAGGCGAGCAGCACCAGCAGCGCGTTGCCCGTGCTGCCCGAGCCCTGGCCACCCGCGGTGCACGAGCCACCGGTGATGCGCAGCTCCGGCGTGGCCTCGAGCTCGCAGAACTTGCTGCAGCCGTCGTCGTCGTCGGTGTTGCCGTCGTCGCACTCCTCGATGCCTTCCTTCTTGCCGTCACCGCAGACCGCCGCGCTGGCCTCGGTCTTGCAGCTCTTGTCGCAGCCGTCGCCGTCGGTGGTGTTGCCGTCGTCGCACTGCTCAGCGCCTTCCTTCTTGCCGTCGCCGCAGACCGCCGAGGTGGTCTCGGTCTTGCAGTCCTTGGAGCAGCCGTCGCCGTCGGTGGTGTTGCCGTCGTCGCACTCCTCGGCGCCTTCCTTCTTGCCGTCGCCGCAGACCGCCGAGGTGGTCTCGGTCTTGCAGT
>CAZPHC010000014.1:58566-59579 GCA_964586155.1 uncultured Enterobacteriaceae bacterium | reverse complement strand
TGTTGCCGTCGTCGCACTCCTCGGCGCCTTCCTTCTTGCCGTCGCCGCAGACCGCAGTGCCAGTCGCGCCGCAGGAGAGCTCGATCTGGCAGGTGCTCGAGCAGCCGTCACCACTCACGGTGTTGCCGTCGTCGCACCACTCGGACGGGCCGGGGACCTGCTGGATCATCTGGTTCTGCACCACGCCGTCGCCGCAGGCCGCCTTCTCGCAGGCCGTCGGACCGACCTGGCAGAGGAAGCCGTCCTCGATCTTGCAGGCCTTGCTGCAGCCGTCGCCGTCGTTGGTGTTGCCGTCGTCGCAGATCTCGCCCGGCTCCTGCATGCCGTTGCCGCAGGTGGGCGGGAACTCGGTCTTGCAGTCCTTGTCGCAGCCGTCGCCGTCGGTCTTGTTGTTGTCGTCGCACTCCTCGAACGGGACGTCGGCGATGCCGTCGCCGCAGACCGGCTTGCTGCACTTGCTCGGCATGTCGAAGCAGAAGTAGCCCGCCTCGTAGTTGCAGTTCTTGTCGCAGCCGTCACCGTCGGTGTTGTTGCCGTCGTCGCAGTACTCGCCCGCGACGATCTTGCCGTCGCCGCACTTCTGCGGGCACTCGATCTGGCAGGTCTTGTCGCAGCCGTCGCCGTCGGTGGTGTTGCCGTCGTCGCAAGTCTCGTAGGGGAACTCGGGGAAGCCGTTGCCGCAGACCGGCTTGGCGCAGGTCATCTGCATGAGCATGTCGGGCGCGCAGACGTAGCCCTTCTCGACCTTGCAGCTCTTGTCGCAGCCGTCGCCGTCGGTGGTGTTGCCATCGTCACACCACTCGCCGGTCTCGAGCTTCTTGTTGCCGCAGACCGGCTTGCTCGGACCCTCGAGCTTGCAGTCCTTGCTGCAGCCGTCGCCGTCGGTGGTGTTGCCGTCGTCGCACTGCTCGGCGCCCTCGACCTTGTTGTCGCCGCAGACCGCAGAGGAGCCCTCGACCTTGCAGTCCTTGCTGCAGCCGTCGCCGTCGGTGGTGTTGCCGTCGTCGCACTGC
>CAZPHC010000014.1:25784-58466 GCA_964586155.1 uncultured Enterobacteriaceae bacterium | reverse complement strand
TCGGCGCCCTCGACCTTGTTGTCGCCGCAGACGGCGGTCGGCGTCACGCCGCAGAACAGCTCGATCTGGCAGGTGCTCGAGCAGCCGTCGCCGCTGGTCGTGTTGCCGTCGTCGCACCACTCCTTGGCGCCAGTGAGGCCCTGGATCAGCTGGATCTGGACGATGCCGTCGCCGCAGGTCGCCTTGGTGCACGCGGTCGGGTTCAGGTCGCAGGCGAAGCCGGCCTCGGTCTTGCAGACGCTGCTGCAGCCGTCGTTGTCGGCGGAGTTGCCGTCGTCGCACTGCTCGCCGGGCTCCTGTTGGCCGTTGCCGCAGGTGCCCTTGATCTCGACCTTGCAGGTGCTGCTGCAGCCGTCGCCGTCGGTGGTGTTGCCGTCGTCGCAGTCCTCGAGCGGGAAGTCGGCGGTCTTGTCACCGCAGACGGGCTTGGCGCAGACGCTGGGCTCGCCACCGCAGAAGTAGCCGGTCTCGTAGTTGCAGTTCTTGTCGCAGCCGTCGCCGTCGGTGTTGTTGCCGTCGTCGCACCACTCGCCCGGGGCCATCTTGCCGTCGCCGCACTTCTGCGGGCACTCGACCTTGCAGTTCTTGTCGCAGCCGTCGCCGTCGGTGGTGTTGCCGTCGTCACAGGTCTCGTACGGGAACTCCGGGAAGCCGTTGCCGCACGTGGGCTTGGCGCACTTGCCGGTGATCGGCTCGCAGACGTAGCCCTTCTCGACGACGCACTTGCTGCTGCAGCCGTCGCCGTCGGTCTTGTTGCCGTCGTCGCAGAACTCGCCGGTCTCGCGCTTGCCGTTGCCGCACTCGGCGGTCGGCGACGCCTCGATCTTGCACAGGGAGCTGCAGCCGTCGCCGTCCTTCTTGTTGTTGTCGTCGCACTCCTCGTCGCCTTCCTTCTTGCCGTCGCCGCAGACGACCTTGGTGCAGGTCGACGGACCGCCCGAGCAGACGTAGCCGGTCTCGGCCTGGCAGGTCTTGCTGCAGCCGTCGCCGTCGGTGTTGTTGCCGTCGTCACAGGTCTCGCCGACCTGGGTCGCGCCGTCACCGCAGAGCAGGGCGCAGACCGAGCCCTTGCCGAAGGCGTTGGGCAGCGAGACGAGCAGGCCGTCGGGGTTGAGCGAGCCCTGGCTCTTGTGGTTGTAGACCACGACCGTGATGGTGTTGGCGCCCGCCTTGTACAGCGAGCTCGGCCAGGAGCCGAACGACAGGCCCGCGCCCGCGTAGCCGGTGCCGGTGAAGCCGGTCGAGACGCCGTTGATCAGGACGTCCTTGATCTCGTTGTCGGCCCAGACCTTGCCGGCGAGCACGGTGCTGCCGGCGGCGGCCGCCGACGCGATGTTGAACGTGGCCGTGTAGTAGGTGTTGGTCTCGGGGGGCGAGTCCTTGGTGCAGCCGTAGCGGTTGATCCACTGCGAGCCGGCGGGCGCGTCGATCCAGAAGCCTTTGGCGCAGTTCTCGGCCACCTGGGCCGAGGTCTGCGCGCCGCCGAGCGTCTCCGACCAGGTCCAGACGCTGTCGTTGACGCCCGTCTTGGCCGAGCCGCCGACACCGTCGCTGCCGGTGTTGATGTTCGGCGCGTTCTTGCAGCCGTAGCCCGCCTCGATCTTGCAGGCCTTGCTGCAGCCGTCGCTGTCCTTGTCGTTGGCGTCGTCGCACTCTTCGCCGACATGCATGATGCCGTCGCCGCAGACTTCCTTCTTGCAGGTGGCGGTGCAGCCGTCACCGTCGGTGGTGTTGTTGTCGTCGCACTCCTCGGTGCCCTCGACCGAGCCGTCGCCGCAGACAGGCTTGATGCACTTGGACGGGCCGCCCTTGCAGAAGTAGCCGGCCTCGGTCTGGCAGGTCTTGTCGCAGCCGTCGCCGTCGTTGGCGTTGCCGTCGTCGCAGGACTCACCGGTCTGGGTCGAGCCGTTGCCGCAGAGCTTCTCGCAGACCGAGCCGACGCCGAAGGCGTTGGGGATCGACACCAGCAGGCCGTCCGGGTTGGTGGTCTTGCCGGCGGCGTTGAACACCACGACCGTCATGGTGTTGGTGCCCTTCTTGTAGAGCGTGCTCGGCCACTCGCCGAAGCTCAGGCCGGGGCCCTTGTAGCCCGACCCGGTGAAGCCGGTGGACACGCCGTTGATCAGCACGTCCTTGATCTCGTTGTCGGCCCAGACGATGCCGTTGATGACGGTCAGGCCCGCCGCAGCCTCGGTCGCGATGTCGAAGGTCGCGGTGTAGTACGTCAGCGAGAGCTCCGGCGTCGTGGTGCCGCAGCCGTAGCGGTTGATCCATCGCGCGTTGGCCGGCTCTGTCTGCCAGGCGCCAGGGGCGCAGTCGCCCGCGACCTTGGCCGCCACGCCGCTGACGTCGGGCTTGTCGGCCCAGGTCCAGATCAGGTCATTGCCGCCCACGGTGGCCTTGCCGCCGAGACCGTCACTGCCGGTGTTGAGATTCGGGGCGTTCTTGCAAGCGTAGCCGGTCTCGATGTTGCAGCTCGCGCCGCAGCCGTCGCCCGGGGTCTTGTTCTTGTCGTCGCACTCTTCGCCCGGGTCCATCACGCCGTCGCCGCAGGCACCCGTCGCGAACGCCTGGCCCGGCAAGGTCAACGCCGCCATCGCTGCCAGCAGCGCCCAGCGCACGCGACGAACTCCCTTGCGACACTCGCCAACCGTGGGTCGGCCCGAACAGAGCGAATCGAACATGCAACGCCTCCGATGGGGATCAGGGCAGGCCCGCACAGCTCCTTCCGGCAGCCAGCCCCAAGCACGCCGACGCAATCGTCCCCGGCGCGCTCCCAAATATCGGCCAGAAGCTACTCATTCTGTCGCGTCATGCAACAAACTGTGTCTCAGGGGGACACGAAAACGCGATCGAAGGTCGCAATGCACGTGTGAGTACGGGCATATAGGCACTTTGTGGGTGCCCGGCTTCGAGGAATGCGCCTGATCCAGGTCCAACGCGGGTGCCTGCGTCCCCCCGGCTGGGGACGAGCGTCTGAAACCGCGGATCGCAAAGGACAAAGTCGCCTCGGCACCCGGCCATGCTCGGATCTGCCGCGTTCGCCACCGCCACGACAACGGTCTCGTGATTCGCCCGTGATCATCGGCCGAATCGACACACTGAAGGGCCGTACGGTCAAACGTTACCGGCAGATTTGACCGCGGCGGCGTCCGAAACTGGTCCGGGGCGTCAGGCGAAGAGCTCCATCGACAGCAGCCCGCGCCAGCGCTTGACGGTGGCGGCGTCGGGACACACGGCGAAGCCCTCGACCATGGCCTTGCGCGCCGCGTCGCGCGCTGGGCCGCGATCCCTGCGCACGACCTCGAGCCAGCCTTCGAACGCGGCGCCCCAATCATTCGCGGCAGCGGCCTGGCGCGCCAGCGCGATCCGCGCGTCGAGGTCGTCGGGATTGCCGTCCAGGCGGGCGCGCAGCGCCGATGCGTCGCCCGCGCGCGCGGCGTCGATCTGCAGCTGCAGCGCCGCGATCACGCGCTCGTGGCGATCGCGCTCGCTCGTCGGCAGCGCCGTCAGCCAGGCGTCGGCCGCGTCGAGGTCGCCGTCTTGCACCGCCAGCGCCGCGAGGCCGAGGGCGGCCCTGCCGTGGCCGGTGTCGAGCGCCCGGGCCGCCTCGAACGCGCGCCGCGCCGCCTCGCGATCGCCGCTGCGCAGCGCGGCCTGGCCGATGTCGGCGAGCTTGTCGGCCTCGGACGGCAGCACGCCCGCCAGCCAGGCGCGGATCTGCGCCGGCGGCAGCGCGCCGACGAACTCGTCGACCACCTGGCCGTTGACGATCGCCTTGACCGCCGGGATCCCCGAGACGCCATAGCGCGACGCCAGCTGCGGGTGGTCGTCGCTGTTGACCTTGGCCAGCAGCCACGCGCCACCATCCTCCGCCGCCATGCGCTCCAAGATCGGGCCCAGCATCCGGCACGGACCGCACCAGGGCGCCCAGAAGTCGACGATCACGGGCCGTTGGTGGCTGTGTTCCAGCACCTGCCAGTCGAAGTCCGTGGCGCTGACGTCGACCTTGGTCGGGGCGGGGGCGTTGGGGGCTTGCGGGTTCGGGTGCATGGTCGATCCTCGGCATGTGCGGCCCGCAGCGGGCCCGGTCACGGTAGGACGACAGAGACGTCGCGCCAGGCGATCGTTACGCGCAGCCGTTTCGCGCAGCCGTGCGGGCGTCCCTTCCGAGGGGCTCTGGCGCGTGCTAGCGTGCATTTGGCCTGGATCGACGTCCCCCAGGCCGAGGACGGACCATGTCCCACCGCTTCGTCGCGCCGCGCCCCTCGCCGGCCCTGTTGGCCACGACCGCCTCGCTGCTGGCGCTCGCGGCGTGCTCGAACCCCCAGCTGATCGAGACGCCCAAGCCCAAGCCCGTGGCCGAGGCGCCCGCCGCCCCGAGCGGCCCGGACGCCTACCGCGATCACGCCGGCCCGCACATCGCCGCTGGCGAGGTCTTTCGGCTCAAGGATACGGCGTACGCGGTCGACGGTGCCCAGGTCGTCGTGTCGTTGGTCAAGGCGGCGTGGTCCAAGCGCGAGCTGCCGGATGGCCGCACCGTGCGCGAGGGCAGCGCCGAGATCCAGGTCGCGCGCGGCGAGGAGTCGACCCGCCGCATCCTGGAGCAGGGCGAGTCCAAGACGATGCTCGGCGTGCGCGTCTCGGTGGTCAACGCCGGCGAGGACTACGACGAGAAGCGGCTCGACTACATCCCGTGGGTCGAGCTCAAGGTCGAGACCGCCGAGTAGCGTCGCGTCACACCTCCGCCGGGCCGGGCCCTTGCGCCGCCAGCGAACCACGCTTCATTGACCGCTCGACACGGACGCGCGACATCGACCGCGCCGTCGTGGGGTCGCCAGGGAGAAGATCGGATGACGGATGTTCGCACGACCCGGCGTCGCGCCCTCTCGGGCATCAAGCCGACGGGGATGCCGCATTGGGGCAACTACTTCGGCATGATCCGGCCCGCGGTCGAGATGTCGCAGCAGTACGAGAGCTACTACTTCATCGCCGACCTGCACGCGCTGACGACGGTGCGCGACGCCGAGACGATGCGCCTCGACAGCCATCGCGTCGCCGCGACGCTGATCGCCGCCGGCCTCGACCCGGCCCACGTCGTGCTCTGGCGGCAGAGCGACATCCCCGAGGTCTGCGAGCTGGCTTGGCTGCTCGGCTGCGTCAGCGGCTTTGGCCTGATCGAGCGCGCGCACGCCTTCAAGGACGCCCGGGCCAACGATCGCGACGTCAACTTCGGCGTCGTCAGCTACCCGGTGCTGATGGCGGCCGACATCCTGCTCTATGACGCCGACGTCGTGCCGGTCGGCAAGGACCAGGTGCAGCACCTTGAGATGACCCGCGACATGGTCGGCTACTTCAACCAGCAGTTCCTCGGCTCGATCGGCTACGACGCCGACGACCGCTGGGACGGCCGGGGCCTCAAGCGGCCCGACGCCGTCGTCCGCGACGCCACGGGCGTGATCCCCGGCATCGACGGGCGCAAGATGTCGAAGTCGTACGACAACCACGTGCCGCTCTTCGATTCGCCCAAGGCGGTCAAGAAGCGCGTGATGAGCATCGTCACCGACAGCACGCCGCTCGAAGACCCCAAGGATCCCGACACCTGCAACGTCTTCGCCCTGTACCGCCTGTTCGCCGACGCCGACGAGGTGGCCGCCCTGGCCGAGCGCTACCGCGGCGGCAACTTCGGCTACGGCCACGCCAAGCTCGCGCTGCTCGACAAGGCCGAGCAGACCATCGGCCCGATGCGCGCCCGCTACGACGCGCTGATGGCCGATCGCGACACGCTCGAGGACATCCTGCGCGCCGGCGCCGTCCGCGCGCGTGACGTCGCCGATCCCGTGATGGAGCGCGTCCGCGGCGCCGTCGGCCTGCCGCTGCGCCCCGTCCGCCCGGCGCGCTGAGGTCGCCATGGTGGCTTCGCGAGACGGTGGTGGCGACGACGGCGCGCGCGAGGTCGTGGTCGCGGAGATCTTGCCTGCGCGGCACGAACCGTTGGTCGGGCCGCCGACCGGCCGGACCTTCGACGCCGAGGGCCACGTCGAGGACCCCGGCCCACGCCGGGACCGCGGTGGCGGCTCGCGCGGCGCCTCAGCCTCGCTGCAGGCCCGTGGTTGCGGCCCGATCGTGGCGCGGATGCTGCTCGCCGGCGTCGGCATCGTCGCGCTGCTCGGCCTCGGTGCGCTCCTGCTGGCGTTCTCGGGCCTCGACGCCAGCGGCGCCGTCGCCTGGCTGCGCGCCAACGACGTCACCGGCAAGCTGGCGGTGGTCGTCGGCGTCGCTGCGGTCACGCCGCTCTTTGTGCCGTCCGGGATCCTCGCGATCCTGCCGGGCTACGTCTGGGGCACGGTTTGGGGCACGGCGCTGGTCATCATCGGCGCGGCGCTGGGCGGCGCGGTCAACATCCTGCTGGCGCGGCGGGTGCTCGGCGGCGGTATCGGCGCGATGGTCGATGCCAACCCCGTGCTCGCCAGCCTGCGCCGCAGCATCGCCAGCCGTGGCTTCCGCATCGCGCTGGGCCTGCGCCTGTCGCCCGTGGCGCCCTACGCGCTGCTGGCGTACCTGGCCGGGCTCGCGGGCTTGGGCATCCCGACCTTCGTCGCGGCGTCGCTGCTCGGCGGCATCCCCTGGACGGCGGTCTACGCCGGCGTGGGCGCGCTGTTGGCCGAGCGCAACGAGGCGGTGTCGTTGGCGGCCAGCGCGCCGGACCATCCTGCGACCATGGGCCTGCGCATCGTCGGGCTGCTCCTGACCTTCGCCGTCGCGATCTGGATCGGTCGCGTCGCCCGCGCCGACCTCGAGCGTGTCCGGCAGGGCGCATGAGCCCCGGCGCGTCGGGATCGCCCGAGGTTGCCGCCTGGTGCCCGCGCGTGCCCGGAGGGCGCTTCTGGGCGGTGGTCCTGGCGCTTTTGGGCCTGCACGCCGCGCTCGCGCTCGACGCCGCGCGTGACGACGCCGCGACCTACGACGAGACGGCGCACCTGCCCGCAGGCTGGCTGCACCTGCGTCACGGCGACTTCCGCGTCAACCCCGAGCACCCGCCGCTGGCCAAGGTCATCGGCGCGCTCGGGATGCTGGCGCTCGATGTTCCGCCGCTGCCCGACGAGCTGCCGGCGCTGCGGCGGGCGCACCAGTTCCCCGACTCGCGGTGGCTCGTCGGCTACGCCTTGTTGTTCGGTCGGCCCGACGTCGTCGACGGCGGCGCGCTGCTCTGGGCCGGGCGCGTGCCGATGGTCGCGCTCTCGCTGCTGCTGCTGGCGCTGATCGCCACGACGGCGCGCACCCTGCTCGGGCCCGGGCCGGCGCTCGCCGTGGTCGCGCTGGCGGCGCTCGAGCCGACGCTGCTCGGCCACGGTCACCTGGTCAACACGGACGTGCCGCTGACGCTGGCGCTGCTGCTGGCCAGCCTCGCGGCGGCGCGGCTGCGGACGCGCGCCGGGGCGGACGCGGGAGCGCTGCTGCTGGCGGCGCTCTTGCTCGGCGTCGCCTGTGGCCTCGCGGCGCTGACCAAGTTCTCGGCCTTGCCGTGGCTCGGGACGCTGGCGCTCTGGCTCGCTGTGGCCTTGCCGCTGGCGCAGCGGCGCATGGGGACGCCGTGGCCACGGTCGCTGGCCCGCACCGCGGCGGCGGCGACCGTCGTGGTCGGCATCGCATGGGCCAGCGTCTGGCTCGGGTATGGCCTGCGCTTTGCGCCCAGCGACGACCCCGGCGCCCGGCTGCCCGTCGCATCGGTCGTCGCCCAGGCCCGCGATCCCGCGCTGCTCGGCGGCGGCCAGCCGCGCCTGGTCGCGGCGTTCGTCGAGGCAGCGCATGCCGCCGAGCTGCTGCCCGAGGCGTACCTCTTCGGCCTGGGCTACGCGACGAACATGGCGCAGCATCGGCGCACCTACCTGCTCGGGTCCGTCAGCGAGGGCGGCGATTGGCGCTACTTTCCGGTCGCGCTGCTGACGAAGCTGCCGCTGGGCCTGCTCGCGCTGGTGCTGCTGGGGCTTGGCCTCGCGGCGCGATCGCTGTGGGCGGCACGCGGCCGGGAGAGCGCCGACGTCGACCCCGCAGCCGAGCCCGACGCCACGACGTCCCATGTGCACGCGCTCTGGGTCGCGCTCGTGCTGCCGGCGGCGGCCTTGCTGGCCATGGCCGTCGCCGGCCGCCTGGCCATCGGCCTGCGCCACCTGCTGCCGATCTGGCCGGCGATGCTGCTGCTCGCCGGCCTCGGCGTCGCGCGCCTTGCCGCCCCGGTCGCCGACGGCGGCTGGCGCGGTGGTCGCGCCTGGCTCACCGCGGCCCTGGCGGCGGTCGCGCTCTCGGTGCTGGCGAACCACCCGCACCACCTCGCCTACTTCCACGAGATCGCGGGCGGCCGCGACGACGGCGACGCCATCCTCGTCGACTCGAACCTCGACTGGGGCCAAGATCTCGGCCGCCTGGGCAGCTGGATGCGCGACAACGGCATCGGCTGGGTCAACCTGGCGTACTTCGGCACCGACGAGCCCCGCCGCTTCGGCGTCGTGGGGCCGCGGCTCGACGTCGGTTCGCCGTACCCGCTGCGCTTCGAGTCGCCGCGGCGGCCGGGCGTGCTGGCGATCAGCGTCTCCGCGCTGCGTGGCCTGGAGCTCGACGCTCCAGGCCACGCGCGCGTGCAGTCGTGGTTGCGTGGGGCGACCGAGCTCGGCGACGTCGGAGGCTCGATTCGCCTCTACGCGCTGCCGCCGGCTCGGTGACGCCGGGGACTACTTCGGCTGGACGACGTTCAGGTCGTCGATGAACCAACCCGGGCCGTCGTTCGACGTGCTGTCGCCGCTGTCGAAGCGGAAGCGGATCGAGACCTTGGCGCCGGCGAGGCCCTTGAGGTCGACCGAGACCTTGCTCCAGGTGTTCTTGCCCTTGCTGTTGTCGAGCTGAACGCTGACGACGGGCGCGGTGGCGAAGCCGTCCTTGGAGACCTCGACGAAGCGCTTGTCGTACGACGTCGAGCTCTCGACGCCGTGGTAGCTCCAGAAGGTCAGGACCGAGTCCTTGCCGGCGGGCAGGGTCTGCTCGGGCAGGGTGGCGCTGCCGGTGACGGCCTTGCCGTTGTCGAAGTCAGTGCCGTTGTTGAAGTTCAACGAGCACGGCGCGGTCTTGTAGCCCGGCTTGGACGGATCCTGGTCGACGGCCCAACCCGGGTTGTCGCCGCTCGGCGCCGGCTCGAGCTTGAGGTCCGAGGCCTTGCCGCAGGCGAACTCGTTGCTGTAGCTCGGCGCGTTGCAGGCGTCCGGCGTGCCGCCGCAGGTGCCGGCCGTGCAGGTGCTGGTGGCGGTGCAGGGGTCGCCGTCGTCGCAGGACGCGCCGTTGGCCGCGGGGCTGTGGCTGCAGCTACCCGAGCCCGACTTGTTGGTGCAGGTGTCGAGCGTGCAGGCGTCGCCGTCGTCGCACTTGGCGGTGTCCGGCGTGCCGGCGCAGTTGCCCGCGTCGTCGCAGGTGTCGGTCTTGGTGCAGCCGTCGCCGTCCGCGCAGCCTTTGCCCTTGGCCGCCGCATCCGGGGTGCCGTGGCACTTGCCCGTGGTGCAGGTGTCGCCCTTGGTGCAGGAGTTGCCGTCGGTGCAGCTGCTGCCGTCGGCCTTGACCGTGCCCTCGCACTTGCCGGCCTTGCACGAATCGCTGCTGGTGCAGTCGTTGCCGTCGCCGCAGAACGCGCCGTCGTTCTTGACGTCGTTGGTGCAGCCGCCGGTCTTCTTGTCGCAGCTGTCGGTCGTGCAGGGGTTGTCGTCGTTGCAATCCTTGCTGTCGCCGCTGCAGTAGCCGAAGCCGCAGTCGTCGTTGCTGGTGCAGGCGTTGCCGTCGTCGCAAGCCGTGCCCGTCGGCGCGTTCTTGCCGTCGCAGTAGCCGGAGTCGCAGGCGTCGTCGGTGGTGCACAGGCTGCCGTCGTCGCAGGCGGTGCCGTCGGCCTTGTCGGTGCCGACGCACGAGCCGGCCTTGCAGGCGTCCTTGTCGGTGCAGTCCTCGTCGTCGTTGCAGGTCGTGCCGTCGGTGACGGGCGTGTGCTTGCAGCCCTTGAGCGTGTCGCAGCTGTCGGTGGTGCAGGACTCGTCGTCGTCGCAATCCGGGGCCGGGCCGCCGACGCACTTGCCGCCCTTGCAGCCGTCGCTCTTGGTGCAGGCGTCGCCGTCGCTGCAGAACGCGCCGTCGGTCTTGGGCTTGCCCTCGCCGCACTTGCCCGCCGAGCAGGCGCCGGTCACGCAGCCGTCGCCGGTGCAGGTGGCGCCGTCGGCCGCCGGCTTCGAGCTGCAGGCGCCGGTGGCCTTGTCGCAGCTGTCGACCGTGCAGTCGTTGTCGTCGTCGCAATCCTTGGGGTTGAGGTCGCACGAGCCGAGGAAGCACTTCGGCTCCACGCACTTGTCGTTGCCGGCGGCGCAGTCGCTGTCGATCTTGCAGGTGCAGAGCGTGTCGTAGTCGCTGCAGCAGTCGCCGAAGTCGACGCACGACGTGTCGCACTGGCACGCGGCCGAGCTGTCGTAGTCGCCACAGCGGCCGGCGCAGGTGTTGACGCCGTTCGACGTGTCGCCGCCGGTGTCGCCGCCGCCGGTGTCGCCGCCGCCGGTGTCCTCGGCCGCGGTGTCCTCGTGGCCGCCGCTGGTGTCTTCGGCGGTGGCGGTGTCCTCGGCCTTGGTCGTGTCCTCGGCGACGGTGGTGTCCTGGTCGACCGCGTCGACCGTCGCGTCGTCGGCGCTCGTGGTGTCGTTCTCGGTCGTGGTGTCCGCGCCGGTCGCGGTGTCGGTGGCGACCGCCGTATCACCCGCGAGGCCCGTGCCGCCGTTGGTGGTCGTGGTCGAGCCGCACGCGGCGGTCGCCGCCACGCCGCAAAGCAGCGCCATCAAACGCGTTTGCGCAGACATCGAGATCAATCGTTGCATCGTCATCGCTCCAAGGGAGGGGTGCGCGCGGCCGGGCCGTCGCGGGTGTCGCTTGCGTCGTTGGCGTCGCAGGCGTCGCTGGTGGTCATGGAGGCCGGGCCTCTGCCCCCGAGCCTAGCCCGCGGCCGGAATCGCCGCAAGGGTCCGCAGCGTGGGCCCCTGAGCCATCGACTTGATTTTGCGGGCCGATCGGCGTGCCGAGGCGCATCGCGGACCCGACGCGCCGTCCAAGCGGCTACCAATCCGTCGGCGCGTAGTCCTTGAGGAACAGGCCCCAGACGTGCTGGCCCGTGTTGGCCCCGACGATGATGGGGTCGACGATCCGCGCGGCGCCGTCGACGATGTCCAGCGGCGGATGGAAGCGCTGCTCGACCACCTTGCGCGCGGCGATATGGGCCGGATCTTCGTCGTTGATCCAGCCGGTGTCGACGCTGTTCATGTGGATGCCGTCGGCGTGGTAGTCCGCCGCCGAGGTCCGCGTCATCATGTTCAGCGCCGCCTTGGCCATGTTGGTATGCGGATGCCGCGTCGTCTTGAGCTTGCGGTAGAACTGGCCCTCCATCGCCGAGACGTTGACGATGTGCTTGTCGCGCTCGGGCGTCGCCAGCATCAGCGCCTTGAGCCTGGCGTTGAGCACGAACGGCGCGACCGCGTTGACCAGCTGCGTCTCGAGCAGCTCGACCGACGAGACCTCGTGCAGCGTCAGGCGCCACGAGTTGCGCTCGCGCAGGTCGATCTGCTGCAGGTCCTGGTCGAGCTGCCCCTGCGGAAACAGGTGCTGGTCGCCAAGGTCGCCGGGCAACAGCGGCGCCTGCGACAGCTCGGCCGGATGCGTCAGGCCGGCGACGGCGGCGACGGGCGCGCCCGCAGGCCCCAACAACGCCGCAGCTTCGGCCTCGACGGCACCCGCCATGGCCGAGCCCGGCAGCGCGTAGCTGCGCAGGCCCTCGTACGCGCCCACGAGCTTGCGCACGTGCGCCGGCAACTCGTGCAGGGCCGCCGTCTCGACCTGCATCATGTGCTGGTAGAAGTCCGGTGGACGCCGCACCGTCTGGCAGGCGTTGTTGACGATGTAGTCGAGCCGGCCGCGCGTCGTCAGCAGGTGCTGGCAGAAGGCCTCGACGCTCGGGGTGTGGCGCAAGTCCAGGCCGAAGATCTCGAGCCGATCGCTCCAGGCCGCGAAGTCCGGCTCCATCGCGTAGCGCTGCGCGGCGTCGCGGGGGAAGCGCGTCGTCACGATCAGGTGCGCCCCGGCCCGCAGCAGCTTGATCCCGGCCTGGTAGCCGATCTTGACCCGGCCGCCCGTCAGCAGCGCGACGCGGCCGCGCAGGTCGGCGGTCTCGGTGCGCTTGCGGAAGTTGAACTCGGCGCACGGCGGGCAGAGCTGGTCGTAGAAGTCGTGGATCTCGGTGTACTTCTGCTTGCAGACGTAGCAATGCTGTGGGGCGTCGACGCGGCGCTGCTGCGGCCCGTCGCTGTGACCGCTGCGCTCGTCGCGCGCGTCGCGTTCGTCGCGTTCGTCGCGTTCGTCGGCTGCGTCGCGATCGTCGATCTCGTCGTGTGGCAGCTGCGCTGGCGGCGTCACGTTCGGCGTGATGTAGACCGGTTTGGCGCGCAGCACGCGGATGCCCGTCTCTTGCAGCACGGCCTCTTCGCTCTGGATCCGCTCGTGCTTGCGCTGGCGCGAGCGCTGCTTGCTGCGTTTGCGCCGCTCGTCGAGGTTCGGGCAGAAGACGTCGGCCGCCGCGTTGATCAGCCGCTTCTTCTCGTCGTGCGAGAGGCCGCGCAGCAGGCCGCGGTCGGCGACGACGGCCTCGAGCAGCTCGGTGGCCTGTAGCAGGCGCGTCCGCAGCGCGTCGCCGTCGCCTGCAGCGGTCGCGGCGGACGGGGCGCTCGCGGCGGGCGCGGCTGCGCCAGCGGCGGGGCGGTCGGCGGCGGGTGGCGGCGGATCCATCATCGTGGGGGTCGTCTGCCTCGACGCGGCGGTTGGTCCGGGGCCGCGCGGGGCCGGCAGCATAGTGGCAGCGCGGCGTTCGCAGCAAGGAGCGCCGTGGTCCGGGCCGTGTCGCGGCAGCGACCAGCGCCGGCCGGGCGACGAAACGGTCTGCGGCCGTGGTGGCTCTTCGCTGCATGGGCGCCACGACCGGTCGCCCTGGAGGAACCCACGATGACCGCTCTTGGAACCCACAACGTCGGCTCGGCCGACCGCATCGTCCGCATCGTCCTCGGCCTCGGCCTGGTCTCGCTCGCCTTTGTCGGCCCGCAGAGCAACTGGGGCTTCGTCGGCCTGATCCCGCTGGCGACCGCAGCGCTGGGTTCGTGCCCGCTCTACTCGCTGCTGGGCATGTCGACCTGCCCGACGGGCAAGTAGCACCGCGCTGCTTGCGGCGTGCCGGCCCGGACGGCTACCTTGCGAGGCCGCAGGAGGTCTCGATGGCGCTGGCGGTTCGCACGGGAGCTGAAGGCAACGACGCGACGCGAGGCGCGGGCCCGCGCTCGCGTCTGACGATGTCGCTTGCGGCGCTGACCGTGGCGCTGATCGGCTGTTCACCGCCGCCCCAGGGCCAGGGTGCCGTCGGTGGTGACGTGGCCTCCGGCAGCGACGCGCTCTTCGGCGACGTCGCAGGCGGTGACACGGCTGCGGCTGACGCCGCTGGTGTCGACACGGCCGGCGCTGACGCGGCTGGCGTTGACACGGCCAGCGGCGACTCGAACGTCGTCGACACGGTTGGCGAAGACGCCGCCACCGACGACGGCGCGGCCGCCGACAGCGCCGTCGAAGATTCCACCGCCGCCGACAGCGCCAGCGACGATGGCGCAGGCGCCGACGCCACCGACACCGCAGAGACCGCCGATGCCAGCGGCGACGGCAGCGGCGGCCCGTCCGCCTGCAGCGTCGATCTCTGCGGCCTGACGACCTTCGCCCTGACGCCCGCCGCCGGCACCGTCAGCGTCAAGCTCGCCGGCACGATGAACGGCTGGAAGCTCGACCTCGCGCCGGAGCTCGAAGATCCCGACGGCGACGGCACGTTCGAGCTCACGCTCAAGCTCTCGCCGGGCACCTACCAATACAAGTTCGTCGTCGACGGCCAATGGCAGCAGGACGCCAGCAACCCCGCGAGCGTCGACGACGGCTACGGCGGCCAGAACTCGGTGCTGCTGGTGCCGTCGTGCCAAGGGCCGCTGCTGCTGACGGGGCACGCCACCGACGAGGCGGCGGGCAGCTTCAGCGCGACGTTCTCGGTCCAACAGGGGCCGATCGCCCTGGGCGATCTCGCCGTCACGGTCGATTGGACGCCCGCCCCCGCCGGCGCGCTGAGCTGGGCCGATCCGACCAAGACGGGCGAGGGCGCCGGCCTCAAGCTGCAGCTCACCGGCCTCGCCAAGGGCGTGCACGACGTGCGCGTCGGCTGCGGCAAACACAGCCACCTGCTCAAGGTCAGCGTCGGCGTGGCCAGCGATTGGCGCGACACCGTGCTCTACTTCGCGATGACCGACCGCTTCGTCAACGGCGACCCCAAGAACGACGCGCCCTTCGCCGACCTGCCGACCTCGACCAACTGGCAGGGCGGTGATTTTGTCGGCATCTCCGGCAAGATCGACGACGGCTACTTCGACAAGCTCGGCGTCGGCGCCATCTGGATCTCCTGGCCGGTCAAGCAGCCGACCAGCCCCGAGGCCGGCGGCCGGCCCGACGCGACGGGCTGCAACCTCGACCCCAAGGCCATCGCCTACACGCCGATCGCCTACTCCGGCTACCACGGCTATTGGCCCGTCGAGCCCGACGTGGTCGAGCCGCGCTTTGGCACCCTGGCCGAGCTGCAGACGCTGGTGACCAAGGCCCACGCCCACGGCATCCGCGTGCTGCTCGACTTCACCGCCAACCACGTCCACACCAGCTCGCCCTGGTACACCGCGCACAAGGACGACGGATGGTTCCATCAGCCGGCGCAGGTCTGCGGCGACATCGGCTGGGACAAGGCCCCGGTCACCTGCTGGTTCACCAGCTACCTCGCCGACTTCGATCACGACGGCCCGGCGCGCTACGCCTTGCTCGACTCGGCGATCGGCTGGGCCCGCACCACGGGCGTCGATGGCTTCCGCGTCGACGCGGTCAAGCACGTCGAGATGGGTTTTGTCGAAGACCTGCGCCGTCGCGTCCAGGACGAGCTCGAGCTGACGGGCTTTCCGTTCTGGTTGGTCGGCGAGACCTTCACCGGCGACGCGGGCGCCATCAAGTCGTTCGTCTCGCCGACGCGGCTGCACGGCCAGTTCGATTTTGCCGGCAACTACGCGATCCTCGAAGCGTTCGCCAAGGGCTACAAGGGCCTCGACGGCCTGGACGCCGCCTGGCGCGGCAGCTGGTCGATCTATGGCGCCGACGCGCTGATGTCGACCTTCCTCGGCAACCACGACATCGCGCGCTTCTTGAGCATGGCCGGCGGCTCGGTCAGCTGCGGCATCTGGGACATGGTCAGCAACCAGGCGCTCGGCTGGAAGAACCCGCCGCCCTCGCTGAGCGACGTCGCGCCCTACCAGAAGCTGCGCCTCGCGTTCGCCTGGCTCTACACCGTGCCGGGCATCCCGCTGGTCTACCATGGCGACGAGTTCGGCATGCCGGGCGCCGGCGACCCGGACAACCGCCGCATGATGCGCTTTGGCAGCCAGCTGACCGAGAACGAGGCGGCGACGCTCGGCTTCATGCAGACGCTGGGCAAGGTGCGCCGCGAGCATCCGGCGCTGCGCAAGGGCAGCTGGGCCGAGCCGCTGTGGAAGGAGGCCGACTTCCTGGCCTACGCCCGCGTGCTTGGCGACGACCGCGTCGTCGTGCTGCTGCATCGTGGCCAGGGCGACAAATCCGGCACGCTCGACGTCTCCAGCGTCGGCTGGGCCGAGGGCACGGCCCTGGTCGACCTGCTGACGGGCGCGCCGATGGGCACGGTCCAGGGCGGCAAGCTCGCGTTCTCGGTGCCGACGCGGACGGTGCGTTTGCTGGCGGCGCCCTGATCCCGCCCCTCACGGGTCGCCGATCGTCCCGCAGCGACGCGGTTCCTGCGGCCGCTGTCTTGCGACGTGCTGACGGCGCTGGTAGGTAGCGCGGCACGCCACCCCTCCCGGAGAACTCGCCCATGCGCAACCACGTCCCGCCCCTGTTCACAGCACCCGCTCCCGCGGTCGACACGGTCCGCGACGCCGCCGCCGTCCTCGGCCCGCGGCTGAGCCCGCGCCACTGGTCGCGCCTGACCGCGTTCGGCATGTCGGCGCTGCTCGCCCTGGGCAGCGCCGCCTGCAGCGACGACAAGGACGACACCAAGACGACGACCGACACCGCCGTCGCCGACACCGCCGTGGTCGACACCGCCAGCGGCGACACCGCCACGGCCGGCGACGACGTGACCACCGTGCAGACCACCTGCACCGAGAGCGCGCCCGGCTGCATCGAGCAGAGCCGCTACGTCGCCGACCTGACCGCGATCGCCGTGCCGCGCCACCACGGCACTGCAGGCTGGAAGGCCGCGCAGGAGCTCTGCGCCAAGCGCCTGGGCGAGCTCGGCTACACCGTCACGCTCGAGCCCTACGCCACGGGCACCAACGTGATCGGCCGCAAGCTCGGCACCAAGGCTGCGGACGAATGGGTCGTGCTCGGCGCGCACACCGACAGCATGCCCAATTGCCCCGGCGCCGACGACAACGCCACGGGCGTGGCCGGCGTGCTCGAGGCCGCGCGAGCCCTGGCAGCGTCGCCGCACGAGCGGTCGTTGCTGGTCGCCTGCTTCGACGAGGAGGAGCGCGGCCTCTTCGGCTCCGAGGCGCTGGCGATCCAGCTCGCGCGGGCCAAGACCAAGGTCGCGCTGATGGTCTCGTTCGAGATGATCGGCTTCACCAGCAGCGAGCCCAACAGCCAGACCCTGCCGGCGGGCTTTGACGCGATCTTCACGGCGCAGGCGCAAGAGGTGGCCAGCAACGAGAACCGGGGCGACTTCCTCGCCATCATCCGCAACTCGACGGCCGACGGCGCGGTCGCCGCGGCGATGGCGCGGGCGAAGGTCGACGGCTTGCACGCGGTCGACATCGCCATCCCCAAGGGCATGGAGCTCGCGGAGATCATGTCCACGCTCGGCCGCTCGGACCACGCGCCGTACTGGTACGCGGGCTACCCGGCGCTGATGCTCTCGGACACCGCGGAATTCCGCAACAAGGCCTACCACTGCAAGGAAGGCAGCGACACCGTCGATCGCCTCGACCACGTCTTCGCCACCCGGATCATCCGCACGGCCGTCGCGATGGCCGAGGCCGCGCTCAAGGCCGACGCCACGCCTGCGCTCGCGCCGGTCGCGCCGACCTGCACCGCCAAGGGCAAAGACGCCGCCAGCAGCGGCTGCGACGCCGGCCAGAAGTGCGCCCTGCGCTGGCCCGGCTCGGCGAGCGTGGCCGCGGCGACCTGCCTGCCGCTCGAGGCCTCGGTGGCGACCGCCGGCGAGCTCTGCCAGCGGCCGAAGAACGTCGCCGGCGAGGACACCTGCGGCGCGGGCCTGTTCTGCTCGTTCTGGGGCGAGCCGGCGTCGTCGCCGCAGACGCGGCGCTGCCGCACGGTCTGCGAGAGCCACGGCGACTGTGTGCCGTCCGACGCCTGCGTCCGCCTGGCGACCAGCCTGCACACCAGCGGCATGTGCCTGCAGCGCTGCGAGCTCGACGACGTCGCGTCCTGCGGCGAGGGCCGCACCTGCGTGATGCGCTACGACCTCGACAACAAGCCGACGGCGATCTGCGATCGCATCGGCAAGACGGCGGTCGGCGGCAGCTGCAAGTTCGACGACGATTGTGTCGGCGGCACGCTCTGCACCCACGGCGGCGCCGGCTCCGGGCTCGCCTGCCGGCCGACGTGCGGCCCCAAGCGCGCCTGCGAGGGTGGCGCCAGCTGCGAGCTGTTCCAGGGCACCCAGGTCGGCGTCTGCACGGCGACGCCGAGCCTGGCGCTGTCGGCCGGCGCCAAGTAGGCCGCGTTCGTCAGGGCGAACACCCGCCGATTGGCGCGTGCATACAGCCTTTTTGCGCGTCGCAGACGTCTGCGGTGCAGGCGTTGCCGTCGTCACAGTCCGCCACCTGCTTGCCCAGGCAGGCGCCCGCCGCGGCGCACGGCGCGTGGCCCCAATTGCCCGTCCGGATGAAGAGCGAGCTGAACACCCAGCCGCCCGGGCTCTCGACCGACGTCACCCCGCCGAGCCACCAGCCGCCGGGGGCGGCGCGCAGCGAGGACGGACTCGCCGTTGTGCTCGTCTTGACCGCGAACGTGCGCTCCCAGCGCTGCGAGCCATCGAGGCCGTAGCGGCCGAGGATCAACTCCGCCGGTGTCTGGCCCTTGACCTTGACCCGGCTGCTGGCGATGACGACCTCGTCGCCGGCGAGAGCCAACGCGACGCCCGCTTCGCCTCCCGGTGTCGCGGACAGCACATGCCCGGCGATCTTGCCGCCCTTGGCGTCGAATCGGGCGAGCATCACCTGGTTGGTGTCGGACGCGACCTTGCGATGGTAGCCCACGGCGACGAGGTCGCCATTGGCGGCCTCGGCGACATCGTACGCGCCGGTCAGGTAGCCAAAGTCGGTGGCCGTCTGCCAGACCGACCCGCCCGTCGAGGTCGTCTTCTGCAGCAGCAGGTGGCCCCCCGATGATGGGTTGGTCGTCGGGGTGCTGAGCATGCCGGCGATGAGCAGATGGCCCGAGGCGAGCTCGACCAGGCGCTGGGGGGCGAAGCCGTTCTGGTAGTAGGTCGAACCTGGGCCCTTGTGCACCACGCTCCACAGCTTGCTGCCGTTGGCGGCGTAGGCGACGAGGTGTGCGTCGATGTTGGGGTCTGGCGCCGAGATCAGCACGAACGAGCCGTCTTTGCGCGCCGCCAGGTCGACGACGTAGCCCGGGAAGGTGCCGGGGCCGTTGGTCCAGACGACCGCGCCGCCGGCGCTGATCCGCATCACCCTCGAGGTCCACTTCTGCCAGGCCACCGTCGACTCGGGGTTGATCCCGCCCCCGAGCATCGCGCCCCCGTCGGCGAGCGGCAACACGCTCGCGACCACCGTGACAGTCGTCGGGATCGTCCACTTCGCCAGCACCTGCTGGACGCCGAACGCGTCGACCTTCACCGCCATCCAGACGGGGGGCGCGTCACTGCTGGAGACCGCCCAGGCCGTCCCGTCGCTGTGGAACCGGACGCGCGTTCCGGCGATGGACGCCGCGGTGGCGACGAAGAGCGCGTCCGATTGGACCGAACAGTCGCCGAGGTTGCCACAGGTCGAGCTGTCGCCGCCGGCACAGACGCCCTGCTGGCAGGTGGCGCCGACCACGCAGCCTGACGCGTGCTTGCACAGCTTGCCCTGCAGCAACGTTCCGTCGTGCTGGCAGCCGGCGGCGGCGGCGCAGCTGTCGATGGTGCACGGGTTGCCGTCGTCGCAGCCGAGCTTGCTGCCGGCGCACACCCCGGATTGGCAGGCGTCGCCGCCGGTGCAGGGGTTGCCGTCGTCGCAGGGCCCGGGCGTTGGGCTCGCGACGCAGCTGCCGACGTCGTTCCCTCCGCCCTTGGTGATGACGCAGCTCTCCTTGGTGCAAGGGTTGCCGTCGTCGCATTGCATCGGCGCGGCGCCGCTGCATTGGGCGCCAGCGCAGACGCCCCCGACCTGGCAGGCGTCGCTGCCTGCGCAGGGTTTGCCGTCGAGCACGCCGACAAAGTGCTTGCAGCCGCTGGTGCCGTCGCAGACATCGAGCGTGCACGGCGTGCCGTCGTCGCAATCCAGCGGCTTGCCTCCCTGGCAGCTCGCCTCGACGCAGACGCTCGCCGTTGTGCACGGGTCGCCGTCGTCGCAGGGCTTGCCGGCGAACGGCGCGCTGGTGTGGACGCAGCCCGTCGCCGGTGTGCACGAGTCCAGGGTGCAGACCTTGCCATCGTCACACGAGACGGCGTCGGAGCCGACGCAGGCGCCCGACGCGCATTGGCCGGCGATGCACAAGTTCCCGCCGGGCGCACAGGCGCTGCCGTCCTTGGCCGTGCTCACCTTGCAGGTGCCGGTGCTGGGTTCGCAGCCGCTGGTCGAGCACGAACCATCGCCCTCGGGGCAGGTGACGACGGTCTTGGGATCGACCACGCAGAGGTACGGCGCCTTCGAGGTATCGCAGCGCAACGTGCCGTTGCAGGCGTTGCCGTCCTCGAAGGCCGCACAATCCGCGTCCTTGACGCAGGCGCAGCCGCTCGGATCGCCGGCGACGCAAGATCCGGCCACGCACGACCCGCCCTTGGTGCAGGGGTCGCCGTCGTCGCAGTCGCCTGGGATCGCCGCGTGGACGCAGCCCTGTCCCGGCTTGCAGCTGTCGGCGGTGCAGACGTTGTCGTCGCTGCATGCGGTCGCTGGCGTCGGCAGGCCGGCGCAGCCTGCGCCCTGGCAGCGGTCGCCCTTGGTGCAGGGATCGCCGTCGTCGCATGCGGCGCCCACCGCGAACAGGTGCAGGCAGCCGACCTTGGGGTGGCAGGTGTCAAAGGTGCAGGCGTCGGCGTCCTGGCAGGCGGTCGCTGGCAAGGGCAGCGCTGCGCAGGCGCCGTCGACGCAGTGGTCATCGTGGCTGCAAGCGTCGCCGTCGCTGCAGCCCGCCGGACCCGTCGCCGCCATCCCCGTCGCCGCCGCGCCGAGCGCCGTGTGGACGCAGGCCCCGCCCTTGCAGGTGTCGAGCGTGCAGGCGTTGCCGTCGCTGCAGGGCTTGGGCTTGGCCTTGCAGCTGCCGCCGCTGCAGAGGTCTTCGACGGTGCAGGCGTCGCCGTCGTCGCATGGTCCCCCGACGGGAGCATGGGTGCAGACGCCCGTTGCTGGCGTGCAACCGTCGCCCGTGCAGGGGTTGCCGTCGTCGCAGGACTTGGCGGTGTGCGAGCAGCCGACCTGCGCCGGCTTGCAGCTGTCGACGCTGCACGGGTCGCCATCGTCACAGTCGAGCGACAACCCGGCGCAGACGCCGCCAGCGCAGCCGTCAGGCGAAGTGCACGGGTTGCCGTCGTCGCAAGCGCTGCCGTCCACCAGCGCAGCCGTGACGCAGGTCCCCGTCGCGGGCTGGCACGACGCCGCGGCGCATCCGTCGGGGGCGACCGCAGGGCAGACGACGACGCTGGCGGGGTTGACCACGCAGCCCGCGATCGGCCCGGATTTGTCGCAAAACAGCGTGCCGTTGCAGGCGTCGCCGTCTTCGAACTTGACGCAATGCGTGTCGTTGGTGCACGGGCAGACGAGGCTCTTGCCCGACACACAGCTGCCAGCGACACAGCCGTCGCCGACGGTGCACGGGCTGCCGTCGCTGCAGGCCTTGCCGTCTTTGGCGATCGTCTCGACGCACACACCCGTCGATGGCTGGCAGGTGTTGACCATGCAGCCGGCAGGCGAGGGCGCGGGGCACGTGACGATCGTCGCCTTGTTGATCTGGCAGTTGCCGGTCTTGCCGTTGCAGAACAGCGTGCCGTTGCACAGGTTCCCGTCGTCCTTGGCCGCGCAGTCGGCGTCTGCGCCACACGGACAGACGCCCGCGCCGTCGGTGCACGTGCCCTGGACGCAGCGCTCGCCCAGGCTGCACGGATCGCCGTCGTCGCAGCTGACGCCGTCCTGCGCCTGCTTCGGCGCGCAGGTTCCGGTCTTGGGCTCGCACGTCGATTGCACGCAGCCCGTGTCCTTGGCGGCGTTGCAGCTCACCACCGTCGCCGGGTTCGTCTTGCAGGCTCCGCTGACCAGGTCGCAGTACGGCGTCCCGTTGCAGAGGTCGCCGTCGTCCTGGCTGGCGCAGTCGGCGTCGCTGGTGCAGGGGCAGGTCCAGACCCCCGGCTTGCAGCCGCCGGCCGCGCAGACGTCGCCCGTGGTGCAGGTGTTGCCGTCATTGCAGGCCGTGGCGTCTGCCAGCGGCACGACCTTGCAGGTGCCGCTCGTCGGCTGGCAGGCGTAGGCCTGGCAGGCCGCGGGGGCCGTCGGGCAGGTCACGGCGGTGCTCGCGTTGGGCACGCAGTGGCCGCCGTTGGGGCCCGCGTCGCAATACAGTCGGGCAAGGCAGAGGTTCGGGCTCTGCTGGGGCGCGCAGTCGGCGTCGATCTCGCATTCGCAGGTGGAGGGCTCCACCTTGCAGGCGCCGGCACCGTCGCAGCGCTGCGGGCCGCACGACGTGTCGTCGCCGCAGCTGGTGCCCGCGGGGCTGGGCTTCGTTACGCAAGCACCCGTGGCAGGGTCGCAGCTGCTCTGCTCGCAGGGTTCAGCGTCGTCGCACGTCGGTGCCGACCCCGGGATCTCGACACATGCGTGCCCCGAGATCTGGCTGTTGCAGTAGCGCTTCGGCAGGCAGAGGTCGTCGCGGGCGCAGTCCTCGTGGGTCATGCAGGCGCAGACGGGCGTGCCCACGCAGCCGGTGGTCGTGCAATGGTCGTCGGTCGTGCACGGCTCGCCGTCGTCGCAGGGCGCGTTCGTCGGCGCCTTCGCGCAGCCGCCGCAGGTCGGTCCGACGCAGCCCCCGTCCACGCCGATGTCGCTCGACACGGCGGTGCCGTCGCCGGTCGACGCGACGTCTCCGTCGTCGGTGCAGGCGACGAGCAAGGTCATGAGGGTCAGCACGGTGGCGAGCGATCGCATCATTGGCCGCACGTCCCCTTCGCCTGATCGACGATGAAGGTCCAGCCGCGGGTGCCCAGCGGGATGTCTCCGTGGGCGTAGGTCTCCTGGCCGGTGACGTGCCACTCGAACCAGACCCAGCCGCTGCCGAAGCGATCGCTGCAGACCTTGTCGCCCTGGCTGCGGGTGCGCACGCCACAGCCCGCGACCGGCTGGCTGGCGGCCATCACGCCGCCCGACCAGTTCGACATCGGCTTGGGCGCGGCGTAGCCGTACTTGCGGATGCAGAGCACAGGCAGCGCCTTGGCACAGTCGTGCTCGCCGACGTAGGGGTTGCTGTCTGGCGGATAGCCGAACGCCTGCGGGTAGGCGACGATCCGCATGATGTCGAGGATCGGGTCCCGCGAGACGACCGTGAAGGTGAGGCCCATGTTGCCGCCGCCGCAGGTCGCGGCATAGCAGGTGCCTGCAGTGCAGACCTGGCCCGATGCGCAGGCCTTCGTCGTGCCGCCCTGGCATGTGCCGCCCTTGCACGATTCGCCCGATGTGCAGGCGTCGCCGTCGTTGCAGGGCCCGCTGTCGACCGGCGTGTGACTGCAGCCCTTGCCCTTGGTGCAGGCGTCGAGCGTACACGCCACGAGGTCGTCGCAGCTGCGCGCCGTCGCGCTGACGCAGCCGCCGCCGCTGCCGCAGACGCCCTGGACGCAGAGCGCGTCGTCGAGGCAGCGCGCGTTGTTCGCGACCTTGGTGTGGGTGCAGCCTGCGACACCGGTGCAGCCGTCCAGCGTGCACGGGTCCTTGTCGTCGCAATCGATCAAGGTCCCCGTCGACTTGCACTTGCCATCGCTGCACGCCGCGATCTCACAGCCGCCCGCAAGCGAACAGGGCCCCGATTGTGGGGTGTGGACGCAGCCTGCGTCGGCGTCGCAGGCGTCCGCCGTGCACGCGCTGCCGTCGTCGCAGAGCGCGTCGTCCAGCTTGACCGAGCATCCAGCGCTCGGGTCGCAGCCGTCGAGGGTGCACGCGGCCCCGTCGCTGCAGGCGCTGAGGTCGAGCTGGCCGCAAAGCCCGGCTTCTTTGCAGCTGGCGTGGCCATAGGCGCCGACGCGCAGCGATCGCGCCTCGTTGCTGGCGACGTCGGTCGTCCAGGCAGCAGCGACGAGCCTCCAGCCGTCGAGGCCCGCCGGAGCGAGGCAGCCGGCGCATGGGGCCAGGTGGCCAGAGCCCGGCGTGGCGTCGAACGGCCAGGTGCGGGTCCAGCGTGGCGCGTCCGCTGCGCCGAGGTGCGCCAGGACCGCGACGCGGGCGCCCCCGACCGCGCCGCCGTGGCCAGCGACCGCAAACCCGCCGTCGCTGGCTGTCGCGATGGCGTCGAGCACGAGTTCGTCGAGCTGCGCGATCGCCAGCTCGCCTTCGTTGACGATCGAGCCGGCGCTGGTGACGCGCGCGGCCCACGGGCGCCAAGGTGCACTCGCGCCCGCCCGCGTCGCGCCGACCGCGCGGAGGCTGCCGTCGGCGACCTGGGCGGCGTCGAAGAGCCGCGTCTCGGCCCCCGCCTTGGCCGCGCCGGTCAACGCTGCGTAGACGCGCCCGCCCGCCGGGTCATAGCGCACCACGAGGCCGCGGGCGGCCGCGCCGTTGGCGCTTGTCGGCGCCACGACGGCGCCGAGGTACACGCCGTGGCTGCCGCCGAGCGCCACGCCGCGCTCGAGCTGCCATCGGTCGGCGGTCGCGTTGGCCGTGTTGCCGCCCTTCTCGGCCTTGGACCAGACCACGGTGCCCTTGCCGTCGAGGCGCAGCACCAGCGAGCGCCCCTGCGGATCGACGCTCGCCACCGCGCCGATCGTGCCGTCGGTGAGGGCCAGCAGGTCGCGCAGGGGCGCAGCGACCGCCGCGGCGTCCTGGCTCTGCCAGATCAACGTCCCGTCGGCCGCGACGCGACGCAACCATCCGGACCAGGTTGGCGACGCGCTGCTGCCCGCCGCTGCGCCGCCGCCTACGAGCACGCCGCCGTCGTTCATCGGCAGCACGGCGGCCGCTGGCGGCGGCACGCTCGACGGCGGCCCGGCGACCGTGGTCACCGGCGACCAAGGCGACGGGAAAGGCCAGTCCAGCAGGCCGATGGCCACCTTGCCGTCCGCGGCCGTGACCGCCACCCGTCCGGCTCCGCCGCCGCCGAACGCCGCGTCGATGCGGCCCTTGGCGACCAGCGAGACGCTGCCGAGCGCGTCAGGTTGGATGCTGCAATCGCCCGTGTCGCCGCAGCCCTTGGCGTCGCCGCCGCTGCAGACGCCACCCTTGCAGGTGGTGCCCGTCACGCAGGCGATCGCGTGCTTGCAGGGCGTGCCTTCGAGCGTGGCGCCGAGGTGGCTGCACACGCCGCCCGCGCACGCGTCCACGGTGCAGCTCGAGCCGTCGTCGCAGTCGATCGGCGCGCCCTTGCACGCGCCGTCGCCACACGCGTCGCCCTTGGTGCAGGCGTCACCGTCGTCGCAGGGCACGCCGGCCAGGAGCAGCGCGTCGTGCTGGCAGCCCTTGGTCGCGTCACAGCTGTCGACGGTGCAGGCGGCGCCGTCGTCGCAGGCCAACGTCTTGCCGGCCTTGCAGCTGCCCGCCGCGCAGGCGTCGCCGAGGGTGCAGGCGCTTGCGTCGTCGCACGCCTTGCCGTCGAGCGCCGCACCGTCGTGCTTGCAGCCCTTGTCGCTCACGCAGCTGTCTGCCGTGCAGCCGTTGCCGTCCTCGCAGGAGGTCGGGCCAGAGGTGGTGCACGTCCCGCCTTGGCAGCTCTCGACCGCGGTGCAGGCGTCCCCGTCGTCGCAGGGTTTGCCGTCCACGCTCGCGCCGAGGTGCTGGCAACCCTTGGACGCGATGCACAGGTCGGCGGTGCATGGGTTGGAGTCGTCACAGTCCAAGGGCTTGCCGGTGGGGATGCACAGACCCGAGGTGCAGACGCCGCCCTTGCACGGGTCGCCCTGGACGCCGCACGACGCGCCGTTGGCGAGCTCGGTCACGGTGCAGGTGCCGGTCTTCGGTGTGCAGGTCGTCGTGCGGCACGGCCCGTCACCATCGGTGTCGCAGGCGACCGCCGTGCCCGGCTTGGCGGTGCAGGCGTACGGCAGCTTCGTGGTGTCGCATTGCGGGACGCCGAGGCAGAGGTCGACGTTCGGCTTGCCCTGGCAGTCTGCGTCGGCCTTGCACGCGCACGGGAGCACCTGCAGCGGCACGCACGCGCCCTGCTGGCAGCGATCGCCCGTCGTGCAGGCGTCGCCGTCGTCACACAGCACCAGCGCGCCACCCGCCGCGACATCGGCGTGGACGCAGCCGATCGCGGCGTCGCAGCTGTCCTTGGTGCATGCCTTGCCGTCGTCGCAGGTCGCAAGGTCCACCGGCGTCCCGGCGCAGCCGGCGGGACCGCACAGGTCGGAGCCGGTGCAGGCGTCGCCGTCGTTGCAGGGCAGCAATGGCACCAGCACGTGCAGGCAGCCGACGGCGGCCTGGCAGACGTCGATCGTGCACGAGTTGGCGTCGTCGCACGAGCCCGCGGGCAGGCCCTTGCAGACGCCCTGGACGCAGGTATCGGCGACGGTGCAGCCGACGCCGTCGTCACAAGCCGTGGCATCCAGCGCCAGGTGGACGCACCCCTCGCCCTTGGCGCAGCTGTCGACGGTGCAGCTGGCCTCGTCGGCGCAGTCGACCGCCTGGCTCGTGCAGGCGCCGCCGGCGCAGAGATCCGGGCCGGTACAGGGATCGCCGTCGTCGCAGGCGCCCTTGACCGGCGCATGGACGCAGGCGCCCTGGACGCAGGCGTCGCTCGTGCACGGCGACGCGTCGGCGCAGTCCAGCGGCACGTGCACGCAGCCGCCGGCCGATGCGACGCAGGCGTCCTGGGTGCAAGGCTCGCCGTCGTCGCAGGCCAGGGGCGCACCGGCACAGCTGCCGCCCTTGCAGGCATCGCCACCGGTGCACGGCTTGCCGTCGTTGCAGCTGGCGCCTTCGGCCTTGGCGACGAGGTAGCAGCCGCCCGTGTCCGGGTTGCAGCCGGCCGATAGGCATGGCTCGCCGGCGGGTGCGGTACAGGTGACGGTCGTCGCGAGGTCGACGACACACGCCGAGCCCTTCGCCGTCTTGCTGCAGATCAGGATGCCCGTGCACAGGTCATCGTCGTCGAACTTCTTGCAGTCGGCGTCTTGGATGCACGGGCAGACCAGCGTCGAGCCGACGCAGCCGCCGCCCTTGCACGCGTCGTCTGCCGAGCAGGCCTCGCCGTCGTTGCACGGCGTGCCGTCCGGCGCCGGCCCGGTGCTGCAGGCGCCGGTCGCTGCGGCGCAGGTGCGCAGCAGGCAGGGCCCGGGCGCGGCGCCACAGTCCACGATGGTCGCCGGGTTGACGACGCAGGTCTTGGTCGTCGCGTCGCAGATCAAGGTGCCGTTGCAGGCGTCGCCGTCCTCCTGGCTCGCGCAGTCGGCGTGCTCCTGGCAGCCACAGACGTTGGTGCCCGCCTTGCAGCTGCCACCCTCGCAGGCGTCTCCCTGGCTGCAGCCGTTGCCGTCTGAGCAGGTGGTGGCGTCTGGCAGATCCACCTGTGCGCAGCTGCCGTCCTTGGGTTGGCATTGCGCCTTGTGACAATCCGTGTCGTCGACCGTTGCACAGACCACGACGGTGGCGGGGTTGGTCGCGCAAGCGCCCGTGGCCGCGTTGCAGAACGGCACGCCGTTGCAGAGATCGCCATCGTCCGCGCACTCCGCGTCTTTGGTACATGGGCAATTCGAGGGCGTGCCACTGCAGCTGCCCGCGGCGCACGTGTCGGCGCCGGTGCAGGCGATGCCGTCCTCGCAGGCGGTGCCGTCGGCCAGGAGGGTCTCGACGCAGAGGCCGCTGCTCGGCTGGCACGCCCACGCACGACACGGGCCCGTCGGCGCGCCGCAATCCACGGCGGATGTCGGGTCGAGCGCGCATTGATGCGTCTTCGGATCGCAGCGGGCGTGCGGTTCGCAGAGGTTGGTCCCGCTGGCGACGCAGTCCGCGTCGGCGGCGCAGGGGCATGGCGAGACGCTGCCCTTGCAGCTGCCGGCGCCGTCACAGGCGTCATCGTTGGTGCAGGGCTGGCCGTCATCACACGGGTCGCCAGCGGCGGCATGGCTCGTCGCGCAGGCGCCGGTCGCAGCGACACACGCATGGCTCGTGCAGGCCGTGTCGGCGGCGCAGTGGACGATGGACGTCGGCGCGACCTTGCAGCGGTACGGGATGGCCGACACGTCGCAGGTCGGTACGCCGTTGCACAGGTCGCCGTCGTCGACACATGGGGCCGTCGCGCCACACTCGCAGCCGGCGTCGACGCCGACGCACGCGCCTTGTTCGCAGCGGTCGCCGATCGTGCAGGCGTCGCCGTCGTCGCAGGTCGCACCGTCTGGTGCCTGCGCGCAGGCCGCGCACGACGCGCCGGCGCAGTCGTCGCCACCGCCGCCGCCGTCGGCCTGGACGTCGTGACCCGCGACGCGTACGTCCTTGCTGCAGCCCGCCATCGCGGCCACGGTGGTGACCAACGCCAACCACCACGACCGTCGCGCGACGCCCACCATCCGTCGTCGCGCTGTGCGCCGCGACGGCACGGCAGCCGTGGTCGCGTCGATCCGCTGCATCTGCTGCCGTCCCATGCGCCGCGCATCCCCGCGTTGGAGCCTGCCCGCTGCGATCCGTCGACGCAGGTTTGCGCGGCGATCGGCACGGCGGCTCCAGGAGCCGGCGTGTCGTCGAGGCCGAACCCGAGCCAAGACCTACACCTCAAGGAGCCGTATTCTAGCCGTGGCCCGCACTTGCCGCAATCCGATTTCGCTCGTCGCATGCGGCGATCGGTGTCGCTGGACCTGGCAGTCGCAGCAGATCGCGCCGCGCCGGCCGTCAGCGTGGCGGAGGGCCAGGCGCCGGGGCCGTCCCAGGCGCCGCACCCGTGGCCGCCCAGCCCGTCTTCGCCAGCCGCCTGGCCATGCCCGGGCTCGGATGCCACGCGCCGTGGGCGTCGAGCCAGAGGGCGTCCACGCCCGGATGCTTGCGCAGCAGCGCCTGGCCCTTGACCGGCCCGAGCACGAACAGGGCTGTGGCCAGGGCGTCGGCGCTCTCGCCGGCCAACCGAGCGGCCTTCGCCCTCGGCTTGCCCGCGCCCTTGGCCGAGACGATGACCGTGATCTGCCGCGTCAGCTCGGCCGGCCAGCCGGTTCGCGGATCGACGATGTGGTGGTAGCGGCGGCCGTCGACGATGGCGAAGCGCTCGTTGTCGCCGCTCGTGGCGACCGCGACGTCGCTGACGTCGATGCGGGCGAGGATGGCGCCGCGCGCACCGCGCGGGTCCTGGATGCCGACGCGCCACGGCCCTTTGGGGCCCTGACCGGCGAGCACCAGGTCGCCGCCGCCGTCGACGGCAAAGTCGGCGATGCCCGCGCCACGCAGCAGGCTGGCGACGGCGTCGAGCGCGGTGCCCTTGGCGTTGGCGCCGAGGTGGATCTTGGCGCCGGGCCGCAGCAGCCGCACCGTGCGTTTGACCGCGTTCAGGCGCACGCCGGCGCAGCCGACGGCCGGCAGCCGCGCCGCGATCGCCTCCGCCGTCGGCGGCACGAAGGGCTGCGCCTTGAGGTTCCACAGGTCCGACAGGGCGAAGAACGTCGGATCGAACGCGCCGCCGCTGGCCCGGCAGAGCGCGAGCGAGCGCTGCAACAGGGCGATGGTCTCGGGCTCGACGACGACGGCGGCGCCGTTGGCGGTGTTGATCCGGTGCAGATCGCTGCCCTCGATCCACGGGCTCCACAGCCGCTCGAGCGCCGCGACGCGATCCATCGCGCGCTGCAGGGCGTCAGCCTGCGCGTCGTCCCGGACGCGCGCTTGGATGAAGAAGCGCGTGCCCATCAAGCCGCGCGTCATCTGCTGCCAGCGCGGGCCGGCCGGCGAGGCCTCTCGAGCAACGCTGGGCGCGATCCTGGCCCGGATCGCCAGCGCCGGCGTCGTGCCGCCGACGATCGCCGCAGCGAAGGTCGCCAGCGCAAGCAACGTCGGCGCCGCCACGGCCGCCAGCTGTCGCGCGCGTCGAGGAAGCGTCGGTGCCCACCTGTCCGCCGTCATTTCGGACCGCTCGGCGGCGCGGCCTCGCCGCGGTTGGCGTCGGTACCTGGCGTTGGGGCGGGCGCGGGCGCAGGGGCCGGCGCAGGGGCAGGTGCAGGGGCCGGCGCAGGGGTCGGCGCAGGGGCAGGTCCGGCGTCCGGGGCCGGCTTGGCCGCGGGCGGCTCGGCGCCGACGGCGAGCGCGGCGACGATGGCCTTCTCGGCCTTGATCTCGTCGCCGTCGCCGTAGCCGGCGTGGACCCAGGCGATCTTGCCGTCGCGGCCGACGAGGTAGGCCGTCGGCATCTTCTCGGGGCCCCAGCGATCGGCGGCCTTGCCCTCGCCGTCGTGGAGGATGGTCAGGCCGAGCTTGTTCTTGGCGACGAAGCTGCGCAGCGCCTCGCGGTCCTCGTCGACGCTGACCGCGACGATCGTCAGGCCGGCCGGGCCGTGGCGGCGCTGCAGCGCGTCGTAGCGCGGCAGGCTCAGCTTGCACGGCTCGCACCAGGTGGCCCAGAAGTCGACGAAGACGACCTTGCCCTTGGCGGCGGCGAGGTCGAAGCGGCCACCGTCCATCGTCGGGCCGCTCAACGCCGGCGCCGGCTTGCCGCGCTCGGCGGCGTGGGCCGCGCCAGGCGGCAGCAGCGCCATCAGGCCCAGACCTGCGGCGGCAGCGGCAACGAGCCACGCCCGGCGCGAGGATGCGGGCCGCTGGCGGGCGAGGGATCGGCCGATCGCGTCAGAGGGGGTTCGCATGGTCGCTCCTGCGCGCCGGCCGTGTGGGCCGACGCAGATGGTGGCGCGGCGCCTCAGAAATTGGCGCTGACGCCGAGTTCGGCGACGACCCAGCTGCGCTGCGGCAACCAGGGGAAGTCGGCGAAGGTCTGCCACATCGCGTCGAGCTTCAGGTCCAGCTCCAGGCGCCGCGTCGCGGTGGGCTCGGTCAACAGCAAGCTCGCCTTGCCGCCGACCAGGTTCCCCCAGAACGCACCAAGTTCGCGATCGATGCTCATGAACGTCCTGGGCCGGTCAAAAGAGCTGCTGTAGTAGGGCGAGCCGCGCTGGATGTGGAAGCGATCGCGGACGCGCAGGGTCAGCGTCGGCATCGGCAGCCACGAGGCCGTCGCTTCGGCCGTATGCGCCAGCAGGCCCCAGGTGTCGCCGTAGAGGCGGTACGACAGGCCGACGAAGACGTCCGGGCGCAGGGCGCCGCGCAGCTGCAGCACGCCGGCCTCGCGGATCCGCAGCGAGGGCATCCGCTCGGGCCCGGACGTGCCGTTGCGGAAGCGCACGTAGCGATAGACGCTGCTCTGGAAGCCGTCGAGTACGCCGACCCAGGCGCTGGCCTGCGCGATCCACGACGGCGAGAGCACCTGCGTCAACGTCGTGGTCAGCGTGTGGCTGTTCATGTCGAGGTCCAGGTTCGGATCGTGGCGTCGGCCGACGTTCGAGTCGGTGAAGCTGTAGCCGACCGCGACGGTGGTGTTGCGCTGGGCGAACTCGTCGCTCCAGCCGAGCGCGACGCTGGTGCTGCTGTAGTCGTTCTCCTTGGAGCCCGTGACGCTGGCGCTGTAGCGGGCCAGATCGGAGCCGATGGTCGCCGAGCCACCGGCCTCTTGCCGCGTCTCTTGGAAGTAGCCACGCGGCGTCGCGGCGCTGATCACGTCGATCGAGGCGCAGGTCATGATGTCGAGCGCGCCGTGGGCGGCGAGGTTGAGGTGCTCGGAGACATCGGCACCGACGCTGACCGCGGGCGTGACGATGCGGTTGCCGTCGTTGTCGGCGTAGACGTTGGTCCGGGCGTCGACGCTGACACCCAGCGGGGCCGACGGGGCCTGCACGCCGTCACCCTTGGCCACCGTCACGGGCGTCGGCTCGTCCGTGGCCATGGGCCGCCGGCCGCCTTCGCCGTTGCCGCCGGGCAGGGCGCTCGACGGCGCCGCGCCGCTCGGACCGGCCGCGTCGGTGGGGGCCAGCGCGACCGCCGTGGCCGCCGGCGCCACGGGCGGGTCGACCACGGCGCCGGCGTTGGCCGGGCTGGCCACAGGTTTGCCGCTGGCGCCCAGCCAGGCGCCGACGGCGTCGTGCAGCTTCGGCCGGACGCTGTCGAGCGCGCCGGCGATGCGCAGCGTCCAGGTGGTGCGCAGCGACTTGCCGTCAAAGGCCATCAGCTTCAGCGTCCGCCCGGCGTCGGTCGCGCCGTCGAGGCGGGCGGCGAGGATGCGGTCGAGCTCGGCGAAGCGGGCGACGGCGTCGAGCACGATGCCGACGTCCGCGCTGCGCGGGTCGTGGGCGATCTGCGCGGCGATCGCGGCCACGCGCGAGACCTCAGCGCCGCGATCCAGCGCCGCGATCGGCACCAGGGCCGCGTCGTCGCGGATGGCGACCAGGGCCGCGAGCCAGCCGTGGACGCGGCGCGCCTCGGCCTCGTCGGCGTCTGCGCCGCGCAGCATCGGCAGCAGGGCGACACGCTTGGGCGCCGCGCTGGCGGTCGTCGTCCACAGCAGCGCAGTGACGACCAGCAGCAGGCAGCCGCGAGCGGCGCGCGGGCCGGAGATCCGGCTCAGTTGCAGCCGCATCCGCCGCCTCCGCCGCCGAGGCCGCCCGCTGCGCCTTCGCGGTATTGGAAGGCGTGCTGCTCGAGCGTCGACTCGCCCGCCTCGGCGCCGAAGACCATGCAGCGATGGGCCAGGCGGCCGCGCTGCCAGGGCTTGACCGTGGCGCAGCCGGGCAGGGCCGGCGCGACGAGCGCCAGCAGCAGCAGCGCCGACGAGGCGCGGCGACCGGCGCGCGCGCGGGCGGCGGTCCACAGCGCCAACGCGAGCAAGCTCAGCAGGATCGCCGGGCCCGTGGCGCTGCGACCCGCCTGGCCGGGACCGGCGCTGCAGCCTGGCAGCGGCGGCCTGGGCCGGTGGAGGATGCCGCCGCCGACGAGGGCGTCCGCGGACACACCGACGTTGATGCTGGTGTCGCCGCCGGTCTGAACTGTGTCGCCGCCGGTCTGACCTGTGTCGGCCTGGGTCGTGTCGCTCTGGGTCGTGTCGCTCTGGGTCGTGTCGCTCTGGGTCGTGTCGCTCTGGGTCGTG
>CAZPHC010000014.1:0-25684 GCA_964586155.1 uncultured Enterobacteriaceae bacterium | reverse complement strand
TCGTCGCCGCCGGCGTCGGGCGTGCCGCTCGTGTCGTTGTCGACCACGACGGCGCAGGTGCTGACGTCGCAGTTCGTGCCGACGCAGGGGTCGTTGTCGTCGCAATCGAAGCTCGTGGTCCAGCCGTCGCCGTCGGCGTTGTGGGTCGAGACCTTGCCCAGCTTGGTCGCGTCGTTGTCGTTGCTGTCGAGCGGGCATTTGGTGAAGTGGCAGTACTTCGCGGCCTTGCCCGTGTCGCGCACGTAGCCGTCGTGGTCGCAGTCGCAGCCTTCGCCCCATAGGCACGAGGCGCCGGTGGTGATGTCGCACGAGGTGTCAGCCGCCAGCGCCGCCGCCGGGGCGCCGAGCAGCGCCAGCGCCAGCAGCAGCGCCGAGGTGCGCGCGGCCCGCGACGGCGCGACGTCTGTGCCGCCGCGTGCCCTCGTCTCTGGCATCGGGGGCGAGCTCATGGGTGTCCTCCAAAGGGCGTCGACCGCGCCGAGGCGCCCCGGCCGCGCAGCAGGCCCACCAAGCCGACGGCGACCAGCGTGAGCGACAGGAACGGCGCGCCCCCCGACCGTGACGGGCCCGGCGCGGCTGGCGCACTGGAGCAGCCCCCGACCGCGGCCGCAGCCGGGGCGTGGCCTCGGGCCCAAAGCGGGGTCTTCAGCAGCAAGACCTCGTCGCCGAGGAAGTCGTTGTGGGCCGGATCGACGCTGACGCCGCCATCGCCGTCGACGGCGCCGAGCCAGAGCGTCGCTGCGACCACGTCGGCCGCCGGGGCGCGCCATTGGAAGGCCCAGATGGTCCGGCCGCTGACGCCGGCCGCGAGCGCCGCGTGGATCTCGGCCTGGCTCTTGCCGGCGGCGGTCAAGCCGGCGACGTCGACGCAATCCTGGCTCACGCCGTTGCCGCAGACGGCCGGCTGGGCCAGCGAATTGCCCGAGATCGCGGTGTGCGCGCCGAGCAGGGTCGTCGTCGTGCCGGCACTGTCGCTGCAGCTGCCGTCGCCGCCGAGGGTGCCGCCGTCGGCGCAGAGGGCCCCGACGGGCTTGTGGCCAGCGTCCAGGAACTCGGCGACAAAACCGTTGCGGTTGCAGCCACCCGCCTCGGGCGCGCAGGCGTGGTTGTTGCTGAGGCCCCGGCGCTCCTGGCGCAGGCGCACGTGGATGGCGTAGGTCTGGCCGGGTTCGTAGCCGACGTCGAACAAGCCCTCGGGCACGCTCCACAGGTCGACGCCCTCCTGGTCGCGCACCGAGCCCTGGTGGCAGGTGGCGCAGCTCATGCTGTGGCTGGTCGGCGAGCCGGTGAAGGGGTAGCCGGCGCCGCCGCCGACCGAGGTGGGCGCGTCGAAGAGCGAGGTCGACGAGAAGGCCGCCGATCCAAGGCCGAGCAGCGTCAGCGCGGCCGCGCCGGCGAGCCGATGGGCCACGGGCGAGCGGATCATGGGCACACCGCCGTGGCCGACGCCCAGGCGAGCAGCGCGACGTAGCCAGGGCTCTGCGTGCTGGCGAAGACGTTGCCGGCGGGCGCGTGGTAGACGCCGCCAGCGTCGACGGCGAGCGGCTTGTCGAGCAGCGGCGACCGGGCCGGATCGCCAGGCAGCAGCATCGCCCGGGCCGAGGCGAAGTTGGCGTCGATCTCGACCTCGGTCAGCGCCGGGTGCAGGCCCGCCTCGCGGTCGTCGGCGGATTGGGCGGCGATGGCCTTGGCCAGCTCACCAGCCAGCCGCATCCGGCCCGGCGCGAGCACGGTCATGCGTCGGTTCGGCGCGCCGTGGCAGGCCGGCATCGAGCACTCGCGCTCGAGCACCGGCTCGACCGTGCAGGCGAAGGTGACGCGGTCCACCGCGACCCAGCCCATGTCCTCGCTCGCCTCGGCGACGCAGCCAGCGAGCGCCATCGCGACCAGCGGCGCGCCGAGCGCGGCAACACGCGCGCCGCGCAGCCTTCGCCAGACGCCACGCGCGTTTGCCTGCCTGTGCTCGTTCTCGGCCATGGTCGACGCCGGGGGCTGTTGCACGCCCGGACGGGGAGGCGGGGTGCAAGGTGGGACGGACGCACGCACTGCGATCGCGTCGGGCGAGGCGGCCTCGCACGACGCCGCGGGGGACGATGCGCTTTGCCTCGGCCCGTCGTCAAGGACAGGTCGCGGCCAAGTCTGCACGCGCGATAGTGAAATTCGATGTCAGCCGCTCGGCGTCGCGTCCCGCGCCGGCAGCCGGGTCCGCGGCCGGCGCGGCTTCGGCGGCGGTGGTCGCTTCGGCATCGGACGATCGATCAACCCTTCGGGGTCGCTGGCGAAGTTGGCGCGGGTCGAGAGGCCCGGCTCGAGCACCTGCGTCGCCAGGAAGCGTGAGGCCTGCACCGCGCGCAGGGGCTTGCCGAGCGGCGCGAGCAGGGCGGCGAGCCAGAGCATCAACACCGTCAAGAACAGGCCAAACGTCGGAACTCTGCCGAGATCTCGGGCATGTCCGGCGCGTCCCTGGTCCAGGTCGTCGCCCAGGCCTTGGGACCAGAGCGCGAACGTCAACGCGATCGTGCACGCTTGCACAGCGAACGACAGCGGCCCCGAGAGGCCGGCGACGCTGCCGAGGCTCGGCGAGTAGGACGAGAAGACCGTCACCACCGGCCACGACAGCTCAAAGACCGGGAACTGCAGGCGATCGACGTGGTAGGGGAAGCCCGCGATCGTCGGCAGGTGCAGGATCACGCCCATCAGGCAGGCGACCGCGACCACGGCCTTGGCCAACGAGAGCGCGCCCGGGTGACGGATCCAACGCGCGAGCGGCAGCGCCATCGGCAGGCCCGCGCCCATCAACGCGATCAGCGGCGTCAGGTGGCGGGCGCCGGCCGAGTCACCCGCCTTCCAGTCGACGAACGCCGCGATGATGCAGAAGTAGGCGGCGCTGATGCCCAGCAGCCAGCGCGCGTCGCGCCGCAGCCGCCGGCTGGGCGGATCGCCGTGGCCGGGGTCGCCGCCGCGCCCGGTCGCCGCGAGCGCCAGGCCGGCCAGGGCGACCGCCATCCATGGCGCGTGGTAGAGCACGCCGCGCGCAGCGCCGAACGACAGGCCCCACAGCGCCTCGGCGCTTGGCAGGGTGAAGCCGAGCAGGCCGGTGGCGTGGATCCTGGCCAGGTTGGCGTCGGCCTTGTAGCCGTAGGCGAAGTGCAGCGGATGGCCGAAGATCACGGCGTTGTAGCCGAGCTGGATGCCCGCGCCGACGGCGACGCCAGCGATGAAGGGCGCCGCCTCGCGCAGTCTGTCGCGGATGGACGGGCCGCCGCGGCCGAGGGCGTACAGGCAGAGCAGCGACGCGAGCAAGAAGACGGGCGTGTCGACCACGCCGGCGTAGCCGGCGGCGAGGCCGGCCAGGGCGCGGCGGTGCAGGCCCGGTCGGTCGTCCGGCGCGCCGGCGAGGCCAAAAAACGCCATCATCACCAACGCCGCGGCCAATCCGTGGCCAAAAAGCAGGCCGGCGTAGATCAGCAGCGGCGACGCCAGCAGCAGCAGCAGCAGCGTCAGGGCGGCCAGGCGCTCGTCGGTGCCGGTGGCGCGCAGCCAGCCGCGCAGCAGCCACAGGCCGGCGCAGATCGGCAGCAGCACGCCGAGCAGCGTCGAGATGTAGCCAAAGAGCCAGAAGTCCTGTCGCCGCACCTCGGGCCAGACCACGCGCAGCGCGGCGTAGACCGGCACCAGCAGCATCGACAGGCCGGGCGCCTTGTCCATCAGGATGCGGCCCTCGAACTCGCTGCGATCGACCGGGATCGAGCCGTGCACCGCGCAGATCGGGTCGAGCGTCGCGCTGCCGGTGTCGACGATGGCCTGGGCGAAATAGAGGCGGATCGCCTCGTTGGCCGTGTGCAGGTGCGGCAGGAAGTGGATCGACCAGCCCGCGACCAGCGCCGCGAGGCCGAGCAAAAGCGCGGTCTTGCGGGGCGTGAAGGGCTGCATGCTGGGCAGAGGGCGTTGCACTGTCGCAGGTTGACACGCTGCCGGCGCGGCAGCAACGCTCCGCCACCGACAAGGGCGCAGCCGCCGTTGGCTCGTCCTTTGGATCGCCCGTCTCGTTGCCCCGTTGGTTCCAGGAGCCCGCCATGACCACGCACCGCCCCTTCGCCATCCTCGGCGTGCAGCAGATCGCCGTCGGCCACACCGACAAATCCGAGCTGCGCCGCTTCTGGGTCGACCTGCTCGGCCTGCAGCCGGACGGCAGCTTCCGCTCCGAGCGCGAGAACGTCGACGAGGACATCTGCCGCATCGGCGTCGGCCCGCTCTCGGTCGAGGTCGACCTGATGCAGCCGATCGACCCCGAGGCCAGCCCCAAGGTGCACGTGCCGCAGCTCAACCACATCGGGCTGTGGGTCGACGATCTCGCGGCCTGCGTGGCCTGGCTGACGGCGCAGGGTGTGCGCTTCACGCCGGGAGGCATCCGCAAGGGCGCGTCGGGACACGACGTCTGCTTCATCCACCCCAAGGGCAACGAGGCGGCGCCGGAGTCGTCGCGCGGGGTGCTGGTCGAGCTGGTGCAGGCGCCGCCCGAGGTCATCGCCGCGCTGGGCGGCAAGTAGCGGGTCGACGCAGGCGTTGGCTGCGACCCCGTCCCCCCCCCCGGCGAGCCCGGAGTCTCGGGCCTATTGCAGCGGTGGCGGCGCGCAGAAGCCGCTCTGGCAGGTCTTGCCGCTGAGCACACCGCCGCAGGCGTTGCCCTCGTTGGTCGGGGCGTGCTGGCAGCCGGCCGCCGCGGTGCAGGCGTCGGTCGTGCACTCGTTGTTGTCGTTGCAGGTCCAGGGGTAGGTGAACTTGGTGCAGGTCCCGAAGCTGCAGCCGGTGGCCTCGCACGGCGATCCGGTCGGCGAGGGGCATTTCGGCGCCGCGTCGCAGCCGCCGTATGCGTTGCAGTGGTCGTAGATCGAGCAGGCGTTGCCGTCGTTGCACGCCTTGTCCTTGGGCACTTCGTAGATGCAGCCGCCCTTGCCGTGGATGCAGGTCTCGCTCGTGCAGGCGTTGCCGTCGTCGCAGTCCTCCGGCTTGCCGCCGCAGACGCCAGCCTCGCAGGTGTCGCCGTAGGTGCAGATCGAGCCGTCGTCGCACGAGCCGCCGCTGGTCTTGTTGAAGACGCAGCCCGTCGCGTAGCTGCAGCTGTCGGTGGTGCAGGCGTTGTTGTCGTTGCAGACGATCGACGTGCCCGTGCAGATGCCCTCCTTGCAGGTGTCGTTGCCGGTGCAGGCGTTGCTGTCGTTGCACGGGTTGGTGTTGGGCGGGAACTGGCATTGGCCGTTCGAGCTGTCGCAGCCCTTGTCGTCGGTGCAGGGGTTGCCGTCGACGCAGACCTTCTGCTGGCCGGCGGTGCACTTGCCTTCGGCGCAGACGTCGCTGAGCGTGCAGGGGTCGCCGTCGCTGCAGCTGCCGCCGCTCTGCGCGGTCGAGACGCAGGCGCCCGAGGCCTGGTTGCAGCTGTCGAGGGTGCAGACGTTGCCGTCGTTGCAGTTCTTGGCCGGGCCCGGGGCGCAGCTGCCTCCGGAGCAGGCGTCGCCCACGGTGCAGGCGTTGTTGTCGGTGCAGCTCGCCGTGTTCGCGACGTTCTTGCAGCCGCCGATCTGCACGTCGCACGAGTCGGTCGTGCAGGGGTTGCCGTCGTCGCAGTTCTTCGGGCTGCCGCCGACGCATTGGCCGTTGCTGCAGCTGTCGTTGAGCGTGCACGGGTTGCCGTCGCTGCAGGTGCCCGTCACCGGTGAGGTCGTGCAGGCGCCTGTCGACGCCACGCAGCTGTCGGCGGTGCAGGGGTTGTTGTCGTTGCAGACCTTGGCCGCGCCCGGGACGCAGGTGCCGGCCTGGCAGGTGTCGCCGGTGGTGCAGGCGCTGCCGTCCGAGCAACCCGTGCCGCTCTGCGCCGTGTTGGCGCATTGCGTCTTGCCGTCGCTGCCCGTGACGCAGGCATCCTGGGTGCAGGGGTTGTTGTCGTTGCAGTCGGCCGCGCCGTTGTTGACGGTGCAGACGCAGGTGAAGGTACCGCCGACGCAGGTGCCGCCCTGGCAGGTGTCGTTGCTGGTGCAGGCGTTGTTGTCGTTGCACGGCGCGGCGTTGTTGGTGTTGATGCAGGCGCCCGACGAGGGGTTGCAGCTGTCGTCGGTGCAGATCGAGCCGTCGTCGCAGCTCTTGGCCGTGCCCGCGACGCATTTGCTCGCCTGGCAGGTGTCGCCGCTGGTGCATTTGTTGCCGTCGTCGCAGGCCTGGGTGTTGCCCGCGTGCTGGCAGACGCCGGTGCTGACGTCGCAGCTGTCGTTGGTGCAGACGTTGCTGTCGTCGCAGTTGGTCAGCGTGCCGGGCTTGCAGCTGCCGCCGGCGCAGACGTCGCCGACGGTGCAGGCGTTGCTGTCGCTGCAGGCGGCCGTGTTCGCGGTGAACTTGCAGGTGCCGGTGGCGGTGTCGCAGCTGTCGTCGGTGCAGGCGTTGCTGTCGTTGCAGACCTTGGCCGTGCCGGATTTGCAGGCGCCGGCGTCGCAGGCGTCGCCCGTGGTGCAGGCGTTGCCGTCGTCGCAGGGCGCGGCGTTGTTCTGGAACTTGCAGGCGCCGGTGCTGGTGTCGCAGCTGTCGTCGGTGCAGAGCTTGCCGTCGGTGCACGACTTGGCGCTGCCGGCCTTGCAGCTGCCGCCGGCGCAGACGTCGCCCAGCGTGCAGGCGTTGCCGTCCTCGCAGCTGACGGTGTTGGCCGTGAACACGCACGAGCCGTCGGCCTGGTTGCAGCTGTCGCTGGTGCAGACCTTGCCGTCGTCGCAGGCCTTGGCGTTGCCGGCGTTGCACTTGCCGTCCTTGCAGCTGTCGAACTCGGTGCAGGGGTTGCCGTCGTCGCAGCTGGTCTGGGCCGCGCCGGGGGTGTTGGCGCACTTGCCGTCGGCGACGTTGCAGCTGTCGACCGTGCAGGGGTTCTTGTCGTCGCAGTTCACCGCGCCGAGCGCCTTGCACGAGCCCTCGCTGCAGCTGTCGCCCGTGGTGCAGGGGTTGTTGTCGCTGCACGGGGTGCCCGTGGCGGCGGCGTTCTGGCAGACGAGCTTGCCGCCGCTCGCGATGCAGGTGTCGGTGGTGCAGGCGTTCTTGTCGTCGCAATCCTTGGCCTGGGTCGCGACGGCGCAGGCGCAGACCACCGCGCCGGGCTTGCAGCTGCCGCCGACGCAGGCGTCGCCCTCGGTGCAGGCGTTGTTGTCGCTGCAGGCGGCGCTGTTGGCGTCGTGGGTGCAGCTGCCGCTGGTGGTGGTGCAGCCGTCGTTGGTGCAGGGGTTGCCGTCGTCGCAGTTCTTGGCGGCGCCGGCCTTGCAGCTGCCCGCGGTGCAGGCGTCGTTGAGGGTGCAGAGGTTGCCGTCGCTACAGTTGCCCGCCACCGGCGCGTTGCCGCAGCTGCCCGTGTTGCTATCGCAGGTGTCGAGCGTGCAAGGGTTGCTATCGTCGCAGCTCTTGGTGTTGCCGCTCTTGCAGCTGCCGGCGTTGCAGGCGTCGCCCACGGTGCAGGCGTTGCCGTCGCTGCACGCGCCCGCCTTGGCCGCCGTGGTGCAGCTGCCGGTGCTCGGCTCGCAGCCGTCCGAGGTGCAGACGTTGTTGTCGTCGCAGGATTTCGCCTTGCCCGCGTTGCAGACGCCGTTGTCGCAGGTGTCACCGATGGTGCAGAGGCTACCGTCCTCGCACGCGCCGTCGGCCGGCTGCGCCTTGCACGAGCCGGTCTTTGGGTCGCAGCTGTCGGCGGTGCAGGGGTTGCCGTCGTCGCAGACGATCGCCTTGCCCGGCTTGCAGACCTTGGCGTCGCATTGATCGTTCGCCGTGCACAGGCTGCCGTCGGCGTCGCAGGCCGATTTGTTGGCCACCTGGACGCAGCCGGTCTTGGCGTCGCAGCTGTCATCGGTGCAGGGGTTGCCGTCGTTGCAGGTCTGCGCGCTGCCGGCCTTGCACAGGCCCTTGGCGCAGGCGTCGCCGAAGGTGCAGACCGAGCCGTCGGCGTCGCATTCCTTGCCATCGGCGACCGGCTGCATCGTGCACGAGCCCGTCGACGGCGTGCAGGTGTTGCGGCTGCAGGCGGTGTCGGCGCCGGTCGGGCAGGTGACGATGGTCGCGGGATTGATCGTGCAGACGCCCTTGCCCTGGCTCTTGTCGCAGTAGAGCGAGCCGTTGCAGAGGTTGGTGTCGTCGAGGCCCTTGCAGTCGGCGTTGCTGATGCAATCGCAGGTCGCCGACGTCGGCCCCGACACGCACGCGCCCTTGTCGCAGGCGTCGTCCTTGGTGCAGGGGTTGCCGTCGTCGCAGGGCGCGGGCGCCTGGGTGGTCGACGTCAGGCCGATGTGGGTGCAGCCGCCCTTGCTGTCGCAGCCGTCCTTGGTGCAGGCGTCGCCGTCGTCGCATTCGCCGCTGGCGTCGGTGCCCTTGCACGCGCCGCCGCTGCATTGGTCGAGCTTGCTGCAGGCGTTGCCGTCGTCGCAGGCGATGGTCGAGTTGCTGTGCTGGCAGCCGAGCTTGGGGTCGCAGGTGTCGTTGGTGCAGACGTTGCTGTCGCCGCAGTCGATGGCGGTGCCGGCGCAGACGCCATCCTTGCACGCGTCGTCCTTGGTGCAGGCGGTGCCGTCGTCGCAGCCCGCGGTGGCCGGCGTCGCGCTGCAGCTGCCGGTCTTGGGGTCGCAGCTGTCGACGGTGCAGGCGTTGTTGTCGTCGCAGGCGACGGCGTTGCCGGACTCGCAAGCGCCCTCCTTGCACAGGTCGCCGACGGTGCAGGCGTCGCCGTCGTCGCAGGCCGCCGAGTTGGCCTTGTTGCTGCAGCCGGTCGCGTCGTCGCAGCTGTCGAGCGTGCAGGGGTTCTTGTCGTCGCAGACCACGGTCTGGCCGAGGCAGATGCCGTCCTCGCAGGCGTCGCTGCTGCTGCAGGCGCTGCCGTCGTTGCAGTTGCTGCCGTCGCTCTTGGTCTTGTACTTGCACTTGCCGTCATCGGGCGCGCAGCTCGCGGCGACGCAGTCGTTGCCCGAGACGCAGGCCTTGGGGCTGCCCGGCGTGCACGCGCCGTCCTTGCAGCTGTCACCGACGGTGCAGGGATTGTCGTCGTTGCAGGCCGCGCCGACCAGCGGCTCGTGGCTGCAGGTGCCGGCGAGGGCGCCGTCGGTCAGGCAGGTGTCGACGGTGCAGACCTCCTGGTCGTCGCAGTCGACGCTCTGGCCGAGGCAGGCGCCCGCCTGGCAGGTCTCGCCCTTGGTGCACGGGTTGCCGTCGTTGCACGGGCCGTTGAGCGCGACGTGGGTGCAGACGCCCTCCTTGCAGACATCGGTGGTGCAGCCGTTGAAGTCGTCGCAGGCGACCTCGTCGGTCTCGCCGTCGCAGTCGTCGTCGACGCCGTTGCAGGCGGCCTCGGTGACGGCGCCGCTGAGGCAGGTGCCATCGCCGCCGTCGCTGTCCGTGTCGCCGCCCGTGTCGCCGCCGCTGTCGCCGTCGTCGCCGGCCGTGTCGCCGTCGTCGCCGGTCGTGTCCTGGGCCGTGTCGCTGACGGTGTCGAGGGCGTCGTCCTTGGTCGTATCGCTGGCTGTGTCGTCGGCCACGTCGCCGCCGTCGACGTTGCTGGCGTCCACGCCGACGCCGTCCTCGAGCGATGCGTCGACGTCGAGGTGCTGCGCGGCGTCGATCGCCTGGTCGATCTGGGCTTCCGTCAGGAAGTCGCCGACGCAGCCGCCGAGCGCCGCGCCGAACAACGCCACGATCGCGAGCGACAGCCACGCGCGGCCCGCAGGGACGGTCCGATCGCTCGCGGAACGGGCTGGCTGGTCCATGCGCATGCGAACTCCTAGAACCGCACGAGCAACGCACCACCGCGCGTCGTCGGCACAAGCACCGCGGAGGTCGTGTCGCCGCCGCCATCGACCAGGGTCCAGACCAACCAGCCGGCGCAGCCGGCGCCGACGACCGCGCCGACGATGGCGCCCACCTGCAGGCTGCGCGCGGCGCTGGCGTGGTCGAGGTAGACGACCTTGTCGTCGGCGTCCGAGAGGTCGCCCTCCATGTCGTGGGCCGCCTTGGCCTCGCTCAGCGCCAGGCCATAGAGCAGCCCCGAGATCGCGAGGCTGCCGGCTGTGGCGCCGATCTGCAGCCAGGGCGTCGAGGAGGCCTGGGGACCGGCGCGCACGCCGCCGCCGTCGGCACCCACCTGGCCGGCCTTGCCCTGGCCCGCGGTGTCGCGCTCGGCCTGGACGCGCTCGGCCTTGGCCCGCTCGGCGGCGGATCGCTCGGTCTTGGCCCGCTCGGCCGCGGCCTGGGCGGCGGCCTTCTCGGCGGCGATCTTCTCGGCGTTGGCCCGCTCCTGGGCGGCGGCCAACGCCCGCTGCCGCTCGGCTTCGGCCTGCTCGGCGGCGGCCTTCTCGGCGGCGATCTTGTCGGCGGCGGCCTTCTCGGCGGCGGCCTTCTCGGCGAGCCTGGCGTCGATCGGCACCAGGCGCTTGCGGGCGTCGGCGCGGCCGTCAGCGGGAGCGTCCTGCAGCTCGACGTAGGCGCGGAACAGCGCAGCGGCGCGCTCGAGGTTGCCGGCCTCTTCGTAGGCGCGGGCGGCGTTGTAGAGCAGCGACGCCTTGTTGACCAAGGTGTATGCCTCGAAGAAGCGGGCCGCGGCCTCTTCGTAGGCCTTCTGCTTGAACAGGAACTTCGCCTCGGTGGCGATGGCCTCGGCGCGGCGCACGGTGTTGGCGTCCGGGGCGGCCCAGGCCACGCCCGGCGCGCAGAGTGGCGCGCAGATCGGCACGACGGTGGCGAGGGCGACCCAATGCGTCGTCGCCGTCAGCGCCAGGCCGAGCTGGAGCAGCCAGCCACGCCGACGGCCGCCGCCGCAACCGCTGCCGCCGCAACCGCTGTCGACGCTGGCGCGCTCGCCGTCGCCACGGCGACCTGGACCCTGCTGGCTCGTGTTCACGCGATCGACTCCCCTCGTGCCGGCACATCCCCGCGATTCCCCGAGGCTAGCAGTCCCCGGGCCGACGCGAAAGTGACGCCGTCAAGTTGCTGCCTGGCGCCAGAGGTCGAAGCAGAGGCAAGTCGGGCCGCCCGTGCCCTCGACGCAGAGGACCTGGCCGGCGAAGGCGTGGACCTCGACCCCGGCGGCGCGCAGCGTCGCCTCGGTGCGGGGGTTGCCCGCCGTCAGCGCCACCACGCGCGGGCGCAAGACCAGGACGTTGTTGCCTTGCGTCGTCCACTCGCCCGGCTCGGCGTCGAGCAGCCGCAGCCCCCGCGCCTCCAGTTCGTGGATCAGCGTCGTCGGCAGCCACGGTCGGTCGACGATGGCGAGATCGACGTCGAGCACGTTGATCAACGAGCGCAGGTGCAGGCAGACGCCGGGGCCGTCGCGCCACGGCAGCTCGACGCGGCGGACGCGCACGCCGCGCGGCGCGAGCAGGGCCTCGAAGGCGTCGACCCCGGTCGGATCGCTGCGGTCGCCGACGCCGACCAGGACCAGGTCGCGGCCGAGCCAGAGCACGTCGCCGCCCTCGACGTGGCCGGCCGCGAGCGTCGCGAACGGCGTGATGCCGAGGCGGCGCAGGTGCGCGGCGGCGGCGGCGGGCTCATGGCCGCGCAGGCCCTTGCCCATGCGCGTCACCACCGGGCCCCACGGCGTCGGCAACAGCGGGTCGCAGGCGTAGACGGCGTCGACGCCGACGGTGGCCTCGTCGATGTGCAGCGCGACGCCCTGACCCTGCAGCAGCGCGCAGAAGGCCCGGAACTCCGCGTCGATCTGCACCAGGTCCCGCGCCCGCGGGTAGCCCCAGGCTGCGGCCTCTGCCGCCGTCAGCGGCTCGGTCGGGCGGTGCAGCAGCACGCGGCGCAGCGGGTCGATCGTGTTGCGGATGCCGAGGTCGGCGGTCGCTTCCGTTGCGCCGTTCATCGCCGATCCCCTCCTCGCCGTGGTCCTACTTCGGCTCGGCCTTCAGCCGCACGATGGCGACGACCTCGACCACCACGCCGCTCGCCAGCGGGCCGAGGCGGATCGAGCGCAGCGCGCCTTCGCCGCAGGCATGCAGGATCTTGGAGTTGAGGGTGTCGGTCATCACCTCTGCGTTCGTGACCTTGCCCTCGCTGTCGAAGGTCAGGCGCACGACGAGCTTGCCGGCGACGCTCGGGTTCTCCTTGCCCGCCAGCTGGCCGCAGCGGCGCAGCCGGTTCAACGCCGTCTGCGTGATCGTCTCGCGCTGCTTGGGCGAGGGCGAGCCATGGATCACCTTGAGCTGGACGTTGACCTCGGCGCGCACCGGGCCGCTCGACCAGCGATCGCCGAGGCCCACGCCGCTCTTGCCCTCGCTCCCGTTGCCCATCGGTGGCCTGGCCATGCGGCCGTCGAGACCCGAATCGCTTCCGCCGCCGCCGCCGCTGCCCGGGGGCGCTGGCGGCGAAGCGGTCGCGCCACCGCGTCCGCCGCCGGGCGCCGGCCCGGCCGAACGCGGCGGTCGCGTCGGTCCGAGCAGGTCATCCAGGCTCGCGCCGCGGTCCGCACCGCCCTTGGCGGTCGGGCGTTCGCGCACGGCGCTGGAGCCGGTCGAGCTGCGCGCCGCGCTCTTGCGCTGCGCCGGCTTGCCGTCGCTGGCGCGTTCGTCCGGCGAGGCGAGCTTCAGCTCGGCCTCGGGGATCTGCCGATCCATCTTCGGTGCCGGACGCGGCGCTTGCTTCTTGCGCTTGTCGCCGAAGGCGCCCGCATGCGCGCCCAAGCCCTGGCCTGGCGCGGCGTGGCCGATCCCGGCCTCTTCGCCGCTGCCCGGCGCGTCGTGATCCTCGTCGCGACGGTCCTGCGGCCGCTGCTGCGACTCGGTCGTGGACGCCGCCTCGTGCTCGCTGTGGCGGCCGGCGGCTGCGGTGCCGAGCGCGGCTGGCGCGCGGGCCAGCACGGCCTCTTCGCTGGCGCGCGGCGCACGCCAGGCCAGGCCCGCGTCGACCCGGCGGCTCTGCGAGGGACCGAGCGTCCAGCGCGCGCCGTTGTGGTGCAGGGCGATGGTGACGGAGGCCTCGGCCGCCGTCTCGACCTGGTCGTCGCCGAAGACCTCGTCGGCCAGCGCGAGTTTGCGCGCCGTCGCGCCCGGCGTCGCGCGCCGCGCCGTGACGTCGCCGCCGATGGCGATGACCTTGCCGGCGGCCGTGACCGGGGCCTGCCCAGCCAGCACGCCGGGTCGCTCGGCCTCGAGGGCCGCGGTGCGCTCGGCGCTGCCGGGGCCTTGAGCCGCGCCGCCCTTGTCACCGCACGACGGCAGGGCGACCAGCAGCAGCAGCAGCGGCAGCGACAGCCGGGTCAGCGCCCCGCTCGCGCCGCCCCTCGGCCCGCGATCACTTCGATCGTTGCACATAGACGCCATCCCACTCTCCGTCCGGCGGTGTTGCCGCCAGATCTTGCGCCCGCTCGAGCAGCTTGGCCAGCGCGGCGTCGTCGGGCCGCTCCTGCTGCAGCTGCGCGAGCATCGTCACCGCGTCGGCGAAGGCGCTGGCGCGCATCGCGTCGATCGCGCGTTGCCAGCGCGCGGCGGTGTCGGCGTCCACCGAGCTGCGCTCGCGGCTGCCACAGAGCTCGTAGACGCGCACCGCGCCGCCGCGGCCTTTGACCCGCACCGCGCCGAGCTCGCGGAAGACGAATTCGTCGCCGGCGAGCGCCCGCGTCTGCTCGCCGACGAGGATGGCGCCGCCGAATTCCTTGGTCAGCGACTCGAGCCGCGAGCTCAGGTTCACCGCGTCGCCGAGCACGGTGTAGTCAAAGCGCAGCTCGCTGCCCATGTTGCCGACCGAGACCTCGCCGCTGTTGATGCCGATGCCGACGTGCAGCTCTGGCCGGCCTGCGGCGTGGAAGCCGGCGTTGAGCTCGTCCAGGGCCGCTTGCATGCGCAGCGCGCTGGCGCAGGCCCGGGCGGCGTGGTCGGGCAGCGGCAGCGGCGCGCCGTAGACGGCCATCACGGCGTCGCCGATGTACTTGTCGAGCATGCCGCGCTCTTGCAGGACGATGGAGGTCATCGGCGTCAGGTAGTCGTTGAGCAGCGTCGAGAGATCCTGCGGGTCCATGCCCTCGGAGAGCTGCGAGAAGCCGCGGATGTCCGAGAACAGGATGCTCAGCTCGCGGCGCTGGCCGCCGAGGCGCGCCAGATCCGGGTTCTCGACGATCTGCTCGACGAGCTCGGTGCTGACGTATTGGCCGAACGCCTGGCGCAGCACCGCGCGCTCGCGGCCCTCGGTGACGAGCGCGGCCGTGGTCGCGGCGGCCGTGACCAGCAGCAGCGCGGCGGCGGGCAGGGCGGTGGCGATGACGAGGCCGTCGACGAACAGCCATTGCGCGATGCCGACGAATGCGAGCAGCAGCACGCCCGCGCCAGCGGCGCCGAACCACGCGCGACGCGAGCGCAGCGCCCGCAGCTGCAGCAGGGTGCAGAGCAGGCCGAGCAGCGCGACGCTGAGCACGGTGACCCAGCCCGGCGCCAGGCGCAGCAGGCCGCCGTGCAGCGCGTTGTCGGCCAGCGTGGCGTGCAGCTCGACGCCGGGCATCGCCGGATCGAAGGGCGTGCTGATGCGGTCGCGCGCGGCGTCGACGTAGCCGACGAGCACGGCCTTGTCGCGCAGGGCCGTCGGCGCCAGCGAACCGTCGAGCAGGGCCGCCGCCGAGACGACGGGGAAGCGACGGCCCGCGCCGAGCCAGCCGATCATCGCGCCGGCGCGGCGATCCACCGGCAGCTTGCGCTCGCCGAGCTGCACGACCTCGTCGCCGCTGAGGTAGCCGAGCGGCGCGGGCGCGCGGGCGCCGCCAGCGACCCGGGCGGCGATCCACAGGCCCATCGGCGCGTAGAGCTGGCCGCCGCGCTCGATCGCCAGCGGCACGCGCCGGACCTTGCCGTCGAGGTCGCGGTCGATGTTCAAGGCGCCGGCGCCGGTGGTGGCGGTGGCCAGCAGCGGCAGCGCCGTGACGACGCCCTCGACCGCGCGCGGCGGCCGCAGCGAGTCGGGCCGGTCGAGCAACACGGCCTCCTCGAAGCGGGCGCCGGCGAGGCCCGGCGGTTCGCGGCTGCCGACCGGGGCCGGCTGGTTGCCCGGATCCTCGGCGTCGAGGTCGGCGTCGGGGAAGAAGAACAGCACGCCCAGCGCGGTCGGCGGCAGCAGGCGCAGCGCGGCGGCCAGGGCCTCGTCGCCGCGCGTCTCGGCGTCGACCGCGCGCAACGCGGCGAGCGCCGCCTCGGCCGGCGGGGTGCGCTCGCTGCGCTGCAAGCCCGCGGCGGCGGCGCGCACCTGCGCGACCACGGCGTCGTCGAGCACGATCTCCGGGCTGGCGAAGAAGGCGTCGATCGCGACGATGCGCGGCTCCGCGGCGGCGAGCGCCGTCAGCAGGCGGGCCCAGCCGGCGCGCTTCTGCATCACGTCGGGGTAGCGGGCGCGCAGGTCGTCGTCGAGGCCGAGGATCACGACCTCGCCGGCCGGTTGGCGTGGGCCGCGGGCGACAAATCGGGCGTCGACCGTGTCGAGCTCCCATTCGTCCATGGCGGGCACGTGCACGTCGCCGCGGACGTGCAGCGCCGCGAGTGCGGTGCACGCGATCGCGACGACCGCGGCCACGAGCAGCGCCACGTTGTGGCGGCTGGTGCCCGCGCCAGGACGGCCCTGGCTCGGGCGGCCTCGGCTGGCACCTCCGAGGCCCGGGCGCCGCGACGCGCCGGCGCCATCGTCGGCGCTGGGGGGGCGTGGGTTGACGGGGCCTTCGGCCATCAAACGTTCCTCGTCGCGGGCGCGATGCGTCGCCGATCTTGGCATGGACGCTCGGCTCGTGTCGACCTCGGTCGCGCCCGCAGGGCCGTGTGCTCTGCCGGTTCTGCTTGGCACGGAGTGCCAGCGTCGCTACCCTACCGCGCGACGGCGCCACGGCGCCCGGGAGGCGAGCGATGAACCGTGACCTGATCCGTCGAACCTGGCGCTGGCTGGCCCCTCTGGCGCTGCTGCCGGCGCTCGCCTGCGGCAACGGCGGCGACGACGGCGCCGACGCGACCTCGGACGGCGCCGCCGCCGACGGTGCCGGCGACCTCTGCGTGCCGAGCCGCGCGGTCTTCGACGCCACGGCCAAGCAGGGCATCGCCGACGGCTGCGGCAGCTGCCACGGCGCCACGCCCGACTTCGGCGCGCCGTTTACCCTGACTGGCGACTACGAGAGCCTGATCGCCGGCAAGCCCGGTTCGCGCCTGGTCGATCGCATGGCGTTGCGCCTGGCCGACCGCTCGATGCCGCCCGCCGATGGCCAGCCGCTCGACCACGCCATGGTCGACACGCTCACCGAGTGGGCCTCCTGCGGCGAGAAGCACCCCGACCACAGCAAGGGCCTGACCGTCAACAAGCCCGTGTTCGCCGCGCCGAAGGAGCCGCCCGCCAACACGCCACACTTCGACCTGGTGGCGGACTCGTTCGCCGTCGCGCCGGACCTGCTCGATTGGTACCAATGCTTCACCTTCGAGGCGCCGGTGCAGGGCGATCGCTTCATCCGCCGCATCGAGGCCGTGCTCGACCAATCCAAGGTCGTGCACCACATCGTGCTGCTGAAGGATCCGACCAACGCGTTTGCCCTGGGCCGCAAGAAGTGCGTGAACATGCCCAAGGACAGCCAGTACCTCTACGCCTGGGCCCCCGGCGGCGCCGCCGTCCAGTTCCCCGAGGGCGGCATGCGGGTCAAGCCCGGCGAGCACTACGTCGTGCAGGTCCACTACAACAACGGCGCCGGCCTCGCCGACGTGGTCGACAAGAGCGGCGTGCGCATCTGGCACGACGAGCCCAAGGGCACCGAGTACGGCATGGTCGCGCCCGGCCCGCTGGTCTTCTCGATCCCGCCGCAGAGCACCACCACCGCCACCGGCCAGTGCAAGGCCGACGAGCCGGTCACGCTGCTCGCAGCGATGCCGCACATGCACGGGATCGGCCAGTCGTTCAAGGCCGAGATCGTGCGCGCTGACGGCAGCCGCGAGTCGGTCGTCGAGCTCAGCGGCTGGAGCTTCGAGATGCAGCCCTTCTACGCGCTGAACGCCAAGATGATGCCGGGCGACCGCCTCGAGACGAGCTGCACCTGGCGCAACGACGGCGACGGCCCCGTCAGCATGGGCGAGAAGACCGGCGACGAGATGTGCTTCCTGTTCACCTTCGTCACGCCGCCGCCGAAGCAGCCCTACTGCAACGACTTCTTCATCGACGCCGACAGCGACGTCGCCTACGCGCCGGGCGCTTGCGCCGGCGCCAACCCCGACCCGGCCCCGGCCAAGGAGCTGACCAAGCTGCTGTTCGCGACGCCGCCGGCGCTCAAGGGCGGCGCCCTGCCGAGCGCGCGCTGGCAGCTGACGGAGGCGAGCCTGATCTTTCCGGCGTTCGCCAAGGGCCAGCTCGACGCCGAGAACAGCGTGCAGATCGGCCGTGGCCAGGCCTGGACCGAAGAAGGCCGCCTGACGATCGACGCCGCGGTGCGCCTGATCATCGGCGTCGGCAGCGGCGCGGGCGTCGACACCGTCGATACGCTCTCGATGGCCGGCGCGCTGACGGCCAAGGGCAAGGACGGCGAGGCCACCTGGACCCCCGACTGCGGCGGCACCAAGGCCCAGGACATCAGCTACGAGGTCGACGGCGACACCCTGCGCGTGCGTTTGACCAAGAAGTTCGCGCAATACGCCGTCCCCGCCCTGTACACCTTCGTGCGCAAGTAGTCCGCTGCGCGCCCGAGGTGTCCATGACGGTTCGTTCGACCATCGATCTGCACGGCGTCCGCCACAACAACCTCCAGGGCTTCGACCTGCAGCTGCCCAAGGGCAAGCTGGTCGCCATCACCGGCGTCAGCGGCAGCGGCAAGTCGTCGCTCGCCTTCGACACGCTCTACGCCGAGGGCCAGCGCCGCTACGCCGAGTGCCTGTCGTCGTACGCGCGCCAGTTCCTCGAGCGCATGCAGCGGCCGCTGGTGGACCGGATCGACGGCATCCTGCCGACCGTCGCGCTCGAGCAGGGCCGCAAGCTCAAGGCCGCGCGCAGCACCGTCGCGACGCTGACCGAAGTCTCCGAGTACATGCGCGTCGTCTTCGCCGCCGGCGCGCTGCCGATCTGCCCGACCTGCGGCGCCGAGGTGCGGCGGGCGCGTCCGGCGCAGATCGCCGCCGAGCTCTGCGCCCGCGGCGCCGGCCAGCGCGCCCTGGTCAGCTTTCGTCTCGAATTCGCGACCCACGCCGCCGCCGAGGCCGCCGTGGCCTCGCTGCGCGCTGCGGGCTACGGCCGCCTGGTCGAGCAGGGCAAGGTCATCGACCTCGACGCCCTGCCGGCGGCGCTCTGGGTCGGCCGTGCCGTCGACGTGCTGCAGGACCGGCTGCAGATCCCGCGCGGCGGCGACGACGCCCGTGACGACCGCGAGCGCCTGCACGAGGCGATCGAGCAGGCGATGCGCCGCGGCGCCGGGCGGGTCGAGGTCCACGTCGAGGGTGGCCTCGGCGAGCCGCCGGCCACGACGGGCACGGCCGGCGCCGCGGTGCGCACGCTGCTGCGCCCGCCGCCGGCCGACGAGGCCGCCGAGCCGACCAGCGCCAAGGCCCTGCGCCGCTACCGCGCCAGCGCCGCGCTCGTCTGCGACGCCTGCGCCACCGAGGTCGCCGAGCCCTCGGCCAACCTGTTCTCGTCGAGCTCGCCGCTCGGCGCCTGCCCGGACTGCTCGGGTTTTGGCCGCACGCTCGCCATCGACTGGGACAAGGTGCTGCCCGATCCGCGCCTGACGCTCGACCAGGGCGCGATCAAGCCCTGGAGCACCGACGGCACGGTCTGGGAGCGCGAGCAGCTCGAGGCCTTCTGCGCCGCCCGCACCATCCCGATGGACGTGCCCTGGCAGGCGCTCGACGCGGCGACGCGCGAAGAGCTGCTCGCCGGCTACGACGGCCCCGGCGCGGCGCGCTACTACGGCCTGCGCGAGTGGTTCGCCTGGCTCGAGACGCGCACCTACAAGATGCACGTGCGCGTGCTGCTGGCGCGCTACCGCAAGTTCGTGCCCTGCGCGAGCTGCGGCGGCACCCGCCTGCGCGGCGAGGTGCTGTCGTGGCGGCTCGGCGGCCGCACCCTGCCGCAATGGCTCGCGGCGCCCGTGGCCGACGTCGTCGACTGGCTCGCGACGCTGGAGCTGGACGCCCGCGCCCGCGAGGCGCTCGATCGGCCGCTGTTCGAGCTCGGCCGGCGCGTGCAATTGCTCGATGAATTGGGCCTCGGCTACCTGACGCTCGACCGCGCCGGGCGCACGCTCTCGGGCGGCGAGCTGCAGCGGGTGCAGCTGGTGTCGGCGCTGGCGTCCGGGCTCTCGCAGGTGCTCTACGTGCTCGACGAGCCCTCGGTCGGCCTGCACGCCCGCGACAACGACCGGCTGCTCGGCATCCTGCGGCGGCTGCAGGCCGGCGGCAACACCGTCGTCTACGTCGAGCACGATCCGGCCCTGATCGCCGCGGCCGATTGGGTCGTCGACATCGGCCCGGCGGCCGGCGAGCTCGGCGGCGCGTTGGTCTACAGCGGGCCGGCCGCTGGCATCGTCGACGCACCTGCGTCGCTGACGGGCGCCTACCTCGCCGGCCGACGCCGCGTCGACCTGCGCAAGACCGCCGAGCCCCTGGCCAGCGATCCGCGCTCGATCGCCAAGCGCGCCCGCGACATCGAACGCGAACGGACCCAATCCGCGGCGCAATCGCGCTGGATCGAGATCGTCGAGCCGCGGGCGCAGAACCTGCAAGGCGGCAGCGTGCGGCTGCTGCGCGGCGCGCTGAACGTCGTCTGCGGCGTCTCGGGCTCGGGCAAGTCGACGCTGATCGAAGAGGTGCTGGCGCGCAACCTGCTGCGCGAGCGCGGCGAGCAGGTCGACGATCCGGGCGCCTGCGAGGCCATCCGCGGCGCCGAGAGCATCCGCGACGTGGTCTGGCTCGAGGCCGGCAGCGCCCGCGGCAGCAGCCGCGCCAACGCCGCGACCTTGCTCAAGGTCTGGGATACCGTGCGCGCCCGCCTGGCCGCCGAGCCGACGGCGGTGGCGCGCGGCTGGGACGCCTCGACCTTCAGCTTCAACCGCCCCGGCGGCCGCTGCGACGTCTGCGAGGGCGTCGGCTTCGAGCAGGTCGACATGCAGTTCCTCTCGGACGTGCGTTTGACCTGCGAGGCCTGCGACGGCACGCGCTTCCGCGCCGAGGTGCTGCAGGTGCGGCATCGTGGCTTCTCGGTCGCCGACTTCCTGGCCGCGACCGCCGCCGAGGTCGCCGACCGCTTCGCCGACGACGAGCGCCTGGTCGCGCCGCTGCGGGCGATGGCCGACCTCGGCCTCGGCTACCTGCGCCTGGGCCAGCCGCTCTCGTCGCTCTCGGGCGGCGAGGCGCAGCGGCTCGAGATCGCGCGCCACCTGCTGCTGGCGCGGACGCGCAACGCGCTGCTGCTGCTCGACGAGCCCTCGACCGGGCTGCACCTCGACGATGTGCGCGTGCTGCTCGACAACCTGCGGCGCCTGGTCGCGGCGGGCAACACCGTCGTGATGATCGAGCACCACCTGGATCTCATCGAGGCCGCCGACCACCTGGTCGAGCTCGGCCCCGAGGGCGGCCCGGGCGGCGGGCGGGTGCTGTTCCAGGGCTCGCCGATGGCGCTGCGCCTGCGCGCCGGCACGCCGACGGCCGATTGGCTGCAGCGCCACGCCGCCGGCATCACGCTCGGCCTGGGCGCGCCGGCACCGGTCGAGCCGATCGCGGCCGGCACCGTGGCATCGAGCGCCACGCCTGACGCCCGCGCCCTGGCCCGCGCCGCCAACGACGCCGAGGCCGCCGATCCGGGCTGCTTGCAGGTGCGTGGCGCCAGGGTGCACAACCTGCGCGGCGTCGACGTCGACCTGCCGCGCGACCGCCTCGTCGTCATCACCGGCGTCTCGGGCTCGGGCAAGTCGTCGCTGGCGTTCGACGTCGTCTTCGCCGAGGGGCAGCGCCGCTTCCTCGACTGCCTGAGCCCCTACGCCCGGCAATACCTGCCGCCGACGACGCGCCCCGACGTCGACAGCCTGCGCGGCGTGCCGCCGACCGTCGCCATCGCCCAGCGCACCACGCGCGGCGGCGCCCGCTCGACCGTCGGCACGCTGACCGAGATCTGGAGCGCGCTGCGCCTGCTCTACGCCCGCCTCGGCGAGCTGCCACAGGAGCGCGGCGCCGCGCTGGCCCGCCTGGACGCCGAGGCCATCGCTGACGAGGCCATCGCGCGGTTGCCCGCGGCGCCGCTGTGGGTGCTGGCGCCGGTGATCCGCCAACGCAAGGGCCATCATCGCGAGGTGCTCGAGAAGCTGGCCCGCGACGGCGCGCGCTGGGTCCACGTCGACGGCGCGCTCTGTCCGATCGAGGCGCTGCCCGAGCTGCGCCGCTTCGTCGCCCACGACATCGACGCCGTCGTCGCGCGCCTCGGGGTCCGCAGCGCCGCGGCCCAGGCCGTCGCGCCTTGGGATCGCGCGGCGTTGGTCGCGGCCATCGCCGACGCTGCGGCCCGCGCCGAGGGCAGCGTCCGCCTGCGCACGGCCGACGCGGCGCCGCTGGCGTTCGAGCTCGGTGGCAGCGCCGCCGGCAAGCGCGCCGCCCACCTCGACCCGATGCTGTTCTCGTTCACCTCGGCGCGCGGCTGGTGCCCGGCCTGCCGCGGCTCGGGCCAGGACGAAGGCGACGCCGCCGCCAGGGCAGCCAAGGCCGCGGCGCGCAAGCCCAAGACCAAGGGCAGCGGCGAGCTGGAGCCCGAGGACGAGCTGCTGCTGCGCGCCGGCGACGAGGACGAGGTCCGCGTGTTGGCCAGCTGCCCGGCCTGCGGCGGCGCGCGGCTGCGGCCCGAGGCGTTGGCGGTGACGCTGCACGGCCGGCGCATCGACGAGCTCGCCGCGACCACCCCGGGCGAGCTGCTGGCGGCCCTCGACGCGACGCCGTGGACGCCGGCCCAGCGCGCGGTGGCCGAGCCGATCGTCGCGGAGATCCGCGGTCGCATCGAATTGCTGCTGCAGATGGGCCTCGACTACCTGAGCATCGACCGCCCCGCCGTGACGCTCTCGGGCGGCGAGAGCCAGCGCATCCGCCTCTCGGCGCAGCTCGGCAGCAACCTCGCCGGTGTGCTCTACGTGCTCGACGAGCCGACCATCGGCCTGCACCCGATCGACAACCGCCGGCTGGTCGACGCCTTCCGCGCCCTGGTCGAGCGTGGCAACGGCGTCATCGTCGTCGAGCACGACGAAGAGACGATCCGCGCCGCCGACGTCGTCGTCGAGCTCGGACCCGGCGGCGGCGAGGGCGGCGGACGGCTGCTGCACAACGGTCCGCTCGCGGCGCTGCTGGCCGACGGCGACAGCCCCACCGGGCGGATGCTGGCGCATCCGGCGCAACGCCGCAGCCGCAGCGAGCCGCGTCCGGTCGACGATGTCGCGACGTTCGGCGTGCGCGGCGCGCGGCTGCACAACCTGCGCGGCGTCGACGCCGACTTCGCGGTCGGCCGGCTCAACGTCGTCGTCGGCGTCTCGGGCTCGGGCAAATCGTCGCTGGTGCGCGACCTGCTCGTGGGCCACGGCGCGCCCGTGCTCGCGGCGGCGCAGCAGGCGCGCAGCGACGTCCCCGCCACCATCGAGCTGGCCGCCGACGCCGGCGCCGAGCGCCTGGTGGGCCTGCACGCCTTCGGCCGCATCTGCCAGGTCGACCAGAGCCCGATCGGCCGCACGCCGCGCTCGTGCCCGGCGACGTACATCGGCGTCTGGGACGAGATCCGCCGCGCGTTCGCCGCGCTGCCCGACGCCCGCGCGCTCGGGCTCAAGGCCGGCGTGTTCTCGTTCAACACCGCGGGCGGCCGCTGCGAGACCTGCGCCGGCGCGGGCGTGCAGAAGGTCGAGCTCTCGTTCTTGCCGACGGTCTGGGTGCCCTGCGACAGCTGCGGCGGCCGCCGCTACGACCCGCCGACGCTGCGGCCACGGCATAAGGGCGCGAGCATCGCCGACGTGCTGCAGATGAGCCTCGAGGAGGCGGCGGCGCACTTCGCCAACGACCGCATCATCGGCGGCCCGCTGGCGCTGGCGGTGCGCATGGGCCTTGGCTACCTGCGGCTCGGGCAGGGCAGCAACACGCTCTCGGGCGGCGAGGCGCAGCGGCTCAAGCTGGTCGCCGAGCTGGCGACCAAACGGCGCAAATCCACGCTCTACGTGCTCGACGAGCCCTCGACGGGCCTGCACCTGGCCGACCAGCGCAAGCTGCTCGACGTGCTGCACGAGCTGGTCGAGCGGGGTGACACGGTGCTGGTGATCGAGCACAACGTCGACCTGATGCGCGAGGCCGATTGGCTCGTCGAGCTCGGCCCCGGCGGCGGCGCTCGCGGCGGGCAACGCCTGTACCAGGGCGCGTTCGCGGGCCTGGTGTCCGCGGGCGGCACGCCGACGGCCGGCGTGCTGTCGTGAGCGCAGCCCCCGTCCCCGCGTGAGAACCTTTGCCCGCGTGAGAACCTTTGCCCGCGTGAGAACCTTTGCCCGCGCGCGGCGCCCAGGAGCAGACCATGGCCCTCCCGAAGCTGCAGACCATCGCGCCGCTGGACGACGTCAGCGAGGTGCGCGTCACGTTCGAGACCAACGTCGGCGTGTTCCGCGCGCGCCTGTTCGTGCAGCAGGCCCCGCGCACGGTCGCCAACTTCGTCCGCCTGGCCGAGGGCGAGCAGCCCTGGCGCGACGCGCACGGCACGCTGCAGCAAGGCCGGCCGTTCTACGACGGGCGCAGCTTTCATCGCGTGGTTCCGCGCTTTGTGATCCAGGGCGGCTGCGTGCGCGGCGACGGCAGCGGCGACATCGGCTACCGCTTCGCCGACGAGATCCACCGCGGCCTGCGCCACGACAAGGCGGGCATCCTGTCGATGGCCAACGCCGGCCGCGACACCAACGACAGCCAGTTCTTCATCACGCTCGCGCCGACGCCGGAGCTCAACGGCCGGCACGCGGTGTTTGGTGAGGTGATCGACGGGTTGGAGGTGGTGCAGGCGATCGGCCGGCTGCCGACCGGGCGCGACGAGGCGCCGCTGGAGGCGGTGGAGATCGAGCGGGTGACGGTGGAGCGGTGGTAGCGGGGCTTGGGCTCTCGGCTGTCTGCGTCGTGATCAGCGGTTGCGGCCGCGGGACGTGATGTCGGGGTTGATCGCCTTGTTGCCGGCGCCGGGTGCCAGCCTGGTGCGCGTCCACGGACAATCCGCACCCGGCGCTCGGCTGACTCGTCGCGTTCCCGCCTACGACCACGCAGTTGACGCTCCCTTGGGCTCGGCGCTGGAGACCTGCTCGTTGCGCGCGGGTTTTCGGGGTTTTTCCGGGGGTTGACGAGCAGCGCTGGTCGGTGACGTTGTCGTTGACCGCGGGATCACGGGCTGGCAGCCTGGGTTCAACCTCGGGGGGCGTAGCAGAACTTCGGATGTGTGCCTGCCTCTCCTACGCGCCCGTCTGAGAACTGCGGGAAAAGCATGACTCCCTCCTGCCCAACTGGACGTCGACAGAAGGTAGGCCACGCCGAGCGCGCCCACACCAGGTCGACGCGCCAGCCATCGCAGGCCGAGTGGCGATGGCAGATGTGGGTGGTCGCGCTCGCACTCGCTCTGGGCGCGGGCTGTGCGCCAGTGGGCACGATCCGCCCGAACCTGCCGCACGCCGACGGCAGCTTCTCCTACGGTGCGACGGCCTCGTACTCGCGGCCGCTCCCTGGCCGAGAGGCATACATCCGCAACTTGGGCAACGTCGACGTGGGTACCTCGGCGCTCGGCCAGGTGACCTACCGCTTCGCCCACGGCACCGAGCTCAGCGCCCTCGGCTTCATCGGATCGCTCAATGGCGCCGGCGCGGGGCTGACGGGCCGCTGGCAGCTGCACGCCGTGGACGCGCGCCGCGTCGCGGTCGAGGTCGGACTCGGCGCGATCTGGGCCCACGTGGCTTTGCCGATGGCCATGCGGGTCAGTGAACGGCTGTGGCTCACAGCCGCACCGACCGTGGCTGCGGCAGCCATGGGTCCGCTGCGCCTGCCGATCGGTGTCGCATGGCGGCTGCAACACGTGACGTTGTTCGCCGAGTGCAACGTGGCGATCGATCCACTGCGCCGGTCGTACGACGGCCGTATACCTACGGCGATCGCCGGCGTCATCGGCTTGGAGCGGCGATGAGATCATTCCGCACGAGCACCGACCGATGGACGAGCGCGACGCCCGCGAAACTGCGTGCCGCCCTCTGGCTGCTGGCGCTCCCCGGCTGCATCGACCTCGGCACCCGCGACCTTCCACCCGAGGAGTGGCGCACCTGTACGCGTGACGACGAGTGCACGTACTACGAGGCCGGCTGTTGCGACCATTGCAACCACGGCACGGCGCTGCCGGTCCGGAAAGACTGCCGAGAGCGCGCTGAGAAGACCCATGTCGCGAATTGTACCTTCGGGATATTCGGTGGCTGTACACTGATGTGGTGTCCCGATCCGGTCTCGAGGTGCCGCGCAGGGTTGTGCGTTCTGGAAGCGCCCGAGACGATCGACGTCCTCGATCACGATGCCGGCAGCGACTGATTGCCGGTGGGACTGAACGATGGTTCCAAGGGAACCAATTCCCTGGGTGTAGAAGCAGATCTTTCTTCTTCCCATTTCGCAGGCGAAGTGACAGCGCCGGCACCGCACCTCGATCCCTCGCGACCAGGCAGCCAGATCCACGC
>CAZPHC010000013.1:28391-159038 GCA_964586155.1 uncultured Enterobacteriaceae bacterium | reverse complement strand
GACCTCGGTGGCCGCGACGCGCTCTCGCTCGCCACCTGGGCGCTGACGCTGCGCTCGGACCTGGCCTTCACCCAGCCGACGGCGTTCGGCTCGCTGACCATCGAGCGCTGGCGGCCGCAATGGGCCCTCGCCGCGGCCCTGCTGCCGGGCGTCGCCTACACGCGCCGCGGCTTCTTCACCCAGGCGTTTGCGACCCGCGCGGCCGTCCTGCGGCTCAGCGGCGCCCTGGTCATCCCGCAGGCGCGTGGCGGATTCACGGCCTCCGCGTCGCTGCGGCTGGCGCGGACCAGGCTGCGCGACAGCCAGGAGGATTGGCGCGCCCGCACGCTGCGCGACGAGCCCTTCGGCCCGGCGCCACGCCTGCTGCGCCTGACCGGGGCCGGCGACCTCTCGGCGTCGTTTGGCTGGTCGCGGACCGAGGTCTACCCGAATTCGCTCGTCGCCGAGCGGGTCTCGGCCTGGGCGCTGGCGGCCACCTGGGCCGAGCCGCTGCTGGGCGAGTCGGCGCGGGCGCTGCGGCTCGACCTCGACGGCCGGCGCTCGTTTCGCCTCGGCGACCATCGCGTGCTCTCGCTGCGCGGTCGGCTCGGCCACGGCGTGCTGGTGCCACAGGGTCGCGTGCCCTACCAGGTGGCGGGGACCGGCCCGAGCGACGTGACGCAGCTGATCCAGGGCGTCGGCGGCGCGGACTTCGGCGCCGTTCGTGGCCTGCTCGATCCGCGTCGGGGCGAGCGTCTGCTGGCCGGGCGGTCGCTGGTCTGGCTGTCGGCGCAGCTGCATCTGCCGCTGGGCGCGATCGGCCACGGTTTCGACACGCTGCCGCTCTGGCTCGGTCGGCTGTGGTGGACGCCCTTCGTCGACGCGGCGGGCGTGCTCGCGGGCGACGAGGCGCGGCTACGCGATCGGGCGACGACCTCGGGCGTCGTGGCCTCGATCGGCGCGGAGATCCGCCTCGGTCTCGAGTCGGGCTACCAGGCGCTCGGCACGCTGCGGTTGGGCGCGGCGGCGATCGTCGGCGCCAACGGCGGCTGGAGCACCTGGGTGCGGCTGGGCGAGTAGGGTCACGCGCCGGGCGGCGCGTCTGTCGGCGACGGTGGCGCGACGGCCGCCGGGTCGGCGTCGTGCTCGCCGAGCAACCAGACCGTCTGCATCGTGCCCTTGCCCTTGATCTCGACGTCGCCACGCGGCTCGAAGCGCCAACCCGCACCCAAGCGAGCGGCGACGTCTGCCGTGAGCTGCACCCGCCCCGGCGCGCCGTGGGACTCCATGCGCGCGGCGGTGTTCACCGTGTCGCCCCAGAGGTCGTAGACGAAGCGGTGGCGGCCGAGCACGCCGGCGACCAGGGGCCCCGCGTGCAGGCCGACGCGCACCGGCAGGCCGACGCCGTGGATGCGCGCCGCTTGCTCGAGCGCCAGCGCCAGACGCGCGGCCCGGACGAGGTGGTCCGCGCGCGGCTGCGGCACCCCGACGGCGGCCATGTAGGCGTCGCCGATCGTCTTGATCTTCTCGGCACCATGGGCCGAGCAGACCTCGTCGAAGGCGCGGAAGAGCTGATCGAGCCGGGCGACGACCTCGGCCGGGCTGCGCCGCGCCGACCAGTTGGTGAAGCCGACCAGGTCGACGAAGACGACCGAGACGTCGTCGAAGCGCTCGGCGAAGGTGGCGACCTCGCCGTCGAGGCGGTCGACGATCGACGAAGGCAGCACGTTGCGCAGCAGCCGATCGGCGCGGGCGTGGTCGGCGGTCGCCCGGGTCGAGGCCGCGAAGGTCTGCCGCCGTGCGCGCTCGATGGTGTATTGCGCCGCCAGCGCGACGACGAGGCTCAACACCGCCAGCGAGTCGACCGCCCAGAACGTAGGCCAGAGGTCGCTGCTCGAGGTCGAGACGCCCAGCGCGACCGCGCTCGACGCCATGGTCAGCACCACGGAGCTCAGCACCAGGGTCCAGCGGAACTGCATCTGCATCACCAGGCAGAGCACGAACATCGTCGCCTGGAACGCGATGCCGAAGTACATCAAGAGCACGCCGTCGAGCCGGTTCATCAAGATCACGCCGGCGACGCCGTGGGCAGAGAGCACGCCGCCGACCAGCGGCGCCATGATCTCGGGTCCGTGGTCGCGGGTCAGGCGCAAGGCGAGGCGGTCGATCAGCAACAGCGGCACGCCGAGCGCCGTCAGCGGGACGGCGACGAAGTAGCGCCAAGGCCACAGCTGCGGCCATAGCGCAGGGAAGAGCATCCGCTCGACGCCGCCGAAGCCGAGCTCGATGGCCAGCAAGATCAGGACGCCGATGACCAGGAAGGTGCGCGAGCGGTCGAACTCCTGGCGCCGGTAGGCGAGCTCGAGCGCGGGATCGTCAAAGCGCAGCGTGAGGCGGTTCAGCTGCAGTCGCTCGACCGAAGCCTGGCCCAGGGCGAGGCTCATGGTGCCTCCCCGACCCAGGCGGTCTGCAGGTCGCCGCGGCCGCGGAGCGCCACCTCGCCGCGCAGCTCGACGGGCACATCGGCGCGGATCTTGGCGGCGAACGCGTCGCTGACGTGCATCCGGCCGGGCTCGCCGGCGGCCTCGAGTCGCGCCGCGACGTTCACCGTATCGCCCCAGAGGTCGTAGAGCAGGCGCTGCTGGCCGATGACCCCCGCCACCACCGGGCCAGCGTGGGCACCGACGCGAAGCCGCAGCGGCAACCCACGGCGCGCCGCGATCTCGGCGGTGGCAGTGATCAGCGCCTGGCCCAGGCGCGCGACGCGCACGGCGTGGTCGTCCTGGCCCGGGTCGAGACCGGCAGCGCCCATCCAGGCGTCGCCGATGGTCTTGATCTTCTCGACGCCATGGCGCTGGGCGAGGTCATCGAAGGCGTGGAAGAGCTCGTCCAGCATCGCGGCGAGGGCCTCGGCCGAGAGCGTCGAGGCGAGCGGCGTGAAGCCGACCACGTCGGCGAAGAGCACGCTGACGTCGGCGTGCTCGTCGGCGATGGTGTCGGCGTGGGCCTTGAGCCGCTCGGCGATCGCCGTCGGCATCACCGTCGCCAGCAAGGCGTCGGCGCGGGCGCGCTGCTGGATCGCGGCGCGCTCGGCGCAGAACTGCCGCCGCCCCGTGCGCTCGATGACGTAGGCGCCGAACATGCCGGTGACGTTGGTCACGACGCCGACCACGATGGCCGTCAGCATCACCTGCGCCAGGGGCTGCAGCGACATCGCGACCCCGAGGCCGACCAGCGTGGCGGCGAGCCCCAAGCCGGAGGCGTAGACAAAGCGCAGGCGAACCAGAAGGTAGACGAGCGATTGCGCGAACATGAACGACGCCATCGCGTACAGCAGCTCGAGATCGCCGCCGGCGCGCACCAGGTCGTAGCCGATCCAGCCGATGCCGAATTGGCCGATCGACATCGTCACGACCAGCAGCTCGTGCAGCCAACGCCGCACCAGCCGCTCGCGCAGGCGCGGCCACCACATGATCGCGCTGAGGCAGGCCGCCGGCCCCACCACCAGGGCGAAGTAGCGCACCTGCCACTGCGGCGGCCAGAGGGCCGGTGCCAGCGTCGCCTGCAGCGGTCCAATGAGCGCGAGCAGCGCCGTGACCGGCAGGAAGACGCGGCGCAGCAACCATTCGTTCTTGACGAAGAACCAACCTCTGTAGGCCGCTTCGAGCTCGGCGTCGACGAAGCGCAGCGTCCAGGGATCCATGGCCTCGCTCGGTCGACGCCATGCGCCCCGGCGACGCGCAGCTGCCTCGGCGCCATCGCGCGGGCGCGCGTCGGAGACGTGGTCGCTGGCGGCTTGCGGGGAGGACATGACGACACCTGGGCGCAGGGACGTCAGATGCTAGCAGCAAATGCCCGGACTGCGAGCGCACCGGGGGCGGCCGCGGCCGGGTCGAGCCCGACCCGGGCCGCGGCGAGGAGCGCGAATCCGCGGCCTAGAAGGCCCACTGCAGGACGTGCTTGGCCTCCCAGGCCATCTCCTTGCTGTCGGTGTTGCCGTTGATCAGCAACGCCGCCGCGTCGCCGGGCATGAACGCGCCATAGAGGCCGATCAGCTGCAGGCCAGGACGGATCGCCCACTTGATGTTGAGATCGACCTCCTGGCCGAGGTCGTGGCTGGTCGCGGTCGAGGGCCCCGCAGCCGTCCAGCCGAAGACCGGCGCGGTCGAGCGCAGGTAGGCGTAGGCCGCCTCGATCCGCAGCGATGGCAGAACGTTTGCGCCGACGGTGAGCATGCCGACGGTCGTGTTCTCGAGCTCGCGGTAGCCCCGGCTGACCGGGCTGCCGAGGCCCTGCGGCGAGATGCCCTCGACGTCCGGCATCACGGAGTCCTCCCAGACGTTGGTCAGGCCGAAGTAGCCCATCGTCTGGATGCGGTTGATGTTGCCGGCGCCCTTGCTCGGGTCGTCGTCGCCCGAGCCCATGCCCAGGGTCAGCTGCACGTCGAGCGGGATGCCGGCGTCGAGCTTCTGCTGCAGCGTCAGGTAGGCGTTGTAGCCCTTGAGGGTGCCGTCGTTCTTGTCGAGCAGGTTGCCGGCGAAGTCCGCGTTGTCGAAGTTGTCTTCGCCACGCAGCACGTCGATCTCGACGTTGTAGGCGAGGCCCTTGCCGACGTCGAGCGTGCCTTGGGCGTGCGCACCGGCCACGGTCGCGTTGCTGATCTGCGCCTGGAACCGGGACATGCCGTAGATCAGGCCCTGCGGCAGGTAGGCGGTCTTCTTGGCGCCGTCGCGGTAGTGGTAGCCAAAGACCTCGACCTGGTGCTTGGCCTTGGGATCCGAACGCCAGTTCAGCGACAGGCCGAAGAGGTTGCCGTCGGCGCGCTCGTCGTCGTCGTTCATCAGCGCGCCGAGCGGGCTGCGGCCCGAGCCGACGCCCTCATGCATCTTGGCGTAGCTCAGGGTCGCCTTGATCGACGGCCCGGCGCTGACGTCGGCGCGGATGCCGTCGACGGTCTGGTCGAGCACCAGCTTGTTGCCGGCGCTGAAGGGCTGGCGGCCGACCAGCATCTTGACCGGGATCCCGGGCAGATCGAACCACAGCCAGCCGTAGTCGACGTGCAGCGGGTAGCCGGTGCCCTTGTTGCGGAAGAGCGCGTACGGGTTGGTCGCGGTCGAGCCGGTGGGCGCGCCCTTGTCGTCGACGCCGACGGCAGTGGCGACGTCGGGGTCGTTGTCGACGCCCCACCAGCCCTCGAAGACGTCGGCGCGCACGACGACACCGATGTGCTCGGCGCTGACGGTGCCCATCAGACGGATGTTGTGCACGACGTAGTCCGCGTCATCGAGCGTGGCGTCCTTGCCGAGCAGGAAGCCGTGTTGGTTGAGGCCCCAGAACCACGCGACGCCATGGAGCGAGGTCGTCAGGGCCGGGGCGGTCGGCGCGGCCGCGGGCGCGCTGGTCGGGGTCGCGGCGCCAGGGGCGGCGACCGCCGTCGCGGGGACCGCCGTGGCGCTCCATGCAGGCAACGAGACGCAAGCCGCAGCCAACAGCAAGTTGGCGACGCGGCGTTTGGTCATGGGAACGTCCATCACATCCTCCTCCGTCCGGGTTGGACGGTTCTTGCTACTTCAGCGCGGCGGGTGGCTCCCGTCGCGGACTCTCGGGCTCTGCGAGCAGGCCGGTCAGCACCGCCAAGGACTCGTCGGGCGCGACGCCCAGGCCCTCCTGGCGGTGCACGATCTGGCCGTCCCGGTTGAGGACGACCACCAGGTTCGAATGCGCGAAGTCGCCGCTGGGCGTGCGCTTGTAGCGGCCGCCGAGCACGGCGTTGAACAGCTGCACGTCACCCGCCCCGCCGTGGAGCAGGGTCCAACGCGGCGTCGACAGGCCCTTGTCGGCGGCGAACGCGGCGAGCTGCTGCGGTGTGTCGCGCACGTCGTCCATCGAGACGAGCAGGAAGTGCACGCGGTCGCGATCGGCTGGAGCCAGCCCCGCCTCGACCTTCTGCATGTCCGCGACCAGGCGCGGGCAGGCGTATTGGCAATGGGTGAAGATCATCGAGACGATCACGGGTTTGCCCGCGAAGTCACTGAGATGCCGCTTCGCACCGGCCTGGTCCACCCAGGGCACGTCGACGAGGTAGACCGAGTCCTCGCTCGGATCGACAGCGGCCGTCGCGGCGGCCTCGGGCGCGGCCGGATCCTGGGCGGCGCCATGGCTGGCCTCGGTGGCGCGCTCCTTGGCGGCGGCGACGCAGCAGGGCGAGAGCTCTGGCTCGGGGTCGGCACAGGCCGCCGCGGTCAGGACGCAGCTGGCGAGGAGCCAGGCGTGGCGGCGAAGGGTGGAGATCATCGGGCACCTCCTTGGCTGCCGCGCGGGTCCGGCCTTGTAGGGGCGGGCTCGTCTGCGGCGCAGCGGAAACCGAGCGCGCGCGTCGTGTCGCGGGCGTGCAGGCTCGAGCGCAGCGCAAAGCGCATGAACGCGGCGTAGTCGCGTGGATCGGCGCTGCCGACCGAGCCGGCGCCGCAATACAGGCCGCGCTCGAGCGCGCTGTCGCCGCGGGACTCGCCCGTGACGAGCGCCGTGGCGAAGTCCTCGACCCACTCCCAGACCACGCCGTGCATGTCCCCGACGCCAAAGACGTTGCGGGGCATCTGGCCGACGCGGGGCGGGCGCGCGCGCGCGGGCTTGCCATACCAGGCCAAGATCCGCGCCTGGTGCGCCTTGTCGTCGCGCGCGTCCTGCTGCGTCTCGCTGGCCCCGGCCACGCGCTCCCACTCGGCGACGCGCGGCAGACGGCCGCCGGCCCAGGCGCAGTAGGCGCGCGCCGCGAACCAGCTGACCTCGCGCACGGGCGCCTGCAGATCCTCTGCGCCGGGATCGAGCGGGCCGGCCCACCCGGCGAGGTAGCTCGTGTCGGCGAAGAGCTTGGGCACGCTGCCCTTGCGCCAGCGGGGCTGATCGCGGACGAAGGCGAGGTAGGACGCGACCGTCACCGGCAGCGGGTCGAGGCGAAACGCGGCGACACGCACCAACTCCGGCTCGTCCTTGCCGGGGAAGAAGGGACGCCAGACCCCCGCGGGGATCGCGATCCGCCCGTCGCGCGGGCTCGCCTGGCCCGGACCCGCCGCCGCGGCAGCTTCGCGGGCGCGGGCGGCGGGCGCGTCGGAGGCGTGGGCCGGCGCGCCCGCCGCGACGAGCGCGACGAGCAGCGACGGCGCCAACCACCGCAGGCCTGCGAGGATCTGGCGTCCCTGGCCCATGATCAGTGCCCGCCCTGGCCCGCGGCGCGGACCTTGGCGACCTCGGAGGCCTGCACCAGGTCGCCCTTGTTGCCCCAGCTGTTGCGGATGTAGGTCAGGACGCTGGCCACGTCGTCGTCCGAGAGCCCGAGCGCGGGCATGACCGAGGTGTAGGTCTTGCCGTTGACCGTGACCGGGCCTTCGAGGCCATGCAGCACGACGTTGATGGCGCGGGTGCGGTCGGCCATCAGGAAGTCGCTGCCGGCCAGCGGCGGGAAGACGCCGGCCATGCCCTGCCCTTCGGCCTGGTGGCAGGCCACGCAGTTGCCGGCGTAGACCTTGGCGCCATGGGTCATGCGCTCGTCTTGTGTCTTCTCGCCCGGAGCCGCGGCAGGTGCAGGCTCGGCGCCCGGCATCTTCTGCACGGCGCTGCCTTCGCCGAGGTAGATGCCCTCTTGCTGCAGGCCCGAGTAGACCAGCTTGTCGGGCTCGCCTTCGACCTTGAGCATGCCCAGGGCGCCCTTGTTGAAGGTGCGGAAGATGCTGTGGTCGACCAGGATGAAGGTGCCGGGGACCTCGACGTCGAACTCGACCATCGTCGCGCCACCGGCGGGCACGAGCGTCGTCTGGACGTTGCGGTCGACCGCCGCCGTGCCGCCCTCGCGCGCCACCAGGTCGAAGATCTCGCCGATGACGTGGAACGAGCTGACGAGGTTCGGCCCGCCGTTGCCGACGTAGAGGCGCACGCGCTCGCCCCGCTTGGCGGTCAGCGCCTTGTCGCCGACGAGCGCGCCGACGCGGCCGTTGAAGAGCACGTACTCCGGGTTCTCGTCGAGCGCCTTCTGCATGTCGAAGGCCTGGTTGCCGAGCTCGCCGTGGCGCCCCTTGGTGTAGAAGTCGCCCTGCATGACGTAGTACTCGCGGTCGACCTTGGGCATCCCCGCCTTGGGCTCGACCAGGATCAGGCCGTACATGCCGTTGGCGATGTGCATGCCGACCGGCGCCGTCGCGCAGTGGTAGACGTACAGGCCCGGGTTGAGCACACGGAACGAGAACTGGGTCTCCTTGCCCGGCGCGGTGAAGCTCGACGCCGCGCCACCGCCTGCGCCCGTGACGGCGTGCAGGTCGATGTTGTGCGGCATCTTGTTGTCCGGGTGGTTGGCGAGGTGGAACTCGACCTCGTCGCCCTGCCGGACGCGGATGAAGCTGCCGGGCACCGTGCCGCCGAAGGTCCAGAAGGTGTAGGTGACGCCGTCGGCGATCTCCGCCTCGAACTCCTTGACCTCGAGCCGGACGATGACCTTGGTCGCGTGGTCGCGCGTGATCGGCGGCGGCACGCTGGGCGGTGACGTCAGCACCGCGTTCTCCTCGCCCTTGATCGCGTCGTTGGCGACCTCCTTGGCGCCGATGGCCGAATCGGCCGTGGCCGGCTGCGCCGCCGTGGGAGCGGGTGCGGCCTCTGCGCTGGCCTTCTGCGCCGCGAGAGCGCTGTCCACTGCGGCCTTGACGGCTTGATCAATCGCTGCCTTGTCGGGTGCTTGCGCGCATCCGGCGATGGCCAGTGCCGCCGCTGCGCTGATGGTCCACGCTCTCATCGTCCCCTCCGCGTTGCCGGCGCCGCGACCCAGCCGTGACAGACGGCCGTGTGCGCCCGGATGGGCCTTCCACCGGCCCCGCGGACAAACTAGACATCCGAATCCATTTACCCAGAACTTTCAGTCGCGCGACGGGACCTGCATGCGAACCAGCGCGAAATCACCGCCATCGGGGCGCAGGCTGTCGATCCAGGCCACGCCCTCGTGCACATAGCGCAGCTGCACGCCGCGCAGCATCCCGGCCACCAGCAGCTCGACGGCGCGCTCGGCGCTGACGCCGACGCCGGCGACCTCGCCGTCGCGATCCGGTGCGGCCTTGACCAGGACCTCGACCTGCGAGGCCAGCGCGTCGATGGCGGCGGCCGCGGCGCGCAGGGACGAGGCGTCGAGGGTCGCCCGCTGCAGCGTCGGGAGCTCGATCGGCGGCGAGGCGGGCGAGGCGACGTGCGGCTCGGCCGGACGTGGGAGCGCCTCGTCGCCGCAGCCGCAGGCAGAAGCGTGGGTCGACGCGCAGCCGCCGCTCATGGCGCCCACTCGCGCAGGAGCGCTGGCGGGCCGCCGGCGCCGTCGACGCGCAGGTCCAACGCGGCGGACGAGGCGTGACATTGGCCGCAGGATTGCCGATCGAGGTGGCTCGTCTGCAGCCCGGGCAGCGCGGACGGGCCATGGCACGAGTCACAGCGCTCTCGCATCGCCGTGCGGTGGGGCATCGTCGGCGGCGCTCCGGGGAAGGCGCGCGCACCGCCGAGCGGCGAGGCCTCGCCGACAAAGCCCGACGCGACGGCGGCGCGCGGCTCGACCGGCAGGGCGCGGTCGCCGGCCGCGAGGTTCGCCGGCTGGCCGGTCTGCTCGACGTGGCATTGCGTGCACTGGCTCAGGAAGCGGTGGCTCATCGCCGGAGCCCGGATCTGCGCGCTCTTGAGCCCGCCGTCGTGGCAGGCGACACAGGACGCGGCATCCCGAGCGTCGACGCGGTGCGGGATGACAGGCGGGGCGCCGTCGTAGGCCCTCCGCTCGGCGCGGGCCTCGACCGCCGCGGCGACCTCCTCTGCCGTCGCCGGTTCACTGCGCCCGACCCGGGTCGCGTCCGCGGCCAGCGCGGCGACGTCCGACGTCCACGCCGCGTTCGGACCGCGCCGGTTGCCGGGCAAGGCCTCATAGCGCATGGCCGGCACGATGCCGTGGGCCTTGGCCACCAGCTCGCGCGGAAACTCGGCATGCCGAGCGGACGCCGCGCTGCTCTTGGCGCTGCGGCTGGTGCCGATCAAGAAGCCCGCAAAGCTCGCCGCCACCACGAGCGTGGTGGCGATCGCCACCCATCGGGTCTGCGGATTGGCTGGCAGGGCGGGAGTCGCCATGATCCACCTCTCGTAGCGGCCGCAGGACCAAGCCCGGGCCTTGGCCGCGCTAGACCTTCTTGCGCAGACGCACTGCGCATTTCTTGTAGTCGGGCTGCTTCGAGAACGGGTCGAAGAGGTGCAGCGTGACGTCGTTGATCCGGCGCGCCTCGTCGAAGAACGGCACGAAGACCGAGCCCTCGACGACGGCGCCGCGGCCGTCGATCCACACCGGCAGCTCGACCTTGCCGCGTCGCGACTCGACGATGACCACCGTGCCGTTGCCGACGCCGAGCCTGGCCGCGTCGTTGGGGTGGACCTCGACGTAGGCGTGCGGCATCGCGCCGCGCAGCTGCGGCACGCGCATCGTCATCGTCCCGGTGTGCCAATGCTCGAGCACGCGACCGGTGCAGAGCCAAAGCGGGAACTCGGCGTCAGGGACCTCGGGCGGCGCGTCGTAGGGGCGGAACCAGATCTGGGCCCGGCCGTCCTTGGTCGTGCTGTGGTAGAATTCGATGCCGTTGCCCTTCTTGACGTAGGGGTCGTCGAACTCCGAGAAGCGGAACCGCGTCTCGCGCCAGCTGCCGTCGGTCTGCTGCACCACCGGCCAGCGCAGGCCACGCGCCTTGACGTACTCGTCGTAGGGCGCGAGATCCTTGTGCTTGAGCCGCGTCAGCGAGCGGTACTCCTCGAACAGCACCTTGTCGACGTTGATGTCGTAGTAGTGCGGCCACTGCCAGACCGGCACCTCGACGCCCAAGTCGTCGTGCATGGCGAAGGCGAACTTGCCGTCCTTGTCGCGCGCGCCGGCAAAACCCTTGTCGAAGAGGCGACGCGCCACGGCGATGGTCTGCCAGCAGTCGTCGCGCGCCTCGCCGGGTGGCTCGACCATCTTGAACCACTGTTGCGTGCGCCGCTCGGAGTTGCCGAAGAGGCCGTTCTTCTCGACCCAAAGCGACGACGGCAGGACGAGGTCGGCGAGCTCGGTGGTCGCGGTCGGGTAGACGTCCGAGACGATGAGGAACTTGTCGGCGAGGCCCTCCTTGGCGCGGAAGAGCGTGTTCAGGTTCGGCAGCGACTGGCCGGGGTTGGTGACCTGGACCCAGATCGTGTGGATGTCGCCGCCCTTGTCGGTCGGGGTGCAGAACTTCTCGAACATCGCGACGGTGTGGTAGCCGGGCTTGGCCTGGATCCGGCCTTCGGGCAGGCGCCACACGGCCTCGACCTGCTTGCGGTGCTCGGCGTTGGCGACCAGGCGGCCGCCCGGCAGCGCGTGCGAGAGCGTGCCGACCTCGCGCACCGTGCCGCACGCCGACGGCTGACCGGTCAAGCTGGTCGGCGCGTCGCCCGGCTTGCCGAAGTGGCCGGAGAACAGGTGCACGCCGTGCACCAGCGTATTGACCGCCGTGCCGCGCGTGTGCTGGTTCATGCCCATGCACCACAGGCTGGTGATGGTCTTGTTCCTGTCGGCGAAGAGCTTGCCGAGCATCTCGATCTGGGCCGCGGGCACGCCCGAGAGCTCCTCGACCTTCTGCGGGGTGAACACCGACACCGCCGCCTTCCACTCGTCGAACGACATGTCGGCGCCGAACAGCGGGTTCTCGCCGCCGTCCTTGCGGAACCGGCAGTGCGCGTCGACGAAGGCCTTGTCCCAGGCGTCGTGGGCCAGCAGGTAGGCCAGGATGCCGTTGGCGATCGCGAGGTCGCCATGCGGTTTGAACTGCAGGAAGTGGTCGGCGTGCTCGGTCGTGCGCGTGCGGCGCGTGCCGATGTCGATGAGCTGCACGGTCTCGCCGCGCGATCGGCGGTCGACGATGCGCGAGAAGAGCACCGGGTGCATCTCGGCCGGGTTGTTGCCCCAGCAGAGGATGACGTCGGCCGCGTCGAGGTCCTGGTAGCAGCCCGCCGGCTCGTCGACGCCATAGGTGGCGAGGAAGCCGGTGACGGCGCTGGCCATGCACAGGCGCGCGTTCGGGTCGATGTGGTTGTGGCCAAGGATGCCCTTGGTGAACTTCTGCGCCGCGTAGCCCTCGGGGATCGTCCACTGGCCGGAGCCGTAGACGGCAAAGCCCTTGGCGTCCTTCATCACGCGCTCGGCGACGACGTCCAGGGCGCGCTCCCAGGAGATCGGCACGAGCTTGCCCCCCTGGCGCAGCAACGGCTGGCGCAGGCGGTCGCGGCCATAGAGGATGCCGCCGACGTGGTAGCCCTTGACGCAGAGCAGGCCCTTGTTGACTTCGGCCTGGCGGTCACCGGCGATGGCGACGACCTTGCCGTCGCGGACGCCGACCTGGACGTGGCAGCCCGTGCCGCAGAACCGACAAGGCGCTTTGTCCCATTGCAGCCCGCCAGACACCGGCGGCTTGCCCGGGTCGGCAGCGGCGCCCGCAGTCGCGGCCTCCGCGTCGGACGCACCGAAGCCTTGGGCAGCGACGGCGCTGGCCGCAGCGAGCGCGCTGGCCTTGAGCAGGGTGCGACGGTCGATCGTCGCGGGATCTCGATGTGACTCGTGCTGCGAACCCATGGCCTAGGCCTCCTGCGCGTCGTCGAAATAGACCCCGACGACGTCGACGTGGACGATCGCTGCGTCCTGCTCCAGCTCACTCAACAGCGCCCTCGCCGCAGCGGTGTCCTCGGTCTCTGTGACGACGGGCAGTCGCCGGCCGTCCGCGAGGGCGCCGAGCTCGAAGCCCGGGCGCTCGCGCAAGCGCGCGACGACGGACGCGACGCTGTCAGGCGACGGCGCGAGCGTCAGGACCCATGCGTTGATGACCATCTGCGACCTCCGCCGCGGCCCACGCGGGCCACTGCTGCCGGCAAGCTAGACGCGCTCCGGGGCGCAACAAGCAAAAATCGACTTCGTGATCGACAACGCTTGCATCCCACCTTCGGGTGCCTAGCGTGGCGGCGGGCGCGGCCGATTGCGGTCGCGCAGGAGCACGATGATGAACACGACCAGGCAGGCCGAAACGACGCCCCGTCCGTGGCATCGGCCCTCTTTTGCGACGCCCCGCGGGCGCGGCCTCGCGACGCTGCGAGCGCGGGCGGTCCGAGGGCCGTCTGGCGCGTGGCCCGTCGCCCTGTGGCTGCTCGCGGCGTTGGCGCTCGGGGCGCTGGCCGGCTGTCGCGACGACGTCGCCGAGACCCTGCAGCCGGCCCCCGCAGCGGACGCGGCGCGCCATCCGGTGACGACGCGACCGCGCGCCGGCGGACCGGGCGCCGGCCTGCTGACGACCGTGAAGGGCCACGACGGCGAGCTCGTGCGCGCCCCGTGCAGCAGCTGCCACAGCACGCGCGACAACGTGCCGGGCCGTGACGGTGGCGACGTGCCCACCGACTTCCACGCCGGCCTGACGATGCGCCACGGCACCCTGCGCTGCGGCCAATGCCACGCCGCCCCCGAGGCGAACGGCGGCTTCGACTACGACGCGCTGCACCTCAGCGACGGCAGCAAGGTGGCGGTCGACGCCGCGATCACGCTCTGCGCGCAATGCCACGGGCCACAGACGCGCGACTACAAGCACGGCTCTCATGGCGGCATGCAGGGCCATTGGGACACGCGCCTCGGGCCGCGCGAGCGCAACCAATGCATCCATTGCCACGATCCGCACGCCCCCGCGTACGTCGGCATGGTGCCGGCCCCCGGGCCGCGGGATCGGTTCCTCCAGCACCGCTCCGCGGCCCCTGGCGAAGGAGGTCATTGATGTCTGCCGATTTCGAACCGCAGGATCCGCCGGTCGCCAGCCCCGCCTCGGCGCTGCCGAGCCGCGACGTGGCCGGACGACGTGACGTGCTCAAGGCTGGCGCCGCGCTGCTCGGGGCCGCGGCCTTCGCCAAGGCGCTGGCGCCGCTGGCCAGCTTCGCCGAGTCGACCTCGACCGAGGACTTCCTGCAGCGCCACTACAAGGAGCTCACCCCCGCCGAGCTCGAGGCGACGCTGCGTCGGCTCGAAGCCGAGACCAAGCAGCGCCACGGCGTCGAGGTCGAGATCCGGGCCGATCGCCCGATCGAAGGCGTGAAGTTCGGCTACGCGCTGAACCTGAGCATCTGCATCGGCTGCCGCAACTGCGCCGAGGCCTGCCACGAAGAGAACAACCACGACCGGGCCAGCCACAACTCGTACATCCGCGTGTTCGAGATGGACATGGGGTCGATCGACTTCGAGACGGCGAACGCCGACTACGTGCATCCGGTGCCGCGCGCCGACAAGTTCTACATGCCGGTGCAATGCCAGCACTGCGACAACCCGCCGTGCGTGGACGTCTGCCCGGTCGAGGCGACCTGGAAGGAGAAGGACGGCATCGTCGTGGTCGACTACAACTGGTGCATCGGCTGCCGCTACTGCGAGGCCGCGTGCCCGTACCACGCACGCCGCTTCAACTGGAACGCGCCGCTGGTCCCCGCGGCCGAGATCAACCCGGACCAGGGCCTGCTGAGCAACCGCATCCGGCCGCAGGGCGTCATGGAGAAGTGCACCTTCTGCCTGCACCGCACGCGGCGCGGCAAGCTGCCGGCGTGCCTGGAGGCCTGCCCGACCGGCGCGCGTGTCTTCGGCAACCTGCTCGACCCGGACTCGGAGATCCGCTGGGTGCTCGAGCACAAGCGCGTGTTCGTGCTCAAGGAGGAGCTCGGCACGCAGCCCTCGTTCTTCTATTTCTTCGACGAGTAGCGCGCAACTCGCGGGTGGCGCTCGTCGCCCGCGCCCCGCAGCCAAGGAGACGGCGATGTCGTCGCGAACCGCAGACAGTCCCCACGAGCGCTCGAACGTCGCGAGCTACCCGCGCTTCTTGCTGCGCTTGCTCGCCATCGCCACCGACGGCGGCCCGGCCTTCTACGGCTGGATGACCCTGCTGACCGCGATCGCCCTGGTCGGGGCCCATGCCTGGGCCGACCAGGTCAGCTCGGGCATGATCGTCACCAACATGACCGACCACGTCAGCTGGGGCCTGTACATCGCCAACTTCACGTTCGGCGTCGGCCTCGCCGCCGGCGGCGTGATGATGGTCGTGCCGGCGTACCTGTACCACGACCACGACATGCACGACGTGGTCATCTTCGGCGAGATCCTGGCCATCGCCGCGATCATCGTCTGTGTCGGCTTCGTCGGCGTCGACCTCGGCCGGCCCGACCGCGTCTGGCACATGCTGCCCGGCATCGGCCGCTTTCACTGGCCGATGTCGATGCTCACCTGGGACGTGCTCGTGCTCAACGGCTACCTGCTGCTGAACCTGCACATCGTCGGCTACCTGCTCTGGTCGCGCTTCGCCGGACGGCGGCCAGCGGCCCGCTGGTATGTGCCGTTCGTGATGCTCTCGATCGTCTGGGCCATCTCGATCCACACCGTCACGGCGTTCCTCTACGCCGGCCTCGGCGGCCGCCCGTTCTGGAATTCCGCGCTGCTCGCGCCGCGCTTCCTGGCCTCGGCCTTCGTGTCCGGGCCGGCGCTCATCGTGCTGCTGCTGCTCTGGCTCCGGCGCAGCGGCAGCTTCTCCGTCGGCGACGGCGCGATCCGGACGCTGCTGTCGATCCTGCGCATCACGACGCTGATCAACCTGTTCATGCTGGCCTCGGAGGTCTTCGTCGAGACCTACACCGGCGGACACCACACGGCCTCGGCGCAGATCTTGTTCTTCGGCGCGCACGGCCAGCACCAGCTCGTGCCGTGGATCTGGACCGCGATCACGCTCAACAGCGCGGCGGCGCTGCTGTTCTTGTGGCCCGACGTGCAGAAGCACACCGGCGTGCTCATCGCCGCCTGCGCCGCCACGTTCGTCGGCGTCTGGATCGAGAAGGGCATGGGCCTGATCGTGCCCGGCTTCATCCCCTCGACCCTCGGCGAGCTCTCGACCTACATGCCCAGCCTGGTCGAATGGAAGGTCACGGCGGGGGTCTGGGCGCTTGGCGCGATGGTGCTGACGCTCGGCGTGCGCAGCGCGACGACGGTGCTGGCGGCGGCACCTTCGATGGCGCCTTCGGGCTCCGATCCGTCCTCGCTCTCCGACACGGGGGCGTGAACGGGGCCGTGCACCGTCGCCTGGCGCACCGCCGGCACCACGTTCGGCACCAGGCCCGCCACGACCAGCAGGATCGCCAGCGGCAACAGCGCGAGGCGCTCGCGCGGTAGCAGCGGCATGTCGTCGTCGCGCACGTCGTGCGCGGGCGGGCCGAACAACAGGGCAAACGCCATGCGCACCGCCGCGTACCCCGTCACGGCCATCACCGCCGCGCCGACGATCAGCGTGTCGAGGTGGTGCGAGACGTCGCCGTGCAGGATGAGATCGAGCGCCGCGAAGTCCAGCGTGCCCGGGAGGCCGCCCAGCGCGATCGAGAAGAACAGCACCAGGGCCGCCAGGCGCGGGCTCGACGAGAAGTAGCCGTTGAAGCGATCGAGGCGCAGGCGACCGTGCCGCGCCCGCAGCGCCACCAGCGAGATGCCGAGGCCGGCGCCGGCGAGCAGCGTCGAGGCCCAGAGCAGCTCGCCGCCGAGCGAGGCCCCGGCGTCGAGCTCCATCAGGCCGACCATCGCGACCGCGTTGGTCGTCGCCATCAACAGCGCAAACGCCGCACCCGCAGAGGCCTGCACCAGCACCAGCGCCGCGGTCAGCAAGGCGCAGAGCAGCACGACCAGCAGCGCCACATGCCCCTGGGACGGGTCGACGGCGTGGCCGAAGATCGGGCCGGCCACCCGCAGCAGCAGCGCCATGCCGCCAAAGGGCAGCGACGTCAGCAGGGCGCGCGCCGTGACGCCGACCGAGAAGCTGGCGCGGCTCATGATCGACGCAGGTCCGACGCCCGCCTGCAACGCGACGCCGGCGAGCATCAGGCTGGCGCTGTCGAGGCCGACCGCCGGCAGCGCCTGGTGCACCGGCGCCCACCACAGCTCGGTGGGCAGCAGCGACAGCGCGCCGAGCACCAGGACCACGCCGAGGCCGCGGACGATGCCCTGTGTGCGCCGCGCGCGCGGCTCTGCCGCCGAGATCGAGACCGTGGCGATGGCGATGTCGAGCACGACGATCGAGGCGATCTGGTTGGCCAGCAACGAGGCGACGACCAGCGCCGGCAGGCCCATCGACTGGGCCACGGTGCGGTGGCCAGCCTCGGTCGCGGGCGTCGCCAGGACCAGGGCGAAGGCGGCCGCCGCCAGGGGCGCGAGCATCGTGTTCACGCTGCTGCCGAGGACGAGCAGGCCGCCCCAGTTGGCTTCGAGGCGCATCCCGGGGTCGATGAAGGCGGCGGCCAGCGCGGCGCACAGCGCCATGCCGGCGTGGGCGACGGCGACGGCGCGCGTCTCCTTGCGCGGGGCGATGCGGCTGAGCACGGCCCCCATCGCCAGCAGCAGCAGCGTCAGGACGGCCGGGGTCGAAGGGGTCATCGGCTGCCTCCGACCGGCCGCGACGCCAGCGACTGCGCGTCGGCCTTCGGCACCTCGATCCGCGTCGACGCCGCGGTGGCGCTGTGCACCGGCAGGCCTGACTCGACGTCGTCGGCGCCGAGCGCCTTGCGCAGGGCGACGTCGATCGCGTCGATCCGGCGCAATAGCCAGACGATCGGCGCGATCAGCAGCGTGCGCGCGGCGGTGTCGAGGTACCATTGCTCCAGGGTCGCGCGGTAGAGCCAGCCGCGCAGCACGGCCGGCAGCAAACGCTCGTAGGCGAGCCCGGGCGTCAGGGCCAGGTGGCCCGAACGACGCGCCAACGCGGCCCGTTCGCGCAGCACCGACGGCGAACGCAGCAGCTGCCAGGTCCGCAGCACGCCGTGGCCGACGATGTGGAAGAGCGCGAGCGTGGTCCAGCCCATCGCCACTTCCATCCAGATCAGCGCCACCTGGGCGACCGAGGCGTAGCCGAGCGCGGTCTTGATGTCCGGGCGGGTGCGGCCGACCGTCGTCGCGTGGATGGCGGTGACGGCGCCAAGCACGAGCACCGCGAGCCGCGCGACCGGCACGCGCTCCAACAACGGCTCGGCGCGCAGCAAGAGGTAGGGCGAGGCGTGGATCGACAGCGCGCCGTAGAAGATGGCGCTCGACGGCGTCGGCCCCTCCATCGCCTTGGGCAGCCAACCGGTGAACGGCACCATCGCGCCCTTGCCCATCGCGCCGAAGACGACCAGCAGCGCCACGAGCGTCACCTGCTCCTGCGGCATCGTGATGTCGCCCAGGCGGTCAAAGTCCGCGGAGTGGGCCGCGTGCTCCAAGATCGCCACGGCCAGGAACAAGCCGATGCCGGTGAGCCGGTAGGTGGCATAGGCCCGCAGGCCGTGCCGGGTCGGCCCGTAGCGCCGGTGGTAGAACGCGATCAGCAGCGCCGAGGTGATGCCGACGAACTCCCAGCCGGCAAAGAGCAGCGTCAGGCTGTGCGCGGTCGCGATCAGCTCCATGCCGAGGGCAAAGAGCACGAGCAGCAGGTAGAAGCGGAAGAAGCCGCGATCGCGGTGCAGGTAGCGCGCAGAATACGCGCCGACGAGCGCGCAGAGCAGGAAGTCGAGCACCAGCAGCACCAGCGAGGTCGGCGTCAGCTCCATCTCGACGTCGAAGTGGTAGCCGCGCAGCGAGAGCAGCGAGCCCAGGCGCACCACGACGTGCGGCACGTCGGCGGCGACGAACGCGACCGCCAGGGCCAGCGCCCCGAGCAAGCCGACGGCGAAGATCGACGAGGTGAGCTGCTGGATCCGCCGCTCGGCCAGGCGATCGCCGAGCGCGAGGTGCCCGACCGTCAGCAGCAGGAGCGCGAACGCGGGCGCGGCCAGCACGACCGCCGTCAGGAGCTCGACCAGCGCGTTCATGCCGCCCTCGACGTCGGCGCGCCCGTTGGTGTCGCGGCCCCGTGCTGCCCGTCGATCCGGGCCGGGCGCAGGCAGCCGCGCTGGCCGCCATACCAGTCCTTGGAGCTCGCGACGCGCGGCAAGCGGGAGGCCTCGACCTCGTGGCGGACAAAGCCACGCTCCTCGAGGACGTGCGCCTCGCCCGACGCCGGATCGTAGGTCGCGACCAAGATCCAGCGATGCGCGACCAGGCGGCGCAGGTCGGCGTGCAGGCCCAGGGCCTTGGCCGCGGCCTCCGGCGTGCCCTCGACGACGACCAGCAGCCGCATCGGCTCGTGGATCTCGATCATCTGCTCGACCAGGCCCGTGCGCAGGTCGCTCGACGAGCCGTTCATCACCGCCAGCAGGCCGACGACGTTGTGCGGCAGCTTGGTCCCGGCGCCGTAGCGCTCGTTGTCGACGTACGAGAAGAAGTACTCGAGGTTGATGCCGGCACCGACGGGCCCGACGCTGGCGAGGATCTGGCCGAGGATCGCGGCGTCGGGGTCGGCAGCCGGATCGTAGGAGACCAGGAACGCGCGCCGATCGAGGAACAGGCCACGCGTCAGCGCGCGCCGACCGACGACGCAGAGCGCGTTGGTGACGTGGTTGTACTCCGGCCGCGCCTGGGCGAGATCGTCGACGCGGCCCATGACGTGGCGCAGGGCGTCGCGTTCGCTGATGCCGAGATCCACCGATTCGAATCGCCGCACGCGCTCGTGGGCGTCGCGGGTGGCGGCTGCGTCGAGATCGGCGCGCAGCCTGGCCAGCAGCGGCACATGGCTCGCCGGCACCGCGTCGAGGTCGAAGAGCTCGATGGCGTCGTTGGCCGTGTTGTGGTGGCCGCCGATCACGTGCGTCGTCGCCGGCAGGTCGACGCCCTTGGCCCGAAGGCCCGCCCGCACGGCCGGCGTGTTCAGGGCCTGGGCGAACGCGCGTGCGTTGGGCGCGCCGCTGCCGCCGCTGCAGGCGCCGCAGTTGTAGCCGGCCTCGTGCGGGTTGTTGACGCTCGCCGAGCCGTGGCCGAGCACGACCAGCAGCGGCGCGAAGTCCTGGGTCAGCGCCACCTCGCCCAGCACGCGGAGGCAGATGGCGACGAGCTGGTCGGTGGTGAAGCCGACGGGCAGGCCGTCGACCGGCGGCTGCAGCGGATCGTGGTGCAGCGTCAGCTGCGTCGGTGGGGCCGCCGATGGGCGCGGCTGGCGCCGGTTGCCCGTCGCGCTCGCCTCGGGGAAGAGCAGGCGCCACGCCATCGGCAGCAGCGCCAGCCAGCCCGTGAGGCCGGCGAGCAGCCCACGAACCAGCCCCAGGCTCGCGCCGGTCTCGAGCAGCTCGGAGGTGCCGCCGCTCAGGGCCGAGCGGCCGACGACCCTGGCCGGGCCGGTCGCGGCGCCGGGGCGTTCGATCAGCGCATGCGTCGGCCGCATGGCCGCGGGGCAATGGACCCGACCGGTGGGCTCGCCGAGCGCGTAGAAGCGGATCGGCAGGCCGAAGAATCCGGCCGATCCGTAGGTGACGTAGCCGGCGTCGATCTCTTCGAGGTGGCGCCGCAAGGACTCCTCGCGGTCGTCGATGCAGGTGATGACCTGCGTGTGCGGCGGCCTGGTCGCGGCCGGCGCGGCGGCGGCTGCTGCGGTGGTTGCGGCATTGTGCAGCACCAGCGCGTCGAGCACCTCGACCCGGTAGCGTCGCTCGTAGGCGAGCTGCCAGAGCCAGCGCAGCTGCCGCTCGTGCCCCTCGGCGACCAACGAGCGCAGCGCTGCCAGCTGCGGCGGCGTCGCCGCGGCGATATCGTCCGGCCGCAGGCCGAGCGTCAGCGCGACATGGACCAGCGGCGCGACGCGGCGGATCTCGGCGTGGCTGTCGGCCACCTTGGGCTGGGCCAGGCGGAAGGCGCGCAACGCGCTGCGCACGGTGCCGCCGGCGGCGAGATCGACGCCGTGGCGGCGCAACATCGACCGCGTCGCGGCTCGCTCGCAGAGCAGGCGGATCGCGAGCAGGTCCATGACGTCGGTCGGCGGTGGTGCGACCGGCGCGAAATCCGGCCGCTCGTGCAGGCGGACGAACATGCCGCCGAACCCGGGCAAGGCCAGCAGGGTCTCGGTGACGAAGGCCTCGATGTCGGCGTCGGCGACGCCGATCTCGGCAAGCGACGCCTGCACCGACGCCGCCGCGCTGACGCCTTGCGCCCGCAGCCGGCGGATCTCGGCGCGCAGCCAGCGTCCGCCGGGCAAGAAGTGCGTGCCGAGGCCGTCGAGGTGATGCAGCATCGCGCCAAAGAAGCCGAGCTCGCGATGTGGCATGGGCCAATACGCCTGGCCCAGGTCCAGGTAGGCCGCTGCCCACCGGATCAGGTGCGGCTCGACGATGGCGTCCAGATCGTCACCGAGGTGCCGTGCGACCTCGGCCGCGAGGCGGGTGCGCGGCGTCGGCTCGGGCGGCTCGATCGCCACGGCGCTGCACGCCTGCCACAGCGCGCGCAGGACCTTGGGTGCGTCGCCGGCCAGGCGCAGCCGCTCGTCCGAGCTGCGGTCGAGGCCCGCGGGGATCTGCTCGAGGTGGGCCATCTCGTGCAGGGCCCACGCGCTCGCCTCGCGCTCGTGCAGGCCGGTCTCGGGCGCCAGCATCAGCAACTTCACGGCCTCGCGACGCGGCAGGGTCCGGCCCGGCAGCTCGAGCGCTTCGTCGACCAGCTCGATCCGCAGCACCTCGTCGAGGTCGCGCTGCAAGATCCGGCCCTCGGCGTAGGCCTGGCGATACCACGGCAGCCGGCACCACGCGCGCGCACCGTGGAGGTCCGCGGCCGCCTCGACGCCCTGGCGGAAGGGCAGGTGCTCGAAGGCGTGCAGCGTGTTGTGGTGGACGAAGAGTTGCAGCGGGTTCTGGCTCGGCAGCAGGTGGGCGGCGTGGTGGACCGCAGCGCGGACGAGCGCCAGCGGATCGGTGGCGGCCGTCGCGGTGTCCACAGGGCGCGCGTGTGGCGACGGCGCGCTCATGCCCGCGAACCTCCGCCGGGCAGCCGGCCGCTGGCGTGGCAGGAGTTCGGGTGGGTGCCGACCGGGCGCAGCGCGTCGAGGCCGACGATCTCCAGCCTTGCCGTCGACCACTCGTTGGCGACGAGGTGCAGCCTTTGCAGCACGGTGTGGTCGACCAGGCGCGCGTTCGCCAGGTCGATCCGGACCAGGCGCGTGGTCGGCGCGACACGCGCGGCCAGCACGGCCTCGAGCGCCAGCAGGTTCAGGAACAGCGCCGGGCTGCCGACGCGGATGGTGACCTCGTCGCCCTCGGTCTGGACGTCGGTCGTCAGCGTGAACAGCTCGGAGATCCGGGCTCCGCGCGCCATGTGCAGCACGACCTTGAGCACCAGGCCGGCGGCGACGCCCACCAGCAGGTCGACCGCCAGCGTCACGACGAAGGTGGTGGCGAAGACGGCGAACTGGTCGACGCCGATCGTCCAGGTGTGGGCGAACTCCTTGGGCGACGCCAGGCGGAAGCCGACGACCACGAGCATGGCGCCGAGCGCGGTCAGCGGGATCATGTGCAGCACGCCGGGCAGGATCGCGACGAACGCGAGCAGGTAGACGCCGTGGAAGAAGTTCGACGCCGCGCTCCTGGCGCCCGCGTCGGTGTTGGCCTTGGAGCGGACGATCTCCGAGATCATCGGCAGGCCACCGATGGCCGCCGCGACGCCGTTGGCGACGCCCGTGACCAGGAGGTCGCGGTTGAGGTTCGAGGCCCGCCTCTCGGGATCCATCGCGTCGACGGCGACGACCGACAGCAGCGACTCGATGGTGCCGACCATGGCGAAGAGCGCGATGTACTTGATCGACGCGGCCGAGGTGATGGCCGAGAATTCGGGCAGCGTGAGCGCGTCGAGCAGATGGCCAGGCACGGTCACCAGCAGGTCCGGGCCCAGGCGGTGGTCGTGCTCCAGGAAGCGGTAGACGTGCGGCGCGGCGAAGTGGAAGGCCGCGGCGAAGGGCACCGCGACCAGCAGCACCATCATCGGCGCCGGCAGCGTGCGCAGGCGCGGCACCGGCAGGTAGGGCCAGGCGAGCAGCAAGGCCATCGAGACCAGGCCGATGACGGCGACCTCGGGGTTGGCGTGGCCGATCTCGTACGGAAGGTCGGCGAGCATCGCGATCGGCCCGCCGCCGTGCGTCGGCGCTCCGAGCAGGATCGGCGCCTGCTTGGCGACGATGATGACGCCGATCGCGGCCAACATGCCGTGGACGACCGCGGGCGGCATCACGGTGGCCAGCTTGCCGGCGCGGGCGAGGGCGAGCACGACCTGCACCAGCGCGGCCACGACGCCGACGGCGAGCGCGCGCTTGTAGCCGAGCACGCCATCGCCGCCGCCGAGCTCGGTGACGGCGCCGGCGACGATGACGATCATGCCGGCTGCCGGGCCCTTGATCGTCAGGCGCGCGCTGCCCAGCGGCGAAGCGACGATGCCGCCGACGATGGCCGTGAGCACGCCAGCCACGGGCGGGAAGCCACTGGCCATCGCGATGCCGAGGCATAGCGGCAGCGCGATCAGGAACACGGCGAAACCCGATGCTGCGTCCTTGCCAAGGGTGTCGGTCCAACGAGCCATCGCGTCCCCCACAGGGCGGGCCCAATGGACCTCGCGCGGTCCCGGGCTGCCGGGTGGAGAGCAACGGTCGTGCCACGGGTGCCGCCGGCCGGCCAAGCCGGCCCGTGGGATGAGGAATCGCCGCGGGCCGCTCCGATCGACGCGGCGAGGGGCGGGTCAAAGTGGCCCATGTCGGGCGACGGCTGCCGCGGCGTGTGGGTCAGAACGACCCACTCCGACGATCCCGGCGCCTGGCGCGCCGTCAGCCGCCGGGATCGTCGTGCAGGTCGGCGGCGCCCATGGCCTCGAGCTTGCGGTAGAGCGTCTTTCGCCCGAGGCCCAAGATCCGCGCCGCCAGCGCCTTGTTGCCCTCGACCGCGGCGAGCACGCGCAGGATGTGGCGGCGTTCGACCTCGGCGAGCGGCAGCATCACGCCGGCGTCGAGCTCGTCGGGCAGCTCCAGCCCGCTGCGCACGGCCCCTGCGCCCGTTGCGTCCGCGTCGCCCATGTCGGCACCTGCCGGCCGCAGGCGCTCGGGCAGATCGCGCGGATGCAGCTGCACGTCGTTGGCGACGATCACGGCCTGAGCGATGCAGTTGTGCAGTTCGCGCACGTTGCCGGGCCAGTCGTGCGCCAACAGGATGCGCGCCACCTGCGGCCCGAGGGTCTGCACCGGCTTGCCGAACTTGCTCGCCTCGTCGACCAGGAAGCGCTGCGCCAACTCGAGCACGTCGCGACCACGCTCGCGCAAGGGCGGCACGGTGATCTCGAAGACCGACAGGCGGTAGAAGAGGTCCTCGCGAAAGCGGTTGCCGCGGACCTCCTTCTGCAGGTCGCGGTTGGTGGCGACGATGAGCCGGGCCTCGAACGCGAGCTCCTCGTCGCTGCCGACCGGGCGAAAGCGGCGCTCGTCGAGGGCGCGCAGCAGCTTGGCCTGCGCCTGCAGCGGCAGCTCGCCGATCTCGTCGAGGAAGAGCGTGCCCCGCCCTGCCCGTCGCAGCAGGCCGTCGCGCGAGCTGGTGGCCCCGGTGAAGGCGCCGCGGACATGACCAAAGAGCTCGCTCTCGATCAGCTGCTCCGGGATCGCCGCGACGTTCTCGGCGACGAAGGGTTCGCGCGCGCGATCGCTGAGGTCGTGCAGGTGCCGAGCCACGCGCGTCTTGCCCGAGCCGCTCTCGCCGAGCAGCAGGCAGGTCGCCGGCGTCGGCGCCACGGCGCGCAGCCGCTGCTCGAGGCGCTCGATCGCGGCGCTGTTGCCGTCGAGGCCGGTGCCGGCCGGGCCGTGGACACGCCGCCGCAGGGCCGTCACCTCGCCCTGCAGCCTGCGCAGCGACACGGCGCGCTGGACCGAGAGCGCGAGCACGTCCGGCTCGAAGGGCTTGGTGATGAAGTCGTAGGCGCCGACGCGGATCGCCTCGATCGCGCGATCGAGCGAGCCGAACGCGGTGATGACGATGACCGGCAGCGTCGGGTCGAGCGCGACCGCCGCGCGCGTCAGCTCCAGGCCGCTGGGCCCGCCGAGGTGGATGTCGGTGACGACACAGCCGTAGCGCTGCTCGGCGAGCTTGGCCATCGCCTCGCGGACCGACGACGCGGTCTCGACCAGGTAGCCGCGATCCCCGAGGTCGTCGACCAGCAGGCTGCGCATCGCGGCGTCGTCGTCGACGACCAGGAGCTCCTTCATGTGCTGGCCTCGCGCGGCTGGTCCGTCAGATCGGACGGCCCTGCCTGCGCCGGACCGGGCACCGGGTCCGGCTGTCCCGACGCGGCGGCCGGCCCGACGTCGCTGAACGGTAGATCGACGACGAAGCAGGCGCCACCGCCTTCGCGCGCGCGGGCACGAACCTGCCCGCCGCGATCCTCGACCAGGCTCTTGACGATGGCGAGGCCGAGGCCCGTGCCGCCCTCGGCGCCGCGCGTGGTGAAGAACGCCTCGAAGAGCTGGCCCTGCTCGACGTCGAGGCCGTGGCCACGGTCGGCGACCTGGATGGCGACGCCCTCGCCCACCGACCCGGTTGACGGCTCGATGGTCACGTCGATCGTGCTGCCGCTGGGGCTATGTTGGATCGCGTTGACCAGCAGGTTGACGATCACCTGCTCGAGGCCCAGCCGGTCGCCGCGCACGCTGCGCGCGGGCGTCGGCAGCCGGACGTGCAGGCCAAGCCGGTGGTCGCGGCCGATGCTGGCGACGAGCTCGAAGGCCTGCCGCGCTGCGGCCACCGCGTCGCAGCCGCCCTCCTGCGGCTGACGGCGGGCGTAGGCGAGCATATGCGACATCACCTGCTCGATGCGCTCGACCTGCTCCAGCGCCACGTGGGCCTCGCGCTGCGCCCCCGGATTGTCGGCGACCGCCCGTTGCAGGCGACGCAGACGGCCGAGCACGACCCCAAGCGGCGTGCCGACCTCATGGGCGATACGGGCCACCATCAGGCCCGCGGTCGCGAGGCGGTCGACGTGGTGCAGCTGTTCGCGCAGGCGGGCGCGCTCGCTGGCGTCGCGCTCGCGGTTGCGCCGCGCCTCGGCCAGCACGGCGTGCATCGCGCGCATCTCGTCGGCGAGGGCGTCCAGCTCGTCGTTGTGGCCCGCCGGCAAGGCGGGGGCCGGCGCCCCGCGCGCCGCTGCGCGGCTCAGCGCGATCAGCGCGTCGACGCGACGGCCCACCAGCGTCGCGCCCCCCACCGTCGAGAACCACGCCGCGACGGCCGAGACCAGCGCCGCCAGGACCAGGAAGTCAAGCAGCGCCCGGTGCCGGATCTCGCGCTGCTGTGCCAGCGAAGCCCGCAGCTCCAAGGCGTACGCCTGCGCCGGCGCCGGCAACGCGACCAGGACGCGCAACGCGGCGTCTTCGCCCTCGTCGTCCGCGCGCTCGTCGCGGAACGTCGCGGGCTCGACGCTGCGCCACGACGCGACCTCCAGCACATGCGCGGCCTGCTCCGGCTGCGTCAGGTCCAGCGGCACGACCTGGACCTGGATCTGGTCCTCGTGCGCCGTCAGATCGGTGGCGCGCTCCTGCGCCTGCCGTCGGCCACCGGCGGCGTAGGCGGCGGCGACGTCGTCGGTCATCAACGCGCCGACCAGGGCGCAGGCGCGCAGCAGATCGCCTTCGACCAGGTCGAGATCGCGGCGCAGGCGGAGCAGGCCGGACACCGCCAGGACCAGCAGCGTCCAGACGACCACGAAGGTGGCGATTCGGGCGGTGATCCGCATCGTGCTCCCCGGCGCCGGCGACACCCAGCGCGAGCCGCGTCAGGGGTGGGTACAGCGTCCGCATCGCGAGCGCAATTGCCAAAAGCGCCACGCCGTGGTGCAACCTGCTGCGCTCGCGTGATCGCCGCCACCGCACGACCGCCATCGAGGCGACCGGGCGTGTCAGGATCGTCCGCCGGCTGGCGTCTGTGCCCCGTCCGCTTGACCCTCGCGAGGAGCGCCATGCCCACCCTGCCCCCAGACGCTCGCGGCGACGCCGATTCGTCCCCAGCGGCGCAGCCAGCCAAGGCCCTGCTGCGCGATCGCATCGAGGCGATGCGTGAAGACGCGGACGACGCCCTCACCGTGTTCGTCGACTGGGCCGCGGAGCGCAAGATCGCGCTCTACGACCATCAGGAGGAGGCGATCCTCGAGCTCGCGGCCGGCCATCACGTGATCCTCGCGACGCCCACGGGCTCGGGCAAGTCGATGGTCGCGCTGGCGCTGCACGTCTTCGGGCTCGCCGCCCACGAGCGCACCGTCTACACCTCGCCGATCAAGGCCCTGGTCAGCGAGAAGTTCTTCGCCCTCTGCGAGGAGCTCGGCCCCGACAACGTCGGCCTGATGACGGGCGACGGCACGGTCAACCGCGAGGCGAAGGTCATCTGCTGCACGGCCGAGGTCCTGGCCCAGATCGCCTTGCAAGAAGGTGCTGACGCCGATGTGCAGCAAGTGGTGATGGACGAGTTCCACTACTACGCCGACCGCGACCGGGGCATGGCCTGGCAGATCCCGCTGCTGACGCTGACCAAGGCGCGCTTCTTGTTGATGTCCGCAACCTTGGGGGATACCCAGCGCATCGAGGCCGATCTGCGGGCCCGCACCGGTCGCGAGGTCGTGGTCGTGTCGTCGCGGCATCGTCCGGTGCCGCTGCAGTTCGATTGGCGCGAGACACCGCTGCAGGACACGGTGCAGGACCTGGCCAAGGACGGCCGCGCCCCGCTCTACCTCGTGCACGGCAGCCAGCGCGGCGCCACCGAGCAAGCGCAGGCGCTGATGAGCGTCGACATCGCGAGCAAGGAGCAGAAACGCGCCCTGATCGACGCCATGCACGGCCAGCGCTTCGACAGCCCCTTCGGCAAGGTGCTGCAGCGCTTCCTCAAGCACGGCATCGGTTTGCACCACGCCGGCCTGCTGCCCAAGTACCGGCTCCTGGTCGAGAAGCTCGCGCAGCAGGGGCTGCTCAAGGTCATCTGCGGCACGGATACGCTCGGCGTCGGCGTCAACATCCCGCTGCGCACGGTCGTCTTCACCAAGCTCTGCCGCTACGACGGCGAGACGACGCGGCTCTACTCGTCGCGCGAATTCCACCAGATCGCCGGCCGGGCCGGGCGCAAGGGCTTCGACGACCAGGGCTGGGTCGTGGCGCAGGCCCCCGAGCACGTCATCGCCAACAACCGCATGGCCGCCAAGCTCGGCCGTGACGGCAAGCCGGTGAAGTTCGTGCGCAGCAAGCCACCCGAGCGCGGCTATGTGCCCTGGACCGAGGAGAGCTTCCGCCGCCTGGAGGCCGCCCCGGCCGAGCCGCTGCAGTCGGTGTTCCGCATCGAGGCCGGCATGGTGATGGCGATGGCCAAGCGACCCGGAGGCCTGCGAGAGCTGGTGCGGCTGATCGGCCTCTCGCACGACCGACCCGCGCAGCAGCTGCAGCATCGCCGCGACTTCGCCCAGCACGTCCGGGCGCTGTGCGCGGGCGGCGTGCTGCTGCGGCGGCGGCGCGACGACGCCCGCGGCAGCGAGTTGGTGCCGGCCGAAGGGCTGCAACGCGACTTCTCGTTGCACCACACGCTCTCGCTGTTCCTGGTCGAAGCGCTGGACAAGCTGCAGGCCCAGCACCGCGACGAGGGACAGCCGCCCGAGGCCTTCGCCTACGACGCGGTCTCGCTGGTCGAGGCGATCCTCGAGAACCCGATGCCGGTGCTGATCCGCCAGCAGTCCGCCGAGAAGACGCGGGTGATCAGCGACCTCAAGGCCCAGGGCGTTCCCTACGACGAGCGCCTGGAGATCTTGGAGGAGGTCACCTGGCCCAAGCCGCTCGCGGAGTGGACCTACGCGACCTTCAACGACTTCGCCCGCCGCCACCCTTGGATCACCGACGGCGCGGTCCGGCCCAAGTCGATCGCGCGCGAGATGGCCGAACGTTGGTGCACCTTCGACGAGTACGTGCGCGACCTGGACCTCGCGCCGGTCGAGGGCGTGTTGCTGCGCCACCTCGGCCAGGCCTACCGGACCCTGGTGCAGAACGTGCCGGACGACCTCAAGACCGACGAGTTGCTCGCGATCATCGGCTTCCTGCGCGCGACCATCGCCCGGGTCGACGCGTCGCTGCTGCAGGAGTGGGAGCGCCTGCGCGGCAACGAGGGCCCGGACGTGCACGCGCTGTCGCTGCCGGAGCTGCCGCCCCGCCCCGCCGCGCCCGCGCTCGACCACCGCGCGCGCGAGTCGGCGCAGCGGGCGATGGCGCTGCAATGGCTCAAGCTGGCCTGCGACGGCGATCTCGACGCTGCGGCCGCGATGGTCGAGTCGCAGCCGGCTTGGACGGCCGAGACCGTGGCGACGCTGCTCGAAGCCTGGCAGGCCGACAACGGCGCGCTGATCTGGGAGCACAGGCTGCGGATGCGCGGCAACGCCTCGGTGCGTCAGGTCGGCGAGCTCTGGGAGGTCAGCGTGGGCATCGTCGGCCAGGACGGCGACGGCACCTGCACCGTGCAGCTGGAGGGCGCGGACCGGATCGTCGGCGTCGAGTTCATCTAGCGCGTCGGGCAGCCGCGGCGGGCGCCGCTTGAGCGGGTGCCGCCTGGCGACGCCCACGCGGGACGGACGTTCGAGCGTGAAATTGTGAAGCCACCGCGCCCGAGACGCGGACCTCGTTCGCCGCCGCCGATGCCAGCGCCGTCGATCCAGGCCCGTGACATCTGCGTTCCCAGGCCGATTTTCCAAATCATGAAAGAACGTTACGCTGGCGGCCTTTGTGCTTGGCGTCGCGGCGCGCCGCTTCGTCTACACATCGCTTTGCGCACGCATGGTGGCGCGTGTATAAAGATGTGTGAGTAACGATCCCCTCTGGTGCGGGCGCCCCTGCGTTCCACGAGGCTACATGTTCGACGTGGCGTCATCGACTGCGCTCGTGCGCTGGAGCAGCCTCCGGCCGGGTGGCGCTTCGGGCGCGGCCGCGGGGCGACATGCGCCGTCGACCGAGGGCGCCGGCTACGGCGTGCGTTTGGGCCACGCGCTGGCATGCCTGGCCCTGCTCGCGACGGCCTGCGGCAGCGCGTCGGAACCGTCGACCGAGGACGCCTCCGCCGGCGACGTGACCCACGTCGACGCCGACGCCAGCGCCGACGCCGGCCTCGACACCGGCATGACGTCGAGCGGCGACGCGAAGCAGGACCTCGACGGCGTCCGCAGCGGCGACGACGACGGCGCAGATGGCGGCAGCGACGCAAGCGATCCCGGCGACGGCGACGCGACCGCGACGAGCGAGACCAGCGAGGCCGAGACCGCCGCGGCGGACACCGCCCCCGAGACGCAGGACGACAGCGAGATCGACGGCGAGATCGACAGTGAGGTCGAAGGCCCCGCGGACGTCGACGTCGCGGCCGACAGTGACATCGCGACCGACAGTGACATCGCGACCGACAGCGACGAGGGCGAGGCCGACGCGACGCCGCCTGCTGCGGACGCCGCGACCGACGACGCGACCGACGCCAGCACGGACGCGACGGCAGACAGCGAGGCCGACGGCGACGCGACGGCAACCAACGACACCGGCGACACCGGCGACACCGGCGACACCGGCGACACCGCGGACGCCGCCGACGCGCCGGCAGCGGTGACGGCGTGCGGCGCAGGGACGGCGCTCGACCTCGGCAGCGCCTGGGTCGTGTCGACCTCCAAGGCCGCGATGCCGCCCTCGACGGCCTGCGCAGCGCCGGGCTGGGCGACCGCGGCGTCCGCCGCGCCGATCGTGCTGACAGAGGCCACGGCCACCAGCGGCTTGCCGAGCTTGCCGTCGATCGACCGCTGCGTGTTGCCACACGACTTCGACCAGGATGGCGACGTCGATGTGGCCCTGGTCGGGCTGCCGGCGACGCCCGGCGATCCGCTGCAGCTGTGGTGGCTGCTGCGTGGCAAGAGCGGCTATGCCAAGACGGTGCTGTCGCTTCCCACCGCGATCGGCGGCGCGACCTGCATCGCCGCGGACGCTGACGGCGACGGCGACACGGACATCGTGCTCGCGGTCGGCGACGGCCTGATGGTGGTGCGCAACGAGGCCGGCCAACCGCAGATCGCCAAGCCGCAGGTGGGCCTGACGTTCCAACATACGCCGTTGGCCGTGGCGGCGCTCGATGTCGACCGCGACGGCGATCTGGACCTCATCGTAGCGGAGCCCAAGGCCGGGGCAGAGCAGAAGGATTGGACGTCGCCGTGCATCTGCAAGAAGGCCGCGACCGTCCCGTACACCGAGTGCAAGGGTGGGTTCTGCAGCGCGACCGGCCATTGGTTTCGCCTGCTGCGCAACGACGGCAAGCTGCAGTTCAGCTCGGTGGGCACCTTGCCGGACATCGTCGGCGACCACTGGTCGTTCTCGATCGGCGACCCCGACCGCGACGGCTGGCAAGACGTCTTCATCGGCAGCGAATGGGGCCAGCACGGTTGGCTGCGCCACGACGGCGCGAACGACACCTGGCACGCCCTGACGACGACGATCGGCATGCTGCCGTACGCACACGTCATGGGCTCGGTCGTCGCCGACTTCGACCTCGACGGCGTGGACGACCTCTTTGTCACCGACTACGGCGTCGACACCGCCTACCGCCTGCAGCCAACGGCGGGCTACCAGAACGTGTCCAAGGCCTGGGGCATCTGGGACGGCTGGCAGACCAAGGTCAGCTGGGGCGTGGTCGGCGCCGACCTCGATTCGGACGGCTGGCTGGACATGTTCGTCTCCAACTCTGGCGTGATGACAGACGAATCGTTCTGGACGCTGGTGACGAACAAGTTCGAATCGCTGCCCGGCGGGGGCCATCAGGTCTGGCACAACGATGGCGCCGGCTTCGCGGTGCAGACCGTGCCCCATCCGCCGAAGATCCCGGTCGCGGTCTCGCCGACGCTCTTCGCCGTGGCGGACCTCGACGGCGACGGGGACCTCGACGTGCTCGACGTGCCGCTTGGCCAGCAGCTGCGGGTGTTGCGCAACGACACGCCCCAGGGCGGGTGGCTCGACGTCCGGCTCGAGGCGACCAAGAGCCCGCGCGCCGGCGAGGGCGCCTGGGTCGAGCTGTGGGCGGGTGGCCGCGTGCAGCGGCGCAACTGGACCTTCTCGTCGGGGCACTCTGCGAATGGCCCGTATCTCGGGCATTTTGGCGTCGGGGCCGCGAAGCCGGACGTCCTGCGCGTCTGGTGGCCGAGCGGCGCCATCAGCGAGATCGCGACGCCTGCGCTGGGCGTGACGCACGTGGTGCAAGAGCCCAAGGGGGCACCATGACACGGTGGTCTCGGCAGGTTGCGCCGCGCTGGGGCCGCTTGGTCGTGGCGGCCTGGCTCGTGGTCCTCTGCGGCTGCGACGGCGGCCAGCGACCCCTGGGCGGTGCGGCGGCATCGTTCGTCGACGACGGCGGCTCGATGGCCGGGGCGGCTGACGGGGCGGCTGACGGGGCGGCCAACGAGGCGCTCGATGGATCGGCGGCTGGCTCTGGCGGTGAGCCGATCGACCGCCGGGCCGGCGATGGGGGGGCAGCGAAACGACGCGACGACGCCGAGCCGTCCGATGCGCCTGGCCGCGGCGGCTGGCAGGCGCGGTCGATGGGCTCGGCTGGCTCGGGCAAGAGCGCCAATCCGCACGCGCGGCGGCCCGGCCAGGCGGGCGCAGAGACACCCTGGGCCGGTGGCGCCGTCGAGGCCGACGGCGTGACGGGGGGCGAGGCCGATGGGGGGCCCGCCGACGACGCCGTGAGCAATGACGCGACCGACGACGACGCGACCGACGACGACGCGACCGACGACGACGCGACCGACGACGATGCAGCCAAGGGCGGCGGCACGGCCAAGGACGGCGGCACGGCCAAGGACGGCAGCGGTTCGGCGGCCAACCCGGCGTGCGCGGCCACGGCGACGGCTCCGGCCCCGCCCGTGCTCACGTGCGCAGCCCCGCCGACGAAGCTCTTCAGCGCCAGCGCTGCCGTGCCGCCGCCGTCGCTGGTGGTCGAGATCGGCACCATCGTCAAGGGCCTGTTCGTGCCCTGGTCCGACGGCGCGGCCGTGCCGATGACGCACGGATTCCAGGGCGGGCTGCACATCGCGGCCTACGCCCGCGTCCATCGCAGCGACGGGTCGGCGATCACCGCGACGAAGCTGACCCTGGAGTCGGTCGGCACCGTCAACTGCAACCCCGTGACGGCGCAGAAGGCCATCCCGGTCAAGGCCGTCGCGTCCAAGTCGCTCCCTGGCGGAGTGGTGGCCCCGCCGTCTGGCGGCACCTGGCTGATCTTGCCGGCGCCGGCCAGCCAGGCTGCGGCGTGGTGCGGCACCTGGTTCCAGGCGACGCTGCGGGTCAAGCTGCCGACGGGCGAACACGGCGGCGCGACCGTGACGCTGCGCCTGATCGACCCGTAGCGCGCATCCGAGGCCGCCTGCGGTGGCAGCGGGTCGCGAGGCATGCGAGGCTATGCGGCTGCACGCCGCGCAGGGCGCCCCACCGTCAGGACGACCCCACGGCTGCGCGAGCTCGACAGCCCCAGGGAGCCGCCCCATGACCCCGCAGCGTTGCTACGACCTGATCATCCTCGGATGCGGACCGGCCGGCGAGAAAGCGGCGGCGCAGGCCGCGTACTTCGGCAAGCGGGTCGCCGTCCTGGATCCCGGGCCGATCGGCGGCGCCTGCGTCCACACCGGCACCCTGCCGAGCAAGTCGCTGCGCGAGGCGGCGTTGGTGTTGTCCGGGGCGCGGGCCTTGGACCTGCGCGCGGTCCAGGTCGCGGTCGATCGCCACGCGCGCCTCGCCGATCTGCTGGCGCACAAAGCCGCGGTCTGCAACGCCGAAGAGGCGCGGATGCGCCACAATCTCGACCGGCACGGCGTCGAGCTGCTGCTCGGCCGCGGGACCCTGCTCGGCGAGCACGAGGTGCAATGGCAGCCCGCGGACGGCGGTGCGCCGGTGACGCTGGGCGCCGACGTCATCCTGATCGCGACCGGGACGCATCCGCACCGTCCGGCCAACCTCGCGTTCGACCACGAACGGATCTGGGACAGCGACGAGGTCGTCGACATGGCCGAGCTGCCGGCGTCGTTGCTGGTCTACGGCGCCGGCGTGATCGGCTGCGAATACGCGAGCATCTTCGCGGCGCTCGGCGTCAAGGTCACGCTGGTCGAGCCGCGTGACAAGGTGCTCGGTTTCCTCGACGACGCGATCGCGCAGGCGCTGACCGACGCGTTCGAGCGCAACGGCATCGAGATCCGGCGCGGCGCGACGCTGGGAGAGGTCCGGGTCGACGACGAGGGTGTCGACGTCGAGCTCGTCGCGGCCGAGGGCAGCACGCGCGCACGGTTCGAGCAGCTGCTCTACGCCGCCGGCCGCAGCGGCAACACCGCCGGGCTCGGGCTCGAGACCGTCGGTCTGCAGCCCGACAAGCGGGGCCTGCTGCGGGTCGACGACCGCTATCGCACCGGCGTGGCGCGGATCTACGCCGTCGGCGACGTGATCGGCTTCCCGGCGCTGGCCAGCACGTCGATGGATCAGGGCCGCCTCGCGGTCTGCGACGCCTTCGGCTTCGACTACAAGAAGCGCATCGCGTCGCTGCTGCCCTACGGCATCTACACCATCCCCGAGGTCTCGATGGTCGGCGAGACCTGCGAGAGCCTGCGCGCCGCGGGCCGTGACTTCGAGATCGGCGTCGCCCGCTACGCCGACAACGCCCGGGCGCGGCTGCAGGGCGAGCGCGAAGGGCTGCTGCAGCTGGTGTTCTGCCCGACGACACGGGCCCTGCTCGGGGTCCACATCGTCGGCGGCTTCGCCAGCGAGCTGATCCACGTGGGGATGCTGACGATCCAGCTCGGCGGCACGATCGACGCGCTGGTCGACGCGGTCTTCAACTTCCCGACGCTCGGCGAGCTGTACAAGTACGCGGCCTACGACGGGCTCGGGCGGCTGGCGCGGCGATGACATCGGTCGCACCTCGGGGGTGGCGCGGGCTGGGCGACATCGCCGCGGCCTTCCTCACGCTCGGCTGCACCTCGTTTGGCGGCCCGGTGGCGCACCTCGGCTACCTGCGCGCCGAGTTCGTCGACAAGCGCGCCTGGCTCGATGACGCGGCCTTCCTCGACCTCGTCGCGCTCTGCCAGTTCCTGCCGGGGCCGGCGAGCAGCCAGGTCGTCTATGGCATCGGCCTGCAGCGCGCGGGGCTGGCGGGCGCGTTGATCGCGTCGTTCTGCTTCACGGCGCCCTCGGCCCTGCTCATGATCGCGTTCGCGGTGGGCATCGCCGACGCCACGGATCTGCGCGACGCCGGCTGGCTGCACGGCCTCGCCATCGCCGCGGTCGCCGTGGTCGCCGCGGCCGTGCGGGCGATGGCCACCAAGCTCTGTGCGACGCCGCTACGGGCCGCGCTGTGTCTCGGCGCCGCGGCCACGCTGCTGCTGGCCCCTGGCCCCTGGACCCAGGTGCTCGTCATCGCGGTCGCGGCGGGTCTCGGTTGGCAGCTCGAGCGGGCCGGGCCCCTCACCGCCGAGGCGTCGGTGCCGCCGGCGAACGGCCCGCGCCCTGCCCTGGGCTGGCGCTCGACGCTGCCGCTGCTCGGCCTCGGCGCCCTGCTGCTGGGCCTGCCCGCGCTCGCGCGCGTGACGGGGTCCACCGCGCTGGCGGTCGCCGACGGCTTCGTCCGCGCCGGCGCACTGGTCTTCGGCGGCGGCCACGTCGTGTTGCCGCTGCTGCACGCCGAGGTCGTGCCGACGGGCTGGGTGGACGAGGCGAGCTTCCTCGCCGGCTACGGCGCCGCCCAGGCCGTGCCCGGGCCGCTGTTCACCTTCGCCTCCTATCTCGGCGCGGCGATGCGGCCGAGCGACGCGGCCTGGTTGCCGTCGCCCTGGTTGGGCGGGCTGTGGACGACGCTGGCGATCTTCGCGCCGTCGTGGCTGCTCGTCAGCTTCGGCCTGCCCGTCTGGCAGCGGCTGCGGCGCTGGCCGACGATGCAGCGCGCGCTCGCGGGCAGCAACGCGGCGGTGGTCGGCCTGCTGCTGGCGGCCTGGATCGACCCGATCGCGGCCCACGGCGTGCGCGGCGTCGTCGACGCAGGCGCGGCGCTGGCAGCATGGTGGGCGCTCGACGTGGTCAAGGCGCCGCCCTGGGCGGTGGTGTTGGGCATGGCGGCCTGCGGCCAATGGCTGCTGCCGCTCGTCGCGCGGTAGCCGGGCGGACGCGCGTCGCTACGCGCCTTCGGCGGCGGGGGCCTCGCCCGGTGCGCCGAGATCACCCGGCTGCAGCTCGATCGCCGAGCCCGGCAGCAGGTCTGCGACGCCGTCGCGCACGGGGAAGGCGCGGTCGTCGCCCTCGCGCAGCAGCAAGGCGTCAAAGCCCGTGTCGACGCGGTTGCCGTCGATCGAGCGCAGCGCACCCTTGGCCTGCAGCGCGCCCAGGTGCTCGACCAAGGACGTCGGCGCCGGGCGCAACGGCCGATGGTCGGTGGGATCGGCCAGCAGCTCGGCCAGGCGTTGCAGGTCGCGGAGTTCGGTGGCCATCAGGGGACCTCGTCGCGGCGCGAGGCCGCGGCAGCGGGCAGCTCGTCGCTGCCGTCCGGGGCGCGCCCGGCGATGACACGTTGGAAGACGTCGCGGGTCAGCGCCGCGGTGCGAGACCACGACAGCGAGGCCGCGCGCTCGGCCCCAGCGGCGATCAGGCGCGCACGCAAGGCGTCGTCCTGAACCAGGCGCGCCATCGCCTCGGCGATCGCGTCGACGTCGAGCGCGGGCACGGCGAGCGCGGCGTCCCCGGCGACCTCGTCGAGCGAGCTGCCGCGCGAGACCAGCACCGCCGTCCCCGCGGCCATCGCCTCGACGACCGGCAGGCCGAAGCCCTCGTAGAGCGAGGGGTAGCAGAGCGCGACGGCCTCCTGGTAGAGGCAGTGCAGCTCGTGTGGCTCGACGTAGCCGGTGGTGACGATCGCCTCGCGCGCCGGGCTGCTGCCGAGCGCGGCGCTGATCTCGGCGTCGCGCCAGCCCTTGCCGCCGACCAGGACCAGGCCGACGCTGCGATCGCGGGCCCACAGGCGCTCGAAGGCAGCCACCAGGCGCACGAGGTTCTTGCGCGGCTCGAGCGTACCCACCGCCAGCAGGTAGCGCGCCGGCAGGGCGAATTTGGCCCGGATCTGCGCGCTCATCGCCGCGTCGATGCGGCCGAAGAAGCGCTCGTCCGCAGCCAGCGGCGTCACCACCACGCGCCTGGGGTCGACGTCGAGCAAGCGGATCACGTCGCGGCGGCTCGAGGCCGAGGGCGTCAAGATCGCCGCCGCGCGCTCGGCCACCAGCGGCAGCAACCGCCGCTGCAGCTCGCGCTTGCGCAGCGAGAAGGTCTCGGGCGTCAGGTAGACGGCCATGTCGTGGAAGGTCGCGACCATCGGCGCCGACGGCAGCAGCGGGCCGAGGTAATTCGGGTAGAAGGCGACGTCGACGCGCTGGCGCCAGCCGTGCCAGGCCATCGCCGTCTGCATCCACAGCGCGCGCACCGGCAGCCGCGGGCCCAGGTGCCGACCGGGGATGTCGGCCAAGGTGCCGCCGACGTTGCTGGCCAGCAGCCACTCGTCCTCGGGATGCGCCGCGGCCATCGCCTGCAGCAGGCGCTCGGTGTACAGGCCGATGCCGCTGCGGCCGGGCGCCCAGGTCGTGACGTCGGCGAGGATGCGCATCAGGCCGGCCTCGTCTGGTCGAGGAAGGCGCGCGCCGGCTCAAAGACCTCGGCGATGACCGAGCTGCCGAACATCAGGTCGCCGTGGCCGTAGTCGTGGCGGCAGCCGGTGGCGCGGCCGAGCAGGACGAAGGTCTTGTCGACCGCAGGCAGCCCGGCGCCCCACGCCTCGAAGGCGCGGCGCACGCTGGCCGGTGGCGCCAGGCGGTCGGCGGCGCCGGCAAAGAAGCAGACCGGCAGGTCGACCGTGCGCAGCGCGTCGAGCACCACGTCGCCGTCGACGCGGATCTGGCCGTCGGCCATCGCCCAGCGCGCGAATTCGCGGTGCAGCGACCACGGCACGTCGCGCATGGCGTCGACCAGCACCGACTGCGCGTCGCCGCGCGGCGCGTTGGCCGGGTTGTAGGTGATGTGGTGCAGCGGCGTGATGATCGCCTCGGCCCAGGGCGCGACGAGGCCGGCGAGGAAGCGGTAGGGCATCGCCGGCGCCAGCCAATCCGGCAGGCCACGCAGCTTCGAGAACGGCCACAGCGGGATGCCGATCTTGCCCGGGCTGCCGAAGATCAGGACGCGACGCACCTCAGCGACCGCGACGGTCCGATCGAGCGCCGCGTAGAGCAGCATGCCGCCCATCGAGAAGCCGACGAGATCGAGCTGCGGCGCAGCGGTGGCCGCGCGCACCGTGCGCACCGCCAGGGGCACGTCGAAGCGCGCCATCGCGGTGAAGCTGACCTTGCCGCGCTCGCCGGGGGCGAAGTCGGTGCGGCCCGAGCGCAGCGTCAGCAGCCAGACGTCGCGGCCGGCAGCAGCGAGGTGGCGGGCGAACGAGCGCTCGGCCGTGACGTCGCAGTTGCGCTCGTTGATCGCGAGGCCGTGGATGATCAGGACCGGCGGCGCTTCGCTGACGCTGCCCCGCGGCAGCAGCCGGCGCAGCTCGATCGCCGAGCCGTCGTCGGTCGCCAGGCGATGGGTCTCGTCGTAGCCCAGCGGCTGGCTCAGCCGCTTGCGCCAGAAGCGGACATGCGCCCACGTCAGCAGCGCCAGGGCGCAGAGGCCGCCGGCCACGACCGCGAGCAGCTGCCAGGTGCTCATGAGCCCGCCCCGCTGCGGCGGCGCAGGGCGACGATGCGCTCGCCCGTGCGGCGCAAGGCGCTGCGACTCTGCGTGGGCCCGGTGGCGGCGCCGCCGTCGAGCACGCGATCGTAGAGCGTCTCGTAGCTGTCGATCACCGAGCGCACCGAGTAGCGGGCCTCGATCAGGCGGCGGCCGGCCTCGCCCAGGGCGGTGCGGCGGGCGTCGTCGCGCAGCAGCTCGACCACGGCGCTGGCGATGGCGACGGGCTGCATCGACGGCACGCCGATCGCGGCCCCCGGCTCGACCAGCTCCTCGAAGGGCGATTTGTTGGTGACGACCGTCGCCAGGCCCTCGGCCATGCCCTCGAGCAGCACGCGCGGCATGTCCATGCGCTCGTCGACGCTGTCGGCCGGGAAGATCTGCACGTCGCTGACGGCCATCAGCTCGCGCAGATCGTCGATGACGTTGAGGAAGCTGACGTGCCGGCTGAGGCCGTCGGCGCCGACCGCCTCGCGGATCCGCGCCTCCTCCTCGCGGTCGCTGTCGTCGAGCAGGCGACAGGCCAGGACGAAGTGGCAGTCGATCTCGCGCACGACGCGCGGCAGCACCGCCGCCACCGTGCGCGCAGCGTAGCGGTGGCGGTAGTCGCCGGCGTAGAGCACCAGCGGCACGTCCGGCGGGATGCCGTGGCGCGCCCGCAGCCGGCGCGAGAGCGCGGCCCGCTGCTCCGGCGCCAGCACGCCGAGCGGCGAGAGCGGCACACCATGCGGGATGTAGACCGCGTCGACGACGCCGTCGCCCTGCACGCGCCGCATCGTCGTCCGGGTCAGCGCCACCACCGGCTCGCCGGCGATCATGCGCGTGATGCCGAGCGTGTTGCGCGGCGCGCGGACCAGGGTGTGGATCACCGGCAGGCCGCGGGCGCGGGCACCGAGGCCGACGACCTGGGCCACCAGCGGGTCGGCCGGCCAGAACAGGTGCACGAGCTGCACGTCGCTGGCGTGCAGCAGCCGACCGAACAGGCCCAGCCGGCGGCCGATCGGCGTATCGCCGGCCACGCGCGGACCCCATGCGGGCTCGGTCTCGACGTGGGGCGGCAGCGCGCCGACGACGCCTTCGTGCGTCATCACCCTGCCCTGGTAGCGCGTCAGGCCAACCGCGACATCGCGCACCAGGTTCTTGTCCGAGCGCGTCCACGGCGGCTCGATCGGCCCCGAGAGGTAGAGCACGCGCGGCAGGTAGGCTCCCGTCATGCCCCGGCTCCGGCGACCAGGCCGAGCCGTTGGGCCAACATCGGCTCCACCGGGCTCAACGCGCCGCCATCCTGCCAGTCGACGAGGCCCTGCACCACCGCGGCGCGCGCGGCCTGGATCTCGGCGTCGGTCAAGCTGCGGTCGTCGCGGCGCAGGTGCAGCCGCAGCGTCACGGCGCGCGGATGCGTCGCGAGCTGGGCCGCCGTCTCGCCCTGCCAGGAGCCCAGGATCTCGGCCCCTTCGCAGGCGTCGGCGGCGAACGCGCGCAACGCCGCCTCGGCGCGGCTGCGCACGAGGTCGGCGCCGACGTCGAGGCGCACGGGCACCGTGACGTCAAACGCGCTGCCGGGCAGCCGCGGTGGCCGCCCCGCGCGACGCTTGCGCGCCTGCAGCGGCAGCAGCGCGTCGAGATCGAGCTCGACCAGCACGACCTCGGCCTCGACCTCGAGCGCGCGCCGCGCCTGCGGGTGCAGCATCGAGATCACGCCGACGCGGACGGCGGCGGCGCCCCGCGCCAAGGTATCGCCCGGCCCCGCAGCATCGCCCGGCCGCGCGACGATCAGGGCGTGCCGCGCCGGATGCAGCCAGCCCGGGGCGGCGTCGACGGCGCTGGCGGGCCGCTCGGCGGTCAGGGCGTCGAGATCGGCGCGATGGGCGGCGCGAAGCAGCGGCGCGGCCAGACCGAGCGCGGCGCAGATCGCCTCGACCGCGCCCACGGCCTGGCGCCAGAGCGCGCTCGAGACGGCGGCCGGCGGGGCCGCGCCCTCACCGCCGCCGAGACGCTCGCCGAGGGCGATGGCCAGCCGGCGCGGCTCGAGCGGCAGCGGCGTCGCGCGCGCGGCGGCGGCTTGGGCGTCGGCGGCGAGGGCCGGTCCGAGCAGCTCGAGGTAGCGGGCGCGATCGCCGGCGCTGGCCGAGGCGCGCAGCGGCGCTGGGACGCCGAGATCCGGGCCGTCCGGGCCGATCTGCTCGGGCAGGTAGGCGCGACCGAGCTCGAACAGTCCGACGCGCAGGCCCTTCTGCGCCAGATCGCGCTTGCCGCCGTGGGCGAGGTTGCGCTCGAGCGCCGCGAGCAGCCCGCTGGCGACGTCGCGGCGCAGCGCCACATGCTCGGACGAGAGCGTGTTGCGCAGGTGCAGCCGCGGCAGCTCGGCGCCGGCGGCGTCGCGCGACTGCAGGCCGAGGCGGCTGCGCGTCGGCTCGTGGTCGAACGAGTACTGGTGCACCTCGTGCAGGCCACGGCCCAGCGCGCAGACCGAGCGCATCGCCCGCTCGAGCCGGCGCATCGGCGGCAGCGGCGCCGGCACGGCCGGGGCGAGCATCGTCGACGAGGGCACGCGATCGTAGCCGTATTGCCGGCCGAGCTCCTCGACCAGGTCATCGACCATGCCGACGTCGCGGCCAGCGCGGAAGCTTGGCACGGTCACGGCGATCGGCTGGCCGGAGCCGCCATCGACGCCGAAGCCGAGGCGGCCGAGCGTCGCGTCGACCGCCGCGTCGGGCAGCAGCTGCTCGCTGAGGCCCAGGCGTTGGCGCAGGTAGGCGCGGTGGGTGTGGATGACGGGCAGCGGCCGCGGCGCCTCGGCGTGCGGGCCGACGTCGACCAGGCGCGAGACGACGGTCGCGCCCGGGCAGAGCTGCTGCAGCACGACGGCGAAGCGGCGCGCAGCGAAAGCCGCGGTCTCGGGGTCGAGGCTCTTCTCGAAGCGCGCCGAGCTCTCCGAGCGCAGGCCGAGCCGGGCGCTGGTCTTGCGGATGCGCGCGCCGTCGAAGTTCGCCGCCTCGAGCACGACCTCGGTCGTGCTGTCGCGGATCTCCGAGTCGCCGCCGCCCATGATGCCGGCCAGCGCGACGGGGCCCTCGCCGTCGGCGATCACGACGTCCTCGGCGGTCAAGCGGCGCGCGACGCCGTCGAGGGTGGTCAGCGCCTCGCCCTCGGTCGCGCGGCGCACGGCGATGGTCTGGCCGCGGACGAAGCGGGCGTCGAACGCGTGCAGCGGGTTGCCGGTCTCGAGCATCACGAGGTTGGTCGCGTCGACGACGTTGCTGACCGGGCGCACGCCCAGGCAACGCAGGCGCAGCCGGGTCGCCACGGGCGACGGCGCGACGGCGACGCCGGCGAAGCGGGCCGCGAGGTAGCGCGGGCAATCGGCGCGCGCGGCGACCGTGACGCCTCCGGCCAGCGGGGCTGCGTCGCCAAACACGACCTCGGTCGACGGCAGGCGCAGCGGCCGCTCCAGCAGGGCCGCGACCTCGCGGGCCATGCCGACGTGGCCCCAGAGGTCGGGCCGATGCGTCACGCTCTTGTTGTCGATCTCGTACAGCACGTCGGCGATCGGCACGGCGTCGAGCAGGGGCGTGCCGGGCGCGGCGTCGCAGCCGTCGAGCTGCAGCAAGCCGCCGTGCTCGTCCGAGAGGCCGAGATCCTTCTCCGAGGCCAACATGCCGGGCGAGCGCACGCCGCGGACCTCGCCGTCGCGGACCTCGATGCCGCTCGGCAGCGTCACGCCCGGCGGCACGAACGGCACGACCATGCCGACCGCGAGGTCGGGCGCGCCGCAGACGACCTGGACCATGCCACGCGCGCCCAGGTCGACGTCGGCCAGGCGGAGCTTGTCGGCCGCCGGATGCGGTGCGACGGCGACGACCTTGCCGACCAGGACCTGCTCGAGGCCGGGGCCGATCTCGACGACGCCTTCGATCTCGGCCACGGCGAGGATGAAGCGGTCGACGAACGTGCGCGGATCGACGCCGTCGGTGTCGACCATCTCGCTGATCCAACGCCAAGAGACGAACATGCAGGGCTCCGAACGAGGCGCTCGGACAGCGGCCGAGCAGCGGTGGGATCAGGTCGCGGCCGTGGCCGCGGCGTCAGGCGCCGGGGGCGAAGGGCTCGACAAAACGGGCGTCGCCGCCGAGCAACAAGCGGATGTCGCCGACGCCGTAGCGCATCATCACCAGGCGCGACAGGCCGAGGCCGAACGCCCAGCCCTGCCATTGGTCAGGGTCGAGGCCGCCCATGCGCAGCACGTTGGGGTGGACGAGGCCACACGGCAGCAGCTCGAGCCAGCCCGACTGCTTGCACACCGAGCAGCCGCCGCCGCCACAGACGCGGCAGCTGATGTCGAGCTCGAAGCCCGGCTCGACGAAGGGGAAGTAGCCCGGCCGCAGCCGCACCTTCACCTCCTCGCCGAAGATGGCCGAGAGCAGCGTGCGCATCGCGTCGAGCAGGTGACCGACCGACACGCCCGGGCCGTGCGGCGGCGCGCGGTCGATCATCAGGCCCTCGACCTGATGGAAGGTATGCTCGTGGCTGGCGTCGACCGCCTCGTAGCGGAAGACGCGGCCCGGAAACACGGCCCGGAACGGCGGCGTCAGCGCGTGCATCGTGCGCACCTGGCCGGCCGAGGTATGGGTGCGCAGCAGGTGCGCGGTGGCGCCCTCGGTCGCTGGCTGCAGCCAGAACGTGTCCTGCATGTCGCGCGCCGGATGCCAGCTGGGGATGTTCAACGCCTCGAAGTTGCTGAACTCGCTGTCGACCTCGGGGTAGTCGAGCACGTGGAAGCCCATGCTCGAGAACACGTCCTCGAGGTCGCGCTGCACCAGGGCCAACGGGTGGACGGCGCCCGCCGGCGGCGGCGCCCCGGGCATCGTCTCGTCAAAGCTGCGGTCGGCGAGCTCGGCTTCGAGCGCGGCGGCAGCGAGTGCGCTCGAACGGGCCGCGATCGCGGCCTCGACGCTGCTGCGGGCGGCACCGGCAGCTGCGCCGTAGTCGCGGCGCTCGGGGCCGGGCAGCGTGCCGACGCGCTTCATCAGGGCGGTGACGCTGCCCTTCTTGCCCAGGGCCTCGACCTCGAGCTCACGCAGCGCGGCGGCGTCGGCAGCAGAGGCCGCGGCCTCGACCAGCGAAGCGACGAGCGCGTCGATCTCGCCTTGCCAGCTCGGGGCGTCGCTGGCGGTGGGTGCGGGGGGCGCGGCGGTCATGGCGGCTCCGAACGCGCGGACGGCGGGTCCGCGGCGGCCGGGATTGTCTGCGGCGCGGTCGCGGTGGTCAACCTACCCGCTGACCACGACGACGCAGGGCGATCAGCGCCGTCGATGCAGGACGTGGAAGCCGTGAACCGTCTCGACCACGGCCACGGCGTCGACGCCGAGGGCGAGCGCCATGCGCAGATAGGGCGTCGCGAGGTCCGAGTCGGCGCGCACCACGCGGCGGCCGTCGCCGGGATCGTCGGGATGCCGCGCGCGCACGGCGTCGAACGAGGCCCCCTCGGCACGGGCAGCGTGGCAGAGCTCGATCGCCAGGGCGCGGGCTTCGTCGCGGCTGCGCTCCCTGCGGCCGGCGCCCGGGCTGCCACGCCAGCCGACCCAGAGCGTATCGACGTCCACCTCGGCGGCGCTGGCGACGTCACGGCCCGGGCACGAGGTCGCGCGCTCGGCCGGCAGCGGGCACGGACCGTCGCAGAGGTCGACCGGTCGCCGTTGCGGCGCCTGGCTGCCGTCGGCCAGCCGCTGCAGCACATGCCAGCCGAAGCGCGAGCGCACGAGGTCGACCTGGCCGATGCCGAGGCGACGCGCGCGCTCGACCAGCGGCCCGACGTAGCGGCCGGCGCTCTGGTCGTCGATGACATAGAGGCCGTCGCTGGAGTCGTCTGAATGCCGCGCCGCCAGCGCGAACAGGTCGGCGCCGGGCCGTCGGGCCTGGTGCAGCAGGTCGCGGGCGAGCGCCTCGGCGGCTGCGGCGTCACGCTCGACCCGGGGATCGGGCAGCGAGCCCTTCCAGCCGATGAGCACCTGGCCGATGGTGACGCTCGCGGCGGGGGCGGGCGCGAGCCGGGGACAGCGGCCCGGATCTTCGCCGTCGCCGGGGCAGCTGGGGTCATCCGAGGCCGGAACGACCGGCGGCGCGCCGACCGTCGAGGCGGCCACGGCCGTCGCCGCCCCCGCGTCCGCGTCGCCGGTCCCGGGGGCCGGGGCCGCTCCGGGGACGCCCGCGGCGGGCGCCGGGGCCGACGATGCGCCTTCGGCGGCCTTGGCCGGCCGGCCGGTGTCCGCTTCGGCGGCGAAGAGCTCCGGCGGAGGCATGCCGCGCTGGCTGCGCTCGCGGCAGCCGGCCGCGAGCACAGCCCGCGCGCCGCCGCCGCAAAACACCCGCCCCGACCGCGCGCGGAGGCCGCGCCGTGGCCTGCGCGGGAGCCCCGCCTGGGGATCGTCCAACGCTGCTTGCCTCGCGGTCGTCACGTCGTCCCTCGCGCCAGGGGTCGTCCCGGGGGCGCAGGATCGTCGCACGCCCGGTGCGGGTCAAATACGCCGCAGCCAGCGATCAGGGCGCGAGCGGCCAGAGCAGCGGCAGCAACCAGATCGAGACCACGATGACCATGACGCTCATCGGCAATCCGGCGCGCACGAAGTCCAGGAACCGGTAGCCGCCAGGGCCGAAGACCATCAGGTTGGTCTGGTAGCCGGTCGGCGTGACGAAGCTGGCCGAGGCACCGACCATCACCGCGACCGCGAAGGGCGTCGACGAACAGTGCAGATCGTGGGCGGTCGCCAGCGCCAGGGGCAGCATCAGCACGGCGGCGGCGTTGTTGGTCAAGATCTCGGTCGCCACGACCGACGCGATCAGGACCGCGGCCAGCGCCAATCGGGGCGAATCGCCGGCGAGCCCGACGATGCCGTCCGCCGCCAGCGCCGCCAGGCCGGATTGGTCGATCGCCGCGCCGACGCCGAACGCCGCCGCGATGGCGAAGAGTACGCGCAAGTCGACGCTCTCGCGCAGCACCCGCTGGTCGACCACCCGCGCCACGAAGAGCACGACGCAGGCCGCGATCGCGGCCTGGAACACGCTGAGGACGCCGGTCGAGGCGAGCGAGACCATCGCGCCGAGCGTCGCCAGCGCGATGATCGCGTGCGAACCGGGTGCAGGCGCCTGGACCGCGGCGCCGAGCACGACGTGGAAGTGCGGGTGGAAGCGGTAGGTCGAGACGAAGTTCGAGCCGGCCTCGACGAGCAGGGTGTCGCCCGCGAGCAGGTCCCAACCACCGGCGCGCGCCCGCTGCACCCGCTCGCCATGGCGGGCGATCGCGATGATCGCGGCGCCGTAGTTGGCGCGAAAGCTGCCCTCGCCGACGCGGCCGCCGACCAGCGGGCATTGGTCGCTGACGACGACCTCGACCAGCTGGCGCTCGGCGCCCAGCGAATGCACGTCGAACGCGGACGTGACGACCTTGCCCAGGCCGACGGTCGCACTCGCGGCGACGACCGTCGTGGCGTCGCCGGCGATGATCAGGCGGTCGCCCGCGACCAGGATCTCGTCGAGCCGCGGCGCGCCGAGCACGTGGCCGTCGCGCGCGATCTCGACCGGCAGCAGCGGGCTGCCGTCCGCGAGCTTGGCGCCGATCAGGGCGCGACCGTCAAACGGCCCGTCCTTCTCGACCATCAGCTCGGTGGTGAAGGCGCGCGGATCGGCGAAGATCGCGTCGCTCTCGGGCCGATCGGGCAGCAGCCAACGATGACCCAGGGCCAGCAGCGCGATGCCACCGACGGCGATCGGCAGGCCGATGCGGCCGATGTCGGTGAAGCCGATCGGCGGCAGGTTGGCCTCGGTGAGCAGGCCGTTGACCACGAGGTTGGTGCTCGTGCCCATCACCGTCAGCAGGCCGCCGACGATGGCCGCGTACGACAACGGCAGCAGCAGCCGCGACGGCGCGACGCCGTGCCTGCGTGCCCAGGCCCGGACCTCGGGCAGCAACATCGCCACCAGCGGCGTATTGTTGAGCACGCCGGACGCCAGGGCCACCGGCGCCATCAGCCGCAGCAGCACCATGCCGGGGCGACCCGATCGCCCGAGCACCAGGCCGACGATCGGGCCCAAGGCACCCGAGCGCCGCACCGCGGCTGCCACGATGTAGAGCAGCGCGATGGTCAGCACGCCTTCGTTGGCGAAGCCGGCGACCGCGCGCGCGGGCTGCACCAGGCCGAACAAGATCAGCGCGGCGAGGGCGGCGCCGATCGCGGTCTCCGGCTTGGCCCGGTCGCTCGCCATGGCAACGAGCATGGCGAGCACGATGCCCGCCGTCAGCCATGCCTGCCAGACCATCGATCCTCCCCGAACCCGCGGCGCGCAGCATCCAAGCTTCGGCCCGCGGGTGCAAGGAGGCGGGCGGTTCAGCGCGCGCGGACCCGGACGTCGCTGCGGCCGGCGCCGCGCGGACGCACCTCGATGCGCACGCCGAGCTGTTCGGCGAGCCCAGGAACGTGCGAGATGACGCCGACCTTGCGCCCACTTTGCTGCAGGCCGTCGAGCGCGGCCATCGCGACCTCCAGCGTCTCGGGGTCGAGCGTGCCGAAGCCCTCGTCGATGAAGAGCGACTCGATCGCCGTGGCCCGCGACGACAGCGAGGCCAGCCCGAGGGCCAGCGCCAGCGAGACGAGGAAGGTCTCGCCGCCCGAGAGCGTCGTCAGGGCGCGCACGTCGTCGGCCATGTCGCCGTCGATGATCTGCAGCTCGAGGTCGGCGCCGGGCACGCGCTGCAGGCGGTAGCGGCGCGACAGCTCGCGCAGGTGGCTGTTGGCGTGGGCCAGCAGCACGTCGAGCGTCAACCCCTGGGCGTACAAGCGGAAGACCTTGCCGTCGGCCGAGCCGATCAGGTCCTGCAGCTGCAACCACGGCTCGGCGTCCTGGTCGTGGCGGGCGAGCAGAGCGTCCAGGCGATCGGCCTCGGCGCGGCGATCGTCGTCGTCGCGGCGCTGACTCTTCAGCGCGCCGATGCGCTGCGCGATCTCGCCCTGCTGCGCCGAGAGCTGCGCGAGCTGCTCCTGCGCCTGCGTCGCGTCGAGCACCGGTGCCGCGGTCTGTTGGTGTGCCCGCAGCGCCTCGTCGGCCTTGCGCACGGCACCTTCGGCGCGCTGGACCGCCGCGTCGAGCGCGCGGATCCGGGCCGTTCGCGCCGCCGACCACGCTTCGTCGTGGCTGAGCCTGGCCGCGAGCGTGGCCTCGTCGAGCCCCATCGCCGCGAGCAGCCCGCTGAGCTCGGCATCGTTGGCGCGCTGGTCGTCGGCCCGTTCGCGTCGTTGGTCGTCGGCGGCGCTCCTGGCCTCGGCCGCCTTGGCGGCAGCCGCGAGCGCGAGGGCGAGACGGCCGCGGGCCTCGTCGACCAGGCGCGCCGCCTCGGCCACGGCGCGTTGCAGCCGTCGCTCGACGTCGTCGGCGGACTCACCGCCCAGCTCCGTCGCTCGCCGCGCGCGCACGGTCTCGAGATCGCGCCGCTTCGCCTCGGCGTCAGCGGCGAGACCAGCGGCGCCGGTCGCCAGCTCCTGGGCGGTGGCGACGAGCCCGGCCAGCTCGGTCCGGAGCGCCTGGGCGCGGGCGCTGGCGCCCTCGGCCTCGGCGCGTCGGCGCGTCACCTCCTCGGCAGCGTCGTCGAGTCCGGCCCGCACGGCAGCCGCGTCGGTCGCCAGCCGGGCCCGCCACGCTGGCTGCCGTGCCCACAGCGGCGCCAGGCGCGTCTCCAGCTCCTGCAGCCGAGCCTCGCCCTGGGCGGCATCGTGCGCGGCGCGCTCGGCCTCGCGCTCGGCTTCGGTCCGCCTGGCCTGGAGGCCCTCGACGCCCTGGCGCTCGGCCTCGCTGGCGGCGCGCGCCGCGTCTGCGGCCCTCTGGGCCTCGGCGAGCCGGGCGGCCGTGCCGTGCCACGCCTTGGAGCTGCCCTGGAGCGCGGCCACGGCGGCGTCCAGGTCAGCCAGACGCGCCGCGATGGCGTCGGCGCAGCCGGCGTCCTCGAGCAAGGGCGGCTCGCTCGGGGCGAGCAGCGGCGGGCCGAGGTGCGACGGGCCGAGGTGCGACGGGCCGAGGTGCGACGGGCCGAGATGCGCGAGCGTGGTCGGCACGTCGCACGCGGTCCGCAGGGCGTCGAGTCCGTCGCGCCAGCGCCGCAGCGCCTCGTCGAGGATCCCGCGTTCGCTGCGCACGACCTCGGCCAACTCGGCCAGGCGCGTCTGCAGCGCGCCACGCTCGGTCTCGGCGCGCACGGCGTCGCGGGAGGCAGCGGCAAGCTCGCGTTCGAGCATGGCGACGCGGTCGCGTTGCTGCGCCACCGCCGGATGTGGCGGCTGGGCGGCGTAGGGGTGCTCGTGGGCGCCGCAGAGCGGACAGGCCACGCCGTCGACGAGCAGATGGCGTTGCTGGGCGAGATCGAGCGTGGCCTGCAGCCGCCCGAGGCCGTCCTTGGCCTCGGCCAGCCGCAGCTCGGTCGCCGCCGCGTCGGCCGCGCGCTGGGTCGCAGCCAGCGCGGCCGCTTCGGCGCGTGCGGCCTTGGCCGCGGTCTCGGCCTCGGCGTCCCGCAGGCGAACTTGCGCGCTCGTGTGCTCGGCGGCGATGGCCTGGGCGGCGGTCAGGGCCGCGCGCGCGAGGTCACAGTCCTGCAGCGCCGCCGCGATGGCGCCGCCGAGGTTGGCTTCATGCGCGGCGGCGAGCGCCTCGACCTCGCGGGCGGCGACCCTGGCGGCGTCGTCCTTGGTCTCGAGGGCCCGCCGGCCGCGCTCGGCTGCGGCCTGGGCATGCGACGCGGCGTCTGCGGCCCGCGCGGCCCGACGTCGCTGCTCGTCGAGGCGACCGGCCACCTGGGCTGCGTCGTCGAGCGGGCCGACCAACGCAGCGCGCTGATCCGCGAGCCAGACGTCGTCGGCGTGCGCCGCGAGCCAGGCTTCGTGAGCGGCGGCGGCCGCCTGCAGGGCCGTCATCTCGCGCTGCTGTCGTTGCGCCTCTGCGCCGGCCAGGTCGGCGCGACGGCGGGCCTGCTCGGCGGCGGCGCTGACGGTCGCGCCCTGCTCGGCGGCGAGCCCCAGCTGCACGTCGAGTGCGCGGGCGGCGCGCAGCCCGGGCTGCGCCTCGGCCAAGGCCGCCTCGGCAGCGCGCAGGCGGCTGAGCGCCTCGGCCTCGGCGCGCTCGGCGGCGGCGCGGTCGCCGTCCGCGGTCGCGGCGGCCGTCGTGGCCAGCGCCAGCGCACGCTCGGCGGCGACCACGCGGCTCCGCGCGAGCAGGGCGCGTTCGTAGGGCGCGCGCAGCGAGCGAGCGGCGAGCACCGCCTCGAGCTCGTCGGCGAGGGCATCCTCGGCGACGCGTTGGGCCCTGGCGACGTCGTGCTCCTGCTGCGCGGTGGCCAGGGCCGCGACGCGCTCGGCGCGGGCGCGGTGCCAGTCCACGGCCGCTCGCGTCGCCGCGACCTCGCGCTCGCCCTCGAGGCCGACGGCCTCGGTCTCGGCGAGGCTGCGCTCGAGGTCCGCGCGCTGGTCGGCCGTCAGCGCACGCAGCGCGTCGCGCCGGGCCTGCAGCCGAGGCCGCCGCTCGGTCCACATCTTCGCCTCGAGGTGGGCCTGGCGCGAGATCTCGCCGTAGAGCTCGGTGCCGGTCATGCGCTCGAGCAGCTCGGCGCGCTCGTTCGGCGGCGCCTTCAAGAAAGCAGCGAAGTCGCCCTGGGCCAACAGGACGGCGCGACGGAACTGGGCGAAGCGCAACCCGAGCGCGGCCTCGATGGCGTGCAGCGTCTCGCCCTTGGTCGTGCCGATCGTGGTCACGACGGCGCCCTCGGCGTCGAGCCGCTGCAGCTGCAGCGTCTGCTTCTGCAACGCTCCCGAGGCCTTGCCGTGCGCCCGCTGGATCGACCAGCGGCTGCGGTAGCGCAGGCCGTCGACGCCGACGAAGTCGACCTCGGCCCAGCCCTTGCCGGCGCCGCGCTGCAGCAAGGAGCCCACGTCGTTGGTGCCGATGCGCCGCTCGTTGCCGTCGCCGGTGACGCCGTCGAGCACCTGGACCGTGCTGCGCCCCGACAGGCGCGGCGTCTCGTCGTAGAGCGCCAGGCAGATGGCGTCGAGCAGCGTGCTCTTGCCGGAGCCGGTCGGGCCGGTGATGGCGAAGAGGCCGGCCGAGCGCAGCGGCTCGTCCTCGAAATCGATGTCGAAGGATTCGAGGCTGGCGAGGTTGCTGCCAGCGACGCGGGTGATGCGCATGGACTAGGCCTCCAACGCGCGGCGCGCGGCCCGCTGGTCGTCGGCGGAATCGGGATCCTCCGCGAGCTGCACCAGGATCGAGAAGGCGCGCGCGACGGGCTCGCTGGGCTCGGCGTGGAACTGCTGCTGGTAGCGGCGGGCAAAGACGTCGGCGGGCGTCATGCTCTCGAGGCCCGCGCCGAGCACGCTCTCGTCGGCGAGGCCAGCGACCGCGCCGGCGAACGTCACGCCGAGGCGGACCAGGCGCACGGCGCGATCGGCGAGGGCGGCTTGCACCTGGGCCCGCAGCAGCGGCTCGGGACGCTCGAGGCGGACCGCCAGCTCCAGCAGCGGCAGCGGCGCCTCGTCGGCTGCTGACGAACCCACGGCCGGCTGCTTATCGATCGTCGAGTTGTCGATCGCCAAACGCACGTCAGCCGCCCCCGCTTGCTGCGCGGGCAGCGCCGCGATGGCGGTGAGCAGCTCTGGCAGCGACAGCGCGCCCTGCTCCGGCAGCCGCAGCACGGCCCGGGTTCGCGGGATCGGCAGGGTCTGGACCTCGGCGAGCGCGTCGGCCTCGAACGTGGCGAGCACGACGCTGTGGCGGTAGCGACGTTCGTCGATCGAGAGCGGGATCGGCGAGCCGGCGTAGCGGACGTGGTCGCGGCCACCGACGGTCTGGGCCAGGTGCAGGTGGCCGAGCGCGACATAGGCGACGTCGTCGGCGAAGACGTCGACGGGTAGCGCAAGCTGGTTGCCGACCTGGATTTTGCGCTCGCTGAGCTCGCTGACGCTGCCGCCGACCATGTAGCAATGGCCGGTGGCCAGGATCGGCTCGCCCGCGCTGCGCCGGGACCGGGCGAGCGCCAGCGCCTGGGCGTAGACCGTACGTACGCCCTCGACGAGGCCGACGCCGACGGGCAGATCGGCGGGTCGCAGGAACGGCATCGCCACGACCCAGGCACGCGAGCCGTCGCGGGCGTCGATCGGGACGACGACGCGCTCGCCGTTCGGCACGCCGACGACGTGCAGCCGGCCGAGGGCGTCGAGCACGGGCGCGCTGGCGTCGAGGCGGCTGGCGGAGTCGTGGTTGCCGGCCACGGCGACGACCTGCAGCGCGGGCAGGCGCCGCCACGCCGCACCGAGGAAGGCGTGCCATTGGTGCTGGGCCGAGGCGGGCGGGTTGCTCGCGTCGAAGATGTCGCCAGCGACGATCAGCGCGTCGACCGCGTACGCCTCGGCCTGATCGAGCAGCCAGGCGAGGAAGGCCGCGTGTTCGGCGCGCCGGTCTTCGTCGTGCAGCGTATGGCCGAGGTGCCAGTCTGCGGTGTGCAGGATGCGGATCGTCACGCGTCGCCTCCGGTTCGCCGACCGACGGGGCCGGACGTCGCGGCGGGATGCCGCGCCCGGAGCCCAGTCGACGTCGTCGATGCGTCAGGCTGTGACTGATCGGAACCCGGCGCAAGCCGCGCGCCGGCGCGGCTCAGAAATTCGCGGCGCCGCCGTTGCCGACCTGACCGTCGCTGCCGGTCTTGCCGAGGCTCTTGCCGCCCTGGCCGCCCTTGCCGGGCTGGCCGAGGATCGTCATCTGGTTGTTGGCCTTGATGCTGGCGAGCGGCGCGCCGCTGGCGCCGTTGACGAAGATCGCCCAGCTCGGGCCGCCGGCACCGCCGCCACCGCCGCCGCCGTGGCCGCCGTTGCCGCCCTGGCCGCCGCGACCACCGCTGCCGGCACACCAGGCCAGCTTGGTCGGATCGTCGCCGCCGCCGGGCTTGCCGTCGCCGCCGAGGCCGCCGACGCCGCCCTGGCCGCCCTGGCCGCCCTCGCCGCCGTTGCCGGTGACGAAGAGGTTGTCGGCCAGCACCGGCACGCTCTTGGCTGCGGCGGTGTAGACCAGGAAGGCCGCAAAACTCGCGCCGCCGGAGGTGCCGGCCTTGCCACCGCTGCCGCCGCAGCCGCCGCTGCCGCCGCCGCCGCCGCTGCCGCCGACGTCCGGGTAGCGGAAGCCCGCCGCGGTGTTGCCGCTGGTGCAGCCGGTCGTCACGTCGACGCCGCCGCCCGCGCCGCCGCCGCCGCCGCCGCCGCCGGGGCCGCCCGCGACGCCGTTGCTCGGCTTGGGCGCGACCCAGAGGCCGCCGACGATGCTGCCGTCGTCAGGGTTGGCGCCCTTGCCGGCCGCGCCGGTGCTGCCGTTGCTGCCGTCGCCGCCAGCCAGGCCGATCGAGCCGAGGAAGTTGCCCTTGCTGTCCTTGGGCGGGGTGCAGACGGTGCAACTGCCGGTCTTGCCGATGGTGCCGTCGAGGCCGGCGATGCCACCCGCGCCACCGCCGCTGCCGCTGCCGGCGACGCCGTTCTCGGCCGACTGCGGCGATCCGGCGGGCGTGACGTAGGCCGGGCAGATCGCCGTGCCGCCCTTGCCGCCGCTGGTGTCGGCGCTGCCGCATTTGGTGCTGCCGCCGCTGCCGCCGACGGTCTGGTCGGTCGCGGGGTTGCAGGTGCTCTTGGAGGTCAGGTCCTTGGCGTCCTTGCCGGGGCTGCCGGGCGCGCCGGGGCCGCCGTTGGTGCCGGCGTCGCCGCTGCTGCCGTTGCCGGCGTCGCCGGCGATGATCTTGGTGTGGCGGATCTGCAGGCCATCGCCGCAATCGCGCAGCAGCAGGCCGTAGGTCGACTGGCTCTCGCCCTTGACGCTCGCGGCGTAGACCGTGAGGCCGTCGACGATGGTCGGTGCGCCGCCGTTGCCGATGTTGACGCCCTGGATCGCGGCCGGCAGCGACGCCGTCGGGTCGGCGGCGACCAGGACGGTGTCGTAGGCGTTGACGTCGTGGATGTGGAAGTCGGCGCTGTAGCCGCCGTAGACGCTGACGCCCTGCTCGAGCGCGATCGACTCGTCGTAGACGCCGGTCGCGACGTAGACGTCGCGCTTGCCGCCGGCCTTGGCCAGGGCGATGCCGGCCTGGATCGAGGCCACAGGCGCCTCGATCGTGCCGGTGTTGGTGTCCTTGCCGTTCTTGGCGACGAAGACGCCGTTGTTGACCTCGCCGTCGATGCCGTCGCAGTTCTGGTCCGGGCCGTCCGGCAGGTCGCTGGCCGAGGCGAAGACGCACTCGCAGCCGGTCTTGGGGTTGTCGTCGACGTCGAAGGTGTTCGGGTCGCACTTCATCGCGCAGGCCGCGAATCCGCCCTCGGTCGAGCAGATCGAGCTGGCGTTGGGGTAGGTTGTGAAGCTGCAGTCGTTGCCGCAGGCGCCGCACGCCTTGACCGTGGTGTAGCCGCCCTTGGCGTCGACGAAGCCCTCGTCGATCGTGCCGTCGCAGTTGTTGTCCTTGCCGTCGCAGACCTCGTCGGCGAGCTGGCAGCCCGACCAGCCCGCGGCCTGGCAGATCTCGACGCCGTAGCAGGTCAGCGGCCCGGCGCTCTGCTGGCAGGCGCGGACGACGCCCACGGTCGAGGCGCTGCAGTTGCACGAGCCCGACTTGGGCAGACACAGCTGCTCGACGGGCGCGCCCGGCTTGGGTGCCGTGTCGACGCAGGCGTGCGAGGTCGGGCAGGCGCCGCTGGTGCCGTCGCCGCAGACCGGGGCGCAGAACGACTCGCTGCCCTGCTGCACGCAGCGGCCGCCGGAGCAGTCGAGGTCCGAGGCGCAGGGGTGGCAGATCTTGCTGACCTGGGCCAGGCAAAGGAAGACGGCCTCCTTGGCGCCGACATCGACCTTGGTGCAGGCGTGGCCCTTGGGGCAGGTCGCGCCGCCGCCGCAGGTCTGGGTGCAGACGTAGCCGTTGTAGCCCTCGACGCAGTAGCCGGACTTGCAGTCGGCGTCGGCCTTGCAGGGCTTGCCGAAGTCATCGACCGGGCCGGTGCTCGTGTCGGCCGCGCCCGTGTCGGCGGCGCCCGTGTCGGCGGCGCCCGTGTCCGCCTCGCCCGTGTCGGCGCCGGCGCCGTCGCCTTGGCCGTCGTCGAGCAGCGCGTCGTCGTCGCTACCGCCGACGCCCGTGCCGTCGTCGAGGCTGGTGTCGAACAGCGAGAGCGAGCCGTCGCCCTGGCCGTTGGCGTCGGCGACCGACGCGACGCCGCTGTCCTTGGTCGACGAACACGCCGTGATCAGCGCGATCGCCGCGCATGCCAGCGCAAACGCGCCCATCCGACTCGTTCCGTGGTGGATCTGCATCGTCCCGCCCCTTGGTCTGCCGTTCGCGGTCGAATCCACGTCGGCGCTCTCCCGCCACCGGGCGGCCTCGGCCGCGCGCGTGGGGGCGGTACGATCCGGGTTGCGGGTGCGCGGGTCAAGCACTATCGCGCAGGGCGCCCGACGAGGCCGGTCAGCGCGCCCCAGCCAGGGCCCAGAGGCCGTGACGCTGCGCTGCGTGCACCGCCGCCCGCTCCTGCTCGGGGTCGTCGCCGTCGAGCTCGGCGAAGGCGTTGCGCCAATCCTGCCAGCGTCCGCCGGCTTGCAGCGCCGCCCAGGCGGCGAGGCCGGACTCGGCGCCGCCCTGGCTCAAGCGGTACTCGACCCACGCCCATCGTGGCGCGTCGAAGCGCACCTCGATCCGCGCCTTGCTCAGCTCCTTGCGGATGCGCTCGAGCTTGCGCTGCTGGCTGGTCGGCGGCTCGAACGGCGCCTCGGCCAGCGGCGTGTGCAGCTTGGGCACGAACGGCGACAGCGTCAGCGTCAACGAGACCAGCGGCCGCAGCCGCTTGCACAGGTCGATCAACTCGTCGACGTCGGCGTCGGTCTCGTCGGGCAGGCCGATGATGACGTACATTTTCATGCTGCGCAGGCCGTGGCTGCGGGCGAGCTCGGCCGCCTGCAGGAAGTGCCGCTCGCGCAGGCCCTTCATCATCTTGCCGCGCAGGCGTTGGCTGGCGGCGTCCGAGGCGACGGTCAGCGTGCGGTAGCCGCCGGCGGCGAGCAGGCCGACGAACTCGTCGTCGAGGCGGTCGGCGCGCAGGCTGCTGACGCCGACGCCCTTGCCCAGCTCGACGATGGCGCGGATCGCGTCCTTGATCGGCGGCCAGTCGCTGACCGCGGCGCCGACCAGGCCGATGCGCGGCGCGTCGCGGTACAGCGGCAGCTCGAGCGCGTCGAGCACGCGCTGCAGATCCGGGCTGCGCATCGGCGACGCCGGCGCGCGCACGACGCAGAACTTGCAGTAGCGCGGGCAGCCCCGGCTCGACTCGAGCAGCGCCATGTCGTGGAACTCGGCGTGCGGGCTGCGCCATTGGCCGAGCGCCGGGATGTGGTGGCCGCGCGCGACCAGCACGTCCGGCACGCGGTCGCCGTGGCGCGAGGGGATCCAGACGCCGGGCTGGCCGTCCAGGCGATCGATCAAGGTGCTACGGCTCGGCTGGTCGATCAGCGCCTCGACCAGCGCCGGCAGGGCCTCTTCGGCCTCGCCCAGGATGACGACGTCGACGAAGGGCCCGAGCGGCAGCACGTTGCTCTGCGTCAGCGGCCCGCCAGCGATCACCGGCGGTTCGTCGTCACCCCGCTCGGCCGAGAGCGGCGTCACGCCGCCCTGGCGCAGCATGAACGGCACGTGCGGCACGTCGAGCTCGTAGGCGATCGAGACCAGCACCGCGGCGAACGAATCGAGCGACATGCCGTGCTCGAGGCTGCGGATCTGCGGCGCGTGCTCGCCCGAAAACGCGTCGTCCGGCAGCACGGCGCGCTGACACGAGACCTCGGCGTGGGCGTTGAGCGCGCGGTAGAGCACCTGCAGGCCCAGGCTGGCGCCCGCGACGCGGTAGGTGTTGGGGTAGCAGAGCACGAGCTCGGTGCCGGCGCGATGCCAGATCGTGCCGGTTTCGTCGCGCATCAGCGGGTGCGTGTTGTAGGGCAGCGATTGCGGGGAGGTCGAGGCGGCCATCAGCTCCGTGCGACGCGCCGGGGCGTGTCACGGCGAGATGCCGGCAGCGTGGCGGGCTGCAGGATGGCCGTAGCCGCCCGCCGATTCAAGCCGAGACCCGTGGGACGCAGCAGAGTCGAGGGGTTGCCGCGACCAGCGCCGCCGTGGTCATTGGCAGGGCGCTTCGAGCACGATGTCGTCGATGAAGATGCCGGTCCACTTCTCGTTGGCCGCGCCGTCGACGGTGTCGAAGCGGAAGCGCAGGTTGTGTTTGTCGTTTCCGCCCGGGATCGTGACGGTGACGAGGTGCCAGGCGTTCTGCGGCAGCTGGAACTTCGGCAGCGTCCAGTAGATGACCTCGGCGCCGCTGGGGTCGTTGCCGACCAGCCTCAGCACGTCGTATTGCTCGGGCGTCTCGACGTCCCACAGCAGGCGGAAGCGCATGGTCACGCTCTTGAAGTTGCCCAGCGGGAGCGACGGCAGGTAGGCGTCGCCGCTGTTGGCGATCAGGCCGCCCGTGGCGTTGGTCGTGACGAAGCCGTTGAGGTCGGTGCGGCCATAGTGCAACACGCCGGGCGGCGAGAAGACCTGCGAGATATCGGCCCGGATGCGCCAACGCGCCTCGACGTCGCTGCTCTTGAGGGTCCAGTCGGTCGGCGGCTTGAAGCCGAACTGCTGCGCGTAGATCTGCTTGACGCAGCAGTTGGGGACGGGCTCGAACACGCAGTTGCCGCCCTTGCAGTAGTCGTAGCTGCAGGCGCTGCCGTCGTCGCAGATCTTGGGCTTGCCGCCAGCGCACTTGCCGCCGCTGCAGCTGTCGCCGTTGGTGCAGGCGTCGCCGTCCTCGCATGCGGTCGCGTCGGCGATCGCCGTCTGGACGCAGCCCTTGACCTTGTCGCAGCTGTCGGCCGTGCACGGGTTGTTGTCGTCGCAGACCAGCGGCACGCCCTTGGTGCAGACGCCGCCCTTGCAGGCGTCGTTGGCGGTGCAGGCGGTGCCGTCGGCGTCGCAGGCGATGCCGTCGGCCTTGGAGATCGCTTCGCACAGACCGGTCGAGGCGACGCAGGCCCCCGTGGTGCAGGGCCCGTTCTTGGCCGAGCAGTCGACCGGCTTGTTGCCGGACTTGCAGACGCCGGCGCTGCACGAGCCGGTGCCGGCCTGCTGGCATTTGTCGCCGGTGTCGCAGGCCTTGCCGTCGGCGCCGGACGCGGTGTTCTTGCAGGCCTTGGCCGCGAGATCGCAGGTGTCGACGGTGCACGGGTTCTTGTCGTCGCAGTCCTTGGCCGCGGTCTCGGGCTTGCAGGGGCAGGTGTTGGTCGCGTTGCAGACGCCACCCTTGCAGGCGTCAACGGTGCAGGCGTCGCCGTCGTCGCATGTGCCGCTGTCGTCGGCGCCGCTGACGCAGCCCTTGCCGGCCTGGCAGCTATCGGCCGTGCAGGGGTTCTTGTCGTCACAGGTCGCGTTCTGCGGCGCGTGGGCGCAGGTCCCCGTGGTCTTGTCGCAGCTGTCGAGGGTGCAGACGATGCCGTCGTCGCAGGACTTGGCCACGCCCTTGCATCCGCCGTTGGCGCAGGCGTCCTTGTCGGTGCAGGCGTTGTCGTCGTCGCAGGGCTTGGTGGTCGGCGTCTGCTTGCAGCCGTTCTTGCTGTCGCAGGTGTCGTCGGTGCAGTCGTTGTCGTCGTCGCAGATCGGCGGCTTGCTGCCGGCGCAGACGCCCGATTTGCAGCTCGACTCGGTCGTGCAGGCGTCGCCGTCGTCGCAAGCGAGGCCGTCGGCGACTGCGGTCGGGATGCACTTGCCCGTCGACGGCTGGCATTGCTGCACCGCACAGGCCGTATTCGCGCTCGAATCGCAGCTGACGGCGTTGTCGGGCTTGGTCTGGCAGACGCCGCCGGTGCAGACGAGCGCGCCGAGGCAGAGGTTGTCGCTGACGCAATCCGCGTCGATCTTGCAGGCGCACGTCGCCTTGCCCTGGCAGCCGCCGGCGTCGTCACAGACGTCGGCTTCGGTGCACGCGTTGCCGTCGTCGCAGCTGGCCTTGGCCTGGAAGCCCGTCGTGTTGCAGCCCTTGTCGGCGTCGCAGCCGGTGGTGGTGCAGGGGTCGCCGTCGTCGCAGGCCTTGGCGTCGGGGGTGTGCTTGCAGCCGCTGTCCTTGGTGCAGGTGTCGACGGTGCACGGCACGGCGTCGGCGCAGTCGATCGGCTGGCCGCTGCAGGTGCCGTTGATGCAGGCGTCCTTGCCAGTGCAGGCGTCGCCGTCGTCGCAGGTGATCGTCAGGTCGGTGATGGGCTCGTGGCGCACGGCCTGGCCCTGGTCGCAGAAGTCCTTGGTGCACGGGTTGCCGTCGTCGTAGTCGGCGGCCGTGGCGGCGACGCAGGCGCCCTTGCTGCATTTGTTGCCGCAGACGCCGAGACCGCAGACTTTGCCGTCGGGCTGGGCCGACTTCAGGCATTGGCCGGCGCCGTCGCAGGCCGAGACCTCGCACTCGCCGACGGTGTCGCCAGGGGTCTGACACGGCGTGGCCGCGGGCCGGTCCTTCAGGCCGCAGAAGCCGGAGGAACACGCCGGCAGGCGGCACGGCGTCGTGCCCTTGACCACACCGACGCAGTCGAAGTCGGTGATGCACTCGTCGCCGACCGCGTCGCCCGAGATGCTGTCGACGCCGACGCCGTCGTCGTCGCTCGCGGCGCTGTCGGCGCCGGCGACGTCTTGGGGGTCACTCGGGTCTGCGTCGACGATCTTGACCTCGCCGCAGCCGCCGCCGCCGAAGACCAGCGCAGCGCCCAGCACCAAGGTCCAGGCGGCCGCGGACAGGCGCTGCGGCCATGGCCGCGCCCCTCGCGTCCGCGCGCACCCACGTCCCCGACCACGCAATGGCATCGCCTTCATCCCCGCCCCCTGCGCCGCGCCCCAGAGCGCGCCCTGCTCCACGAGGATGCAGTCTACGCCGGCCCCGAGGCCGCGCCAGAGAACTGTCGCCTCCGGGGCGGCCCGCTCAGGTCGGGGGCCGCAGGCGCTCGATCACGGCGCGCACTGCGGCGACCTCGCGCCCGCCGACGCGGCCGGCGACCTGCAGCGCCTCGGCGAGCCACGCGCCGCCCAGGCTGCCGTCGCCGACGGCGATCTCGAGCTGGCCGGCGAGCAGCAGCCAGGCTCCGAGCGCGCGATCCCCGACGGCCCGGGCCGACGGCTCCAGCTGCCGCGCGACGTGCCACGATGCGGCGAGGTCGCCGGCCCGCGCCAGCGCCTCGGCCTGGACCAGGCCCGCCTCGAGGCGCACGGCGACGGCCCCGGACGCCGCAGCAGACGCGGCACCCTCAGAGGACGTCACGGACGCGGCCAGCGCGGCGGCGTCACCAGCGAGGGCGCGCAGGGCCGCACGCGCCGCCTCGTCGCCCGCGGCCGGACCGAGGGGGTGCTGCTGCAGCCGCAGCCGCAGCAGATCGACCCGGGCGAGCGACGCCGACGAAGGCGACGCAGCGATCGCGCGCTCGAGCGCGGCGCGCTGGCCAGCCACGTCGCCGACGAGGCCGAGGCTCTGGGCCAGGCCGCGCAGTGCGTGACCCGCCAGCGCCGGCTGGGTCGCCCGCAGGGCCGTCTCGGCGGCGCGCCGCCAGAGGCGCACGGCGTCGGCGGCGACGCCACCGCGGCTGGCGAGCTGGGCCTGGCCGATCTGGGCGTCCGCGGCCAGGGCGGCCAACGCCGGGCCCCGGGCTGCGTCCGCCGCGTGCGAGAACGCGAGCGCCGCATCGTCGAGCCGACCCTGCCGGCTGAGCGCGTGGGCGAGCCCGAGCAGGACCTGCGCCCGGGCGCGGTCATCGCCGGACTCCTGGGCGAGGCGCAGCGCGGGCGAGGCCTCGGCCACGGCCATCGCCGGCGTGTCCCCAGCACCGAGGGCCGCGACCACGGCCGCGGCCGCCCGCGCCCGCAGCCGCAGCATCGGCGCGCGCTGGGCCAGGGTCTGGGCCGCGCGCGCCGCGTTGAGGGCGGTTCCGACGTCGGCCGCATGCAGCGCCGCCTCGCAGCGCGCGACGTGCCAGGCCACGGCGCTGGCCAACGGTGCCCGCTCGACGAGCGCCGTCAGCGCATCCAGGCGGGCGAGGCGCGACGACGCGCCCCGCGCCACCTCGCCAGAGCGAGCCAGGGCAGCGTCAGCCGCGAGCGCGCCCGACATCCGTGCATCCAAGGGTGCCGCGACGTCGGCGGCGAGTGCGTCGCCCTCGGCCAACGCGGCGTCGAGTTCGCCCGCGGCCAGGGCCGCCTGTGCGGCCAGCACCCGGCAGCGGGCCAGCGCTTCGGCGTCGCCGGCCTCGGTCCGCAGGGCCAAGGCCTGCGCCAGGGCGTGGCGCGCGGCCGCGACCTGGTCGGCGCGCAGCGAGAGCGCGGCGTAGGCCTCGAGCCTGGCCGCGTGCAGGGCCGGCAGGGCCGCGATGGCTGCGGGAGGTTCGGCTGCGGCGAGCTCGAACGCCTCGGCCCAGCGCTCGTCGTCGATCAGCGCCAGGGTGCGCTCAACGCGCACGGCCCAGAGCGCGAGCACGCGATCGTGGCGCTCGGCCAGGGCCTCGGCGCGCTGCAGGCCGACCACCGCCGCGGCCGCATCGCCGGCGCGGCGCGCGAGGTCGGCGTCGAGCCGCAACGCCTCGATGACCAGCCCGGGCTCGGCCAGCTCGGCGGCGCGCTCGAGCAGCGTCGGCAGCGCCAGGCGGGCCTCGGCCAGGTCGCCACGACGCACGGACGTCCGCACCCGGCAGAGCGCCAGCGTCAGCTCCGCCGCCAGCTGCTGGGCGTCGGCGTCGGCCCGACGAGGATCGTCCGGGGCCAGGGCGTCGCCGAGGGTCGACTGCAGCCTTCGCTCGGCGGCCGCGGCCAGGTCGTCGAGGTCCAGCTCGGCGTCGGCAGCGGCACCGCCCAGCAGCAGCGACGTCAACGCCCGCGCAGCGAGCGCGCCGTTGCCGGCCGAATCGGCCAGGGCCAGCGCCGTCTGCCACCAACGCGACGACGCCGCACCGGCGCCTGCGAGCCGCGCGAGGTCACCTGCGAGCAAGGCCGCCGTCGCCGCCCCGCCGCGCTCTTGGGCCCGTTCGAAGAGCTGGAGCGCAACCTGGACGTCAGCGTCGGCCTCGGCGAGGTCGCCGCGCTCGAGGGCGAGCGACGCGCGCTCCAGCCGCAACCAGCCGACGCGTCCGGCGACGTCGACCGTCGCGGGGCGCTGCAGGCCGGGCTGCGCCAGCGCGACGTCGAGCAGCGCCTGGGCCTCGTCGCCACGCCGAGCCGCGCGCAGCGAACGTGCGAGATCGAGCGCGTCGACCGTGCTCGGGGTCGGCAAGGTCGCGCGCTCGCTTCCTGATTCGGGTGCCGAGGCCATGATTCGTCGCCGATGCCGGGGTCAGTTGTCGAAGAACCGGGTCAGTTGCCGATGACGTACGGGATGCCGAAGACCAGCGAGACCGCGACGCGGAAGCGCTCGGGCAGCTGCGGATCGATGTCGAAGCCGACGTCGAGCCCGTAGCTGTCGATGCGCAGCGCCAGGCCGGCGGCGATCAGGTGCCGGGCCGTGGCGCTCGGATCCATCCGCCAGCCGCCGCGCAGCTGTACGACGCTGGCGATCGTCGCGGCCGCGCCGGCGTGCCACGCAGGCTCGCCGCCGTCGAGCGGCCAGATCGCGTCGCCGGCGACCAGCACCGGCCCGACGTTGACCGAGAGGCCACCGCCGACCCGGCTGCGCGTCTCCTGCCGCGCCGCCGCCGAGCTGCCGACGTCGACGACGTCACGCCAGACGGCACCCAGGCGCAGGTTCTGGCCGACGCCGACGAGCAGGCCGACGTCACCGGTCCAGCCGGCGTAGGACTCCTTGGATTCGCCAGCGCCCGCACCGACGTCCATCGACAGGCGGCGCAGGGTCCCGCCGAGCACGACGGACGCCGAATCCGACGCTCCGCCGAGCGCGATGCCGGAGCGCCAATCGGTGCCGACGCGGGTGCGACCATCGCCGAGCTTGCCCGTCTCGTAGCTGTAGACCGTACCTCCGGCGATGCCACCGCGGTTGCCGTCCACCGAGCCGGCCCAGAAGCCTGTGCGCCCGGGGCGCCGATCGTGCGAGAAGCCGATCTCGATGTTCTGACCCGGCTGGGCCGCCATCGCCGCTGGGTTGGTGAAGAGCGCGCCGGTGCCGAGCGCGCCGGCGATGCCGGCACCGCCCATGCCGCGCAGCGCGGGAGGCGCAGAGGCCGAGTCCGTGCCCCCCCAGGCGAGCGCCACGCCCGACGTGCCGAGCACGAGCCACGCGCAGGCGACGGCGACGGCCAGCGACCGGCGCGCACGCCCCCCCTGGGTCGCCTGCTGCGACGCCGTCGTCGGATGGCCGAGCCCGAGCTGGTTGCCGCGTCTCACTCGTCGCTACCCTTGCGCATCCGCTTGATCAGGCCGTCCCAGCCTTCCTTCTCCAAGATCTTGGTGAAGGACTTGCGCCAGGTCGAGAGCTGCGAGGTGTCATCCACGATGACGTCGTAGATCTTCCACTGGCCGTTCACGGGCCGCATCGAGTAGGCCACTTCCGCGACCGTCTTGTCGACCGTCACCTTCGTCTTGACCTGGACGCGGCCCTCCTTGCCGTGGCGCACCTTCGGTTCGACCACGACGGCGACGGTCCGGCCCGGCTTGAAGCGCTTGACGTAGCTGCGCTCGAACATCTTGCCGAGCAGCTCGATGAACAGGGCCCGGTCGGCGTCGCTGCGCGCCGTCCAGGTCGCCGAGGGCACGGCCAGGGCCGCCATCTGATCGTAGTCGACCAGGCGGCGCAGCTCGACCGCGATCGTGTCGCGCAGAGCGTCCACGCTCTTCGCCGCCCGGGCCTCGGCGTCGAGACGCTTGGACAAGGCCTCGATCATGGCCGTGGGGGCTTCGGCGGGCGGCGCGGGCGGCGCGGCCGGGGCAGCCTCGGCGGCGGCCGAACCCGGCTGCGGCTTGGCGGCGGGCGCGGTCGTGGCGGCCGGCGTCTCGGCCTTGGCCGACGCCTTGGCCGACGCCTTGGCGGGCGCCTTGGCCTTGGGCTTGGCGATCGCGGCGCCTGGACCGGCGATCGTCGCCAGCGCCGCGAGGACGGCCACGGCGATCGTGGCGCGCTGGCGGCGTCGGCTGGGCGAGAAGTGCTGGCTCATCGTCTGTCTCCCTTCGGAGGGGCCGCGCGTCTGGCGTCGGCGGCACATGGCCGGGAACCCGCTCCTCTCAGCAGACGCACGCAGGGCAGCGCCGATTCGACCGGTGGCGGCGGCGCCCCCCGCTCACGGCGTATCTCCCTCGGGCGTCGCCGCGGCATCGGGGCGGGCCGGCGCGGGCATCGAGCGCACGTCGACGCCGATGGCGCGGCTGAGCTCGGCGACCGCGATCTGGTAGCGGTAGAGGTTGTCGGCGTGGGCGAGGCGGCGGCGCACGTACTGCTCGATCGCGCCGACCGCCGCGGCGCGGCTGCCGAGGCCCTTGTCGGCCATGTCGGTGGCCGCGACCATCTGGCCGCGCGTGGCGCGCAGGGCCCGATCGTGGAAGGCCGCCATCTCCTTGAGGTCGATCATCTCGCGCACCGAGTTGCGCACGTCGACGCGCATCTTCTGGCGCTCGATCTCGTTGCGCGCGCGCTCCTGGCGCATGGTGGCGGCGGTCTGCTCGATGCGGTCGAGCTGGCGGAACAGGTCGACGCGCCAGCGGATCGCGATGCCGGCGCCCGACTGCGTGGGGTTGGTCGGGTTGTCGGCCAGCGAGTCGTTGGTCTGCTGCGTGCCGGGGGCGTAGGTCGTCGCCAGACGGCCTGTCAGCACGACGTCGGGCAAGAGCTTGTTGCGCTCGTAGCGCAGCTGGTCGATGCGCAGCAGCAGCCCACCACGGCGCGCCACCTCGCGCGGATGGTTGGCCACCGCGACCGTCTCGTAGGCAGCGACGGGCAGCGGCTCGAGCTCGGGCGCGGCCATCTCCTGCAGCGAGGGCCGGATCGTCCAGGGCGCGTCGAGGTTGATGGCGAAGCGCAGCGCGTCCTGGGCCAGGGCGCGGGCACGCAGCGCAGAACGCACCTTGTCCTCGAACTCGACCTCGACCACGCGTAGCTTCACCAGGTCGGCGGGATCGAACTTCTCGTCGTCGTCGTCGCGCAGCGCCTCGAGCCGGTCGCGCTCCTTCTCGATCTGGGCGCGGCCCTTGGTCACGACGTCGTCGAGGTCGGCGGCCATCACCAGGCCCCACCACGCGCGCTCGACCTGGAAGTCCAGCTCGGCCTCGACGATGCGCCGCGTCGCCTGCGCGATCTGCACGCCGTGGCGCGCCATCTGGGCCAGGGCGTCGAGCTTGCCAAAGGTGTAGAGCGGCTGCGTGACGCTGACCTGGCCGGTGAACAAGGGCTTGGGCTGGGTCCAATCCCAATCCTCCAGCCAGTCCGCCCCGGAGGCGCCGGCCCGCTTGGTCGGGATCACGGTGCCGAAGGCCGTGGCCTCGATGCTGGGGAACCACGCCGAATGGGCCTCTGCGAGCTTGGCCCGGACGTTGTCGACCCCCGCTGCGGCCGAGGCGATGATCGGCGAGCGCCGTCGCGCCAGCGCCTTTGCCGCCGCCAGGTCGAGGACCAGGGTGGTGTCGTCGGTCAGGGTCGCGCCCGCAGGCAGCGAGCCGAGCTCGGCCAGGCCGACCCGCTTCGGCGCACTGTCGGGCGTCTGGGCGAACGCGCTGGCGGCGACGCCGACCGAGGCCAACGTCATGCACCCCCACGCCGCGAGCAGCAACAACAGCGGCGTCGATCGGGTCATGGACGTCCTACGGCGCGAGGCCTTGCCCGCTCGCCGATGCAACGCCCCACGTCCTCGGAGTATTCGCATCAGAAGCCACTCTTGACGCTGACGAGCTCGCGCAGCTCGGCCATCATCTGCAGCGCCGCGACGTAGGGGCCGTCACTGCCGAGGCCGCAGAACGACGCGTCCGAGCCGATCAGGATGTTGCGGTAGCCCGAATGCGTCGGCAGCGGCGACAGTCCGAGGGTGTGCGGCACGGCCTCGCCGTAGCAGGGCCGCAGCTCGAGCGGATCGAGCTCCTCGCCGCTCTGCGCCAGCGCCGACGTCGGCCGCAGCCAGGGCGTCCAACGCGAGATCAGGTGCTCGTCGAGGAAGGGCGTGATCGACTCGACGCGCGCCTGCAGCACGTCGAGCAGGCGGCGCGCGCCCGGCGGCCCCGCGCTGGCGGCGCCGATTGGCACCCGCATCGAGGCCGTGATCGTGCGCACATCGCGGTCGATGCGGCGCGAGCCAGCTTCGATGTCGCGCGAGACGAAGACGAGGTTGTCCTCGTCGAGCGGCTTGTTCAGATCGCTGACGACGAAGGCGTGGCGGGCCATGCCCTCGGGGATCGCGCGGGCCTTGACCACGAACGCGCCGGTGAACGTGTGGTAGACGGGCTGCAGCAGGTGGATCGCGTGGTGGACGTCCTCCTTCTGCTGCTCGGTCGGGATCAGGCTGAAGAAGCGCTTCGGATCGCTGTTGCAGACGACGACGTCGCAGCCGATCACGCTGCGGCGGTCGCGCAGCAGCAGCGAGGTCGCCCGGCCGCGCTTGACGTCGATGCGCGCGACCGCGGCCTTGGGCCGCACGTCGCCGGCGGTCTGGATGATGCCGAGGAAGAGGTCGCGCAGCGCGTCCGGGCCGGCGTCGAAGGTGAACACGCCCTTGCGCAGCTCGTTGACCACGTGCACGAACGAGGCCGGGTAGGCGCGCGCCGGCAGCATGTCCGAGCAGAAGCGGAACGCGGCGTGGACGAAGGCGCGGAAGGGGTGGCCGTGCGGGAAGGCCGCGAGCGGATCGGGCACCGCCCACTCGTCGTCGAGGAAGGGGAAGCGCTTGACCAGGCCGCGGAACTGGAACTTCTCGACCAGGCCGCTGGGCGGCAGGCGGATGCCCTGCTCGAAGGCCTCCTCGACCTGCTTGTCGATCTCGGCGACGTGGCGGAAGAAGCCGTCGATCCGCGCCCGCTCGCCCGGGAACTCTCGGTCGAGCTCGGCGCGGAAGCGCTCGGGCTGGGTCGTGACGTCGATGCGCTTGCCGGGCAGCACGACCTGGAAGCCAGGCTCGCGCCGGTGCGGCAGGTTGCGCAGCTCCAGGCCGAGGCCGAGCGCCTCGAAGACCTTGCGCACCGGCGGGCTCGACAGGCCGTAGGTCATCTGGGGCGCGCGGCAGAGCATCTGGCCGCGATGCTCGACCAGGGCGCCGAGGCCGCCCTGACCGATCACGCAAACGCGGTAGCCCGCCTTGGCCGCGAGCGCGCCGAGCACGAGTCCGGCGAGGTCCGTGCCGACGATCGCGAGGTTGTAGTGCGCGGTGGTGCCGGACTTGCCGGCGCTGGTCGCTTCGACGGACATGGGCTCCAGGGGGCGGATGCGGCCGCCGACGGTACGCCGACGGACGTAGCGCAGCGAGAGGGTGCGGTCAACGGTGGACGGGCCGATGGCGCCCTCCGGTGCCCACCGACGCCCCCGCGTTGCGCGTTGGCGGCAATTCGCATACATTGTTGGCCGGCGCAGCGGGCCCGAGAGGTCGAATCCAGGCGACGCACAGCCCGCAAAACCCGCCCTCGAACGTACCAGGGAGTCCCCCCATGACGACTGGACCGACGACCGAGACACCTGAGGCCCTCCGGGTCGTCTTGCAGCGTCTCGACGACAACGCCGACTACTTCACGCTGCTCGGCCTGCCCCGGGGTGCCAGCGATGGCGAGGTCCAGTCGGCGTTCGTCCAGATGGCGCGCACGCTGCACCCGGACCTGCCGGTGTACCGCGGCGAGCTGCGCGCGGACGCCACGCGTGCCTTCCAGGCCCTGACCCGCGCCCGCCTGACGCTGACCGACATCGAACGCCGCGCCGAATACGTCGCGACGCTGCCCGCCGAACCCGAGGCACCGATCGGCGAGGGTCCGAACCCGGCGCTGGCGAAGATCCACGTCCATCGCGCGCGCCAGCTGATCTTGCGCCGCGACTGGCCGCAGGCACAGCAATCGCTGCGGCTGGCCGATCGGCTGTTCGGTGAGCCCTTCGACCCGGAATGCCGCGCGGAGCTCGCCTGGGCGATCTTCAACAACCACGCCAACCCCGAGCATGAGCGCATGGCCGAGAGCCGCACCCTGCTCGAGGACGTCGTGGGCTCGCGCTCGTCGCCGGCCGCCGTCGCCCAGGCCCACTACTACCTGGCGGTCTGGCACAAGCTGGCGGGCGACATGCCCAAGGTGAAGGTCCACCTCGACAAGTGCCTGTCCATCAACGAGAAGCACGTCGAGGCGCAGCGCGAGGCCCGCCTGTTCGAGCGCCGTCGCTCGACCTCGGTCCAGACGCCAGCGGCCAAGATGCCGACCGAGAAGGCGCCGACGCGCACCTCGTCCACGTCGCGCAGGGCGTCGAGCGCGGCGACCCCGATCGCCTCGCAGACTGGCGAGATGCGCAAGGTGCCGCTCGAGAAGAAGCAGTCGCTGCTCGAGCGCCTGTTCGGCGGCAAGCGCTAGTCGCGACCGGCGCCCGCGGCCTTGCCGCCGTCATCGCCGTCACCGCCGCGGTCGGCGCGCGGCGCGCGGCTGCGCCGGGGTCGACCTTCGACCGGCACCGCCGGCTCGGCCTCGATCGGCGCCGCGACCGACAGCCGCACCGTATCGACGAGCTCGAGCTGCAGCGGCTCCCCCGGAAAGCCCGGGATCCCGGCGCGCGCGCTGCGGGTCAGGGTCAACAACCACGAGCGCGGCGCGCGCTGGCGCCACGGTTCGAGCATGGCGGCGGGCACGGTGAAGCTGCCGTCGTCGCGCAGGCGGCAGCGCAACCACGACGGCGCCGCGCCGCTCTCCGCGGCGATGCGCAGCTCGAGCGCGGCGACGCCGTCGACGCTGCCCCAGCGGATCTCCAGATCGGCCGGCTGCGCCGGCAGCTCGAGCACGCCGCCACGGACGGGCATCCCGGCGACCATGCTGATGCGCAGGGGCCGTGGCACGACGATCGCCGCGTCGATCGGCGCGATGCCGTCGCCACCGTCGGCGATCAAGCGCAGCGTGCCGTGACCGAGCATGGCGCGGGCCTGATCGCGGGTCCCGTCGTAGTGCACACCACGGACGGCGCCGAACATGCTCGGCACCATGCTCACGGCCAGGTCGAGGCGCTCGTCGCCCGCCAGCACCCGGACGTCGCCGACGTCGAGCAGCTGCAACCAGGCGACGGGCGCCGGCTCTGCATGTTCGCGACCGGCCGGCACGACGACGCACGCGTCCGGTTCGGGGATCTGGCCCTGCTGGCTCGACTGACCGACCAACGCGCGGGTGATGTCGATGTCGCGACGGTCGAGGTCGGCGAACACGGCGGCGCCGCGCAGGCGGTCGAACCCCGCCGAGGCCTGGTCGGGCGCGTCGGCGCGGTTGACGAAGCGCAACGACACCGCCGCCGCGACGATGCGCCCGCTGCGTCGCCCGTAGGCCGAGCGTGCCGTCTGGAACGGCGGGCCCGCGGGCTCGCGCTGGGTCGAGGCGGCCTGGACCGCGCGCGACGGGCCGCCGGCGTTGCGCTCGGTCGCTGCCGGATCGAGGCTGCCGGACAGCCCCTCGACGGGCTCCGGCGGCGGGTCGTCGTCGCAGCCGACAGCCATGGCGCAGACCAGCACGGCGAGCGGCACGAGCACGCGCAGCGCCAGGGGGCGCAGGAGCGTGGCGGGCCGACTGTTCCGGGGCGCGAGCATGTGGCAGGGTCCGGTCGCGTGGCGCCGCGTCCACGCGCGGCAAGGGAGCCTGACCATGCGCATCATCGCTGGCACACGCAAGGGATTGACGCTGCGCGCCCCAGAGGGGCTGCGAGTCCGACCGACGCCGATGCGGGTCCGCGAAGCGGCCATGAGCATCCTTGGCGCGACGTTCGACGGCGAGGCCGTGCTCGACCTCTGCGCAGGTGCCGGCACGATCGGCCTGGAGCTGCTCTCGCGTGGTGCCGGCCGCGCCGTCTTCGTCGAGCCGGACGCCGAGGCCCTGGCGGTGCTGCGGGCGAACGTGCGCAAGGCGCGCTTCGACGACCGCGCCGACGTCATGGCGGTCGACGCCAAGACCGCGCTGCAGCAGTTGGCCAAGGCCGGGGCCAAGTTCGATATCGTCTGGCTCGATCCACCCTGGGACGCCAAGCTCTACCAGGGCCTGCTGCACGACCTGGCCACGTCGGGCGTGCTGCGGACCAGCAGCGACGTCTGGGTCGAGTCGCCGTCGGGCCTGGACGACGCGACCCTCGCCGGCCGATGGCGCCGCATCGACCAGCGCCGCTATGGCTCGGTCGCGCTCGACCGCCTGGAGCTGCTCGGGCCGGGAGAGCTGCCGTGAGCCACGCTTCCGACGCGCCGCCGGCCGTGGACCTGCCCGCCGACGCCCTGCCCGCCGGCGCGTCGCTGGCCGACTACGACTTCGACCTGCCCGACGCGCTGATCGCCCAAGAGGCCGTCGAGCCGCGCGACGCGGCGCGGATGCTCGTCGCCTCGCTCGCCAGCGACGCCCTCGCCCACCACGTCGTGGCGGATCTGCCGGACCTGCTGCCCCGCGGCACCCTGCTGGTCGTCAACGACACCCGGGTCGTCCCTGCGCGCCTGCTCGGCCACAAGCGCGACAGCGGCGGCGCCGTCGAGCTGCTGCTGGTCGCGCCCTTCGCCGGGGCGGGCGACGACGGGCTGCGCGATCAGCGCGCGATCGCGCGCTCGAGCAAGGCGCTGCGCGTCGGTCAGGTCATCGACCTCGAGGGCGGCACGCACGCCACGATCGTCCGCAACCACGGTGACGGTCAGGTCGACGTCGATCTCGGCGGCGCCGAAGACCTCGAAGCGCTGCTCGCACGCTCGGGCCACCTGCCGCTGCCGCCGTACCTGCGCGGCGGCAAGGAGGACGGCGCGGGCCGCGATCGCGCGCGCTACCAGACCGCCTGGGCGCGGCACCCGGGCTCGATCGCCGCGCCGACCGCCGGGCTGCACTTCACGCCGGGGCTGCTGCGTCGCCTGGACGACGCCGGCGTCGAGCGCGTCGCCGTGACGCTGCACGTCGGGCCGGGCACGTTCCTGCCGGTGCGGGTCGACGACATCCGCGGCCACCGCGTCCTGGCCGAGCGCTACGAGGTCGCGGAAGCGACGGCCGAGGCGATCCGCGCCGCGCGCCGCGACGGCCGCCCGGTGATCGCGGTGGGCACGACGACCACCCGGGTGCTCGAGACCCTCGGCCGCGACGGCGTGGTCGCCGGCCGCGGCGAGACGGGGATGACGCTGCTGCCGGGCCATCGCTTCGAGGTCGTGCGCGGCCTGATGACGAACTTCCACCTGCCGCGCTCGAGCTTGCTGCTGCTGCTGTCGGCCCTCGCGGGACGCCAGAAGGTGCTCGCCGCCTATCGCGTCGCCGTCGCGTCGGGGTATCGCTTCTACTCGTACGGCGACGCGTCGCTCTGGCTGCCGTGACCGCCGCGGCCGTTCAGCGTCCGCCGAGATCGCCGAGCAGGCCCTGGGCGTCGCGACGGAAGGGGTGGTCCGACGGCGCGTGGGCCAGGAACGCGCGCACCGCCGCCAGGGCCTTGGCGTTCTGGCCGCGATCCCGGGCGATCAGCGCGACGTGGTACGACGCCTCGGCCACGGCGGGGTCGTTCGACCCGGATGCACGCTCCAAGAACGACAGAGCCTCGCTGATCTGGCCGCGACCGATCAGCGTCAAGCCAAGGTAGAGCGCGGCGCGCGCGTCGCCGGGGCGTCGGGCCACGACCTTGCGCAGCACGCCCTCGGCGCCGCGGTCGTTGACCTGGAACAGCGCCCGGCCGAGCAGGACCTGGGTGTCGAGATCGTTGGGCTCGAGCTGCTGCGCGGCGCGCAGATGCGGGATCGCCGAGCTCCACCGCGCCTCGTCAGCGTAGAGCTGCGCCGCGCGGCGATGCACCTCGGGCAGATAGTCGATCGGGTTGCGCGCCTCGGCGAAGCGCGGTGCATGTGCGACGAGGTACTCGAGCTGGTCGAGCGCGATCTTCGGCGCGCTCGGATGCGCGCGACGGTCGACCTTCATCAGGGCGCGAGCGAGCTCGAAGCGGTAGTGATGGCGGGTCTGTTCGGCGTGGATCGCCTGGGTCATGCGCGAGACGCCGTTGTCGACCTCGCCCTTGGCGAAGGCCAACCGCCCGTACTGGAACAGCGTCTCGGCGTCGCCGCCCGAGCGCAGGGCCACCTGGTGCGCCCGCGCCAGCATCGTCTCGGCGTGCGCGAGGTCGCCGGCGTCCAACAGGTACCGACCCGTGACCGCGTTGATCGCCACGGAGTTGGGCTCGCGCTCGGCGAAGGGCACCAGGGTCTCGGCGGCCTCCTTGGGCCGGTCCTTGCTGGCGAGGCCAGCAGCCAGGGCGATCGCGCCGTCGCGGTCCAGCGCCCCCTCGGCCCGCAGCACCGTGAGGTAGCCGAGCGCGCGGTCGATGAAGCCCATGCGCAGGTCGAGGCGGGCCGCTTCGAGCAGGTAGCGCTTGTTGCTCGGCGCCTTCTGCAACAGCAGCGCGTAGATGTCGCGAGACTCCTTGTCGCGCTTGAGCTCCAGCAGGACCTGGGCCTGCGGCTCGAGGATGGCCTCCTCGTCGCCGACACGCTCGCGCACGCTCTGCAGCGTGAACAGCGCGTCGTCGAGCCGCTTGGCCTCGCGCTGCAGCTCCGAGAGGCGCAGCGCCGCCTGCACATGGCGCGGCTCGCGCTGCAGCACGCGGGCGAAGAAGTCACGCGCCGTCGCAGAATGGTGCTGCTGCTCCTCGACCTGCCCGCGCAGGAAGAGCAGATCCACCGACTCCGGGTAGGTCTTGGTCGCCTCGGTCAGCTCGGCGAGCGCGTCGTCGTAGCGATGGGCCCAGAGCCAGTACTCGACGAACACGACCTCGAAGGCGATCGACTTCATGTCGGCCTTCTTCGAGGCCACCAGCAAGCGCTGGCAGTCCTGCGCCCGCTTCTCGCGCAGGTACAGGCGCGCCAGACGCACGACCGTGAGCTCGTCGTCGCCGTTGCGCGCGACGGCACCCTGCAAGGCCTGGATCTGGTCGTCGGTGCGGCCACGGCGAGCCGCCATGCGCGCCTCGAGGTGCAGCGCGCTGATCACCCACGGCAGGGCCTCGGTCTCGGTGGCCCAGGTCGCGAGCTTCTTCGTCACGGCGGCCGCGCGCGTCAGCTCGTTGGCGTCGATCAGGGCCGACGCGAGCAACTCGTGGGCGAGCGGATGGTCGGGCGTCGCGTCCACGAACTCGCCCACGCGCTCGATGACGGCGGCCGGCCGCTCCATGGCGTCGTCGATCTGCGCCCGAATCACCTGCAGCTTGACGCGGTTGTTCGCGGTCTTGCCGAGCTCGATCGCCTTCTGGATCCAGGCGTCGGCCAGCTTGAGCTTGGGATCGTCGGCGCCGGGCACCCGCAACGGATCGTTCTGCGGCTGCGAGATCAGGCCGGGTTGCTCGAGCGCCTGCTTGCGCAGCTGCTGCCTGCGCAGCTGCAGCTGTGCCCAGGCGGCCGTCGCGAGGTCATCGGCGTCGGCCCCTTCGCCGTTGGCCAGGGCCTCGATCATGGGGCCGACAGGCTCCTCGCCGGGCGCGATGATCGCCGCGATCAGCATCCCACGGGGCGGCAGTGGCGCCAGGGCGTCGAGCTCGGTCTTGTAGGCGATGTCGCTGGCGAAGACGTCCGGCGCCCGCTCCTGCAGGTCCAGGTAGGCCGACACGAGCGCGCGGCGCACCTGGGCGTCGTCGGGGCGCGCGTCGAAGACCTGGCGCAGGCGGCTGACCTCGAGGGCGTAGCGATCGGCGGTGTCGTTGATCTCGGTCGGGTCCAACAGGTTGGCAGCGACCGGCCGCTCGCGCGATTTCGCGGCGGCCTGCTCACCCGACGACAGGCCGGCGAACGAGAAGGATGGGATCAGATCGCCGAGGCCGAACGCCGGCATGCCGGCGTAGTCCATCGCCAGGCCAACGCCGAGGAGGAGCATGCCGCCGACCAGGGCGCGGTCGATCAGGGGCCCGCGGTCCCGCTTGCGCTTGCCGCGCTCGGCCGGGGCCCCCTGCGCGGCGGGCCCCTGGGTCGCGGACTCGGCCGCCGAGGTCGGGACGCGCGACTTCTGCGGCGCCGGCCCGCTGTCGAGCTCGTCAGCGTCGTCGAAGAGCGCACCCGACGTGTTCGCGCTCGCCATGAACAGCGAGTCGTCGTCGCCACCAAAGAGGCTGTCGTCCTCGAGCGTGGGCGCGGCCTTGGCCGCAGGTCGCTTCTGGACGCCGGTGGGCTCCTTGCCGACCTGCCCGAGCAGGGCGTCGAAGTCGACGTCGCCGGTCGACTCGAGCTTGCTGCCGCCGCCGAAGCCAAAGGGGTCAGCTCCTGCCGCAGGGCTGCCGAAGGGGTCGTCGAGCCGCTTGGCCGCCTTGGTGCTCTGGGCGAAGGGATCGTCGAAGTCGCCTGCCGCGCCGCCGGAGGCGCCGGGGCGCAGGCCGGGCTTGGCCGGAGCGCCCGGACGCGGCGCGCCGAAGCCGCCGCCAAAGGTCGAGGTCAGGCCCGAGGCCGGCGTGCCGAAGGCCTCGAACTCGTCATCACCGTCGGGCAGATCGAGCGGCGGGCCAGCGCGCGGCGCGATCGGCGCCGGGCCGGCGATCGAGAGCGTCTGCATCCCGGCCGCGTCGAAGGTGTGCAGGCAGAGGGGACAGCCGACAGCCCCGCCTGCGGCCGCTTCGGGCGGGGCGGGGAACACGGCGCCGCAGTTGGGACAGCGGACGTTCAAACGTGGGCTCCCTCGTGGGGGACAGGCGTCCGGCAGTGCGACGATGCCCGGAATCCGGCACCGAAGGCGGGGTCCTCGACACGCTCACCTGTCGGAACGCTACCGCGAGGCGACTACCCGGTCAATGCGACGGCTGGAGGTGCAGCGGGGCCTCGTGCTAGCGTCAACGCGATGGACCAGCCTGCCTCCACGCCACCGTTCGATCCGCCCGCCACCGACCAGCCGACGCTGCCGCTGCCGATCGCCGTCGATCCGGCCGTGCTCGCCGGCGCCGGCGTCACGTTCGGCATCGCCGGCCACGTCGACCACGGCAAGACCTCGTTCGTCCGCTGCGTCACCGGGGTCGAGACCGACCGCCTGGCCGAGGAGCAGCGCCGCGGCATCAGCATCGAGCTCGGCTTCGCGCCCCTGACGCTGCCGCATCCGTCGGGCCCCGTCACCGTGGGCCTCGTCGACATGCCCGGCCACGAGCGCTTCGTCCGCCGGATGATCGCTGGCGCGGTCGGCGTCGACGCGGTGCTGCTGGTCGTCGCAGCCGACGAAGGCGTGATGCCGCAAGCGCGCGAGCACCTCGCCATCGCCGGGCTGCTCGGCGTCCGCCGCGGCGCCATCGTCCTGACCAAGGCCGACCTCGCCGACGACGACCTGCTGGAGCTGCTCGAGCTCGAGCTCGGCGAGCTGTGCGAGGGGACCTTCCTGGAAGCCGCGCCGATCCTGCGCTTCTCGTCGCGGGCGCCGGAGCCGTGGCTGCCGGGGCTGGTCGCTGGCCTGTCTGCCCTGGTCGACCGCGTCCGGGCCGACGCCGCCTCCGCAGCCGAATCGACCCGCCCGTTCCGGATGCCGGTGGACCGCGCCTTCCACCTGCGCGGCCGCGGCACGGTCGCGACCGGCACCGCCGCGACGGGCCGGATCCACGAGGGCGAGACGCTGCGGGTGGCGCCAGGCGAGGCCACGTTCCGCGTGCGCGGGCTGGAGCGTCACGGCGTCGCGGTGAGCGCGTTCTCGGCCCCCGGGCGGCTGGCGATCCAGCTCGCCGGCGCCGCGCCGACCGACCTGCCCGCCGGCTGCGTGCTCGCCAGCGCCGACGCCGTCGTCGTCAGCGATCGGGTCGACGCGCTCGTCGACGTGCTCGCGACCTGCCCGCTGCCGATCGCGCGCCGCAGCCGCTGGACGCTGCACATCGGCACCTCGCGCGTCGAGGCCGCCGTCGTTCCGCTGGTCGCCGCGCAGCTGGCGCCGGGCGAACGCGGCCTGGCCCAGCTGCACCTGGACCATCCGGTGGCGTTGGCGGCCGGCGACCGCTTCGTGCTGCGCGGCAGCCACGACGATCCACGCTTCGGCCGCACTGTCGCCGGCGGCCGCATCCTGCACCCGTCGCCGCCGCGGCATCGGCTGGACGACGCCGCGGTGGCCGAGGCGCTCGGCCAGATCGCCAGCGACGACGACGAAGCGGCGCTGGTCGCGGTCGTCGGCATGGCGGCGATCGCCGGTCTCGACCGCGCCGCGCTGGGCCGCGTCCTGCCGATGGCGCCGACACGGCTCGACCGGGTGCTGGCCAAGGCGGCAGGCGGCGGCAAGGTGCGCAAGCTCGGTCAACCGCCGACCTGGCTGGTGCCGAGCGCGATCACGGAGCTCGAGGCGCGCGTCCTCGCGGCGGTCGACGACGTGCATCGCGCCTCGCCCGACCGCGAAGGCATCGAGCGTAGCGACGTGTCCCGCCGGGTCGGCGCGTGGCTGTCGCCCTCGATGATCGACGCCGTGGTCGACGGCCTGGTCCGGCGTGGGGCGCTCAAGCCCGTCGCGACGATGGTCGCCCTGCCCGGCTTCGTCGTCGCCGCCAAGGGCCCGAGCGACGTGCTGCTCGACGCGTTGCGCGCCGTGCTCGCGGCGGGCGATCTCGCCCCGGCGACCGGCAACGCCCTGGCCGACGAGGTGGTCGCCTGCGCAGCGGCGGCTGGTGAACGCGTGACGTCGGCGCAGGTGGCCGACGCCATCGAGGCCGGCGTCCGTGCGGGCTGGCTGTTGCGCCACGGCGAGGTCGTGCTGCTGGAGGTCGCGTTCCAACGGGCGGTCCAGCGGCTGTTCGAGGCCTTCGCCGACCGCGAGGGCTTCGACACCGGCGACCTCAAGACGCTCTTCGACCTCACGCGCAAGCACCTGATCCCGCTGGCAGAGCTGCTGGACGCGGCGAAGATCACCGTGCGCGATCCGAGCGGCAGTCGACGCTTCCGCGCCAAGGCGTTGCAGGCGTGGCAGGAGCGCGCCGCCGAGCGTTGAGGCCGGGATCGCGCGACGATGCGGGATCGCGCGAAGGTCATCGCGCGAAGATCGCGGTGCAGGAGCGAGCCGGTGGCTCAGGGATCGATGGGCTGGTCGCCGACGGCCTCGTCGCCCTTGCGCGAGCTGCGCGGTCCCGTGCGCGAATCCGACAGGCGCGCGGCGGCCGCGGCGGCAGCGTCGGGCGTGTCGGCGCTGCCCAGCCGGGGCACGGGCGTCCACGACTCCCACTTGCCCTCGCCGCGCATGCGCATCCGCATCGGCTCGAAGCCGCGGTGGTCGAGCTGCGCGACGAAGCGACCGAGCAGGGTGTCGAAATCCGGCGCCTCGCGGATGATGAACTGGATCAAGAAGTGGAAGGGGTCGGAGCATTGCGTCGCGGCGAAGAGCTTGGTGCGACGACGCTCCTCCTTCTGGAAGACCGTGACCTGAAAGACCACGTCGCGGCCGAGCTTGCTGGCTTCGAGCTGGAAGCGGCAGTGCTCGGTAATCACGTGGGTGGGACTCCAGGGGCGCAGCGCGGATGGGGCCGGCCAGCGCGATTGTTCGCCCGCAGCCGGGAGGGTGTCAAGCACTGCGGCCGGCGCGGATCGCGGTCGTTGACACCCAGGTCCCGGGCCCCTAGACTCTCGCGCCCTACCGCTGGTGCGCCAGCCGGTTGTTCGCCAGTGCGCTCCCGCGCACAGCGGCGCCTGGAGTGAACGATGGCAGTCCCGAAGAAGCGCATGTCCCGCGCCCGCAAGCTGAGCCGCCGCGCGCAGCACGATATCATCTCCGCCCCGACGCTGTCCTCGTGCAGCAACTGTGGCGCGCCGACCCGCCCGCACCACGTCTGCAACCAGTGTGGTCAGTACCGTGGTCGCCAGATCATCGCCCCGATCGTCGAGCTCGGCGGTGGTGACGAGGCCGCTGAGGCGTGAGGTCGGAGCCGATGCGCATCGCAGTTGGCTCGGATCATGCGGCCGTGGACCTCCGCGGCCAGATCGCCAGGCACCTCGCGGCGCGCGGCGTCGATGTCGTCGAGATCGGCCCTGAGGCCGGAACCTCGTCGGACTACCCGGATCAGGCAGCTGCCGTCGCCCACCTCGTCATCGAGGGTGGCGCCGAGCGCGGCGTGCTGGTCTGCGGGACCGGCATCGGCATGAGCATCGCGGCGAACAAGGTCCCCGGCATCCGGGCGGCCTTGGTCCACGACACGCAGACCGCGCGCCTGGCCGCAGAGCACAACAAGGCGAACATCCTGTGCCTGGGCGCGCGCGTCCTTGCGCCGGCGGTCGTGCTCGACAGCATCGACGCCTGGCTCGACACGACGTTCGAGGAGCGCCACCAACGGCGGCTCGACAAGATCACCGCGCTCGAAGCGCAGGTCCGGGCACACGGCGGCGCGACGCCCTCGGGCGGCGCATGAGGTGCCCGCGCTGCGCGAGCCTGGCCAGTCGTGTCGTCGACTCGCGCCTGACGCCGCGCGAAGACGCGATCCGGCGCCGCCGCGAGTGCGAAGACTGCAACCACCGCTTCACGACCTACGAGCGCATCGAGGCCGCACCGGTCCTCGTGGTCAAGAAGAACGGCACGCGTGAGCGCTTCGATCGCGACAAGCTGCGCGCCGGCGTCGCCGTCGCCCTGCACCGCCGCCCCGTCCCGGCCGACGCGATCGAAGATCTGCTTCGCACCGCCGAGCTCCGCCTCGCCGAGCGCGGCCTGACCGAGATCTCCTCGTCCGAGCTCGGCAGCTGGGTCATGGAATTCCTGCGCGAGCACGACACGATCGCGTTCGTGCGCTTTGCCAGCGTCTATCGCGAGTTCGAGGACATCGGCGCGCTGCTGACCGAGGTCACGGCCCTGGCCGACGAGGAGCGCGATCGCAGCGCTGCGGCGAGCCGCGCCGCGCACGACGCCGCCCACGCCCACGATGGCGCGGCCGTGACGGCTCCAGACCCATCCGCGGACGACGAGCCGACGCCCCAGGCCCCATGAGCGAAGCGGTCCACGCGGCGGACGGGCAGGCGACGGTCGACGACGGCCGTTGGATGCGGGCCGCGATCGAGGCCGGCGCGCGCGGCGGCCCGGAGGTCCGGCCCAACCCGCAGGTCGGCTGCGTGCTGGTGCGCGACGGCGTGGCTGTCGGCGTCGGCTGGCACCGGCGCTGCGGCGGCCCCCACGCGGAGATCGAAGCGCTGGCCGTGGCGGGCGACGCCGCGCGCGGCGCGACGGCCTACGTCACGCTCGAGCCCTGCAACCACCACGGCCGCACGCCGCCGTGCAGCGAGGCGCTGATCGCCGCTGGCGTCGCCCGCGTCGTCTGCGCGGTGCGCGATCCGAACCCGCAGGCGGCGGGTGGCCTGGAGCGGCTGGCCGATGCAGGCATCGAGACCCACGCGGGCGTCGAAGCTGACGCGGCGCTGGCGCTGCTCGAGGTCTTCCTCGTCTTGCAGCGGCACGAGCGCGCGTACGTCCGGCTCAAGATGGCCGCGACGCTCGATGGCCTGACCGCCGCGGTCGACGGCAGCTCGCAGTGGTTGACCGGGCCGACGGCACGGCGGCGGGTCCACGCGATGCGGGCGGACGCCGACGCCGTCCTGATCGGCAGCGGCACGGCGTTGGCCGACGACCCGCGGTTGGACGCACGCGAGATCGCCACCTCGCGGCGCGCGCTGCGCGTCGTGGTCGACCGGCGTCTGCGCCTGCCGGACGACGCGGCGCTGTGCGATGTCTCGATCGCACCGACGCGCGTCTACACCCTGCCGATGTCGAGCGAGAGCCCGCACGCCGCGGCGTTGCGCGCCCGTGGGGTCGAGATCGTCGCGCTCGAGGCGGCGGACGACTGGCTGGCTCGCGTCCTGCGCGATCTGCACGCCCGCGGTCAGCACGCCGTGCTCTGCGAGGGCGGCGCGACGCTGGCGGCCGAGCTCTGGCGCCAGGGCCTGGTCGATCGGCTGGAGTGGATGGCGGGGCCGAAGCTGCTCGGCAGCGGTCGGGGTCTGTGGCCCGGGTTGGGCGTGACGACCCTGGCCGACGCCGTCCGGCTGACGATCGACAGCGTCGAGTTGCTCGACGGCGACATCCACGTCCGCGCGCGCCCGTCGCGCCGGCAGGGGGAGTGAGACGTGTTCACAGGCATCATCGAGACGGTGGGGCGGATCGCGAGCGTCCGGCGGAGCGGCGACGCGGCGCGGCTGGTGGTGCTGGCCTCGTGGACTGACGGCCAGCGGCCCGGCGTCGCCTTGGGCGATTCCGTGGCGGTCAACGGCGTCTGTCTGACGGTGGTCGACCACCCGAACCAGGGTGAGTCGGTGGCGCTGGCGTTCGACGTCAGCCACGAGACGCTGGCGCGCTCATCGCTGGGTTCGCTCGCGTCCGGGGCGAAGGTCAACCTCGAGCGCGCGCTGCGGCTCGGCGATCGCCTTGGCGGCCATTGGGTCAGCGGCCACGTCGACGCGATGGGGCAGCTCGTGGCGGCCGACCGCCGCAGCGACGCCTGGGACCTGCGCTACAGCGTGCCCGCGGCGCTCGAACCCGAGATCGTGGCCAAGGGCTCGATCGCGATCGACGGTGTCTCGCTGACGGTGAACACGGTCTGGCCGGGCGGCTTTGGCGTCACCATCATCCCCCACACCAGCGAGCACACGCAGCTGCTGGAGGGCGGCGTCGGCAAGTCCGTGAACCTCGAAACCGACATCCTGGCCAAGCACATTCGACGCCTTGCGAGCTTCGGCCTCGCCGTCCCGGCGAGCCGTGGCATCGACGCCGCGCTGCTCCAGCGGACCGGGTTCGACGCCGGCTGAACGGCCCATGGATCGCTCGCGACGGCCTCCGTGGGCTTGAATCGAGACACCCATAGGTGCTACTACGCAGGGCGCCTTCGATTCCCCCGAATGCCAAGGACTCGCGTTCCTAGATGACTGCCGGAAATCCCACATGTTTGTCCAGGCGCGGCGTCCTCGTCGCCGAGGCGGGGCCCGTGCGTCGGCACGCGCGGTCGACGGCGATTCTGGCGCGTACTTTCCTCTGGATTGTCGCGATCTTGCTGACGTCGCTCGCCGCCACCCGGAGCGCACACGCCCAGGCTCCGACAGATCGTGACGCGCCCGCGCAGCGCCCGAGCGCCCAAACGCCCGACACGGCAACCGATCCATCGCTGCCGCCGCCGGCCGTGCCGAGCGAAGGCAGCGCGCCCGACAAGGCCGATCCCGAGCCGCCGACGGGGCCGCAAGGACCGGTCGCGGTCGCCAAGGAGGGCGAGCTCGCGGGCCTGGCGCTCAACGCCATCACGGTGCGCAACTTCATCCTGCAGCGGAACTTCCCGATGGCGCTCAAGGTCGCCGAAGCGGTGCTCGTCCGCTACCCGAAGGACTACGAAGTGCACATGCAGCGGGCCCGCCTGCTGTTCTGGCTCGGCCGGGTCGACGAGGGCGAGGCCGCTGCCGTCGCGGTGTACAAGGCCGATCGCCAGAACACCGACGCGTTGCGCCTCGTCGCCCAGATCCGCGAGTCGCGCAACGATCCCGGCGGCGCGATCCGCGCCTGGCGTGAGGCCCAGCTGCGCGGCGACGGCGATATCCGCATCGCGGTGCGCCTTGTCGCGCTCTACCTGCAGATCGGCCGCCCGGATCTGGCGCGCGGCCAGGTCCGCCCCGGCATGGAGCTGCCCGACGAGCTGGAGCGCCAGCTGACGATCGCCGAGAACCCCTGGCTGCTGCAGGGCCTCGTCGGCCTCTCGCTGTACCAGAGCGACCTCTGGCAGCGCGGCGAGGCGACGCTGGGCTACACCTGGAGCCGCCAGCTGACGCTGAACGTCGGCCTCTATGGCGAACAGCGCGACCGGACCGTGGTGCCCATCGCCCAGGTCGGCGGCGCGGGCATCACGACCACGTCGACGGGCTACGCCGCCTACGCCCAGCTCTTCTTCGAGGTCAGCAAGCTGTCGGGCGACGTGCGCGCGTTCTTCGCCCCCGAGACCGGTGGCTTCCTGCCGCCGATCGACCTGTGGGCCGAAGGAGCCTGGCATTTTGGCCGCTTCGCCGTCGGCATCTGGGCGCGCTACGCCAATTTCGAGATCTCGCCGCTGTGGTCGATCGGCCCGTATGTCCCGATCTTCCTCGGTCGCTTGACCCTGCAGCCGGGCTACCTCTTCGTCGGCCGCGGCAAGGGCCCCGAGGGCCAGGTCGGCCAGATCGGCCACACCTTCTTCTTGCGTTCGCGCTTTGACTTCGACAGCCGCGATGCCGCGTTCGCCTGGCTCTACTGGGGTCAGGAGGTCGTGTTCACCAACCGGACCGTCTCGGCGCCCGACGAGTCGGCCGTGTCGCTGGTCGTCGGCTGGGACCATTGGTTCACGCATCGCTTCGGCATCCGGGCGATGGGCACCGTGCTGCAGCAGATCGAGCTGGGCAACCGCTGGTGGGACGTCGCGCTCGCGGCGCGTGTGCGGCTGTGAACTTCGACCACTTGTCGACGACCGAGTGGATCGTGCTCGTGGTGGTCATCCTCGAGGTGGTCATCGTTTTTGCCGCGTTGTTCACGCTGCTCTTCATGCGCAGGCGCTCGATCGGCCGCGAGCAGCGCTACGATCTCGCGCGCCGCGAGCTGACCGAGGTGATGCCCGAGCTCTCGGGTGACGCGCCGGACGCGGCCCACGCCCGCGCCCTGGCGATCGTCAACCGCCTGGGCGCCGAGAGCGGCCGCCGCCTGCTGACCGAGCTCGCCGAGTTCGTCACGCTCGACCACGCCAAGGCGCTGGCCCGCGTCTTCGTCGAGGCCGGCTTCGCCGCCGTCAGCGCCGCCGCCGCGCGTCGCCAACCCTGGGAGCGCAACCGCTGCATCCGCGAGGCCCGCGCGCTCGGCGATCCGGCGAACGTGCTCGCCGAGCTGGTGCAGGACAAGCTCTCGGACGTGCGCCTGTCGTCCTTCGAGGCGCTCTGCGCGCTGGGCCGCGCCAGCGAGGGCCTGGTCTCGCTCGCCGCCATCGCCAAGGATGGCCGCTTGGCCCGTACCCGCGCGATCGACGCGCTCTCGGCCACCGAGCCGCTGCCGATCCAGGAGCTCGCGACCCTGAGCCACGACCCGGACGGCGAGCTGCGCCTGATCGCGGTCGGCGCCCTGGGCCGCTCCAACAGCGAGGACGTCGTCGACGTCGTGGTGGACGCCGTGACCGACGTGGACATCGAGGTGCGCATCGAGGCGCTGCGCGGCTTGGCCGAGCTCGACGATCCGACCGCCCTGCCCGCCGTGCTGCGCGCGCTGCGCGACGAGTTCTGGGAGGTCCGCTCCGCCGCCGTCAGCACCGCCGCGAAGCTCGGCGGCGACGGCTCGGCGTCGGCGATCGCGCCGCTGCTGGACGACAGCGCCGAGTGGGTGCGGCACAACGCCGCGCTCGCGCTGACCCGCTGCGGCCCGCAGGGCACTGCGGCGCTGCGTGAAGCGGCCGCCCGCGGCAACGAGAACGCGAGCAGCGCGCTCGCCGAACATCGCCTGGCGACGGAGGGCGCATGATCGAAGTCATGAACCTCTTCGTCCTGGTGTACTTCGTCGCCCTGACGGCGGGCTATATCGCCCAGTTCGTCGCGGCGGTCTTCGGCGTCATCCGCGTGCGCCGCGACCTCGAGGGCAGCAGCCCCGAGGCCGTGAGCTTGCGCGGCCGCGCCACGCTGCCGATCAGCATCATCGTGCCGGCGCACAACGAAGAGAAGAACGTCGTCGAGTCGGTGCGCGCGCTGCTGAACCTGCGCTACCCGCAGCACGAGGTCGTCGTCGTCAACGACGGCTCGCAAGACCAGACGATGGCCAAGCTGCGCACCGCGTTCGCGCTCGAGGCCGTGCCGATCGACATGCGCCTGGACCTGAAGTGCCAGCCGATCCGCGCGACCTACCGCTCGGCCATCAACCGCCGCCTCGTCGTCATCGACAAGGAGAACGGCGGCAAGGCCGACGCCCTCAACTGCGCCGTCAACGCCGCGCGCTACCCGCTGGTCTGCGCCATCGACGCCGACACGCTGATCATCCCCGACGCCTTGCTGCGCCTGGTGCGGCCCTTCCTGTCGGACCTCGAGGTCGTCGGCGTCGGCGGTTCGCTCTGCCTCGCCAACGGCTGCAAGATCGAGCGCGGCAACGTGGTCGAGGTCGGCCTGCCGAAGTCGTGGCTGGCCCGGTTCCAGGTCATCGAGTACATGCGCGCCTTCCTGGTCGGCCGCCTCGGCTGGGACGGCCTGGGCGGCAACCTCATCGTCTCGGGCGCGTTCGGCCTGTTCCGTCGCCAGGCCATCGTCAAGGCCGGCGGCTACGCCACCGACTCGGTCGGCGAAGACATGGAGCTCGTCGCGCGCCTGCGCCACGACGTGCCGAAATGGCTGCAATCGCGCGCGATCCGCCACCTGCCCGACCCGGTCGCCTTCACCGAGGCGCCGGACTCGCTGCGCATCCTCGGCAACCAGCGCGACCGCTGGCAGCGCGGCCTGTTCGACACGCTCTGGCGCCACAAGCGCATGACGTTCAACCCGCGCTACAGCACGATCGGCCTGTTCGTCACGCCCTTCTTCTGGTTCTTCGAGCTCTTCGGCCCGTTCATCGAGCTCTTTGGCTACATCTACCTGCTGCTGACGGTGATCGGCGGCATGATGGAGCCGCTCTTCGCCGGCTTGTTCGGCATCCTGGCGCTGCTCTCGGGCTTCCTGCTCAGCCTCGGCGGCGTGCTGCTCGAAGAGCTCTCGCTCTCGTTCTTCCGCCAGCGCGGTGACCTCGCACGCCTGCTGACGGTGGCGGTGCTCGAGAACTTCGGCTACCGGCAGCTGGTGCTGGCCTACCGCGTCCGCGGCTTCATGAAGTACCTGCTCGGCGAGAAAGCCTGGGGTCGGATGACCCGGCAGGGGTTCCGCGAATACGACCGCAAGTCGACGGGTTCGGCCTGGATCATCCCGGCGCTGGCCACACTGCTCATCGTCTCGTTCCTGGCGATGCCGGTGGCCTGGCTGCTCAAGCCGAGCCACGACCTGCGCGTGCAGATCGTCGACAAGACCGTGCCGCTGACCAACTACCGCGAGCATGCGCGCCTGATGTGGCTGCTGAGCCAGGGCAAGGTCAAGCCGCCCTCCGGGCGCCTGCTCTGGAACAAGACGCGCGACTACATCGGCTACGATCCGGTGACGGCCGAGAACACCGAGATCGCCGACAAGGATCTCGAGAACAAGGATCTGCTCTACATCGCCGACACCTACGGCATCTACTCGCTGGACTACGCCGTCGCGCGCAACCCGGTCGAGCACCTCGAGCTCAATCCCAAGATCTACGGCGGCCTGACGGCGTCCGAGATCGCCGTCATCGAGCGCTTCGTCCGCGCCGGTGGTCGCCTGATCGCCGAGTTCAACAGCTTCGCCAGCCCGACCGGCGGCGACGTACGCCGGCGCATGGAGAAGCTGCTGCACCTGCGCTGGACCGGCTGGGTCGGTCGCTGGCAGGCCGACCTCGCCGACCACCGCGAGATCGCCGAGGGCATCCGCCGCCGTTGGGAGGCCCAGTTCCAGCGCACCTGGGACCTGGTCGGCCCGGGCCTGATCTTCGTCCACGACTCGGGCCGCGTCCTCGTGCTGCGCGAGGGCCTGGAGGTCGCGCGCGACAACCCGATGTACCTGCGCTTCCACGAGGCCGTGCTGCCGTACCACTATTGGTTCGACGTCGTCATCGCCGAGCGCCCGGAAGACGTGAAGGCGACGTACACCATCGAGGCCACCGAGGCCGGCAAGAAGCTGCTGAGCCACTTCGGCATCCCGGAGGTCTTCCCGGCCGTGATGCACGACGACGAGTTCAAGTACGGCTACTTCTCGGGCGACTTCGCCGACCAGGAGACGTCGCTCGACCCGCCCTGGCTCGGTGGCATCACCACCGTGCGCCGCTGGATGGCCAGCGCGGGCCTGATCCACGACGACATGCGCTTGACCTGGCAGGTCTATGTGCCGTCGATGGAGAAGATGCTCGAGGTCACTCGTTGAACCCCGGCCGCAGGCGCGCGGGTTGGCCCTCCGGGCTCCTGCTGCGCCGGCTGGCGCTGGCGCTTTGGCTGCTGCCTGGCTGCTCCGGGCCGCAGATCCCCGACGCGCCGGTGGACGGTCGCTGCGCCGAGGCCGAGCCCTTGCAGTGGGCGACGCTGGCGAGCCCCGCGATCCCCGTGCTGCCGTTCCAGGCCAGGGCCCTGTACGACCTCGACGCCCGCGACCAGGCCGTGCCGTTCCAGCCAGGCCCCTGCGCCGACTGCGCGGCCGTGGTGTCGTGGCCAGATCCGGCGCGGCGCAGCGGCGGCCCCGAAGGGTTCGAACGGCTCGGCAACCGCAGCTTCGTCTACGACAACGCCTTGACCGCGCTGCTGCGCGTCGACGAGGGCAAGGCCGAATCGGCCCGACGCATCCTCGACACCCTGGTCGCGCTGCAGCGCCCCGATGGTGCGTGGGGCTTCTCGTTCGCCTTGCGCGACGACGGCTTCTACAACGCCGGCTACGTCCGCACCGGGACCGTCGCCTGGGTGCTGACCGCGATGGCGGCGTTCGAGCGGGTGGTCGGCGGTGGGCGCTACCTTGGGGCGATGCGCCGTGCCGGCCAATGGCTCGCGGCGCAGCGCGACCCCGCGACAGGCCTGCTGCGCGGCGGCCGCGGCGAATGGGTCAGCGACGGCGCACAGTTCCGTCCCGACCACGAGGTGCGCTGGGCGAGCACCGAGCACAACGTCGACGCCGTCTTCGCGCTGCGCTCGGCCGCGATCGCCGACCCGTCCTTTGCCTGGCTCGACGCCGACGCGCTCGCCGCCGCGGTCGAGGCGCGGCTGTTCCTCGCCGACGAAGGGCGCTACGGCCGCGGGCTGCAGACAGAGGGGCCCGACCGCGCCATCGCGCTCGACGCCGCCGGCACCTGGACCGCCCTGTTCGAAATCGCGCGCGGCCGGACCGATCGGGCCCGCGCGGTGCTCGCGTTCGTCGACAAGACGCTCGGCAGCGTGCAGCGGGGTTGGCGGATCTGGCGCCCCGGCGACACCACCGACGCGACGGTCTGGTTCGTCGAGGGCTCTGTGGCCCGGGCGATGGCCCTGCACCGCCTGGGCGACGCCGCCGCAGCGCGCCGTGACCTGATGCAGCTCGCGCGTTGGGCGTGCGTCGGCGGTGTGCCGTTGCTCTACGCCAGCCATTGGGTCAAGGACTTCCCGATGTCCCCGGCCGCCGCGCCGACCGCCTGGTTCGTCCTGGCGGCGCGCGAACTCGAAGGACTCGGGACCGTCGGCTTGTGGCGCGATCCGCTGCGGCCCTGAGCCGGGTTGGTCCGACGCGGATCGTCGCGTTCGTTGACCACCATGGCAGCGGCGCTTACCTTGGGGCCGTGAACGTCGCCCTGCACCAGCCCAGCCCTGCCCTGCACGCCCACCGGCCGCGACACGCGACGTGCGCGGCTGCGCGCGTGGCCCTGTGCGTCGCGCTGCCCCTGGTGTGGCTCGCAGGCTGTGCCAGCAGCGACGAGGCCGACGCGCCGCTGTCCAAGCATGCGGCCGCCGTGCTCAAGAACCCCAACGCGCTGACGGTCCCCAGCATGGCTGGCGCAGCGACCGCCACCGCCGCGTCGCCGGCCGCCGAGCCCGAGCCCGTCGCCGTGGCGGTCGCGGCCGTCGACCAGGCGGCCGCCGGCGCAGCGGCGACCGACGAGGCCGCAGCGAAGCCCCAGGACGCGGCAGGGCCCGACGAGGCCGCAGCGAAGCCCCAGGACGCAGCAGCGCCCGACGAGGCCGCAGCGAAGCCCCAGGACGCAGCAGCGCCCGACGAGGCCGCCGCAGCGCCCGACGAAGCCGCCGCCAAGGCCGAAGCCGCCGCAGCGCCCGACGAAGCCGCCGCCAAGGCCGAAGCCGCCGCAGCGCCCGACGAAGCCGCCGCCAAGGCCGAAGCGACCGCCAAGGCCGAAGCGACCGCCAAGGCCGAAGCCGCCGCCAAGGCCAGCAAGGCCGCCGAAGCGTCCAAGATCGCGGCGAGACCGAGCGCCAAGGCCGACCCCATCCCCAAGGCGACGCGCGCGCCGCCCGAGCCGAGCACGCCAAAGCCCAAGCAAATCGAACAGGACGAGCCGCCGCCGAGCGCCGCCGCGTCCCGCGTCGATCCGGGCCTGGACGCGACGGACCTCTACTACCAGGGCAAGCGGCAGCTCGACAGCGGGCAGCGCGAGGACGCCATCGTCAGCCTCAGCGCCAGCCTCGCGCGCCGCGCCAGCGACCGGACCCGCGCTCTGCTCGGCCGCGCGCTCTTCGACGCCGGGCGCATGGCCGAGGCCGAGCGCGTCCTGCGCGGCGCCCCGACCCACGCCGAGGCGCTGCTGCTGCTCGCGCAGCTCTACCAACATCGCGGCAAGGTCCCCGACGCACGCAAGACCTACAAGGCCTTCTTGACCCACAACCCCGACCATCCGCGTGCGGATTGGGTGCGGGACGTGCTGAGGACCCTATGAACCACGCGCCCCGGCGGTCTTCGATGCTCGCGCAGCTGGCGTGGACGGCGCTGGTCGCCTCGTCGCTCGCGGCATGCGGCAAGCCGACCGCCCAAGGCCCGGCGCCGGGCCCGGCACCGACGCCCGCGGCCCGCCCCAGCGGCAGCGAGAGCGCCGAGAGCGCCGCCGGCAGCGGCAATGTGGTCGCGGGCAACAGCGAGAGCGTGGCCGACAACGTGCCAGGGCCAGCCGCTCCGCCCGTGGCCGAGGCCGATGGCGGCAGCGCCGTCCCCTACGTCGGTGACCCGCAGCTCGTGCTCGACGACGCGGCCCTGTCCGATGTGCGCGCGACGATCGACGCGACGTCCGACTTGCTCGAGGCGGGCGTCGGCATCCTGGAGAAGTACCGGTCCAAGCCAGAGCAGGCGGCCGACGCGCTGCGCAGCTACCAGAGCAAGCACCGCAAGCAGATGGACGAGGTGTTCCGCCGTGCCTCCGAGGTCCGCGCCCGCCTGCGCTCGGCCGGCTACGACCAGGACATTCCCGCCGAGGTCCGCGGCGACTTCGAGGCTCGCATGGGCAAGATCCAGGCCCGCCTCGAGACGATGCGCGACGTCTACCGCGACCACATCGACGCGCTCGAGGCCTTTGGCGGGTTCTTCCCCCGCATCGACGCACAAGCCCCCGCCAAGCCGTGAACGAACCGCTGCACGACGACGACGACGACGAGAACCGACGGCTCGCGGCGGCGGTGTTCCGCGCCCAACTCGCCGAGGCGTTCCGTCGGCGTACGCCGATGACCTGGGCCATCGTCGGCTTCATGGTCCTGGTCGGCGCCTCGGAGCTCTGGGCCCAGCATTGGCTCGGCGACCAGGGCCTCGAGCGGCTGTTGCTGGCCGGCGCCGTGATCCCCGAACGGGTGCTCGAAGGCGAATGGTGGCGGACGTGGACTGGCCCGCTGCTGCACAAATCCAGTTCGCACCTGCTGCTCAACGTCGTCGGTCTCGCGATGATCGGCCGGCAGATCGAGCTGGCGTTCGGCGCGTCGGGCCTGGTCGTGGTCTGGCTCGGTGCCTCGCTCTGCGGCGCGATGGGCACGGTGCTGGCCGGACATCCGCTCTCGGTCGGCGCGTCGGGCGGCGTCTTCGGCATGGTCGGCGCGTTCCTCGCCATCGGCCTGCGCCTGTGGACCAAGCTGCAGTCCCGCCTGCGGGTGTCGTTGGTGCTCCTGCCGGCGGGGCTGCTGCTGGTCATGTTGGGCCTCGGTGAGCTCGCAGATGAGATGACGCCGAGCCAACTCGACCGCCAGGCCCACGGCGCCGGCGCCCTCGGCGGGCTGCTGGTCGGGCTCGCGCTGCCGATGCGTCTGCGCGATGACGACGGCCTGGCGCTCGGTCCACCTGCGGGCCGCGGCTCGATCCGCCTGGTCCGGGTGCTCGCCACGCTGGGCGCGCTGATGGTGGTCGCGACGCTGGCCTACGTCGGCCGCCAGGCGCAGACGCCGCCACGGCTCGACGCCCTGGGCGTGACGAGCACCGTGACCTCCTTGGGCCCGCTGCGCCTGCCGAGCCAGGGGCGGCGCGGCGTCTGGCGCGAGTCGAGCTGCCAAGGCGAGTTGGTCGACGCCGACTGGGCGCTGTCGAGCCGGCGGACGCTCTGCGTCGAGCTGCCGATGGGAGGCCTGCTGCTGACCGGACGCCGTGATCGGCTGCTGACGATGGACGCAGAGGACCAGCGGTCGATGCGCCGCGCGGTCGAGGAGCGGCGGTTCGTCCGGCGCGAGCGCGGCGTCCTGGTCCACCCGATCGGCAGCGAGCACATGCACGTGGTCCTGGCGGCCGACGTCATCCTGCCGGCGCTGGCCGAGGCCCTCAGCGCGATGTTGCCCATCGACGCGACCGTGACGGAGGCGCAGCCATGACCCCCTCGACCCTGCGCCCCCCGAGCCTGCACCCCCCGAGCCTGCATCCCCCGAGCCTGCACCCGAGTGGCGACGACGCGCCGTCGGCAGCCACCCTTCTGGACGACGGTCCGGGCGCGGGCAGCCGCCTTGGCCGGCGCGCCTGGATGCTGCTGTCGCTGCTGCTGGTCGGCGGCGTGCTCTTTGGCCGGCTGTGGTGGCTCGCCAACGAGACGACGCGCGCGGCCGGGCTCGATCGAGCCGCGATCGCGGTGGGCGTGCAGCCGATGGCCAAGCCGTTGCAGCTCGCCTCGGTGGATGTCGCGCTGGAGCTGCCGCCCGCGGCGAACCAGCCGCCCCAGGCCGTGCTCGGCCCGCTGCTGGCGAGCAACGACGTGGTCCTGGTCAACTACTGGGCGACCTGGTGCCCGCCTTGTCTGCAGGAGCTGGCGTCGCTGGTGCGGCTCGGTCAGGCGCTGCGTGGCCGCAAGATCGCCATCCTCGCCGTGAGCTACGACGACGATTGGGCGTCGCAACAGGCCGCGCTGCGTGAGCACGCCGGCGAGGCGCAGCCCGCTGGCATCGTCTGGGCCCGGGACCCGCAGGGACAGGATGGCGACGCCGCCCAGATGATGCGCACGCGGATGGGCACCGAGAAGCTGCCGGAGACGTGGGTCGTCCGGCGCGGCGAGATCCTGGGCCGCTTCGTCGGCGCGCAGCGCTGGGATCGGCCCGAGATGGTCCGCTACCTCGACCAGGCGGCCACGCGATGAGCGACGACGCCCCGGACACGGCGCACGACGCACCTGCGGCCACCGACGCCGCGGCGCCCGCCGATGCCGGCCCGATCGAGCCGGTGCTGGTGCCGCCACGAGGCCTCGTCGCCTCGTTGCTCATCGCCCTGGCCCTGGTGGCCGTGGCCGCCGTCCGCTGGCCGAGCCCGCGCGAGGGCGACGGCCGCCCCGACTTGCGGCTGCACAGCTGGGCCGACGACGCCGACGATCGCGCCGCGGCCCGGGATCGCGAGCTCGCCGCCTTCCCTGCCCTGCCCGACGAGGCGACCATCAGCCGTGGCTTCGCCGCCTGGCTCGGCATGGAGGCGACGCTCGGCGCGGCGGTGGTCGACAACGCCGAGGCGCGGGCCCAACGCGCCGCGGTCGAAGAGCAGGTCCGCAGCTTCGGACTGCGCCACGGCCGCGAGGCGACGTGGGCCGCAGCGCTGCGCTGGTCAGGCCAGGTGCGGCAGGCCGTGGCGACCTGGCTGCTCGCGCCTGCGCTCGGCACCGATCCCGCCGCGGCGGCGCGCGCGGTGGACGCCGTGGCCCCGGGCTTCGCCGCGCTCGCGCTGCGGATGCACCTGGAGCGCGAGGTCGAACGCGGCGACGACGGGCGGCCACGGCTGTCGACCGGCGCGGCGATGCTGATCGAGGCGCTCGCCGCGGATCGCTACCTCGAGCTCGCCGTGCGCTTGCCGCCGCCGCGCCCGGAACTGCCCACGCCTTGGCGACGCGCGCTGCTGGCGGCCCGGGTCGAGCGGCCCGACGCCGGACTCGACGTCAGCCGGCGGCTGGAGCTGCTCGATGAGCTGACCGAGCTCGACCCGACGATCCCGCGCGGCTTCATCCTCGGCGTGCTGCTGGCCCAGGATCGTCGCTTCCGCGGCGCGCGGGCGGCGTTCCTGGCAGCGGCGGTGCACGGCGAGTTCCCCGCCGTCGCGCGCAGCAACGCACGCTGGTGCCGACGTATGGAGCGCGAGCAGGAGCGGCTGCAGGAGCGGGCCGGCGCGCCAGTCCCCGAGGGCTGAGCGGCGAAGTGATCACGACACGCTGCGGCGCTGCGGCGTCGGCTCAGCCGCTGCCGAAACGCGGGCCGCGCGCGATCTCGCCGACGGCCGATGCGGGCGGACCGAGCACGGCCAGCGACAGGCGCTGCACGGCCTCGTGGAAGACCTCGCCGCGGTGGGCGTAGTTGCGGAACATGCCGAAGCTGGCGCACGCAGGCGTCAACACGACGACGCCCGTGCCGCGGCGATCGGCGCCGGCGACGTGCTGCCAGGCGACCGCCACGGCGTCCTGCAGCTGCGACGCGTGCAGGATGCGGCTCGGCTCCATGCCGGCGTCGAGCAGCGCCGCCTCGATCCGCTGCGCCGTGGCGCCGATCAGCACCGCCACCCGCGCCCGCGCCACGACCTCCGCCGCGATCTGATCGAAGGCGCCGTCCTTTTCGCTGCCGCCGCCGATCCAGGCCAGCGCGTCGCCGTCGTCCAGGGCGATGGCGCGCAGGCCGTGGATGGCCGCGTGCGGGTTGGTCGCCTTGCTGTCGTCGATGAAGCGGACGCCGCCGATCGCGCCGGCGGGCTCCAACCGATGCGAAGGCAGGCGGAACGAGCGCAGCGAAGCGCGCAGCCCGGCGGGCGGCACGCCGAACGCGACCACCGCAGCGGCGGCGCAGAGCGCGTTGTCGAGGTTGTGCACGCCGACCATCGGCCGGTCGACGTCGACGCCGAGCTCGTCGGCGCGCGCGATGGTCCAGTCGACGTCGGGCGCAGGCAGCGAGCGCAGCTGGCCGTCGCGGACGCCCCAGCAGGAGGCGTCAGCGAGGTCGACGACGCCGCGGGAATCGCCCTCGCCCCCGGCAGCCTCGGCCGCCTCGTCGGTCGCCGGCGTGGCGAAGCCCTGCGCAGTCAGGTCGAGACGCGCCGAACAGAGCGCCAACGCCGCGCCGCGGGGCCGGCGCGCGGCGAGCGTGGCGCGCAGGGCGGCGAAGGCGGGATCGTGGGCGCTGACGACGACGCGGTCGCCGGGGCCAAGGCGCAGCGCCGGCTCGACCATGCTCGCGACATAGGCCTCGCGGTCGTTGGCGAACCAATCGAGGTGGTCGTCGGCGACGTTGGTCAGCACCAGCACGCGCGGGCGGAACAGCGCCGTGGTCGCGAGCTGGAACTCGCTGACCTCGGCGACGACCACGCACTCCGGCGCGAGGGTGTCGACGAAGCTGCAGAGCGGATCACCGATGTTGCCGGCGAGCAGGGTGGTGTGGCCGGCGGCGCGCAGCATGTGATCGACGAGCATCGTGGTCGTCGTCTTGCCGTCGGTGCCGGTGATGGCGACGATCGGGTGGCCAAGGCCGTGGTTGCTCGCGCGGTCGAGGCGATAGAACAGCTCGATCTCGCCGAGCACGGCCAGCGCCGATGCGGCGACGCGGCGAAAGGTCGCGCCGTAGACCGAGAGCCCAGGCGAGACGATGGCGATCTCGCCCGGACGCGCGACGTAGGCGCTGCCGCAGCGGCTGGCGACGCGGCGATCCAGGCGCGCCAGCGAACCGGCGAGGTCGTCGGCGGGTTTGTCGTCCCAGGCCTGCACGTCGGCGCCACGCGCGGCGAGCGCGTTGGCCGCAGCGACGCCCGAGACGCCGAGCCCGAGCACGGCGAAGCGGGCACCGTCGAGGGCGCCCCAGACCGCCGACGCGAGCAGGGCCCGCTGCCGCTCGACGATCGCGGCCTCGAGCGCGGCGCCGGCCTCGACCGCCGCGGCCTCGGTGGCCGTCACGGTGCCGGCGGCCTCATGCGGGTGGCCCCGCCCGGCGCTCACGCCACACCCCCGGCGGTCGCGGCTCCCGACGCCAGGCGCTGCGCGGCCCAGCGATCGGCCATGCGGAACAGGTCGTCGCCGCCGAAGAAGAGCACGGTCGCCGGCGCCTCGGTCGTCTGCTCGAGGTGTGCGGGGATCGCGTCGAGATCGTGGACGTAGCCGACCTCGGCGCAGCGCTCGCGGATGCGGCGGCAGAGCATGTCGGTGTCGACGCCCGGGATCGGCACCTCGCCTGCGGTGTAGAGCTCGGTGACGACGACGCGATCGGCCTTCTCGAAGGCGGCGGCGTAGTCGTCCTGCAGGTAGTGGATCATGGTGAAGCGGTAGGGCTTGAACACCGCCACGACCTCGCCTTCGGCCTGGGCCGCGGCGGCCTCGAGCACGCGGCGGATACCGGTCGGATGGCTGATGTAGTCCTTGACGATCTCGATGCCGTCGGCCTCGACCAGGGTGAAGCGGTTCTCGAGGCCCTTGTAGCCCGGAGCGGCGGCGACGATGGTCGCGAGCGGCACACCGACCGAGGCAGCCACCGCGATCGCGCCGAGCACGTTGCTGGCGTTGTAGGCGCCGGGCAGCGCGATCTCGACGCTGGCGCGCTGGTCGCCCTCGGCGCCGGGGCGCTCGTCGGGCAGCCGGACGTCGAAGCGCCCGCGCATCCGCTTGCCTTGCAGCGCGCTGCCCTGGACGTCGGCCCCCGGCTCGAAGCCAAAGCGCACGACGCGCACGCCACGGGCCTGCAGCGTCGGGCCGACCGCGTCGAGGATGCGCCGGGCGCCCTCGTCGTCGCTGTTGAAGACGGCAAGCTCCAGGCGCTCGTTGTCGACGAAGAAGCGCTCGACCGTGCGCTGCAGCTGCGCCCAATCCTTGTAGTAGTTCAGGTGATCGAGCTCGAGGTTGTTGAGCAGCGCCACGGTCGGCCGGCTGTTGACCAGGCTGCCGTCGGATTCGTCGACCTCGGCCACCATCCAGCGCGCGCCGTCACGGGCGTTGTCGCGCCAGTTCTCGAGCAGGCCGCCGATGATGTAGCCGGGGGCGAGGCCCGCGGCGTCGAGCAGCCAGGCGATCGCGCCCGAGGTCGTGCCCTTGCCGTGGGTGCCGATGACGCCGACCGAGTCGCGGTCCTCCAGCAGCGCGCCGAGCACCTCCGAGCGGTGGATGATCGGCAGGCCACGCGCGGCGGCGGCGACGAGCTCGGGGTTGCCGGGCGGGATCGCGGTGCTGACGACGACCACCGAGACGCCGTCGAGGTGGGCGGCGTCGTGGCCGATGCGCACGTCGGCGCCGAGGGATTGCAGCATCGCGGTCAGCTGCGACGCGCGCACGTCGCTGCCGCGCACCTGCACGCCGCGCGCGAGCAGCAGCCGGGCCACGGCCGACACGCCGATGCCGCCGATGCCGATGAGGTGGACGATGCCAGCGTTCAGCTCGAGTCCGTCGCGCGTCTTCACGTCTGCTCCCGTCGGGTCAAGGCGCCCGTCCCGCTGCGGGCGGCGCTGGCGCCTGCGGATCTCCGGCGCCGTCGCCGCTCCCTAGCAGGCTGCGGGCCCGCTGTCGAATCCACGGCAGCGGGTGCTGGCTGGCGGCGGCGCGCAAGGCCTCGGTCGCGGCCTGCGCCGCGCCACCGCGCGCCGATCGCAGCTCGGCCAGGCCCGCGAGCGCGGCGTCGCAGACCTCGGCGCTCGGGCTGCCGAGCACCGCGACCAGCACCGGCACGCTGCCGACGTCGCCGATCCGCCCGAGCGTGGCGGCGGCGACCGTGACGATGTCGGGCCGCGAGCGACGCGCCAGGACCTGCACGGCCTCGCGTTCCCCCACCATCGCCCGCTCGCCGACCTCGCGCAGGGCCGCGATCGTGCGCCACGGGGCCGGATCGCCGAGCCAGGCGCGCACCGTCTCGTCGTCGAGTTCGCGCACCAGCAGCTGCCCGCCGGCGTCGCTGGCTGCGATCGCGGCGGCGGCGACGGCCCGAGCCGCGAGGAACGCCGCCAGGCCCGCGCCCTTGCGCTGCGGTGGCAACGGCAGCGGAGCCTCGACGTGGGCTTCACCGATGATCGGCCGGCCGTCATCGTCGCCGCGCTCGGCGTGGACCCGGACCTGCAGCAGCACCTGCGTCGCCGCCTCGAGCGTCGCCGGCGCGCCCGTATCGTCGACCGCCAGCGCCGCGGCCGCGAGGACCAACCCGGTCCTGGCCGTGCGCGGCAGATCGCGGGGGCACGCGACGGTCGGCGCGGCCGTCGGCGCGGCGGACGCGAGCCGGCCATGGCCACACAGGAAGGGCAAGGACCCAGGCAGTCGCGCAGCGATCCCCTCCCGCAGCGCCGCGGCGTCGATGGGCAGCCCGGCCGAGGCCTCGCCGACGCCTTCGACGCGCAGCTCGTAGAGCTGCAGCCCCGGCAGCGGCGCCGAGCTCGGCCCGGCGTCGGCCATCGGGCCTGCGTTGCCCGCACCCGCGGCGGCGGTCCGGGCCGGCGGTGCCTCGTGCGCAGCCGGGGCCGCGGTGGTCGTCGACGCGGCGCCGGACCCTGCCGTGCGTTGGCATGCACCCAGGCTGGCGACGGCAAGCGCCAGGATGCCCGCCAGCGTGGCCCGACGGCCGCGACGCCTGCACACGACCACCATCGTCAGGCCCCCACCAGGTGGTCGCCGCGGGCGCGTTGCTCGGGCAGCAGCGCGTTGTCGAGCACGACGAGGTGGTGCTGCGCCCGCGACGCCCCGGCGTAGTAGAGCGCGTGGCGGCGCTCGATCGCGTGGGCGTCGAGCTCGGCGAGGATGACGACCGGCGCTTCGAGGCCCTTGAAGGCCTGGATCGAGCGCACGCGGACGCAGCCCGGCTCGTCGCCCGCGGTCAAGCGCGCCGGCCCCACCGGCTGCGGCAGGCCGAGCAGCTCGCTGCGCGTCGGCGTCCGCCCCGTCAGCACGACGATGTCGTCGGGCCGCACGCCGCCCTGCTCGACCAGGCGCATCAGCACCCGGCGCAGCGCGCGCTCGAGCGTCGGCTTGGTCGGCTCGACCTCGACCGGCAGGCCCACGGGCGCGATGCAGCGCACGTCGTCGAGCCCGGGCAGCACCGAGGCGAGGTGATCGTGGATCGAACGGCTGTTGCGCCAGTTGGTGTGCAGCACCACGGCTTCGTCAGCCCCCGGCACCGGCGAGGCGTGCTCGCGCAGCCGCTGCGCCTCGTCGAAGAAGATGGTCCGCAGCGACCGCTCGCCGTCACGGCAGAGGCCGTCGAGCAGCGGCCACCAGCTGGCGAAGAAGTCCTGGCCCTCGTCGACGACGACGGCGTCGAAGCGGGGTCCGCCGCGGCTGATGGCGTCGGCGAGCGTCGCCGGCAGGATCTCGTCGAAGAAGGCCTGGCGCGCCTGCGGCTGCTGCGGCACGGCGGTGTTGCGCGTGTCGTGGTCGGCCAGCTGCCAGCAGAGCTCGTGGAAGTGCATCGCCGTGATGCGCGGCAGGTCCTTGGTCGCCGCCCGCAGCGCCGCGCCGAGCGCCTTGTTGTAGCAGGTGAGCAGCACGTCATGGCCCTGGCGCGCGAGCATCCGGGCCTTCTCGATGGCGAGCACCGTCTTGCCGGTGCCGGCGGCGCCCATGATCGAGACGCGACGCTGGCGACCGAGCATCTGCAGCACGGCGATCTGCTCGTCTGCCAGCTCCAGCATCGCCGTGTGGTCGGCGTCGATCCGATCGCGCAGCCGCACGCGCACGCTGCGCGGGGCGACGAAGAGCTCCTCGGCGGCCCGCCACCACCAGCGCGGCGAGGCGTTGCCGCGGGCCGGGGCACGCGCTTCGAAATGGGCGAAGAGCCCGTCGATCCGGGCCTCCAGCGCGTCGAGGCCGGCGCGGTCGACGACCAGATCGGCCGGCGCGAAGGGGGCGAGGCCGCGCGGCGAGACATGCACGTCGGGCAGCACCAGGGCGTAGCCGCAGACGGGCGCCGTGACGGTCGGCGCGGCCAGCTCGCCGAGCAGCAGCCGCAAGCCCAGGGCCGAACGCTCGAGGCGGTCGAAGGGATCGTCGATGCGCTCGGCCTTGCCGCTGCGATCGTGGCTCCAGCGCGCGGCGTGGGGATCGTAGCCGAGGCCGCCGCCCAGCACGTCGAGCAGCAGCACGCCGCGCTCGGGATCGAGCACGGCGAAGGCCGCAGCCCCGTCGCGCAGCGGCTCGCCGGGGATCGAGCGACCGACCCAGCGCGCGTCCTGGACCACGAGGCAGCGCTCGGGCAGCGCGTCCGCCAGCCGATCGTAGAGCCGCCGGGTCGCCAGGTCCGAACCGCTGATCGGCCCCAAGCTCGGGATCATGCGCGCCATCGACACTCCTTCGGCCGGCCGGGCCGTGCCCGGAGCATAGCCGAGAACGCGCCTCGGCGGCAGCCTCGGACAAGGACGGCGCCTCGTCGCCGCCGCGGGGCGATTGCTGCGGTCGATCGCGCAGGCTAGGGTTCGGCAGCGGCGGCGACGCCGCGAACCCCTGCGGCCCCGCGCTGCCTCGTGCAGCGACCGCGGCCAGGAGCGCGATGAGCCGAACCGCGCGATCGATGCAGACGCCGTCGCCTTGGTTGCGGGTCCCGACGCTCGCGCTCGGGGCGATCCTGGGCGGCGCAGCGGCCGCGCTGGCGCTGCTCGCGACGCCCGAAGCGCTGCGCGGCCAACGCACGCTCGTCCTGGGCGGCCTGCTCGCGCTGCCTGCGCCGTTGATCGCGATGGCGCTGCTGGCGACGCCGCCCGCGTTGGCGGTGCGTCGGGCGCTGGGCGAGCCCTCGGCGACGACCCTCGCCAGCCTGCGCGCGCCGCTGCTGCACGCGGTTGGCTGCAGCCTGCTGGCGCCCGTCGGCGCGGTGCTCGTCGCGCTGCTGGTCCAAGCCGGCGTGCTCGACCTCGGCGTGGCCGACCTCGCCGGCGATCCTGGCGATGCGCGGGGCCGCGCGATCGCCGACCTGCAGCGCCTCGCCATCGGCCTCGGGCTCAGCACCACGGGCGCGGTGGCGCTGGGCACGACCACGGTCGCCTGGGCGCTGCAGAGCATCGGCAGCGGCAAGACCGACCGCGTCGCGGCGATGGCCGGCGGCGGCGTCTATGGGCCCGCGTTCTTCGCCCCGCTGCTCTACGCACCGACGTTCGGCTACGTCGGCGCGCTGCTGCCGCTCGGCGTCTACAGCGCGTTGTGGTCGGCCCTGCCCGAGCCCCTGGCCTGGCCGCAGCTGCTCGGGCCGGTGGCGGCGATCCTCATCGCCGAGTCGGCGTTGGCGTCGCGGGCGCTCGTGGCGCTCGGGCCGATGGCGCATCGCGCCTGGCTGCGCGTCGACGAGGCCTTGGCGACGCCGTTCGCGCTCGATCGCAACCGCCCGGAGCCGCCGGCGTGGCTCGCGGGCAGCGCCCCGCTGGGGCTCGTGCTCGGCCGCGCTTGGGTGCGGCGGCGACCGCTGCCGGCGGCCGGCCCTGTCGCGGCGACGCTGTTGCTCGCCTGGGCCCTCGGTGCCGGCGCGGGTCCGATCGCCTGGCTCGTGCTCGGCGGGGCGCTGGGCGCGGCGGCCGTGCTGCGCGCGGCGGCCCAAGCGGCCGACGAACCCGAGCTCGCCGCCGCCGCCACCCTGCTCGGCGCGCGCAGCGACGCGCTCGCGGCGGCACGCGATCGCCTGGCGCTGGGTCTGGCCGCGCCGGCAGGGGTAGCGGCCCTGATCCTGGCTTGGCGTGGCCCGCTCTGGCCCGGCCCCCTCGGCGTGGGCCTCGGTGTCGCGGCGGCCTGGCTGCTGGTGCGTACGATGGCGCCGGCGCGGGCGCTGGCCCTGCACCGCGCCGCGCTGGCGGCGGCGCTGCTGAGCGCCCTGCTCGGGAGCGCCGTCGGATGACGATCCCACCCGACCGCCGCCGCGCTCCGCCGCCGCGCCGGCACGCCGCTGGCGTCGCGGACCGGCGCCACGCCGTCGACCCAGGAGCGAGCCTGTGACCGCGACCCCTCCGCCACCGTCCCATCAGGCCCCATCCCCGGCGACGACCGCCGACGTGGCCACGCGCCGGCTCGGCGTGCGCGCCGTGCGCAAGGTCTACGGCACCAAGGAGGTGCTGCGCGGCGTGGATCTCGACGTGCACGCCGGCGAGGTCTGCTTCCTGCTCGGGGTCAACGGCGCCGGCAAGTCGACGCTGCTCGGCTGCATGGGTGGCACCGTCGCGATCGACGGCGGCGTGGTCCGCGTCGGCGCGCAGCAGATCGATCTCGCGGCGCAGCCGGACGCGGCGCTCGGCCAGCTGGTGCTGCTGCCGCAGAAGCCGCCGCTGGCGCCGCTGCTGAGCCCGCACGAGCACCTCGAGGCGATGATCGCGCTGCGCTCGCTCGACACCGGGGCCCCGGCACGCTTCGCCGCAGCGGCCGAGGCGCTCGGCATCAGCGGCTTCCTCGACGCCCCCTGTCGCACGCTCTCGGGCGGCACGCAGCAGAAGGTGGGCCTGGCCTTGGCGCTGACGGCACGGGCCGACGTGCTGCTCTTGGACGAGCCTTGGACCGGCCTCGACATCCTCTCGGCGCGGGCGCTGCGCCGGCTGCTCGAGGCCGAGCGGGCCCGCGGCGCGGCGCTGCTCGTCGCCAGCCACCTGCCCGAGACCGCCGTGCAGCTGGCCGATCGTTGCGTCGTGCTCACGGGTGGCCGCATCGTCGCGACGCTGGACAACGCGGCCATGCGGGGCTTTGCTGGAGATCCGGCGCAGTTCGAGGCGGCCGTCGTCGACGCGATGGCGGGCGCGGGCGTCGCGACGGGGAGCGACTGAGATGCAACGAGCCCGCCCATCTGCGATTCGGCTGCGCGTCGCGGCGCTGGCGACGGCGTGCATGACCGCCGCGGCCAGCGCACCGGCGGCTGCCGCGCCGGTCGAGGCCGCGCAGGCATCCGACGAGGGCATCGGCAAGGTCCGCGTCGACGTCGCCTTCGCCCCCTTCGTCGCCAAGGGCGGCGTCGATCTGCGCGGCGAGTCGCGCTTCCGCTACCGGATCCACCCGCTGCTCGACCTGGCCGTGCAGGGCCGCGCCGGCATGTTGCGCGCCGACAGCGACGCCAAGGACCGCGACACGCTGGACCAGCCGACGCTCTCGCTGGCCGCTGGGGCCGTCGTCCACACCCGGCCCGCGCGCGACACCTGGGAGTTCGCGGGCTCGTTGCTGCTGGCGCACGTCCACCACGCGACGCTCGCCTCGTGGAAGCGGACGCCCGCGGCCAACCTGGCGGGCGATTCGGCCGGCAGCGTCCGCCACCGCTCGGGCCTCGAGGTCTTCGCCGCCGCCACGGCCCCTGCCATCGCCCAGCTCGGCGACTACGGCCTGCTGCTCGGCGCCGACGCCTGCTTCACCTGGCTGCCGACCAGCCCGGCGCTGCAGACCTCGGCGGGCGTGCGGATCACGCTCGGCCTGCGCTGGCAGCCGCCGCCGTCGCGGCCCTCCCTCGTCGCGGCGAACGCAGACTAGCCGGCGTCGGGCCCTGGCGGGCCGATCAGCAGCGCCGTCGTCATCTCGCCCTTGCCCTTGACCACGATGGGGCCGTGCGGCTCGAAGCGCCACCCGGGGCCCAGCGCAGCCAGCGTCTCGGGCGTGACGTGGACGCGGCCGACCACGCCGTGGCTCTCCATCCGGCTGGCCAGGTTCACCGTGTCGCCCCAGAGGTCGTAGGCGAACTTGCGGTCGCCGATGACGCCGGCGACGACCGGGCCGCTGTGCACACCGACGCGCACGGCGAAGTGCTCGCCATGCTCGGCGTTGATCGCAGCGATCGCCTCGTGCATCGCCAGGCCGAAGCGACAGGCGCGATCGGCGTGGTCGGCGACCGGTTCGGGCAGGCCCGCCGCGACCATGTAGGCGTCGCCGATCGTCTTGATCTTCTCGAGGCCATGGGTCTCGGCCAGCGCGTCAAAGCGGCGGAACAGCGCGTCGAGCCGCTGCACCAGCCGCTCGGGCGAGACGGTCGCGGCGTAGGCGGTGAAGCCGCAGAGATCGGCGAACACGACCGTCACCGCCGGGTATGAGTCCGCGATCACGCGCTCGCCCGCCTTGAGCCGGCTGGCGATGGCGTCGGGCAGGATGTTGCGCAGCAAGCGGTCGCTGCGGGCGCGCTCGACGTCGAGTTGCTGCAGCTGCCACGCGATCACGCGGGCCTGCCAGAAGTCGTGGCGCGCCGTGATGTGGTAGATCCACGCGCCGTAGACGCCGTAGGCGCCGCCGATGGCGCAGGTCGCGCTCAAGAACAGCCAGATCACGCGGTCGCCGTCGCCCAGCACCAGCTCGAAGCCCTGCAGGATGCCGAAGCCGACGCCGCCGATGGTCAGCGCCTCGCGCACGGTGCAGCGGCCGATCAGGGGCGGCAGCGCCAGCAGCACCACCGTGAAGTAGCGGTAGGCGATGCCCGGCGCGCCGCCGACGGCGTGGCCGACCCAGAGGTTGTGCGCGATGCCGCCCCAGGCCAACAACGCCGGGATCGCGGGCCGGACGCGCTCGAGCAGCGGCGTCCAGGCGACGGCGAAGAGCATCGCGAACAGACCAACCGCCGCCAGCCGCGCGACCATCGCGTCGGGCAGCACCTGCGGCGGCACGACCCAGACGTCGACCAGGAGCAGCCCGAGATACGCCAGGATGGCGCTGCCGACGTTGATCCGCGTCTCGGGTGCATGCACCGTGCGGAACAGGTGCGCGACGAACGCGCGCTCGTTGGCCGGATCGGCGAACTCGGCCCAAAGGCGATCGACATCGAACTGGGGCGCCGCTTCTGGCTGCGTGCCGGGCACGTTGGCTCCTTGGGCCGCGGAATGTCGAGCGGCCGTGATGGTATCGTGCGTCGTGACTTGACGCCATCAAGTACATGTAGCAGACAGTTGTCCGCATTCGAGCCGGTCGCCGCCGCGCTCGCCCCCACGTCCGGGTGACCCGCCGCAGCGCGCGGCGCGAGCGTCGCCACGCCCAGCCGAGGACGCCGCGCCATGCCGCAGCCTGCCGCCCCATCGACCGCGCCCGCTCCATCGACAGCGCCGGCCCCGTCGTCCGCGCCCGCCGCCCCCGGCGACGCCGCAGCCGGTGAGCGCCGCGCCGCAGCCGTCGACCAGCTGCAGATCCGCGGCGCCCGCCAACACAACCTCAAGGGCGTCAACCTCGACATCCCCAAGCAGAAGCTCGTCGTGATGACGGGCGTCTCGGGCTCGGGCAAGAGCTCGCTCGCCTTCGACACGCTCTTCGCCGAGGGCCAGCGCCGCTACGTCGAGTCGCTCTCGGCGTACGCGCGCCAATTCCTCGGCCAGATGGACAAGCCGGTCTACGACCAGATCCGCGGCCTGTCGCCGACGATCGCCATCGACCAGAAGTCCGCCAGCAGCAACCCGCGCTCGACGGTCGGCACCATCACCGAGATCCACGACCACCTGCGCGTGCTCTACGCCCGGGCCGGCCACCAGCATTGCCACATCTGCGGCGACCCCGTCGGGGCCCAGGATCCGGCCCAGATCGTCGCCGACGTGCTCGAGCTGCCCGCTGGCAGCCGCGCCCTGGTGCTGGCGCCAATCGCCCGGGGCAAGAAGGGCACCTTCGCCGAAGAGCTGGCGCGCGCGCTGCGGTCGGGGTTCCTGCGGGCCCGGATCGACGGCGAGATCGTCAAGATCGAAGAGGGCCAGGCGCTGTCGAAGAACCACAAGCACGACGTCGACCTGGTGATCGACCGCATCACGGTGCGGCCGGGCGATCGCCAGCGCATCACCGACTCGATCGAGCAGGCGCTGCGCGAGGGCGACGGCCAGGTCATCGTCGAGCTCGCCGAGCCCACCGCTGGCGCAGACGGCGCTCCGGCACCACCGTGGACCAGCCGCCACTTCTCCGAGAAGCTCTGGTGCCCGCGCTGCGACGTCGGCTTCGCCCCGCTGACGCCGGCGCGCTTCTCGTTCAACACCCCCCACGGTGCGTGCGTGACCTGCAACGGCCTCGGCCAGGCGCTCGAGATCGACCCCGACCGGGTCGTTCCCGATCCGAGCAAATCCGTCCGTGGCGGCGCCATCGTGCCCTGGGCGACGCAGGCCGACGCCAAGGCCTGGACCGGCAAGATCCTCGACGCGCTGGCCCAGGAGGAGGGCATCGACCTCGACCGGCCGTGGTCGCAGCTGTCCGAGACGCACCGCGCGCTGCTGCTGCACGGCGACGGCGAGCGCGACGTCACGGTCAAGCTCGAGGGCAAGCGCGGCAAGGGCAGCTGGAAGATGCGCTTCGAAGGCGTACTGCCGCAGGTCAAGCGCCGCTGGTCCGAGACGCAGTCGGGCATGATGCGCGATTGGTACGGCCAGTTCTTCGTCGAGCGGCTCTGCCCGAGCTGCCTGGGCGGTCGGCTGCGGCCCGAGAGCGCCGCGGTGCGCCTGGGCGGTGCGTCGATCGTCGCGCTGTCGAACCAGCCGGTGGACCAGCTGCAGACGTTCTTCGCCGAGCTGCAGCTGCTCGGCAACCGCGCCGTCATCGCCGCCGAGCTGGTCAAGGAGATCCGCGGCCGCTTGGGCTTCCTTTGCGACGTCGGCCTCGGCTACCTCAGCCTCGATCGGGCCGGAAACACGCTCTCGGGCGGCGAGGCGCAGCGGATCCGCCTGGCCAGCCAGGTCGGCAGCGAGCTGACGGGCGTGCTCTACATCCTCGACGAGCCGAGCATCGGCCTGCACCCGCGCGACACGCTGCGCCTGGTCCACAGCCTCGAGCGCCTGCGCGACATCGGCAACACCGTCATCGTCGTCGAGCACGACGAGGGCACGATCCGCGCCGCGGACTGGATCGTCGACTTCGGCCCCGGCGCCGGCCAGCACGGCGGCCAGATCGTCGCCCAGGGCACGGTCGCCGACGTCGAGGCGGCCGAGGCCAGCCTCACGGGCGCGTACCTCAGCGGCCGGCGCTCGATCGAGGTGCCGACCAGGCGGCGCCCGGGCAAGGGCTGGGTCGAGCTGCGCGGCGCGCGTGGCCACAACCTGCGCGGCGTCGACGTGCGCATTCCGACCGGCGCGCTCAGCGTCATCACCGGCGTCTCGGGCGCGGGCAAGTCGACGCTGATCACCGAGACCTTGCTGCCGGCGGCGCTGCGTGCGCTCGGCCAGCAGGCCGACACGCCGGCCCCCCACGACGCCCTGATCGGCCTCGACGCCTTCGACAAGGTCATCGAGGTCGATCAGAAGCCCATCGGCCGCACCCCGCGCAGCAACCCGGCGACCTACACCAAGCTCTTCGACACGATCCGCACGCTGTTCACCGAGCTGCCCGAGGCCAAGATGGCCGGCTACGGGCCGGGCCGCTTCTCGTTCAACGTCAAGGGCGGCCGCTGCGAGGCGTGCAAGGGCGACGGCGTGCTCAAGATCGAGATGCACTTCCTCGCCGACGTCTACGTTCCCTGCGAGGTCTGCAACGGCCGGCGCTTCAACGAGTCGACGCTGGCGGTGCGCTACAAGGACAAGAGCATCGCCGACGTGCTCGACATGAGCGTCGACGAGGCCGCCGAGCTCTTCAGCGTCCACCGCCAGATCGCGCGCGTGCTCAAGACCTTGCAGCAGGTCGGCCTTGGCTACCTCTCGCTCGGCCAGACGGCGACGACGCTCTCGGGCGGCGAGGCGCAGCGGATCAAGCTCAGCCGTGAGCTCGCCCGCGTCGGCTCCGGCAGCACGCTCTACGTCCTCGACGAGCCGACGACCGGCCTGCACTTCGAGGACGTGCGCAAGCTGATCGCCGTGCTGCAGACCCTGGTCGACAAGGGCAACACCGTCGTCGTCGTCGAGCACGATCTCGATCTGGTCAAGGTCGCCGATTGGGTCGTCGATCTCGGCCCGGACGGCGGCGTCGCGGGCGGCGAGCTGGTGGTCGCCGGCACGCCAGAGCAGGTCGCCGCCTGCGAGGCGAGCTTCACCGGCCAGGCGCTGCGGCCGATGTTGCAGCGCCGGGCCAGCTGACGCGTCCCCATACGCTCGGCGCGGCGGCCGCTGCGCGGCCGAGCGGCAGCAACTCGCGGCTGCCATCGCCGTGCGGGCGTGCTAGGCTGGGCGTCCATGATCGACGCGCTGCAACGACTGGCCATCCTCGCTGATCTCTCAGCGAATTTGCCGCGGGGACGCGAGCTCGAGCCGCTGCTGCGCGCCGTCGTCGACCAAAGCGCGCGGCTGCTGCCGGACGCGCGGGTCAGCATCCGCCTGATCGGCGAGGACGACACGCTGCTGGCGACGTGCCGCGCCGGCGAGGCGATGCACGGCGGCAGCGGCGCGGTCTTCCGTCGCGGCGAGGGCCTGGTCGGCCAGGTCGCGCTCACGGGTGAGCCGCTGCGCACCGGCGACGCCGAGTCGCATCCGGCGTTCGTCGCCCGCGACCTGCAGCTGCGGCCGCTGGGATCGTTCCTGGGCGTGGCGATCTGGGACGAGAACGCCGTCATCGGCGTGCTCGCCGCGGTGCATCCCGATCGCGACCACTTCGACGAGGCCGACGAGCAGGCCCTGCGCGTCGTCGCCGCCCTCTGCGCCGAGCGCGTCGCCGTCGCGCGCCTGGACCGCATGGCGCGGCTGGATGCCCTGACCCGCGTGCTCAATCGCCACGGCCTGCGCCTGACGATGCGCGACGGCGAGGCGGCGGGCGGCTCGTCCAGCATCGTCCTGCTCGACATCGACCACTTCAAGCGCGTCAACGACAGCCACGGCCACGCCACCGGCGACGCCGTGCTGCAGGCCGTCGCCGAGGCGCTCGAGTCGACGGTGCGCGGCGGCGACTCGGTCGCGCGCTACGGCGGCGAGGAGTTCCTGTTGCTGCTGCCGGGCGTCGGCGTGCGCACGGCGCTGATCGTCGCCGAGCGCGCGCGCGCGGCCGTCGCGAAGGTGCGCATCGCGGCCCCGACAGGTGAGGTGGCGGTGACGATCTCGGCGGGCATCGCCGAGCGAGCGGTCGGCGAGACCAGCGAATCCGCGATCGCGCGCGCCGACGCAGCGCTGTACCGGGCCAAACACGAGGGCCGGGACCGCGTCTGCGTCGGCTGACGCTGCAAATCGTGCGGGAGGGCTCGGGGCGCGGACTAGCGCGCGGCGCGGGCGGCGCGGATCTTGACGCGGCGCTTGGCGCGGGCGGCCTTGGCCTTGGCGTCGACGGCGGCGGCCTTCGTGGCGGCGGCCTCGAGATCGACGGCCTGGCGGTGCAGGTCCATCAGGCGCCAGACGCTGCTGGCCTCGAGGGCCTCGCGGGTGCCTTCGTCCGGGGTGCGCGTGCCGAAGCGGACGGCGATGATCGCGTCGACCAGGCTGTCCTTGCTGCCGAACTTGGCCGACATGCGCTTGGCGGCGTGGTGGTGCTTGATGAGCCGCTCGTTGCTGACCTGCATGAGCTTGCTGCGCGAGCTGCCGTCGTCACCGATCAGGCTGAGGATCGCGTCGACGAGGGCACCCTTGCCACCAAACGTGGACTGGACGCGCTGCTTCGGGGTCGGCGGGGTGACCTGCTTGGTCCCCTTGGGGCTGTTGGCCATGGATCGCTCCTTCTACGTATCGCCGATCGGCCTGATCGACGTTCGGGCGGTGCTTCTGTCGCACCTGGGCCACTGCCACTGCGGCAGCGGGCCGCGCGGTGTAGCCGATGGTCCGTGAAAAGGCAAGCAGCGATGCGCGTTGGCGTGGGTCAGCCCTCTTCGCGCACCTTGCCGCCGAAGGCCTCGGGCTCGACCGCAGCGGTGGGCGGTGGCTCGGTCGGCATCTCGGCGTCGGCGGCGCCGCCCGCGCGCAAGCGCGCGATCTCGCCGTCGATGGCGGCGGCGCGCGCGGCAGCGGCCTGGCTCTGCGGCGTCCCCGGCCAACGACGCGCGATGATGCGCTGCAGATCCCGCGCCCGCTTGCGCCAATGCAGCTCTTCGTAGGCCTGCGCCAGGCGACCATAGTCGTACGCGGTATGCGCCCGCAGCGGGAAGCGCCGCATCATCTCGTGGCTGCGCCAGGCGACGCCCAGCGGCTGCTGGCGCTTGATGTAGAAGTCGATGACGTAGCGGTGCTGCGCCAGCTCGAGGTCGAGCATCTGGTCGCGAAGGCGCAGGGCCTCGGCGACGTAGGGCGCGGTGGGGAAGGTGCGGACGAAGCGCTCGAGGTGGTAGCGGGCCTTGTCCGCGCTCGAGAGGTCCATCTCGCGGATCGGCGGCATCAGCCAGAACTCCTCGGGCACCATCTTGGCGTGACACTCGGCCACCCGCCACGCGGCATAGGCGACGTCGCGGCTGCCTTCGTGGCGGCGCAGATAGCCCTCGAAGACCTCGATCGCCTCTTCGTATTTGCCCTGCGAGGCCAGCGCGTCGCCCAGGCGCAAGCGTGCGGTCGCCGTGACCGTCAAGTACGCCGGCATCTTCAGCACGTTGGCGAAGGTCTGCGCGGCCTCGAGGTGATTGCCGCTGTGCATCTGCTGCATGCCGTCGATGTACATCGCCTCGGCCGCGTCGGCAGGACGCTTGACCTGCGGCGTGCTGGCGCAGGCCGAGAGCGCCAGCGCGGCGAGGACGGCGCCCGCCACCGCGCCGACGCCGCACGAATTCTTGCAACGATGCTCCACGTCACTCTCCCTGGGAGGCCGGCACGCGCATTGGCCAGGCGCGCGAACTCACGGCAACGGCAGCTTGACGATGCCCGCCGCGTGCAGGCCCGCGATGGCCCCGAGCGCGAGCAGCACGACGCCGAGCACGAGCCAGACGACCTTGGACTTCGGCTCGTCCTTGCGCACCACCGGGGTGTGTTTGGTCGCGCTCGGTCCGCGCCCGCCCGCCACGGCCGGCTGGGTGCCGGTGGCAGGCCGATCGCCACGTCCGCCCGCCTTGACCGCGGGCGTTCGCCCCGTCGCCCGCAGCGGCGTCTTGCCGCTGGGCCGGGTCGACGGCCCCAATCCGGGGCCGGTAGCGGCCGTCTCGACGGCGCCGGGCACATCCGCCGCCTTGGCCGCGGGCATGGTCGAGGAGACCCGCGCCTTGGCCCGCGACGACGCCGGCAGCGTGTCGTCGTCGATGTCGATGCCCAGATCGGTCGCGTCCATCGCCGGCACGGCCGGGCGGACCTGGCGGGTGCGCGACGCGCCGGCCAGGGCCGCGACGCCGCCGTTGGCGCGCGCCTCGAGCGAACGGATCACCTCGTCGCGCACGTCGACGTCACGGATGTCGTCGAGGGCGCTGCGCGAGTCCTCGGCGCTCATGTTCGCGACCATCTCCGGCACCTGGGCCAAGGCGAAGGCCTTGCGACCGCGGTGCCCGGCGCGCAGCGCGTCGAGGAAGGGCGCGACCGGCCGCCAGACGGTGCCGTCGATCGAGACCTGCAGGCCGTCGGTCGAGCGGTTCGACGCCCAGCCCAAGAGCGCGTCGACGCTGTGGAAATTGTAGGTCAGCCCTGGCGGTGCCCGCAGCTTCCATTCGGCAGGCTCGACCTCCAGGGTCGTTGCTTCCAGATCGGGCGCGGTGTTCTCGCTGACCATGTCGAAGTCGGGCTCGTCGTCGGCGGGGTCGTCGCTCGGGTCGGGCGCGGCGGCACCGGTCGGCCCGTCGATCCGGCGCATGCGTGTGGTGTCGCCGCTGGCGAAGGCCTCGACCTCGGCGGTGTCGTCGTCCTCGCCGACGGCACCCGCGCCGCGGACCACGACAGGGGCCGGGGCGTCGGCGTCCACCGCCTCGAGCGTGGACATCGTCGAGCCGAACATCATGTCCATGCTGTCGTCGTCTTCGGTCGAGTCCAAGTAGGCGAGCAGCTCTTCGGCGGTCTTGAGCGCCGGCCGCATCGACGAGCTCGGGCGCTTGGACGCGGCCGCAGCGGCCTGCGCCTCGGCGATCGGCGTGGCGTCCTCGGTGTCGGCGTGGCGAATCGACGCGAGCGCGGCCGGCACCTTGGCCTGGACGGTGTCGTCGAAGGCGTCCCTGCGCCCACCGGGCCGCGCGGGCGCGGGCTCGGCCGCCTCGGGATCCACGAAATCGGCCACCGGTGTGTCTTCTTCGGTGTCGACCGAGAGTTCGAACTCGCCAGCGATCGCTGGCTGTGGCTCCTCGGCGGCGGCCGCCGCGACCGACGCGGGCGTGTCGACGGCGTGCGCCGGGCCGGGGTCCTGGTCGTCGCCGAACTGCGACGCGAACTCGGCCGCGAAGTCGACGGGGCCGTCGTCGTCGCTGCCGAGGTCGAAGTGATGGAACGCGCCGACCTCGGCCCCCCCGCTGGCGGCGGCCGGCGCTGCCGCGGTGGCCACCTTCGCGGCCGCGGACGCAGCAGGGTTGGGCGCGAACGCCGGCGACGATGAGGGGCGCTCGAAGCCGACGCCCACCTCGTCGTCGGCGTCGTCGGCGACCGCGGCCTCGTCGGGGCGCCCGGGCGCTGCGCGCACGGCGGCCGTCAGATCGGTGATGGCGGCCTGCATGTGGCCGCAGTGCGGACAGGTCAGCGTGCCACCGGTGGAGCGGACGCCGGGGTCGCTGGCGCCGAAGCCGTTCCAGCAGGAACCGCAGACGTACTCGGTGACGTTGGTGATCGGCCGCGCGTCAGACACTGCGTCGCCCCGTATGCCCCGCACCATCGACTGGCGCGGGCGTCCCGCTGTCCTGGCCACTGCGCCGGAGACCGGCGGGGGCACCGACGGCGAGGCCGCCGGTCGCGTCAGCGTAGCAGCGCCGCTGGAATCCGGTCAATCGAAGGGAGGTCACCCGCCCAGGGGCCTGCGGCCGGCGTCCAGAGCGTCCCAGATCGCGTCGTGCAGCGCCGGGCGCAGCATGCGAATCGCTTCGACGCGGGCGCGCGCGGGGTGGACGCGGTTGGTCAGCAGCACGACGGCCGCCTCGCGCGCCGGATCGACCCAGACGCTCGTGCCGACGAAGCCAAGGTGGCCAAACGCCTGCGCGCTCGCCCGACTGCCGGCGGTCGACACCGGTCGGCTGGGCGTGTCGAAGCCGAGGCGCCAGGTGGTCGCCGGCGCGGCCGAGGTCGCGACCAGCCGGCGCATCCACGGGCCGGCGGCGGACGCGGGGACGCCCAGCAACGTGGCGCCCGGTGGGGTGCCGTCGTGGCGGGTGGCCTCGAGCCAGGTGCCGGCCCAGGTGGCCACGGCGCGGACGCTGCCGAAGAGCCCGGCGTGGCCGGCGACGCCGTCGAGGCCTGCGGCGTTGTCGTCGTGGACTTCGCCCTGCAACGCGCGGCCGTCGCGGCTGCGGCCGGGCCAGATCTCGGTCGCCACCGTCCGCTCTGTCGCGCCGGGTCGCGAGGCTGCGACCCGGGGTGCGGCCAGGGATCGTCGCGCGTAGCCGAGCGCAGCGTCGCCTGCGTCCGCCCCGAGCCAGCGGTCGCGATGGGCCGCGAACGCCACGTCCAGCGGCAGGCCACCGACCGCCTCGACCCACCAGCCGAGCGTCATGTAGCCGAGGTCGCTGTAGACCGCCGCGACGCCCGGCGCGGTGGCCTGAGGTGTCGCGAGCACGGCGGCGCGCAGCGCGGCGGGCGCGTCGAGGCCGACCTCGGCGGCGAAGTCGCGCCACGCGGGCCAACCGCTGGCGTGGCCGAGCAACTGCGCCAGCGTCACGCCCGCGATCGGCCGGCCGGCGACGTCCGCGAGCTGCGGGCCCACCTGGGCGTCGAGGACCAGGCCGCCAGCCACCAGCTGGTCGAGGACCAGCCCCAGCGTCGCGATCGGCTTGGTCAGCGAGGCGAGATCGAAGCGGGAATCGGGGTCGATCGGCGCGCCGACGTCCGGCAGCAACGAGCCGTCGTCCGCCGCGCGCCACCGGCGGGTCCAGCCGACCGTCGCCAGGCCGACCTCGCCGCCGGGGCGCACCAACGCGAGCGCCGCCGCCGACGCGCCATCGTCGTGGATGAAGGCCTCGAGCAACGCCAGCGCGGCGGCGGGCAGGGCCGCCCCCTCGCGCACCATCGGCACGGCGCCCGCGCCCGATCGACCAGGGGCGCCGCTCATCGCGCGGCCCCGGCGACGCCGGGCTGGCGCAGCTCGCCGCAGATCGGGTCGAGCTCGGCGATCCGGCCGAGCGCCAGCGGCATGACGTCGGCGCCGTGGCCAAAAGGCAGCCCCGCCAGCGCCGGCACGTCGAGCCGCTCGGCCCAGGCCATCAACACGGCCTCGACGCCGCCCGCAGGCGTGCAGCCCTCGAAGGTGCCGAGGCCGAGGCCGCGCAGGCCGGCGAGCGCGCCGGCGCGTTCGAGCTGGGCCATGAAGCGGTCGACGCGCCAGTCCGGCTCGCCGATGTCCTCGACCACTAGGATCGCGCCGTCGAGCCGCGGCTGCTCGGGCGTTCCCGTCGTCGCGGCGAGCATCGCCAGGTTGCCGGCGACCAGCGGCCCCGAGACGCCGCCACCGCGCCGGGGGGCGCCGGGCGCGGCGACCAGCGTCGGCAGCTCGTCCGGCTGGCGCAGCCAGGCGCGCATCGCGGCGTCGGTGGCCGGCGCCAGGCGTGGCAGCTGGATGCCGACCGGCCCGTGGATGGCGCTGCCGCCGCGCGCCGAGCGGGCCAGCAGCAGCGGCGTCGCGTCCGACAGGCCGATCAGCGGCAGCTCCGGCCGCGCGCCGAGCGCGTCGCTGGCCCCGGCGCGATCGATGGTCATCAACGTGCGCAGGGCACCGACACCGCCGCGGCCGCACCAGATCGCGTCGACGTCGGCGTGGCAGAGGGCCTCGACCAGCTCGTCGGCCCGCAATGCGTCGTCGCCGGCGAGGAACGTCGGGCCGCCTTCCGGTCGTGGCCGCGGCGGCAGCACCTCGAGGCCAGCCGACCGCAGCCATGCGAGGCCCGCCTCGAGGCGCTCGGGCGGCGGCGAGCCGCTGGGCAGGACGACGGCGACGCGGGTGATGGCGGGCATGCAGCAGGCTCCGATGCGGCGACGCCGCGTGCGACGATGGTGGCGGCGGCGCGGGGGGCCGGCAAGTTTGCGGCTCGTTCGGTGGCGCCGGCGCCGGACGCAGGCCCGTCGCTGTCGCGATCGGCGCGAGGAACCGGGCTCAGAGCGGGCCGACCCTTCCCATGCTCAGGGGCCGGTGCTAGGGTCCGCGCGCCTTGTCGCCGGGCGTCGCGCCCCAAGCGGCGCAGCAGGAGGCAGCGCGCATGAGCACACCGACCACTCCGCCCCCCGTGACGACGTCGCCACTCGAGGTGATGCGCCCCGACGGCACGATCGTCGATCAGGCCTTCGTCGACAGCATCCCCGCCGACGACATCGCCCGGCTCTACGCCGCGATGGTCGCGCAGCGCGTCTACGACGACCGCATGATCAAGATGCAGCGCCAGGGCCGCCTCGGCTTCTACCTCGCCTGCACCGGTGAGGAGGCCTGCGCCTACGGCCCGGCCTACGCGCTGCAAGACAAGGACTGGCTCTTCCCCGCGTACCGCGAGCCCGGCGTCGCGCTCTGGCGCGGCTTCCCGCTGCAGACCTGGGTCGACAACCTCGTCGGCAACTGCGACGACCCGGTCAAGGGCCGCCAGATGCCGGTGCACTGGAGCGCGCGCGCCCAGAACGTCGTCTCGATCAGCTCGCCCGTCGGCACCCAGATCCCGCAATGCACCGGCACCGCCTACGCCATGCAGCTGCAGAAGACCGGCGCGGTCGCGGTCTGCTTCTTCGGCGAGGGCACCAGCTCCGAGGGCGACTTCCACGTCGGCCTGAACTTCGCGGGCGTGTGGAAGTCGCCGGCCATCTTCTTCTGCCGCAACAATGGTTACGCGATCTCGACGCCCTACGAGAAGACCACCGCGACGCCGCACATCGCCCTGCGCGCCCACGGCTACGGCATCCGCGGCGTCGTCGTCGACGGCAACGACCTCTTCGCCGTGATCAAGGCCGTGCGTGAGGCCGCCGACTGGGGCCGCGCCGGCAAGGGCCCGACGCTGATCGAGGCCAAGACCTACCGCCTCGCCGCGCACTCGACCTCCGACGACCCGAAGGCCTACCGCTCCGCCGCCGAAGAACAGGCCGCCGCGCTCAACGATCCGCTGCCGCGTCTGCGGCGCTGGCTCGAGGGCAAGGGGCTGTGGGACGACGCCCGCGAGCAGCAGACCCAGGCCGACGCCTCCGAGGCCATCCTGGCCGCGCTGGCCAAGGCCGAAGCCAAGCCGCACGCGCCGATCGCCTCGCTCTTCGACGACGTGTTCGCCGAGCGGACGCCGCTGCTGCGCGCCCAGGCGGCCGAGCTCGACGCCCACCTGCAGAGCGGAACGGCGGCCTACAAGGCCGGCGGCCACCACTAGCAACGACGTGCCCGGCAGGCCTGTCCCTGCCAGCGGAGGCTCCATGCCGACGATGAACATCATCCAGGCGGTCAACGACGCGCTCGATCTCGCGATGGGCGCCGATCCGAACGTCGTCATCCTCGGCGAGGACGTCGGCAAGTTCGGCGGCGTGTTCCGCGCGACCGTCGGCCTGCAAGAGAAGTACGGCGAGGATCGCGTCATCGATACGCCGCTCGCCGAGGCCGGCATCATCGGCACCGCGATCGGCATGGGCCTGTACGGCCTGCGCCCCGTGGCCGAGATCCAGTTCTCGGACTTCATCTTCCCGGCCTACGACCAGATCGTGAACGAGCTCGCGAAGTACCGCTACCGCTCCGGCGGCGAGTACCCCTGCCCGATGGTCATCCGCACGCCGTTCGGCGGCGGCATCCGCGGCGGCCATTACCACTCGCAGTCGCCCGAGGCGACGTTCGCCCACCACGCCGGCCTGGTCTGCGTCGCGCCGAGCAACCCCTACGACGCCAAGGGCCTGCTGCTGGCCGCGCTGCAGAGCCCGGACCCGGTGATGGTCTTCGAGCCCAAGCGCATCTACCGCGGCCCGGCGCACGGCACCAACTGGTCGGCCCACCCCAAGGGCGAGGTCCCGACCGGCCACTACACCGTGCCGATCGGCAAGGCCGACGTCGCCCGCCCGCTCAGCGGCAAGGGCACGCCGGTCACGGTCATCAGCTACGGCGCGATGGTCCAGACCTGCCTGGAGTCGGCCACGGCGCTCGCCGCCGAGGGCATCGACGTCGAGCTCATCGACCTGCGCTCGCTGGTGCCCTACGACCTCGAGGCCATCTGCGAGAGCGTCAAGCGCACCGGCCGCGCGGTGGTCGCCAACGAGGCGCCCAAGACCTGCGGCTTCGCCGGCGAGATCGTCGCGCTGATCATGGAGCATTGCTTCGATTGGCTCGAGGCGCCGCCGCTGCGGGTCACGGGCTACGACACGCCCTTCCCCTACACGCTCGAGGCGGCCTACCTGCCCGACGCCGGGCGTGTCGCGACGGCCGTCCGCACGGTGGCGCGCTACGCCTGACGCAGGCATCCCGGCGCCCGCCCGACGCGATGCGGCGAGCGCGAAATGGCGGCCCGAGCGAGGCCGAAACGGCGCGACCAGCGCCCACGACGGAGTCGACGATGGCATTCGAGTTCAAGCTGCCGGACATTGGTGAAGGTGTCGTCGAAGGCGAGCTCACGCGCTGGCTGGTCGAAGAGGGCGCCGAGGTGGCCGAGGACACGCCGCTGTTCGAGGTCTTGACCGACAAGGTCTCGGCCGTCATCCCGTCGCCGCGCCGCGGCCGCGTCAGCAAGCGCCACTTCGGCGAAGGCGACATCGTGCCGGTGGGCGCGGTCGTCGTGACGATCGAGGAGGGTGGCGCCGCCGCAGCCGCGCCGGCACCCGCCGCAACCGCCGCGCCAGCCGCCGTCGCCGCCGCGCCGACGCCCGCCGCCGCAGCCCCGGTCGCCGTCGCCGCCGCCGTCGCGTCCGCGCCGGTCGAGGTCGAGGCCGTCTCCGGCAACCGCGTCCGCGCGACGCCCGCGACGCGCAAGCTCGCCCGCAGCCTGGGGGTCGACATCAGCCGCATCGCCGGCAGCGGCGACAACGGCCGCGTGACCAAGGAGGACGTGCAGCTCGCCACGGCGAAGCCGGCCGCGCCCAGCGCCGCCGCGGCCGCCGCCGCGCCATCCCACGCCGCGCCCGCCGCCAAGGCCGCCGCGCCGGCCGCGCCGACGATGCCGGTCCCCGCGCGCCTGCGCCAGGACGAGGTGACCAAGGTCCTGGGCCTGCGCCGCAAGATCAGCGAGCGCATGCGCCACTCGCGCGACACCGCGGCCCACTTCACCTACGTCGAGGAGGTCGATTTCACGGCCATCTCGCAGCTCAAGGACGATCTGCGCACCGCCGGCCTGCGCACCACCTACCTGCCCTTCGTGATGAAGGCGGTCGCCCTTGTGCTGCAGCGCAGCGAGTTCCACGCCCTCAACGCCCACGTCGACTACCAGGCCGGCACGCTGACGCTCAAGGCGGCGGTGCACCTCGGCATCGCCACCGCGACCGACGCCGGGCTGCTCGTGCCGGTCGTCACCGACGTCGACGGCAAGTCGCTGCGCACCCTGGTCGGCGAGATCGCGGCGGTCGCCGAGGCCGCCCGCACCAACACGATCCCGGTGTCGTCGCTCTCGGGCTCGACGTTCACCATCACGAGCCTGGGCAAGGCCGGCGGCATGTTCGCGACGCCGATCATCAACCAGCCCGAGGTCGCGATCCTCGGCCTGCACAAGATCGAGAAGCGCCCCGTCGTCATCGACGACCAGATCGTGATCCGCGAGCGCATGTACATGAGCTGCAGCTTCGACCACCGCATCATCGACGGCCACGTCGGCGCGGCGTTCGTGGTCGCGGTGCGCGAGCTGCTCGAGGCGCCTGCCCTGCTGCTCGCCGATCTGCGCTGATCCCGCGCCCGCCTCCGCCACCGATCGCGCGCCCGCGGGGCGACGGCCGGCACGCTGCGCCTCTTTGCAGCAATCGCCGAGTCGGTGTTGAATAGGGGCCTCGCCCACACGTTCTCAGGATGGGCCCGGGAGTCGCGGTGCAGGACGCACACGAACAAGATCTCATCACCCGGGCCCTTGCAGGGGATCGCGACGCCTTTGGGGCGCTCGTCGATCAGTACAAGCGCATCGTCTTCAGCATCGGCTTGAAGCACCTGCGCAACGAGGAAGAGGCGATGGACCTGGTGCAGGATACATTCCTGAAGGCCTGGACGAAGCTGGACAGCTACCAGCCCGACTCCAACTTCAAGGCGTGGATCTGCCGCATCGCCGCCAACGGCAGCATCGACCGCATCCGCCGCAACCGGACCCGCCGGGCCGACGAGATCGACGACCGGCTGGGGTTCGACGACATCGCCGACAGCCGCGTCCCGGCCATCGGCATGTGGGGCCGCAGTGATCCGATGGAGGACACGGGGCGCGCCGCGCTCGGTGCCCGGCTGATGGCGGCGTTGGACACCTTGCCCGAGGCGCACCGCCAGTGCGTCTTGCTCTGCGACGTCCACGGCTACTCCTACCAGGAGATCGCCGAGGAGATGCAGATCCCCAAGGGCACGGTGATGAGCCGCCTCTTCTATGCGCGCAAGAAGCTGCAGGTGCTGCTGGAAGACTACCGCGAGGAGGCCAGCCATGGCTGAACACCAGAACAACGGGACGCACACCGACGGGAAGCTGGCGGACCGCCCCCTGACCGACGACGAGCAGATGCTGCTGATGGCCCTGGCCGACGGCGAGCTGGCCGACGATCCCGAGCTGCTCGCCCAGGCCGAGGCCCTGTTGGCGGCGACGCCGGCGTTGGGCCAGGCCGCGAGCGGCCAGCGCGCGATGCGCGAGGCGATCCGCGAGGCCGCGTTCACGCCGGTCGAGCTCGACCGCAAGCAGCAGGACGCGATGTCGATGGTCCGTGGCCGGGTGATGAGCCAGCTGCCGGCCCCCGCGCGCGCCGCCGTCGTCGCGGCCGAGCCGGAGCGTCCGGGGCTGCTGGCCTCGATCTTCGGCCTCAGCTGGGGCCGCGTCGCGTTTGGCCTCGGTGCCGTGGCCGCGGCGGTGGCGCTGGTCGTCGCGCTGCGCAGCCCGCATCAGGATCAGCAGGGCGCGAGCGGCCAGCAGATGACCGAGCGCGAGGTGACGCCCGGCGCCGACGCCAACAGCGGCGAACAGGGCGCAGATCCGGGCGTGATCATCGAAGACATGGAGATCGACTCCGGCACCATCTTCGTGGCGCCGGCTGCGGAGCCGGATGACCCCGTGATCATCTGGCACCTCGAGTCCAATGAGGAGGGAGCAGGATGAACACCACTCGCCGTGCCGCCTTGGTGGCCGCGCTGTTGGCCGCCACTGCGCTGCTCACCGCCCCAGCCTTCGCCGAGGACGCCGCGCCCGCGACGGCGACGTTCGTGGTCCGCGTCATCGAGGCCAGCAAGGGCGACACGCCCAGCGTCGATCCACGCATTGAGGAGATGCGTCGCGAGCTTCGGCCCTTCGAGTCGCGCTACAACCGCTTCGCCCTGGTGCGCGAGGCGACCTTCACCCTGCAGCCGCAGGGCAGCCAGGAGGTCGCGCTGCCGGCCAACAGCAAGTTCGCGTTGCAGTTCGTTGGCCTGCAGCCCGGCAAGGTGCCGCGTGTGCGCTACCAGGCGACCACGCCCGGCGGTCGGACGATGCGCTCGGTCGCGCCGGGTGCGCGCACGCTCGACGCCATCGGCAACGGCGACAAGCTCACGATCGTCTCGACGCTGGTCCGCTGACCGGCCGCCTCGCGCGCCGAGGCGGTCCGAGCCTGGAGCGCCGCCCGGCCGCAGCCGCCGCCCCCGCGGCAATCCGCAGCGCGTCTCTAGGCTCCGCGCCCCGCATGCCGTACCCTGCGGGCATCGGACGCCAGGCACGCACCGGACGCAGGTGCCCTCGGCGCCGCAGGACTGCCCATGTCGTGGAGATCGCTCCTCCTGCCCCGTCGCCGGCCCCCGGGCCGCGCTCGTGCCCGCATCGGTTGCGTGGCGCTCGCCCTGACCTGCCTCCTCGCGCCAACACTGGCCCTGGCCGACGACCCGCCCGCCGCCGGCGCCGACGCGCCGTCATCGAACAAGGCCGCGTCCGAAGCGCTGGAGACCCAAGGCCGCGAGGCCTATGCGGCCGGGCGCTTCCAAGAGGCCTACCGCGCGTTCGAGTCCGCGTTTGGCCAGGACCCGCGGCCGAAGCTGCTCTACAACATGGCGCGCTGCCTCGAGAAGCTGGCGAAGTACACCGAGGCCATCGAGATCTTGCAGCGCTACCTCAGCGTGCACCGGCAGCAGACCGGCCAGGACCCGGACAACAAGGCCGAGGTCGAGGTCCTGATCCGCACCTTCCGCGAGCGCGCCTTCGACGCCCTGCCCGAGGTCACCATCGCCTCGAGCCCGCCCGGCGCCACCGTTCGGCTGCAGCCGTCGGGCGCCGTGCTCGGCAACACGCCGCTGACGACGCACCTCAAGCCCGGCATCTACAAGCTGCGGCTCGAGCTCGACAAGCACACGCCGCTCGAGAATGACCTCGTCGTGCCCGAGACCGGCAAGGTGCGCGTGGTGCTGGCGCTCAAGTCGACGGTGCGCCTCGCCGCGCTCTCGTTCTGGTGCAACATCCGCCAGGTCAAGATCGCGGTCGACGGCAAGGTCGTCGCGGTGACGCCGTTCTCGGGGCGGATCGACGTCGCTCCGGGTCGGCACCAGGTCAGCCTCTCGCGCGAGGGCTACTCGCCGATGGAGGAGATCGTCGACGTGCCCGAAGACAAGGAGCTGCAGCTCGGCTACCACCTCGACCCGCTCGCGTCGCAGAGCACCTGGCGCAGTTGGCTCGGCTGGCCGGTGCTGGTCGCAGGGGCCGGCGGCATCGGTGGCGGCGTCGCCTCGGGCGTGCAGGCCGAGCAGTACTACCGCGGCTCGCCCGACTTCGAGACCTGGGCCAGCTGGCAGAAGATCGGCTACGGCGCCGGCGGCGCGGCGCTGGGCGTTGGCCTGGCGCTGGTCATCTGGGACGCCGTTCGCGACAACATCCCCGAGGCCGACCTCGTCCCGGGGCCGAAGCACGACAAGGGAAGCAAGCTCGTGCCGCTGGGCCCGTCGGGCGCGCAGGAGCAACCATGATGGCCCCCCGTGACGCTGCCCGCCGCGCGCGGCCCCGGACGCTCGCCGGGGCCCTGATCTGCGCGGCCCTGCTCGCCGGCGCCTGCGCCGAAGGCAAGGATCCGCCGGCGCCGACCGCGATGGTCGAGGTCCGCGAAGGCCTCAGCTTCCAGTTCGGCATGGGCCAGCAAGGCTGCCAGGTGCCGAGCGATCAGCAGTGCAAGGAGTCCCCGGGCTCCTACAACCTCGGCGTCCCGTCGGTGCGGGTCTCGCTGCGGCCATTCGCGTTCGACGTGCACGAGGTCACGCTCGAGCAGTACCGCTACTGCTTCGAGATGGGCGAGTGCAGCGAACCCGAGGGCGATGAGACCTCGAACATCCGGGAATACTGGGCCAAGCTCGCCCCGGGCGGCGGCACGATCGCCAACGAGGACTACTTCCAGCATCCGGTCGTCTACGTCTCGTGGTTGCAGGCCAAGGAGTATTGCGCGTTTGTCGGCAAGCGCCTGCCGACCGAGTTCGAATGGGAGCGCGTCGCCGGCGGTCCGGCGCAGACCTCGGCGACCAAGCGCATCTACCCCTTCGGCCCGGTCGGCCCGCGCGACGAGCTCGGCAAATGCGGCAACGAGGGCGTGAACCTCTACGGCTGCACCAAGTTCGACATCCCCAAGGCGGTCAAGTCCAACGGCGGCGATGTCGTTCTCGAGTCCGGCGTGCAGGTCTACGACCTCTTCGGCAACGTCCATGAGTGGACGGCGTCGGACGGCGACGACCAGGTCACATGCGACCGCACGCAGCCCTACAACTGCCTCGAATGCGTCAAATGCCTCAACAGCGGCAAGCCCTTGAGCGGCTGTCAGGTCCAATGCCTGAGCTGCCAATGCGGCGACGGCCCCGCGGCCGAGAAGCCGAACTGCTACAAGCCGTGCGAGACCCCGGTCTGCGCCGTCGTCCCGGCCAACAAGCAGCCCGTCGAGCAGACGACGCCGTCGGCGTGGGAGACCTCGGATCGCGTCGTGCGCGGCGGCAGCTTCTTCAAGGGCTCCGGCGCCGCCGACGTCGCCCCCTGTGAGGGGCGCTCGGACAACCGCGGCTTCTTGTGGCCGCAGACCAACGCCCACGCCGCCATCGGCTTCCGTTGCGCCAAGGACCTGTAACCTCGGTGCCCGCTTGGGGCTGGACCGGGGTCCAGCGCTAGAGCAGATCGTCGATGCGGCCCGGATCGGGTTTCGGCGTCGGCTTGACCGCCGCGGGAGCCTCGGTCGTCCCGACCGGTGACGCCGGCTTGCCGGCCGGCTTCGGCGCCCGCTTGGGGCCACGCGCGTCGCTCGGCGCCGCCGGGTTCGCCGCGACGGGGAGCGCGGGCGGCGGCGTTGGCTCGGGCGCGCGGGCGACGAGACGATGCTGGATCGTGCGCGGTCGGTCGAAGATCAGCTCGGCCGCCATCGGCGCAAAGCCCTCCCGCATCAGCTGCACGCGCAGCTGCGTGCCGACCGTGCGCTCGAGCGAAAGCGGCGTCTGGCCCAGCAGCTCGGGCTGATCGGCGTCCGCGCCGACCACGACGACGCGGGCACCCTCGGGTTCGGTCTCGAGCCGCAGCGCGATGACCGTGGGCCCGGCGACGACCGAGGGGGCCGGCGGCGCTGCGGCCGCGGCGGTGGCCTGGCTTGCGGCGGCGGCGGACGCCGGAGTGGGCGGCGAGGGCCGCAGCGCGACCGAGAAGCCCGCGATCGCGGCCAACCCGGCGACGAGGCCGATGATCAGCGGCGTCCGCGAGCGGGGTGGCGGCGTCTGCTCGAGCACAACGGCCGCGGCAGGCTCGGCGGCGACCGGCGCGTCGACGAGGCCCGTGACGTGGATCGTGCGCGCGTCCGAGACGGCGACACCGAGCTCGGCCGCCGTCGCGGCATCGACCTGGCCGTCGAAGGCGTCGGGCAGCGACGCGACGAGCGCGAGGCAGCGATCGCGCAGCGCCGCCGCGGACTCGGGCCGCTTGGCCGGCTGCTTCTCGAGCAGATCGCTGACGAGCTGCTCAACCTCGCGCGGCACGATCAGCCCGGGATCGCGGGTGATCAGCGGCGGGACGGGCGTGTTCACGTGCGCGAGCAGCAGCGTCAACGGCGTCTCGCTGTCGAAGGGCGGCGAGCCGGCGAGCATCTCGTACAGGATGATGCCGAGCGAATAGAGGTCCGAGCGCGCGTCGACCGGCCGCGCCGAGGCCTGCTCGGGGCTCATGTAGCGCGGCGTGCCGAAGATGCTGCCGGCCTTGGTCAGCGTGCCCTGGCCGTCGCCGACGCCGTCGCGCAGCTTGGCGACGCCGAAGTCGAGCACCTTGACGAAGTCGGGGTCTTCGCCGACCCGCACCAGGAAGATGTTCTCGGGCTTGAGGTCACGGTGGATGATGCCCTTGCCGTGCGCCTCGTCGAGCGCGGCCGCGACCTGGGCCAAGATCCGCAAGGCCATGCGCACCGGCATGCGCCGGAGCGTCCGGATGCGATCGTTGAGCGTCTCGCCCTCGAGCAGCTCCATCGCGATGTAGAGCCGACCCTGCTCGGACTTGCCAAAGTCGAAGATCTGGATGGTGTTCGGGTGCTTTAGCCGGCTGACGGCCAAGGCCTCGACCGTGAAGCGACGCGCCTGCGTGTCGTTCGACGTCAGCTCCTCGAGCAGCACCTTGACCGCGACCTCGCGGCCAAGATCGGCCTGGCGCGCCTTGTACACCGCGCCCATGCCGCCGGCGCCGAGCTTCTTCTCGATGACGAAGCGGCCGCCGACGGTCGAGCCGATCATGTCGTCGCGGCGGACCTCGGATTCGGCGAGCTGCCGGCGGATCTTCTCGTGCAGATCGTCGACCCGCCCGGCCTCGCTCTCGTGCCGCGTGGGCGGATCGTCGCGCTGGGTGTGCGGGTCGTCGACGTCCGACATCGTCGGCGCGGCGGTGATGCCGGCCAGGTCCGAGACGGTCGCCGCCGCAGGGCTCGAGCTGTCGGCGTGGATCGTCAGGTGCTGCGGTTCGGCCCCGTCGATCTCCTCGCGTGGCTGGGTCACGTCGGCCTCGTCGGCGGCGGCATCGCGGGCCACCTGTCTGCGAGCGCCGCGACGACGCGCGCGTGGACGTCGTCGATGGTGCCAGATCCGTCGATTCGAACCACCGGGCCGAGCCGCGGCGGCGGCGACCGCCACATCGCCTCGTAGCGTTCGCGCACGGCGCGCAGCGTGTCTTCGACCTCGAAGCGCTCGCGCGGGATGCCTCGCGCGTCGATGCGCTCCAGCGCCAGGTCGACGGGCACGTCGAGCCAGATCGTCAGGTCCGGCACCCGGGCGAAGCGGTTGGCGTCGAGCAGCCACGCGGCGTCGAACCCGCCGGCGCCATCGACGACCTGGAACGCCAGGGAGCTGCCGAGGTAGCGGTCGCAGATGACGGCATGCCCGGCCGCGAGCGCAGGCCCGATCTCGACCTGGCAATGGTCGACGCGGTCGGCGGCAAAAAGCAGCGCGACCTGCTCGGCCCCGGGCCGATGCATCCACTCGCCGCGCAGCCCCTGGCGGATCAACACGCCGATCGGGCCGTCGGACGGCTCGCGGGTGCGCAGGACCTCGACGCCCCGGCTGCGCAGCGCGGTCGCGAGCAGGTTGCCCTGCGTCGTCGTGCCCGAGCCGTCGGTGCCCTCCATGACGACAAATACGCTCATGGATGGGCCTCGTCAGGCGTCGCGGCAGCGGGCGGCGCGGCAGCAGGCGGCGTCAGCACGACCCCGTCATCGCAGGGCAGCTCGGCGACCGCCATGCCGCGCGGGCACGGCATCGCGAACGCTTCGGCCTCGATGACCTCGCCGGCCTCGACGTCGCGCAGCTCGATGCTGACGTCGACCTTCTGCTCCGGCATCTGCACCCGCAGCTTGCCCGGCAGGCCCGGAATCCCGCGCTTGCCGTGGTCGGCGTAGGCGATGCTCACGACACGCTTGCCCTGCCGCGAGACGATCGACGCCAGCACGTCCATCTGCGGCGGCCGCAGCCAGAGCTCCTGCGTCATCGGCGCGCGGGTCAGCACGATGTGCCACGCGCCGCGTTCGCCGTCCCAGGTCATCGCTTCGGTCGCCTGCTGCAGCCGGGGCGGGCGGCCGAGCAGCGCGTCGACGAGCTCGTTCGGCGGCAGCGCCAGCGGCACCAACCGCGCCATGTTGCGCGCGCAGGCCGGGCCAGTCTGGCATTGCGCACCGCCGCGCTCGAAGCTGGTGAAGCGCTGGCCGTCGGTGGCCAGGACCGCGACCATCTCGCCCGTCGGCGTCATCGCCTGCAGGTGGGCCTTGCCCGGGCGTTCGAGGCGCACCAGCAGGTCGGCCTTGCGCGCGGCGCCGTCGACGTAGGCGTCCATGCGCGCCTCGCCCTGCACCGTGGTCGGCAGTTTCCGCGCGTCGGCGGCGGCGAGGACGTCGGCCACGGTCTGCGGCCCCGTCGTCGGCCGAGCGAGGCCGCCGCCGCAGGCCACCAGGGTCAGCGCCAGCAGCGCCGCGAGCCACGGCGCGGAGCGTCGCACGGCGAGGCCGGAGATCCGGGCCGATCGCGACGTCATGGCGACTCCTGCGCGGGCGATGGCGTGCCGGGCGCGGCGCCGAGCAGCGTGCCGTGCACCGCTTGCGCCAGCGCCGTCGCGAGCTCGGGTGGCGCCAGCGCAGCGCGGCTCAGGCCGCCGCCGAACCGCGGAGCGTCGGCGCCGAGCACGTCGTCGACCAGGGCGTCGAAGCAGCGCGCCACCTCGGTGTCGCGGCCGACGGAGCTGCCGACGAGGCTGACCAGGCTGCCGCGGCAGACGTCGACGAGGTCCGCGCCGAGCTGGGCCTGGACCCGGGCGCAGAGCTCGGCGAAGCCGCCGCCCGCCGCGTCGGCCACGTCGCGGGCGCAGAGCAGCGTGGCGTCGCCGGCGACGACGGTCTCGACCAGCGGCGACAGGCCGTAGCCAGCCAGGATCGCGAGCACCTCGGCGCGATGGGCCTCGGCGCGGTGGAAGCGCCAGCAGATCGCCTCGGGGCGGATGGCGACGCCGCTGAGCTGGGGCGTCGCCTCGGGCGCGTCGCGGCGGACCAGGGTCTCGCCGGGGCGGCCGTCGCTGGCCTTGACGAAGAGCGCGACGCCCGAGGCCTTGGCCCAGGCGACGCAATCCTCTGCCAGGACCTTGGCCCCGGCGCGCGCGAGCTCGAGCATCTCGTCGGAGGTCATCGTGTCGAGGCGGCGTGCGTCGACGATGACGCGTGGATCTGCGCTGTAGACGCCGTCGACGTCGGTGTAGATCTCGCAGGCGTCGGCGCGCAGCGCGGCGGCGAGCGCGACGGCGGTGGTGTCGCTGCCGCCGCGGCCGAGCGTCGTCACCTCGCGCCGGTAGCTGACGCCCTGGAAGCCGGCGACGATGACGACGTGGCCATCGTCGAGCGCATCCTCGACCCGGAACGGCCGCACCTCGACGATGCGCGCGCTGCCCTGACGGGCGTTGGTGATGATGCCGGACTGGCTGCCGGTCAACGACGTCGCCGCCACGCCGCGGTCGCGGATCGCCATCGCCAGCAGCGACATCGAGATGCGCTCGCCCGCCGTCAGCAACATGTCGAGCTCGCGGCGATCCGGGCTCGGGCTGACGTCGTGGGCGAGGCGCACGAGCTGATCGGTGGTCTTGCCCATGGCCGAGACGACGACGACCACGCGTTCGCCGCGTTGGTGCGCGGCCACGACGTGATCGGCGACCTTCTGCAGCCGCTCGACGTCGGCGACCGACGAGCCCCCGAACTTCTTGACGACGATCCTCGCCCGCCCCGCATGCAACGACATGCTCGCTCTCCCACTGGCCCGCGTCGCGGGTCCGGCCACGATAGCACGGCGATCGCGCCTTGGGCATGGCGTCGGCGCGCATCGGCGGCGCGGGCGCGGCCAGGGCGTCCGTCGCTGCGCTCAGTACAACGCGGCGGGGTCGGCTCCTGCTTCAGGCGCGTTCTCTTCCACCCGCACACGCTCGTGCAGCTGCCAGCCCATCTGCGGGCTCCAGCGCCAGAGCTGGTCGATCAGGTGCGTCTCGAGCCTGGGGTCGCCCGCGCGGCTGAACGTCAGCGCGACGCGCACGCGCGCGGCCCTGCCGTCCGCCGCGGTCTGCACGCCGCGGATCTCGACGTCGTGGACGTTGAGGCCGCCGGCGGCCACGCGCTTGGAGGCCAGGAACGCGGGTCGATCGGCCGCGGGGATGAACTCCGCCGCGCGCTCGATGCGGCCCCAGCGCAGGGCGTCGTTGTAGCCGCGCACCGAGTCGCGCAGCTGATCGCCGCGGTTCTGCGCGCCGCTGCAGGCAGCCAGCAGCGTCGCCGGCGCCGCCGCGAGCAGCAGCGCCGCCAGCGCAGATCGCCGCGTCGGGCCAGCGGCGACGGCACGACCTTGGGCCGCGAGTCCCACGCTCACGTGTTGGCACCGAGCGCGGCGAGCATCCGGTCGAGCTCGCCGCTGCGGTCGAGCGCGGCGACGTCGGTGTAGCCGCCGACGAAGGTCTCGCCGACGAAGATCTGCGGCACCGTCTGCCAGTTCGTGCGAGCCTGCAGCGCCGCGCGCTCGGCGTACTTGCCGTCGAGATGGATCTCTTGGTACGCGACCCCCTTGCGGTCGAAGAGCCGAGCGGCCATGACGCAATAGGGGCACGACGAGGTGCGGTAGATCGTGACGGCGGGCGCAGACGAGGTGGCCATGGCAGACATCGAGGCTCCGAAGGGTGGCGTGTCGGAGGCGGCTCCGCCAGCGCGACCTGTCGCGGGTGCAGGATCGCCGCTCGCGCCCGCCAACGCAAGCGCCACCGACGCGGCGACTGCACCAGAGACGTCAAGGCAGCGTGGGTGTTACGTCGGCCTCGACGTCGGCACCGTGCGCCTCGGCATCGCCCGGCTCGACGATGGCGTCGCCACACCGGTCCGCGTCCACGAGCGCACCGGCACCAAGCGCGACATCGAGGCGGTGCGCGCCCTGTTCGCCAGCCCGCCGCTGGCCGCAGTGGTCGGCCTGCCGCCCGAGTCCGACGATCCGCGCACCTGCTCGGCGCGCAAGGCCCGCGAATTCGCGCGGCGGCTGGTCGAGGCCACGGGCTGGCCCGTCTGGCTGGTCGATGAGGCCGACTCGAGCGCCATCGCCCGCGAACGGCTGCACGCGCTCGGAGCGAGGGCCGGCGGCGTGCGCGCCCACCTCGACGCCTACGCGGCGGTGGTCATCCTGCAACGATTCGCCGCCGGCGCCCCGGCAGAGACGGTGGACCCCACCCAGAAGCCGGCACCGCTGCCAACGCTGGCGAGCGAGCGCCGCGGGCGATAGACTCGGGCCGTCGAGGTCGACGCCGCCGCAGACGGCCGCAGCGAGGCAAGCCATGGCAGGGTCCCAGGTCGCAGGCAAAGGGCGCAAAGCGCTGCTCGAAGCCGGCGCGCAGCCCAAGGCGCGCGTCGACAAGAAGGCCGCCATCGGCGCGCTCGGCCACGACCAGGGCGCCAAGGCGCTGCAACCGGACACACACAAGGCCACGACGCCAGGCGGCGCCAACGACCTGCAGCGTTGGGTCCAGGCCGCGCTGAACCGCATCTTTGGCCTCAAGCTGCCCGTCGACGGCGTCATGGACGCGCTGACCCGGCAGGCGCTGCAGCGCTTCCAGCGCCAGGAGGGCCTGCTGACCCACGGCTTCGCCGACGAGCGCACGATCCAGGTGCTCGAGCTGCGCGTCGGCGTACCCTGCCCACGAGGCGCGGGCCACGAGCCGGTGCCGTGGCTGCTGCGCCGGGCCCCCAAGGCGATGTGGATGCCGCGGCCCAAGGGCCAGACCGGCAGCGAGCGCGAGGACGAGACCAAGACGACGTCGACCACGGCCGAGGGCCCGACCGCCGAGGCGAAGGCCAAGGTCCCTTCCAACAAGGGGCCCGAGATCGTCCACGAGAGCGCCGACCTCAAGGCCGCGCGCGAGCTCGACCTCGAGGTGCCGGAGGTCCGGGCCGACGCGCAGTCGCCCAAGGACGGCTCGGCCCAGCGCGAGTCGCTGCGCGGAGCCCGGGAATTGGCGCTCTCTGGCCGCTTCCTCGAGCGCGCCGCCGAGGAGATGGGCCGCAGCGACCTGGCGCAGCTGCGCGAGGAGATCCGCGCCTGGATCGACAACCTCGCGTCGCTCAACAACGACCAGGCGCCGGCGTGGCTGCGCACGGCCCGGGCCGACGCGCGCCCGAGCGCCAGCAACACCGCCAGCCTGCTGCGTCAGGCTTGGTGGACCGAGACGTTCGGCCCCACGCCGGGCCTCTGATGCCCCTGCCCCGCGAGCCCTCCATGCGACGACACCCGACCGGCAGCCTGCTCTGCCTCGCCCTGCTCTGCGCCGCGCTCGTGCTGCCCGGCTGCGGCCAGGCCAAGCCCCAGCCCGCCGAGGCCATCGCGGTCGATCCGGCCGGCGATGGCAGCAAGGGCGACGAGCTCGATCCCCGACGACAGGACGACGGCACCGCGCCGAGCAGCGACGACAGCGCGAGCGCCAACGGCGACGGCAGCGGTGACGGCAAGGACGACGGCGCCACCAGCGGCACGGGTGACGGCGTCGGCGCCGGCGACGCGGCCGGCGCGGGCAACGGCGCGTCCGCGGGCGGCCTGCGCGTGGTCGCCGCCGACGGCACCTTGGTCGGCGTCCTCGTCAGCCGCGGCCATCCGCACCAGGGCGCCAGCACCGCGCCGGCCGGCACCGGCGGCGACGTCCTGCGCGACGGCGTGCTCGTCTACCACCCCGGCGCCCACCTGTTCTTTGGCGTCGGCATGGCCAGCGGCAAGGTGATCAGCCCGCGCCTCGGCATCGCCGAGGGCGATTGCCTCAAGCCCCTGGTCGGCGGCTACTACGCCGACGGGCCCGAGATCTCGGGCTTTGACTACGCCTTCGTCTGGAAGGGCAACTGGTGGAAGGTGCGCGGCGGCGAGAAGCTGGCGCTGGTCGGCTGCGCTGGCGTCGGAACCGGCGGCGAGACCCCCACCTGCGTGCCCCATACCGGCAGCTGCCGCGGCTTCCCGGTCGACGCGATCCAGCCCTCCCTGCCAGCGAGCTTCGTCGCGCCGCTGCACTTCGACTGGCAAGGGGTGGGAGGATGACGTCACGCTCGACCTGGACGGCCCTGCTGACCGTCACGCTGCTCGCCAGCGCCTGCGGCCGCGGCTGCGGCGGCGATCCGGCGCCGACGGCGGCGACGGTGCCCACGTCGGCCGCGTCGACCGAGGCGCAGCTGCCGACGGCCGCGACCACGACCGCCGTGGAGGCCGCCCAAGCAGCGGCGACCGACGCCCGCAGCGTCGCCAAGGCGCTCGGCCTGACGCTGCCCGAGCGGCGCAACGACGCCGTGTTGCCGGCCTTTGACTCGTTGCCGCGGCGCAGGCTGCGCGGCTTCCAGATCGAGCGGCAGCTCATCGTGCGCGTCGACGCGACCTGGCTGCGCGTGCTCGACACCGAGCTGGCGACCAAGACCCTGGTCGAAGACGAGCCGATCACCGCGGCGCTGCGACAGGCAGCGCAGGCGTGGGGTCAGCGCTCCGGCGTGGCCGCGACGCGCCTGGTGCTGGCCTTCGACAAGGACGTCGATCGCGAGCTGGCCGCGCGCATCCGGCGGTTGGCGCACACGGCGTCGAGCTGGCGCGTGGTCGCGCTGGCGGTCGAAGGTGGCGATCTCTTCGAGGTGCTGCTGGACCCGCCGCCAGATCGGCGCCCGTAGGCCCGCGGCAGCGGCGTCATCGCGACGGGGCGGTCACGCGCCCGCGCGGCCGCTACTTCTTGCCGGTCTTGGTGAAGCGATCGGGCGAGCCGTCACCGTCGGTGTCGTAGCCGATCTTCTGCAGGGAGCCGCCGGTGTAGTACTCCCAGACGTCGACCGCGCCGTCACCATTGGTGTCGCGGCGCTTCTCGACCAGGCGGACGACGGTCTTGCCGTCCTCGGTCTTGGTCTGCTGGTAGTAGCGCCAGGTGTCGGTGCGACCGTCGAAGCCCAGGTCGAGCTCGACCAGGTGCTTGACGCCGTCCTTGTAGTGGCGGGTCTCGTCGACGCGGCCGTCGAAGTCGAGGTCCATCTCTTCACGCACCAGGACTTCCTTGCCCATCTCGCCGGCGAAGTACTGCACGATGTCGATCTTCTGGTCGAAGTTGACGTCCATCTCCTTGCGGATCAAGACCTTCTTCGCGTCCGCGCCCTCGCCCGAGAGCACGCGGTAGAACTTGAACACGTCGGCCTTGCGGTCGCCGTTGATGTCGACGCGCTCGATCGCGCTGCTGCCGTCCTGCTGCAGCTCCGTGCTGCCCTGCTCGTCACCCGCGACCGCGGGGGCGCCCTTGCCCTCGTCGCGCTTCGCCTCGCTGGCGCTGCCGCAGCCGGTCAGCACGACGGCGGCGACCACCGCGAACGTCGGGGCAAGTCGAAGGGAAACGGGCACAACGCGGACGAGGTTCATCACGGCTCCTGGCTCGTCGTGCCCCGGGGCGCTCCCTGCGGACACAACGACGACGTCGAGTCGCAGCGCGACCCGGCCACAGTGTGGAGTGCACCGCCGCCGTCGTCAAGACAAGTGCGCGGCGCGACACGGGTCCAGCGCCGCCCCGCGGCCGCACGAAGGGCCACGACGAAGGGCCGGCACGGTGGGCGCGACGGCGTCCCGGCGGGAATGGCCAAGGCCGCGCGGCGGTTGTGCTCCGGTTCCGTGGGCGCGACCGCGTTGACACCATTCGGGGTGCCGCCGATAGTGTCGGCCGGCCGCCAACGGCGGCAGGGAGGCAGATCGATGCGAGGAGTTGGGCTGATCAGGGTGGCGATTGCGGTCAGCTGCGTGCTCGCCACGGCCTGTGGCCGCGACGACCAGCCCGAAGCGGCGGTCGAGGGCGGCAAGCCCATGACCAAGGTCAAGCGCAAGCGCATCCGTCCGCAGGATGGCGACGAGGCCGCCAAGCCCGCCGACGAGGCCGCCAAGCCCGCCGACGAGGCCGCCAAGCCCGCCGACGAGGCCGCC
>CAZPHC010000013.1:0-28291 GCA_964586155.1 uncultured Enterobacteriaceae bacterium | reverse complement strand
AAGCCCGCAGATCCAGCCGCAGCGCCAGCAGAAGCCGCAGCGCCAGCCGAGGCCGCAGCGCCAGCCGAGGCCGCGGCGCCGGCCGAAGCCGCCGCGGCGCCGGCAGAAGGCGCAGCCGCCGTCCCGGCCGGCGCAGCGCCCGCGGCCGCGCCGGCGGAGGCCGCAGCGCCCGGGGCCGTCGTCGATCCGGCTGCGGCCGCACCAGCCGCCGAGCCGGCAGCCGCCGAGGCCCCGGGGGCCGCCGAGTTGCCCGCCGTTCCGGGCCGCGATCGCCCCGGCGCCACCGAGCCGGGTGCCAGCCCAGAGGGGATCGCGGAGGCCGCAGCGGCCGCCGACGCCGCCCGCCAGGCCGCCGAAGAAGCGGCCAAGGCAGCGGCAGCCCAGGCCGCGCCCGAGGCCGAGCCCGCCGTGCCCGAGGTCCCCGCCGCCGGCCCGGCCCTGCGGGGTGAGGGCCCGCCCGCCGAGCCCGCGCTCGACCTCACCGGCTTCCTGACGCTGCGCGATCTCGAGAACACCTTCGAGAAGGCGACCTTCCGCCGCGCGGACCTCGCGGGCGTGCGCCCGAACAAGGGCTACAACTCGATCTTCTTCGAGCCGACCAAGGGCGACGGCTTCGGCGTCTCGCTGCAGGTCTGGCGGGACGCCAACCTGATCGACAGCCGCACACGCTTCAACACGCTCAAGGCGACCTCGACCAACGCGCTGGACACGACGGCGCTTCCCGAGCTCGGCTTCCGCGCCTACTACGGCGGCGTCGTGACGGTGACCTTCGTCGACGCGCGCCAGCCCCTGGTCGCCTCGCTGAGCTGCTCGACCAAGCTGTGCAAGAAAGAGCAGATCATCCGCCTGGCGCGCATCGTCGCAGAGCGGATGAAGTAGCGCTCCGGGCCTGCGACAGCGCGGCAGGCAGGGGCGCGCGCGTTGGGGGCAGGTCCGGCCCGTGATCCCGCCCTATTCGGCGACGACGACCTTGGCGGTGCGCAGGACGCGGCCTTCAAGCAGGTAGCCGCGCCCGACCTGGCGCACGACGGAGCCCGCAGGCGCGCCGTCGGCCGGCTGGGTCGAGATCGCCTCGTGCACCAGCGGATCGAAGTGCTGGCCAAGGGCGTCGAAGGCGCTGACGCCGAGGCCGGCGAGGACGCGATCCCACTCGGCGACCGCCATCGCGATGGCCTGGGCATGGCTCGGCGCGAGGCTGGCGTCGGCCTGGAGGGCCTGGAAGACGGCGTGCTGGGCGTCCAGCGCGGGCAACACCGCGAGCAGGAGGCGTCGACTGGTCTTGGCAGGCAGCTCGAGCTCGAGGCGGTCGGCCTTGCGCTGGGCGTCGTTGAGTTGGTCGGCCACCTTGGCGAAGCGTTGGCGCGTGGCGCGCAGGTCCGAGCGCGCGAGCTCTGCGTCCTTGGTCGCCCGCTCTGCGGTCTCGGTCTGGGCCTGCAGCCGCACGCGCAGCTGCTCGAGCTGGGCTTCCAGGGCCACCGTGTGGCGATCCCGTGCCGGCATGCCGCGGATCGCTGGCCCGATGTGGACCTCCGGCAGCACGGCCTCGTGGCCACGCACGGGCGTTGGCTGGGCGAGCGCCCCGGACGCCGCCTCGACGTCGTCCTCGGCCTCGTCATCATCGAAATCGTCGGCGCCGCCGGCCTCGCGGGCGGCGATGCGCGCGATGGCCTCGCGGGTGCGCTCTGCGTTGGCGAACGCCTCTGCCTCGGCCAGTGCGGCGGCCAGCGCGCCGCCGAGCTCGACCAGGCCAGGCTCGGCGGCCTTGCTCGTCGGGGCGGCCGGGGCGGGGGCGGTTTCGTCTGCGCTCGTCATGACTTGCCTCGAAGCGGAAGCGTCCGTCGGCCCCGGCGCCGCGCAGCCGCGCACGCCGCCGCTGCCGCAAGGGCGAACTCGACGGCCCGTGCTAGGACACCACGCGGTTGCGACCAGCGCGCTTGGCTCGGTAGAGGTTCTCGTCGGCAGCGAGCACGGCCGCCTCGGCGCGGGTCATGGAGTCGTCGATCACCGCGACACCGAAGCTCATCGTCACGCGGACCTGGTTGCCCTCGAACTCGAAGTGGTGGCCCTCGATCAGCGCACGGAAGTCCTCGGCGAAGGCGACGCCGCCGGCGAGGTCGGTCTCCGGCATCACGGCGCAGAACTCCTCGCCGCCGTAGCGGGCGAACATCTCCTCGTGGCGGATCCGCGCCTTGGCCAGCTTGGCCAGCTCGCGCAGCACGTAGTCGCCCATCAGGTGGCCGAAGTCGTCGTTGATGCGCTTGAAGTGGTCCAGATCCATCATGATCACGACCAAGGGGCGGCCGTGACGACGGGCGCGGGCGAATTCGCGGTCGAGGAAGTCGGTCAGCGCGCGCTTGTTGGGGATATGCGTCAGGCCGTCTTCGATCGTGAGCCGGTAGATCTCCTCATGGTACGCCAGCTCGATGTTGTCGCCGCTGAGGTACTTGAAGATGGCCTCGCCGACCTGGATGTAGTCGCCGCTGCGCAGCGACGCCTCGCCCTGGACCAGGACGTCGTTGAGGTAGGTGCCGTTGGTCGAGTTGTTGTCCTGCACGCGGTGGCCGAGCTCGCTGGGCTCGAAGCGCGCGTGGCGGCGCGACACGGAGTCGGACTCGAGCACGATGTCGCTCGCCGGATCACGGCCCACGGCGAGCGGCGTCTGCGCCAGCTCGAAGCGTCGGCCCATCTGCGGGCCGCGAAGCTGCACCAAGCACGCCGTCCGCGACGCGCTGCGGGCGGCAATCTCTTTTACCGAAGTAATTCGCGTCTCTGCGTCAAGGTGGTCAGTTCGCGACATCGCACGACTCCAGCGCTCCAGGACAGATGGGCATGCGCGGTCCGAGAGTAGCCGGACTCAAGCAGCGACACAATGCCAGAGGACGAACCAACCGACCAAGATCGCGACGCAGAAGGTGTGCGTGCGCCAGTTCGCCGGTCGAACGAACGATCCTCGGCGACGGAGCGGAGCACCGTCAGCGGTTGTACTCACGCAGATAGCGGACGAGCACATCGACGTAGGTCCGGACCGCTGGCGCGACGATGCCCAGCGGCTCCAGAAGCGCCTGGGCGTTGCGATCATCGAAGCGGACGTCGGTGTCGAACCACTCGACGAACGAGCGCTCGTGGGGAACCCAGCTGCGCACGCCGGGCAAGCCGAGCAGCGCGCGCGAGACGCCGTGGGGCAGGAAGACCGAAGGCCGTGGCCGGCCGGCGGCGTCGGCGACCGCGCAGAAGAAGTCGAACGCGCTCATCGGATCGCGGTCGACCAGGTGGAAGGTGCCGCTGACCGCGTCGGGATGCCGCGTCAGGGCGATGCTGGCGCGCACCACATAGTCGGCCGGCACGATGTGCAGCGGGTAGCGGCCCTCGGCCGGCAGCGGGACGGCGGTGTTGGCCGGGGCGTTGACGATGGCGTTCATCAGGATGTAGGGGCCGTCGAAGCGCTGGACCTCGCCGCTGACGCTGTCGCCGACGATGATCGCCGGACGCACGATGGTGATCGGCAGCTTGCTCATCGCCGCGCGCGCCAACAGCTCTGCTTCGGCCTTGCTCGCCTCGTAGTCGTTGCGCAGGTGCTGGCCGACGTGCAGCTCGTGCTCGTAGGCCAGGCCGCTGCGGTCGCCGGCCACGAACGCGGTCGACCAATGGCAGATGCGGCGCAGCTTGCGCATGCCGAGCGCCAGCTCGAGCAGCTCGCGCAGGCCCTCGACGTTGACGTTGCGCATCTTGGCGCTGTCGATGGCGAGATACTGCACCGCCGCGACGTGGTAGATCTCTTCGACCTCGGCGTGCAGCCGTCGCACCTCGGCGCCCGAGACGCCAAGGTCGATGTCGAGGATATCGCCCCAGAGCGGCTCGATCAGGCCGGCGCCACCGGCCTGGGCGGACGTGGCGTTGACCTCGGCGGCGAAGGCTTCAGCGTCGCGGGCGAACTTCTCGCGGTGCAGGAGCAGCACGCGGTCGCCGCCCGCCACCAGCTCCCGCGCCAGCCGGCGCGCGACGTAGATCGGGAAGCCCGTCACCAGGACGGTGCGGCCCTCGTGGCTCGCGTGGTCCGTTGCCTGCACGTCACCCCTCACGGTCATCGGGACACGGCCACGCCAGGAACTCCGCCCAGAGGCCGTCGACCGCCGCGTCCAGCTTGGCCGCTGTGCCGTCGTTGTCAATCACGCGGTCGGCGCGACGCCGCAGCACCTGGTCGGGTGCCTGGGCGGCGATGCGGCGCTCGGCCTGGTCGCGGGGCAGCCCGTCACGCGCGGCGATGCGGGCGATCCGGTCCTCCTTGGGCGCGAAGACGCCGACGACGACGTCGACCTCGCGGTCGAGGCCCATCTCGACCAGCAGCGCGGCGTCGATCAGGGCGACCGGGCGGCCCGCAGCCTCGGCGGCCGCGACCCGACGGGCGATCTCGGCGCGGATCTTGGGGTGCAGCAGCGCCTCGAGCCGGCGCAGCGCCGCCGGATCGGCGAAGACGATGGCGCCCAACGCCTGGCGGCGCAGCTGGCCGTGATCGTCGAGCAGCTCGGCGCCGAACGCCTGCATGACCTCCTGCAGCCCCGGCGTGCCGGGTGCCACGACGTCGCGGGCGATCGCGTCGGCGTCGATCCAGTCGGCACCTGCCGCCGCCAGACGGCGGGCGACGGTCGTCTTGCCCGCGGCGATCCCGCCGGTCAGGCCGACGACCAGGGTCCGAGCGGCGGCCACCACGGCGCTAGTTCTTGGTGAAGACGTAGGACTGGCTGAAGCTCTGCGGCGAGGTCAGGATGGGCAAGCCGCGGATGCGCATGAACTTGTCCTTGATGCACTCGGCGAAGTCGCCTTCCGCGCCCAGGACCGACGCCTCGGTCACGGTGCCGGCGGTGCCGACCGTGAAGCGGACGGTCACCTTGCCCGAGAGGTTCGGGTTGCCGCGCAGGGCGTTCTCGTAGCAGCGCTGCACCGCGGAGTTCTTGCGCGAGATGACCTTGCCGATATCGGCCTTGGCCTCGCCGGAGCCGGACATCGAGCCGGACAGCGAGATCGTGACCTTCTTCTCGGCCTTGTTGTCGGCCGCGACCTTGACCACGCCCGGATCGCGCTTGCCGAAGCCGACCTTGCCGTTGCCGGTCTGGATCTCGACCGTGGCGCCACCGCCGCCGCCGCCGTTGCCGGCGAGGTCGAGGCCGCCACCGGTCGGACCGGCCGAATCACCGCCGTCGCCACCGAAGGTCTGGGCGACGACTGCGCCCTCGGCGCCTTCCTCGGCGTCGCCGAACAAGCGTGTGGCGGCGCCCTGGGAGCCGAAGGCCTTGAGCACGGACTTCTCGGTGACCGCAGCCACGACCTGCTTCTTGTCGGTCGGGTCCTTGGTCTCGCCCGTGGACTGCGGCTTCTCGACCGGATCGGCCTTGCGCTTCTCGGGCTCCTTCTCCTTCTTGACCTCTTCGACCTCGGCCTTCTTGGCTTCGTCGCTCTTGATGTCGACTTCTTCCTTTTCGGGCTCTGGCTCTTCCTTGTCCTCGATCAGGACTTCGTAGGTCGTCGCCATGTGCATGTCTTCGAGCTGCTGCTGTTTGATGTACTGACCAGTGGTCCGGTAGAAGATCACGGCCTGGCCGACGACCGAGCCGATGAGCAGCAGCGAGACGAAGAACGAGATGCTCCAGATGGGGTCGCTGACCAGCGGCTGCACGATCTGGCCGAACAGGCTCTTGCGCGGCATCACCGGCACGGTGACGGTCTGGCGTACGACCTGGAACAGCACGGTGTACGGGCCGAGGGTGGCGCGGCCGCGGGACTTCAAGCCGATCGACAGCTCCAGGCCGTCGCCGACCTTGCGCGCGACGCCCTTGCGCAGCGCCTCGGCCTCGTCCATCGGCGTGCCGTCGGTCGCGAGGCGCAGGCCAGCGCCCGGGGGCAGCTTGACCTGGACCGTGCCCGACTTCTCGACGGTGAAGACGGCCGAGCCGCCCTTGTAGTCGACGTCCGGCAGCACGAGGGTGTCGTCGAGGCCCGAGCCGACGCGCACGACGGTGCCGACCTTGAACAGCTTGTCCGTCAGCAGGCGCGACTCGTGCACCAGGCCGATGCGCAGCACCGTCTCCTCGTGGGTGACGGTCGGCACCGAGTCGCTGCGGACGAACTGGAACATCAGGATCACGTCGCCGAACGCGAGCGATCCGCCGGTGTACGCCTCGATCGAGACGAGCCGCTGGCCCTTGACCTCGATGACGTCCTTGGCGCTGATGCCCTGGCTGCCGGCGACGCCGCCGCGCAGGTTCACCGACGCGTTGGGATCGGACGGCACCACGAGGTGGTAGGCGTCCTTGTGCAGCGTCGCGAGCTGCAAGCTCGCAGGAAAGTCCGGGTGGTCCTTGGCGTTGATCTCAACGGTGCTGCCCGGCCGCACGCCCACGCTCACGTCGGAACGCCGACTGAGCACGCGCTCGGCCAAGATCTGACCCTTGAACACCACGCCGACGCGCAGCACCCGGTTGGTGTCCAGCCCCATCCTCGGCGCTCCTTCGACCCTCGATTCCTGTCCTGCACAGCTGGGTCGGGCTCCCGATCCTCAGCTATTTCGGCACCTTCAGAAATCAAGCCTCGGTCGATGCTAGTCGCACGCTCGGCACCCTGTCAATGCGCCGAGCCTCTGCCCGGAGCGATGCCGTCCGCGTTCCTACCTGATCCAACCCACAATGGGGAAGTGCCTCTGACCTTCGTGCACACCCATTTTCATACCCTGGGGACCTCCCCACTCTCGATGACGCACAGGCCGCAGGAAAGATCTATCGACCACGCCCGGTTGCAAGAAATCGTGCTCAGTCTTCGCAACACGCGGATGGGGGTTCGAACGACTTGACCACGATCGTGGTGGGACCAGCGCGGCGGCCAAGCGACGTGCGCGCCGGCCGGACGCCGCAGCCGGGTCCACGTGGGGGCCCGGTGGCACCAGGGCCCCGGGCAGCCGTCGCCATGGCGGCGACGGGGCGCAGCTGGGCCAACGCCAACGCTAGTTCTTGGTGAAGACGTAGCCCTGCGTGAAGCTCTGCGGCGAGGGCAGCAGGGGCAGGCCGCGGATACGCTCGAACTTGGTCTTGATGCAGTCGGCGAACTCGCCCGAGGCACCAGCGACGTTCACGGACGTGACGGTACCGGCGGTGCCGACGGTGAACTGCACGGTCACCTTGCCCGAGAGGCTCGGGTTGGTGCGCAGGCCGGCTTCGTAGCACTTCTGCACGGCGCTGTTCTTGCGGCCGATGATCTTGCCGATCTCCGACTTGGCCTCGCCCGAGCCACCCAGCGGGTTGGCCGAGATGCTGATCTTGACGGCCTTCTCTTCGGGCTTCTTGGCCACGACCTTGGTCGCGGCGGCGTCACGCTTGAAGCCGCCGCTGCCGCCCGCCTTGACCTTCTCGACCGTGTTGCCGCCGCCGTTGTTGGCGATCGCGAGGCCGTCCTTGCCCGGACCGTCGCCCTGCTCGTCGCCGCCGGCGTTGCCGAAGGCGCGGTTGGCGACGACGTCACCCTCTTCACCCTCGGCGGCATCGCCGAAGAGCTTGCTCGCGGCGCCGGCAGAGCCGAAGGCCTTGAGCACCGACTTCTCGGTGACGGCAGCGACGACGGCCTTCTTCTGCTCCGTCGGATCGGCCTGCTTGCCGGTCGACTCGGGCTTCTCGACCTTCTCGACCTTCTCGACCTTGTCGGGCTTGGCGGCCTTGTCCGGCTTGGGCTTCTCGGCCTGGACCGGCGCCGTCTCCTTCGGCTCTTCCTCTTCTTCCTCTTTCTCGGGCTCCTTGATCTCTTCCTTCTCTTCGGTCAGGACCTCGTAGGTCTGCTTGACCTGCTCTTCTTCCTTGCGCTGCTCGAGGTACTGGCCGGCGCTGCTCTGGTAGATCTTGGCCTGGACCACGACGCCGAGGCCGACGAGCGCAGAGATCGAGAAGCAGGCCGTCCAGATGACGTCCTGCAAGAAGATGCCGATGAAGCGCTGGCCGAAGCTCTTGCGGTCCATCTGCGGCACGACGACGCGCTGACGCACGACCTGGAACAGCACCGTGTACGGCCCCAACGAGGCGCGGCCGCGGGTGCCGAGCGTGAGGTGGCAGCTGATCTCGGCGCCTTCCTCGCGCGCCTTGCCGCGGGTCATCAGCTCCTTGAGGTCGCGCGGGGCATCGTCCTGCACGGCGACGCGGACCTTGACGTCCTTGGGCGTGCGCAGCGTGACGGAGCCGTCCTTGTTGTTGTGGAAGCGGATCGACGGGCCGTTGTAGTCGGCCTGGTCGAGGACCAGCGTGTCGGCGGCGGTGCCGCCCACGGTGATCAGCTTCTCTTCGGGGAAGATGCGGTCCGAGATCAGGCGGTCGTCGAAGACCAGGCCGATGCGGAGCACGGTGCGCTCGTGCGTGACCGTGTTCTGCACATAGCCCTTGACGAACTGGAACATCACGGTGACGTCGCCGACGACGACCGAGCCGCCCGCAGCCTCTTCGACCGGCACGCAGCGCTTGCCGCGCACCTGCTGGATGTTGTTGGCCTGGGCGCCGCGCAGGTTGACGCGCGCGGTGGGATCCGTCGGGACGACCAGGTAGTACTTGTCGCCCTCGCAGAACAGGACGTCGAGGTGATCCGGGAAGTCCGGGTACTCCTTGGACGCGAACTGCACGGTGGAGTCGGCACGCAGGCCCACCGAGACATCGATCCGGCGGTCGATGACCTCCTCGCGGACGATGCTACCACGGTAGACGATGCCAAGGCGGACGTTGCGATTGCTCATGCTCTGGCCTCAGGGGACGTGGGCTGCTGAAGGACCGGTCGGTGCGTCCACCGGCGGTGCTTGTTGGAGCCTCGACACATACAGGGCGCAGGGTAGGCGATGGTCGAAGGGGGTGTCAATCGAGCCACCGCCTTGGCCGTCGAGTTGGTCTGCGCGCCGGGAGCCGACTTGACCCCCTGCGCGCACCGACGCACGAACCGGCGCCGCGATCTACCGCGGTCTTGGCACAAGCGCACGCCGCCGCTAGACTCCGCCGCGCTCACGGGTGCGCCCCGTCGTGGAGAGACCATGGACCTCGCAGTTGATCAGCCCCGCCGCCGCCGCCCGCCCACCCGACGCGGACGCGGCTTCGCAGCCGGGGCCCTCATGGCCCTCGCCGTCTCGGCGCTCGCCACTGGTTGCGGTGGCGAAGACGACGGCACCACGAAGAAGGCGGCAGACGCGGGCCCGGCGCGCAAGGAACAGAGCAATTTCGACGAGGCCGGCTGGAAGGCCGAGCTCGCTGGGCAGGGTGCGCTCGCGGCCCTGGCCGGCAAGGTGGCGCTCCCCTTCCGCGCCGCGGGCTTCATCGACGAGGTCGACGGTGGCCGCACGCTCTGGGCCGAGTACGCCGCGAGCGACAGCGACCCGCGCACCAGCGTGATCACCGTCTGGCAGCATTGCGACGCCAAGGGCAGCTGCAGCCGCGGCCAGGGTGCCTACACCGCGACGGGTGCGAGCCTCAAGGACGAGGCCGGGTCCGAGGTCGGCGCCGTCGCGACCGGTGCGCCTGTGCTGAACAAGCGGCTGCTCGAACACAACCTGACCAAGGCCAACTCGGTGCTGGTCGGCGCCGGCCTCGACCGCAAGAACCCCGTGGATCCGCCGAAATTGCAGGCCGACATCGCCAAGGTGACCTTCGGTACGCGCCGCTTGCTGCTGCTCTCGGCCTACGGGCCGCAGGTGGGCGTGACCGCGGCGAACATCGTCGCGGCGGCCGAGAAGACGGGCCTGTTCGATCGAGTCGACGTCGTCCACTTCGCCCGGCGTGGTGACCTGGCGGCGCTGCTGCCGGTGCTGACGCCGCTCGACGTCGTGGTCTGGCTCGGTGCCGGCGTGGTCGACACCTTCAGCGACGGCAAGCCCGACAAGAGCATCGGCATGACGCTCTCGCGCGGCGTGCTCGGCGACGAGCTGATCCACCGCGACAACACCAAGGGCCTGTTCGACCAACCCCCCGTCGGCGGCCCGGGCTTGATCGTGCTCGCGGGCGGCGACTCGCTGACCAGCGACTTCTCGAGCCAGACCGGACTGTTGGCGCAGTCGTTGCAAGAGTGGCCGCTGCGGCCGGTCGTCGGCTTCGACGGCAAGCTCTCGCTGGCGGGCGCCGAGGCCGCGGTGCAGTCGCTGCTGGCGACGTTGGCGGCTGGCAAGGACCTCAGCGCGGCCCTGACGGCGGCGGGCGCGGCAGGCACCAAGGCGAACGGCAGCCTCGGCAGCGTCCAAGCGCTGACGGCCGTCGACGCCGCCCAGGCCGAGCAGTGGCGGATGCCGGTGGCCTCGTCGGCGTTCTGGAGCGCGCCTCCATCCAAGGTCACGCTCAAGCTCTACGTGAAGATCACCCCGAAATGCGTCGAGAAGGTCACGGGCACCTGCGACGAGGCCGCGTTCAAGGCCGGCAAGGCGGTGACGTCGGGCCTGACGGCGTCGACGGCGATCTTCGAGTGCGAGGCGACCTTCACCGGCCCCTGGTTCGACTGCACGACCAAGAACAACCTGACCGGCGCCGACTTCCGCATCCGCGGCGTGATGCGCGGCAAGGCGGTCGGCGACGGCATCTACCTGGTCGCCCAGGGCTCACCGGACAAGAAGGTGCGGTCGATCGATCTGCTCGGCAACGGCGTCATCGAGGCCGTCGACCAGGGCGGCGGCGCGACCACCATCCGCTTTGGCGGCCTGGCAGCGGCCAGCCTCTACCTCGACGCCGACGAGCGCTGCTGCGTCGCGGTGACGCCGACCCTCGTCGGCCAGAAGTCCACGGAAGAACTAAGCTCGTTCAAGATCCTGCCGTGACGGTGGCTTGCAACGCGTACACACCGCCCACGCGGCGGATAGAGGGCTGAGATGGCTGAATTCTCGGGCAACCTGGTGGCGACCGGCGCGCGCGTCGCGATCGTCGCGGCGCGTTGGAACGGCTTCATCGTCGAGCGGCTGGTCGAGGGCGCGATCGACGCGCTGGTCCGCACCGGCGCCGAGCGCGAGAGCATCGACATCATCCGCGTGCCGGGCGCCTACGAGGTGCCCTTCGTCTGCGAGAAGGTCGCGATGACGGGTCGCTACGACGCGGTGCTGGCGCTGGGCGCGGTGATCCGCGGCTCGACGGCGCACTTCGACTTCGTCGCGGGTGAGGCCGCCAAGGGCGTCGCGGCGGCGTCGCAGCGCACCGGTGTGCCGGTGATTTTTGGCGTGCTGACCACCGACACGATCGAGCAGGCCATCGAGCGCGCCGGGACCAAGGCTGGCAACAAGGGTGCCGAGGCCGCGTTGGCCGCGGTCGAGATGATCGACCTTCTGCGACGCCTGGACGCGGCGCGCTGACGCGAGGAGAGGTCCATGGGCACCCGACGCCGCGCGCGCGAATGCGCGCTGCAGATCTTGTATGGAATCGACTGGTCCGGCCAGGATGCCGAGCTTGCGAGCGAGCTGTTCTGGGCCGCGTTCGCCGGGGAACGCCCGGCCGCCTATGACGACGTGCGCCGCTCGTGCGACGTCCTCGTCGCCGGCGTGGTCGCGACCAAGGAGGCGATCGACGCCGAGCTGGTCGCGGCGAGCCACAACTGGAAGCTCGAGCGCATGAGCGTCGTCGACCGCAACATCCTGCGCATCGGCACCTACGAGCTGCTGTGGCGGGACGATGTGCCGCGCAAGGTCGTGCTCAACGAGGCGATTGAGATCGCCAAGAAGTATGGCAGCCTGGACTCGAGTTCGTTCGTCAACGGCGTGCTGCACCATATCTCGATGCGCCGGCCCGAGGGCAGCGATCGCCGCCGGGCGCCGGAGTCGGCTGCCGCCGCAGACGACGCCGACACCGAGGACGACGCCGACAGCGCCGACGCGCAGCGAGACCCGACGTGATCCTGGAATTCGCCGATCAGCAGCTCGACGCGCTCGACCGCCTGGACGTCGAGTGCTTGGTGCTGACGGCGTTTTTGGACGACCGGCCCCTGCGTGGGCTCGCGGGCCGCGTCGACTGGCGCCTGTGCGGGCGGCTGTCGTCGTGGATGCGCATCGGCTTTGTCGACCTGGCCCCGGGCGTGGCGCTGCTGACGCCGATGCCGGCGGATCGCCTGCCGATGCAGAAGATCCTGCTCGTGGGGATGGGACGCCGCGCCGAGTTCGACGGCGTCCGCTTCGATCAGGTCTGCGCCGCCATCTTCCGCCACGCTGCGGGCATCGGCGTGCGCGACCTGGCCATGGCGATGCCGGGGCGCATCGGCCTCGACGTCGCCCTGCGCAGCGCGGTGCAGGGCCTCGGGCGCGCCATCGCGACCTCGATGGACGCCGAGGCGATCCTCGAGCTGCGCCTGACGGTCCTCGAGGGCATCGACGTGCAGCGCGAGCTGGCCGAGCCGCTGCGCGACATGGCGCGTAGGTTGCGGGCCAGCGCGCAGCAAGCGCTTGGCGTGGTGGACGAGGAGCCCGATCCGCACGCGATCGAGCGCCAGCACGACAGCGGCCCGCGCGATTGGCGGCGCGGCATGGTCCGGCTGCCACCCGCCGAGACCAACGACGGCAGGCTCGGGGACCTGTAGGCAGGGCACTGGCCGCTCGGCGCGCACGGCGGCGAGATCGACCGCGGGGCCCAGGCGTCAGGGCGTGAGCAGCGGCGACGAGGCGACAGGATGCGCGTCGCTGCCAGCGACCGCGGTGGCGACGGCAGGCTCCCCGCGCTGCAGCCGCGCGAACGTGGTCTCGTCGAGCAACGAGCGCCGGCGCAGCCAGGGCCACCAGAACGCGGTCGGCGCCGCGCGCGCGCCACGCCCCTCCTCGGGTTCGTAGCGCAGCGCCCGGGTCAACAGCCAACCGGCGTTGTCGCCGTAGGGCCCCGGAGCGGCCAACTCGGCCGCGAGCTGGGGGATCTCGGGCTTGCCGATGCCGTCGAGCCGGACGCCGCGGTCGGCGAAGCCGGCGATGACCACCGACATGCGGCTCGCATCGGCCGGCAGCGCGGCCACGAACGCCCGCCAGACGGCGAGATCGGCGTCGACGCCGGGCTCCTGGTTCGCGTCGCCGCGCGCAAGCAGCAGGTCCGGGGTGCTGCGGTTGCACAGGCGCTCGAGCCCGTCGCGGGCGGCCCGACGGACCTGGTCGTCGGTCGAGGCGAGCAGGGCCAGCAGCGGGCGCGAGGCGGCGAGGTCGTTGGCGCTGCCGAGCAGCGTCGCGGTCAGCGCCAGGTGTGGGCAGTCCGGGGCGCTGGCGACGCTGGCGAGCGCCTCGATGGCGCCGGCGGCGAGCAGGCCGTGCAGCATCTGGCTGGCGACGCCGGGATCGGGCTCGCGGGCGGCGGCGGCGGCGACCGCGGCGGCCCGAGCCGGGGCCAGGCGCAGGATGCTCAGCGCCGCCGCGCGACGGACGACGGCATGGGCATCGGCCAGCGCCGCGGTGATGGTCTCGATGGCGACGGTGTCGTTGTAGAGCGCCAGCAGCTCGGCAGCCCCCGCGCGCGTCTCGGCGTCGGGTGACGTCAGCGCGGCGCGGATCGCCGGCAAGCGTCGGCGCACGCCCTCGGATTGGCCGATCGCGCTCTGCGGCGCGCGGCTGGCCTTGAGGCAGCCCTCGCTCAGGTCGTCGGCGGCGCAGCCGATCCGGATGTGCAGGTGGTCCGCGTGGTTGGCGGCTTTGCGCGGCTGGTGCAGCAAGGCGGCCGCGCGCGCGAGCAGCTCGGGCTCCTCGCCCTTGGCGCGGGCGAACTGGAGCATCGCGCGCTCCAACCAGGCGGCGGCGAACAAGAACTCGATCTGCGCGTGTCGCTCGCAGCGGATCAGGCCCTTGACCAGCGCCCAGTTGGCCTCGACATCAAAGACCAGCGTGGTGTCGCGCGCGCTCGCCGTCAGGTTGCGCCCGAAGTCGTAGAGGTGGTCCGGCACGATCGGCTGCCCCTGCGTCGTGCGGGCGTAGAAGGCGAGGTCGGCGTCACGGCCGTTGTTGTGCGACACGCTCCATGGGGTATCGCCGCCGGCTGCACGCGACAGGTTGCCGACTCCGAGCGTCGCCTTGGGGTGCTCCTTGGCCACGGCGGCGGCGGCACAGAGCAACAGGTCGCGCATCTCGTCAGTGGTGAAACGGGCGTTGCGCGGCGCGATGCGCTCGAGGATCTGGTGGTGCGGCCCCTGGACGGGAACCTCGGCCGGGGCGACGAGGAAGCCCCCCGTGACCGTGCCGATGCTGATCGAGCCCCTGGCATTGCTGGCGATCCGCGGGTGCGGACGGCGCCAGACCGGCAGGACGTCGGCCTCGATGTGGGTGTCGACGCCGCGGCGGCCGCGATGGGCGAGCCAATCTTCGCCCCGACGCGGCAGGGTGCGCTGGCCGCCGTCGAGCAAGGGTGCCATCGCGCTCGGCAGCACCGCCGTCGATGGTCGCCGACCGCCGGTCTCGGCCGCGGCCACCGCGCTGCGTGCGTCGGTGTCGGCGTCGACCCGCTGCAGAGCCACCTGGCTGCACGACGCAGCGACCATCGCCAGCGACACCATCAGCATCGGCAGCGCGATCCGGGTCACGACGGCGGCCCGGGTCGCCTGCGACAGCGCGACGCGCGGCTGCGAGGCAGAGGACCAGGACGCTGTGACGCTGTGCTGCATCGAGCCTCCGGAGACGCTGTCGTGGAAGAGGACGCAGGGCCATCGGCCCCGATTCACCCATGGCCACGATAGCACCTCCGTCGCGGCGCGCCAGAGAAGCGATCGAAGCTCGCGTGGTTGCAGTCGTCGCGGCTAGTCGCGCTCGACGACGGCCTCGCCCTCGCTGGCCTGCTGCGCCCGCTTGAGGCCGAAGGCGCCGCGCAGGAACGTCAGCATGTAGCCGGCGGCCGAGGCGAGCGAAAAGACCATGCTGACCAGCAACAAGGCGATGCCGACGCGGTGGTAGTCGACCGGGCCGCTGACGACGATCAGGTCCGTGTCGACGCGGAAATGCAGCATCAGCCCGGCCAGTCCGGTCATCTGCAGCGCGGTCTTCCACTTGCCGAAGCGGTCCGAGCCCAGCGGGATGCCCTCTTCGGTCGCGATCGCGCGCAGGCCGGTGATGCCGATCTCACGCGACAGCAGCAGCGCCACGAGCCACGCCGGCGTCCGATCCAGGGCGACCAGCTCGATGAGCACGGCCATGACGAGCAGCTTGTCGGCCAGCGGATCCATGAACTTGCCGAAGACCGACTGCAGATCCATGCGCCGGGCGAGCCAGCCGTCGAGGAAGTCCGTGACCGAGGCGAGGAAGAACAGCAGCGTGGCCCAGAACGTCGCGCGCCGGGCCGACCATTCGCCGGCGAGGTCGGGATCGCTCGCGGCCAGCAGCCACATGACGACAGGGATGGCGACGACGCGGAGCATCGTCAGCATGTTCGGCAGGTTGAGCAGCTCTTCGCCCAAGGCGCCACGGCGGCGGCGACGGCGATGTTTCGGAGCCTCGGCCATGGTGTCCATCCGCCTCCCGGCGGCGACGCACCGGGCGTGTAGCGTTTTGCACGGCCGACGCGTCCATGCAAGTGCGGCCTCGGCGCGTCCGAGGCCGGGCGCACCGGGGGCGTCGGCGCGACAGCGGTCGCGGCGCGACACCGCGGCGGGAATGTCCAGGGGCCCTGGGGCATTGGCGCATCGAGAGGGACGCGGCCACGACGCCGCGAGGTGGAAGCGCCGCTCGGGCTGCGCTACAATGCGAACCGCCCGACGCGCACGGTGGGCACGACCGCGCGGGCCGCGACGCAGGGAGCAGGATCGCAATGGACTTGGAGCTTCTGACCTACATGGGCACCGCCTTCCTGGGCGGTGTGATCTTGAACGTCATGCCCTGCGTGCTGCCGGTGCTGACGATGAAGGTCTTCCACGTCATCGAGCACAGCGCAGAGGCGCCGCGCGCCAACCGCATCCACGGCATCGCCTACAGCGGCGGCGTGCTCGCGACGTTCCTGCTCTTTGCGCTGGTCATCATCGGCCTGCGCGCGTCGGGCGACACGTTCGGCTGGGGCATGCAGTTCCAGAGCCCCGCGTTCGTCGCCGGCATGACGGCGCTGATCTTCGCCTTCGGCCTCAACGCGCTCGGGGTGTTCGAGTTCTCGGTCAGCATGAGCGGCGGCGGCGCCAACGAGGGCTACACCGGCAGCTTCGTCAACGGCGTCGTCGCCTCGATCATGTCGACGCCCTGCTCTGCGCCCTTCCTGGGTTCGGCGGCGGCGTTCGCGCTCGGCAGCGGCGCGGCGTGGTGGCAGACGCTGCTGATGTTCTCGTTCATCGGCCTTGGCCTGGCGTCGCCGTTCGCCCTGATCAGCTTCGTCCCCGCGGTCGGCCGCCTGTTGCCGCGGCCCGGCGCCTGGATGGAGACGTTCAAGATGCTGATGGGCTTCTCGCTCATCGGCGCGTCGGTCTGGCTCTTTGGCGTGCTGCAGGCGCAGGTCTCGCGCACGTCGTCAACGCTGTTCCTGTTCTTCTTGCTGCTGCTGGCCATCGCGCTGTGGTCGCTCGACCACTTCGGCGGCCTGCAGCATGGCTTCGGTCGCCGGCTGCTGGTCCGCGGCGTGGCGGCCGCCGTGGTCATCGGTGGCGCCATCGGCGGCCTGGTCGACATGACGCCGCCCGAGCGGCCAGCGGCCGGCTACAACGTCGCCGGGGCCGACGCGCCGGCGGTGCTCGACGACCACATCAACTGGGCGCCCTTCGACGCCGACCGCGTGGCCAAGGAGCGGGATCGCAACCGGCCCGTGTTCGTCGACTTCACGGCGGATTGGTGCGCCAACTGCAAGGCCAACGAGCGCCTCTTCATCGAGACCGAGCGGATCCGCAGCGTGCTGCTCGAGACCGGCGTGCTGCCGATGAAGGCGGACATGACCAACGAGAACGACGAGCTCGACCTGTGGCTGAGCAAGCTTGGCCGCTCGGGCATCCCGGCCTACGTCATCTACATGCCCGACGGCAGCCACGATCTGCTGCCCGAGGCCATCACGACCGAGATGCTGGCCGAGCGCCTGCTGGCGGCCGCCAAGCGCTTCCCGCCGAGCGGCCAGGCCAAGGCGACGACGGCGATGGTGACGCCCTAGCGACGCGACCAGGCGACGCCCACGGGACAGCAGCGACGCCCGCCGCGCCCTGGCGGACGGCCGCGCCGGTCCCCCTAGCGGTTGCGGATGAACGCCGGCGCGTCGAGATCCTCGAAGCCGCCGCGCTCTGCGTACTGCTGCCCCGAGAAGGGGTTGCGCATCACGGGCTGCCGCTTCAACGGCGCCTCGCGGTTGGCCGCGGTGCGGACGAACGTCGGTGCGTCCAGCGTCGTCACGGGCTCGGACCGATCCACGCTCTCGGCACGCGCGGGCTCGGGACGCCACGCCTGCGCCGGACGCGGCGGCTCGATGCGGGTCGGCGCCATGCTGGCCGCGTCGCCACGGCCGAGCTCCAGGGCGGTCTGGCGCTCTTCGACGCCCTGGCCGCGGATGATCATGCTCGGCTTGGCGTCGGAGACGGCGACACCGCCGATCTCGTCGCGCGCGACGCTGCGGCCGGAGCCGCCGACCGTGAACGCGACGGACGCCTGCACCGACGCCTCGGCCAGCGGGGCCCGCGTGACCGGGGCGAAGACCGCGATCTCCTCGTCGGCGAAGTCAGAGACGAAGTCGAAGGCGGGGACCGCGTCGGCGGACGGCAGCGTCGGCTCGATCGCGGGCATGCCGGCGGGCGTGTGCGGCCGGCCACCGTCGGCGCCGCGATGGCGGTTGCCGGTCGGGCCTCGCGGCGCCTCGGGAGCCACCGGGGCGGTGCGGCGCTCGCCGTCGGGCCGATGCGCTGGGTTGCCAAAGCCGGTCGCGACCACGGTGATGCGCAGCTCGTCGCCGAGCGCGGGGTCGATGACGGCGCCGAAGATCGTCTCGGTGTCGTCGTGCACGGCGTCCTGGATCAGCGACATCGCCTCGTCGATCTCGCGCAGGGTCATGCCGCGGCCGCCGGTGATGTTGACCAGCAGGCCCGTGGCGCGGTCGAGATCGGCGCCTTCGAGCAGCGGGCTGGAGATGGCGGCGTAGGCGGCGTTGCGCGCGCGGCCGTCGCCCGAGGCGCGACCAGTGCCCATCAGGGCCAGGCCGGATCGGCGCATGATGGTGACGACGTCGGCGAAGTCGACGTTGACTAGGCCCGGCGTCTGGATGATGTCGGTCATCGAACGCACGGCGTCGAGCAGCACCGAGTCGGCGAGGCGGAAGCTGTCCTCGAACGAGGTCTCTTCGCTCGAGAGCTCGAGCAGGCGGTCGTTCGGGATGACGATCAGCGTGTCGACTGCGCTGGCCAGCTCGATGACGCCGGCCTCGGCACGGCGGGCGCGCTGGCGGCCCTCGAAGCGGAACGGCTTGGTGACGATGCCGACGGTGAGCGCGCCGGCCTCGCGGGCGATGCGCGCGACGACCGGGGCGGCGCCAGTGCCGGTGCCGCCGCCCATGCCGGCCGTGACGAAGACCATGTCGGCGCCGGTGACGGCGTCGCGGATCGCGGCCTCGTCCTCGAGCGCGGCGCGTTGGCCGACCTCGGGACGGGCGCCGGCGCCGAGGCCGCGCGTGACCTGGGCGCCGATCTGCAGCCGTCGCGGCGCGCTGCTGCGGCCGAGCGCCTGCACGTCGGTGTTGGCGACCGCGGCCTCGACGCCTTGCAGGCCGGTCGCGACCATGTTGTTGACGGCGTTGCCGCCGCCGCCGCCGACGCCGATGACGACGAGCCGTGCGCCCGGCGGATCTGCGCTCTCCACGTCGATGAGTTCGAACATCTCTGCCTCCTGCTGTCGCCGCGGGCTCGCCGTCGGCGCGGTCTCGTGTCGCCGTGGACGAGCCATCGGCGCGGGGGGATCGCCGGACGAGGCCGGCGGGATCGGATCAATCGAAGGTGGCCTTGAGCAACTTGCCGATGCCGAGGCCGCTGAACAGGCCGCCGAGGCCGCCGGTCGGCTTCTGGCCGGGGCGGTAGGCCGAGCGCATCCGCTGGTCGCCCTCGAGGGCGCCGAGCTGCACCAGGCCGACCGCGGTGGCGTAGCTGGACGCGCGCACCAGGTCGTAGAGGCCGCCCATGGGCCGCGGACGGCCGATGCGCACCGGCAGACTCAGCACGTCTTCACCGAGCTCGGCGATGCCGGGCAGCAGCGCGGTGCCGCCGGTGACGACGACGCCGGAGCCAAGCAGATCGGCGAAGTTGCTGGCGATGATCTCCTGGCTGATCAGGTTGAAGATCTCCTCGACGCGCGGCTCGATGATGTCGCAGAGCAGCGTGCGCTTGCGCGACGTCGGCTCGCGGCCACCGACGCTGGCGACCTCGAAGGTCTCGTCCTCGTCGACCGTGGACGAGAGCGCGGAGCCGTAGCGCAGCTTGATCCGCTCGGCCTCGGCGCGCGAGGTGCGCATGCCCTGCGAGATGTCGTGGGTGATGTGGTCGCCGCCGACCGGCAGCACGGCCGAGTGGACCATCGAGCCGTTGTGGTAGACCGCGATGTCGGTGGTGCCGCCGCCGATGTCGACCAGCGCGACGCCGAGCTCCTTCTCGTCGTGCTCGAGCACGGCGACCGACGAGGCCAGCAGCTCCGAGTAGCAGCGCACGACGTGCAGGCCGGCGCGCTCGGCGCATTGCTTGACGTTCTGCACGCCGGAGTTGAGCGCCGTGACGATGTGCACGTTGGCCTGCAGACGCGAGCCGCGGATGCCGACGGGCGACTTGATGCCGTCGTTGTCGTCGACGACGTACTCCTGCGGCACGGTGTGCAGGATCTGGCGATCGGCGGGGATCTGCACGGCGCGGGCGTTCTCGATGACGCGCTCGACGTCGACGTCCGTGACCTCGTGGTTGTTGACGGCGACGACGCCGAGGTTGTTGAACGAGCGCAGGTGGCCGCCCGAGATGCCGACATAGACCGCGGCGACCGTGACGCCGGCCATCAGCTCGGCCTCGTGGACCGCGCGCCGGATGGCCTCGATGGTCTGCGCGACGTCGACGACGACGCCCTTCTTGATGCCGTGCGACTCGCAGAGGCCGACGCCGATGATGTCGATGACGTTGTCGTCCTTCACCTCGCCGACGGCAGCGACGACCTTGGTGGTCCCGACGTCGAGCCCAACGATGATCTCCCCTTTCTTCGCCATGATGCCGCCTCCCTGCTGCCTACGTTCGTTTGCCTTCGTTGCACGTGCGCGGCGATGCCGCGTTCACTCGCGTATCCACCGTCTCAATCGGCCGGAGCCCCTGCGCGCCCGGCCGGCTGGCCCTGCTGCGGGGCCCCGGGCGTCGCGGCCTCGGCCGGGCCGCCGACCGGCCCGCCGACCTGCTTGTCCGTCGCGACGACCGCACGCTCGGGGTGCAGCGCGTCGTCGAGCAGCGCGTAGCGCAGGGTCTCGCCCTTGGCCTGGACCGCCCGCAGGATCCGCGACGCCGCGTCGAGCACACGCTCGCGATCCTCGAGGTCGCGTTGGCCAAAGCGCAGCTCGGCACCGTCTGCCGCCGAGACGATGCTGACGCCGAGCACCGGATCCCAATGCAGCTCGCCGACCGGAAAGTCGGCGCCGAGCGGGCTGTTGGCGACGGCGATGGCGAGATCCATCAGGCGCAGCGCACGCGTGCGCGCCAGCGCCCGGTCGGCCTTGCTGATGATGTCCTTGCCGAACATGCGCAGCACGGGCGCGTGCAGATGCGCGACCGAGAGGCCGTTGAGCACCGGCAGGGCGAAGGACTCGCCCGGCGCGAGCAGCTTGAAGGCGCGGGCCTCGGCATCGAGCAGCCAGAGGCCGCCGTCGGCGAGCAGGGCCACGGGCACATGCTCCTCGACGTCGATCTGCAAGGTATCCGGCATCTTCACCCGGACGGTCGCGTGCCGGATCCACGGCAGCTGCTCGATCCGGTCGGCGACGGCGTGGACGTCGACGTCGAGGATGGCCGAGCCCTCGCCGAAGCCCGTCGCCTGCTGCACCGCCAACGTGCCGCTGTGGCGCGCGCCATGGACCTCGAAGTGCGCGACCTGGAACGGGCGCGAGCGCACCTTCCAGGCGTCCCAGGACAGGCCGACCGCCACGAGCAGGCCAAGCACGGCGCTGGCCACGACGAGCGAGAAGACACGCGGCCAGAGCAGCGAACGGTCGAGCTCCTCGCGCGAGGGCAGCACGCGGGTCACGGCGGCGGCCATCTCCTGGACGCGGTGGACCTCGGTGTCCTTGTGGATGCCGTGGCGCCCGAGGACGCTCCAGACGCGCGACGACGAGCTTGCCCGGCGGGTGTTGCGTGGCGGGTGTTGCGATCCCTTGGTCATCGCTTCGCCTCCAACCAGTGCAGGCAGTCGCGCACCAGCGCGTCGGCCGCGTCGCTCCGACCCGCGTCCCGCGCAGAGCGAGTCGCCCGATCATAGAGCGCATTATCAGTCAACAACGGCACGATCGCCGACGCCAGTTTTTGCACCTCCCAGTCCGCTTGGCGGCACCACGTTCCGGCGCCGCCGGCGCAGAACGCGGCGGCGTTGGCGGCCTGGTGGTCGCCCGCGGCGAACGGGAACGGCACGAGCAGCGCCGGCAGGCCCGCGGCCGAGAGCTCCGCGGTGGTCCCGGAGCCCGAGCGGGTGATGGCGAAGTCGGCGGCGTCGAGGCGCGCGGCCATGTCGTCAATGTAGCCGACGACCTCGGCCTCGATGCCGAGCGCACGGTAGCGCTCGACGACCGGCGAAGGCTCGAGCTTGCCGACCTGGTGCACGACGCCAAGGCTGCGGCCCGCGGCGCGCAGGCGCTCGGCCAGCATCGCGAGCAGCTGCGGCACCTGCTCGTTGAGGAAGAGCGAGCCCTGCGAGCCGCCGACGACCAGCAGGCGGATCGGCCGCTCGCCTGCGGCCGGCAGCACCCGATGCCGCGTGATGGCCGCGATCTCGGGCCGCACGGGGTTGCCGACCAGGACGCTGCGGCTCGCGGGGAAGTCGGCGCGGGCGGCGTCGAAGCCCAGGTAGGAGCGACCGACGATGCGGCCCAGGACCTTGTTCGTCAGGCCCGGTACGGCGTTGCTCTCGTGCACTGCGGTCGCGACGCCCATGCTGCGCGCCGCGAGCAAGGCCGCGCCAGAGGCGTAGCCGCCGACGCCGATGACGCAGCGCACCGACGCGGCACGCAGGATGCCACGCGCCGCGAGGATGCCGCGGAGCAGGCTCCAGGCGCCGCGCAGTTTGCCGAGCAGGCCGGTGCCGACCAGGCGCGAGCCGCTGACCACGGCCAGTTCATACCCTCGCGCCGGCACCAGGCGGGCCTCGAGGCCGTGGGCCGTGCCGATGAAGAGCGGCGCGGGCAGCCCGGCGCGGACGAACGCGTCGGCGATGGCTAGCGCCGGCGTGACGTGGCCACCCGTGCCGCCACCTGCGATGGCGACGCGCAGCTGCGCGAGGTCCAGGCGCGAGGTCGTCATGACGCCCTCACGTTGCGCGGTCCGCGGCGGCGGTCCAGCCAGGCCATCGGCAGACGCGGCAGGCGCAGACGCTCGACCCAGGCGTCGCTGTCGGCATGGCCGCCGCGGCCGACGTTGAGCAGGATGCCGACCGCGAGGCTCATCGCGATGAGCGAGGTGCCACCGAACGAGACGAAGGGCAGCGTCAGGCCCTTGGTCGGCAGCAGGCCGACCACGACGCCGAAGTTGACCGACGCCTGGGTGCCGAGCAGCAGCAGGATGCCAAAGGCGACGAGGCGGCCGAACTCGTCGCGGGCGCCAGCGATGATGCCCATGCCGCGCCAGAGGATGACCCAGAACAGGAACGCGACCAGCGAGACGCCGACGACCCCGAGCTCCTCGGCGATGATGGCGAGCACGAAGTCGGTGTGCGCTTCGGGCAGGAAGCCGAGCTTCTGCTGGCTGGCCCCGAGTCCCTGGCCCAGCGTGCCGCCCTTGGACACCGCGAGGATCGAGTTGGCGAGCTGGTAGCCCTTGCCGTTCCAGTTCGCCGGCGCGAACGGGTCGAGGAAGGCCAGGATCCGGGCCAGTCGCCACGGGCTGAAGAAGTAGATGAAGCCCATGGCGGTGCCAGCCACGGTGACACCGGCGCCCAGGATCGGGCCGATCCGCATGCCACCGACGAAGGCCATGCCCAGCAGCAGCACCGCGAGGACCATCGTCGAGCCCATGTCGGGCTGCATCATCAGCAGCGCGGCGAAGAGCAAGAAGACCAGCGCCAGGGGGCCAAAGCCGCGCACGACCGACGTCAGCACGCCGCGCTCGGCCTTGCTGACCACCGAACGCGCCGTCGCCACGATGAAGGCCAGCTTGGCCAGCTCGACGGGCTGGAAGCCGTAGATCCAGCGCTTGGAGCCGTTCACCTTGTCGCCCCAGAGCAGGACCATGACCAGCAGACCGACCGCCGCCACCAGCAGGAGCGGGGCCAGGCGACGCCAGGCCTGGTAGGGCGTCCAGACGCCGACGCAGAGCGCGGCGACGGCGATGGCCGCGTAGCGCAGGTGGCGCGACAAGAAGAAGAGCTCGTCCTTGTGCTTGTTGACGGCCTCGAAGTACGAGGCCGAGAACGCCATGACCACGCCGATGATCGACAGCGCCACGACGGCGCCGAGCAGGATCCAGTCCATCCCCGGAGGATGCGGCACGACGCCGTCGTCGCTCGGCGTGACGTCGGGGCGGTTGCGCTGGACCAAGGTCGGCCCGCCGAGCAGGGACTCGTCGAAGCCGCCAGCGCCAGACGTCGGATGTCCTTCGTACGTCTGCATGGTTACCTCAACTTCAGGCTGGCCAGCGCGACCAGGGCCAGGATGAACGACACGATCCAGAAGCGGATCGTCACGCGAGGCTCGGGCCAGCCGAGCTTCTCGAAGTGGTGGTGGATCGGGGCCATGCGCAGGACGCGCTTGCCCGTGAGCTTGAAGGTGTAGCGCTGGATGATGACCGAGAGCATCTCGACGATGAAGACGCCGCCGATGATGACGGTCAGGAACTCGTTCTTGGACAGCACGGCGAACATGCCGAGGGTGCCGCCGAGGGCCAGCGCACCGACGTCGCCCATGAAGACCTGGGCCGGGAAGGTGTTGAACCACAGAAAGCCAATGCCTGCGCCGATGACGGCGGCGGCCACGGGCGTGAGCTCCGCGATCCCGGCGACGCTGGGGATCAGCAGGTAGTCGCTGACGACGAAGCGATGCACCTGGCCATCGACGTGGAAGCCGAAGCTGGCGCCGGCGAGGTAGCAGAGGATGGCGTAGACCGCGCAGGCGACGATGACGGGCCCGATGGCCAGGCCGTCGAGGCCGTCGGTGAAGTTGACCGCGTTCGACATGCCGACGACCGCGACGGTGGCGAACGCGGCGTACGCCCAGCCGGGCAGGTCGATCGACAAACGCTCGGCGCTGACGAACGGGATGTACAGGTGCGTGTCGGCGTGCTCGGCGCCGAACAGGCCGCCGTAGAGCGCGGCGAACAGGCCACCGGCGACGCCGAACTGCACGATCAGCTTGACCCGCTCGCTGACGCCCTTGGAATTGCGGTCGCGGATCTTGAGGTAGTCGTCGAAGAAGCCGAGCACGCCGTAGGCGAGCGTGACCGCCGTCACCAGCCAGACGTGGACGTTGCCGAGATCGCCCCAGAGCAGCACCGTCAGCGCCCACGAGACCAGGATCAGCAGGCCGCCCATGGTCGGCGTGCCGCGCTTGGAGAAGTGCGAGGCCGGGCCGTCGTCGCGCACGACCTGGCCGAGCTGGCGCGCCGCCATCGCCTTGATGAACCACGGGTACAGCAGCAGGCCGATGAGCAAGGCCGTGCCCGCCGCGCCGATGGTGCGGAACGTGACGTAGCGGAAGACGTTGAGGCCACCGAAGTCGTGGCGGAGCAGCTCGGACAACCAGAGGAACATCAGGCCTCCCCGGCCGCGTGCGTCCGCACGTGGGTCGTCGCCGCGGCGTGCGGCTCGTTCGTGGGCCTGGCGCCTGCGGCGCCGCCCGTCATGGACTTCATGGCCTCGACCACGCGCTCCAGGCGCGCCCCGCGGGATCCCTTGACCAGGATCGTGCCGCCGGCCCCAGCGGCGTGCAGCGCGACCGCCGCGGCAGCCTCGATATCGTCACCGCCAAACGCGCGGGCGGGGATGGCACGCTCGGCGGCCGCCTGGACCATCGCGTCGGCGTGCGGGCCGATCGCGACGAGCAGCTCGGTCTCGCCGGCCGCCTGCGCCACGCGCCGATGCAACGCCTCGCTGGCAGGCCCGAGTTCGCGCATCTCGCCGAGCACGGCGACCCGCGGGCGTGTGCAGGTCGCGAGCGTGCGCAGCGCCGCTTCGACCGAGGTGGGGTTGGCGTTGTAGCAATCCTCGAGCACGAGGCGCTCGCCCAGGCGCAGCGGCCGCATCCGCTGGCCCACCGGCTGGTAGTTGGCGATCTGGCGCGCCGCCGCTTCGAGGTTGTCGCCGAGGACCGCGGCCAGGGCGAGCGCCGCGAGGGCGTTGTCGACCATGTGCCGCCCCAGAGCCGGCAGCGCGACGCGGACGCGCTTGCCCAGCACGTCGGCCTCGAAGCGCTGCACGTCGCCCGCGACCTCGATGGCGCTGGCGAGCCGGACCTGCGCGCCGGGAGCGGCGCCAAAGCGGATCAAGCGCGCGCGCACGTGCTGCAGCTGCGGCTCGAGCGCGGCGACGCCGGCGGGCGCGATGGCGACCCCATGCGCCGGCAGGGCGCGGAGCAGCGCGGCCTTCTCCTCGGCGATGGCCTCGATGCTGCCGAGGCGCTCGAGGTGGGCCTCGCCGATGCTGGTGACCAGGCCGATCGTCGGCTCGGCGATGCGCGCCAGCTCGGCGATCTCGCCGGGCTCGCTCATGCCCATCTCGACGACGGCGAAGCGATGCTCCGCGCGCAGGCGAAACAGCGTCTGCGGCACGCCGATGCGGTTGTTGTGGTTGGCATGGGTGGCCATCGTGGGGCCGAACGCGGCGAGGCAGAGCGCCGTCAGCTCCTTGGTCGAGGTCTTGCCGTTGCTGCCGGTGATGCCGACGACCGTGGCGGCCTGCCGGCGACGCCAGCTGCGCGCCAGGTCGCCGAGCGCGACCAGCGTATCGTCGACGCCGACGACGAACGCCCCAAGATTCCGGGCAGTCGCGGCCGCTGCGTCGCTGCGGTCGCGCTGGACCACGACGCCAGCGGCCCCGGCGCGCAGGGCACCCTCGACGAAGGCGTGGCCGTCGAAGCGCTCGCCGCTGAGCGCGAGGAAGATCGAGCCCGGAGCCACGGCGCGCGAGTCCGTGCCGACGCCGTCGCCAACCCGGGCGCCCGTGACGACGAGGGCCCCGCCGCAGGCGGCAGCCGCGGCGTCGCCGGACCACTGCGGGCGCTCGTCCGACGTCGACGCCGACGTCGACGCCGCGCCGGACGTGGTGGGCCTCGCCCCGGCCGCCGACCGCATCGCGAGCCAGCGGCGCAGGACCTCGACGTCCGAGAAGGGCAACACCTCGCTGCCGATGGTCTGGGTGGTCTCGTGGCCCTTGCCCGCGACGACGAGCACGTCGCCGGCGCCGAGCACGCCGACAGCGCGGCGGATCGCGGCGTCGCGGTCGACGTCGAGCAGCGCGCCGGCGGTGGCGCCGAGTTGCGCCAGCGTCGACGGCACCAGCGTCTTGAGCAGCAGCGCGCCGGCCTGCAACGCGCCGTTCAGCGCGGCCTCGGCGATGGCGAGCGGCGGCTCCGAGCGGGGGTTGTCCGAGGTGACGAGCACGAGATCGGCGCGCCGGGCCGCGACCCCGCCCATCAGCGGGCGCTTGCCGCGGTCACGGTCGCCGCCGCAGCCGAACACGACGACGAGCTTGCCGCCCTCGTCGACGAGCTCGCGCGCCACCGCGAGCACGTGGTCGAGCGCGTCGGGCGTATGCGCGTAGTCGACCAGCACGAGCGCGCCCAGGTCGTTGTCGACCGCCTCGAGGCGCCCGGCCGGTGCGCGCAGCGAGGCGCAGGCCGCGACGATGGCCTCGTCGGTGACGCCGAGCGTCTGGACCAGGCTGACGGCGGCGACGAGGTTCTCGGCGTTGTGGCGACCGTGCAGCGGCACCCGCAGCCGCAGCGGCGGCTGGCCGGGGCGGCAGAGCTGCAGCGCCAGGCCGGCGCGCGCGACGTCGAGGCCCGCGATCTGGAGCGCGGCGCGCGGGTCGCCGGCGAAGCTCCAACCCGTGGCGATGCCGGCGTCGACCACGGCGGCGACGGCGACATCATCGACGTTGGCGAAGGCGCGGTCGACCGGGACATCGAATTCCTCGAACAATCGCCGCTTGGCCGCCCCGTAGCTGGCCATGTCGCCGTGGTAGTCGAGGTGGTCCATCGTCAGGTTGGTCCAGGCGATGGCGTGCAGGCGCGTGCCGACCAGGCGTTCCTGATCGAGCGCGTGCGAGCTGGCCTCGATCAGCACGGCGTCGAAGCCGCGCGCGCGCAGGTGGGCGAAGGTGCGCTGCAGGTCGCTGGCGTCGGGCGTCGTCAGGCCGCCGGGCTCCAGGCCCTCGGGCGTCCACAGGCCCAACGTGCCCAGCGCGGCGGCCCGGATGCCCGCTGCGCAGAGCAGCTGCGCGGCCAGGATCGCGGTCGTGCTCTTGCCGTTGGTGCCGGTCACCGCGAGCACGCGCAGGGTCGCGCTCGGATCGCCGTGGACCCGGCTCGCGAGCAGGCCCATGGCGCGTCTCGGCGAGGCGACGCGCAACACCGGCACGCCCAGCTCGGCGGCGTCGAGGGCGGCGGCCTCGCCGGCGACGACGGCGACGGCGCCCTGGGCCACGGCGGCGGTGGCGAAGCGGCTGCCGTCCTGCTGCCCACCAGGGACAGCGACGAAGAGGCAGCCCGGCCCGGCTCGGCGCGAGTCGCAGACCACGTCGTCGACGAAGACGTCGGCGAACGCGGCGTCGAGCGGCGCGCGCAGGCCGAGGGCCTCACCGGCGCTGGCGACGAGCGCAGCCAGGGTCTGACCGTTCTGCGTGCGGTGCAGCGGCGCGCGGACGCTCATGGGGTCACCTCGGCGGCGGCGAAGCTCGAACGGCGGGCCAGGCGAACCTGCAGCGTCGTGCCGTGCGCGACGGCGCTGCCCGCCTCGGGGGTCTGGCCCTGGACCACACCGCTGCCCTGGACCTCGAGCGCGAATCCGGCGGCCGCGGCGGCCTGCAGGGCCTTGGTGAGCGTCATGCCGCGCAGATCGGGCACCTCGCGTGTGGCCACGGCGGCGACGGGCGCGACGGCGGCGAGCGCCGGCGCGGGTCGTGAGGCGCGCGCGCCGCCGGCTTCGAGCGGCACGTCGCTGGCGCCCGAACGCGGCGTCGGCGCAGCCGGCGGCGCGGCGGCGGCGGCGG
>CAZPHC010000012.1:0-161724 GCA_964586155.1 uncultured Enterobacteriaceae bacterium | reverse complement strand
CGGACAAGTCGGCCGCCGAGAAGGCCGCCGCGGCCAAGGCCGCGGCCGCCGAGACGGCCGCCGCAGACAAGGCCGCCGCCGCCGAGAAGGGCGCCGCGGACAAGGCTGCCGCTGCCGAGAAGGCCGCCGCCGCCAAGGCCGCCGCTGCCGAGAAGGCCGCCGCCGCCAAGGCCGCCGCCGCCGAGAAGAGCGCCGCGGACAAGGCTGCCGCCGCCGAGAAGGCCGCCGCCGCCAAGGCCGCCGCCGAGAAGGCCGCCGCCGCCAAGGCCGCCGCGGACAAGACCAACGGTGACAAGGGCACGCCCGCTCGGCCGCCCGTGGCCAAGGCCGCAGCCGAGGACCCCGCCGCGGCGAACATGGCCGCCAAGGCGCAGGCGACCAACAACCTCAAGCTCAAGGTCCTGTACCTGAAGAAGGCCGTCGAGAAGGCTCCAGGCAACGCCAACTACCGGAATCTGCTCAAGATCGCAGAGGCCGAACTGGCGTCCGAGGCCAACTGAGCCGCGCCGCCCGCCTCGCGGCCGGCTGACATGGCGATCAGCGGAATTGGCGCATTCGGACAGCGATGTCATGATTCGGCTGCGCGAAGGGTTCGACGCGGGGTGGACGGTCGCCCGCGTGAGAGCACATAACACCGCGTAGCTGCAAGAGATCGTTTCATGACGCCACGAGCGGGCACGGTTCTTGCGACACCAGGCGATGCCGGCAGTCGGAGACGCTTGTCTCGCGGATGGCTGCTCGGCTTGCTGTGGTGCGTGGCCGGCTGCGTGGTGCTGCCCGATGTCGCGGACCCCGAGACGCCCGAGTCCCCCTTGATCACGATCGACCGCGTCGCCATCGATCCCCCCCTGGTCAAGGCAGGCACCGTCGTCGACACGTTCGACTTCGACCCGCTGCTCGACCCGCTGGTGCGCTTCGACGCGACGCCGCCCGCAGTCACCTCCAAGCGCCTCACCAGCCCGCTGCAATATTCGTGGTTCTACGACTACGCCGCCGGAGACCTGCCGACCGCCTTCTTCGCCCGCTGCGGCAACAGCCCGACCTGCCCGATCGCGGTCTGCTCCGAGCTCAACGCCAACTCCAAGAACCAGACCCACACCCTGCTGCTCGTCGTCAGCGATCGGCCCCAGCGGGCCGACATGACCGGGCCGCTCGACTTTGATGAAGGCGCCGTCTTCGACTGGGTGCAGTGGAAGATCGAGCTCAAGCAGGCCTGCCAATGAGCCTGCACGACCAAGGACCCCCGCCGACGATGATCAGTGCCTCTGCCCGCTTCGCCACATCCCTGCGCTCAGCCACCGCCGTGGCGCGTGCGGCTGCGTCGGGCCGCGTCCGGCTGGCGCGCTGGGTCGTCCTGGCCGCCGCGGCCTTCGCTGGCTGCGGCGACATCGTCGCCGACGACTCCGGCCAATGCCAGAGCGATGACGACTGCACGATCGGCCTGCACTGCTACGCCCAGCGCTGGTGCGTCGCCGCGTCGGCCGAGCCGCGCGACGTCGTGCTGCGCCTGTCGCCACCGCAGGGCGCCGACGCCGTGCTCGAGTACTTCGACGCCACGCTCGGCGGACCACACGCCGACCTCGGCCAGGTCTGGCAGCTCACCGAGCCTGCGGCGGTCCGTGGCACCATCACCCGTGCGGGCGACGTGCTCACGCCCTCGATCCCCGGACGGCTGATCGCGGTGGCGCCGGGCAAGGTCCACGGCACGACCCTGCGCTACGACGCCACCAGCCACAGCGCGCCGAAGGTCATCGACGGCTCGAACGTCATCGCCGGCTTCGAGCTCAAGCTCCAGGCCGGGCCCAACTACGAGGTCGCGTTCTGGCCCGATCGTCCCGAGATTCCGGCCTGGTTCGCCGGCTGGAAGGTCGGCGGCACCAGCGACAGCTGGAACATCGAGCTGCCCGCCGAGAGCTCGCTGCTGCGGGTCCGCGGCAAGCTGCTGCAAGGTGCCACCACGCCGCCAGATTGCGAGACGATGCCGATCGGCGCGCTGCCGACCTGCGCCGGCACCTGCACCGGCATGGCAGGGTTCCGCGTCGCGCTGGTCGACGGCAAGGGCCGCGAGCGCAGCTCGCGGGCGACCACGGCGGCAGACGGCTCCTTTGAGGTCCTGGTCGACCCCGGCGTCGGCGTCGTCCACCTGCAGTTCGGCGGCGCCGAGGTCGGCGACGGCCTCGTCAGCGGCCGGCTCGCGGCGCCGATCGACCTCGATCTGCTGCGCAAGAAGGAGCAGACCGCCCTCGACCTCGGGGACCTGATCATCGCGCTCGGAGCCGAGGTGATCGACGCCAGGTTGCCGATCCAGGACATCGCCGGCGAGCCGGTCGCCGGCGCGTCGGTGCACGTGCAGCGCTCGTTGCCGTCGCCGCTCGGCTGCGTCGACGCTGGGGGCGGCAAGCGCGTGGCGGGACCGATCTTCGCGGATCTGAAGCTGCACGCCGAGGACGCCAGCGACAACGCCGGCAAGGTCTCCTTGCGTCTGCCCGGCGGTGCCTACGACGTCACGGTGTCGCCCTTCCCCGGTCACCGCGCCGGCTCGACGTCGGCGCAGGCGCAGCCGCTTGGCGCGGTCAACGCCGCGATCGTGTGCCCGGCGCGGCGCCTGCTGCGCGGCCACGTCTTCAACCTGCAACAACGCGGACTCGCCGGGGCGCGCGTGCGCTTCGAGCGCATCGACGACGATCCCTCCGACAAGTCGGGCATGCTGCTCGAGGTCCTGGCCGACCAGGACGGCGCCTTCGAAGCCTGGCTCGATCCGGGCCGCTTCGCCCTGGTCGTCGACCCCCCCGAAGGCGTCGGCCTCGCACGCGCGCTGCTGCGCGTCGTCGAGATCCAGGCCGAGCACGATCCGGTCGCGCTCGAGTTGACGATGCCCGCCCCGATGGTCCTGGTCGGCCGCGTGATCGATCAAGCCGGCAAACCCGTCGCCGGGGTCTCGGTCGATGTGCTCGCGGGCGCGCTGACCGCCCTGCCGGCCGGGCTCGCCCCCTCGGGCGCGCCGCGCGGGCGCTCGGCCCATCTCGCCGTCGAGACCCACCAACTCGGCTCGACGAGCACCAACGAGCAAGGCCGCTTCGAGCTGCTCGTGGCGACGGGTCAGGTCGCGCCCTGAAACATTCGGCGTCGTCGCCGGCTCCACTTGACCGCAGGCCGCCGGTTGCCTTCACTGGCGGCCCCGGCGTCTGCCGTGTCGGCCCAGGTCCGGGCCCGCGCGACGCGCGAAACGAATCTGCCAAGGAGCGTCCCATGCACAAGGTCATCATCATCGGCAGCGGCCCCGCCGGCCTCACCGCCGCCATCTACGCCGCGCGCGCGAACCTCGCGCCGGTCGTGCTCGAGGGCGGCTTCCTGCCGAGCGGCGACCTGATGACCCCCGGCGGCCAGCTCATGATCACCAGCGAGGTCGAGAACTTCCCAGGCTTCCCCGAGGGCGTCACCGGCCCTGAGCTCGTTGAGCGCTGCCGTGCGCAGTCCAAGCGCTTTGGCGCCGACCACCGCGACGCCGTGGCCGAGGACGTCGATTTCTCGGGCTTCCCGCTCAAGGTCCTGGTCGAGGGCACCTGGATGGAGTCGGCGACCGTGATCATCGCGACGGGCGCCAACGCGCGCTGGCTGGGCCTCGAGTCCGAGACGCGCTACCAGAACCGCGGCGTCTCGGCCTGCGCGACCTGCGACGGCGCGTTCTTCAAGGATCAGGAGCTGCTGGTCGTCGGTGGCGGTGATTCCGCGGCCGAGGAGGCGCTGTTCCTGACGCGCTACGCCAGCAAGGTCACGCTGATCCATCGCCGCGACAGCCTGCGCGCCTCGAAGATCATGAGCGATCGCGTGCTCGCCCACCCGAAGGTCTCGGTCGAGTGGAACCGCGAGGTGGCCGAAGTCCTCGGTGACGGCCAGCGCGTCACCGGCGCCCGCCTCGCCTCGACCACCGGCGAGCCCGACAAGGTCGTCTCGGCGGGCGGCATCTTCGTCGCCATCGGCCATACGCCGAGCACCAAGGTCTTCGCCGGCCACATCGACCTGCGCCCCGACGGCTACGTCCAGGTTTTTGGCCAGACCGGCACCTCGGCCAAAGGTGTGTTCGTCGCCGGCGACTGCGCCGACTCGCGCTACCGCCAGGCGATCACCGCCGCCGGCATGGGCTGCATGGCCGCGCTCGACGCCGAGAAGCTGGTCGAGACCTACGAATCCGAGGGCCTGCTCGCGCACTGAGCGGCGCACCGAGCCGGACGCTCGCGCGGGGCAGGGACGGCGTCCACCCCGACGCTAGAGGTCGACCAGCCGCAGCCGTGCACCCTGCACCGGGAAGAAGTGGCTGCCGACGCGGCGGAAGCGGTCGATGCCGTCGGTGGCGAGCAGATCGACCTCGCCAGCGCCCTGCAGCGCCGCCGGGAAGCGCCGGGCCAGCTCGTCGGCGATCGGCAGCGCCGAGTCGACCAGGGCCACGCTGCGGCCCATCTGGCGCCGCCACCACGCGTCGATCGCCGCGCTGAGCACCGGGTAGTGGGTGCAGCCGAGCACCAAGGTGTCGATCGCGCCGACGTGCGCGTCGCGCAGCCACGGCCCGAGGTAGGCGTCGAGCGCGGCGTCGACCAGCGGGCCGGAGAAGAAGGCCTCCTCGGCGAGGCTGACAAAGAGCGGCGTCGCCAGGCCGTGGACATGCGCGGTCGGCGAGAGCGCCTGGATCGCGTGCAGGTAGGCGCCCGAGGCGATGGTGCGCTCGGTGCCGAGCACGCCGATGACACCCGTCGCGCTCTGCTGCACGGCGCGCCGCGCGCCCGGGCCGATGACGCCGAGCACCGGCAGGCCGAACTCGGCCTCGAGCGCGGGCAGCGCGCAGGAACTCGCGGTGTTGCAGGCCACGACCAGCGCGTCGGCACCGCCGTCTTCGAGCAACGCCGCGGCGGCTTGCAGGGCGTAGCGCGTCACGGTCTCGGCGCTCTTGGTGCCGTAGGGCAGCCGCGCGGTGTCGCCGAGGTAGCGCAGATCGGCGCCGGGCAAGCGCTCGTGGATCGCCTTGGCGACGGTCAGGCCGCCGATGCCCGAGTCGAAGATCGCGATCTGCGGGCGCGCGTCGGCGGCGCGGTTGGGGGTCGGCTGCGGCGTCACGGTGAAGTCGTCGTTCATGGCCGCGCAGCATTGGCGGGGTCCGCGCGGCGGTCAAGCGTCATCGCGTCGCCCGAACGGCGCCTGCCGCGGCGTCGCCAATTCGACCGCGTCGGGATGGACGCGACCGCCGGCGATGCTACGCTCACGCGGGAGGGATGCCGATGTCCAACCACCTTCGATCGCTCCGCGCGCTGCGCTACGTCGTCTTGCCGACGCTCATGGCCGGGGTCTCGCTGACCGCGGCCCCGGCGAGCGCGTTCAAGCTGCTGCGCAACGCCGGCAACGCCGTGCCCCATTGGCAGCAGCCCGACCTGCGCTACCGCGTGGTCTACGACGTGGCGCCGCCCGAGCCGGCGGCCTCGCAGCAGGGCGATCCGCTCGGCCAGCGCCTCGCCGCCGCGATGAAGCCGTGGAGCGAGGTCACCTGCGCCGAGGGCGGCACGTCGGTGCCGGTCAACGTCGGCTTCGTCGAGACCGCGCCACCCGAGGTCGCGACCTGCGCCAACGACAGCGACGGCATGCGCCGCTGCCTGGGTGGTGAGGGCGTCGTACGCGTGGTCGCCAAAGAGGCGGACTGGCCGCTCTCGGACCTGACGATCGGCTACACGCTGCTCGCCAGTGATGCACCGACCGGCATCGCGACCCGTTTCGCCCTGCTGCTCAACGACGCCACCTACGACTTCTGCGACTTCGACTGCGACGGCAAGGCCTTCGACATCCAGACCGTCACGCTGCACGAGGCCGGGCACGTCCTGGGCCTCGATCACACCGACATCCCGACCGCCGTGATGGCCAACGGCCGCAGCGCCGCCGAGATCTTGCGCGTGCTCTCGGCCGACGATCGCGCCGGGCTCTGCGCCATCTACCCGGCCGACACCGGCGCCGAGTCCGGCGGCTGCAGCGCCGCGCCCACGGCCGCCGGCGGGGCGACGGCTCTGTGGCTGCTGCTCGCGGCCGCGCTGCTGCTCTGGGCTCGTCGGCGTGGGGATACGGGCCGCCGCGACGCTGTGATGGGGGCCGCGCTCGTGGCGGTGGCCGCGGCGACCTTCTCGGCCGCGCCGGCGCGGGCCTTCACCTTGGCGCAGGTGCCATCGGGCGAGCACCAGCGGTGGTACAAAGCCGAGATCGCTTGGGACCTCGACGAGACTGGCCTCGCCTGGCAGGGCCTCGGCAAGGCAGCCGTCGAGGCGGAGGCGAAGGCTGCGGCCGACGCCTGGTTCGCCGTCGACTGCGGCCTCTGCCACAGCCCTGACGGCGTCGCCTGCGATCCCGTCGCTTGCACCAGCCATCCGCTCGGCCTGACGGGGCTGTTCAGCGGCTGGGCCGCGCCGCGCGCGCCGGGCCTGGGTTGCGCGATCGAGGGCGACGTCTGCGTCGGCACGCCGGACGGCAACCAGGTGCTTTTTGTCCACGAGGCAGCGCGCTGGCCGGTGGCAAGCCACGTGATCGGCCTGACGCTGGTCGCCGCCGACCTCGGCAGCGGCGCGATCGGCGACGCCGATATCCTGCTCAACGCGGCGCACAAGACCTTCTGCGTCGCGCCGGATTGCGCCGATGGTCGCTACGACCTGCGCAACACCCTGACCCACGAGTTTGGCCACCTGCTCGGCCTCGACCACAGCAGCGACTCGACGGCCGCGATGTACGGCGGCGCTCCGCCCGGCGAGACGAGCAAGCGCCAGCTGTCGGCCGATGATCGCCTGGGCGTCTGCACGGCCTACCGCAAGGCCTACGACCCCGCCGGCTGCGTCGCACCAGAGCCAGACCCGGGCTGCAGCAGCGGCGAGCGGCTGTCGCGGGCGTCGTCGGCGTCGACGTCGCTGCTGATCGCGCTCTCGGCGGTGGCCCTTGGGCTGCAGCGCCGGGCGACCGCCCAGGTGAGCTGAGACCCACGCGTCGTCGGTCGCCCCGCGTCGTTGGCCGGACCCGCGTCGTTGGCCGGACCCGCGCCGCCGTCGCCGCCGTCGCCGTCGACGCTGCCATTGCCGCTACCGTTGACAAGGCGCGGTCGATTTCGGACAAGCCTCAGCATGCGCATCGACGTCGTCCAAGGCCCCAACTTGAATCTGCTCGGAGGCCGCGAGCCGGCGCACTACGGTCGCGTCGGCCTCGACGATGTGCACCAGGCGATGGCCGCCCTGGCCGCCGAGCTCTCGACGGACGAAGATCCGATTGAACTCAGCTTCTTCCAGTCCAACTGGGAGGGCGCGCTCATCGACCGCCTGCAGCAGGGCGCAGCGACGGTGGACGCTTTCATCTTGAACCCAGCCGGCTATACTCACACCAGCGTGGCGTTGCGCGACGCGTTGTTGGCCAGTGGCCGGCCCGCGATCGAGGTTCACCTCAGCAACATCCACGCGCGAGAGCAGTTTCGCCATCGCTCGCTGATCTCCGACGTGGTGCAAGGCAGCATTGTCGGGCTCGGCGCCGTGGGGTACTTGCTCGCGTTGCGCGCGCTGGTCGAGGCCAGGCGTGGCAACCCCCTGGCCTCGGCGGGACCGGTCGCCAGGGGACCCTCGGCGACGTGAGAAGCACGGGCAGAACCCCGCGCAGTCGCTGACGAACACGAGCCGACCCGGACCGCCGGGCGGACCATCAGGAGTCGAGTCGCAGATGTACGATACGAGCCAATTTCGCAAAGGCCTGAAGATCGAGATCGACAATATCCCCTGGATCATCGTCGACTTCCAGCATGTGAAGCCGGGCAAGGGCTCCGCGATCGTGCGCACCCGCCTCAAGAACCTGATCACCGCGCAGGTGGTCGACAAGACCTTCCGCTCGGGCGACAAGGTCGACGTTCCGGATATCGAGGAGTTCGGCGCGACCTTCCTCTACGCCAACGACGGCCAGTTCAACTTCATGAACGCCGAGACGTACGAAGAGGTCCAGCTCGACGAGGACACCGTCGGCGACGCCAAGAACTTCCTGGTCGAGCAGCTGCCCGTCAGCCTGCTGATGTTCCGTGGTCGCGCGATCGGCATCGATCTGCCGAACTTCATCACCGCGGACATCACCTACTGCGAGCCGGGCGTGGCCGGCAACACCGCGCAGGGGGCGACCAAGCCGGTGACGATCTCGACGGGCTACACCCTGCAGGTGCCGCTCTACATCAACGAGACCGACAAGCTGAAGATCGACACCCGAGACGGCAACTTCGTCGAGCGCGTCAAGGATTAGCGCGGAGTCTCGGCACGCGCCCGCGGGCGCCAAGGGGCGCATGTGACCAGCCAGGTCGTCAATCTCGAGCAGAAGCGGTCCGATCGGCGGAAGAAATTCGCCGATACCGTCGCGATCCTCAAGGACGATCCGCACGATGTGCGGGCGCGTCTGCAGGTGATCGAGCTGCTGCAAGAGGAAGGTCGCATCGACGAGGCCGTCGAGGAGATCTTGCGCACGGCTGCGAACTACACGCGTCGCGGCGTGCCGATCAAGGCCATCGCGGTCATGCGCACGGCGGTCAAGCTCCGACCCGAGCGAGCCGACGTGCGCATGGCCTATGGCGAGGTCTTCGAGAAGCTGCGCATGGTCGACGACGCAGCCCGGGAGTTCCGCGCCGCGTGGGACCTGCAGCTCGCGCAGGGCCAGATCCAAGGCGCGCTCGATGCGCTCGGCCACCTGCTCGGGCTCGACCCGGCCTTTGTGCCCGGACACGTCGTCTTCGCCGAGGCGCTGGGCCGCGCCGGCCGGCACGAGCAAGCCGCAGCCGCCTTCCGCCGCCTTGCCGACCACCTGCTGTCGACCGGGGCGATCGAGGATTGGGAGAAGGTGGCCGAGCGGGCCGTGTTCTTCGACCCGAAGGACATCACGCTCGCCCACGACCTCGCGCTGCACTACGTCCGCACCAACCGCCACGCGGCGGCGCTGTCCAAGCTCATCGTCTGCTACGAGGCCGAGCCCGGCGATGGCGAGCTCACCGAGCTGATCGTCGAGGTGCTCGACGCGCTCGGCCAGCGCGAGCGTGCAGCGTCGTTGCTGCGCATGCAGGTCGCCCGCTACCGCCGCGACGGCCTGACGACCGAGGCCGAGCGCACCACGCTCTACCTGCACGAGCTCGACCCGGACGATCCCGACGCCCGCGCGGCGGTCGGCGCCAACGTCGGCGCGATGGCCAACGACACGATCTTGGAGCTGCAGGCCGACGCCGATGCCTTCCGCGCCCCTGCGCCCGCGCTGCCCCGCACCCGGCGCCCGGCGCCAGACAGCGACGAATTCGGCTTTGGCGACGGGATGCCGGTCGCCAAGGCCAGCGCCAACGCGCCGCCGCCGATCCCCGGTGACGTCGACGACATGCCACCGCTGCCAGACGTCGAGCGTCCGGCGCCGCCGCGCCGCCACGATTCTGGCGTCTCTCGCGTCGACCACGGCGGGGGCGGCGATCTCGACGCGCTGCCCTTCGACCCGCTCGATGGGCGGCCGACCATGCGAGGCGCCGCGGCCTTCGAGTCGCAGGGCTTCCCGGCCGATGGTGCGCCTGCGATGGTCGAGGCGCCGCCGCCGCTGGAACGCTCGGCCAAGCGCGACGACTTCGCCCGCACCGCGCCCGAGCGGCCGAGCCTGCGGCGCACGATCTCGCGACCGACGCTCTCGCGCATGACCACGGCGTCGCGCCCCGGTGCGCCGACCAACCACGCCGACGAGCTGGACGCCACCGCGCCGCTGTCGTCCCGGCCGGCGTCGGCGCCGGTGCTGCCCGTGCGGACGGCGCCTTCGCTCGCGCCCGTGCTCGGTGGCCGGGTCGACGATGACGACGACGAGGCCGGCTTCGGCGCCCACGAGTCCGAGGCGACCACCATCGATCCGAGCGTGCTCGACGCCCTGCGCACCCTCGGCGAGGCGCCCTCGTCGGCCGCGCGCGGCTTCGACAGCGGCGTCTTCGGCGACAGCGGCGCCTTCGGCGAGGGCGACGGCGATCGCGGCTCGCGGCCGGTGCTCAACGCCCGGCGCCGGTCGAACAACCTGCCGCGACCCAAGCTCGTCCGCGCCGGCCCCGTTCCTGCCGACGGCAACCTGCGCAGCATCAGCAACGATCTGAAGACGTTGGACTTCTTCATCGAGCGCGGCTTCTACGAGTCCGCCGTCGCGCTGAGTGCCGAGCTCGAGAAGCGACATCCCGCGAGCGAAGAGCTGCGTCTGCGTCGCGCCAAGATCGCCGCCATGGCGCGGCGGCCATGACCCGAAGCCCGCGTCCGCCCCCGGCCACCATGGATCCGGCCACCTCTACAGAGCTCGCGGCGCGCGAGGAGGCCGTCACCGAGGCCGAGATCGACGCCGCACTCGCGGACGCTCGTCTGCGCGGGCGCGAGGCGGGGCTCGAAGCCCAGCGCTCGACGCTGCTGGCCCGCGCCGGCTGGATCGACAGCGTCGCGGCCTCCTTGGAGCGCTGGACCGAGGGCGCCGACGTCTCCGACGGCGGCGCGCTGCACGGCCTCGGCGGCGGCGCGGCGCGTGAGGAGGCCGATCTCGACACCTACGTCCGGCGCAGCGCGACGCTGCTGCTCGCTCGTTCGGCGATGATCGCGACGCGCGAGGAGCTGCTGGCCCGGCGCCGCGGCCAACAAGAGAGCCGCGCGCGGGAGATCGACTCGCTCGAGGCGGCGATGGTCCGGGTCGAGGTGCGCATCGCCGCGCGCGAACGCCTGCTGCTCGCCGCCGTCCGCTCGCTCGAGAGCCAGGTCGCCGCGAGCGGCAAGCCGCCGCTGCCGTCGCTGCCGGCTCGGCCGCAGGTCCGATCGGGCGTCACGGCGCCGATTCGTCCCAGCGACATCCCCAAGGACATCGACGTGCCGAGCCGTCGCACGTCTGGTTCGCGGCTGATCGCCCCGGCGCTCGAGCTCGACGACGCGTCACCGGCGCTGCGCGCCGCCGCGCTCTCGGCAGGGCTCGAGGTGCCGCCGCCAGTGCCGGTGCGGCTGCGGCTCGGCAACGCGCCGCTGCAACGCGGCAAGATCGAGCTCGACGCGGCGAGCAAGACGCTGCTCGCCTCGGTCGACGCGGCGCCGACCGTCGGCGCGCTGGTGGCGCTGCAGAGCGAGGGCGATGCCGACCCGCTGGTGCTGGCCGCGGTCGTCCGTCGCGTGTTGCCCGCCGGCGACGGCGGAGGTGCCGCGGTCGTGCTCGCGCCACATGGCTGGTCGGGCGAAGATTGGCGTCGGCTCGAGGCCGTGGTCGCGGCTCTCTCGTAGCGATCCGCCGACGAGGATCGCGCTCAGCTCCCGGGCGTCGGTTCCCGCGGCAGCGTCTGCTCGAGCGGCGGCAGCGCCAGCGCCGCAGGGCCGAAGAGCGCGCCGACCAAGGCCGCCATATCCGCCGGCAGCGCGCTGGTGAACCGCTGCCAGCTGCCCGTGCGCGGGTGGCGGAAGCCCAGCGCGTAGGCGTGCAGCGCCTGGCGCGTCTGCCGCTGCAGCGCCGCCAACTCGGGCACGGTGCGCGGCGTCTTGGCGAAGGCGCGCACGCCGCCGTAGAGGTCGTCGCCGGCGATCGGGTGGCCGCGCTCGGCCAGGTGCATGCGGATCTGATGCGTGCGCCCGGTCTCCAGCTCGGCCACGACCAGTGACGCCAGCGCCGAGCGCGCGAGCACCGTGAGGTGCGTGGTCGCGACCTTGTCGGTATCCACGCGGCCGGTGAACTTGCGCCGATCTTTGGGGTGGCGGCCGTGACCGCTGCGCACCGTCAGGCGCTCGGCCATGATCCGACCCAGGGCCACAGCGACGTAGCGCCGCTCGATGGCGTGGCGGGCGAAGTCGGCGGCCAACGCGGCGTGCGCCGCCGGCGTCTTGCTCACCACCAGCAAGCCCGAGGTGTCCTTGTCGATGCGGTGGACCAGCCCCGGACGTTCGACCGCGCCGACTTCGGCGACCTCGGGCACATGCGCCAGCAGCGCGTGCACCAGCGTATGCTCGAAGTGGCCAGCGCCCGGATGCACGACCAGCCCCGGCGGCTTGTCGAGCACCACCAGGTCGTCGTCTTCGAAGACCACGACCAGCTCGGCCTCGTGCCAGGGCGTCAGCTCCGACGGCGGCGGCGGCAGCAGCGCGACCTGCACCCGCCAGCCCTGCTGCACGCGCAGGCCCGGCTTGATCTTGGCCGTCGAGACGCCCTCGATCGTCACACGTTGCTGACCGATATGGGCAGCAGCGCGCGCGCGCGACAGCTCGTCGCGCTCGGTCGAGAGCAAGGCGTCCAGGCGCATGCCCGCCTGCTCCGGCCGGACGAGCAGCTCGATCTGGTGCGCTGGATCACGGTCCGTCATTTGCCGGCCGCGACCTCGGCCATGCGCCGCACACGGGCGATGATCGCGTCGAGTTCCTTGGTCGTGGCCTCGTCCTTGGAGTCGAGCTTGAGCCGGCCGAGCGCCGCGAGCAGCTGCCCCTCCTGGCTCGGATCCAGCTCCATCGTCACGGCGGCCTGGCCGCTGGCACGGGCGAAGTCGCCGCTGCGCGCCAGGGCGATGGCGTACTCGCGCTTGATGTCCGGGCGCGAACGGCCCGCGAGCTCGGCGGCCTTGCGCAACGCGCCCGCGGCGTCGGCCCAGCGTTCGGCCTTGTTGTAGGCCTCGCCGACGCCGAACCAGCCGTCCCGGCGGGCCTCGAGGATGCGCTTGTCCTCGGCGGCGCGGCGGGCGGCGTAGTTCGGCGAGCCGGGAGGGATCGGCCGCGACGTGACGTTGCCGACCTCGAAGGTGCGGACCTTGGCCACGTCGGCCCAGCGGCCCTTGCGCTCGTACGCCTTGCCGAGGTTCGACAGCAGCGTGTCGTTGTCGTGGTGGATCTCCAAGAACGGCTCGAGCGCCGCGATCGTCTCGTCGAAGCGGCCCTTGCCGTTGAGCCAGCGCGTCCAGGTGTTGAGCGCGTAGGCCTCGTCGGGCTTGAGCGCCAGCGCGGCGTCGATGGCGCGCTTCATCTTGTCTTCGTCGCCCGCCTTCTGCGCGAACATCGCGAGGTTGACCCAGGCGTTGAGCAGGTTCGGGTACAGCGCCAGCGAACGCTCGATCGAGGCGATCGCCTTGGGCATGTCGCCGAGCGAGTTGTAGCAGAGGCCCTCGATGAAGTGGTTCTGGAAGTCGTCCGGGTTGATCGCGATCGCCTTCTGGATCTCGATCAAGCCGGCGCTGGCCTGGTTCCGCTTCTGCTTGGCGCGGGCGAAGGTGAAGCCCTTCTCGGCCTCGAGCAGGCGGCCGTTCTCCCAATGGACGAACCCGACCGCGATCACGGCGACCGCGACCAGCGCGACCAGGCTGCCGCCGACCAGCGGGGCCGGAACGGCGCGGCGCTCGGCGATGTCGTCCTGCTGCGGGTAGACCTCGGCCTCGATGCGGCGGACCGTCAGCCAGGCCGCGCCGATCACGCCGATGTGGACGAAGAAGAAGAACGTCGGCGCCGGCAGCTGGAACGGGAACGACAGCAGCGCGTCGCCGCAGATCGCGACCATGCCCGCGACCGACGAGAGCGCGCCCAGCGTCAGCCAGGCCACGTCGTCGCGCGTCTGCAGCCGCGGCCGCAGCGAGCGCGCGCGGGTGCGGAAGGCCATCCACATGCAGATCACGATCAGCGCCATGAAGCTGACGAAGCCCTGGACGCCGAATTCGCTCCAGATCTGCAGGAAGTCGTTGTGCGCCCGCACCGGCTGCTTGGCGATCGAGAAGTGGTCGTTGGCCTGGCGCTGCACGACGTACTGCGGGAAGAGCACGCGCCAGTTGCCGGCGCCGCCGCCAAAGGGTCGGGCCTTGATCGCCTCCCAGGTCGACGCCCACATCATGCGGCGCATCGCCCAATGTGAGTCCTCGGTGTCGCCGATGGTCTCGACCAGCTCGGTGATCGACATGCGCCGCTTCTTGTCGCCGACGCCCTCGTCGTAGCGGGCCGAAAATCCGGCGTCGATCAGCAACGTGCTGGCCAGGGCGATGGCGACCACGCCGCTGGCGCCCAGGCCGAGCACCAGCGGCAGCACCGGCCGTCGCGGCCGCGCCGCGAGCTCGCGCGCTTCGTCGGCGTCCTCGTCCTTGCCGATGCTCTGGCGCCGCAGGTGGCCCAGGGCGTACAGGCCGATCGCCACGAGCAGGCCGAGGCCCGCGCCGCCCCAGGCCGAGCGCGTCACGGACAGGCGCAGGTAGTACAGCAGCAAGAAGAGCAGGAAGGTGCCGGTGCCGCCGTAGATCAGCGCCTTCTGCACCCGATCGTGGCGCCACCAGCGCAGGCTCATGGCGACCAGGACGTAGGCCGCCGGCATCACGCTCACGATCAGCTGCGCCGCCATGTTGCGGTTGCCGAAGGTGCTGCCCGGCGCGTTGATCCCGACCCAGCTGCGTGCGTCCGCCGGCAGCAGCGCGGCGATGTTGTGGTGCTGGGCGATGCCGAAGATCGCGACCTGCAAGCCGCCGACCAGCATGCCGCCGACGACGTAGAGCAGCTGGCGCGAGGTGCGCACCGTCGAGGTGCAGAGCAGGGCGAGCACGATCGCCGCGCCCCAGCGGAACGCGTCCATCTTGGCGAAGAGCGAGGTCTCGCCGCCCGTCTCGTCCGAGGCGATCGCGACGCTGATCGCGACGCTGGCGGCCATGCCGAGCAACGGCCAGCGCAGCGGCGTCTGCGGGATCGACACCGGCCGGCGCATCACCGCGAGCAGGGCGACGGCCGCGAGCATCCAGGCGGCGCCGACGGTCATCGCGAACTGCTTGGGCAGCTGGTAGAGGTCGCGGATGCCGGGCTCGACCAGGCGCGGCAGCACCGCGGCGGTCAGGCCGACCACCAACGCCGGCAGGTCGTCGAGCAGCGAGCCGCTGGTCGACTCGGCCGTCCGCGCCATCGGCGGCCGGGTCATGCCGCCGGGGCGTCCCAGATCGTCGCTGGCGCTCGCGTCCGAAGCGGCGTCGTTCAACGCGTCGTCGAGCTGGCTCTTGTTGCGGGTCTTGCGCGCCACGGGGTCCTCCTGTCCAACGGGGGCGCGAGGATACGGCACGCACCGACTGTTTTGCCAGCGACGGCAAAATCTGCCGAACCAAAATTCCGCGCGGAGCGAATTGGATGGGTACAACGCGGCGCAACGACGCCGCCAGGAGGTCGTGATGCTCTGCCCCATCGCTCCGATTGCCCCGCCTCGCCCCTGGTCGACGCCCCGCCCCGCTGCCCCGCCGGCCGCCGCTGCCCCCGCCTGCGGCGAGCAGGTCGCGGGCCTCGAAGCCCGACTCGACGCCACGATCGACCAGGTCCGTTGCCAGCGACCCAGCGTGCAGGCCCTGCGCGCGTCGATCGGGCTGATCGAGGAGCTGCAGGCGATCGCGTCGTCGGACCGGCGTCGCTACGAGGCCGTGATCGCGCCCCGATCCGAGGCGCTGGCGCTGTGGTTGGTGCAGCTGGCGCTGGTCGTGGCCGCCGCCGGGCTGCCCGGCCAGGGCCGCGCGCTGCTGCAGGCGCTGCCGGGCGTGGCCGCGTCGGCTTTCGTCACCGGGCTGGTCGACGAGCTGGTGCTCGGCGCCGACGTGGCCGGCTCTTCGACGCTCGGAGGTGCGGCATGATCGGCGCGCAGCAACCGGCGCGGCAGGCCGCGCAGCCAGCAAGGCAGGAGCCGTCGGCGTGGTCGCTGCTCGTCCGCGAGCGCGGCCGCTGGCGCCGGGTCGCGGTCGACGGCCGCATCCTGATCGCGGGCGAGGGCGACGCCGATCACGTGCTCTCCGGCGTGCCGGGCGACGCCGCGATCCGCCTGCGCCCGGACGGGGACGCCATCGTGGCCATCGGGCGCGGCGACGCCCGCTGCGACGGCTTGGGCCGCCTCGACGCCCGGCCACGGCGCCTGCCGGCGGGCAGCGTGCTGCGGCTCGGCAGCGTCGCGCTGGTCGTCTTCGCCGAGGTCGAAGGGCTGCGCCCGGCAGGGGGCGGACGGGTGCTGCTGCGCGCGGGCGCGGGCGTCTCTGGCGCCGAGCCCGTCTGGCAGGCGTGGGCCGAGCTGCTGCTGGCGGCGCGCGCGCCGTGGCCGGTGCTGCTGACCGGCGAGTCGGGCACGGGCAAGGAGCTCGCGGCCCGCCTGCTGCACGACGCGTCGCCGCGGCGCGATCGGCCCTTCGTCGCGATTTCGGCGGCGTCGCTGCCGCGCGAGACGCTGCACGCCGAGCTGTTCGGCGCGCGGCGGGGCGCCTACACCGGCAGCGTCGCCGACCGCGAAGGGGCGTTCGGTCAGGCCGACGGCGGCACCCTGCTGCTGGACGAGATCGGCGAGCTCGATGACGGTGCCCAGGCCGCGCTGCTGCGGGTGCTCGAGACGGCCGAGATCACGCCGCTCGGCGGAAGCACACGCAAGGTGGACGTGCGCCTGGTCGCCGCGACCCACCGCGATCTCGAGGCGATGGTCGCCCAGGGCCGCTTCCGCCTCGACCTGTACCACCGCCTCGCCATCGCCGAGGTCGAGCTGCCGCCGCTGCCGCAGCGCGCGGACGACGCCGCCGACCTGCTCGAGCTCTGGCTCGGCCAGGCGCTGCCGGTGCCGGCGCGGCGCCTGCTGCTGGCGCACGGCTGGCCCGGCAACCTGCGCGAGCTGCGCAATGTCGCGCGGCGCCTGGAGATCGCGCTCGACGGCGCCCCCTGTGGCGTCGACGAGGTCCACGCTGCGCTTGCGAGCAGCCGTCGCTTCGGTCGACGCACGCCCTCGGTGCCGGCGTCGGCTCCGCTGGTCGAGGGGGCGCCGCGCGACCTGCCGAGCCGGATCGCCGCGGTCCGGGCGGCGATGGCCGCGCCGCAGGACGGGGTCGCGGCCTGGCGCCGCAGTGGTTTGCCGCGGGCGACCTTCTTCCGCCTGGCCCGTGACCTGCGCGAGCCGGCGTTTTCTTGACGCTGCGGGGCGGGGGCGGACGATTGCCGCTGCGTCGGGCGGTCCGACGGCGGAGGCATCGATGAGCAAGCACCACCAGCCCCTCTTGATCGGCGTCGGCAGCAGGCTGCGCACGCTGGCGCTCGTGCTCTGCGGGCTGTTGCCGTCGCTGGCGCTGCCGTCCCCGGCCCACGCCGACGGCGGAGGCCTCATCGTCTCGGCCGAAGACGCCGCGTTCGCGCCACCGCCGCTGTCCTGGATCGGGGCCGAGACGCTGGCGCAGGGCGAGTCGGCGCTGATCGTGTCCGCTGGCCTGCCCGACCTCGAGGTCGCGTACCTGCAGGGCATCAGCTCGATCGCCGACGCGGCCGGGCGCCTGCGTTTCCAATATGGCCGTGGCGTGCGCATCGGTGGCGGCGGCGTCACGATCGGCGCCACGCTGCGCCTGCGCCTGGCCGAGAGCGCCGGATGGTCGATCGCCCTCGTCAGCGAGCCGGAGCTCGTCCTGCATGTCCTCGGCCGCGACCACCCCCCGACCAGCAAGGTTGGCGGCACGGCGCTGGGCCTGACGCCCCTGGCAGGGGGCCTCACGATCAGCCGCGAGCTCGCCCCGGACGTGCGCCTCGCCGTGTCGGTGGCGACGGCGGTGGGCTTCTTCGTCGTCCCGGACACCGTGCTCTCGGTGCCGCTGACGGCGGGCATCGGCGCCGAGGCCAAGCTGACGCCGACGACCTGGCTGTTCGCCAAGATCGACAGCGGCTTTGATTTCTACGGCCCGGGCGGCCTGCCCGGCAGCCAGGCGTTCCTGCGCGCACGCGTTGGCTTGAGCTGGCTGCGCTGAGACGCCGTCGCGCCGCCTGTCGCCGGCGTCGAGCGCGGTGCGTGCGCGCCCCCCGACATGAAGTGTCAGTCCTGGCCAGCGTGACGTCGATGTCGCGTTTCAATTTCTTCCGTCAAAACCGAGACTTCTGGATCCGGCCCCGAATAAACACGCACTTCGTGCATGATAACTGACATCGATGTCGGCGCGAGCAGATCCGACGATCCGCTGTTTTGGCAGATCTCCAGCGATCTCGCGGAGGATCTGACATTCTGATCACATTCGGACTTGGCACGGCCTGTGCACTGTACCAGGAAGAGACGGACGTGGGTCCCTCCTGCTTGTCTGCGTACATTGACGGCTGCCATCCGCGCGGGACCAAGGTGCCACTGGGTCCCGCGCGGCGTTTTTGGCGAGGTCCGGCGGGCCCGGCCGCGATGTCGATCATGGACATCGCGTTGACTTGTCGGTCCCCGATGGTATCAAACGCCGCCGCATCGGCGGTGTGGCGGTCTTGTCGCCATGGCAGCGCGCGTGAGGTGCCCGTGGATCCAACAGCAACGCAGGGGTCGGCGCAGGCCGAACCGATCGCGGTGGCCGGCGCGTCCAAGCACCCCCTCGCCATCCTGTCCCACCCGTCGACGCTGGATCCCTTCGTCAACGGCCGCAGTGAGCGGCTGTGGCGCTGGCTGACGATCGGCGCGATCTACCTGCTCTACGTCTGGAATTGCGGCAGCTTTGGCCTGTGGGACCCCTGGGAGACACACTACGGCGAGGTCTCGCGCACCATGCTCGAGAGCTACGACTGGGTGAACCCCTGGTGGGGCTACAAGACCAAGATCGGCAGCGAGCCGGTCGCCGGCTCGTGGTTCTACAGCAAGCCGATCTGGATCTTCTGGGCCGAGGTCAGCTTCCTGAAGCTGATCGGCTACTCCGACTGGGCGTTCCGCCTGCCGATCGCGCTGATCGGCGCCAGCGCCGTGGCCTCGATCTACCTCGCCGTCGAGCGCGCCTTGTCGCGCCCCTACGCCTTCTGGGCCGCGACCGTGGTCGGCCTCTCGCCTTTCATCTACATGGTCAGCCGCCAGGCCCAGACCGACATGCCCTTCGTCGCGACGCTGACCATCGGCATGTCGTTCTTCGTCGCCGCGGTCTTTGGCCGCCACGAGAAGCTCAGCGACGCCGCGTTCGCGCGCCGGGTCGGGCTGTTCCTGCTCTTTGTGCTGGCGAACCTCGGGCCGCAGCTCGGCATCATCGCCAGCGACCTGGTCGACGCCAACGCCGCGGCCGGCCTCAGCGGCGCGGCAGCCTGGGTGGCCACGATCCAGCAGAACGGCGTCTGGCACCTCGCGTTCTACCTGCCGCCGGCGCTTGTCATCGTCGGCTCGGTGCTGTGGCCGATCTGGCGCGGCCGCAAGCTGGGCTGGAGCGACGCCGACAAGGACGGCTGGCTGCGGCGGATGCTGCTGCTCTGCTTCTACCTGATGCTGGCGCAGGCCACCTACGCCAAGGGCCTGCTCGGCTTCATGCTGCCGGGCGCGATCTTGTTCGTCTGGCTGCTGGTGACCGGGCATTGGCGGGTGCTGGCCAAGGTCGAACTGCTGCGCGGCATCCCGCTCTTCCTCGTCGCCGGGTTGCCGTGGTATGTCGCGATGTTCTGTCGCCACGGCCGCGCCTACTACGATCGCTTCTTCATCCACGATCACTTCAATCGCGTCGGCTCGGGCGTGCACCAGATCGACCAGGGCACGTTCGAGCACTTCATCGAGTGGCTCGCCTACGGCCTGTTCCCCTGGACGGCGCTGGTGCCGATGGCCCTGGTCTCGATCGCGCGGCCGCCCCGTGTGCTCGCCGCGGGCGTCGACTCCGAACGCGGCCAGGCGATGCGCTCGTTCGTCTTTGTCTGGTTCGCGGTCGCGTTCGCCGTGTTCACGGTCTCGTCGACCAAGTTCCACCACTACATCCTGCCCGCGGCGCCGGCGCTGGGCATGTTGGTCGGCTTCTACTTGCTGGACCTCGACCGACTCGGCGACCGGGCCCGCCGGCTGCAGCTGCTGCTCGCGACGGGCCTGGCGCTCGCGGTCCTGGTGACGTTGATCGACGAGCCGCAGAGCCTGCGCAACATGTTCACCTACAAATACGACCGGCCGCTGCCCGACAACCTGCCGCTCGATTGGGACGAGGTGGTCAAGTGGCGCTCGGACGCCGAGCCCCTGCTGCCGTGGCGCGATCAGCCCTTCGGCAAGTACGTCGGCGAGACGACGGCCCTGCTGTTGCAGCAGGCGTGGCTGCGCTACGGCACGTTCGTGCCCTGGATCGGCGGCGCGGCGGCCCTGCTGGTGCTCGTCGGCCTGTGGCGGCGCGGCCTCTCGGCGATGCGTGTGGCGATGACGGCGACCGCCGTGCTGCTCGCGCTCTGGACCTTGAACGTCTACATGCCGTCGCTGACGCCGTCGTGGTCGCAGCGCTACCTCTTCGAGGCCTACTACGACGACTGCACGCCGCTGCCGCAGCCCGAGCCGATCGTCGAGGCGTATACGCCGCTCATCGCGCGCGCGGGGCTGGACGGCCTGGTCGGCTTCTTCGACAGCAAGCCCAAGCGCGTCTGCTCCGAAGACATCATCTCGTGGCTGATCACGTGGCGCGGCGAGACGATGTACTCCAACAACGAGATCCGCCCGATCAACAAGGAGGCCGAGCAGTTCGAGCCGTACCTGCGCGAGATGAACAAGGGCAAGACGCTCTATGTGCTGATGGAGCGCGGCCGGCGCGGCGGTGTCGAGGGCAAGCTGCGCTCGGTCAGCAAGACGCTGCGTGATCGTGGCGACGCGAACTTCGCGACCATCCGCAGCTGGTCGTGCCGGCTGCTGTCCAACGACAGCGCGTTCTTCGTCGTCGCACGCTGCGATCCGCAGCACGACGGCGAGCCCGACGCCAAGGACGCCTCTTCGCGCCCCTCGACCCCGGACGTCCGCCGTGGCACCGCGCGTCGGCCTCCGCCGACCGGCGACGAGGCGAGGGCGCTGTTGCGGGCGCTGCCGGCCAGGCCCGGCACGAACCAAGAGCCCGGCGAGCAGCCCGGCGAGCAGCCCGGCGAGCAGCCCGGCGAGCAGCCCGGCCCGGGGGCCGCGTCGGCTGGGGCGCCGCCCTGAGCCACGCCAGGCACTCGTCGGCGGCCCTCGTCAGCGGCGAGGACGTGATCGCATCTGCAACCAGCGTAGGGCTGTGAAACCAGCAGAAACCCGCGCTGCCGTTGTCATGGCTCGCGGGTCGGCGGTACACTCGCGCGGGCCGCCCGAACGCGCGGATCCAAGTTGTCCTGATGGGGAGCAACGTGTCCGACCCGAAAGACCCAAACGGAACACCACCCGGTAGCGGTGTCGGCGCTCCACCACCGCCGACCAATCGCGCCGTGCTGCCGTCGCGGCTCGCAGGTCCCTCCCGCCGGGACCGCAACCCGACCACGTTCGGCCACACCGCGGACCTGACCGGTCGCGAGACCGTCACGCAATTCGGCGTGGATTTCTCGCGCACTGGCAGCCACCGCCACCAGGCCACCGTCGCCTACGACGCGTCACCGAGCGGCGTCAGCGGCGTCATGTTGCCCGGTGTCGGCCTCGACGAGATCATCCTGCGTGAGCCACTGCACGCTGAGAAGGCGATCGGTCTGCTGCGCAAGCTCTGTCGCGCGCTCGAGGAGCGACATGGCGCCGGCCGCGGCCACGGTGGCCTGACGCCGCGCCATGTGCGCCTGGTCCCCGACGAGACCGGCGATCTCGTGTTGCTCGACGCGTCCGAGGTCCAAGGCACCGAAGCCTACGAGGCCCGCTACGAGGCGCCCGAGCTCTCGGGCTCGGTCAAGACCCGGACGATGCAGCCGGCGCGCGCCGACGTGTACGCGCTCGGCATCATCTTCTACGAGATGCTCGTCGGAGACGTGCCGTTCGCCGCGGCAGACCCGGCCGAGATCCGCCGCAAGCACGGCACGGCGGCGGCTCCGAGCCCGCGCCAGGCCAACCCGGACACCGACCTCGCGCCACCGGTCGAGTTGGTGCTGCAGCGCGCGCTCAAGAAGCGCCCCGGCGACCGCCCCGCTGACGCCCAGGTCCTGCTGGCCGAGGTCATGGCGGCCAACGCCGACGACGACCGCGGCACCGTCCACTTCACCGCCGAGACCGCTGGGTACCTCAAGGAGATCTTGGAGGCCAAGACCCAGAGCGAGAAGACCAAGCAGCAGGTCGAGGACGAGAAGCGCAAGCTGCTCGAAAAAAAGCGCATCGCCGAAGAAGAGGCCGCGGCCGCCGAAGAGGCGCGGCGTCGGGCCGAAGAAGCCGCCGCCGCCTCGCGCGCGGCGCAGCAGGCCGCCGAGAAGCGCCGCCGCACGCTGCGCACGGCGATCATCGTCGCCGTCGCGGTCATCATCTGCGCCGGCGGCGCCGCGGCGTGGTTCTTGACCCGCGACCCCGAGATCGTGACCAAGACCAACACCGTGACCAAGACGGTCAAGGAGACGGTGACCAAGACCGAGGTCCAGGTCGTCGAGCGCGAGGTGCCGGTCTACATCGAGGCGACGCCCACCGTGGCGCCCGTGGTCGAGGACGACAAGCCGCGCCGGCCCAAGCCCCGGCCCAAGCCGCGTGAGGAAGAGCCAGTGGCCAAGCCGCCGGTGAAGAAGCCGTCCGACGGACCCGCGGTGTTCTGAGTCCAGGTCCTGCGAGCGTGGGCGTCGCGTCGTGACCCCACTGGCTCCCAAGGCCGCAGCTGAACAGGTTCACGATGAACGCAGACGAGTTCTGGGGCCTGCCGCGCTCGACGTCGCCGGCCAAGATCTTCGGCGAGATCGCGCGCGACCTGCCGGTGCGCTTGCCGCAGGCGACGCTGTCGCAGGCGACGGTCGTCCACATCCTCGGCACCGGCGGAGGCACCTGGAGCAGCCGCCTGGTCGACGGGCGGCTCGAGGTCCACGAGGGCGCCGCGGCCGATCCCATCTGCCAGGTGACGCTCGAGCGCGCCACGCTGCGCGAGTTCGTCGCCGGATCGCTGCGCGATCGCGGCCTCGAGATCATGGCCAGGCTCGGCAAGCCGCGGCAGATCCCCAACCTCTCGCGGCTGCCGGTGCGTGACGATCGGGCGCGCGCGCTCTCGAAGCTCGCCGGCAGCGTCGCCATCGAGCTGCACGACAAGACGTTCGGCGAGACCCACCGTATCGTCATCACCTTTGGCGGCGGCACACCCGCCTTCGAGCAGGCGACGGTGACGGTGCGTGTCGACGCCGACCAGGCCGCGGGTTGGATCGCCAGCCGCGCTGACGCCCGCGCCATCCTCAAGGGCGGCAGCCTGCGCATCGACGGCGACCTCTCGCTCGTGACGCGCGCCGCCGCGCTGCTGCTCGACCCCTGAGCGCGTTGCCCTTGCCGGCACCCTCGCTGCGTGCTTGCGTGGGCGTCCTTGGGCTGCGTCCCGCTCGCCCTCCGCCGTCTGGACCCTGATCCCCTGGAGTGACGCCATGAGCGACGCCGATCGCCTGCGCCGAGCCGCAGCCGCCAAGGTGCGCCGCGCCCCGCGCGACGCCGACACCGAGGCACAGCGCCTGCGCCGCAACGCCGAAGCCGCCGCCGAGGCTGCAGTCGCCGCCGCGCGCAAGGGAATCGAGCCGGTCGCCAGCGTCGTCCCTGGGCGCGCGGCGGACGCCGCCCCAGATCTCGATGAAGAAGACGACGCCGATGGCGACCTTGTCGCGCCCGCGCCCGACGCCGAGCCCAAGGCGGGGCTGCTGGCCCGCGTGCGCTCGCCGAGCAGCGTGGCCCTGCTGGGGGACGATCCCGACGCGTTCCTGGTGCTGCACGGCGACCCTGACAGCGGCCTCGAGCCCGAGGACGAAGCGCTCTACGTCATCGAGTCGATCCGCGACACGACCTTCGCCCCCGACCCCTTCGACGACGCGCCCGAGGCCCGGGCCGTGGCGCTCGCGCCGATGGTCCACGGCGGGCCGCGCGCCTTCGGCCTGTCGCGCCTGCCGGCGGAGTTCCACGCCCTGACCGGCTCCGGCAAGCTCGACTGGCTGCTGTCGCTGCCCGATCCGCGCGCCTGCATCCAGGCGCTGCCGGCCGAGGAGCTGGTCTTCCTGCTCGACGAGATCGGCCTCTCGGACGGCCCGGAGCTCTTCGCCCTGGCCAGCGCGCGGCAACTGCAGGTCATCGTCGACTTGATGGCCTGGCGCCGCGACGACCTCGACAAGCGCTCGTTCGCGCACCTGCTCGCGGTGGCGGTCGCGGCAGGCGACGAGGTCGTCGACCGCTTCCTGGTCGCCCAAGAAGACGGCGTGATCACGTCGTTCCTGTTCGGCCACGCCCGGATCTTCGAGGGCTTCGAGGACGCCGAAGAAGGCGCGCCGCAGGATTGGGACGTGTTTTCTGCGCCCGACGGCCACATGCAGATCGCCGTGGACGCCACCGACACTGCCGTCGGGCCGATCCGCGCCATCGTCGACAGCCTGTTCCGCACCTCGATCGAGCGCGGCCGCCGCGTCCTGCGCGCGCTGCGCTGGGAGCTGCCGATGTCGCTGCTCGAGGACCTGCACGAGACGCGCGGCCGGCGGCTCGGCGACCTCGGCATGATGCCGCGCGACGAGGCGATGGAGCTCTTCGCCTTCGTCGATCCGGACACCGCGCGCACCGAGATCGAGCAGCGGTTGTCGGGCCTCGGCGACGTCCAGCCCGCGACCCTGCGTCCGTACCTGCCCGACGCCGAGACCGACGTGCCCGCCGAGCGCACAGATCTGGCCCTGCGCGGCGCGCCGGAACCGGTCTTCCTCGCCGCCGCCGCCGCGCTGCTGCCGCTGGCCGAGGCCGCGCGGGTGCAGACCGCGCTCTGCTTCGCCGCCTACCGCCTGCAGGCCGCGCTCGCCGAGCACATGGCCGACACCGAGGCGCTGCAGCTGCACGCGCGCTGGGCCCTGTGCACGATCGACCTCGGCCTGCGTTTTGCCGCCCGCGAGAGCGTCGAGCGCGGCGCCGTGCTGCTGACCACCGAGCCGGTCGAGCGGCTCTTCGCCATCGGCCACGGCCAAGTCGTGCTGCTGCACCACCGCGCCGTGGCGCTGCGCCGTCGCCTCGGCGGCGCCAACCGCGCCAGCATGTTCGACGGTGCCGACGGCGCGATCGTGCGCGGCCTGCTGCGCCCGCTGCCGATGTGGCCGGCGCGCGCCGACGAGCTCGTCGCCGCCGCCGCGGGCTCGACCTCGGCCGAGAAGATCCGCGCCGCCGCTGCGGCCGTGAAGTCGCCGATCGCCGACGCCGAGGACGACGGCACCAGCCCCTTCTACGGCGCAGGTGACGGCGCAGACGACGACGACGGCCTGATCGACCCCGACGAGGCCCAGGAGCGAGCCGACGCCGCCGCCGACGAAGAGCGCTTCGACCAGGAGCGCGCCGAGCGCGCCGGCATGCGGCCCTACGAGAGCGCCACCGAGCTGCGGGTCGCGGCCGAGGCGATGGCGAGGCTCGACGCGGTGCTGACGATGCTCGAGTTCGCCAGCGACGGCTCCCTCGCCGCGACCCTGGCCCGGATCGACCTCGAGCTCGAGGAGCGGGCCGCGGACATCGACATCTCGGCCATGCTCGCCACCGCGGTCGCCTGGGCCGTGCTCGACGGTCGGCCGCGCCTGCAGCCGCTCGACGGCGTGGCCCTGGCCCGCCTGCTCGCCGAGGCCATGGAGGGCCAGGTCGGGCAACGCAGCGTCCGCGCCGACCTGCGCAAGGCGATCGCGCGCGCCGTGCTCGTGCTCGACGGCCTCAGCGACGAAGGCGTGACGGGCCTCGAGCGCGCCATCGACGCGGCGCTCGATCGCATCGACGCCGAGCTCGGCGGCCTCGACCCGCGCGGCCGCGTCGACGTCCGCTTCATCGGCAATTCGCTGTTGGTGCGCGGTCGCGGCGTCGATCCGACGCGCAACTGAGGGGGCGGTCCGGCGGCCAGGGCGGCCAGGGCGGCCAGGACGGCCTGCTGCGGCGCTACGCCTTCTTGAGCAGGCCCTTGGCCTTGGTCACCAGCGGCTCGGGCATGTTCGGCGTGCCGATGAAGTCGTTGAGGTAGCGCTTCTTCTTGGCCGCCCACGGGCCGTCGGCCGGGATGGTGGCCAGGCCATCGAGCGCCGCTTCGCGCACGCCGTTGTCGGCGTCGCCGAAGAAGAGCGCGAGCACCTCCATGCCCTCGGGCAGCTTCGAGGCCGCGATCACGCCGATCGCCTTGCGCTTGACGTCGGCCGACGGGTCGAAGGCGGCCTGGCGCAGCGCCTCGAAGTCGTCCTTGGTCGTGGCCTCGGCCAGCGCGTCGATGCAGACCGAGCGCACGTTCGAGTCGCGGAACTCGAGGCCCTTGCGGAACAGCGGACGCACCAGGTCGGCGTTCTCGGCGTTGCGCAGCGCGAGCAGGGCGCCGAAGACAGCGCGCTTGATGTCCGGATCGGGGTACTGCACCAGGCGCACCAGCTGCTGGAAGGCCGAGGCCTCCTTGCGCAGGGCGATGCCGTCGATCGCGGCGACGCGGACCGACTTCTCGCGGTCCTTCATCATCTCGACCAGCAGCGGGCCGGCCTCGGTGTACTTGCTGCTGGCGTGGCCGAGGGCGTAGGCGACCTGCAGGCGGACGTCGGCATCCGGGTCGTCCTTGAGCGCGGCGAGGTCGCGGGCGATGCCGTCGTCCTCGATGCGGGCCAGGGCGTAGGCCGCCGAGCGCTTGATCTCGGCCTCCGGGTCCTTGAGCGAGTCCATCAGCAGCGCGACGACGTCGGGACGCGGCCGGCCACCCTTGGCGAAGTCGCTGAGCGAGCGGATCGCCATCTGGCGCACGATCTTGTTCTTGCTGCCGACCAGGCGCTTGACCTGCTCCAGCGTCAGCGTCTTCATGATCTCGACCGCGGCCGACATCATGAACTCCTCGTCGCGACGGCGCTTCTCGGCGGCATCGGCCAGCGGCACGATCGCGCGCTCGTCCTTGAGCATGCCCAGCGCCTTGGCCGCGGCCTCGCGGACCTGCGCCGACTCGTGGTCGAGCGCCTTGATCAGCAGCGGCGTCGCCGACTTGCTGCCGCGCTTGCCGTAGGTCTCGGCGGCGAGGATGGCGCCGGCCGGGCTGCCCTTGGTCAGCAGCCACTCGAGGCACTCGTCGCGCGCGCCGTCGCTGCCCTTCTCGATCAGGACCTTGGCGATGCGCTCGCGCATCTTGTCGCTGACGTCGCTCTGGAACGCCTTGTACAGCAGGTCCCATTGCTCGAGCTTGACCAGGCCGTCGAAGGCGGCGTCCTTGACGCCGTCGTCGGTGTGGGCCAGCGCCGAGACCAGCGCCGGGGCGGCCACGGCGACCTGCTTGGACGCCGAGAGCTTGCGCACCGCAGCGGCGGCCTCGGCGGCGCTGCCCGAGCGGATCTTCTCGGCCTCGAGCAGGTCGTCGAAGCGGCTGACGCCAGCGGCCGACAGCGCCTTGACCGCGCGCAGCTTCTGGTCGGTGTCGGCGTCGGACTCGACGAGCTTCTCGAGCGCCGCGATGACGCCCTTGCTGCCCTTGACGCCGGCCTGGATCGCCGCGTCCATCGCCGCGCCGCGCACCTGCGGGTCGCTGTCTTCGAGCGCGGGCACCAGATCGTCGGCCTTGAGCTTGTAGGTCGCGCGCACGCCGGCGCGGGCGACGCCCTCGATCACCAGCATCTTGGCGCGGCGGCTCTTGGCCGTCAGGGCTGCGAGCACCGGCGTCTTGACCAGCGCGTCGCCGCGGGCCAGGGCCTTGGCCGCCTCTTGCGCCGGCATCGGCTTGCCACCGAGCGCGACGAAGCCGCGCGCCGGGACCGCGTCGAGGCGATCGAAGGCGAGCAGGTCGAAGATCGTCAGCATCTGCACGTGGGCGCCGTAGGCGAGGTGGTCGAGCGTGACCGGGCCCTGGATCGTCGGCGCGGCGTTGAGCTCCGAGATGCCCATGGCCGCCATGGTCCAGAAGACCTCGGCGAGCACGCGGTCGGCGTCGGCGCTCTGATCGATGACCAGCGTCGCCTTGGTCGCCGACTCGATCGTCAGCTGGCTCTGGCCGTAGGCCTTGCCACCACGCGCCTTGAGCGCGTCGAAGGCGCGCTTGGGCCGGCTCGACATGCCCGAGTCGGCGAGGCCCGGCTCCTCGATCGGCACGATCGTCTCGACGACGATGCCGGCCATGTCGACCGGCAGCACGACGTAGAGCAGCGCCTGCGCCGCCCAGACCGGCAGCGCGGCGACCAGCACGACGAGCGCGGCGCCGAGCGCGACGACGCGGCGGCCGAGGCCACGCGAGAGGACGGAGCGAAGGAAGCACACGGGGTTCGCAGCCATCTGGAGCCTCCACGCGGACCGGCGTTCGCCCGGCCCGTGGGATGTCGCGGCAGTGCCGCCGAGACCTGCCTGAATTCGAGCCGCGCCCCGCCGGTCAGGCGTGGGCTGCGGAGCGCCGCGTCATGGCATAAATCCTCGCAGCGATCAAGGCGCTGCGCGCTTCTCGCGCCGCGCTTATGACGCAACGCGCCGTCGTGCGCGGCGATTCGCGGCGATCGTGCCGGCGGCGCCATCTGTCGATCGTGGCGTCTGGAATCATGGCAAAAAACGCGGGCGCTCAGCCCTTGTCGAGCACGCCGGCCACGATCAGCATCGCGATCCCGATGCCGACGATGCTCTCGCCCGCGATGACGCCCGACGAGAGCGGCACGACGACGCTGTCGACGGCGGCCGGTCGGCGGCGGCGCACGATCTCGGCCACGCTCGCGCCGACGAACATCGCGAACGCGCTGCCCGCGGGGATCACCATCGCGATGCCGAGGCCCGCCGGCGAGGGCAGCACCCGGCGCACCGACGCCGGCGCCAGCCGCTCGAGCAGGGCCAGCGCCACGCCGAGCAGGGCCGCGATCGCCGAGGCCTGCTGCTGCGCCGCGCTCAGGCTCGCCGAGCCGCCGGCGAAGGTCTTGGACACGCCGGCCCAGACCAGGCACGAGGGCGCCGGCCAGGCGTCGCTGCCGAGCACCTGCGGGTCCGGGAACAGCACGAAGAACGCGGGCACCACGACCAGCGCGCCGGCGACGACGCCAAAGAGCTGGGCCTTGAGCTGCTGGCGCGGGTCGGCGCCGAGCACGTAGCCGCTCTTGAGGTCGGTCAGCAGGTCGGCGGCATGCAGGCCGACGCCGCCGGTGACGTTGGCGCTCATGATGTTGCCGGCGAGGTTGCCCGGCGTGATGGCGCCGTAGAACAGCTGCGTCAGCGGCCCGAGCGCCTTGGTCGGCGTGATGTCGGTCTCGCCGGTGACGCGCGCGGCGACAAAGCCCATCAGCACCGCCAGCGGCACGGCGAGCGCGCCGGCCCAGATCGGGATGGCGAAGAGCGACGACATCAGCCAGACGACCAGCGGCCCGAGCAGCAAGAAGCCGGCCGGGAACCACCAATCCGGGCACTCGACCGCGGCGACCGGATCGTCCTCGGCCGCGCCGCCGCCGCGCAAGATCCGCGACAAGCCCGAGAACGCGCGCAGCACGGCCTTGCCGTCGAGGACCAGCGCCGTCAGGCCCGACGCCACCAGCAGCGCCGCGCCCGGCCAGAGCGTCCAGCCGACGATCGCCTTGTAGCTGACGACCGCGATGTCGCCGCGCGCCGCCAGCGCCGGCGCCAGGAAGACGAAGGTGCCGATCGCCGCCAGCATCATCGACCACGCCGTGCGGAAGCTCATCAGCGCGCCGGCCCCGACCAGCACCAGCTCGGTCTTGAGCGAGAGCGTCCAATCCGCCAGCGGCCGCCCGGCCAGCGTGCCCGGCAGCGCGACGCTCGAGGGCAGCCGCAGCGGCATCCAGCTCGCGTGCACGTCGCGCAGCACGGTCAGGGCGCCCGCGACACCCGCGCCGAGGCCGAGCAGCCGGGCCTGGCGCTTGCCGGCGTCGCTGCCGGCGCTTGCGGCCGCGGCCGCGTCGGCGCTGCCCTCTGCGTGCTCGTGCGCCGGATGCAACGTGCGCAGCGTCGCCGCCGTCGCCAGGCCGGTCGGGAAGGCCAGCTGCTCGCGGTTGATCAGCTGCCGCTTGAGCGGCACGGCGGCGAACACGCCGAGCGCGGCGATCGCGCCGAACCACAGCATCAGCGGCAGCGGCTCGGGCCGCATCGTCGTGACCATCAGCAGCGCGCCGAAGGCGGCCATGTTGCCGCCGCCGGTCATGTAGCCCGCGGCCGACGCCACCGAACCCATGGCGTTGTTCTCCAAGATCGTGAACGGGCTGCGCGACAGGCCGACGCTCTGCAGCAGCGAGAACAGGCCGAACGCGAGGATGCAGGCCGTCAGCGTCACGCCGAGCGACCAGCCGGTCTTGAAGAAGACGTAGAGGTTCGACAGGCACATCACGCCGCCGATGACCATGCCCGCGATCGTGGCACGCACCGTCAGCTGGCGCTCGTTGCGCCGGTAGATGTGCTCGACCCAATGCAGCTCGCGCGCGTCGGCGTCCTGCGGGATCGCGCTCGCGTTCGACTCAGCCATCGTGTGCTCCCGCGGAGGGCGTCGGCGACGGCAGGCTCGCCGTCAGGGTCAGCCCGACATCCCAACGCGGCTGCATCGCCGTGCCGCTGCCTTGGTGCATCGCCCGCTCGACGCGCAGATCGCCGCGCAGCCAGGGCAGCAGGCGAGCGCCGCCGCCGATGGCGACGAGGTGCAGCGCGCCGGGGCGCCGCATCCAGCCGGCGTTGGCGGCCCAGTCGCCGTCCTGCCAGCGCGCCGCGACCGACCAGGCGTCGAGATCGCCGGCGTCTGCCCCCGCGAGCGATCGCGGCAACAGCCGCGCCTCGGCCCGCAATTGCAGCGTCGCCAGCGGGGTCCACTGCGCCGAGGCCCGCACGCCGGCGCCGACGCCACCTGCGGCGGCGACCCGCGCCAGGCGCGCCGACAGGGGTTCGCCGCGCAGGTCGGCGCGCTCGAGTTGGTAGCCGGCGTCGACGCCGCCCGGCAACCACACGCCTGCGCCGAAGACCGGGGCCACCAGCAGCGACAGCAGCTGACGCGGCCCGGCCGCCTCGCGCAGCGCCAGCGCGACGCCGCCGTCGAGGCCCCAGCCGTCGCGCTGATCGTGGCTGACCACGCCGGCGCCGACGAAGCCGCGCAGCCCCAGCCGCGGCCCGGCGAGCAGCGTCCAGCTCGACTCGACGAGGCCCGCGACCCGGGGCGCGCCGCGCACGCTGACCTGGGAGCCGGCAGCGTCGAGGATCGCGACCGGCGCGTCGCGGTCGGCGACGGCCTCGAGCGCGATCGTCCACGAGCCCAGGCCGCTGCGTGGCGCGCCGTGTCGGTCGCCCAGCGGCTGCACGCCCAGGCGGGTGGCGAAGACGCCAAAGCGCGTCACGTCGTCGCCGTAGACCTCGAGCTGCAGCGGCCCGGCGACCAGCCGCGTGTGCAAGGCGGCGCGGTAGCTGTCGGGCAGCAGGCCGGCGCGCGCGCCGTCGACCAGGGCGCCGTGGCCCAGGGTCAGGCCCAGGTCGCCGGTCACGTCGAGCGTGGCACCGCCGCCCGCGCTGCGCAGGTGCAGGCGCCGCAGCGGCCGCAGCCACTCGCTGCGCTCGTCCCAGTCGCGGTCGCGCAGGCCGTAGTCGCCGCGCGATGACGACGCCACCATGCGCAGCGCCGGGCCCAGCACCAGCTCCAGCCCCTCGCCACGCAGCTCGAGCTGCGGCGTCCAGGTCGCGCAGAGGTCGCCGCCGATCTGCTCGAAGCCGACGCCCGAAGCCGTCGCCAACGTCAGGGTCGTCGGTCGATCGGCCCGGATCGACGCGCTCGCCTGGCCATGACGGCGCGCTCCGGTCGCCGCTGTGGCCTCGCCGCCGAGGAGGGCGCTGGCCACCAGGCAGCCGAGGACGGTGGTCCAGGCGGTCTTGGCACATGGCGGCGGTCTGCGCATCCGGGGTCGACCTCGCCGGCAAACACGCCGGGCTCGACCCGAGTCTGCCCCGGCGTCGGGGCCTGTCCAGAAGTCCGGCCCGGCTCAGTCTTCGGCGGCCAGGGCGTCCAGGCGCCAGATCAGCGGCTCGATGCGCTTGTACGTCACGACCTGCAGCGCGTTGCGCTCGTCCTCGGGCAGCTTCGCCCGCAGCACGGCGAGTCGATCGGCGCTCTGCCAGTCGAAGTGGGCGTGGACGTTGCGGGCGTGGATGCGCTGCTCGGCGCGCGGCAGGGCCTGGATCTCGGCGACGAACTGCTCCAGGTCGGTCGCCATCTGGTTGCCGATGGCGATCGCCTCGTCCCGCGCCCGCTCGATGTCGCGTTGCAGGGCGCGCTCGGCGCGGGCGGCGGCCTCGCGGGCCGGGTCGCGCAGCGGCGGCAGCTGGCCAGGCAGGCGCAGCGCCGGGGCGTCGGCCTCGTCGCTGTGTTCGTGGCTGGCGACCTGCTCGCGCGTGACCCAGCGATCGCGGTCGCCGTCGCGGCCCGAAGCGCTGGCGCTGCCGATGCGACGGCGTCCGCCGAGGCCGAGCCCGCCGCGCTGCCCCGGGGCCAGGTCGCTGGCGGGGCCGGTGTCCTCGGCCTCATCGTCGACGCCCGCGACGTCCATGTTCGCGACGTCGGGGCCGCCCCAGCCGAGCGCCAGCACGGTGGCGAGCGTGCCGAGCATCGTCGCCGCCAGCAGCGCCCAAAGCCAACGCGGCGAACGCGAAGGGGCGTTGCGAGCGGCTGGTGGGGGCGGGTGCTGGGTCATGGGGCTCCTTGCCGCCGACAGGTGGATGGTGGCAACTCCTGCCGCTGGATGTCCATTCCCTGGGCACGATCGCTGCACGCGGCTCGCCCCGGCCCGCCGCCCCCGCACGGCGCGGTCGATCGCAGCAGGGCCGAGGTTAGATGGCCGTAAGACATCTTCTCGCCGGGGCGCTGCTATGGTACCGACACGGCCCGGATTGTGGCCCCCCGGCTGGACCTACCGCTGCGCACCCTCCCGGGCACCCCGCCCGCGACGCGCGGCACGATTGGAGACCCTGGATGAGGAACTGGAAGACATCGCGACGCTTGCTGGCAGTGGCCTTGCTCGTCGGCCCCTGGATGGCGGCCTGTGGCAGCGACGAGGGCGACGGCACGTCGACCGCCGACAGCGCCACGACCTCCGACGCCTCGGCCCAAGACGCAGCCGACGGCGCAGGCTCGGCCGACACGGCTGTAGACGACACCGCGACGGCCGGTGATGCGGCGACGACCGACGACACCGCCACCGTCGGCGACACGGCGACGGCCGGTGATACGGCGGCGACCGACGACACCGCCACCGTCGGCGACACGGCGACGGCGGGCGACACCGCCAGCACCGACACCGCCAGCACCGACACCGCCAGCACCGACACCGCCACGACCGACGCCGGCGACGCCAGCACGACCAAGCCCGCCAACATGGGCGCCACCTGCAACCTCGCCAGCCCCAAATGCGGCAACCTGATGACGTGCAAGGAGTGGACCGACGGCAAGGCCTACTGCTTCTGCCCGGACGACCAGGAGTACAAGGGCGGCATCTGCAGCGGCGACCTCACCGGCGTCAAGTCGATGTGCGCGTACACCAAGAAGGACTGCACCGGCCAGGGCTTCTGCTTCGACGTGACCAAGAGCACCTGCGACTACCTGGCCGAGAAGAAGCTCGACAATCCGGGCTGCAAGGAGCTCACCGACACCGGCAACCAGTCGTCGGCGCAGTGCGTCAGCCACATCACCGACAAGTCGAGCCCGTACCACGACAGCGCGCAATGCCCGCTGGTGCAGTACTGGAGCAACCCCAGTGACTTCCCGATCGACTGCCGCTGCGCCGGCAAGCTCGAGAACATGTGCAAGCGCCCCTACAACCTCGAGCCCAAGATCAGCTTCGGCGAGGGCCCGCGGATGCGCGATCTCGCCTCGACCGTGCAGGCCTGGAACGGCGTGCTGGTCGGCAACGAGTGGTTCGTCGCGATCGGCTGGAGCACCTCGACCAAGAAGTACCAGACGATGGTCTTCGCCATCGACATCAAGACCGGCAAGCGCCGCCACGTCTCGGGCGCTTTCAACGACCCGTCCAACGGCTACACCGAGGTCGGCAAGGGCCCGCAGTTCATCACGCTGATGGACATGAAGCTCGGCAAGGACGGCAAGATCTACGGCGTCGGCGCCATCAGCGACATCGGGCCGCCGAAGGTCTACCGCATCGATCCGACCACCGGCGACCGCGAGCTGCTCTTCGACGAGGAGACCGCCGACCAGTCCACCCTCTGCCCCAACGGCTCGACCCTGCCCGGCAAGAAGGTGCTGCAGATGATCCCCGAGGGCTGGGCGATGGACGACGAGTACAACTTCTACTTCGCCTACATCAACATGCCGGGCCGCGGCGTCGCGAAGTTCCCCAAGGACTTCAGCAAGTGCGAGTTCCTCACCCGCGTGCCGGACGCCAACCAGTCGACCTCGATCAAAGATCCGGTCGGCTCGGGCTACAGCGAGATCCAGTTCCAGATGCGCGCGTTCGAGATCGTCGGCAGCAAGCTCTACGCCGTCTCGGACACCAAGCTGATCGAGGTCGACCTCGCCACCGGCAACCGCAAGCTGATCAGCAACGGCAAGGACATCGGCGGTCTCGGCGCCGGCCCGATCAACGCCGAGGCGCTCGGCGATCGCTGGTCGCGCTGGGATCCGTACCGCAAGGTGCTGTGGACCTACGGCGTCAAGGGCGCGTCGGGCGCGATCGCGGTCGACCTGACCACCGGCGACCGCACGACCTGGCCGTGCTGGCACCCGACGCTCGGCATGCAGGGCGCTTGCGGCAACACCGGCACGCCGCTGATCCCTGGCTACCTGAGCTTTGGCGGCATGATGATCGACCCGTCGCCACCGCACGATCTCTACTTCGCCCACGACCTGTTCTCGATCGTGAAGTACGAGATCAAGACCGGCAACAGCTACATCTTCAGCCTGTAGCGGCGGACCGGGTGGCCTGGGCACGCGAACGCCGCGTGCTCAGGCCGGCCCCTGGTTGCGCATGAACGCCGCGACCTGGCCGAGCTGCGACCAGAGCACCTCGCGCAGCATCGGCGACACCGTGCTAGGCAGGCCGTCGAGCGCGTCGGCCATGCAGAGCATCCACGCCGCGGCCTCGGCGTCACCGATGGCGAAGGGCATGTGGCGCGCGCGCAGCCGTGGATGGCCGCGCTTCTCGATGTAGAGCTGCGGCCCGCCGAGCCAGCCCGACAGGAACTCGTAGAGCTTGAGCCGCGAGCTGCTGAGGTTGTTCGGGTGCATGGCGCGGATGGTCGCCGCTTGCGGCAGCGTCTCCATCGCGTCGTAGAAGCGGTCGACGAGCGCGCGCACCTCGGCGTCGCCGCCAAGTTGCTCGTAGAGCGTCGCTTGCTCGCGCGGGCCTGCGCCGCTCGACTCTGGAGGGCTCGATCCTGGTTGGCTCGATTCTGGCTGGCTCATGTGCGATCCCGGGTGGCCACGTGCGGCCGTCTGTGTCGTCCATCGTCGGCTTGGCAGAAATGCGAGGATTTGCAAAGTCCGGCCGCATTGCTGGACCCGGGACCGCTCGCTTTCTACACTCCAGCGCATCCGAGGGGCAGCGGTGGCGGTGGCAGGAGTGATGATGATGGCCCATGCAGACGAACGCTCGCGGTATCCCGCCAGGTTGGCCTCCAACCTCGGCTGGGTGCGCGGACACATCGAGTTGCCGCCGCGCCGCAGCGTTCTCGACGCCCTGAACGACCACGACGGCATGTTGCGCGTGGTCAACGCCTACCTCTCGGGTCGACGCGAGCACCTCGGTGACTTGGACCTGCGCGTCGCCGCCGTCAGCCTGGTCCTGCCGGGCGACGTCACCGGCGACCAGCGCTCGGCGATCGCCGAAGCCCGCGCGCGCATGGCGACGCCCCTGCCTCGTCGCCGCGTGCTGCTGATGCTCGACCGCGTCAGCATCGTCGGCACCGTGCAGGTCCGTGACGGCGCGCGGGTCTGGGACGCGATGCGCGCCTCGCACAGCTTCGTCCGCGTCGAAGGCGCCGCGATCCACGCCGAGCGCGGCGGCGGCCAGTCCGACCTCGTCGACACGCTGCCGGAGCTCTACGTCAACGTCGATCGCGTGCACGGCATCTCCGAGGTCGGGGACAAGACGGACGCCGCTCCGCCGCCCGGCACCTCGGGCCGATGATCAAATACCTCGGGTCCAAGCGTGCGCTGCTGCCGCTGATCTGCGCGACGGTCGCCGGGCTCGACGAGGCCGACGCTCCGGTGCGCACCGTGCTCGACGTCTTCTCGGGCACCGCGCGCGTCGGCCACGCGCTCAAGGCCGAGGGCTTTCGTGTCCGCTCGAACGATCACAACGCCTACGCCGAGGTCCTGGCCCGCTGCCACGTCGTCGCCGATCGCGAGCGCGTCGCTGCGGACGTGACGCGGCTGCTGGCCGAGTTGGCCGCAGTTCCGCCGCGCGCGGGCTGGTTCACGGCGACCTACGCCGAGCGGGCTCGCTACCTGCACCCGGACAACGCCGCGAGGATCGAGGCGATGCGCGAGCAGATCGCGCGTTGGGCCCTGGAACCCGTGCTCGAAGCGGTGCTGCTGACCGCGCTGATGGAGGCCGCAGACCGCGTCGACTCGACCGTCGGCGTGCAGATGGCCTACCTCAAGCAGTGGGCGCCGCGGGCGTTGCGGCCGGTCGCGCTGCGTCTGCCCGAGCTGCTGCCGGCCTCGCGCTTTGGCCCCTGCGAGGCGCATCGGCTCGACGCGCTCGACGCCGCCGGGCTCGACGCCGACGTCGCCTACCTCGACCCGCCCTACAACCAGCACAGCTACCTCGGCAACTACCACGTCTGGGAGACGCTGGTGCGCTGGGATCAACCCGAGACCTTCGGCGTCGCCTGCAAGCGCGTCGACGTGCAGCAGCGGCGCAGCGCCTTCAACTCCAAGCGCCAGATCGCCGCGACGATGCAGGCCCTGGTCGAGCGCGTCGCCGCCGAGCGCCTGGTCGTCAGCTTCTCCGACGAGGGCGCGATCTCGGCCCCGGCGATGGCGCGGCTGCTGCTGGGACGCGGCCACGTGCAGGTGCTGCGACGCGGCCACGAGCGCTACGTCGGCTCGAAGATCGGCATCTACGATCCCAGCGGCAAGGTCGTCGGCAAGCCGGGCCGCAGCCGCAACGTCGAGCACGTCTTCGTCGTCACGCCGCGCCCCTGGGCGGGCGGCGAAGCGCTGGTCCGCGCCGGGCTCTGCGACGACGTCGTCAGCGGTGAGGCCGTCGCCGCGCTGGCCGACGGTCGGACGGCCGCCGCACGCTGAGCCCCGCAGGGCGTCTGCGCCCGCTCGAGCGCTGTTGCCGGCCTTGGATGACCAGATCTGGACACGGTCTGGTCACGTCTGGCAGCGCGTGGGCGCATCTGCCAATCTCCCAGCGTAGGACGCGACGATCTGCCCTGGGGCCCCGTGCCGACGCGACGCGCCAGGTCGCTCGACGGAGGGGCGGGGCAGGCGCCTGGGGGATCACATGAACATGGCAAACAGGGCCTCCTGGCTCCTTTGCGCCGCCGCGTGCGCCGCCTTCGGTCTGGCAGGCTGCGCTGGCGAGGCGACCAGCCCCGGCGGGGCGAGCGGCAACGCCGACACGGCCGACGGCGCGTCGCAGGCCGAGGTGGCCGGGACCGACGCCACGCTCGACACGATCGGCGCCGACACGAACAGCGCCGACACGAACAGCGCCGACACCGCGTCCAGCGACACGCTCGCCGACGCCGCCGAGACCGGCACGTCGGACACCGCGCCAGATGCGGCCCCCCAGGCCTGCGCCAAGGACGCCGACTGCCCCGCCGCGACGGCCCCGTGCCAGGTGGCGACCTGCGTCGACGGCCAGTGCGCCCAGGTCGCCGCCGCCGACGGCGCCACCTGCACCCCGGTGTCGTCGTGCTCGCTGGGCGGGGCCTGCCAGGCCGGCCAATGCGTCGGCTCGGGGATCAAGAGCTGCGACGACGGCAACGTCTGCACCGCGGATGCCTGCGTGCCCAAGACCGGCGACTGCGCCCACGAGGCCGTCAACGAAGACGTGGTCTGCGACGACGGCAACGCCTGCACCTACAAGGAGACCTGCTTCAGCGGCGTCTGCGCCGCCGGAGCGGCCAAGGACTGCGACGACGGCAACCCGTGCACGGCAGACCTCTGCCTGCCCGAGAGCGGCAAATGCGCGCACAAGGCCGGCGCCGCCAAGGTGGCCTGTGACGACGGCAACGCCTGCACCAAGGACGACGCCTGCGATGCCGACGGCGCGTGCCAGGGCGGCAGCAACAGCTGCGCCTGCAAGGCCGACAGCGACTGCGCCGGCTTCGAGGACGGCAAGCTCTGCAACGGCACGCTCTTCTGCGAGCTCAAGACCGGCACCTGCACGATCAACCCGGCCACCGTCGTCACCTGCGCGGCCTCGGACGAGCCCTGCGTCGTCAACGCCTGCGACGAGGACAAGGGCGCCTGTACGGCCATCCCCGTGCCGCAGGGCCAGGCCTGCGACGACGGCAACCTCTGCACCACCGGCACCCAATGCGACGGCAAGGGCGGCTGCGCCGGCGGCAGCGCCACCTGCGCCTGCCTGACCGACGCCGACTGCGCCGGCCAGAACGACGCCGACCCGTGCAACGGCACGCTGTTCTGCAACAAGGCCCAAGCGCCGTTCCAATGCGCGATCAACCCGGCCACCGTCGTCGTCTGCAACAACGCCAAGGACACCGCCTGCAGCAAGAACCAGTGCAACAAGAGTACCGGCACCTGCGCCATGACCGAGCTGCCGAACAAGACCGCCTGCGACGACGGGGAGGTCTGCACCAAGGGCGACGCCTGCCTCGCCGGCAGCTGCAAGCCCGGCACCGACGTCTGCAAGTGCAGCTCCGACGCCGACTGCAAGGCCGCCGACGACGGCAACCTCTGCAACGGCGTAGCCTTCTGCAACCAGGCCAGCGGCAGCTGCGAGTTCAACCCGGCGAGCGTCGTCAGCTGCCCGACCGTCGGCGACAGCTACTGCGCCAAGAACACCTGCCAGCCGACCACCGGCGACTGCGTGATGATGCCGGCCCACGTCAGCGAGTCCTGCGACGACGGCAACACCTGCACCGTCGGCGAGGTCTGCGACGCCAAAGGCAATTGCACCGCCAGCGCCAACACCTGCGCCTGCAGCGAGGACGCCGACTGCGCCAAGCTCGACGACGGCGACCTCTGCAACGGCACGCTCTTCTGCAACAAGGCCAAGAGCGAGTGCCAGCTCAACCCGGCCAGCGTCGTGACTTGCCCGACCGTCGACGACACCGTCTGCGCCGCCAACACCTGCCAGCCCAAGACCGGCCAATGCGCGCTACAACCCCGCAACGACGGCTTCGCCTGCGACGCCGACGGCAACAGCTGCACCAAGGACGACTTCTGCTACCAGGGCAGCTGCAAGGCCGGCAGCAACGTCTGCGAATGCCAGAAGGATGACGACTGCGCCGGCAAGCAATCGACCGATCTCTGCGCCAAGCTCTACTGCAACGGCGTCAGCAAGACCTGCCAGGTCAACCCCGCGACCAAGGTCTACTGCTCGCCGCAGGACGACACGCTCTGCGTCGTCAACCAATGCGAGCCCAAGACCGGCAAGTGCGCCCTGACGCCGCGCAACGACGGCCAGGCCTGCGACGCCGACGGCAGCGACTGCACCAGCGGCGACACATGCCAGAAGGGCGCCTGCGAGGCCGGCCCCAGCTCCTGCCAATGCCAGACCAACGCCGACTGCGCCGCGATGGACGACGGCAACCCCTGCAACGGCGTGCTCAAATGTGGCGCCGACAGCAAGTGCGCCGTCGACCTCGCGACCGTCGTCACCTGCCAGAACGACGGCGACACGCCGTGCCTGGAGAACCGCTGCGACAAGGCCGACGGCAAGTGCAAGCTCACGGCCATCAACAACAAGTCGCCGTGCGGCAACGGCACGCTCTGCACCGGCGTGCCGCTGTGCAACGAGGGCACCTGCACCACCGGCGCCGACGTCGACTGCGACGACAAGGATGCCTGCACCACCGATTCGTGCGACGACTACAAAGGCTGCCTGCACGCGCCGCAGACGGGCGCGCCCTGCGATGACGGCAGCCTCTGCACCAGCGACGACGCCTGCCTCAAGGGCACCTGCACCGGCTCGGCCGTGGTCTGCAAAGAAGGCACGCCTTGCACCATCGACGCCTGCGTGCCGTCCAAGGGCTGCGTCTACACGCCGCACGGCGGCATCTGCGACGACGGCAACGCCTGCACCCTGCAGGACACCTGCGTCGGCACCAAATGCCTGAGCTTCAAGGCCCTCGGCTGCGATGACGGCCTGGTCTGCACCACCGACAGCTGCGACAAGGCCAAGGGCTGCGTCCACACCCTCAACACCGCGCCGTGCAATGACGGCAACGCGTGCACCAAGGACGACGCCTGCAGCAACGGCGCCTGCACCGGCAAGGCGATCAACGTCAAGGTCGACTGCGACGACGGCAACGCCTGCACCAGCGACGCCTGCGACGCCGCGGCCGGCTGCACCTACCTCAAGCTCACCCACGGCTCCGGCGTCGAGAACCACCACTTCTGCGACGACGGCAAGTGGTGCACCAACAACCAGTGCACCGCAGGCATCTGCGTCGTCACCGGCCCGGCCTGCAGCGCCAAGTCCGGCTGCAACGACTTCCTCTGCGACGAGGCCAAGAAGACCTGCACCACCGTCGCGCTCAAGCCCGGCGACGTCTGCGACGACAACAGCGTCTGCACCAAGGTCAGCACATGCGACAACGCGCTCAAATGCGTCGGTTCGGTGCCGCTCGACTGCGACGACGGCAACGCCTGCACCCAGGACGCCTGCAACGCCGCCCTCGGCTGCCAGCACACCTCCAGCACGGCGGCCTGCGAGGACGGTGACGCCTGCACCGTCGGCAGCAAATGCGCCTCGGGCGTCTGCCAGGGCGGCGCCGCGCTCGACTGCGACGACGACCAGCCCTGCACCGCCGACAGCTGCAACCCGAAGTCCGGCTGCGCCCACGCGCCGACGAGCGACGGCAAGGCCTGCGGCGACGCCGCCGAGTGCCAGACGCAGGGCGTGTGCAAGGCCGGCCGCTGCGAGGGCGCGATCGCGCGGCCCTGGCAACAGAGCGGCCTCGGCGTGCCGGCCTCCTGCGGCGACATCGTCGCCGGCGACGGCGGCGAGTGGTTCGTCTTCGGCCGGCTGCAGAACGTCCAGGGCGTCTGGGAGCCCGCCTGGATGCAGCTGAACTTCGCCGGCAAGCCCGGCAACACCTGGACGCTGCCGAGCAAGGATCACGGCATGCTCTGGACCGGCATCCGCGGCAAGTCCGGCCTGGTCGCCGTCGGCCACACCCGCGACGGCGCCGTCGGCGGCCGCGACGGCCTGTTCGTCCGCGTCGCCGGCGAGGCCACCGTGACGACCGCGCTGGTCCTCGGCGGCAGCAACGACGAGGTCTTCTACGATCTGGCACCGACCGCCGACGGCGGCCACCTGCTCGTCGGCGTCAACCAGAGCAAGGGCGCCGGCGGCGACGACGGCTGGCTCGTCCGGCTCGACAAGGCCGACAAGGTCGCCTGGGACAAGGCGCTCGGCACCGTCGTCGACGACCGCCTGCGCGCGATCGTCGCCACGGACGATGGCGGCTTCACCGCGGTCGGCACCGTCGGCGCCTACGCCGGCTGGCTGCTGCGGCTCGCCGCCGACGGCGCGGTGGTCAAGGAGCGCATCGACGGCGACGCCAGCGACGCCCGCCGCTACCTCGCGGTGCTCGCGCTCGCGGGCGGCGAGAGCGTCGTCGGCGACAAGGTCTTGCGCGTCTTCGACAAGAACGGCAACCCGACGACGACGATCGGGTTCGGCGGCGGCGGCACGGCGACCGACGTCCGCGCACGCCCGGGCGGCGGCTACGCCGTGTCGGCCAGCCAGGCGTCGCTGCTCGACGCCAAGGGGGTGACCACGTTCGCGACCCCGGCGGCGGCCGCGGGCAGCGCGATCGACGGCCTCGAGGTCGGCGCCCGCATCTTCGCCGACGGCGCCGACAGCCTGATCTCGCTGGGCCAGGGTGGCTGCGCGATGAAGCATCCCGACAACTTCGGCCACCTCGCCTGCGCCGACTCCGGCGCGTGCTTCCTCAAGACCAAGGCCGACTGCGCCGACGACAGCCTCTGCACCAAGAACGAGAGCTGCAGCAAGGGCCAGTGCACCTCAGACTCGGTGCTGTCGGCGCCGTGCCCGGACAGCGACCCCTGCCTGGTCAACGCTGGCTGTGATCCCAAGACCGGCAAGTGCAGCTACCCGGCCAAGCAGGAGGGCGCGGCCTGCGCCAACGCCAGCGGGCCCTGCGTGGTGATGGGCACCTGCAAGTCCGGCGTCTGCGGCGGCGACTACCAGGCCGCCTGGACCATCGCGCTCGCCGCCAAGGACGAGTGCTGCGGCGAATACGACCGCGGCGGCGGCGGCCTGGCCGAGAAGGCGCGCTTCGAGTCCCAGCTGGCGAGCTTCCGCGTGCTGGCCACCCACCCCGACGGCGGCGTCTTCGGCGCCGGCGAGGCCACCGTCCAGCTCAACAACCGCAAGACCAACGCGATCTACGCCCAGGACTACCACCCCGTCGGCACCGCGCTGAGCTACTTCGGTTGGAACGAGGTCGTCGCGGGCTGCAAGACCACCAAGAACCACATCCCGCTCGGCGACGGCGACAAGACCGATTGGTACCTCGCGGTCGACGCCGGCGCCCTCAAGGACGGCTCGACCGCCGTGCTCGCCTCGATCCCCGACATCAGCGGCATGACCGGCGCCCCGGATTGCAACGGCAACTGCAAGGTCAAGGGCGTGGCGAACCAATGCAACGTCAGCGGCTCGAGCGACCCGCCCGTCACCAACCGCCGCGCCGCGATGCGCCGCTTCCTCGACGGCAAGGCCCAGACCCGCATCTACATCGGCGGCACCACGACCGATCCGCGCGCGATGGCCGTGCCCGCCGGCGCGGTGAGCCTGCTGGTGCTGGCCCGTGATTTCGAAGGCGACAACACCAAGAACCCGCGGCAGTTCTCGGTCTACACCCTGGCGACCAAGGCCGACGGCTCCTCCCAGGACAAGGTCCTTTCCAACACGCGCACCAGCTTCGGCAACGCCGACGAGCCCGCCGACATCGACGCCCACAGCGACGGGGGCTGGCTCGCCTGCGGCAACACGACCGTGACCAACGCCAACTCCTCGCTCGAGGAGGCGCATACCGTGGCAGGCCGCTTCGACAAGACCGGCAAGCTGCTCTGGAGCGATGTGGCCAAGTCGAGCAACGCCACGACGGTCCACGGCTGCGGCTGGACGAGCTTCGGCGCCGTCGTCGCCGGCAAGAGCGCGCAGACGGTCGCAGGCACCACGGCGCAGCTCATCTGGGTGCGCTCGCTCACCGAGGGCGGCAAGCTGCGTTGGGATCGGACCTACCGCCCGGCGTCGGGAACGACCTTCATGCAGGACGTCCTCCCGGTGGGCGACACCGTCGTGCTCGGCGGCACGCTGAACGGCAAGTCCGGCCTGCTGCGGCTCGACGCCTTCGGCACCGATCTGGGCGACAAGACCGTCAGCGGTGTGGTGCGCCAATGGAAGGCGATGCCCGACGGCGGCTTCGCTGGCGCCGGCTACGCGGGCGGCTCGCCGCAGATCATCCGCACCGACGCCTTCGGCAACGCGCCGTGCTCGGCGGTCGGCGGCTGCCTGGGCAAGGCCTTCGCCGACTGCGACGACGCCAACGGCTGCACCTTCGACGCCTGCGACGCCGTGGCCGGTTGCACCAACACCCCCGTCAACGACGGCAACCTCTGCGACGACGGAGACCCGTGCACCGACGTCGGCGCCTGCACCAAGAGCGCCTGCAGCAAGGGCGCGCCGCTGCCGCAGAAGACGGCCTGCGACGACGGCGACATCTGCACCGCGATCGGCCAATGCGCCGCCAACGGCAGCTGCCTGGCGCCGTCGAGCTGCGACGACGGCAAGCCGTGCACCGCCGACCTCTGCGACGCCAAGACCGGCGCTTGCAGCCACAAGGCCATCGCCGCGGGCGGCGCCTGCGACGACGGCGTCGCCTGCACCGGCGCCACCACCTGCGATGCGGCCGGCAGCTGCGGCGGCGGCAAGGACCTCTGCGTCGGCGGCACCAAGGTCTGCGACTTCGACGCCGACTGCGACGACAAGGACGGCTGCACCGCCGACACCTGCGCCTCGAACGTCTGCGTGCACAAGGCCCTGGCCAAGGGCGCGGCCTGCGACGACGGCAGCAAATGCACCGAGAACGACGCCTGCGACGCCGCCGGCGCGTGCAAGGGCAGCGCGCTCGACTGCGCCGACAGCAACCCCTGCACCGTCGACGCCTGCAGCGAGTCGGCGCTCTGCACCCACGTGCCCGCCAACGACGGCGCGGTCTGCGACGACGGCAACGCCTGCACCAGCGACACCACCTGCAAGAGCGGCCTCTGCCTCGGCACCAGCAAGTGCGACGACGGCGAGCTCTGCACCGTGGCGAGCTGCAACCCGGACGGCAGCTGCGCCCAGGCCCCGGTGCTCTATGGCGTCGACTGCGGCGGCGGCTTCAAGTGCGACGGCAAGGGCGCCTGCCTGTCGACCGGCGGCGCGACCGGCGTGCTGGCCGGCAGCACCTTGAACAGCTGCGCGATCTTCAACGGCAAGCTCTCCTGCTGGGGAGCGGGTGGCGCCGGCGTCATCGGCGACGGCGACCTCGGCGATCGGAGCAAGCCTGCGCTCGTCTCGATCTCCGGCACGCCGCTCGACGTCGCGCTCGCCGGCACGGGCTCGACCGCGTGCGCCCTGGTCAAGGATGCCCAGGGCACCCGCGATGTCTGGTGCTGGGGCAACAACGGTTACAGCCTCGTCGCAGCGAACGGGTCCAGCACCTACGCCACACCGCAGAAGCGCGCCGGCACCACGGGCGCGGTCGACGTCTCGGTGAGCATGCAGCATGCCTGCGTCGTCTTCGAGCAGGGCCACGTCGCGTGTTGGGGCGTGGGCACCGCCGGCCAGCTCAACGGCAGCAAGCTGTCGGGGGTCAAGTCGACGCCGCTCTACGTCGACGGCGTCAGCGACGCGGTCAAGGTCGCGATCGGCGTCGACTCGACCTGCGTGCTGCGCGCCAGCGGCGCCATCCGCTGCTGGGGCAGCAACGCCCACGGCCAGCTTGGCGCGGGGCCGCAGCCCGCCGGCACCTACGGACCGGTCAACGTCGACGTGGGCGCCAAGTTCAAGGCGCTCGCCGCGGGATTCCGCCACTATTGCGCCCAGACGACGGCCAACGAGCTCTGGTGCTGGGGCTACAACGGCTCCGGCCAGCTCGGCAACGGCACGACGATCAACAGCGACGTGCCGGTCAAGGTCATGACCAGCCTCAACAACCGCGGCGTCGTCGGCGCCGGCACCGCCGCCACGTGCGCCATGGACAGCGGCGAATGGCTGCATTGCTGGGGCCTCGGCACGCAGGGCCAGATCGGCGACGGCAACAACACGACGGTGCTGGGCACGACGGTCAAGGTCGTCGGCGAGAAGCTGTGGATGCGCGCGATGTCCACCTTCGGCCAGACGCCGTGCATGGTGCAGAAGGACGGTCGCGTCTACTGCTGGGGCTCCAACTCCATCGGCCAGGTCGGCGACGGCACCACGACCGACCGCAACGTGCCGACCCAGATCACGATGCCTTGACCCTCCAGGGCCGCGCCAACGATCCGCCCGCAGCGGATCATCGACCGCGTCCCTAGCGGTTGGGCTGCGGCGTCATGCGCAGGTACGGGCGGATGACCTCGAACCCCTTGGGGAAGCGCTGGGCCAGCTCGGCCGGATCTTGCAGCGACGGCACGATCACGCAGGCGTCGCCGTCCTTCCAGTTGGCCGGCGTCGCGACCTTGTGGTGGTCGGTCAGCTGCAGCGAGTCGATGACGCGCAGCAGCTCATCGAAGTTGCGGCCGGTCGAGGCCGGGTAGGTCAGCGTCAGGCGGATCTTCTTGTCCGGGTCGATGATGAAGACCGAGCGCACCGTCAGCGTGCTGTTGGCGTTGGGGTGGATCATGTCGTAGAGGTCGCTGACCTTGCGGTCGGCGTCGGCGATGATCGGGAAGTTCATCGTCGTGCTCTGCGTGTCCTCGATGTCGCTGATCCAGCGGTTGTGCGAGTCGACCGGATCGACCGAGAGCGCGATCGGCTTGACGTTGCGCTTGTCGAACTCCGGCTTGAGCTTGGCCACGGTGCCGAGCTCGGTCGTGCAGACCGGCGTGAAATCGGCCGGATGCGAGAACAGGATGCCCCAGCTGCTGCCGAGCCAGCTGTGGAAGTCGATGTCGCCGTGGGTGGTCGGGGCCTGGAAGTTGGGGGCGATGTCGCCGAGTCGAAGCGCCATGATGAGTCTCCGGTTCCGGGTGGGGTGGTCGGGCGATGGTTCAGATGAAACCTTCGCCCGATCTCTGCCCCACCGACGGCGACAACGCAAGCCCGGCGAGGCCAACGCCCCGGTGTGCCAGCGATCGGGCGCGTCGGCGCTCCGGCCCGCGTCGCGGCGGGGTTGTCGCCACCGTGGGCGCTCGCTAGGTTGGCACGAGCCCCGGCGTCGCCGCCGGGCCCGGAGGTCGCCGTGCTTCAGCGCCTGTTCGTCGCCACCGCCCTCAGCTTCGCCGCCCTGCTCGGCACCGCCTGCTCGCCCGAGCCCGAGGCCAAGCCGACGCCGCGGACCTGGTCGATCGCCCAGGAGGGCGTCGAGGCTGGTGTGCTGATGGCAGCAGCGCTGCTGCCCGACGGAACGCCGCTGGTCGTCGGCGGCCAATCCGATGGCGGCGCCGCCTTCCGCTTCGTCGAGGGCAAGCTCGTCGCCGAGCCCGTGCCCACCGGCGAGCTGCTGTCGTGGGCGTCGGTCGCCGCCGACGGCACCACCCTGGTCGTCGGCAACGGCAGGCGGGCACTTTGGCGCGACGCCAGCGGCGCGTGGACAGCCGAGGCCCTGCCTGCAGGCGACAAGCTTTGGGGCTGCCTCGCCTTTGGCAAGGACGACGCCTGGGCCGTCGGCGCCGACGAGACCGCCAAGGACACCTACGCGCCCGTGTTGCTGCGGCGCGCCGCCGGTGGCTGGAGCCAGGTGACGCTGCCCGAGCTGCCCAAGGAGCGGCAGCAGGTGCAGCTGTTCAAGATCGACGCCCACGGCCCCAGCGACATCCTGGTGGTCGGCGACGTCGGCGTCGCCCTGCACTTCGACGGCAAGGCCTGGACGGCCGAGGCGACCGGCACCGGCGAGAACCTCGTGACGGTGCGCACGCTGGGCAGTGACCGCTTCGTCGTGGTCGGCGGTACGGCCTCGGGGTTCGTGCGCATCCGCCAGGCCGACGGCACCTGGACCCTGGTGCGCGAGACGATGGTCGGCCTCTCGGGCGTCGACGTCTTTGACGGCAAGGCGATCGTCGCTGGCGCCTACGGCTGGATCGAGGAGGTCGATCTCGCCAAGGGCACCAGCGTCGAGCTCGACGATCTGCTCACGAGCGACGTGTTGCACTTCGTGCTGCGCCTGCCGAACGGCGACGCCCTGGCCGGCGGCGGCAACCTGCAGGCCTGGCCGGGGCCGATGCTGGGCACGCTGCTGCGTTGGTCGCGCTGATCGCGGCTCGCCGGGCGTCGCGATCGTGGGCGAAACTGCCCCGATCCCCCTGAAACGCACCCCAAAAATGTGAATTTTTCGGCCCCTGATCTTGGTTCGCCCGGGGAAGCGATTCCGATTTTTTGCGTAGATCCGCCGATCTCGGCGATCGCGGTTCTGACATCATACGGGATCGTTCGATAGCCTAAGGTTCTTGATTTCATAAAAGGACTTGACGATTGCTAGGCGCCGCACTTATGTTCGGGGAGTGACGGGTCGAGTGGTGCGTTGCTGCACGTGGAGGTTGTCATGCGAGGCTGGATGGGACGAATGACCGGCGGCTTGTTGGCGGTCGCGCTGACGCTGTTCTCCGTGGCTGGTTGGGCCGTGGAGCCCAACGATCGCGTGGACCTGCGCGTTCTCGTGCTCGGCGCCACCGGCTGGGAGGCCTCGCTCGAGGCCTGGACCGCCGCGCTCAAGCGCGAGGGCGTGCCCTTCGACGTCATCATCGCCAACGACGCCGAGCCGATCACCGCCGAGACGCTGACCAACGGCGAGGGCCACGCCCGCTACCAGGCGGTCGTCTTCGCCACCGGTGGCCTGCTCGACTGCACCGCCGGCTGCATCTCGGCGCTCGCCGCCCCGGAGTGGGAGGCCCTGGACGCCTACCAGGTGCGCTACGGCATCCGCCGCGTCGTCGCCTACACCTACCCGACGCCGGACTACGGCCTCGAGTGGCCCTTCTTCGCCGGCGACGCCACGGGCACGACCACGCAGGTCACCGAGGCCGGCAAGGCCGTGTTCACCACGCTCGCGGGCCCGGTCCCGATCGACGTCGGCAGCTGGACCTACCTCGCCTCGCCGTTGCCGGACACCAACTTCGAGATCCTGGTCCAGGGCCCTGACGCTCCGAACGGCCTGCCGTCGTCGCTGGTCGGCGTCCACACCCGCGACGATGGCATCGAGGAGCTCGTCGTCACGCTCGACACCAACCCGCATCAGGTGCACTCGATGCTGCTGGCGCACGGCATGATCGAGTGGGCGACCAAGGGCATCCACCTCGGCTACAACCGCAACTACTTCATGGCCCACATCGACGACGTCTTCCTGCCCGACGACGTCTGGAACATGGAGGACAACGTCACCTACGAGGACCCGGAGACCTACTTCACCGCCCACCCGGACTCGCCGTACCCGACCGTGCGCATGGTGCCTTCGGACGTCGACCGCGCCATCGCCTGGCAGAACGCCACCGGCCTGGTGCTCGACATGGTCTTCAACGGTGGCGGCAGCGTCGAGGCCATCGCGATCGACGGCAGCGACCCGCTGACCACGCGCCTGCTGCAGGCCAAGTCGGACTTCCGCTGGATCAACCACACCTACGAGCACCCGAACCTCGACACGATGACGCAGGCCGAGATCGTCGCGCAGATCAAGAAGAACGTGTCGTGGGCCAAGAAGGTCGGCATCCCGATCAACGCCCGTGAGCTCGTCACCGGTGAGCACTCGGGCCTGAAGAACCCGGCGATGCCCGCGGCGCTGTCGCAGGCCGGCATCCGCTGGATCGGCGCCGACAACTCGCGCGAGCCGACGCCCTACGCCATCGGCCCGGCGATGACCATCCCGCGCCACCCGGCCAACGTCTACTACAACGTCGGCACCCTGGCCGAGCAGCTCGACGAGTACAACTGGATCTACTTCGAGAACTGCGTCAACACGGCGACCCACACCTGCCGCAGCACGATGGCCACCTACGCCGAGTACGTCGACAGCGAGGCCACGATCATGCTGCGCCACCTGCTGACCAACGACCCGCGGCCGCACTACTTCCACCAGTCGAACCTGGCCGAGGACGGCACGCTGTACCCGGTCCTCGACGAGGTGATCGCCCGCTACGCCGCGTACTTCACCGTGCCGCTGCTGCAGCCCGTCTTCGCCGAGAGCTCCACCCTGCTGCTGGACCAGATGGCCTGGCAGGCCAACCAGGACGCCGCCGCCGCCGCCCAGGTCCAGGCCTACACCCAGAACGGCCAGATCAAGATCTACAGCCCGACCACGATCAAGGTTCCGGTGACCGGCGCCGCGACGGGCTCGTGGTACGGCGGCGAGCGCGCCGGCTGGCTGACGGTCAAGGGCGGCACCACCAAGAAGCTCGCCCCGGCGATCCCGTAGGCTCGCCTCTGCCTGGGCTGCGCGGCGCCGCGATCCTTGCGTGCGCCGCGCGGCCGGCTACCCCCGCAGCGCCGCGTCGAGCCCCAGCCACGCCCGCGGCGGCGCGCCCAGCTCGTAGAACAGCGCGTCCGGCCCCTCGACCTCGAACGCGCTGGCGCAGAACGGGCCGCCGACCTGCAACGTGCCGTCGTAACCGTCCGGGCAGCCCAGCGCGCGCGCGCCGCCGCGGGTGATGGCCCGCAGCGCCTCGGCCGGCGTCAGCTTGCCGCCGAACACGCCCATCTGGGCAGCCAACATCAGGTTGCTCGACATCGACGAGCCCGGGTTGCAGTCGGTCGCGATCGCGAGCAGGCCGCCGCCGTCGACGATCGTGCGCATGGCGGCGTAGGGCTGGCCAAGGAAGACCGAGACCAGCGGCAGGGCCACCGCGACCGTCTCGCTGGCGCAGAGCGCGGCGAGATCGTCGGCGTCGCTGACGAGCAGGTGCTCGACGCTGGTCGCGCCGGCGGCCAGCGCCCAGCGCAGGCCGCCGATCTGCTCGAACTCGTCGACGTGGGCCTTGAGCCCCAGCCAGGCGCCGCGCTCGACGCCGAGGTCCTGGGCCGCCTGCCAGATGCGCTCGGCCTGGGCGACGTCGAAGTAGCCGGCCTCGACGAAGACGTCGACAAAGCGCGGCTGCGCCGGATGCGCCGCCATCGCCGGCAAGATCGTGTCGCAGATGGCGTGGACGTAGGCGTCGCCGTCGCCCTGGAACTCCAGCGGCAGCGCGTGCGCCGGCATGGCGGTGGCGACGAGCTGCATCGAGCCGGCGAGCGCCGTCCCGGCAGCGACGATCGCGTCCAGGCAGCGTTGCTCGCTCTGCAAGTCGAGCCCGTAGCCGGTCTTGACCTCGACGATCCGGGTGCCCCAGCGCGCCATCTCGTCGAGGCGTCGCCGCAGCCCCGCGTGCAGCTGATCGACGCTGGCGGCGCGCGTGGCTGCCACGGTGTGCAGGATGCCGCCGCCGGCAGCCGCGATCTGCTGGTAGGTGTCGCCCGCGAGGCGACGCATCAGCTCGTGGCTGCGGTCGCCGGCGAAGACGGCGTGGGTATGGGCGTCGACGAGTCCCGGCGTGAGCAGGCGGCCGTCCAGGTCGACGCTGCGGTCGGTCGCCGGCTTGCCGGGATCGCCGGCTTCGCCGATCCAGAGGATGCGCGGCCACGGTCCGTGCGGCCAGTCCGCGCCGTGCGCCGGCGGCACCTCGACCACGAGCGCTTGGTGGCGGCGCAAGCCAAGCTCGGACCAGACGCCGATCGGGCCGCGCTCCGGGCCGCTGCCGTCGAGGATGGCGCTGGCGCCGCGCAGTTCGACTCGTTCCATGGGCTCGCCTCCCGGGGCCGACGCGTCGTGCCGGGCCGAGCGCCAGGATCGACAAGCGCGCAGATCTGGTCAATCCGCGGTCCGCGCCGGCCCCTTCGTGGCGTCGCGCGCCGATTTTTCCTTGCCGCTCGCGCCGCTGGGAGGCTAAGGTTCCGCGCCTCGCGCCACGGTTCGGACGGCTCCGACCGACGCGAGCGGGAGCACCGATGCGGTCAACGATGGTGGGTGTGCGCGGGGTTCGGTCCCTGGTGGCGTTGGTGGGCATGGGCGTCGCGCTCGCGGCCTGCGGCAACGACGGTGCCGGCGACACGGGGGCCAACGCCAACGCCGGCGCAGGCGGCCAGGGCGGGGCGACGCAGACGCTCGACGTGGCGGCCGCGGCCGACGCGGCGGCCCACGACGGCGGTCAGGCCGCCCAGGACGTCCAGGCAGGCACAGCAGAGCCTGACGCCAGCACCGGCGTGGCCGAGGACACCGGCAAGGTCGAGGACACGGCCGCCGCTGCGGTCGGTGACAGCGCCGAGGCGCAGGACGGTGCCGCCCTGGTCGGCGATGACGCCGCCGACAGCGGCAGCGCGCCTGACACGGGGAGCGCCGACACGGGGAGCGCCGACACGGGGAGCGCCGACACGGGGAGCGCCGACACGGGGAGCGCCGACAGCGTGGGCGCCGACTCGACCGTCGCCGACAGCGCGAGCGCCGACACGGCAGCCGCCGGGGACACGGCCGCGGTCGACGCCGCGCCCGCGCCCAAGGTGGTGCGCTTCGCCGCGCTCGGCGACGCCGGCACCGGCAGCGCCGAGCAATACGCCGTCGGCAAGGCCCTGGGCGAGAAGTGCAAGCAGGACGGCTGCGACTTCGTGCTCTACCTCGGCGACAACTTCTACGACACCGGCGTCAAGGACGAGAACGACAAGCAGTTCGCCGAGAAGTTCGAGAAGCCGTACGAGACCGTCGACGCGCCGTTCTACGTCGTGCTCGGCAACCACGACTACGGCGCCGGCGGCGCGGGCGCCGAGTTCCTCAAGAAGGACTTCTACGTCAAGTACAGCAAGAAGAACCCCAAGTTCCACCTGCCCGACGCGTGGTGGAACGTGCAGGTCGAGCACGTCCACCTCTTCGCGCTCGACAGCAACGCGCTGCTCTACGGCGATGTGCTGCCCTTCATCATCCAGAAGCAGCTGGCCGAGGTCGACGCGGCGATCAAGGCCAGCACCGCGCCGTGGAAGATCAGCTTCGCCCACCACCCGATGCGTAGCAACGGCCCGCACGGCAACGCTGGTTGCTACGAGGGGGCCAAGGCAGCGCCGATCCCACAGCTCTGCGGCCTGATCCCGGTCGCGTCGGGCAAAGGCGTCAAGGAGGCCTACGACAAGCTGCTCTGCGGCCGGGTCGACGTGCACCTCTCGGGCCACGACCACGGCCGGCAGTGGCTCGACAAGGCGGCGAGCACCAAATTCTGCAAGGACGTCGAGCTGCTCGTCTCGGGCGGCGGCGCCAAGACGACCAACGTCGAGACCAAGAGCAAGGGCGGCTTCGAATTCAACCCGTTCCACTTCCAGGACGCCGACAAATCCGGCTTCCTCTACGTCGAGATCACGGGCGACACCTTCAAGGGCCAGTTCATCGACTCGGCCGGCAAGGTCGAGTTCGAGCGCAGCTTCCAGCGCACGCCGAAGTAGCGCCCGCTAGGACAGCGCGCTCGGCACCGCCACGGGCGGCGGCGGGATGCTCGAGCCGGGCGCTTGCGACTCGGCGGGCAGCGCTGTGGCGGCCTGCGGGCCTTGCAGCAGCGCCGGCAGCCCGGGCAGCGCCCATTGGTCTGCGCTGCGGACGATGCTCTCGATGCGCCAGAGGTGGTGCGGGTACCAGCTGTAGAGCGTGTGCAGCGACACGCCCGTCTGCCGCCGCACCTGCTGCCATTGCTCGAGCGCCGCGGGCACGCTGGTCTTGGACGCCATCGTCGTGCCGACCGTCATCGACAGCAGGCCGCGCACGGCGATGCTGGCGTCGCCACAGGCCGCGAGCGCCAGCCGATCGCAGGAGAGCTCCATCGTGCGACGGTGCCAGGCGGGCAAGAAGGGGACGAAGAACGCGAGCCGGAGCAGCCGATGGGCCGGCTTGAGATGGCCGGCGGCGTGGTGGCCGAGCTCGTGGCCGAGCAAAAAGCCCAGATCTTCGGGCTTGCCGCCCATCAACAGGCTGTCGATGGCGCCGGAGTAGAGCACCACGATGTCGGTGCCGACCATGCGGGCGGCGAACGCGTTCCACAGCGTCTGCTGGACGACGAAGACCTCGGGCCGCCGGATGCCCATGCGCGCCGAGAAGTTCTCGGCCATGGCGTCGAGCTCGGGGTATTGGTGCGGCCCGACGCGCACGCCGTTGGCGCGCAGATGGGCCAGGGCCAGCCACTCGGCGATGGCGTGGGCGAGCACCACACCACCGATGACGAGCAACAGCAGACCGAAGGTGAGGGCGATGTAGAGCAGCAGCAGCAGCGCGCCGAAGACCGCGCCGGCCTTCATCGCCGATTCGGCTTGGAGCTCGGATGGTTCACGCACGGCCTGCACGTCGATGGGGGTCGTTGGCCAAGTGTGCATCGGAGCTCCGGCGCGGCCACGTCAGTACGAGAAGATCTCGCTCGTGCCGCTCATCAGGTGGGCGCGTTGGATCATCGGCCCGTTGACCACGAACAGGTACTCGGGGTCGGTCGGATGCAGCCACATGCCGCGCTCCATCATCAGGCCGTTGTTGCCCCAAGCGCCCGGGTGCATACACGGGATGCCCATGTAATCACGGTCGTTCTGCGGACACCACAGCGGCTCGGCCGTCCCCTTCGCAGGGTCGTACATCATGACCATGCTTGACAAGCCCGCCTGCCAGATCAGGTTGCGGTGGCTGTCCCAATGGATGTGGGTGCCCGAGCTGCCGTTGGTGTTGCTCGTGACGCCGGGCTCGTGGAGCATCTTGCGGTTGCCCGTGGCGATGTCGACCTCGATCAGCGCGTCGGGGATCTCGGCGGTGACGTAGAGCTTACCGTCCTTGACCAGCATGCCCTTGTACGGGCCGGCCTGGGCCTCGTAGCCGGTGCCGATGTTGACGCCCTTGTAGAGCACGTTGTCCTTGCCGACCTTGTGCCGGGTGACGAAATCGCAGCTCTTGCCGTCGGCGCTGACCTTGATGATGCCGATGCCATCCGAGGTCGGCGTGTTGCCGTTGTGCGCGTAGCTGAAGTAGAAATTGCCCTTGTCGTCGATGCCGAAGCCCTTGCGGCCGATGTGGACCGAGGTGTAGCCGTACTTGGCGTCGCGGCCGTTGGCGCAGTGGCCGTAGGGGTTGGGCTTGTTGTCGAGGTTGAAGCCCAGGTGGTTGCTGCGCCAGACGTACTCGCGGTCGCCCGTGGCCGGGTCGAGGCGGATGACGTCGACCGTCGGCACCAGGCTCGCCTCGATGCGGACGTAGCCGTAGCTGGCGACGTAGTACTTGCCATCCGGGCCCTTCTGCACCTCGAAGGGATCCGAGAGCACCGGGCCCTTGCCCAGGTCGGCGATGCCGGTGCTCGGATCGTCGTAGCGGCCGCCGATGAAGCGGCGCTTGCGCGTGGTCATGTCGATGCCCATGACGACGCCGACGTCGAGGGTGATCTGGTTCTCGGGCCAGATGGTCTTGTGGTCCTTCCAGACCATGACCGCGATGAGCTCGTTGCTGGCCTTCTCGGCAAAACCGCTGCGGAAGCCGCCGAAGTTGTGGGTCTTGGCGCGCGGGCCTTCGCCGAACTGCATCTTCAGGCCGTCGGCGATATCGGATTTGCACTCGGGGAAGTCGAGGCTCTCGATGTTGACGTGGCAGCGACAGTCCACCGGCAGCTTGGTCGGGTGGTCGACGTGCTGGCTCAGCGGGCAGGGGAAGTAGTAGCGGTTGCTGTCCTTCTGCACGTTCTGGATCGAGGCGACGACCTTGACGTCGATCTTCGCCGTCACCTGCTTGCCGCCGGCGTCGAGCACCGGCTGGTCCTCGCTGCCGCCCTCGGTGAAGGTGAATTTGTTGTCGGCCGGCTCGTCCTTGTAGAGCAGCACGTGCAGCGTCTCGTCGCCCTTGACGTAGCGGCGGAAGGTGCCGGGCTTGCCGGGCAGCCACTCCTGCAGCGAGCCGTTCTCGAGGAAGTCGCCGTAGAGGTTGTCGAGGTGGACGTTGCCGGCGAACTTCGGCAGCACCTTCTTGCGCGCCAGGACGGTGCCGGGCTTGCCGTTGTCGTCGCGGGCGATGACCACCCACGCCGGCGAGTCGTAGGAGTAGGCGCGCGTGATCATGACGTGGCGCGGGTCTTTGGTCGTGTAGGGCTTGGCGATGATGTAGCTCAGCGACTTGGCGCCGACCTTGAACGTCATCGTCATCGGGTCGCCGTTGGGCGTCTGCATGACGACGTTGTTGACGCCGGTGTCGTCCCACTTCTGGCCGGCGTAGAGCACCGCATGCATCGTCAGGTCGCCCTGCTGCGCCGTCGTGAACGACAGGGTCTGGTTCTCCTTGGTGCCCTTGACGAAGTAGAGCTTGCCCAGCAGCGCGCCGGCCTTGCCGGCGTCGTCGGCGTAGATGGCGAGCCAGCCGCCGAAGTGCTCCGGCGGCACGACGACCTTCTTGATCAGCAGCTTCTTCGGGTCGGTCAGCGTCTGGTCCTCGATCTCGAGCACGGGATGGAAGGGCGCGGCGTCGACCGAGAAGGTGGTGGCGATGGCGTTGCCGCTGAGGTCCTTGACCACCGGGTTGCCGCCCGACCAGCTGCCGCTGCCGGCGGAGGCCTCGCGCAGCACGGCGTGTAGGACCTGGCCCTTGGTCAGCGGGCTGGTCAGGTAGACCGTCTTGCCGGTGTGGTCGCCGGGAAGGAACTTCTCCTTGCCGAGGTTGGCCCCGATCTTGCCGCCGGCGTCGGCGTAGATGGCGAGCCAGGCGCCGACCTTGAAGCGCGCCGGGATGCGCACGAACGAGACCGCGATCGTCTGCAGGTCGTTGTCGGGCAGGGTCTGGCTGACCATCGTCAGCACGGGGTCCACGGTGTCGCCCGTGACCTTGAAGCTGACGACGACGGGCTGGCCATCCTGGCCCTTGAACGCGGTGCCGTTGCCTTCGACCAGCGAGCCGATCAGCGCCTTGGTGCCGACGAGCGCCTCCTTGAGCACGATCTTCAGGTCGGCGTTCGGGCTGCCGAAGGGCACGGCGACCTCTCCGGCGAGCGCGCCGACCTTGCCGCCGCCGTCGTCGAAGTGGATCCGCAGCTTGCCGGGCGCCGGGTAGCTTGGCGGAAGGTTGGCGACCTTGGCGTAGATGGTGTCGAAGTCCTTGCTGAGCACCTGGTCGTCGATGACGAGCTCGGCGATCGGGGGCGTCGGCGGCACGTCGACCGACCCGTCCGCAGTCGTGTCGCCTGTGGTCGCGGTGTCGCCTGTGGTCGCGGTGTCGCCCGTGGTCCCGGTGTCGTCCGGCGTCGTGGTGTCGTCCGGCGTCGTGGTGTCGCCCGTGGTCGCCGTGTCGCCCGGCGTCGTGGTGTCGCCCGGCGTCGTGGTGTCGCCCGGCGTCGCCGTGTCGTCCGGCGTCGCCGCGTCTGCGCTCGCGTCGTCCCCGCTGGTACCGTCCTGCGCGGTGGCCGAGTCGGCGCTCGTCGCGTCGGTCGCGCTGGCGTCGGCGGCGTCCTGCGTCGTCGTGGTCGTGTCGCCGCCGGTCTCGTCGCCGCCGCAAGCCGGCAGGGCCAGCAGCACCGCCAGCAGGCTGAGGGTGGTCCAGAGGGGCGCGACACGGCGGTCGACGAAGGTGGGCAGGTTCATCATGGGCAGTCCTTCGAGCTTCGGGGGGCAAGGGTCGTCAACGGGTGCGACGATCTGCTCGGAGACGACGCTAGCACAATCCGCCGGGCAGCGCCGCTGCGGGCGTACCCTTCAACGATCCCACATGGTGTCGATCAGCGCGCGTTTTGGGCCCCGTTCGCGGTATCGCCTGCCGTCAGGACGCGGCGATCGCCTCAAGGCTTGCAGAGCTTGGCAGTGACGTTGCCGGTGCTGCCGCTGGCCTGGACCCAGGCGTTGACCGCCTCGATCAGCCCCTGACCCGAGGTGCAGACGTTGGCCGTTCCCGTGAGCTTGGCCGTCGCCGGGATCCAGTCGACGTTCGTGATCAGCGGCAGGTGGTCGAGGTCCATCGAGTTGATCGTCTTGAGCGCGGTCTTGTCGATGGTCGTCAGCGAGGTCAGGTAGCCGAAGTCGAGCTTGCCGACGGTCTGCAGCGCCGGCAGGGAGATCTGCGTCACGCCGATCTGCGACAACTGCAGCTGCGACGCGTTGACCAGCTTGGGGAACGCGATCTTCGCCACCGGACCGTTCTCGATGCGCAGGAAGTTGTTGTGCTGCGTCATGTTGGCGAAGGCCGAGAAGGTGGCGAGCTGATGGTTCTGCTGGACGTCGATGCGGCCGTCGACCTCGGTCATCTTGCCGAAGCCCGCGATGCTCGTGAGCACGCCGTTGTTGTTGATGGTCAGCGTCGTGAACGAGGTCAGCGCGTCGAAGCCCGTGATGTCCTGCAGCTGCGTGTTGTTGCGGATGATGATCTCGTTGACCGTCGTCAGCTTCGGCAGCTTCGGTACATGGTGCAGCAGCGTGCCGTGCAGGATGAGGTTGCCGGCCTGGGTCAGCGAGTTCAGCAGCGTCGTCGACGACTTGATCGGCCCCTGGCCCATCAGCGTCAGGTTGCCGCTGATGGTGCGAACCTGCGTCAACTTCTGCGCCGCCGGGGCATCGACGTTGATGGTGACGTTGCCCTGGACGTCGCATTGGCCTTCGTAGCCGGTGCCCGCGAGGTCCTCCATGCCGGCGACGATGTCGAGGCCGCCCTGGAAGGTGCCGGTGACGCAGGCAGAGCCGCCGGAGCTGCCGCCACCCTCGGTCTGCTCCTCCACCAGGCTCGGGTCGATCGGAGGCGTGTCGATCTCGGGCAGCAGGCAGCCGGCGAGGCCGAGCGTGGCGACCAACGCCGATCGACCGCCCCACGCCAGGAGCAGCTGCGCGCGCAGCGATGACCTAGAACGCATAGCCGACTCCAAAGCGCAGGAAATCCTCGTACGCGTAGCGTTTGGTCGAGCCGAAGGGGTCGCGTCCGCCAAACAGCACCTTGCTCGCGTTGCCTCCGGTGGCCACGTCCTCCTCGCGCTGGCCCTGGTAGAGCTCCAGGTAGCCGAGCACGGCGGTGCTGCGTGAGAGCTTGAAGTAGGCCGTGCCGCGCAACGCCGCGGCGTTGACGGAGTTGTCGGTCGAGCCGAGGGGATGGCTGGCCGCGCCCGGCCACCACGTCCACTGCCCCTCGAGCACGAGCTGGTTCGACACACGGAACAGCGTCTTGGCCTTGAGGTAGGTGTAGGCGCTGACCATCGAGATGCCGAACCCGGGCGAGACGCCCACCATCAGCCGGCTCTTGCCGCCCGAGAGCAGGTTGAGCAGCGTCACCGGGAAGCCGACCGACATGTCGAACAAGAAGCCGAAGTCGCCGAGCGCCTGGTCGGACTCGCGGTAGGGCACCCCGTCGTAGCCCATCGCGGCGCCGAACTCCAAGCCGGCGAGGTTGCCGAGCGGCGAGACCTTGCCGAAGGTCGCGCCCTCGAACGTGACGAGGTATTGGTTGCCGCCCTTGGTCCACCGGCTGCCGCGGCTGTAGCTGCCGTCGACGCGCAGGTCGTGGTCGAGGCCGATCCAGGTCATGCCGCCGCGGGCCTGCGCGGTCTGGGGCGGCAGCATCGTCGCCGTCAGCGCCAGCAGCGCAAGGGCTGCGACGCGGGCCGCGACGCGCGCTGGCTGGGTTGCGCCGGAGCGCACGGGTGTCGAACGCATCGTGCCCTCCTAGAAGCGCGCGCCCGCGCCGGCCGTGAAGCCGAACGCGCCGCTGGTGAGGGAGGGCGTCAGCGCGACGGCCTCCAGGTACAGGCGCCCGAGCACGGCGGTCGACGCGCCGACCCGCAGCGGGAAGCCCGCGGTGTGGATCATCTGCGTCGTGCCGGGGGCGAAGGTCTGCTTGCCCTCGATCTTGTCGCCCCGGCTGTGGCCCCACCAATTCCAGTCGAACTGGGCGAAGAGCAACAACGGGCCGACCGGGACGTTCAGGCGGATCGGGATGCCGAAGTAGGTCCAGTCGGTGATCAGGTAGTGGCCGTCCTGGGCGACGGCCGCCGTGGCGCTGCCGAAGCCGAAGCCCCAGTCGATCATCGACGTGCCCGGGCCGTCGAAGCCCATGAGCATCATCGTCGCGCGGTAGCCGCTGATGTCGCCGCCGAGGTTGCGGCTGTAGATCTCGAGGTCGAACGACTGGTTGGGCGACGACATCATGTTCGACGCGCTGTTGCTCGCGTTGTCCATGATGCGCTGCTTCTCGGCCTGGCTGTAGTAGGTCGTCTGCGTGTAGCGGTAGTTGCCCTCGGTCCAGGTGTTGACGCTCTTGGGGCCCGACGATGCGACGGCGCCGGCCATGATCTGGAACAGCGCCATGACGGTGCCGGTGATGAAGCCGTTGCGCTCGTGATAGCGGAAGCCCATGCCAAACGGCGTCGCGGGGTTGCCGCTGCGCCAGCCCGACATCTCGCCGGCGCCGCCAGCGACGAAGACGCTCGCCGTCATCGAGTAGTCGCGCAGCAGGCTCTGCGGGTTGTCAAATAGGCTCAGCATGTTGCGCCGCCGCGCCATCGCGGCCTGCGGCAGCAGGGCGAGCGCCAGGCATGCCGCCAGCGCCGCCGCGACCCACCGCGTCGGCGCGCGACGCCCGCGCCGTGCCCGGGCCGGTCCTTGTCGTTCCGTCATGACGTTCTCCCTCGTCGACCCGCGGATGGCGCTGGTGGAGGCCAGCGCGCGAACCGGGCGACGCCGCACCGACTCGGCGACTGGTTGCGTCGAGGGGGCTTGGTCGCCTGGGATTCTGCCGGGCGGCCGGGTCGTGTCAAGCCGCGCGTCCAGGGGAGACGCACGAGGTGGCCGGTCGGTCTCGCCCTGTCGCCGGTCCGGCGTCAGCCTTGCCGAGCGGCGGCGCCCTCGACCATGGCGCGGACGACGTCCAGCCGCGCCGCCAACGTCGCTTCGTCCTCGGCCGACACCGTGATGTGGCCGATCTTTCGGCCCGCGCTGCCACGCTTGCCGTAGGCGTGCACCTGCACCCCGGGCAGCGCGCAGAGCGCCGCGAGCGTCGGCATGGCGCCGACGACGTTGACCATCGCGCAGGGCCGCAGCGTCTCGGTGCTGCCCAGAGGCAGCCCGACCAACGCCCGGACGTGGTTGTCGAACTGGCTGGTCGCGGCGCCGTCGATGCTGTAGTGGCCGGAGTTGTGCACCCGCGGCGCCATCTCGTTGGCGAGCAGCCGGCCCTGGTGGACGAAGAACTCCACCGTGAGCACGCCGACGTAGTCGAGGGCCGCCAGCGCGCGGTCCATCACCGCGTCGGCTTGCGCCTGCAGCGAAGGCGTCACGCGCGGGCTGCCGGGCCGCGACAGGTGCAGCACGCCGTCGCGGTGCTCGTTGTCGACCAGCGGGTAGCGCACGATCTGGCCGTCGCGGCCGCGGCAGGCGATGGCGCTGACCTCGAAGTCGAAGGGCACCAGCGCCTCGACCAGCAGCGGCGCGGCGCCGAGCGCGAGCCAGCCCTGCTCGACGTCGGCCCACGTGCGCAGGATGTGCTGGCCCTTGCCGTCGTAGCCGAAGCGGCGCGTCTTGAGCACCGCCGGAAGGCCGATCGTCGCGATCGCGGCCTGTAGCTGCGCCTGCGAGTCGACCGCGGCGTAGGGCGCGACCGCGACGTCGATCTGGCCGAAGAACTGCTTCTCGCGCAGCCGGTCCTGGGCGATGGCGAGGGCCGCGGCCGGCGGCGCGACGGCGACGCGGTCGGCGAGGAAGCGCGCCGCCGACTCGGGCACGTTCTCGAACTCGAAGGTGACGACGTCGGCGCGGCGCGCCAGCTCGGCCAACGCGCCTGGCTCGTCCCAGCGGCCGACGACGACCGGCGCGACGTGGCCGCCGCAGGACTCCGGGTTCGGGTCGAGCAGGACGACGCGCTCACCGAGCCGGTACGCGGCGAGCGCGAGCATCCGGCCGAGCTGGCCGGCGCCGAGCACGCCGATGGTCACGGCGCCTCCGGCGGCGGCACGCGTGGGTCGCCGGCCGCCAGCACCGCCGCGGTCTGCGCTGCCCGCGCCGCGTCGAGGCGCTCGGCCAGCGCCGGGTCGTGCAGCGCCAAGATCTGGGCCGCCAGCAGGCCAGCGTTGGTCGCACCCGCCGTGCCGATGGCCAGCGTCGCGACCGGCACCCCGGCCGGCATCTGCACGATCGACAGCAGCGAGTCCACCCCGCGCAGCACCCGCGACTCGACCGGCACGCCGAGCACCGGCAGCGTCGTCTTCGCCGCGAGCATGCCGGGCAGGTGGGCCGCGCCGCCGGCGCCTGCGATGATGACCTGCAGCCCGCGGCCCTGCGCCTGCTCGGCGTAGGCGAAGAGCAGGTCGGGTGTCCGGTGGGCCGAGACGACGCGCACCTCGTAGGCCACGCCGAGGCCGTCGAGGGCGTCGGCCGCCGCGATCATCGTCGACCAGTCCGAGCGGCTGCCCATGACGATGCCGACACGCGGGGCGGCCGCGCTCGATCCGGGCGGCGACGTCGGCTCGTTGGATCCTGGCGCGGCCATGGCGGACCTCCTCCGGCTCTCTGCCCCGCGATCCCGCCCGTCCGGGCGCGTCGCGTCAATGGCCGTTGCGAGATCGTCACGTCGGCGGGGGGTTGCCTCAGGCGGGCGGCGCGTCCGGCTGCGCGTCGTCGCGCCAGCGCTGGCGGCGGCGCTCCAGCAGCGCCAGCGTGACCTCACGCCGCCTGGGGTCGTCGCGGCGCAGGTTGTCGATGCGTACGCCCTTGCTGTTGTTGCAGCGGCGACAGGCGATCGCGAGGTTGCCGGGCGTGTCGTCGCCGCCGTGGTGGCGCGGCAGGATGTGCTCGAGCGTCGCGCCCTCGAGCAGGGTGCCGCGTTGGCTGGCCATGACGCCGGCGTTGCACATCAGGCAGCGGCCGAGCCAGACCTCCTCGGCCCGCCAAAGCGCCAGGCCGAAGGTGCGGTCCGTGCGTACGATCGCCAAGATCTGGCGATTGCGCGACAGCGCCTTGCGCTGCGGCGTCGCAAGGCCATGCCGCTCGGCGACGTGCGCCTTGCTGCTGCCGCGCTTGCGTGCCATCGCAGACCTCCTGCGTCCCCGCGTCCCCGCGCAGAGACTGCCGGCTTCCGCGGCGCGGCAAAAGGGCGCTGACGCCTGCGGAGCACGGCTGCTCCAACGCGGTGCGTCGACACACCATCCAGGGGCGGCACGCCGCGTGGTGACGGGCGTTCTTGCGGGGCATTGTCCGTTCCATCTCGATGACTTGGATCGGGATCGCAGATCTGGCACGCGCCATGCAGCGTCGTCCAGGCGAGAGTGCGGCCAACCGACAGTCCCGTGGGATGAGGAGGAGGGAGCATGGCAACCGATCCACAGAGGCGACGAACGACCGACGATCCCGCCGGGCGAGCTCCGGCGGTGGGGGTTCGCCATCGGGCGCTGCTGCTCCTGGGCGGGATGGTCGCGTTCGCTGCGGGCTGCGGCGCACCGTTCGCGCCGCCGATGCGCGGCTCGACCATGGGCGTCGCCGCCCCGGGCGCGCAGACCGAGGGCGCATTCCACGGCGTGCTCACGCGGCAGGGCGCCTGGGAGGCCGAGATGCGCGTGCCCCTCGGCAGCCAGGACGACATCGAGGTCTCGATCTTCGGCCACGAGATCGCCGGCGACAACGAAGAAGCGTTCACGATGCCGGCGGTCGGCTGGCGCCATCGCGTGCCGGTGCTGCCGACGCTGCAGCTCGCGACCGGCATCGGCGCAGGCCTCGGCCTCGGTGGGCATGGCCGCAACTGGCCCGAGGGCGCGGTCCACCTGGCGGGCGGCGGCTATCTCGACGGCGGCGCGACGTGGATCCCGCTGCAGTGGCTGCGTCTGTACTCGATGGTCCGTCTGCAGCAGTCGTTCGGCCTGACCAGCCCGATCGATCCCGAGCGCCCGGACCAGCGCCTCGAGCGAGCGCCGCCGACGTCCTGGGTCTCGCTGGCGTTGGGCTCGCGCTTCGACGTCGGCACGGCGTTCTTCGGCGCCGGCGTCCAGTGGTCGTGGGCCTACGCAGCCCAGGAGCGCATCGACGCGTCGGGGCTGACGGTGTCTGCGGGCTGGCGCTTCTAGCGACGCGATCGGGCCCGGTCGCTGGCGCCGCGCACGCGGCTCAGAACGTCCGTCGCCACATCCGCAGCTCGAGCGGATCGCCGTTGGCGCGTAGGTGCAGCATCAGCGGCGCATCGTAGATCCGCGTGACGGTCTTGCGCTCGGCGATGAGCTGCCAACGCCCCGAGGCCAGGATCTCCTCGCACGCTGGGTGGCGCTTGGTCGACCCCGGCTCCAGCGCGCACTCCGCGCTCTCGAAGAAGACCAGGCAGGACGGAGGACGCGCCAGCAACGCCCGGCCGCGTTCGGAGATCCCGGCCAGATCGGGGCGATGTTCGCGATCGCCCTGGTGGCTCGCCGCGATCGAGCTGCCGACGTTCGCCAGCGCCGCGCCTTGGACGCCCGACGGCGGCGCGGCGCCGGCCTGGATCGCCCCCGCGTCGGGTGCCCCGCCGCCGGGTCCTTGCGCCAGCTCGCGGCCGTCGGGCCCCAGCGGGTGCTCGGTCCAATGCTGCACGTCGGCGTGCTGCCACAGTTGCTCGTCGAGGCCGTCCGGAGCACCGCCCGGGGCCAGGCGACCGGCGCGCTGCATCTTGCTCACCGGCGGGCCGAGCAGCGGTCGCATGACCTCGATCGTCGTGCAGCCTGGCGGGATCCTGCCGTCGACGGCGGCGGTCTCGACCATCTCGCGCAGGAACAGGCGTTGCTGCATGGTCGCGAAGCCGACGTCCTGGATCGACGCCTGGTGCAGCCACGGCGCCGCGGCGCAGACGAGCGCGGCGCCGATCGCGGCGGCGCGGTGATGCGGGCTCTTGGTGCTCCACGCGGACCAGAGCGCCCAGAGCCCCGCGCCCGCGAGCATGGCCATCGCCGGCAGCGAGTGCAGCTGGTAGCGGGCGTTGTTCATCGGCTCTTCGACCACGACGACGCCGTGCAGCGCGATGTAGCCGAACAGCCAGCAGACGAGCCAGATGCCGCGGCGCCGCGCGATCGCCGGCTCCAGCGTCCGCCACGGGCCGCGCACCAACGCGAACACGCCGATGCCGATCAGGACGGGCCAGATCGGCGGCGTCAGGCGCCAGAAGAACAGGGGGTTGTAGTCCGGGTTGAGCAGCAGCTCCAGCGCGCCCAGGACCGACGCCCACACCAGCGCACTCTCGACCGACGCGCTGTTCTGCGACATCAGGTCCCAGGTCGCCCAGGCGAACACGGCCGCAACCTCGACCGCCAGCACCGTGCGCCAGCGCACCTTGTCGCGGCTGGTCGCGATCCATAGGGCCGAGATCATCAGCGGTCCGTAGACCAGGTTCAGCGGCCGCGCCGTCATCGCCAGCATGAGCAATGGGGCGAGGCCCAGCGCGTAGGCCAGCCGCGCCAGGGGGCGTGACGCCTCGAGCGCGCAGTAGACCCAGAAGAACGCCACCGACGACCAGAACATCGACGTGTTGAACTGGGTATCCGCGGCGGCGAAGCGCAGCGCGTGCGGGCTGGCTGCCAGCAGCGCCGCCGTCGCGAAGGCGGCGTGAGAAGAGCCAAAGAGCTTGCGTCCGTGGCCGAGCAGCGCCAGCGGCGTCGCGATCGAGAGCACGCGCGCCAGGACTGACTGCACGGCGTCGAGCGTCACGATCGGCCCGACGAACGTCGACACGAGCGCCTCGATCAGCACCGAGTCGATCACCTGGTGGCCGATGGTGGTCAGGCGTTTCCACGACCACGCGGTCATCGGCGCGTCGATGGGGAGGGTCCAGCGTGTCAGCACGGAGTAGGCGAGCAGGACTGCGACATGCGGCCAACCTCGACCTGGCAGGTCCGAGACCGCGGCGCGGCTGGCCAGCACGACCCACAGCAGCAGGCCGATGAGCCAGAGCATCGGCTCCTCGAGCCACTCGATCAGGTAGCCCCAAGCCGCGGGGAACGTCACCAGTTGCTGCACACCGCGTGGGTTGATCAGCGGCTGGTGCCAGAGCTCGGCGAGACCGTGGCTCTCGGCGTTGCGGGTCAGGAGGCCGTGCAACTCGCCCAGCAGGGCCACCTCTGCGGCCGTCGGGTCAGGGGGCGCGCGCAGCACCAGCGACGCGCCGCCCGGCAGCGGAAGGCGGTTCGTCGACGGCACCTCGCGACCGCCGGCCTTGGGCAGCAGGCAGGCCTCCACCTTGCGTGCGCCTTCGAAGAGGTAGCAGGCGAGCTCCTTGTCGATGGCCGCGCCGACAAAACGCAGCCCCGGCGCGACCTCGGCGCCGTCCCGCCACGGCGTGACGAGGTTCATGACCCGCTCGCCCTCGTCTGGGGCGATGGCGCTCGCGGCTGGGGCTGGACCGTTCGCAGGGTCGGACCAGGCCGTCGCTGTGGCGAGCAAGATCCCGGCGACGAGCAGCCAGCGCACGAGGCCGGATCGCTCGCGCCGCCGCCGTGCTTGGCCCTGTCCGCCCATCGCCACCTTCGTCGCGGACCCGCACCGCGGCGGGAGCATAGGCACTTGGGTTCGGCACTGTCCATCGCGCCGCTGGCCCGGACCGGCGCGGAGAATGGGGCGCGGCGCGGCCGCAGCTACTTGGCGTAGGTCATGCAGGAGCCGGCCTCGCACTGGACGGCTGTCAGACCGTCGCCGGCGGTGAGGCCGTCCTCGAGCTGCACCGGCTTGGGCAGGCAGTCACAGATCGACATCTGCTGCGAGCACGCGAACTCGGCCTTCTCGAGGGCGTCCTTGGCGAACTTGGCCACGCCGACGGCGCGCTGGCTGCCGCAGCAGTCGATGGTCTGCAGCAGGTAGGTGCAGTCGCTGGTGGCGGTGCATGCCTTGACCGCTTTGGGCTTCTGCAGGCCTGTGGACTCGCAGACCGGCTTGGCGCTCGGCACCGAGGTGCGGCAGATGCCCGCCTGGCACGTGGCGACGAAGTCGGCGTCGTTGAAGCTGCTGTAGCCGTCCTCGGCCATCGTCTCGAACTGGGCGCAGCCGCAGCCGGGGTACTGCGACTGGCAGACGGCCTCGGCGGCCTCGAAGGCGGCCTTGTCGCTGACCGAGAGGCCGAAGGCGACCTTGGTGCCGCAGCAGTTGATCTGATGCTGGGCGACGAAGCAGTCGCTGTCGGCGCTGCAAGCCTTGGCGAAGCTCGGGAAGCTGCCCTTGGGGCCGTTGCATTGCACCCCGCCGGCGGCGTCACCGGCGTCGCTGCTGGCGGTGTCGGAGACGGCCGTGTCGTTGGCTGCGGTGTCGGAGACGGCCGTGTCGTTGGCTGCCGTGTCGTTGCCCGCCGTGTCGAGCGCGCCGGTGTCGTCCGGCACCGGAACGTCGGACACGGGGACGTCGGACACGGGGACGTCGGACACGGGGACGTCGGACACGGGGACGTCGGACGCCGCTGCGTCGCCGAGCGCCGTGTCCGCCTCGGCGGAGTCCTCCCCCGTGGCCGTGTCGCCGCCGGCCGAGTCGTCGCCAGCGCTCGTATCCTGTGCTGCGTCGATCTGGCCGCCGACGTCGGAGCCCTGGCCGGCGTCGGCGCCACTGCCGCCGCCGTCGTTGCCGCAGCCGGCCAGCAGCGCAGCGACGCAGAGCGCGGTCAGGGACGTGAAGGTCGACGGTGTCCGGCGTGGAATCGCGCGCATGGCAAGCTCCTCGGGGCGCAGCGTGTGAGCCGCGCCGCCCCGGCAGGATAGGGCCGCCGTCGGCGACGCGCCACGAAACCTCGCCTCGAGCGCGCAGATCGCGCAGCTAGCGCCGCGATTGCACGGGCCTCGCGGCCCGGCTGCTTGCACCCAGCCGCCAACGCAGCCAGGGTTGGTGCAGGTGTCGGCCACGCGCGGCGGATCTTCGCCCGGCGTGGCGCGCCAGGAGCCCCATGACCCACCTCTTGCTCGCCCACGGATGGTTCCTGCACGACGACCCCGCCGAGCAGAAGGCGATGCGGCCGTACCCGCCGCTGGGCGTGCTCTACGTCGCGGGTTACCTGCGCAGCGTCGGCGTCGACGTCGCCGTCTGGGACGGCACCTTCCGTCTGCGCGGCGACTTCCTCGACGCCCTGGTCCAGCACAGGCCCGCGGTCGTCGGCTTCTACGCCAACATGGTCACGCGCAAGCACATCCTGCGCATGGCGTCGATGGCGAAGCGGGCCGGGGCCAAGGTCGTCGTCGGCGGGCCGGACCCGGCCAACTACGCCGACCGCTACCTCGACTGGGGCGTCGACGCGGTGGTCGTCGGCGAGGGCGAACATACGATGGCCGAGCTGCTGCCGGCCTGGGAGCGTGGCGAGCGCGACCTCTCGGCCATCGCCGGTCTCGTCTGGCGCGACGATGCGGGCAAGACGGTGCGCAACAGCGCCCGGGCGCAGATCCGCGACCTCGACGCGATGCCGGGGCCGGCGCGCGACCTGATCGACATCGACCGCTACCTCGACACCTGGCGGCGGCACCACGGCGCGAGCTCGGTCAACCTGATCACCGCGCGCGGCTGCCCGTTCCACTGCAACTGGTGCAGCCACGCGGTCTACGGCCACAGCCACCGCCGGCGCACGCCCGGCCACGTCGCCGACGAGGTGCAGGAGCTGCTCGCGCGCTACCGACCGGACCAGATCTGGTACGCCGACGATGTCTTCACCATCCACAAGAAGTGGCTGATGCGCTACGCCGAGGAGCTGCAATCGCGCGGCATTCGCGTGCCGTTCGAGACCATCACCCGCGAAGATCGCCTCGACGACGAGATCATCGCGGCGCTGGCGTCGATGGGGGCCAAGCGCATCTGGGTCGGCGCCGAGTCGGGCAGCCAGCGCATCCTCGACGCCATGGAGCGCTCGACCAACGCCGAGCGGGTCGTCGAGGTCGTGCGCAAGCTCGAGGCCGCCGGCATCGAGACCGGCATGTTCCTGATGCTCGGCTACGAGGGCGAGCAGCTGCAGGACATCGAGGCCAGCATCGACATGGTCGCGCGCGCCGCGCCCGGCGTGTTCTTGACCACCGTCAGCTACCCGATCGCCGGCACGCCCTACGCCCACCAGGTCGCCGAGCGCACCGTGCCCACCGCCAGCTGGCACGACGGCTCCGACCGCGACCTCGCCGTCGCTGGCCGGCACAGCCCGCGCTGGTTCGAGGCCGCCAACCGCTGGATGGTCCACGAGGTCGCGGCGCGCCGGGCGCGCAATTCCGGGCTGCGCACGGCCAAGGACGCCGCGCGCCTGGGTTGGGCGATGGCCCAGTCCGCTGCCGGGCGCGCTGGCATGCGGCTGTTCGAGCGGGAGCGTGTCGGCGCCGATGGGCGTGTCGTCGCGGCCGCCGCCGGCGACCGGGCGCCGTAGCAGCAGGAGGCGCCGAGCCATGGCCCACGCCCGCTTCGCCATCGTCGACCTCGGCGTCGATCTCGCCGGTCGCCTCGCCGGTCGTCTCGCGGTCGGCGTCGCGCTCTGCGCCGGGCTCGGCTGCACCAGCGAGCCGACGACGCCGGCGCCCGAGGCCATCTTCCCGGCCGAGGCCCCGACCAGCTGGCGCCAGGTGCGCTCGTGTCGCCACAGCCACGAGCACGAGCTCAACTACATCCGGGTGGTCGCCAACGACCTGGCCCACGACCGCTACCTGCACTGGGACGCGCCCTTCCCGGTCGGCGCGACGCTGCTCAAGCTCGAGTACAGCGACGCGGCCTGCCAGCAGCTGGTGCGCTACACCGCGATGCGCAAGCTGGCCAAAGGCGCGGATGTGGCCCGCGGCGACTGGCAGTGGCAGGCGACGTCGCCGACGTTCGTGGTCGACACCGAGGCGGCGATCAAGGTCTGCGTCGCGTGCCACCAGAGCCATTGCCGCGACGACGACGGCACCGGTTTTGACCTGACCTGCGCCGAAGAGCTGTTCTGAGGCCGCCGTCGCCGCTCGTGCCGCCGTCAGGGCAGGACGCGGACGATGCGGTGATTCTCGGTGTCGGCGATGTAGAGCGCGCCGTCCGGGCCGAGCGCGACGCCGTGCGGCCGGTTGAGCCTGGTCGCGGTCGCCGCCTGGCCGAGCGCGCCCTTGCCGCGTTTGCCGCAGATGCCGGCGACGGTGTGGATGACGCCGTCGGGTGTGACCTTGCGCACGCAGTCGTTGTCGGTGTCGGCGATGTAGAGCGTGCCGTCGCTGCCGACCTCGATGTCGCGCGGCTGCTTGAGCAGGGCCGCGGTCGCGGGGCCGCCGTCGCCGCCGTAGCCGCCGGCGAACTCCTTGTCGAAGCTCGCCGGGCCCGAGCCGGCCACGGTCGAGACGTCGCCGTCCTTGGTCATCTTGCGGATGCGGTGGTTGCCGGTGTCGGCGATGTAGATGCTGTCGGCGCTGTCGATGGCGATGCGGCCGGCCGGCGCCGCAGCCTGGCTGAAGTAGGTGAACATGCGCGCGTCGGGGCCCTTGCCGCCGTCGCCGGCGAAGCCGACCGGGCGCGACTTCGGCTCCTCGACGCAGTCGGGGTTGCTGGCCTCGGCCGTCTTGCAGAACTTGCAGGTCTCGACGCCGTCGGTCGTGGCGCAGACCTTGGTCTGGGCCGGGTCGGACCAGGTCTTGTCCGGGCCGAAGATGGTGTGGATCGTGCCGTCCTGCTCGATGCGGCGCAGGCGCTGGTTGCCCTGGTCGGCGATGATCATGCGATCCTGGCTGTCGAAGACCGTCGCGACGGGCAGATCGAGCACGGCGTCCTTGGCCGGGCCGTCGTCGCCGGCGTAGTCACGCCCGCCGGTGCCGCACATCGTCTCGAAGGTGTTGGTCGCGATGTCGACCCGCGCCACCTTGGAGTTGTGCCAGGCGCTCAAGATCAGCTTGCCCAGCGGATCGAAGGCGACGTGGGTCGGGTGGTTGAGCCGGGTCGACGTGGCCGGCCCGTTTGGCGCGTCGCCCAGCTCGCCGGTGCCGACCACGGTCTGCACCTTGCCGTCGGCCGTGACGCGGCGGACGCGGTGGTTGTTCCAGTCGAGCACGTAGGGCAGGCCGTCGGGACCGAACGTCAGGTCCTGCGGCCAGTAGAGCTTGACTGCCTCTGGTGCGACGCCGTCGTGGCCGAGGCCGGCGACGCCGGTGCCCATGAAGGCGCAGAGCGTGCCCGGGGTCTTGTCGGCGCAGGCGTCGGGGGTCTCGGTCTCGCAGCCGCCGAGGCCCAGCGCGGCGATCAGGCCGACCGAGGCGACGGCGCGGCCGATCGTGTGGGACGTCGTGCTCATTTGCTGCCTCCGACCTTGCCGAGGACGCGGCGGATGCGGTGGTTGTAGGTGTCGACGACGTAGAGCTCGCCTTCGGGCGAGAACGACACGGCCGACGGCCGCCAGATCGCCGCGGCGGTCGCGGGGCCGCCGTCGCCCGAGAAGGCCGGCTCGCCGGTGCCGACGACGGTGCTGATGACGCCCGTCGTCAGGTCGATGGCGCGGATGCGGTGGTTCATCTCGTCGGCGACGTAGAGCCGGCCGTCCGGGCCGACCGTCAGCTTGCGCGGGTTGTTGAGCTTCGCCGCGGTCGCGGGGCCGCCGTCGCCGCCGAACCCCGCCTCGCCGGTGCCGGCGATGGTCTCGATGGTGTTCTTGGTCCGGTCGATGCGGCGGATGCGGTGGTTGAGCGTGTCGCTGACGTAGATCCGCCCTTCGCTGTCGGTGGTCACCCAGCCGCCCGGCGACGGGTTGCTTCCCGTGGGGAACGAGAACTTCGCCTGCAGCGGATCGCCGCCATCGCCGGCGAAGCCGGGCGACTTCGGCGTGCCCGCGACGGTGTGCATGATGCCCTGGGCGTCGATCTGGCGCACGACCTGGTTGCGCTGGTCGAGCACGTACAGGCCGCCGAGCCCGTCCGGGGCCACGGCCTGCGGCTGATCCAGCTGCGCCTTGTGCGCCGAGCCGCCGTCGCCCTTGTAGCCGGGCGCGCTGCCGCAGGTGATGACGACGCGGCCGGTGGCCGGATCGTAGCGGCGCAGCTTGTGGTTGTGCCATGCCACCAGCAGCATCGAGCCATCCGCTTGCGGCAGCAGCTGCGTCGGGTGGTTGAGGTTGACCGTGGTGCCGATCGCGCCGGGCTCGGTCTTGTCGGCCAGATCGTCGGGGCCGTCACCGAGCTGGTCGCTGCCGATGACCGTGCGCAGCGTGCCGTCGACGACCTCGCGCACGCGGTGGTTGTTCCAGTCGAGCACCCAGGCCTTGCCGCCCGCGCCGAGCGTGACGTCGATCGGCCAGTAGAGCTGGGACGCCAGCAGCGGGTTGCCGTCGCCGTCGAAGCCGGCCTCGCCGTCGCCGATCCAGGTGCAGATGGTGCCTGCGGGGCCGTCGCACGCCGGCGTCGTCGCTGGCGTCTCGGTCTCGCACGCGGCCAGCGCCACGAGCGCCAGCGCACCCAACCACCGACGGACTCCGCCCAGGTCGCCAGGGCGCCGTGTCGCCACCCTCCCGAAAACCCTTCGCATCGTTGCTCTCCTTGCCCCGCACGTCTCGCGCCAACGTAGCGGTCCTGGCCGGTCGGTGGCAAGCTCGGTCTGCGCAGATGGGCGCGATCGTGGGAGGTTGGGCTCATGGTGGTGCATCGGACCCCGGGTGGACGCGACAAGATCGGTCGCATCGGTCGCCTCGGTCGCCTCGGTCGCCTCTGCGACCGGCTGGCGGGCAGCGTGCCGGCGACGGTGCTCGCCGCGAGCCTCGTCGTCAGCGGCGCTCTCGGCCTCGGCGGCTGCGACGGTGGCGACGGCGATCCGGCGCCGACGCCGACGGTCTTCCACGCCGTCACCGACGATGACGACGCCGGGGCCTTCTACGCCGTCTGGTCGGCGTCGCCGAACGACGTCTGGATCGTCGGCGGCGAGGCCGGCAAGCCGCTGGTGCGCCACTTCGACGGCAGCGCCTGGAGTCGCCGCGACCCGCCGCTCAAGGCCAAGCTGCGCTGGGTCCACGGCGACGGCCAGGGCAAGGTGCTGGTCGTCGGCGACGGCGGCCAGGCTGCGCGCTGGGACGGGACGGCCTGGACGACGATGCCGACGCAACACCCCAAGGCGACGCTCTGGGGCTGCTGGCTGGCGGCCGACGGCCAGGCCTGGACCGTCGGCGGCGTCGACGGCGCCAGCGCCGCCACCGACACCACCGATACGCTGCTGCTGCTGCACCACGATCCGACCAGCGCTGCTGCGGCGCCCTGGGCCCTGGTGCCGCTCGAGGCGCGGGCGACCTGGCCGAGCTCTGCCGAGTCGCGGCTGTTCAAGGTCTGGCGCGACGCGAGCACGGGCCGAATGTTCGCGGTCGGCGGCCGCGCGGTGGCCGCCACCACCGACAGCGCTGGCGCCTGGTCGACCGAGCTCACCGACGGCAGCGGCGCGCCGCTGTTCACCGTCCATGGTCGCAGCGCCAGCGACGTCTGGGCCGTCGGCGGCCAGATCGGCGTGGCGCTCGTGCACTACGACGGCAGCGCCTGGAGCTCGGTCGCGCCACCCGACGACGCGCCATTCGTGGTGCAGGGCGTCGCGGTGCGCCCGGATGGCGTGGTCGATCTGGCCGGCGCCACCGGCTACACGGCGCGGCGGACCAAGGCCGGCGCCTGGGTCAGCAGCACGATCGAGACCAACGCCAACCTCCACGGCATCCACCACGACGGCAAGCGCCTGTGGACCGTCGGCGGCGACATCGCGGTCGACAAGGCCGACCACCACGGCGCGATCTACGTCGACGACGCCAGCGTGCCGGCGATCACGCCCTGATGTCGCAGCGCCGCCGCCTCGTGACCTGGCTCATGGCCGCTGCGCTCGTGGCGTCCTGCAGCGACGACGACGACCCCGACGCGGCCTGCGACGCCGTCGGCGTGCTCTGCACCGTCGCCGGCGACGGCGACCCGGGCCTCGGTGGGCTGGGCGTCGACGCGCGCGAGGGCTCGCTCTACCTGCCGATGGACGTCGGCCTCGATCCGTCCGGCGGCGTCTACGTCGTCGACTGGAACAACCACCGCGTGCTGCAGATCGACGCGGCGGGGCGGGCCAGGCCGTTCATCGGCAGCGGCGCGCTCGGCGACGGGCTGCCGCAGGGCAGCGACACCGACGCCCGCGAGGCCGCGATCTACCACCCGACCGACGTCGTCTTCGCGTCTGGGGGCGGCGCTCCGGGCGCGGCCCGCGTCTACGTCGCGCTCTGGCACGACGACGCCGTCGGCGCGGTCGACGCGGCCGGCAAGCTCAGCGTCGCGGTGGGCAGCGGCGAGGTCGGCTTCGCCCCGGACGGCGCCAAGGCCGCGACGGCTGCGGTCTACCTGCCGTCGAAGCTGGCGCTGGCCCCGGACGGGCGGCTCTGCTTGAGCGAGGCCGGCAACCAGCGTGTGCGCTGCGTCCAGCCGGACGGCAGCTTCGTGACCATCCTCGGTCCCAAGGATGGTGCGCCCTGCGTCGGCGCCAGCTGCGTCGGCGTCGTGCTCGCGCCCGGCTTCGCCGGCGACGGCGGCCCGGCGTCGTCGGCGCGCATCGCCCTGCCCGCGGGCAACTCGGCGGTCCCGGCCGGAGGCATCGCCTTTGGCCCCGACGGCGCGCTCTACCTCGCCGACACCGACAACCACCGCGTCCGCCGCCTCGGCCCGGACGGCGTCGTGACCACCGTCGCCGGCAGCGGCCCGACGGTGGCCGACGCTCCGGCGACCGCGACGGCGCCGTTGGGCGACGGCGGCCCGGCGACGTCGGCGCGGCTCGCCTCGCCGTCGGACGTGGCGATCGACGCCGACGGCAGCGTCTACGTCGCCGATCGCGACCACGACTGCGTGCGCGTGATCGCGCCCGGCGGCGTCATCCGCACGGTCGCGGGCGTCTGCGGCCAGCGCGGCAGCAGCGGCGATCGCGGCCCTGCCACCTCGGCCCGGCTCAACCGCCCCTACGGCGTCGCGATCGGCGGCGACGGCCGGCTCTTCATCGCCGATACCCACAACCACCGCGTCCGCGCCGTGCGCCTGCGCTGAGGTCAGCGCCGTGGGGCCCGCGTCGGGCTGCGCGAGGTCGCGGCCGGCTTCGCGCGACGCGGACAGCTCGCCTCGTCCAGGCGGCGCGGCGACGCCAGAGGTCCACCGTGTCGTCGCCGGGCGCCAACCGCGCTCTGGGCGACCTGCGCCTGCTCGCATTGCGCCGCCGCCCCGCCGCTCGCTACCATCGCCGCCGCCTGCGCCACGCGCGGCCACAGCAGGAGTCGCCGTGTCGAACCCGCAGCCAGCGCCGAGCGCCACGACCCTCGGCGTGTTGCCCTTCGTCAAGCACCACGGCCTCGGCAACGACTTCGCCCTCATCGACGCCCGCGCGCTCGACGTCGCCGCGCTGACCGCCGCCGCCCCGGCGCTGTGCGACCGCCACCGCGGCATCGGCGCCGACGGCCTGCTGCTGCTGCTGCCCGGCCCGCTGCCGCGGATGCGCGTGGTCAACGCCGACGGCTCGGTGCCCGAGATGTGCGGCAACGGCCTGCGCTGCTTCGTGCAATGGCTCGACGACCACGGGCTGTGGCGGCCGCTCGAGACCGGAGGCGGAGATCTCGGCACGATCGGCCCGGGATCGCGCGCTGATCGAGAGGTCGGCGAGGTCGACACCGACGCCGGCCGGCTGCGCTGCGGCGTGGTCCGCGACGGCCACGGGCGCATCGCCGAGGTCGAGGTGGCGATGGGCGTCGGCGCCTACGAGCCCGCCGCGGTGCCGGTCCTGGCCGACGCGGCCCAGATCGACGCCCCGTTCGAGGTCGGCGGCGTCACGCTGCACCTGACGGCGCTGTCGATCGGCAACCCGCACGCGGTGAGCTTCGACGTGCTCGACGAGGCGACGCGGCTGCGCCTGGGGCCGCTGCTCGAGCGGCATCCGCGCTTCCCGGCGCGGGTCAACGCCGAGTTCTGCGCCCTGCTGCCGGCCGACGCCGACGGCACGCCGCGGCTGCAGATCGACGTCTACGAGCGCGGCTGTGGCTGGACCCAGGCCTGCGGCACCGGCGCCACCGCGGCTGTCATCGCCGGGGTGCGCACCGGCCGGCTGCCGGCGTCGCGGCCGGTGCGGGCGCGGCTGCCGGGCGGCTGGCTGACGCTGACCGCCGACGCCGACGGTCGCGGCACGATGCGCGGCCCGACGCGGCGGGTCTACGCCGGCAGCGTCGACGTTGAGGCCGTGCTGGCAGGCTGATCGTCGAAAGACGCAGCATGCGCTGGCAAACGCCTAGCGCACCGTCCTGGCGCGGCCGTCCGCGAACCCCGGCGGCACGAAGTCCGGCGCCGCCATCTCGAAGCCTGCGAACTCGAACGCCGGGCTGACGGTGCAGCCAAACAGCGCCCAGCCATCGCCGGCCAGGGTCTGCTGCCAGGCGTGCGGCGGCACGATGGTTTGCGGCTGCTGCCCCGACGCGAGGTCGGCGCCGAGCACGACCTGCGACGCTTCGCCGGCGTCGGTGGCGATCTGCAACGTCGCCGGTGCCCCGGCGTAGGCGTGCCAGATCTCGGCGGCGTCGACGCGATGCCAGCGCGAGACCTCGAAGGCCCGCAGCAGGAACAGGATCGCCGTGCCCGCGCCGCGGCCGCCGTCGGCCGGCACATCGCGCCACGTCTCGCGGAAGAAGCCGCCCTCGGGGTGCGGCTGCAGGCCGAGCCGAGCCACCAAGGCCATCGCCTCGGCGTCGCTGGCATGGTCGGGGCGGGTCGTCATCGCTTCTCCTGGATCGCGGCCTCAGCGATCGGGCTGCAGCTGCCGTTCGAGGTGGACCTCGATGACCACGTCCGGCTTCTCGTGCTCGATCAACTCCTTGTCGAAGTTGGCGAACTCGGCCGTCAGCAGCCGCCCCGCCGTCTGCGCCAGATACGGGATCAACGCGTTGCCGAACGAGTCGTGCAGCATCACGATCTTCGGCCCGTGGCCACAGGCGAACGCCTCGAGCTTGATGCCCTTGGGCCGCGTCAGGCCGTTCAGGCCCGCCTCACGGCAGCGCGGCTGCACGATGTCCGAGAACACCGTCGGCCCGCGGTAGCGCTCGGCCAGGTCCATCAGCCGCGCCAGGTCGCCACCGAGCACGTCGGCCTCGCGGTAGCGCACACGCTGCGGCGGCAGCGGCTGCAGGGCCGGGAACGCCGTCCGCAACGCCTCGACGATGGCGCGGTAGCCGTGGTAGGCGCCGCGCGGGTTCCAATGCGTATCGGTCAGGTGGTAGGCGAGGCCCTCGGCCTTGGCCTGCCGCTGCGAAGGCCGCAGATCCAACACCGGCAAGCCCTCGCGCTGCATCCGCTGCAGCCATTGGTCCAGCCGGCACGGCCCGCCCGAGCGCTGCACCCACGACGGCAGGTGCTCCGGGTAGACCGTGTGCTTGAGCGGCGCCCAGACGTGCAGGTAGGCGATGCCGCGCTGCTGCAGCCAGTCGCGGTGCTCGCGCACCTCCTTGGCCTCGTAGTCGAGCGCCGCCTCGGTGTAGGGGAAGACGCAGCGATACGCGTCGACCGCCTTGTTCTTGCCCAGGTAGAGCCAGCCCTGGTCGCCGATCAGCACGCTCGGCGTCGGCGAGACGCCAAAGCCGTCCAGCATCAGCGCCGCATGCCAATGGATCAGCGTCGAGCGCAGGCCGAAGTGGTCCTTGAACCAGGCCTCGTACGCAGCCGGGAAGGCGAAGACCTCGTCCAGCGTCGTCGGCGTCGTCGCCGGCTCGGCGAAGTGGCGGTTCTCGTTGGGCGCCGGCGTCGGGTCGAAGCCCCACCAGCGGTCGGCCATCGGCAGCACGGTCGCCAACGCGAACAGCCCGATCAGCACCCACTGCGCCCACGGCGGCAGCGGCGAGCTGGCCGGCGTGCGCCGCGCGTCGCCTGCATGCGCCAACGTGGACGCGGCGGTGGCGACGGCTGCGGCGGGCGCGACAGGGCTGCGACGTCGACTCATGCGCTAGAACCGAAAGTAGATGAAGGGGTTGTGGGTCTGCGCGGCCAACATGACCGAGCAGGCGACCAGGATGGTCAGCAGCGCCGCGATCGCCGCGATCGGGCCGAATCCACGGGCCAGCAGCGCGATCGGCCGCGGCCAGGAGCCGACGCCGCGCCGTGCCCGCGCCAGCGCCCAATCGAAGGTCGGCGCCGCGCCGATCACCCCGGCGACCAGCCCCAGCAGCACGTCGCGCGTCAGGTATTGCCCGACCGGCCACGCCTCGGGCTTGCCGCCCTGGCCGGCCAGCGCGGCGAAGTAGGCCAGCGCATGCGGCAGGTCCGAGGCGCGGAACAGCACCCAGCCGCCCATCGCGACGAGCACCGCGTAGCCGTGCTGCAGCGGCCGCGGCAGCCACTCGAGCCAGCGCGCCCAGCGCGTGCGTTCCAACGCCAGGAACGCGCCGTGGTACAGGCCCCAAGCGAGGAAGGTCCACGCCGCGCCGTGCCAGAAGCCGCAGAGCACGAACACGATCATGAGGTTGCTGGCGGTGCGCAGCTCGGAGCCACGGTTGCCGCCGAGCGGGATGTAGAGGTAGTCGCGGAACCAGGTCGAGAGCGAGATATGCCAGCGGCGCCAGAACTCGCGCACGCTGCGCGAGGCGTAGGGCCATTGGAAGTTCTCGGGGAACGAGAAACCGAGCATGTGGCCCAGGCCGATCGCCATGTCCGAGTAGCCCGAGAAGTCGAAGTAGATCTGGCCGGTGTAGGTCAGGATGCCGAGCCAGGCCGTGGCCAGCGAGAGCTCGTCGGCGGGCAGGGCGAAGATGCGGTCGCAGGGCAGCGCCAGCGTGTTGGCGATCAGCACCTTCTTGCCCAGGCCGAGCACGAAGCGCTGGATGCCGTAGGCGAACCCGGCCCGCGTCAGCTGCCGCCCGGCCAGCTGCCAGGCGACGTCGTGGTAGCGCAAGATCGGGCCCGCGATCAGCTGCGGGAAGAGCGTGACGTAGAGCGCCAGGTCGAGCAGGTTGCGCTGGACCTTGGCGTCGCCGCGGTGCACGTCGATGACGTACGACATCGCGTGGAAGGTGAAGAACGAGATGCCGAGCGGCATCACGATCTCCGGCACCGGCAGCTCCGGCAGCCCCGTCGCCCGCAGCAGCAGATCGAGGTTCTCGGTGGCGAACGCCGCGTATTTGAAGGTCGCCAGCAGCGCGAGGTTGCTCGCCACCGCCAGGCCCAAGACCCACCTGCCGGCCGGCGTGCCGCGGACCTGCGCGATCCACAAGCCGAAGCCGTAGTTCCCCGCGATCGACAGCAGCATCACCCAGACGAGCTTGGGCTCGCCCCAGGCGTAGAACAGCAAGCTCGCCAGCAGCAGCCAGGCGTTGCGCAGCAGCTTGGGCAGCAACGTGCCGACGCCGAGCACGATCGGCAGGAACAGGAACAAGAACAGCGTCGAGGAGAAGAGCATGGGCCGCCGATGCTAGCGCAGCCGCCGTCCGAACGGCAGGGGGCCTACCGCGCCTCGCCCCTGAGCGCGACGTTGCCGACCACCGCGTACTCCGAGCCCGCCGGCCCAGGCGTGCTGCGCATCAAGCGGACGCTGTGGACGGTGAACGGCGCGCTGCGCATCAGGCCGTGCTCGGTCAGCCAGGCCGCGACCTCGTCGTCGTCGCTGTGGCGTAGCCGGCCGAGCGTCACGTGCGGCCGCAAGCGCTCGCCGCTCGGCGGCAGACCCAGCTTCGAAAGGCGGCGGTCGAGCGTGCGCCGCAGCGCCTGCAGCCCGGTGTCGTCGCGGACGCCGGCCCAGAGCACCCGCGCCGAGCCACGCGGCGGAAAGAAGCCGACCCCCTGCAGCTGCAGCCGCAGCGGTGGCGCGTCGAGCTCGGTCAGCTCCGATCGCCAGCGCATCACGGTCGCGTCGGGCGTCTCGCCGACGAAGCGCAGCGTCAGGTGCAGCTGATCGGGCAGCGTCCAGCGGGCGCCGCTGGGGCCCCATTGCAGGGTCGAGAGCTCGCTGGCGACCTCGTCGGGCAGGGCGAGCGCGAAGAACAATCGCTGCGGCATGGTGGGCCCGGCTGTCCCGGGGGGCGGCGCCTGTCGAGCGGCGCCGGTCGCCCATCAAGCGGCCGCGGCGCCCCGCCTGTCAATGCTGGCTTGCCGTCGCCCGTCGCCCGGCGCAGAGTCGTGCCCGCTGCAACGTTCGAGGCCGTGTCGCGTCGCTGGGGTCGAAGATCTCGCGCCGCGCCGCAGCGCCGTGCGAGCGCCCGCCCCAGCCGCCGGCGCCGACGCCGACGCCGCGACGCGGTGGCCGCTCACGACGCGATCGCCACGCGCTGCCGCCAACGCTCTGCCCGCGTGCTGCGCAGCACATGGTCGCGGAAGCGGCCGTCCGGGCCGATCTGCAGGTACGCCGTGGCGACGCCGTGCCGCTCGAAGCCGAGCGCGTCGAGCAGGGCCGCCGAGCGCAGGTTCTCGGGCATGTGGTTCGCCTCGACGCGGTGCAGCTGCAGCGGGCCGAAGCAGGCGTCGAGCAGGGCGGTCAGGGCCTCGCGCATCAGGCCGCGGCCCTCGTGGGCCGAGCCCAGCTTGTAGCCGAGGCGGGCGTTCTGGAACGGGCCGCGCTCGATCGGCTGCAAGCCGATGGTGCCGATCAGCGCGTCATCCTCGCGCAGACGGATGGCCAGGCGCATGCCGACGCCCGCCTGCTCGTCGCGCATCGACCGCTCGATCGTCGCGGCCCAGAAGACCTCGGTCGACCAGCCCGCCGGGCGCGGCGGATCCCACGGCGCGAAGTGCGCCGCGTCGACGCGATGCAGCGTGGCGAGCTCGATCGCGTCGCTCGGCCGCACAGCGACCACGTCGAGGCGCTCGGTCTGCAGGTGGAGGTCGAGCATCGCGCGCTCTCTGCCGCCGCTACGGCGCCAGGCAGGTGCCGTCCATGCCGTCGCGCACGAGCAAGATCTGCGTGTAGCAGTACGGAGCCTGCGCCGTGCAACCGCCCGTGGTGCAGGTGTACGTCAGCTTGGCGCCGCTGCTGAGCGGGTTGCCGCCGTACCAATACGACTTGCCCGTCTTGGTCGCTGGATCGGAGATGCCCCAGGCCGCGCACGAGCCGAACTTGACGCTCTTGGTCAGGTACGCCGCCTCGGCGTCGGTCGCGATGTGCCAACCGGCCGGGATCACGGCCGGCTTGTCTTCGCAGTACTTCGCGTCGCAGTAGCCGAGCTGGTAGTCCTCGGGGCCCTGTAGCAGCGTGCGCACGTCCTTGCCGAGCTTGACGCAGCCGCTGCCGCCCTCGAGCTGGCAGTTGGCGTCGCAGCCGTCGCCCGGCGTGGTGTTGCCGTCGTCGCATTGCTCGGTGGCCTGGTTCACCGCGCCGTCGCCGCACTTGGCCAGCGGCTTGCACACGCCCTGCTGGCAGGCGCCCTTGCCCTCGTCGCAGGCCGTGGCGTCGGCCACCGCCGTGGCGATGCAGCCGAGCTTCGGATCGCAGAGGTCGTCGGTGCAGGCGTTGCTGTCGTCGCAGGTTTTCGCGGTTTTGGTGCAGTTGCCCTGGACGCAGACCTCGTCGAGGGTGCAGAGGTCGTCGTCGGGGCAGAGGCCGGCCTGCGGCGTGTGCAGGCAGCCCGCGGTGGCGTCGCAGCTGTCGACCGTGCAGGCGTTGCCGTCGTCGCAGCCGAGCGCCGCGCCCGCGACGCAGACGCCTTGCTGGCAGCTGTCGGCGACGGTGCAGGGGCTGCCGTCGGCGTCGCAGGTCGTGCCGCCGGCGACCGGTGGGTGCAAGCAGCTGCCGCCGTCGCAGATGTCGTTGGTGCAGACGCTGCCGTCGTCGGCGCAGGCCGCGCCCTGCTCGGCGGGCGTGTGGACGCAGGCGAGCTTGGCCGGGGCGCAGCTGTCGATCGTGCACGGGTCGGCGTCGTCGCAGAGCTGCTCGTCGACGTCGCCGTCGCAGTCGTCGTCGATGCCGTTGCAGCTCTCCTTGCTCGGCGGCGCGACGGTGCACTTGGGCGCGACGTCCTGGAGCTTGCACACCGCGGTGCCCGAGCAGGTCAGCGGCGGATCGGTTCCGGCCAGCGGGCCGCTGCAGGTGCTGGTGTTGCCGATGGCGATCGCGTTGGCGCTGCACAGGCACTCGATCTGGTTGCCGTTGTCGTCGACGGGCACGCATTGCTGCGCCTCGGCGCCGGTCGTCGTCTTGACGATGGAGCAGGCGTAGCCCTTGGGGCAGTCGTCGTCCTGACCGCAGACCGAGCCGCAGCGCCCGCCGCCGCCGACCTGGGCGATGCAGCGGCCGTCCTTGACCCATTTGTGCTGGCAGTCAGCGTCGTTGCCGCACGGCGCGCAGAGCCGCGCTGCCGGATCGACGCAGGTGACCGAGCCGTCGCTGCCGGGGATCGTGATGCAGAGCATCCCGGCCGGGCATAGCTCATAGCAAGTGTTCTGGCAGCGCTTGCCGGCCATGGTCTCGTTGCAGTGGCCGTCGTCGCATTCGGCGTCGCCGCTGCACGGGCAGCCGACCGCGCCGGGGCAGGGGTCGCTGGCTGTGTCGGCCGCGTCGCCGCCGGCGCCGTCCGCGGCGTCGCCGCTCGGCTCGGCGTCGCCGGCGCTGCCGTCGCTCGCGCTGCCGTCGCTGGCCGCAGCGTCGCTGCCGTCGTCGGTCGTCGCGCCGTCTGCGGCGCTGCCGTCGCCCAGGCCGAAGGCGATGTCGCTGACGAAGTTGCTGTTGCCGACCGCGTAGCCCCCGCCGGCGGCGCCCGTGCCGCAGCCGGTGAGGGCGAGCAGCGCGCCGAGCAGGACGGCCGCCAGCGCGCGGGCGAGGTGCGTGGTCGAACAGGGAGGACGTTGCGCAGGCATGAGGCGGCGATCCGATGGCAGGAGGTGAGGAGGGGCGACGATCTCGCGCTCGTCAGGGTCTGCTTCCCCGCGCGCTTGCGTCAAGCTCGACGTCGCAGCGCCGCGGGTCGCGGGCGTCGGCCCGGCACCGGCGGGGTCACGGTGTCGCGACGAACGAGGAGCTGGATCAAGACGAGCGCGGAGCCCGGCCGGGCGCCGGCGCCTGCCGTGCCCGAGGGCTGGCCGGGGTGCGAGACTCGAAGGCCCTGCGATCGCTGCGTTCTTGGCGTAGCCGCGCGCAGCGCCCCGCCGGAGCCCCCGTACCCCAGCGCAAGCCGGCGGCGCGCCGAAAGACTTGCGCGATGGCAGCCACTTGGCGATCGTGGGCCGGTGTGACGGAGACGGCGAGCCAGATCGGCTGGTGCCGTGGAGGCGGCGATGCAGACGACCCACCAAGACGATCGCGAGCGCGAGCGCCAGACCAGCGCCGCTCCGGCCGGCCCGGAGGCCGCAGCGCCGACGCAGACGACCGACGGCGCCGCCAGCGACCCGCCGCCCTCGGCCGAGCAGATCGCCCGCGTCCTCAACAGCGGCCTGCCCGGCTACGACGAGGGCACCTCGGCCCTGAGCCGCAAGCTCGCGCGCGAGCAGACGACCCAGCCCGGCGTCGAGGCCCTGGCCAGCAACCGCGGCGCTCTGTGGAGCGACCTCATCGCCGCCTGGCGCACCGAGGCCGCGCAGGACGAGACCTTCGTCAAGTCGTTCGGCAGCCGCGACCCGATCGCGACGCAGAAGTTCGCCGACATCGACGCCGAGCAGTACTACGACGGCAGCATCAGCGCCGCCAAGACCGGCTTCTACGGCAAGGTCGCCGGCGACATCCAGACCGCGCCGACCGCCCGCGAGCGCATCTTCTCGCTGATGCAGAACGCCGCCGGGCCGTACAAGTTCCAGGGCCAGAAGCTGCCCGAAGATCAGCTGACCGCGATGTCGCGCCGCACCCACGGCGTCGGCACGCTCTACAACTACGCGCTCTCGCCCGCGGGCGCGGCGATCGTCGACACCTGGGCCCGCACCGAGCTCGCCCAGGCCGCCGGCATGACCCCCGCCGAAGCCGCCAACGCCGGCCTGCTGCCCGACGACAAGGCCAAGCTCGAGGCGCTCAAGCACCTGCTGCGCACGACCTACGCCGGCGACGCCAAGAGCCTGGCCGAGCCGAGCGCCTCGCTCGCCCGCGCCGAGACCTGGTACTCGCCGGCCGAGGTCAGCGTGCGCGCCGCCGACCCCGACGTCGCCTTCGCCGACATGATGACCGTCGGCGCGCTGCAGCCCGAGTGGTACGCCGACGGCGCGCTCGACCTGACGATCGAGCCCACCGGGGTGCGCGAGGCGCGCAAGCCGACCGCGTTCGACGGCATGATGAGCGCGCTCTGGGTGGCGCGGAACCAGCCGGGCCAGACCTACGGCGTCACCGGCGGCGGCGCCCGCGAATTCCTCGAGCGCGGCGTGACCTGGGCCCAGGTCAAGTCGGCCGTGCCGGTGATCCCGAGCGACACCTGGATGGCCGAGCTCGCGCGCCTGAACGCCGCGGTTAAGGCCAGCACGCCGGGCAGCTCGGTCGGCGAGGAGCTGCTGCGCGGCAACGATCCGGGCGTCTCGGCCACCGCGCCGGCCTACGAGCAGGTCTTCGACCGCAGCATCGACGAGGCGCACAACCCGAGCGCCGTGCCCGGTCAGGCCGCCCCGGTGGGCGGTGAGGCCGCGGTCGCCGGCGGCACCTTCGACACCTCGCGCCGGCCCGCGCCGGCACACGCCATCGCTTCGCCGGCCCCGACCACCGCGCCGGGCAGCTCGGCGCCGCCGCCTGCCGCGCCGGGTGCTGGGGCTCCTGCGTCCGCCGCGCCGTCGGCGTCCGCGCCGGGCACCGCGCCGGGTGTTGCGCCGGGCGCTGCGCCGGGCGCCGCTCCGGGCGCCGCGACGCCGGCCGCCGCCGCGCCGACCAATCCGCAGCCCGCCCCGGTCGAGCCCGCAGCCGAGGCCTCCGCCGCCGCCGGCACCACCGCCGCCCGTGCCCCGGTCGGTGGCGACGCTCCGGCTCCGGGCAGCGCGGCGATCCGCGACGACGCCCCGGCCGCGCCGCCCGCCGCCACCGAGGCCGCGGTCGCCGCCGATCCGAACGCCGTCAGCCGCAACGCCGCTGGCCCCGCGCCAGCCGGCTGGCAGGCGAGCGTCGTCGACACCATCCCGGCCGCCGAGATCTCGCCCGAGGACGCCGGCCACACCTACCACCTGCTGGCCGACGGCACCGCGGTGGCGACCTCGGTGCCCTCGCTGCTGCCGCGCACGATCGCCGCGCAGGTCGCCAACAAGCTGCGCTACTTCAACGGCAAGGACCCGACCGCCCGCGCCGCCGAGGTCAACGCCGACCTGGCCAAGGTGCGCCCGGCCGCCGACATGCCCGCCTACGCCTCGATGGTCGACTCGCTGTCGATCCTGGCCTCGCCGCGTTCGCGCGCCCAGGTCAACCTGCGCGTCGGCAAGCTGATGGCCGCCATCGGCCGCGCCCGCACCGCGATCCCGGCCCACTACGGCCCCGTCGTCGGGCCGAAGAAGGTCAAGGAGTGGATCGACGACCGCCTGCCGCTCTACATCCGCGACAGCAGCGCCAAGCTGCAGGGTGAGGCGACGACCAAGGCGGCGCTGCTCAAGACCGTGCCCGAGGCCAAAGAGGAGCACCAGGTCGACGCCGCGTGGTGCATGGTCAACTACAACCCGGCCGCGTCGGGGCCCGAAGAGCCGGCCTCCGAGGCGATGATCGACGCGTCGGGCGGCATCATGAAGGTCTTCGACGTCGGCGCCGCGTTTTCGAGCGGTATGGACCGCGCGGCCAAGGCGGTCTGGATCTCGGCCTACGGCGACGAGGCCGCGGCCAAGGCGGCCTTCATCTCGGCGGTGCAGGCCAGCGGCACGCTCGTCGCCGCGCCGCCCGTCCTCGCCGGCGATCCGACCGTCGCCCACATGAAGCCGGACACGACCTTCACCAACGCGATCAACGGCTTCGTCGGCCAGGGCAAGGACGCCGCCGGCGTCGCCTCGTTCTCGGGCGCGATCGAGCGCTTCGCCCTGAACCCCGGCTACTACCCGAGCGGCGCGATGTTCGCCTGCGTCGTGCCGGCCACCGAGGTCAAGGCGCAGATGGCCGCGCCCGGCCCGACCAGGATCGGCAAGCCTTCGATCTTCAACCTCTTGCACTTCGACGAGAACGTCTACGACGAGACCGACCGCCAGTTCGGCCACCTCGCCGACCCGTCGAACCCGCACGCCGCTGGCCGGGCGCTCGAGTTGACCTGCCTCGCCTACCCGGGTCGTGACTTCTGGGGCAAGGCCAAGCTGCTGAAATGACGGAATCCTCCGCCGAGTCCATCGTCTTCGAGGGCACGCCCGTCGACGCCGCCGTCCTCGCCCAGCTGCTCTACGCCTACTCGCGCATGCCGCCCGATCCGATGGCGCCCGACAGCAGCAGCTGGGGCCACACCAAGGCCGGCCAGCTCGCCGCCGCAGTCCGCGGCACGGGCCTCGAGCCGGCGTTCTGCGCCGAGTTGGCGAGCCTGCTGACGGGCGACCTGCTCTGCGTCTGGCTCGCCACGGCCCTGTGCCGGGTCGGCGACGTCGCGCCGATGGCCGTGGCCGACGCCTGGAAGCGCGTCGACGCCCACGTCGCGGCCCTGGAGTGGGTCGACCCGGCCAGCGCCGATCTGCGCGACTGCGTGCGCGGCCTGTGGGCGCGCCACGTCGGCGCCGGCCTGCTGCCCTTCCGCTCGTCGTACCGGCCAATGCTGCACGAGGATTGGTCGGCACCCCTGCTCGGCGCCGCCCTGGTCTACGACCACGCCGCCACCCTGGCCGGCCTCGACGCGCTGCTGGCCGAAGGCGACGACGCGATCGCGCGCTTCGGCGTCGCCGTGCGCACCACGCTGCGCCGCAGCGAAGGCGAGACCCTGCGCAACCTGCTGCAGCGCGAGCAGCGCGTGACGCCGACGCCGGAGCGAGGTCGCTGCATCGAGGCGCTGACCTACTACCTCGACCGCGACATCCTGCCCGACGCCGGGCCGGTGCGCTGGCAGCGCCGCTGAGCCCGCTCCCGCCGCGAGTCGGGAACGTCTGTGAGCAGCCGCAACGCGCGCTTGACCTGACAGGGCGCTGAGACTTCACTACAATCGCAGAGGTCGGCCCTCGGTCAGGAGACGAAGCGATGCGGCTCCAGCGAGACAGCCAGCGGCGGATGGCGGCGACGCCTGCGGTGCTCTGGGCGCTGCTCGCCTGCTGCGCCGTCGCCATCGGCTGCACCGAGCCCGAGAAGGCGGAGGTCACCTTCGGCGTGCTCGGCGGCACCAAGGCCGACGGCGGTGCGGTGGACGCTAGCTCCGCGCTCGACGCCGCCGCAGACCTCGACGCCGCCGCCGATCAGGACACGCTCGGCGCGGCCGACACCGCGGACAGCTCCGGCACCAGCAACGACGTCGAGCCCACCGATGCCCACGGCGTCGACGCCGACGTCGCCGACACGTCGGTCGCGGATGCGCCGGACGCCGATACCCAGGTCGCCGATGCCCTCATCGCCGACGCCGCCGAAACGGGCGTCGCGGACGCCGCCGATACGGCCATCGCCGACACGTCGGTCGCGGACGCCGCTGATACGGCCATCGCCGACACGTCGGTCGCGGATGCGCCGGACGCCGATGCGCCGGACACCGATACCCAGGTCGCCGATACCGTCATCGCCGATGCCGGCGACACGAGCGTCGCGGACGCCGCCGATACGGCCATCGCCGACACGGGCGTCGCGGACGTCGCGGACGCCAGCGACGCCGCCGACGTGCCGCCGCCGGTTGGCCCGCCGCCCAGCTGCGCGGCGCTGCACAAGGCCAAACCCGACGCGCCGAGCGGTCTCTACGAGATCGATCCCGACGGCCCGGACAAGCCGGGGCCGACCCTGCAGGTGCACTGCGCCATGGACCACGACGGCGGCGGCTGGACGCTGGTGGCCGTGACCAGCGACGACGGCAAGTCGACCTGGACCTGGGACAAGCGCCTGTACTGGTCCACCGACCAGACCGTCTTCGGCAGCGTCGCGGCGCTCGACAAGGACTACAAATCGCCGGCCTACCACCAGCTGCCCGCGCGCGACCTGATGTTCGTGCACTTCCCGTCGCAGACCTGGGCCTCCTACCACGACGTCGGTGACGGCAAGGTCTCGATCGCAAAGACCATCGAAGCCATCGGCGGGCCGCATTGCTGGGGCAAGGACGACGGTTACCCGCAGAGCGCCGGTCCGCTCAAGGCCGGCGCCAAGCTCTGCGACACCAAGCTCTACTTCAACACGCTCGACCACGACGGCAAGTGGACCTGCGGCGACGACGAGCACAGCTACGGCCCGACCTGGAGCGCCAACGACGGCGGCGGCTGCCCGCTCGACGATCCGGGCGAGGTCAGCGGCATGGGCCCGGTCTACAAGTCGCCCAAGGTCGAGCAGAACAGCGTCGGCTTTGGCAACGCGCTCGGCCTGAACAAGGGCAAGGCCGGCAGCGGCGCCAACCATATCTGGATGCTGGTCCGCCACTAGCGCGCGCGTCGCTTTCGTCGTGCCCGGACCGTGGCGGCTCGAACCGCAGGTCGACGCGCGGGGTTGAAACGCGCCGCCAACGCTCCTACAGTTTTGCCAGCACCGACCACGACCTCTGCGGACGTCGCGCCGCTGCGCGTGTGTGGGCGATGCGGCCTCCCGTGTCCCCCATCGGTGCAGCCATGACCGCGACTCCTGCCCCCGCCGCGCAAGCGTCCGCCGCGCCGCCGTCGCCCGCGCGGCCCGCCAACGCGGGCTATATCGTCAGCCCCGCCTTCGACCTGCCGCTGCTGGTGCTCTCGCCGCTGCTGGCGCTGCTCGTCGGCCTGGCCCTGTTCCAGACGCCCTGGGCCGAGCTGCCGGTGCGCTTCGAGGCGTGGAACCCGCGCTTTGTCCAGCCCTTGGCGCTGTTCTTGATTGCGGTGTTCACCCACGCGCACCTGGTGATCGTGTTCTTTCGCAGCCACGGCAACCGCTCGATCTTCGAGCTGCATCCGATCCGCTTCCGCGTCGTGCCGATCGCGCTGCTGTTCGCGATGCTGACCTGGCATTGGGCGTTCGTCGCCGTCTCGGTGCTGGTGGTCTGGTGGGACGTCTACCACTCGAGCCTGCAGACCTTCGGCCTCGGCCGCATCTACGACGCGCGGGCCGGAAATCCGCCCCAATCGGGCCGCCGGCTCGACTATTGGCTCAACCTGATGCTCTACATCGGGCCGATCCTCTCGGGCGTGAACCTCTGGGAGCACGCCAAGCATTTCGAGTCGTTCGGCAGCGTCGGTTCGCCGACCCTGGCGCAGCTCGGCACGCTGATGCTGCAGCGCCAGCCCGAGATGCGTTGGATGGTCGCGGCCTTGGCGTTGCCGCTGTTGCTCGGCACCGTCGTGTTCTACCTGCGCGAGAGCCGCGCCGGCCGCTACCGGATGCCGCCGCAGAAGCTCTGGCTGCTGCTCTGCACCGGCGGCGTCAGCGTGCTGGCCTGGGGCACGCTCTCGACCGGCGAGGCCTTCTTCATCATGAACTTCTTCCATGCGTTGCAGTACTTCGCGATCGTGTGGTGGAGCGAGGAGAAGACGATCGTCCGCCTCTTTGGCCTCGGCCAGCTCTCGCTGCGGCGGCTGGTCGCGTGGACGCTGCTGGTGGTGCCGGCGATCGGCTACGGCCTGTGGGCGACGGTGCAGCCGGGCATGGTCATCGGCGTCGTCGCGTTCAGCCACGTCGTGTCGATCTTGCACTTCTGGTACGACGGCTTCATCTGGTCGGTGCGGCGCAAGCAGGTCTGAGCCATCGGGCGTCAATCCCACCCACCCTGGCCACCGCGCAGACCTCGCCGCCCCTCCGCGCGTCCAAGCCTCCTCACCCGCGTCCGCGGGCAGGAGGCACCCATGCACCCAGACTCCCCGTCGACTCGTCCACTCCACCCGATCGCGCTGCCGGCCTTGATGCTCCTCAGCCTCGGCTGCGCCAGGCCCCGCGGCCTCCAGCCGGCACCCGAGCCAGCCGCGGCGCGCGCAACCCACGAACTCCAACTCGAAGCGCCGGCCGCCGACGAGCCGCCGCCCATCGCCGCCCCGCGCTACGCGCCGCCGCCGGCGCCCGCGAACGCCGCGGTCGCGCCCGGTTGGCGGCAGTTGCCGCAACCCCAGCCGCAGCCGCCGGCGCAACCTCAGCCCGGTGAAGACCGCGAAGGGTATGCCCACGCCGCCGAAGCCGAGTTCGTCGACGCCAGCGACCGGCCGCTCTCGACCTTCAGCATCGATGTCGACTCGGCAAGCTGGGCGCGTACGCGGCGCTTCGTCGAGCAGGAGCAGCGGCTGCCGCCTGCCCACGCCGTGCGCATCGAGGAATTCGTCAACGCCTTCCCCTATCGCTGGCCCGGGCCGCAGGACGACCGCCCCTTTGCGGTGCACAGCGAGGTCAGCGTCGCGCCCTGGAACCCCGAGCACCGTCTGATGGCCGTGGCCGTGCAGGGCCGTCGCGTCGCCAACGAGCAGCTTCCGCCCGCCAACCTCGTGTTTCTGCTCGACGTATCGGGTTCGATGAACGCGCCTGACAAGCTGCCGCTGCTCAAGCAATCGCTCGGGCTGCTGGTGCGCGAGCTGCGGCCGCAAGATCGCGTGAGCATCGTGGTCTACGCCGGCGCTGCGGGCGTGGTGCTGCCGCCGACCGCGGGCGACGACGCGTGCACGATCCTCGACGCGCTCGAGCGCCTGCAGGCCGGTGGCGGCACGGCGGGCGCCGAGGGCATCGAGCTCGCCTACCGCGTCGCGCGGCGCAGCTTCGTCGCGGGCGGCAACAACCGCGTCATCCTCGCCACCGACGGCGACTTCAACGTCGGGCCGAGCAGCGACGATGAACTCACGGCGCTGGTCGAGCGCGAGCGCGACGCTGGCGTCTCTCTGACCGTGCTCGGCTTTGGTCGCGGCGACCTGCAGGACGGCAAGATGCAGGTGCTGGCGCAACACGGCAACGGCAACGCCGCCTACATCGACTCGATCCTCGAGGCCCACCGCGTGCTGGTCGGCCAGATGGGCGGCACGCTGCTGACCATCGCCCAGGACGTGAAGATCCAGGTCGAACCCAACCCGCGCCTGGTGCAGGCCTACCGGCTCATCGGCTACGACACACGGCGCCTTGCCGACCGCGACTTCGACGACGACACCAAGGACGCCGGCGAACTCGGCGCGGGCCACACCGTCACGGCGCTGTACGAGATCATCCCGCGCGAGACCGGCTGGCTCGAGGACGACGATGCGCCCGCGCCGCCGACGCGGCACAAATACAGCCACGTGCACACGACCGCCGCAGCCAGCGCGCACGAGCTGGCGACCGTGAAGTTGCGCTACAAGCTGCCGCAGGAAGAGGAATCCGAGCTGCTCGAGCACGTCGTGCAGGATCGCGGGGGGGCGATCGACGAGGCGAGCGCAGATCTGCGCTTCGCCAGCGCGGTCGTCGAGCTCGGGCTGCTGCTGCGCCAGAGCCGCTTCGCTGGCAGCGCCTCGATCGAGGCCGCGATCGAGCGGGCGGCCGGGGCATTGGGCGACGACCCGGGTGGGTATCGGCGTGAGTTCGTGGCGGTGGCGCGGCGGGTGGCGCGGCTGACGCGGGCGGAGTAGTGCGTTGCGCCGGTCCCCAGATCGGACACTGCCGGGAGAGGGTGACCCCGGGGCCGGCGAGTCTGGTGGCGTCTCGGCTGCGGCAGGTTGTGTCTGACGAGGGCTCGGGCGGGCACGTAGCGTCGGTCTGCGGCGCGGTTGTTGTGAAGGGTTGGTCGAGAACGGGTTTGTGCCTCCTACCTCCCGTCATCGCCGCCTCCATGATCGAGAAGGCGGTGCTCTCGACCTTGGCCGGCTTCCCGGACCACGCTTTCGCGCCGCTGTCGAAGGCCGGCGTGCTCGCGCTGATCAAGCGCCTGCATGTGCTCGACGTCGATTCGGACGGCGAAGGGACGCCGCCTCGGTGTCGGTCGGGCTCGAAGTCAGGGCGCCCGAGGTGACGGACGAGGGGATGGGGAAGGAGGGACGAGCGTCGTTTGGCCCCGCCATGCGATCTGGTGCTGTCGACGGTCCTGACAGAAGCGTGAACGGCCTTGTCGCAGCGGCTGCAGTATGCGACTACGCTATCCCAGGGAGGTCGCCGCGATGAGCTACATCACCCGGATCCGAGGCATGAAGATCCGCAACATTGAGTCTATCGACATCGACCTGACGCCGCCCGAAGGCGCCGCATTCCGACATCTCATCGTGACCGGACCGAACGGATCGGGGAAGTCGGGGCTGCTCGAAGCGATTGTGAGCATTGGACCGAATCACGGCGGTCGGTCGAGCCCTGTGCCCGGCGCGGGCCAGGAGTTCGTCGGTACGCTCTACACGAGTATCCGTCAAGAATCTGATTTCATGGTAGAAATCAGCTATTCAGGACCAGCCTGGATCGAGCGCAGCAGCGGACACCTCGCGTTCCTTTGGTCCTCGGCGAAGCGGGGCCAAGAGTGGAAGAGCCACCGAGTCGATGGACCTCGCAGGTTGAAGCCCAACGATCTGGCCGCCCCCGAGGGCGCGACGCAGTTCCTCCGCCAATTCCTCGTCAACCGCAAGACGGAGGCCGCGTTCGCCCTCTCGGACGGCGACAACGCGACCGCAGCGGCGATTGAGGACTGGTTCGAATCGCTGCGCCTGGCCCTGGCTACGTTGATGTCCGCGCCGAACATGAAGATGACCTTCAATCGACAGGCGTACACGTTTGATTTTGAGCGAGGTGACGGCTATCGCTTCAACCTGAACGAGCTTTCGGACGGCTATGGCGCGGCGCTCGCGCTCGTCGGCGACTTGCTCATGCGAGTCCAAGCCTGCCGCGACAAGGTCGGCGACCAAACACTGGATCCGGAAGGCATCGCCATCGTCGACGAGCTCGAAGCGCATCTGCACCTCGAGCTGCAGGAGCAGATCTTGCCCTTGCTCACGACGATGTTTCCGAAGATCCAGTTCATCGTCGCGACCCATTCACCAGCGGTCATCTGCAGCGTTGACAACGCCATCGTCTACGACCTCGAGCGGCGCGAGGCGACGCCGAGCGCGGAGTACGTCGGCATTCGCTACGGCACGCTGATGCGCGAGCATTTCGGGCTTTCCGCCGACTACGACCTCCGCACGGAGCGCGAACTCGACCGACTTCGCACGCTCTGGAAGATGTCGCCGCGAACAGGCGCCGAGGAAGCAGAACTGCGACAACTCGCCAGCGCCCTGGCGGGCCGCTCCTACGGGATCGCGCGCGAGATTCAGCTTCGACTCGAGCTGGCCGACGAGTCTGGGAGCAGCGCGGCGTGATCGACGTCGAACGGAGCCAACCCGCGCCAGCATCGCTCGCGTCTGGATCATGGAACCAGGACGACGTGCTGCTTGCGCTCCAGCGTGACTTCCTCGGCAAGTGCTATCTTTGCGAATCGCCGACGCCACTGCGTGCTGCGGAAGTGGATCACCTCATCCCGCGCGGTGTCGATCCCGGCCTCGCGCTCAGCTGGTCGAACCTGATGCTGTGTTGCGGGAACTGCAACCGACGTCGGCCGAAGTACAAGGCCGTGACCGATCTCGCACTGCTCGACCCTTGCGCCGGCACCGAGGTCGCCACGCGCTTGTCGCAACGCTACGACCCGCTCGCAGACCTCGGAGAGCGCTGCCATTTCGAGGCCCGCGCTGCGGATGATCGTGCGGCAGTCAACAGCGCCGCGGAACTGATGTGGATCCACTCGCTCCCGAGAGGAAGCGGGCAGCGCGTACGGGTCCGCGAATTGCTCGAGGACATCGAGAGAGTGCACGGTCACGTAGCCGACTGCCTGGAGCAGGCTCGTTCTTCGGCGAGAGCGGGCGACGCCGAGACGGCAGCGGAGCAGCTCGGACGAGCCCGCTCGGGTTTGGCTCGCGCGGCCCCCTTCCACGCGCTGTTGGCCAGCGCGTTGGGTGATCTACTCGCCCGAGTCGAAGCGTTCGTGGAAGCGGGCGCATCCGACGTGTCCTGACAGCCACGACACCGCACCTCGGTCCCCCGCGACCTGGCCGCCAAACCCACGCTTCACGCCGAGATCACAACGCGATCTGCTGGCCTCGCGACCGGGAGGTGAGCGGTGTCCGGAGCCCTTTCCAAGGACCTGCGGCAGTGGGTCGCCCTTGCCTACGACAAGGGCGAGGGCAGCTACGTCGAGACGGCCCAGCGCTTCCAGATTGGCATCGCGACGGTCAAGCCCCGGTGGCGGCTGCCTGACGGGGCTGTGCGTCGATCGCGGGAATTCGGGTCGTTGGCGTGGCGGCTCGGTGGGTGGTGGTGGACGCGGTGGCGTTGCTGGGGGAGGCTGGTGCCATGGGGGCCTGACGCGGTGGTTCGAGGAGGCTGGCGTGACGCTTCGGGTTTGGCGGACTGTGGCGCTGGCTGCGGCGTTGGGGCTGGCGTTGGTGGGGTGTCGCAAGGCCGACCCGGTGCCGGCGGGGCAGGAGCGGGTGGTGTGGACGCCGCTGTTCCGCGGCATCGAGTTGGCGCGGATTCGGGCGGACCTGCCGCGGCCGCTGCGGTTGTTTGCGTTGCGGGTGGACCTGCGGGATCCGGCCGTGCGGGTGGTTTCGAGCCCAGGTTTGCGGGCTGGTGGCGTCGCTGCCGAGCGGCGGACTGCGGCTGGGGAGGCGGCCGAGGCGCTCTCGCGTACGACGTCGAGCTTTGCCCGGTCGGCGGGGTGCCAGGTGGCGTTCAACGCGTCGGCCTACGATCCGGTCGTCGACGAGGAGGGGCTACCGCAGAACGTGCAGGGGCTCTGGGTCGTTGACGGCGAGCGGCTCTCGGACCGGCAGAATCGCTTCGACGTGTGGGCCATCGGGGCGGACAAGTCGATGCGCTTCGTCCACGCGCCGGCGGACGTGACCGATACCGCGACGGTGGTGCCGGGCTTCGAGATCGTGCTCGAGGACGGCAAGGTCGATATCCACAACCCCGATATGGCGCCGCGGACGGCGGTTGGGGTGAGTCGGGACGGCGCGACCCTGGTCGTGCTGTTGGTCGACGGGCGGCAGCCGGGCTACAGCGAGGGGCTCTACCTGCACGAGCTCGGGCTTTGGATGCGGCGGCTCGGGGCGCACGATGCGCTGAATCTCGACGGCGGCGGCTCGACCACGCTGGTCGTGCGCGACGGCGACGATTACGAGGTCGTCAATCGGCCGATTCATCGCAAGCAGCCCGGACGCGAACGGCCCAACGCGAACCATCTCTGCCTGTACGCCGCACCCCTGGGTGACGGGCGCTGAGCCTCTGGCCGCGCCGACCGTGGCGCTACAAACGTGCCGGACGATTCGAGCCGCGGCCGCCGCGCCACTCGAGGATGAGGAACCCGACGACACCGGACACGACGCAGAAGCCGACGCCCGCCAGGATCGCGCTCAGCCACGCGGGGTCTGGCGGTTGGATCAGCAACGCGGCGACCTGCGGCTTGGAGCGCGCGTAGCGGACCTCGATGGTTGGCTGCGTCACCCGGCCGTCCTCGTCGGCGTAGGCGAGGCCCGCCTGCGACGGCAGGCTGAACGAGCCGTGGACCAGGCGCCCTTCGTGCGGCCAGTCCACGTCGATGTCGAGCATCCTGCCGGCGCGCCGCTGGCTCCACCTGGCCGAGGCGATCGTCCCCGACACCTGCACGGCCTCTTGCTCGAGCAGGCGGGCGTCGAGCAGCTCGCCGACCGCGCCGACGAGCCACAGCGGCACCAACACCAGCAGCAGCCAGGGCCACAGCTTCTTGAGGGAGGTCATCACAGTGCCACCTGCGGCGGCGGCCCTCGCTCGAGCCATCGCTCCCGGTAGTAGAGAAAGAGCGGCAGGGCGAAGGCCCACGCGACGCCGGCGGTGAGGGGCAGCCAGATCCACCACAAGCGCATGCCGATGCGCCGCGCCTCGACCAGCATCCAGACCAGCGACGCCACGGAGCCGACCCAGAAGTCCGAGGCGACCGAGCCCAAGATCGGCGACCCCTGGAAGCCGACCTGGACGAACGCGAGCGGCGTGAAGTCGGCGCCGAGCTCCTGCCAGGCGAGGATGTTGAAGGTCCAGGTGGAGACGGCCCCCACGACGGCCATGGCGAGATAGAAGGTCTTGATCGAAACCAGCGACGTTGGCTGTTTCACCTTGGCCCCTCTCCATCGCGACCGACCCGCGGCGCCAAGCTACGAACCTGTACGGCCTCCGTCAACGAGGCGCGCCGCCCCGACAGCGCCAAGATCCCTGGAGCATTCGCCTCGGCATGTGCCCGTGTCCGCGGCTCGCCCCTGCCGGTCGCGCAGGCCACCTGTGTTCACGGGGCCAGCGGCTCCGGCAGGCCGTTGACCGCCGCCGTCGTGCACGCGGTCGGTGCGCCTTCGGGGCCGCAGCGCGAAGGTTGGCCGCCCGGGAGCGTCAGGGCGAAGCCACCGTAGCGAGCGCGCGCGACCGGCGCGTCGGTCATCACCAGCTGGGCGCCGCTGGCGAGGGCCGCTTGGCTCGATGTCGCCGTCGCCGATGGGTAGATCGCGACCAGGTAGCCGGCGGCGACCGCCTCGCGTGCCGCTTCTGGCGTCAGGCCGGGGTCGCCGACGATGGCCACGTCGGTCTCGCCGACCTTGCCCGTCACAAAGGCCAGCGCCCCGTGCAGGTGGGGGTGCAGCGCGCGGTAGCGGCTGCCGACGTCGCCAGTCGCCTTCAACGCCACGAGCAGCCGACCGCGCGTCGCCTCGATCCACGGCCAGCCGCGGGCACGGACGGCCAGGTCGACGCAGACGGTGCCGCCGCGCACCTGGTCCGGCGTCAGCAGCCGCTCGCGTGGCCAGACCCGCAAGATTGCGGCCTCGAGCGCGCCGAGGTGGTCGGCGATCTGCCGCGCATCGAGGCCGTCGCCGCCGCCCAGCAGCAACACGAGGGTGTGGGCGCAGGGGTTCTGCTGGCTCCAGGCCCACATCGTCAGCAAGCACGACTCCAGCGTCTCGCAGGTCGTGCCGTCGTCGATGCCCGGCAGGTTGGCGACGTGGAACGTCACGCCGTCTTCGTCCACGTGCAGGTCCAGCTCGAACGCGCGCACGCCCTGCTGCTCCAGCTGCACGTCGAGCGGCGCGTGGGTGGAGGCCCAGCGCTTGGAGTGCGGCATCGCGGAGGCCACGTGGTAGCTGCGCTGTGTGCCGAGCATCTGCACGTGCTCGAGGCGCAGGGCGGCCGGCGCGTCCGGGCAGGCGAGCGCCCACGGCGGCACGGTGAGCGCTCCCATGGCGCCGTCGTCGCCCGCGTCGTTGTCGATGCAGCCCGCACACCAGGCCGCCAGCGCGGCGATCTGCAGCGCTCTGCCGATCACCCCGGACGCCGCCGTCGCTCGGGGCCGCTGGGTCCTACCCGCCATTGTTGCCACGGCCTCCCTCCTGTTCGAAGACGAGCGCGATCGACACCGCCGGCGCGATCGCCGCTGCGTGGCCCGACGCCCAGCGCACGCGCCCCACCTGCAGATGTACGCCGATCTCGACCGCGACGACGGGCCCGAGCCGCAGGCCGTAGCCGACGCCGAGCGAACCGAAGTCGTAGGTGGCGCCTCGCGTGTCGATCGTGCCGGGGTCTGGGGCCGGTTGGCTCGGCCACCACAAGCGCGCCCCGGCGGCCTGCGCCAGCGCGTAGTGCGGCCCCCAGAGGCGCACGGTCAGGGCCGCCATGCCCGCGAGCGATCGACCGGTGTCGCCGGTGCCACCGGCCGCGCCCAGCCGGACCCCCAGCCGCTCGCCGGCGATGCCCAGCCAGAGGCTCGCGCCGAGCTCGTTGACCACGCCGAGCCACAAGCTCCCTCCGACCCTGAGCGGCGAGGCCGGGGCTGCCTCCTCGCGCCCGCCGCGCACCTGACCGGAGGCCGCGACAGACAGCGCGCGCCGCGGGTGATCGGGGTCGACCCGCCGCAGGCTGGCGTCGGCGACCGCGGCCAACACGGCCTCGACGATGGCCGCGTCGCTGCCCTGCGGACCGATCTCGACCACGGCGCGGCCACCGATGTGCCGTCCGTGCCCGCTCCTGGCGTTGCCCCGAACCGTCACGTCGATCCGTTGGCTCGTGCAACCCATCACGATCCACGCGACGGAGGTGTCGCCGTCCTGGTCCGGGTCTCCGTGGGCCAGCGCCCGTTCTGCCAGCCGCAGGAGCATCTCATCGCTCCAGGCCGAGGACGGGCAGCCCGAGCGCACGACGCGTAGGTCGGACGCCAGCGCGGGCGATGCCGCCGCGCCAGTCGCCAGCAAGAACGCTGCGAGGACGAGGCGAAGGCGCCGCCACGACGACCGGCCGGCGCCACGTGGCGCTGGTCTCATGGCGCCACCGCAGAGCCGACCGCCACCTGCGTCGACGTCGCCTTGCCGTCGCCGCGCCGCACCTGCAGCTCGCTCTCGCCATGGGCGTCGGCGGGGACGCGGAAGATCACGCAGTTGCCCAGCCAGGCGCTGACCTCGGTCTCGGCCGTGCCGAGGCGCACCCGGGCATCGGGGCCCGCCACCAACCCTGCGCCGCGGGCGATGGCCGGCTGCCCGGGGATCAGCGGCCAGGGTTCGACGCCGGTGATGATCAGCGCGTCGTCCGGGAGCAGCGTCACCTGCATCCCGTGGCCGCCGTCGGACTGCTGCGGGACGAGCGCGAACGCCGTGGGCTCGTCGACCATCGGTGCGGCGTCTGCCGGACACTGGGGGATGCCATCCACGGTCGCGGGGACGAACGTGACGAAGTTGGTGCCGGGATCGTGCTCGGTGAGCTGCATGGGCAAGGGCGGAACCTTGCCGGCCAGATCGACCGCGAACTCCCACATCGCGTGCGGTTGGGCGAGGTTGTCCGACGGCCCGAAGCCGCTGGCGCCTTGCGCCTTGTCGAGCCGTTCGCCGTTGAATTCCGCCTCGATGTGCTGGTCGCCGTAGACCTTGACCGAGAGCATGCCGGCGATCGTGCTGATCCAGAACGCGTTGTACATGCCCGGGCAGATCGGCCCGTCCGTGCGCAGGCGCCAGTCGTTGGCGACGTAGAGCCAGGTGCCGATGGTCAAGGCGTGGACCTTGCCGTAGATGCCGGTCGCGGTGCCAGCGCAGGCCCACTCGTCGTCGCGGCCCTTGTTCGCCTTGCCGCCGATGATGCCGTCGATGGTCGGCGCAACGGCGCACGGGCTCGGGTCGGTGGTCGTGCCCCATGTCCACACGACCGTGGAGGCGCCCGCCGGCTTGCTCGGCTTGCCCGGCTTGGCGTCCCCACCAGCCACCGCCGCCGCGCCGCCGTCGACCCCGTCGGGCACGTCGATCTCGGGCGCGATGAAGCAGCCCGCGGGCGTGACGAGGGCACAACAGACCAGGACCGCGGCAACACGTCGCATCGGCGCACCTCCAAACAGGCGCAGCTCGCCTGGAAGGCGGCTGAAAGCCTTGTCGCTACAGGGTTCTGCGGGCTTGGTTGTCAGCAGTGGGGAGGCGGATCAAAACGGGTTGTGACCTGCCGCCCAGAGGCGTGTGTGGCGTTGCTGGGGCGACGCCGCGTTGGGCAGAGCCGCGTTCCGCAGGGTCGCCGTCGCGGCGCCCGGTCTGCAGCGCCAGGGCGCGCGCCATTCCGCGACCGCGCCCCCGCGGCGGCGCTGTTCACGCGCTCGGGCAAGACGTTGCGGCGGCCACCGTTGCCAAGGCGCTCGCGTTGACGAACCCTCCGCCGCCCGCTCAAACGCCGAGCCCCAGCCACGAGGTCATGCATGGTCCCCAGCCGCTCCGTCTTGCTCCCAGCCCTGATCTGCGCCATCGCCGCCCTCGCGGCCTGCTCCACGAGCGGTGGATCGAGCGGCAGCACCAGCAGCAGCTCCGACGCGAGCTCCTCGTCTGACGCCACGGTGTCTGGCGGCGACAAGGATGGCGCCGGCGCGGGCAGCGACACGACCCAGGCCGGCGAGACCACGAGCGATGGCACTACAGGCGGCGGCACCACGGGCGGCGGCGCCAAGATCGACACGAGCAAGGTCTACCGCCTGACCAACTCCTTCCTCGGCGCCGATGTCGCGCTCGACACCTACAGCGACGGCAAGAACCCGCCGTTCATGGCCAAGGTCAGCAGCTCCAGCGGCCAGCGCTGGACCCTCACCGAGCTCGACAAGCCCGGCATCTACCGGCTGACGAACGCCTTCCTCGGCGAGGCGCGGTCGCTCGACACCTACGGCGGCACCGAGAACCTGCCCTTCATGGGGCAGACCGGCAAGTACACCGGCCAACGCTGGACCTTGACCCCCTTGGGCGATGGATTCTATCGACTGACCAACGACTTCCTCGGCAAGGAGCGCTCCTTCGACACCGCCGGCGCCCCCCCGCACACGCCCTTCATGGGCAAGACGGGCAAGTACTCGGGGCAGTACTGGAGGCTGACGCCGCTCGACAAGGACGCGCCGACCACCACGCCAGACAAGACGGCCGGCCAGGGCGGCGATGAGTTGGCCGATGGCCCGTGCGGCCGGCTCGGCACGGAGCTCGGCTGCGGGCTGCCGGTCAAGGCGGAGGTCTGCCCGGCCGGGCTCAAGGAGAGCGACGATTGCGTCGCCATGAACCTCGCCAGCGGCTGCTGCGACGCCGACGGCAAGGCGTGGAGCTGCAAAGAGGTCGGCAACTTCGGCATCTTCGACGTGCAGGCCTGCAAGTAGGCCCGGCGCCAGGTCCCGCTCGCGGTCGGGTCGCGCGAGCGACGGCGCCATACCAGCCCCGCACGCTGATCGTCGCGGCGTCCTTGCGCCGGGGCGGGCCAGATCCTCACCCGGCAAGCGCCCTGTCGTCGCGGCGTCGTCGCGGCATCGTCGCGCAATCGCGGCATCAAGGCACGCCCCCTTTGCGCCGCCGCCCGGCGCGGCTAGTCTCCGCCCCCCATGGCGACTCCGACTCCCACCTCTGCCTCTGCCGCCGCCGCCGCCCAAGGCGGTGGTGCGCGCGCGTTCGACCTCGAGGGCCTGCTGGTGCAGCTCGAGCAGGGCCGCGACGTCGCGCTGGCCACGGCCGAGGGCGGCGTCGTGCCCTTCGTGCTCGCGACGTTGCGCCATCGCCTGGACCGGCCGCTGCTGGTCGTGGTGCCGGACGTGCAGCGCATGACGCGGCTGATCGAGGGCTTGCAGACCTACGAGTCGGCGCTGTGGCCGGGCCTCGAGCCGGTCATCGCGTTCGAGGCCAACGATCAGAGCCCCTACCACGAGATCGCGCCGCTGCGGGCCCTGGCGCGGCAGCGGGTCGCGGCGGCGTGGCGGCTGCACAACGAGTGGGGCGTCGCCGCGGTGGTGCTGACGGCCGAGGCGCTGATGGCGCGGACGCTGGCACCGTCGGTGCTGCAGAGCCATACGGTGATGGCCTCGGTCGGCGGCGAGCTCGACCGCGTCGTGCTGGCCGAGGAGTTGGTGCGCGGCGGCTACGAGCGCGTGCCGGTGGTCGAAGATCCCGGCACGTTCTGCGTGCGCGGCGGCGTCATCGACGTCTGGAGCCCGCTCTACGAGCAGCCGATCCGCATCGAGCTCTTCGGCGACGACGTCGAGGCGATGCGCTTTTTTGACCCCGAGACGCAGAAGGCGGGTGGAGCGCTGATCGACCTGATCTTGCCGCCGGCGCGCGAGCTGTTGCTCGAGCCTGGGCGCGTCGACGAGATCTGCCATCGCGTCACCGACCTGGCCGACGTCGCCGCGCTCGGCAACGTCGAGCTGCAGGCGATCTTGGGCGAGCTGCGCGCCGGCCACCTGCTGCCCGGCGTCGAGGCGCTGCTGCCGGCGCTGGCGCCCGAGACGGCGACCCTGGCGCAGATCTGCGGCGCGCCGACCGACGACCACGGCAAGCCGCGTGGGCCGCTGTGGGTGCTCGAGAGCCCCGACGCCATCGAGGCGGCGCTCGACCGCGCCTGGGCCGAGGCGGTGGCCCTGCACAAGGCCGCGCGCGAGGCGGGGCGCCTGGTCTACCCGCCCGAGCAGCTGCTGGCGTCGCCCAAGGAGATCCGCCAGGCGCTGGCGAGCCACGGCAAGCTGCTGGTGCGGCCGGTGGCGCTCGCCGAAGACAACAACAAGATCAAGACCTTCGTGCTCGATGTCGGCGGCAACGCCGAGATCGCGCGTGAGCTCGACGAGAGCCGTCGCGGTGAGCACGGCCTGCGGCCCCTAGCGTCGACGATCCGCGCGGCGCGTCGGGCTGGCGAGCTGGTCGTCGTCACCGCCCACTCCGAGGGCGGCCGCGCCCGCATCGACGCGATCTTGCGCCATTACGGCGTCGAGACGCAGCTGCTCGACGAGCCGCTGACGCCGGCGCGGGTGCAGGAGTACCGCGAGCACGAGAGCCTGGGCGCGGTGCTGGTGCTCGGCGGCACGGGCGCCGGCTTCCACCTCGAGCCGTTCCACCTGCTGGTCATCGACGAGGAGGAGATCCTCGGCCGCAAGGACCGCACCCGGCGCGGCGCGCGCAAGAAGCGCACCAGCGGCAACAACTTCATCCGCGACGTGCAGGAGCTGCACGAGGGCGATTACGTGGCGCACGTCGACCACGGCATTGGCCGCTTCGCCCGCATCGTGCGCTTGGAGGCCGGCGGCATCGAGGCCGACTACCTGCTGCTGCTCTACAAGGACGGACAGAAGGTCTACGTGCCGATGACGAGCCTCGATCGGGTGCAGAAATACGCCCCCGGCGAGGGCGAGCGCACGCCGATGCTCGACAAGCTGGGCGGTGAGCGCTGGACCAAGGCCAAGGGCCGCGCGCGCAAGGCGGCGGCCGACATCGCCCAGGAGCTGGTCAAGCTCTACGCCGAGCGCGCGGCGCAGGTCGGCCACGCCTTCAGCCCGCCGGACGAGCTCTACCGCGAGTGGGAGGCGACCTTCCCCTTCGAGGAGACGCCGGACCAGCAGCGCGCCATCGACGAGATCTTGGCCGACCTGCAGGCGCCGCGCCCGACCTGGCGCCTGGTCTGCGGCGACGTCGGCTACGGCAAGACCGAGGTCGCGATCCGCGCCGCGGTCAAGGCCGCGCTCGACGGCAAGCAGGTCGCGGTCCTGGTGCCGACGACGGTGCTCGCCGAGCAGCACCGCATGACGTTCGAGAAGCGCTGCCGCGGCCTGCCGCTGACGATCGACTCGCTCTCGCGCTTCCGCACCGCGGCCGAGCAGCGTGAGGTGATCGAGCAGCTCGGCCAGGGCAAGGTCGACATCGTGATCGGCACGCACCGATTGCTGAGCGAGGACGTGAAGTTCCGCGACATCGGCCTGCTCATCATCGACGAAGAGCATCGTTTTGGCGTCAAGCACAAAGAGGCGATGCAGCGGTGGCGCGCCACGGTCGACTGCCTCGTGCTCTCGGCGACGCCGATCCCGCGCACGCTGCAGATGGCGACTCTGGGCCTGCGCGACCTCTCGCTGATCGCGACGCCGCCCGAGAACCGCAAGAGCGTGCGCACGATCGTCTGCCGCGGCAGCGACGAGATCTTGAAGGAGGGCATCGAGCGCGAGCTGGCGCGCGGTGGCCAGGTCTTCTACATCCGCAACCGCACGGGCGAGCTCGAGGAGATCGCCGAGCAGCTGCAGCGGCTGGTGCCCTCGGTCAAGCCGGTGGTCGCGCACGGCCAGATGCCCGAGGAGCAGCTCGAAGAGGCGATGCTGACGTTCATGCGCGGCGAGGCCAACGTGCTCGTCGCGACGACGATCATCGAGAGCGGCCTCGACATCCCCAACGCCAACACGATGTTCGTCGACCGGGCCGACACCTTCGGCCTGGCCCAGCTCTACCAGCTGCGCGGCCGCGTCGGTCGGGCGTCCGAGCGCGCGTTCTGCTACCTGATGGTCCCGGACCGCGAGCGCCTGACCAACGAGGGCGCCAAGCGCGTGGCGGTGCTCGAGCGCTTCAGCGAGCTGGGCGCCGGCATCCACATCGCCTCGCACGACCTGGAGATCCGCGGCGCCGGCAACATCCTGGGCGAAGCGCAGAGCGGCCACATCGCCGAGGTCGGCTACGACCTCTACGTCCGCATGCTCGAAGAGGCCGTGGCCGAGCTGCGCAGCGAGACGCTCGGCGCGCCGGTGGACCCCGAGATCAAGGTCTCGGTCACGGCCTACCTGCCCGATCTGTGGATCCCCGACCCGACGCAGCGCCTGCTCGCCTACAAGCGCCTCGCCGCCGTGCGCAGCGACGAGGAGCTCGACGCCCTGGTCGAGGACCTCGCCGACCGCTTCGGCCGCCTGCCGCCGACCGCCGCCGCGCTGGTCGACACGCTGCGCCTGCGCGTGCGCGCCCTGCGCCTGGGCATGAGCAAGGTCGAGCAGGGGCCCGCCGCGGTCGCGATGACGTTGGATCCACGCGGCCTGCTGCAGGGCGAGGCGCTGCTGGCGCTGGTGAACGTGCGCGGCTCGCCGTGGCGGCTGGGCCAGGTCGAGGCCGCCGGCGGCACCCAGGTGGTGCTGACGCGCGTGCTCAGCCGCGAGCAGAGCGACCGTCCGCTCGACGCCTGCCGCGAGATCTTGGACCAGCTCGTGCGCCTGGCCGCGTCGCCCGCCGACGTCGTGCTGGAGATCGAGGCCGAGAGCGCGGTGAACCTGCCCGCTGCGGCGCCGGCGAACCGCTCGTTGCCGGGGCCGGGGCTGCGTGCGCCGGCGGAGACGGGGCGTCGGCGTCGGGTGCGTTGAGCGCGGGCGGCTCGCTGAAAAGGATACAAGAGAAGATCTGACCCTCGCGACCGCCCCAGCGACCTACGGAGCTTGGACGTCCTCGAAGCTGGTGCGGCGGCCGATGTCCTCGTCGTCCACGTTGAGCAGGATCGGCAGCGTCTCGCGCTGCCAATCGTCGTCGCCGATGCGCCGCACGATCACCTTGGCGTCACCCGAGCCGAGATAGAGCGCCTCGACGACGTCCATGATGACGTAGAAGCCGTTCGAGTTGCAGAAGTGCAGGTCGGTGAAATCGATCACCAGCTCCTGCAGCCCCAGCTCGGGCAGCTTGGCGCTGAGCTCGTCGATATGCCCCTTCAAGAAGCGGTAGGGGTTGTCGACCCGGATGACCCCCTCGAACCGATGCTTGAGCGAGTGCGCGTCGAGGGTCGCGACCGAGTGGAAGACGCTCGCGCCGCCGTCGACGATCTCGCCAAAAGTGATCACCTTCATGATTGCACCGCCGTGTAGGTCGCCGTCACGGTCATGGCCCCGTCGTCATAGGCGGTGGCAATGGCGAACTTGTTCTCTTGCGCCAGCCGCATCAACCCCAAGCCACCCTTGAGCCGCTCTTTGCGCCGCTCGCGGATGGTGTTCGCGACCAGGGCGCGCAGGTCAGGCGTGTCGCGAATCAGGTCGACCCGCGCCTTGACCTTGGCGTATTGCTCCGGTGTCACCTGGTTTCGAACCGCGATGACGAGCCCGGTCGGTCCGGCGTCGAGCGCGAGGTCAAAGCTGGACTTCGGATCCACCATGTTCTCGAACACGTTGGTGACGAGCTCGGTGATCACGACGTTGGCCTTCTTGGCGACGTTCCTGGGGTAGAACATCCCGAGCAGCTGCAGCGACTGCTCGCCGACCAAGCCGGCCAGATCGCCGGTGACGTGATCGAGGGGGCCTACGGTGAGCCGCAGCCGGGTGACGGTGGTCGCGAGCCTGCGCTCGTCCAGTTCAACCAGGGGTGTCGGTGCTTGTGGGGTCATGCCGTCTTCCTCGCGACGAGCAACGTGATGTCGTCGGAATCGTGGGTACGAAACGATTGGTAGTCTTCGACGCAGAGACGCACGATCTCCTCGGTCGGCAGGGCGCGATGTTGGCGGACAAGCCCATGCAGCCGGGCCACAGTGTAGTCGCGACCGGCGCTGTCTTGGGCCTCGACCATGCCGTCGGTGTACAGCACCAGGAGGTCGCCCGGCGCGAAGGGCAACCGCGTCTCGACGAAGGGCTTCTGTCGCAGGCCCAAGAAGGGATTGCGTTTCTCGAGGTCGTGCTCGTCGCCGTTGGCCGCGATGAGCAGGCCATGGCCACCACCGCAGACGTAGGTGAGGGAGTCCGCGGCGAAGGTGACGAAGGTGACCGTCGCGTACTTCCGCACCTCGCGCAGAAACGCGACCGAAGCCTTGTTGACCGACTCGACGATCTCGCCGGGCTTCTCGAGGCGCTCCATGGTGGTCATGAACTGCGCCTTCAGATACGCCATCACGAGCGCGGAGCTGACGCCGTGCCCCGAGATGTCGAAGACGCCGATGGCGTAGCGATCTGATGCGGTGCGGAAGTAGTCGTAGTAGTCGCCACCGACCTCGGCGAGCTGCTTGTGGTAGACGCTGAGCTCCAACTCGGACGCCATGGTCGGCGACATGCGCGGCAGCAGCGCGCTCTGCACGCTCTGCGCGACCTCCAGGTCCTCGCGGATCGTGTGGTAGGCCGCGGCCAGCTCGCGCTCTTTCTCGTCGAGCTGCTCGTAGGCCGCCGTCAGGTTCTCGTTGGTCGAGTTCCAAAACGCCGTGTCGCGCTCGAGCGTCTTGGCGAGGCCGCGGAACTTCCAATACAGCCGGCGGAGCTCCGACGGCGACAGCCGCGTGAGCAGCTCGGTCTCGTCCCGCGCCAGGATCTCGTCAAGGGTCACCGACGGGTCTTGCATCAGTGGAACTCCACCACGAGCCGGTTCGGGTCTTGGTCGTTGCGGACATCGACGTAGTCGATATCCCCTGGAGCCAGCAGCCCACCGATCAGCACCCCGCACTCCATCTTTCGGTTGAAGGGCGTCGTGGAGTGGACCACCGCGCGGCCGTTCGCCCGATCGAAGAGCTCGAGCTCGAACGTGCCCACGGCCCGTTCGGGACCACGCACCACGCTGGCGAAGCCGCCTGAGCCCGTCTGGTATTGCAGAAAGCTCGCGCCGTCGCGCAGCAGGCTCTTTCCCGGGCCGAACTGGTACCAACCCGTCATCATGGCCGCGCCCACCTTGACCATGATGGGGTCGACGTTGCGATACGACCGCACGACGAGGTCTTGCAGGCGCTCCCATTCCGAGAGCGGGTACCAATCGTTGATCTGGAGCCCCTGGATGAAGCTCGTCGCGTCGCGGCCTGCGACGATGTGGAGGTTCACGCAGGCCTGGGCAAACCCGACCATGAGCGCGCCGTGCACCTGCATCTGCGCCGCGACAGGGACGCTGTCGTCGCCGCTGGTCATGTCGCCGCTGGTCATGTCGCCGCTGGTCATGTTGCCGCTGGTCATGTTGCCGCTGGTCATGGTGTGGTCCGGCCGCCTTGGTTGCCGCGATACGCGAAGACCCCGAGCAACGGCAGGTCCCGATAGCCAAGGCGAACGAGGCCGTCGTCGACGGTCGCCGAGCAATACGATGGCAGCTGCACGTCGAGCGTCTGCAGCTCGTCGTAGGGCTCCCATCCCGACTTGACCAGGCGGAGCAGCCAAGAGTCCACGGTCTCGTGGCGTTCGCAGCGGAAGGCGTCGCTGGTGCCGAAGATGTCGCGAATCTCGCGACCAAAGAACTTCTCCTTGATGACGAACTTCTCTTCTGGCGTGACGCTGGACTGATCGACGAGGTCAAAGACCGTACCAAAGTGCTGGAAACACGCGCGCAGGCGCGTCCCCAGGTGCTCTGTGTCGTGGTTGGCGCTGGGCTCGATGAGGGTGAACAGCCGTGGGCGAAACGCCTCCCGCAGCGAGCGGAACAGGTCGGTGCGCAACGACGAGTCGCCCAAGGCGTGCACGGTGTGGTGGATGGTGTAGGCCGAGTTCATGACCGACACATCACCAGCGATGCTCGCGAGATCGGCGAAATCTGCGCGGTCAAAGCGTTCGAGCAGGCCCTGCTTGGTGTGCACGCGGAACGCGAACGGCAACTCCGTCAGCCCTTCGAGCAGCGCACGCGACGCGACGAGGTTGCCCACGTCCGGGTCGATGGCGACCACCGTGAGGTCGCGGAGCTTGCCGGGCGCGCGCGCCAGGCGCTCGACGACGCCCTTGACCTGCACCCCGCGGCCGACGCCGATCTCGACGAGCGAGGCGCGCTCGTGCTGCGCGAGCTCATGCGAGAGGGATTGGTTCGCGATGTCGTGCGCCTTCGGCACCTGGGGGTAGCCCTTGGTCATCGCATAGAAGAGCTCGATCTGGGAGATGTCGAAGCTCTCGAGGTAGATGTTCTTCGACTCGACCAGGCGATGGTCCATCCGACGCAGCATCGCGTCGGCGATGATGTGCGCGATGAGCTTGTCGCTGGGCAGCGCGGGGCCGACCGACGGCTCGAGCCAGCGCTCGAGCGCCGACTTCGCCAGGCGCTCGCGGCGTAGCTCGAAATTGGCGCAGGCATCGCGAAGGCCCTCGTACACCGACTCGTAGATCATCGACACCCTTCCTAGCGTTGGCGCTGTCGTTGGCGCTGTCGTTGGCGCTGTGCGAGCCCGCCACCGCGAGGACTCGCAGCGCGGTTCTGGCGGAGGTTGCCCGTGGCGCGTGGGCGGGATGGGCGCACATCGGAGGCGCTCCGTCACCCCACCCCGAGGCTGATCCGAGCGTGCCAGCGCACACTGCGACGGTCAACGACTGCCTGCTCACCCGCACCGTCGGCAGTGGAGTCCCCTGGAGTCGTGTGCGAACTGCAGAAGATGCCGCTGTTCCCGCTTCGCCAACTCGCCGCAGAGCCCCGAAGCAGACACCGTCGCGCGCTGACGGGGCTCGCGCTCGACCCGGTCGTCCGCCATGAGACCATCGCGCAATTGCGAGCGTTCCAGGTGCAGTGGCGCGATGGGGCGGCCGCGGCCTTCGCCCTGGTCGCGGCCGGTGAGGTGACGCCGCGCCTCGTTGACGTCGTCGAGTGACGCGACGGTCCGCCGCTTCGAGATGACCATCAACATGACGAGAAGGCTCAGCTTCCGGCAGGCGGTGAGGAGACCTTCTCCCCCTGCCCCTGGACAGCCTCGCGCATCGATCGGAGCAGCGCGACCGACAAGGCAAACGACGCCCAAGACAAACCAGCCTGCGTCCAGGTCATCGCCCGGTCGCGCCCATCACCAGAGCTGCGCCAAGAAGGGCGAAACGTGCGACCATCGCCGCAACCATTTGATTCTGCACGATGTCTCGATTCGTCCGACACGCAGAGAGCGGAGACATGGGATGTGTTCCCGGACCACACCAACCGTAACTGCTCGGATCTTGGACGCTACGCACGCGCCCAACCCCTGTCAACGACAACCTGCCGCAGCAGCCGGGCCGCCAGCCCGCAAACCCCGCGGCGGGGCGAGCGACCCGAATTCCTGCCGGTCGCTGCCGCCGAACTAGGACGCCGGCGCGGCTCCGGTACGCGTCCAATGTAGCCACGCCGCGCGCAGATCACGTCCCCGCGCCGCGCCGCGGGCATGGATCAACGCGACCAGCGCACCGACACGCTCCCGCGCCGTCGCGTCCATCACGGCGTGCAGGGCGCGCAGATCGATGGCGTCTTGTGGCCGAGCAGCTTCGACCGAGAGCAGCTTCATCGCGACCAGCGCCTCGGGGCGTGCCACGGGCGCGGTGAGCTGCGGCAGGACCTCGAGCCTCGCGGCATCGGCGGCAAGCTCCGGCTCGATCGAGCTGGTCGCGAAGAGAACGTCCACCAACTGGGGCCCCTCGCCAGCCTCAACCGCAAGACGAACGGTCGCCATCCGCTCGGTATAGGTCTGCTCGACGACGTCGCCGATCTGCCATCCGCAACCGAGCAGGGCGTGGACGATGGACTCGGCCTCAGCGTCGTTGGCCACGGCGACGGCGATGTCGATGTCGTGGGTGAAGCGCGGGTCCGCCCAGATCGAGACCGCGAGACCGCCGGCGAGGGCCCATGGTCGCCCCAGCGTGTCGACGTCAGCGACGACGCGCCGCAGCCCCTCCGGCGTCATCCGCCGACCTTCGCGCGCAGCGCCGCGAGCCGCGCGCGATCACTCCGCTCACCCGGCCGATGCAGCAGCCATGCGAAGAGCTTGGCGTCGATCGCGGCGTCGTCGGTCGGCTCGCCTGCCTCGCGCGCCTGCCGCAGCAGACGCTGGCGCTGGAGCTGGATGCCGAGCTGCTGCATCGCCATCGCCTGCCGCATGCGCTGGGCCGGGAGCTCGTTCATGCCGATCGTGCCGCGCGTCCGCAGATCCCCGGCGACCTCATCCCAGTTGCCGTCCGTATCCGCCACCTTCCAGCTCCTCGCCCGGCGCATCATCCGGGTCCACGGCGAGGATGCCATCGCTGCGGTGCTGCTGCCAGAGGAGCTCAGCGTCCGCCCGCCATCGCGCCTGCCACCTTGGGCCCCACTTCGCCGCGAGGACGCAAGCGCCGGCCTGGCAGACGCAGCCTGTCTCGGTGCAGCCGTCTGCGGTGCAGACGTCGCCGTCGGCCTTGGCGGTGTGGGCGCAGCCAGCGGACGCGGCGCAGCTGTCGGCAGTGCAGGGGTCACCATCATCGCAGCCGAGCTTCTGCCCGACGCAGGTGCACCCGCGGACAGGCATGGAAGCCTGTCCCTACCCGCAACGATGTTGCCTTCGTCGCCCTCGACCCAAGGCCCGGGTCGTCACGCATGCCACTCTGCAAAAGATCTCCTGCCGTTCGCAGTTGCCCGCAGGCTGTCCGATTCTGGTCAGGCCAGACCAGAACTGGCCAGTTCCCGAAGCGATTGGAGTTGCTACGCTCCAGCCTACGTCATTTTGCAAGGACCATTGCAAACGAGGTACCATGCGGATCTCTGCCCAACTTCCTGCCGCAACCCTGCTCCTGCTGCTCGCGGCGTGCGCAGGCACCGACGGCGCGGGCGCCGACGGAACCAGCGCCGCCAGCGACGTCCAGGCCGCCGACGACCTCGGCACCACGACGGCCGACGCAGCACCCGGCCAGGACGCGACCCCAGGCGACACGACGGCTGCCGACACCGCTGGCGCCGACACCGCTGTCGCGGACACGGGCGGCGGCGACACGGCCAGCAGCGACACGGCCGGCGGCGACACGGGCAGCGGCGACACGGGCAGCGGCGACGTCGCGCCCGAAGACAGCAGCGACCCCGACACCACCACCGCCCCCGACACCGCCGTCACGCTCGCGACGCCCACGGTCATCGTCACCCAGAGCGCCGACGTCTGGACCTGCAAGGTCACCTCCGCGGCGCCGCCCGTCGGCACCGTCGCGACCTTTTCCTGGCAGCACAACGACGGCAGCTGGGCCGAGACCGCGGCGGGCTCGGCCGACTTCGCCGGGCAGGCCGGCACCTGCGACCTGCTGCGCTGCAAGGTCACGCACACGCTCGCCGCCGACGGCGGCGACCTGGTCGCCACCAGCGAACCGGCCGAGCTGCAGCTGCCGATGGGCGTCGCCTGCCTGACCGGCAACAGCTGCGCGCCCGGCGCCTGCGCTGCCACCGGCGGCTGCGCCGCGCCGCCTGTCGACGCCAGCTGTGACGACGGCGATCCCTGCACCAGCGGCGAGGCCTGCGCTGCCGGCAGCTGCACGGCGCCGAGCAAGGCCACGTGCGTCGATTGGTACGCCGACGACGACCAGGACGGCGCTGGCGGCAAGGCGCTCGGCTGCTTCTGCCAGGGCCCCGCGGGCGCCGTGGCCAAGGGTGGCGACTGCGACGACAAGGACGCCGGCGTGCTGCCGACCAACAAGGAGATCTGCGACGGCATCGACCAGAACTGTGACGGCAAGATCGACGAAGGCGCCTGCGGCGATCTGCTGCCGCCCGAGGCCAAGGAGCTCAAGGCCGACGGCCCGATGACCGGCGACAGCTACACGGTGCAAGGCAAGGCCGACTTCGACACCGGCGTCTTCGGCAGCGCCACGCTCAGCGGCACGATCGAGAAGGCCGGCAAGGACGACCCTATCACCTTCTGCCTGTCGGGCCCCGTCGCGCTGCCCAAGGACGCGCCGCTGCAGCTGATCGGCGGCGTCCTGACCGTGTGCAAGGACAAAGACGGCGCGATCACGCGCACCGTCGAGGGCACGCTGCAGCTCGACGACGTCAAGGCGCCGGCCAAGGGCAGCACGACCGTCGGCAGCAAGGCGACGCTGACGCTGAAGGCGGCCTCGCTCGCGCTGCTCGGCCTGCAAGCGACCGAGGTGCAGGTCGTCTGGCCGCAAGGGGCCGCGACGGTCGGCGTCTCGGGCGCGGTGGTGCTGCCCTACCTCGGCCAGAGCCTCGGCGCCGTCGTCAGCGGCCAGCTCGCCCCGGGCAAGGACACGACGCTGGCGCTGACCCTGGTCAAGCCGACCGGCGTCGCCCTGGTCGGCGGCGTGGTCGGCGCGTCCTCGACCAGCGCAAGCGGCAGCCGCAGCCGCAAGGCCGGCGCCCTGAGCACCAGCCTCGACCTGCAGGACGCGGGCGTCGCCAACGCCGGCGCCGCGCTCGGCACGCCGCCTGACGGCGCCGCGATCACCGCGGCGCTGTTTGCCGCTGCGGCGACGCGCCCCGACGGCGCGCCCTGGGAGCTCGCGCTGCAGGCCACGGAGACCACCATCGCGCCGTTCTCGAAGCTCGTGCTCGACGGCAGCTTCAGCGGCGGCGATGACGCGCCGGCGGCCGAGGCCAAGGCCTGCGTCGAGGGCGACACCGCCGTCGACCTGCCCGCGCCGGGCGACGACGGCAAGGTGCACAAGCTGCGCCTGCGCCAGTGCTGGCAGCAGGGCAAGCCGCTGGCGACCGAGCTCTTCGGCGCGATCGTCGATCCGATCGTCGGCGCCGTCGCGCTGGCCGGAACCTCGACGGCCAAGGGCCTCGTCTGCGTCGAAGGTCCGGCCGCCAACGCCCTGCCGGGTGGCGCCGTCCTGACCTACCGCGCTTGCCTCGACGCTGGCGCGGGCGCCTTCACCGCGCCGCAGCTGCTGGCCACGCCGACGCTGCCGGGCCTCGGCAAGGTCGCGCTCAGCGGCGGCTTCGACGGCAAGGGCGGCCTCTGCCTCGGCGGCAGCTACACCGCCACGCCGGTCGCCGGCGCGGCCACCGAGCTGACGATCTCGGCCTGCGCCGACGGCAAGCTGCAGACCCTCGACGCCAGCGCCTCGGCGCCGCTGGCGCTGCCGCCGTTCGCCAACGCCGTCGGCAACGCGACGCTGGTGCAGGGCAGCAGCGTCTGCCTGGTCGCCACGCCCGCCGTCAGCTTCGGCGGCGACGCCAAGGCCACCCTGGCGGCGACGCGCTGCCTCGATCTCGCGACCGGCGTGCTCGGCGCGCCCGTGTTCTCGGCCCAGGTGGCGACCGCGGGCCTCGGCACGCTGGGCCTGACCGGCAGCTACGACGCCGCGGCCAACGGCGGCAAGGGCGCGCTCTGCCTCGACGCCGGCGACCTGCTCGGCAAGACCGGCGCGCTGCTGCCCTTGCTGGGCGTCAAGGTGCTGGCCGCCGGGGCGCAGACCTGCTTGCAGGCCGACGGCGCGACGTTCCCGGCGCCGACGCTCTGGCATGACCTCGGCCTCGGCCAGCTCGACAAGGACGGCGCGGTGCTGCGCGCGACCGCCGAGCTCTCGAGCGCGGCCGGCCTGTGCGAGATCGCCGGCGGCGCCGCGGCCTGCGCCGCCGCCGAGTCGGCTTGGCGCAAGGCGACGCCCGATCCGTGGTGGCATCGCGACGACCGCTACGTCGCCGAGGCCGGCCGCTGCGTCGACCGGGGCGCGGCCACGGCTTCGGCCTGCGCTGACGCCGCCTCGGGGGGCAAGGCCAGCTGGATCTTCGACGCGACCGGCCAGCCCCGCCTGCGCCACAGCCTGGCCCTGCGCGCCTGCGACGGCGGCAACGCGGCCTGCACCACGAGCTGGCTGCCCTTCTTGGCGATCCCGTCGAACGCGCCCTACGACCTGCGCTTCGCCGGCTTCACCAAGCTGATCGGAAGCGTTTTGGTGCATGATGGTGCAGCGTGGCTCGACGCGCGCGGCGCGGCTGACAGCATCGGCGAGGCGACCAAGACCGCGGTCGGCAAGGCCGGCATCGTCGTCGAGGACGGCACGACCACGATGTCGCTCAAGGACGTCGGCGTGCACCTGCGCATCGACGCCAAGGGCGCCGTCACGCGCCTGGTCGCGGCCAAGACCGACCTGAACCTCACCGGCAGCGGCATGGCCAAGTGGAACGTGCCGGCCTGGGTCGAGGGCGCGTTCGGTGCCAAGAGCCTCGAGCTGGTCGGCCCGTGGTTGCCGGCTGGCTGCGACGCCAACGGCTGCACCTTCCAAGGCGTCGACCCGCTCGGCGCGGTCGTCGGCAGCGAGGTGCTGACCGTCAGCGGCAAGGGCGGCAAGGTGCGCGTCTTTGCGCCCTACGCCAACAACAAGGGCGAGCACCCGCAGGTCGACGTCGACACCAACCTCAGCGTGCACGTGCCCGGCAACGACAAGGTCCACGTCGACGGCCTGGTGCGGGCGCTCTGGCGGCGCAAGGACAACGGCGATCTGCCCGGCTCGCCCGAGATGATCTTCGCCGCGCCGGTGGCCGAGCAGACCATGCAGGCCGGCAAGTTCGCCATCAAGTTCGGCCACGCCAAGACCAAGGCCGGCGTGCTCGAGTCGCGGCCGACCTACGTCATCGCCAGCTCGGACGGCGTCGACGACTTCGCGGTCGACCTCGACGGCGACCCCACGACCGGCACGGACGGCAAGGAGGCGACGTTCGCGCTCTACAAGGGCCTGTCGATCCGCAGCACGGCGGTGCTCGACCACGTCGGCAGCTACTTCGCCAACCCGACCGCGAGCGTCGAGCTGGCCTGGGTCGGCCCGGACAAGTTCCGCCTCGAGGGCAAGCTCGACGTCGACTGGCCGCTGATCAAGCCGAGCTACGGCATCCCGACCATCCACGAGGCCGCGATCGACGAGGTCTTCGCCCGCATCGACTTCCCCGGCACGGTGCGCGTCTACGTCGGCGGCAAGCTGGCGCTGACGACCATCGACCGCGACGGCAACAAGGACAACCTCACCGGCCTCGCCCAGTTCGAGGCCGACGCCACCGGCGCGCTCGGCGGCACGCTGGCGCTGGCGGGCCTGTGGAAGAACCCCTTCTGGCTGCCGAATATCGCGGTGCTCAACGGCGGCGTCTCGGCCAAGCTGCGGCCGACCATCCCGCCGACGCCGACGGCGTTTGGCTTCTCGGGCCAGGGCCTGATGCTCACCGACAAGTTCGACGCGCCGTGGCCGAAGATCGCGCTCAACACCTACAACAGCCCGGTCGGCGTCAACCCCGACGGCTCGTTGATGGACACGCTGCCCAAGAACGTCAGCACCATCGGCACCTCGGTCTACCTCGACACCGTGCCGAGCAAGTCGGGCTTCTGCTACGCGCCGGCGATCTGCCAGAAGATGCCGGCCCTGCTGCTGCGCCTGGACCTGCAGAACCTCGGCACCGAGCAGCTGACCAACGTCGTCAACATGCTGACCGACGGTCTGCACCGGCTGGTCAACGAGGCCAAGACGGTGCGCGTCTACGAGGACGGCGAGTGGGCCGAAAAGAAGGCCCCGTGGGCGCCGCTGCTCAAGTCGCTCAAGCTCGACACCAAGATCCCCAAGATGGACACGGGCCCCGTGAACTTCGCGCTCGACCGCTTCTTGGTCTACGCCTCGACCCACAACCAGGAGCGCTTTGGCGTCGAGTGGCCGTTCGGCTTCAAGCTGCGCGGCGACGCGCGCTTCACCGTGCCGGCCGGCCCGGACAAGGGCCAGGAGAAGGTCGCGACGTTGCGCGGCAGCCTGAACATCTGGGGCGCGCACATCGCCGCGTCGGTCAGCCCGAGCCAGCTGGTGCCGGGCCTGACGCTGGTCGGTGACCCCTACCGCCGCGAGGCCGTGCTCGGCGGCTCGAAGATCCGCATCTACAGCGGCAGCAAGGATTGGAACTGGGGCACCTACGAGCTCTTTGTCCGCGACGACAAGCTCGGCACCAACAAATCCGCCGCGATCTTGTACGAGCGCGCCTCGGCGACCACGAGCATGCGCATCGCCACCGACGAGCTGGCGTCGCCCTGCGAGGACGGCACGCTCGGCCTCGACGGCAAGCCCATGGACTGCAAGACGCCCGCCGCCCGCGTCGTGGTCAAGCTGGTCACCGACGACGCCAAGGTGCCGGAGGCCGAGCGGACCCGCGTGATCAAGACCAAATACGGCGTGCTGCGCGCCGGCGTGAAGCAGCACGTCGCCATCACCCGCGACCCCGAGACCTTCGAGGTCGCCATCGCCATCGACGGCGACGCCGTGACCGTGCTCGACAGCGCCGACGGAGCCGACGGCGAGCCCGGCACCAAGGACGACCTCGCCCGCTTCGCCATGCCCGAGGGCAGTTCGGCCGACACCTACCTCGGCACCGGCCTCGTCGCGGTCGACGACATCCGCCTGTGGAAGACCGAGCGCACGACCACCGACATCGACCGCGAGGCCTTCGAGCTGCCCAAGGGCTTCCACAACGACCCGGACCTGATCGGCCGCTGGGAGATCGACTTCGACCAGGAGCTCGACAAGACCAACGGCTACACCAACTTGCACAACAGCAAACTCGGCACGGGCTATGACGGCATCTACGGCGCCAACGCCAAGCCGACGATCGCGCTCGACGACCAGGAGTTGAAGTTCAAGTACCTCTGGCCGCTGGCGAACCCGCTCTACACCGGCTGGCAGATCAAGGCCGGCCTCGACCTGAAGCTGCCCAAGGCGGTGCTGGAGCTGATGGGCAGCCCGGGCGGCATCACCGTCGGCTGCGATCTGGCGTACATCACGGGCCAGATCGGCGGTCGGCTCTACGCCCGCGAGCTGACGATCATCCCGATCGGCGGCGGCGACGGCGTCGTGCTCACCGGCGACGGCCCGAACGCGGTGGCCAACGACTGGGACGACGGCCTCTACCTCGAGGCGAACTTCCCGATCCCGACCAAGCTCGACCTCAGCAGCGAGAGCCTGCCGAGCGTCGACGCCTCGGCGCTGATCGCCTTCGACTGGAAGGGCAAGCGCCAGCCGATCGTCAGCGCGACGATGCGCCTGGGCTGCCTGGTCAAGAACGCCGACGGCACGGTCGGCTTCTCGCCCGACAGCTGCTCGCTCGGCAAGGGCTACCACCTCTGGGCCAAGAGCCTGCTCGGCAAGACCGGCAACCTCTCGGTCGACCTGGGCGGCGACCTCGGCAAGCTCGGCCTCGACGGCATCTTCACCTTCAGCACGCTCGACGCGCCGCTGCTGCTCGACGTCCAGGGCGGGCTCAAGGTCTTTGGCCGCCAGGTGCTCGACGCCACGCTCAAGCTCGACGGCAAGGGCATCAAGGCCACGTCGGCCATGGATCTGGGCGTCAACTACGGCGTCGACCTCGGCCTCGCCACCAGCCTCGCCATCACCTACGACTGGAACCCGGCCCGGCTCTGCGCCGCCGGCAGCACGTTGCTCGACATCCCGTCGCTGGCCAAGGTCGACGCTGTGGTCGAGGCCTGCTTCGGCACCAACTCGATGGCCAAGATGGTCGGCACGGCCAAGGTCGGCAGCATCGGCGGCATGCCCATCGCCGACCTCGACGTCGCGCTCGACAGCACCAAGGGCATCTTCATCAACAAGGCGCGGCTGGCGGTGGGCCCGGTCTTCGACGCCAACGTCAAGGGCTACTTCAAGAGCTTCCAGGACTTCGACGTCACGGGCACGACCAACGTCGACCTGACCGGCGTCGAGCTGCTGACGATGTCGAGCACCGCGCGCATCCGCAACGCCGGCAGCGGCGTGCAGGCGACGATCGCGGGTAAGCTCGACAGCAGCAAGTCCGGCGACTGGCTCAAGGGCGACATCGCCGGCAGCTTCCAATACGCCAACAAGCAGTACTGGTACACGCTGGTCGGCGACGCCGCCTTCGCCCCGGCCGGCTTCCAGGCCGCCAAGGCTCGTGCCTGGGTTTGCCGCCCCTACGACGCCGCGGCCACGACGACGCCCGCCGAGTGCAAGGCCGGCAACGGCATCGGCGCCAAGGGCACGATCAACGCAGGCATCGCCAAGCTCTCGCTCGAAGTCGCCGTGGTCTCCGGCTCCAACGGCAAGGGCCCATGGGCGACCGCGAAAGGCACCGCGTCATTCTCGGTGAACCTGCACAAGCTGCTCAAGTACGAAGGCTCGCTCATCGCCAGCGCGAGCAAGCAGAACGGCACGCTCGCCAGCAGCCTCAGCCTGGACGGCACCATCAGCGCCTTCGGCATGAGCGACAGCTACAAGGTCACGCTGCAAGCCGCCGGTGCCGAGCCCAAGCCCTTCGAGATCCGCGGCAAGGGCACATTGACGCCGTTCTCGGGCTTCTCGCTCGGCGGCGGCGAGGCCTTCTTCAAGTGGAACGGCGGCGGCACCACCAGCGCCGGCGCCTCGGGCCAGCTCACGCTCGCGAGCATCCTCGACATCGGCATGAGCACGTCGATCTCGACCAGCGGCGCGGTCGCCTGGACCGGCACCGGCGAGGTCAAGCTGGCCAAGCTGCTCAAGAGCACGACGGCGGTGACGCTGGCGACCTCGGGCGTGAGCTTCTCGAGCAACTTCCAGGCCAACACCTACGCCATCGACCTGGGCGTCGACATGGCCGGCACGATCCCCAAGAGCCTCGCGTTCGACATCTCGGGCAAGGGCTGGATGCAGCTCTACGCCTTCCCGAAGTCGACGTTCGCGACGTTCTCGGCGAGCAGCGCCGACGGCTTCCAGGGCACGACCGACATCGACCTGAAGGTGGTCAAGATGGCGGCCAACATCTGGGCCGGCTCGGGCGCCGACGGCATCGGCATCTCGGGCAGCGCGACGCTGTCGACGTGGAAGATCGGCACGTTCTTGTTCCAATGGATCGAGACCATCGTCAAGGAGGTCGCGGACGCCATCAGCGGCTGGGATTGCAGCGACTACTGCGTCGACAAGGTCGCGGGCGTCTGCTACCTGAAGTGGTTCCGCTGCACCAAGGACGAGGTCAAGTCGACGAACTCCGAGGTCACGGCCAAGGTGACGTTCACGCTGTCGGGCACCAGCTACGCCAGCAACGCCAACATCGCGCTCAAGGCGACGGCGACGCTGACGGCCGGCAAGTGGAGCGGCTCGAGCACGACGACCTGCCAGGTCGGCAGCCAGCCCAAGTGCTGCTTCGGCTTCCCGTCGCCGATCGGCGGCCAGTGTTTGAACCTGTACTGAGAGGGTGAGTTCTTCCCGACGCCACAGCTTGCCGCGATGAAGATCGCGATTCGCGACCACCCCGATCGAGCATGACCGAATGCTCGACAGAAACGCGGTCACTACGGAGATTGTGGTTCGCTGCTGGCCGAGGTTTCAGTCTGATGCCGCCCTGAGCGCGTGACATTGCGCGGCAGCGTCAGGCGGCAGCCCACGACTTGTCCGAGAGTGGGCTCAACAGTCTCGGGTCGGTTGCCGTCGACGAGCCAATGCAGATGCCGCACCAGGACGTGCTCCGTCGCGCGGTCGAGGCTGGCACCGGCGCCGCGCTCCTCGATCGCCAGCACGCCGAAGCTGGCGGGGCGCTCGCGGGGGGCCGGGGGCGGCGCCTGGACCACGATGGGCGCAAATCGCTGCAGCCACCGACCATACGGGCGATTCGGCATCCATCTGGGCGACACCACCGACCTACGGGACCGATCGCGCTCGAGCCAGGCCTGCGACTCGCGCCAGCGCGTCGACGATGGCTTGATGACGACCCGGCCGCGCGCTGGCAGGGCATAGCGAAAGATTTTTGCATCGGCGTCAGGGTCCTCGTCGGGGGCGAGGTCGGTGTCGAACGGGCCCATTTCGACGGGTATGAAGGCGAGGTTGAAGGAGTCGCCGAGGCCGATGTAGCGCGGCTTGGTGGCAGGGGTCCAGAGCACCTGGAGCTGGATCATCCACGTCAGCTTCGGCTCGCAAGGCGGCAGGCTCTCGCCGTCCGCGGGCGCGGGGCATCGATGTTCGGCGACGTCGAGCACCCGACAGCGGATCTGTGGGCTGCCTTGGGCCGAGAGCGTCGGGTCTGGCTGTTCCCAATCGAAGTCGAAGCGGTGCGCGTTGTGGTCGAAGACCATCGCGTGGGCGTAGCTCCAAGCCGACGACTCGGGCCGTCTGGTCGCCTGGGACGCGTTCGGCCCGCAGGCCGCGCACGCCGCGAGCGCCAGGGCGGCGAGCAAGCTCAGCGGGCCATGACGGCGCCGAATTTCTACACTCCGTCCAGTCGCGGTCGGACACGCGCCACGCTGGCGCGCCTGGTCCCACAGATCTCTGGTTAATTGAACCATGATGGCACCTTCTGCGCAGCGACCAGCTTGGCCAGCCCGTCGCTGGCCCAAGGATAGCGCCCGCCCGTACAGCCAGCGGTGCGCGTCGCCCAGGACCAAGCCGGGCAGCCGAGCCAAGGCAAGTAGACCGCGCCTACGTAGCTCGAGCGCTTGAGCAGGCCGAGCTGGTGCCGAATGGAGTTTTCGGAGATGTGCCAACACGCCTTGGCGACGGCGTCGGCGTCGGCAGGGGCGTCAGCCGTGGGCGTGCCGAGGACGGCGGCGAGCCCGTGGACGGCGGCGCTCTCGATGACGCGGTGTGCTGCCCACAAGACACCCAACTTGATGTTGTCGTCGCAGGCGTCGAAGGTCTCGAGCGTGGGTGGTTTGGCGATCGCCGCCAGTATCGACGGGTAGGCGAAGTCGTTCGTCACAGGGCTTGGGCCGAAGTAGAGCGCGTCGACGCGTTGGCGGACCTTGGGGCTTTGCACGTAGGCGAAGGCCGTGTTCGCGAGCTTCTCCTGCATCCACGGGCTGGCTAGGCGCACGGCGTGGACGAACTCGTGCGCCAGCGACGGGGCGAGCGGCAGCGGGACCAGCCCGGCGCGCATCAGCACCTCGATGGCGTCGACCATCCCTCGGCGTGCCGGCAAGAGGGTATTCGATGTGTCGGTGAGCTGCTGTTGGACCGCGGTCATGATCACCTTCGCCTCGGTCAGCGGCAGCGAGAGCAGATGCGCGCGAGCAGCGGCGACGGATTTCAGCGTCTCGACGGGGATACCGAGCTCGACCAACGTGGGAAAGTCGAGGTTGTCAAAAGGCGGCACCGCGACGTTGTGGGCCTGGAACCAACGCAACAGGATAAAGCCCGAGACCAGGGGAAGGTGATCGAGCGCGGCCACGACGGCGGTGACCCATGCGTGACTGCGGCCCTCCGGAGCGGCCCATGTGTCGTAGTCGGTGGTGTTGGTGGCGATCAGGATCGCCGCCCTGGGGCGGCCGCTGGCCACCGGGCTGGCCGTTGCCGTCGCCGTGGACGGCAGAGGGAGGGCGCGGGGGTCGTAGGGGGTCGACCGACCGAGCAGTCGCGCGTCGCGAAGCAAGGAGGCGGCACGGTTCTGGGTCCGCTGTGGCAATTTCTGCTGCGGACTCAGTCCCCCAAAGGGTGGGCGTGCACCCCAGCTGCCGATGATGGACACGATGACGTCAGGGTCAATATGCTCACCAAACGAACTCGGCCATGGCGCGCTCATCGGCCGAATCGAGAGGTCGAGCTGGCCACGTGCCAGGTCGAGCAGCGCCTTGCCGTCTGTGGTCGAGGTGAGCAGGCGTTGGGCGGCCTGGACGCGTTGGGTCCAGGCGTTGGTAGTTTGGTGGAGTTGGAGTTCGCTGGGTTGGAATGTGGGAGCATCTTCCTGCGTAGACGTCTTCCAGCTGGATCGCAGCAAATTTCGGTCCCATGGCTCGATCGCGATCATCGAGCTCGGCGCCGATGCTTTCAACTGGATGGGCTTTCCGACCTGGCATAGCGTAATCATGACTCCCATTCTCCGACTCTTCGAGCAGTGAAGCGAGGCACCGCCACCTGGGCCACGATCGATCGCGCCGACATTGCGTCAAGATGACGGGTGACCACATGTTCCGCTTTGGGCTCAAAGCCTGCAGCTAATTCTCTTCAATCTGCTTATCTCAGCCCACATGTAGCCTTTCCCCCCTGGGCCATAAGGCATCTCCTTCGGCCTGTTCATGGAAGCGACGCGCATGCCGATGGTCGCAGCGGGGGCCTGGACAGGGGCTCCGAGGAATGGCCCGGCACCGAGCAATAGAACGCCGTGGGAGATCGCCGCGTCGCGACGCGTCGAGGATGGCGCATGAGCAGCGAAGAAGCCGAGAAGCTCGTCCCACTCCCCGCGGTACGTCTGGCACTCCGGAATGTGCGGCAAGCACTCGACATAGGTCCTCCTGGCTTCTAGATGCCCAATCGGCCAAGCCTGCGCCGCGAACTCGTTCTCCCACACGGTCGAGACGCGCTCCTTGAATCCAGCCGGGGCGGGCGTCAGCGCCAGCGCGGGTCGATCATGGGCGAATGTCAGGGCAACGTACGCCGGCATGTCGTGAGCTCGCCACTCCACGTCGATCTTGACGAAATACGTCGCCCACCACTTCTCGGTGGGCTTGCCGTCAACCTGCGCCTTCACCTTGGAGATCGCGACATCCAACAGCCGGCACTTGATCTGCGGCAGCCCGGCGTCCAAGAGCCGCGGGTCGGGCCGGTGCCACGCCTCGTTCGAGAGTTCCAACGGCCCCGTACGCTCATCGAGGTGCGCGTACGACCAGCTTTCGCCATCCCCGTTGCGTTCGGCTTGCTTGTGCTGTACGGACGTCAGCGTCGGCGTCGACGCGCAGCAGGCGACGCAAGCCATCGCGACCAGGTCTGCGCCCAGGCGTCGCATCCAGAACATCCGCCGCTCCATCGTGCCTCCCGCTACATGCGAGGACCCGCTGCTCATGGCGAGCCGCCCCCTTCACCGCCGCCCTCTACCGGGGTGATGGTCACGACATCCGTTGGGATCACCTCGATCACCACCGGCCCCACCACCCGCAGCATCGACTCGCCGACCTCGTCCGCCAGCGCGCCTTGAGACGAAATCGCCGGAGTCGCCGCGGCGAATGCCGCCGGTGGCTTCAGGTTCGCCACCTGGCGCCGCCAGCGCAAGCCGATTCGCAGCGTCTTGGCCTGCGCGAGCAGCTGCGGCGCTGTGCCCGTGCCAGTGAGCAAGGCGATGGCCGCGGTGCCATCCGCGCTGCGCAGCAGCCGGGCACCCGTCGTCCCGGCGAGCGACGGCAGCGCTTGATCCAAGGCGCGGGCAGCGAAGTCGGCATCATGCAGCGTCCGGCCCTGACGGTCGCGAAGGCGCAAGCGCTGCAGCGACGCGCCCTGCCACGGCAGCGTCGCGGCGTCCAGCGGTGTGGCTGCGACGCGCGTGACCCACGGCGACGCCGCGGTGCTCGCCTCCGTGCCGCCGATCGCCACACGCGCGCCCGCGGCCAGCTTCGCAAGGTCGGCGGGGCAGCGCGCGACGGCGACGAAGAAAGGCGCCTGCAACGAAAGGCCGAGCAGCGCGCGGGGGGCGGCGCCCTTGCGTTCCAGCCCGATCGCCCAGGGGCCATCGCCAAGCGCCGCGAGCGACGACAGGGGCACGGCCGCGACCAGGGCCGCGCCGTCACGCAGCTCCAGAGCGTCAGCGGTGCGCGTCAAGGTCCAGGTCGCCGCGGGCGCGGTGCGCGGCGCGTCGGCGAACGCGGCGTATTGCGTCGCGGTCGTCGCGCCGGTGCGCAGTTCGAGCGTCGCGACCGCAGCCTTGCCGACAAAGCGCAATGCGAGCGTTGCCGCTTCGCCCTGCAGCGTGATGGCCAGCTCGCCCGCCGCGAGCGATGATGATCCGGCCGGCAGCCCAGCGAGGTCGATGCGCAGCCGTTCGCCGGTCGCGAGGCTGCGCTTGGCCGCGGCGCTCCAATTCGTCGACTCTGGTGCACCGTCCCAGGTGAGCCGCCAGCCGACCGCCTCCTTTGCCACACCTGCAACATCGTCGAGCGCGATCGCGGTCTCCAGATCCGTCAGATCCCGGGCACGGAACATGGCGATGTCGCGTACTTGCACCATCGGCGCGCCGGCGATGGCGATACCCGCGTGGCGTTCGCCCTCGAGCAACCCCGCGATCTCGCCTTGGTCGACGCGCAGCCGGCAGAGCGGCTCGCCCTGCGCCCACGCCGAGAGCACGCCGTCACGCACGAGCGTCACCAGCCGCAGGCCAACTTCACCGGCGTCGGGCCAGCTCGGCCAGTCGCCGCCAGCCAACTCGACATTCTTGGACTTGGCCCCCGAGCCGGGCATGCCGCCACCGGCCGTGCGCGCGAACAGCCGCCAGCGCGCGAGCTCCTCGCCGCCGCTCCCGCCCTGGGTCCCATCACCCCCGCGTTCGAGCTCGAGCGTCAGCGTGCCACCCGGCCCGTGCGCGATGACGACTCCAGCCCGACCCGCCTGCAGGCGCAGCGTCGCGCCGATGGCGAGCGCGCCGACGGCGAGCCCGCCGCTGAGCAGGTGCTGGCTGGCGCCGGGGTTGGCGGGCCAGCACCAGCCGTCTTGTTCCAGCCAATCGGCAGAGGTGCCGGGCAGCCCTGCGTTGGCCTGCTTGGTCGACCTCCAGCCATGCAGCGCGAGCCCAGAGACTACCGCTGGTTGCCGCCAGCCCGGCTCAACCTCACGGCCACCTCCCCAGCGCAGCGCGCGCTCGGCTAGCAGGCTGCTGAACAACGTCACGGCCATTGCGAATTCGGGCCAAACCGCCCTGGTGCTCGCCTCTGCCGGCGGAAACCGGTCAACCTTGGTGGCCTCGGCTCGCCCGATGGCGGGCTCGGGGCGCCGCTCCAAGCCCGGATTTCCGGGCTTGGAGCAAACCTCACGCGCCGGAGGGTACCAGCCGCGAGAGTCGAACCAGGTTGTACGCCGCTCCGGTGAGCGTCGCCGCCAGCTGCGTTCGCGCTCGACCCTTGTACCGCGGCCGCCGAAAGCCTCCGACGGTCTTGAGCCAGCCGAAGATCTCCTCGATGCGCTTGCGTACGCGCTGACTGATTCCGTAGCCGGGGTGCCGCGTCGTCCGCCGGTCGATCGCCGAGCCTCCGCTACGCCGCACCGCTTGCGCCACGTGCGGCGTGATGCCATGGGCCCGACATCCCTGGACGAACCCGCGCGTGTCGTAGCCCTTGTCGCCAGCGACCGTCGCGCGGCGGCTGGCGTGCCGCGTGACCTTGGCGAGCTGCTCCAGCGCCGCACTGCGCTCGTGGTGCGCGTCGGTCCGACTCACCAGCAGGTCCAACAGCAGTCCGTTGCGGTTCTCCATCAGCGCGAACGCGGCGTAGCTCAGCCGAGCCTCCTTGCCGTTGCCCTTGCGCGCCAGCCGGGCGTCGGGGTCGGTTGTGCTGACGTGTGTGTCGTTGCTACGCCGCTCGCCGTGAAAGTCGACCGTCGGGTTGCCGGGGTCGTCGGGCGGCGGCTGGTCCTGGCCGGCGCCATCGCGACGCCGAAGGCTCTTGTGGCTTGCCCAGGCCTCGATCAGTGTCCCGTCGACCGTGAAGTGATCGCGGCTGAGCAGCTGTCGCTGCCCTGCGAAGCTGACCACCTCGGAGAAGAAGACGTTGGCAATGTCGTGCTCGAGCAGGCGGTCGCGGTTCTTGCTGAAGACCGTGGGCGCGAAGGGTTCGTCGGTCACTTCCATGTCCAGGAACCAGCGGAACATCATGTTGTAGCCGAGCTGCTCGCAGAGTTGGCGCTCGCCGCGCAGCGAGAACAGGGCGATGAGCAACTGGCCCTTGAGCAGGCGCTCGGGCGGGATCGACGGCCGGCCGGCGGTCGCGTACATCGCCGACAGCTCGGCGTCGATGTTGGCAAGGCAGCGGTCGGCGATGGCCTTGATCGGGCGGATGGGGTGCTCCGCGGGTACGAAGCTCTCGACCGTGACTGCGGCCAACATGGTGAGCTGGCCTCGCTTCTGTCCTCTCATCGTGCCGCCTCCTGCAAGACGATGAGATTTTGGTTTGATCCGTTCTGGACGTCGATCGCCTCTCGCGCCTTTTTTCAGCAGCCTGCTGGTTCATGGCGCGCGACACGGTGCCGGACGAACGCCATGTTCAGGACCGGCGCAGCTTTCGATGGACCTCACCGCTCGGCGTTTGGTAGTCTGCGCGAGATGCCCACGCCGCAAGCTCACGCACCACCCGCAGTCGGCCCGCCACGTGGCCACGGCGCGTCGACCTCTTGGGCGCGCTGGGTTCCCGAGCGCCGTCGCAACGCACGCCCGCGCTGGCTGTTCGGCGGCCGATTGTTCCTCGGCGTCCTCGGTTTGCTTGCCTCGACGGGCGGGCCTTCGTGGGCCGAGAGTTTTTTTTCACCCGATGGCGAGGACTGGACACCGTGCAGCCCGCAGCCATGGTGGAAGGCCGATCCGATCTTCACGGCCGGTCTCGACAAGCTGCCCGAGAATTCCGCGATCCCGTTGCCGCTTGTGCCAGCCTACGGATGGACGGCCACGAGCGCCCCGGTGCAAGCCATCGAGGCCCTCGACGTGCAAGTGCTCGCCAGCGACGGGACGCCGCAGACGGGCGCGGTGGTGTTTGACCGGGATCCACCCTTTGCATGGAACAAGGTCAACCTTCCCTGGAGCATGACGCGGCTGTGGTGGCTGCCGGACGGCGCGCTGAAGGCGGGCAGCTACCTTGTCCAGGTCCATGTCGATCCAGCTCCGCCGGCCACAAATGGCAAGGCATGCCCCGTAGGTGCCATCGACCTGGCCAGTCCATTGACGGTCACCGTCGCCCCGCAATCCCCCGACATCAAGGTCGACGTCAAGCTGGTACGCGTCCCGCAGACCGCAGTGCAGGTGTTCACTGGCTCTCCTTGTGCGAACACCTACAGCACCACGGCGTGCGGCGGCGGGGTCGCGGCGTGCTGTGCCTGGCTCAAGCCGCCCGCGGTCCGCTGGGTGACGAGCGTGCAGGTCGCGCAGTTCGACCACGCGGCCCCGTTCGCCCACGCGCTCTACGTCGAGCGACAGCACCTCTCCAATGGAGCCAAGAACGCGTCCGTGCACGGTCCCATGGCAGTCGAGGGCTACAACAAGACGGAGGTGGAGGAGTTCAGTCCGACACCTTGGAGCGAGGGCTTCCCCGAGACCGGGCGCTGCATCCGCGTTCGACTCGTCAACCTCGGCAACCTGCAGGTGACCTCGGACGTCCAGGCGTGCGCGCTGCCAAAGGAACTGGGCCCCTACAAGTCGTCGCCGCCCTCATGTGATGCAGCGCTTTGCCAAGCTGCGGCGCAGAGCCAAGGCGTCGGGGATGCCGGCCCGACCGACGGCGATGGCGGGCCCGACGCCGTGCTGCCAGATGTCGCCGCTGGCGCGGACACGCCACCACTCGATGGTCCGCTGCAGGATGGCTCGCCTGACGACGCGCCGGCCGTCGGCGCACCCACGCGTCGCGCCGACTCGTCGGGATGCAGCGCCTCATCAGGGAGACCGACGGCGCCGGCCGCGTTGTGGTTGCTGGCGTTCGCCGCGGTGATGGCACAGGTCCGCAGGCGGCGTTGGGGCTGAGCCATCGCGCGGGCGAGGTGCCCGACGATTCGCCACCCGGCGTGACCGCCAAGAGCGCCTTTCTCGCATCGTCTTGAACGGTTCCAGGCACGGTTCCAGGCACGTGTCCAGGCAGCAGGTTGCCAGCGGGCCACTCCCATCCGCGGCAGCCGCACCGGCGCGCCGTGGCAACGACGTCACGGAAGATCTCGACCGCGTTCGGGTGTCCGACTCGAATAGGCACATGCCTCATCCGGCCGTGTCGCCTCAAGAGACACTGGCCTTGACAGTGCGCTGCTCCTTTGCAATTTTGGTGGTTTTGCGCGCACCGGTGGAGGGAGTGACCGTCCACGCCGCGCCCCCACCGCTTGCTCAAGGCGGTCGTCTGCGGGCCGCTAGACCCAAGGACGAGCGCGCGGCGTGACGCCGCGGCTGGTCCGGTTCGCGTTCGAGATGTCGATCTGTGTGCAGGAGGTCGTGATGACCAGGGTGGCCGCCCGTTGGGCTGGTGTGCTCGAGTCTGTCGCCGCGCTGGTGCCGGTGGCGTTGGTGGCGGTCGTCGCGGGCTGTGACGCCGCCGATGCGCCGTTGGAGTCGCAGCCGCAGCCGCGGGTCTGGCTCGACGCGCCGACGCTGCGCCCGGTTGGCGGGCCGACGTTCATGCTCGGCCATGAGGTCGACGTCGCCGTGGCGCTGCACGCGGCGCCGGGCACCACGCTGCCGTCGGGCGTGGTCGCGTGGCAGCTGGGCTCGGCGCAACGCCAGCAGGCCTGCACCCTCGCCGCCGTCACCGTCACCAGCGGCTCCGCGCAAGCCCGCGTCGTGGCCGGGGCTGGCTGCGCTGCGCTCGTCGACGCGCCCGATCTGGCGCTCACCGCCACCTTCGGTCCGGCGGGCGACGTCGCTGGAGCGACCGCTGCGAACGCCGCGGTCGAGGCAGCCACGGGCCGTTGCCAACTCGACGCCGCGGGCACCTGCCAGCCGCTGCAGCTGGTCGCCAGCGCGGGCGTGGACCTCCAGGTCCAGGGCCTGCGCCTCGGCAGCAACGTCGCGGTGCTCGAGTTCGCCGGCCCGCCGATGGACGCGTCCGAGGCCCGGCCCGCGGTCGGTGTCCCTGGCACGGCGGGCTACGTCCCGGCGCGCGCCGCAGTCGATCCCGCCGAATTCGCCCCGGACCTCGACCTCGGACCGGTGTTGCACGGCGAGCTGCGCTTGTTCGCGGCCGGACAGCTCGGCCCGACTGCGGCCGCGTGGGCTGCGCCCGACCTGGCGTTGACGCTGGCCATCCGGCCGGCCGGCGCTGGCGACGACGCATGGCTCGCCGCCGAGCCTGCCACCGAGCCCGCCGCCGAGCCGGCCGCTGCGGCAAGCTCCAGGACCGCGCCTGCCGCGCTGCCGATGGCCGCGCCGCAAGGGAGCGAGAGCGTCGGCGTGCCCTGGGCCTTGCAGCTGCCCGCGGCGCTGCGCGACCGCATGACCACGGGCGACCTGGCCAGGTCGACGCTGTGGCAGCTGCGCGCCTGCGCCGAGACGACGGCCGCCGAAGCCAGCCCGGCCGCCGACGCGCGCGCGAACAACTGCCAGGTCGTCGACTTCGCCGTGGTGCGCGTCGAGCGCCCCTACGGCGTGCACCGCTACCCGGAGGTGAGCGGCGAGGCCAACCTGCCGGCGTCGGACTACTTCGAGATCGGCAAGACCGAGACGTCCGGCAACAAGGCGCTGCACGTCGACCGCCTGCGCGGCGGCTACCGCGAGGTCAGCGCCGGCCACGTCCGCTTCGGCGGCGTGTTCTGGGCCCAGCTGGCCAGCGACATCTTCCCCTTCGAGGCCAAGCGCCTGCTCACGATCCGCGCCTTCCACGACACGGCGCCGTCGGCCCCCGACTTCGCCTCGGGCACCATCGAGCTGCTCGGCTTCCCGACCATCGAGCTGCCCAAGTTCACCGTGCCGGACGCCTTCAAGTTCGCGCTCAACGCCGCGGTCGACACCTCGAAGTCGGACCTGACATTCGACGGCACGGCCAACCTCGAGCCGCTCGTCTCGGCGCTGAATTTCGTGTCGAAGCAGGCGCAGGCCGGCGGGCCGAAGTTCTGCCTGCCCTTCCCCAGCCCGATCCCCGACATCTGCCTCGAAGCGCCGCTGAACGGCACGCTCGACCTGCAGGTCGGCGTCGCGTTCGCCAAGAGCTTCACCCAGCCGAAGTGCGCGCCGATGGCGTCCGGCGGCTGCTTGGAAGACCTCTCGGCCAGCGCCAGCCACTTCTGGGCCAACGCCAAGGCGTGCGCCGACCGCGGCGCCAACCTGCCGAGCAACCGCGCGCTCGCCCAGACGGTCAAGGCCATGCGCGCCTACGCCAACGCGATCAACGCGCCATTCTACCTCAGCGGCTACCGCGCGGGCCTGACCTACCACTACCTGCTGAGCAAGGAGTTCATGGACGAGGGCTGGTTCGTCTACGGCAGCGAGTACAGCGGCGCGGTGCCGACGTATTGGGCCTTCCTCGACGCGTCGTTGCTGGTCGAGAACGGCGGCTGCGCGCTGCAGGCGCCGGACACCTACACCAAGGCGATGCGCGTGGACTACGGCGTCGAGACCGTGGCCAAGGCGTCGGTGGCCAACCCGGTGCTGCTCGAGCTGGCGTCGAACGCCCACGTGCCGTGCCAGGCCCAGCTGCCGCTGGTCTGCGAGTACCCGCTGCACAAGGACGGCACCATCGCCTTCGAGCGCAACGAGATCTACGCCCAGCTGGCGGTGCAGGCGTCGATCAACGCCAAGGTCGAGAAGTCGGCCGGCATCGACATCAAGATCGCCAGCGTCAGCGGCAACGTCTCGCTCACCGGCAACCTGCTGCAGACGACGTTCGCCGCCACCGTCGGCCAACGCTGGACGGCGACGCTGCGCGCCGACGGCGAGTGGGAGACGATGGGCACCGCCTACGGCGACGTCGCGATCTGGGGCAAGCTCGGCGAGATCGTCGTCAAGGGCGAGGCCTGCGGCAGCGCCATCGGCATCAGCACCTGCTTCGCCGTCACGCTCGGCGGCCTGTCGAAGCTGCTGCCGCTCGACGAGATCGGCGTGTACTTCGCGGCCACCGCCCTGCCCTTCCACGTCAAGGCGGGGAAGTAACGGACACATGGCGATGAACGCGACCACCACCCCACCTGGATCGCCGTGGCGCCTGCTGGCGCTGGTCTCGGCGTCGCTGCTGGCGACGGCGGCGGTGGTGGTGTGGCTCGTCGGTGGCGACGACGTGCAGGCCCGGATCGCGGCGTCGGACATGCCGGCGGCGGCGGCGCCGACGCAGGACGACCCGGGGACGCCGACGCCGGCCGTGGCCACGCCGCCGGCCGTCGCGGTCGCCGCGCCGCCGCTCAGCGCCGCCGACGCCGCCGCGGCCTTGCAGCCCTGGTCGCAGGGCAAGCTCGACGCGGCGCAGGCCGAGGCCGCGATCGACGCCCTGGTCGCCTGGCTCGCCGCCGACCCGCGGCGCGCCGACGCGCTGGCGGCGTGGATCCGCGACGCCTCGCCGCGCTACGACGATCCCGACCGCCTCTCGCGGATCGCCCTGGCCGCCCTCGGCGCCGCCGGCACGCCCGCGGCGCGTGCGGCCCTGCGCGGGCTCTGCGCCGACCGGGCCATGCCCGACGCCCTGCGCCTGCACGCGGTGATGCACCTCGGCCGCAGCCGTGGCGTCGACGGCGCCGACGTCGCCGCGTTGCAGGGGCTCGCCGCCGAACGCGCCGCCGCGCCCGGGGCGCGCTCCTCGATGGTGGCCGGTGGCGCGCTCGCGACGCTCGGGCGGATCGCCGGCCCCGACGGTGGCGTCGAGCCGATGGCGCGCACCGCCGCGCTGCAGACGATCTCGGCCGCGCTGCAGCGCGAGCGCGAGCCGCACCTGCTGGCGTCGGCGCTGCACGGCGCCGCCGCCGCCCGCGAGCCGTCGCTGCTGCCTTCGCTGCTGCCGCTGGTGGGCGATCCGGACCTCGATGTGCGCGCCGCCGCCGCGGAGGCCCTGGTCGCCTGCCCGGGCGGGCTCGACACGCCGGCGGCGCTCGCGGCGGCCGCAGCGACCGAGGCCCCGCGCGTGCGCCTGCAGGTGCTCGAGGCGGCGCTGGCCGCCGACGCCACGACACCGCTGGCCGCCTTCCGGGCGCTGGCGGTCGCGGGCCTGCCGAGCGAGCCGAACGCGGCGGTGGCCAAGGTGCTGGTGGCGCTGGCCGGGCGCGCGGCGCTCGCCGGTGACGAGGCCGCGCGGGCTGCGTTGCGGGCGCGCTTCGCCGCAGAGACGGGCAAGGGTGGCGGGGCCGACGCGGCGATGTTGCGCGCGATCGGCAGCTTCGTGGGGGCCGCCGAGTTGGCGGCGGTCGCAGGCGGGGGACGTCCATGATGACGCGGGCAGGGTGGTCGCGGCGCAGTCTGCGCGTGTGGTCCTGTTGTGCGCTCTGGTTCGCCATGGTCGCGGGTTGCAGCGACGATGGCGGCGAGAAGAAGCCGGACGTCAAGGCCGACGCCGTCGCGGACGCCGACGATGTCGCCGACGCCGACCCGGGCGACGCCGCCGACAGCGCTGACGGCGGGGCCGTCGATCCGGCCCCGGTTGCCAAGGTCGTCGGCGCCGAGGGCGGCGAGGTCGCCCACAGCTCGGGCGCCAAGCTGATGGTTCCGCCGGGCGCGGTGCCCGCAGGCGTCGAGATCACGGTCGAGGCGGCGCCGGCGCCGGCGGCGGTCGCGGCGATCGGCGAGGCCGTCGGCGCGGCGCTCGTGCTCGGCCCCGAGGGCCAGACCTTCCTCGCCCCGGTCGAGATCGCCCTGCCCGTCGCCGCAGAGGCGTTGGTCGGTGTGGACCCCGCCAAGGAGCTGCAGATCGTGCTGGCGCCTTCCAGCGGCGGCGCGTTCGTCGCGCTCGAGACGACCTGGGACGCCGCGACCAAGCAGCTGCTGGCCAAGACCAGCCACTTCTCGATCGCCGTGCCGGTCAAGCTCAAGGCCCCGCCGCTGACCGTGACGCTGCCGACGCTGCCGCAGCCCGAGGTCGGCAAGGCGTACGGCCCCTACGCCTTCGCCGCGAGCGGTGGCGCCGCGCCCTACACCTGGAGCCTCGCGGGCGGGTCGCTGCCGCCCGGCCTGCTGCTCTCGCCCGCCGGTGAGCTCAGCGGCACGCCCGAGCAAGCCGGCAAATTCGCGCCGACGGTGCGCGTGCGCGACGCCCTGAGCCAGGCGCTCGACAAGGCGCTCGCGCTCGAGATCGACGGCCCGCCCAACGCCAAGCCGGAGCTGACGGGCCTCGAGCCCGGCGCGGTGGTCGCGGGCAGCGGCGAGACGACGCTCAGCGTCAAGGGCAGCGGCTTCGCCTACGGCGCGCTGGTGCTGCTCGCCGGCAAGGGCGTGCCGACGGTGCGGATCGACGCCTCGACGCTCGAGGTCACGGTCAAGGCGGCGCTGCTGGCGCAGCCCGGCACGCTGGCGGTGGCGGTGGTCAACCCGCCGCCGGGTGGTGGCACCTCGGCCGAGCTGGCGCTGCAGATCGCCGAGAAAGGCGGCGACATCGACGCCGACGCGGGCGGCGACGCCGACGCGGACGACGGCGACGCGGGCGACGCTGCGGACGGCGATGACGCCACCGACGGCGGCGACAGCGACGGCAACGACGTCGAGACCGACACCGGCCCGCCGTGCACGCCCACGGTGCCGGCGACCGAGGTCTGCGACGGCGTCGACAACGACTGCGACGGCAAGACCGACGAAGATCCCTGCTCCGACGGCAAGATCTGCACCGTCGGCGACGCCTGCAAGGGCGAGGGCGCGGCGGCGGCCTGCGTCGGCGGCCCGGCGGTCGACTGCGAGGACGGCAACCCCTGCACCACCGACAGCTGCGACCCGAAGAAGGGCTGCATCCACGCCCCGTCCAAGGGCGGCTGCAGCGACGGCCTGCCCTGCACCGTCGGCGACTTCTGCCAGGACAGCAGCTGCCACTCCGGCCCGGGCAAGGTCTGCGCCGACGGCGAGCCCTGCACCCTGGACAGCTGCGACATCGCCACGGGCGAGTGCAAGAACGACGCGATCACGGGCTGCGGTGACCCGTGCGCCAGCGTCAAGGACTGCGTCGACGACAACAACCCGTGCACCAGCGCGGCGTGCAAGCTCGGCCACTGCACCCTGCTGCCCGCCAGCGGCGGCTGCGACGACGGCAACGCTTGCAGCTCCGGCGACACCTGCATCGGCGGCGCCTGCCTCGGTGGCACCACGGGCTGCGACGACGGCGACGCTTGCACCCTCGACGTCTGCGACGGCAAGAGCGGCTGCGTCCACACCGCCAAGGACGGCGGGCCCTGCAGCGACGGCGACGCCTGCACCGTGCTGGACGTCTGCGCCAAGGGCAGCTGCAAGGCGGGCGTCGCGCTGAACTGCGACGACGGCGCCGCCTGCGTCAGCGCCGGCTGCGACGCGAAGACGGGCTGCACCACCAGCCCGGCGCCGGGCAGCTGCGACGACGGCGACCCCTGCACCACCAGCGACGCCTGCGCCGACGGGACCTGCGCCGGCGCACCGACGGCGTGCGACGACGGCGACGCCTGCACCGCCGACAGCTGCGGCGCCCAGGGCGTGTGCAAGCACGCGGCGATCGATGGCTGCGGCGCGAGCTGCAAGGTCGACGGCGACTGCCAGGGCGGCGCGGCCTGCGTCAGCCTGCAGTGCAGCGCGGGCGCCTGTGCGCCGGTGCTGCAGCAAGGTGCCTGCGACGACGGCGACGGCTGCACCCAGGGCGACAGCTGCAAGGGCGGCGTCTGCCTGCCCGGGGCCGCGAGCCCGTGCGACGACGGCGACCCGTGCACCACCGACGCCTGCGGCAAGGACGGCGAGGGCAAGAGCGGCTGCATCGCGACGCCGCTCGCCGACGCGGCCAAGGGCCCCTGCTCGGACGGCAAGAGCTGCACCGCGGACGACGTCTGCGTCGGTGGCGTCTGCAAGGGCAAGGCGTTCGGCGAGGCGGCCAGCAACTTCTGCGACGACGGCAACCCGTGCACGGTCGACACCTGCAAGGAGGGCGTGGGCTGCGAGCACCTGCCGGCCGAGGGCGCCTGCGACGACGGTAACGCCTGCAGCGTGGGCGAGAGCTGCAAGGGCGGCGTGTGCAAGGACGGCGTGGCCAAGGACTGCAGCGACGGCAAGCCGTGCACGGTCGACGCCTGCGTCATCGCCACCGGCGCCTGCACCTCGACGCCGCTGCCCGGCTGCGGCGATCCGTGCAACGACGCCAGCGACTGCAAGGGTGGCGCCCAATGGTGCCAGCCGCCCAAGTGCAACGACGGCGTCTGCGGCCTCGCCGGTGGCACCGCGCCCTGCGACGACGGCGACCCCTGCACCAAGGACGACACCTGCTCGGGTGGCCTCTGCGCCGGCAAGGCGACGGCCTGTGACGACGGCAACCCCTGCACCGTCGACGCGTGCGGGGCGGGCGGCGCCTGCAGCTCGACGCCGCTGGTCGGAGCTTGCAGCGACGGCGACGCCTGCACGACCGCGGACGTCTGCGTCAACGGCATCTGCAAGGCCGGCGGCGTGCTCGGCTGCGACGACGACAACCCGTGTACCGACGATAGCTGCGACCCCAAGTCGGGCTGCCTGCACCCCGACAGCAAGACGCCGTGCAGCGACGGCGATCCGTGCACCGTCGGCGACGCCTGCAAGGACGCCGCCTGCAAGCCGACCGGGCCCAAGGTCTGCGACGACGGTGACGCCTGCACCACCGACAGCTGCAACGCCAAGGACGGCAGCTGCGGCAGCAAGCCGATCATCGGCTGCGGCGAGAATTGCCTCACGCCCAAGGACTGCAAGGACGACGGCGACGTCTGCACCGATTGGGCCTGCACCGGCGGCAAGTGCGCGGTGACCTTCACCACCGCGGCCTGCGACGACACCAGCGCCTGCACCAGCGGCGACACCTGCACCAAGGGCGTGTGCAAGGGCAAATCGTTCGACACGCCGGGCAACACCTTCTGCGACGACGGCAACCCCTGCAGTGACGACACCTGCGATCCGAGCCAGGGCTGCAAGCACGCCGCCAACACCAAGCCCTGCACCGACGGCGCCATCTGCACCGCCGGCGACGTGTGCAAGGACATGGCCTGCGTGCCGGGCAAGCAGAGCAGCTGCGACGACGGCAACGCCTGCACCTTCGACCTCTGCGACACCAAGACCGGCTGCCAGCACCAGCAGCAGGGCATGGCCTGCAGCGACGGCGACGCCTGCACCGTCGGCGACGGCTGCGTCCAGGGCAGCTGCGTCGCCGGCAAGCTCATCGACTGCGCCGACGGCAACCCGTGTACCTTCGACGCCTGCCAGGCCGGCACCGGCGCCTGCGCCCACACCCCGGCCCCCGGCTGCGGCGTGCCCTGCGCCGACAGCAAGGGCTGCGTCGACACCGGCGACCCCTGCGCCAACCTCGGCTGCGTCGACGGCACCTGCCAGGTCACCGAGACCGGCGCTGGCTGCGACGACGGCAACGCCTGCACCAGCAACGACGGCTGCCTGGGCGGCCAATGCCGCGGCAAGGGCGGCAATTGCGACGACGGCAACGCCTGCACCGCCGACGCCTGCAACCCCAAGGTCGGCTGCGCCCACGGAAACGCCACGGGCCTGTGCGAGGACGGCAACCTCTGCACCGTGCAAGACGCCTGCACCGATGGGGCGTGCAAGGCCGGACCGAGCCAGCAATGCGCCGACGGCAACCCGTGCACCCAGGACGCCTGCGATCCGAAGATCGGCTGTCTGTTCGCGGCCGCCAACGGCAGCTGCAGCGACGGCGACGGCTGCACCACCGGCGACGCCTGCAAGGGCGGCGTCTGCCTGCCGTCGGGCGTGACCAGCTGCGACGACGGCGACGCCTGCACCGCCGACAGCTGCCTCAGCGCCAAGGGCACCTGCGTCCACACCAAGGTCGAGGGCTGCGGCGCGCCCTGCCAGACGGCGCAAGACTGCAAGGACGACGGCAACCCGTGCACCGCGACGGTGTGCAGCGCCGGCGCCTGCGGCCTGGCCGCGACCGCCTCGCCCTGCGACGACGGCGACGCCTGCACCAGCGGTGACGCCTGCGAGGGCGGCGCGTGTCTCGGCCTCAAGGTGCTCTGCAACGACGACAACCCGTGCAGCACCGACGCCTGCGACCCCAAGACCGGCTGCAGCCACAGCGCGGCCAGCGGCCCGTGCCAGATCGGCTCGGCGTGCGTGGCCAAGGCCGCGTGCGTCCAGGGCAGCTGCCAGGCGTTGACGCTGGTGGCCTGCGACGACGGCAACGCCTGCACCCACGACCGCTGCGATCCCGTCGCCGGCTGCGTGTCGACGCCGAGCACCGCGCCGTGTGACGACGGCAGCGCCTGCACCTCGCTCGACGCCTGCGACGACGGCGTCTGCAAGGGCGGCGTGCGCAAGCCCTGCAACGACGGCCTGCCGTGCACCCTCGACCGCTGCGACGACGGCAAGGGCGGCTGCGTCTTCGAGCCGATCGCCGGCTGCGGCGCGCCCTGCCAGGCGACCAAGGACTGCAAGGACACCGGCAGCCCGTGCACCGTGGCCCATTGCGCCAACAACACCTGCGTCGCGGTCTACCTCGACGTGCCGTGCGACGACGGCGACCCGTGCTCGACGGTCGACACCTGCCAGGCCGGCGTCTGCACCGGCACCGTCGCCACCTGCGACGACGGCAACAGCTGCACCGCCGACGCCTGCGACGCCAAGAACGGCTGCACCGTGACGCTGCTGCAGGGCGCCTGCAGCGACGGCAGCGCCTGCACCGCCAGCGACACCTGCCAGGGCGGCGCCTGCAAAGGCGGGTCGCTGCTGGACTGCAACGACGGCAACCCGTGCACCGCCGACACCTGCGACGCCAAGCTCGGCTGCAAGTCGACCCCGAGCAAGGCGGCCTGCGACGACGGCGACCCCTGCACCGAGGGCGACGCCTGCAGCAACGGCGCCTGCCAGCACGGCAAGGTGGTCAGCTGCGACGACGGCAAGCCGTGCACGCTCGACGCCTGCGATCCGACCACCGGCGCCTGCGACGCCACGCTGGTCGCCGGCTGCGGCGCGCCCTGCGGCACCGACGGCGACTGCGCGGATCCGGCCGGCGTCTGCGTCGGCCTGGCCTGCACCGCGGGTGCCTGCGAGCTGGCCCTGGTCGCCACCGCCTGCGACGACGCCAACGCCTGCACCACGGGCGACAGCTGCAAGGCCGGCGCCTGCCGCGGCACCGCGATCTCCTGCGACGACGGCGACACCTGCACCGCCGACGCCTGCGATCCGTCCAAGGGCTGCAGCCACAAGGCCCTCGCTGACGCGCCGGCGCTGCCGTGCGACGACGGCGACGCCTGCACCCTCGGCGACGTCTGCGCCAAGGGCAGCTGCAGCGCCGGCAAGGCGCTCGGCTGCGACGACGGCAACCCGTGCACCGCCGACAGCTGCGCCAAGGCCAGCGGCTGCGTCAGCCTGCCGCAGAAGGTGACGTGCGACGACGGCAACGCCTGCACCGTCGAGGACTCGTGCCTGCTCGGCTTCTGCCTGGGCAAGGACGCCAAGGACTGCGACGACGGCAACCCCTGCACCTTCGACCTCTGCTCGACCGCGTCCGGCTGCTTCCACAGCGCCAAGGCCGGCGCCTGCGACGACGGCGACGCCTGCACCGAGGCCGACGCCTGCGACAAGGGCGTCTGCGCCAAGGGCAAGGCGCGGGTCTGCGACGACGGCAGCGTCTGCACCACCGACGGCTGCGACCCCAAGACCGGCTGCACCACGACGGCCAAGCCCGGGCCGTGCGATGACGGCAGCGCCTGCACCGAGAGCGACCTCTGCCTGTTCGGCAAGTGCTTGGGCGGCAAGGCCAAGTCCTGCGACGACGGCCAGACCTGCACCGCCGACAGCTGCGACGCCAAGCTCGGCTGCCTGGCCACAGCCGTCACCGGGACGTGCGACGACGGCGACGACTGCACCAGCGGCGAGAGCTGCGCCAACGGCACATGCAGCGGCGGCAAGCCCATCGACTGCGACGACGGCCACCCCTGCACCGCCGACAGCTGCGACAAGGCCGCCGGCTGCGTGCACAAGCTCGCCGACCAGCCGTGCAGCGACGGCGACCCGTGCACCGGGCCGGACGTCTGCGTCGCCGGCAAGTGCAGCAGCGGCCCGCCGATCGCCTGCGACGACACCAACCCCTGCACCGACGAGAGCTGCCAGAAGGGCAAGGGCTGCGTGGTGTTGCCGAACACCGTGACCTGCACCGACGGCGACGCCTGCACCAAGGGCGACGCCTGCGCCAAGGGCGTGTGCGTGCCGGGCAGCAAGCTCGTCTGCGACGACTCCAACGTCTGCACCGACGACAGCTGCGACAAGGCCAAGGGCTGCGTCTACCTGCCCAACACGGCGAGCTGCACCGACGATTCGGCCTGCACCGAGGGCGACCTCTGCGACAAGGGCAGCTGCAAGGTCGGGCCTATGCTCGAATGCGACGACGGCAAGGTCTGCACCGACGACAGCTGCGATCCGAAGAAGGGCTGCGTGCACGTGGCCACGACCAAGCCGTGCGACGACGGTGACGCCTGCACCGAGAGCGACGTCTGCCAGGGCGGAGCGTGCAAATCCGGCGCGGCCAAGGTCTGCGACGACGGCAAGGTCTGCACCTTCGACTCCTGCGACAGCGGCGTCGGCTGCGTCTTCACCCAGGGCCTGCTGCCCTGCGACGACGGCGACGCCTGCACGGTCGCGGACGTCTGCGAAGGCGGCAGCTGCAAGCCCGGCAAGGCCAAGGTCTGCGACGACGGCGAGGGCTGCACCAAGGACAGCTGCGACAAGGCCAAGGGTTGCCTCTTCGTCGCCGAAGACAAGCCCTGCGACGACGGTGACGCCTGCACGGTCGGCGACGCCTGCGTCGGCGGCAGCTGCAAGGCCGGCAGCGCCAAGAACTGCGACGACGGCAACCCGTGCACCACCGACGCCTGCGACAAGGCCAAGGGCTGCAGCAACCTCGTCAACACCGACGCCTGCAGCGACGGCGACGCCTGCACCAGCCCCGACGTCTGCGCCGATGGTGTCTGCCTCGCCGGCAAGGCGAAGCTCTGCGACGACGGCAACAGCTGCACCGACGACAGCTGCGACCCCAAGACGGGCTGCGTCTTCGCCGCCAACGTCGCCGCCTGCGACGACGGCACGGTCTGCACCGAGGGCGACGCCTGCAAGGACAAGGTCTGCGGCACCAAGGCCGTCACCTGCGACGACGGCAACGACTGCACCGACGACAGCTGCGACAAGGTCAAGGGTTGCCAGTACGTGCCGAACCAGAAGACCGGCTGCAGCGACGGCAACGCCTGCACCAACAACGACGGCTGCAAGGCCGGCGCCTGCGTCGGCACCGCCATCTCGTGCAGCGACGGCAAGGCCTGCACGCTCGACACCTGTGACCCCAAGTCGGGCTGCGCCTTCGTCGCGAGCGGCAAGCTCTGCGACGACGGCGATCCGTGCACCGTCGACACGTGCGACACCGCTGCGGGCTGCAAGCACGCGCCCGCCGCGGACGGCGCGGCGTGTGTCCCGACCAGCGACGCCTGCCCGGTGAGCGCGACCTGCCAGGCAGGCGCCTGCGTCGCGGCGGCGGCGCCCAAGGCGAGCTGGAAGACCCAACTCAGCGGCGAAGTGCGCGTCGTGGCGCCGATGGGTGACGGCTGGGTCGTCGGCGGCGCCAGCGCCTACACATGCGGCGGCGAGGGCACGCTGCGGCGACTGGACGCCAGCGGCGCGGTGCTCTGGCAGCAACCGTTGTACACGAGCGTCAGCGCCGTCGCCGTCACCAAGTCCGGCGACATCGTCGCGCTGCCAGAATCCCCCGGCAGCGACGAGCATTACATCGCGCTCTTCGCCGCCGACGGCACCAAGAAGTGGCAGACCAGGCTGCCGACCGGCCTCACCAACTGGAGCTCGGTCGCCGTCGCGCAGACCTCCTACGGCTACGTCGTGTTGCTGCGCTTCGCCGAAGGCAAGCTGTTCCGCTTCGCCGGCGATGGCAGCTTCCTCGGCAGCACGAACCTGCCGACAACGCCCGCGGGCTACGACTACTTCTCGCCGCGTGGGCTGACCGTCGACAACGGCTCGCTGGTGATCACGGGCTCTGTCGCCGGCGGCCCCGGCCAGGCCAACTGCCTGCGCGTGTTGGACGAGTCCGGCACCCTGATCAAGCAGCAGGTCTTCAGCAAGGGCCAGACGGGCGGCGGCGGCCAGGGCTGCAGCACCGCGGCGATGCGCGTCGGCAGCCACTACCTGGTCTACAGCGACGACGGCGGCCTGACCAAGCTCCAGGTCAGCGATCTGGCGATCGCCAGCTACACGATGTCGGACGCCATCCCCAATTGGGGCGGCACCAACGCCGTCGCGATCCGGGGCGACAACGAGCTCTACCTGACCGGCGACATCAAGGTGAACAACCAATGGGTCACCGGGCTCGCCAAGGCGGATCTCGCCGGCAAGCTCGCCTGGGCGGTGCCGCTGGACGGCTCGAGCGGTCGCGCGGTCGTCGTCGTCGGCGATCGCATCGTGGTCGGCTCGTCGGCGAGCACCTCGCAGTCGTGCAAGTCGACGTTGACGCAGGTCCAGAGCTGCACCTCGACGCTGTGCGCCGGCGTCACCTGCCAGGACGACGGCATCGCCTGCACCGTGGCGCGCTGCGACGCGGCCAAGGGCTGCGTCCACGACGCCACCAACGCCCTGTGCGAGGACGGCAACCCGTGCACCACCCTGGTCTGCGACGCGGCCAAGGGCTGCGTCGTCGTCGACAGCGCCGCCACCGCCTGCGACGACGGCAACCCGTGCACCACCGAGCTCTGCGATCCGGCCAAGGGCTGCAGCCACGCCAACACCACCGATCCGTGCGACGACGGCGACGCCTGCACCCTCGGCGACGCCTGCAAGGACGCGCAGTGCAAGGGCAAGGCGCTGCAGGTCGCGCTCGCCTGCGCCGACGGCAACCCCTGCACGGCCGACCAATGCGATTCGAGCAAGGGCTGCGTCAACCCGCCGTTGGCCAACGGCACCCCCTGCGCCTCGGTCGCGGACGCCTGTGCCGTCAACGCTACCTGCAACGCCGGCGCCTGCCTGAGCGCGGTCAGCAACCCGACCTGGCAGCTGACCCTGACCGGCGTCGACGCGAAGATGCTCTCGCCGGCCGGTTCGGCGACGCTCGTGGCGTCGCGGCGGCCCTACGGCGACAACACCTCGCCCGGCAAGGTGATCAAGGTCGACCGCAACGGCGTCGTGGTTTGGACCTACGCCGCGCCGAGCCCTGACGTCTGGAGCGCGCGCGCCACGCCGGCGGGCGACGTCGTCTACGCCACGGCCGGAGGTTTTGGCCTGATCGACGGCAAGGGCGCGCTGAAATGGGCCAGGTCGGTGCCGGAGTTCAACGGCGGCGGCATCTCCGGCCTCGACGCCCACGGCCTCCCCGACGGCACCTACGTCGCCTTCAGCAGCAACGGCGCGCTGCACCGGGCCGACAAGGACGGCAACAAGATCGCGACGACGTACCTGCAGCCGACCACCGGGACCGGTGTGTTCGCGACCGAACTCGGGGTCGACGTCGACCAGATCGTCGTCGCCGGCCGGCAGCTGCCGGGCAGCAGCTGGAACTCGTGGTACGCCGGGGTCAAGCAGGACGGCACCATCTTCAAGACCTACGAACACGACGGACCGGACGCGTCCTTCCAGGACGTCGTGCGCGCCGGCAGCAATCGCTGGGTGTTGCTGGCCCAGAAAGCCGGCGTCTTCCGCCTCGCCAGCGTGCAGGTCAGCGGCCTCGGGATGGAGGCCTACAGCACCATGGATGTCTCGGGCATCCAGTTCGGCGGCTTCCAGGGCCTCGCCAGCAAGGACGCGACCTCGGTCTTCGCCGGTGGCGAGGCCAAGGTCAACAACGTCTGGAAGGGCTACCTCACCATCCACGACATCAGCGGCGCTCGCGCTGCGTCCAAGGTGTTGGAGACAGGCTCCATCCGCGCCTTGTCCAGCCACGACGGCGCGGTCCACGTCGCCGCCTACTCGCTGCAGGTACCGACCAACGCGCTGCTGCGGCGCATGGCGTTCGACCTGAGCGGCTCCGAGTCCGAGCCCAGCTGCAAGGTCACCAGCAAATGCACCGGCCTGGCCAAGGAGTGCGACGACGGCGTCGCCTGCACCATCGACGCCTGCGCGGCCACCACCGGCTGCAGCCACCAGGCGCAGGACGGGCTCTGCGACGACGGCCAGGTCTGCACCGCCAACGTCTGCGACGCGCAGAAGGGCTGCTTGTTCACCACGTCGATCGTCTGCGACGACGGCAACCCCTGCACCGATGATACGTGTGACGCCATCAAGGGCTGCGTGACCAAGGCCAACGCGGCGTCCTGCGACGACGGCAACGCCTGCACCGTCGGCGACGGCTGCGCCGGCGGCAGCTGCCTCGCCGGGGCGGCCAAGAACTGCGAGGACGGCCTGGCCTGCACCAGCCATGGCTGCGACAAGACCGCCGGCTGCAAGCAGACCGCCAACGCCAGCAAATGCGACGACGGCAAGCCCTGCACCAGCAACGCCTGCGACCTGTCCAAGGGCTGCGTCTTCGCTCCGGACCTGGCCAAGTGCGACGACGGCAACGTCTGCACCGACGACAGCTGCGACGACGTCAAGGGCTGCGCCCACGCCGCCAACGCCGTCACCTGCGACGACGCCAACGCCTGCACGGTCGCCGACGTCTGCAAGGCCGGAACCTGCAAGGGCAACGCCTTCGACGCGACCAGCAACAACTTCTGCAACGACCTCAACGAGTGCACGGCCGAGAGCTGCAACCCGGCCACCGGCTGCGTGATCAGCAACGTCAGCGCCGGCACCGCGTGCTCGCCGTCGACCTCGTGCTCGCTGTCGGCGACCTGCGGCGGCGGCACGTGCAACGACGGCCCGCCGAAGTATTGGGTCAACCACCTCGCCGACAACATCGGCGGCTTCTTCGGCAGCCACAACGGCATCTCGCTGCCCAACGACAACGCCGGCCCGGTCTACGTCTACAGCAGCGACAACAACAGCTGGATCGCGCACTTCGCCCGCGTCTCGCTGCTGGGCCAGGTCGTGTTCGACGCCACGGCCACCGGGCGCAACTGGTACGGCGTGCGCTGCTCGCCCTGGAACAACCAGACCTGCGTCACGCTGGGCCGCAACACGGCCAACGATCAGGCCGTCGCCGAGGACCGCAGCTTCGCCGACGGCAGCAAAAAGGCCGAATTCGTGCGCTCGCTGACCAGCGGCATGTCGACCTTCACTGACGCCGGCTTCCTCAACGGCGGCCCGACCACCTACAGCGGCTACGGCTGCCCCGGCGCGGCCAGCACCTGCGACGCCTTCGTCGTCACGTCGAACCAGAACCAGACGCTGCTCGCCTTCGCCGGCGGCCAGGAGGACGTCGCGACCTCGGTGCACATCGACACCAAGAACGGCAGCTGGGCGGTCGGCTACACCCGCTCCAAGGGCGCCGGTGGCGAAGACGCCTGGTTCGCCAGCATCGGCAACCCCGAGAACACCAGCAACGGCACGGTCACGGACGTCACGACCTACGGCACCGCCGGGGACGAGCGCTTCTACAACGTGCTGCCCTTCGGCGGCGCCGTCTGGGCCTTCGGCACGCAGCCGGTCAACGGTCAGGTCACGCCGATGGCGGTCCGCATCGCCGGTGGCGCCCAGGTGGTCAAGACCTACCCGAGCCTCTGGGGCAGCGGCGAGCTCGGCGCGGTGGCCTACGGCAGCAACGTCGTGCTCGGCGGCGTCCGCGGCGACATCGCCAAGCTCGACGCCAACCTCGACATCGTGTGGCAGGCCGGCTTCGCCAAGAGCCCGATCAACGTCGCCTACCACAGCGTCGCGATCAACGGCAGCGCCATCGTCATGGGCGGCGGCGGCTTCAACGGCCAGACCGGCAAGACCAGCCTGGTGGTCGGCCGCGTCAGCCTCGACGGCCTGACCAACTGCACCGACAGCAACCCTTGCGCCAACCTCGCCGCCAACGGCTGCGACGACGGCGCCGCCTGCACCCTCGACGCCTGCGACGTGAAGAAGGGCTGCCTGCATACGCCGGTCGACGCCCTGTGCACCGACGGCAACCCGTGCACCGCCGACACCTGCGGCAGCGGCGGCTGCACCTACGGCCCGGCCCAGGGCGTTCCCTGCAACGACGGCAACCCATGCACGGTCGATGTCTGCGACGCCGGCGCGAAGAAGTGCGTCTACAGCTTCGACCCCGAGAAGGCGTGCGACGACGGCGACAAGTGCAACTTCGACGTCTGCAAGGACGGCAACACCTGCTTCCACGGCAACAAGAGCTGCGACGACGGCAACCCCTGCACCAGCGAGACCTGCGACACGCAGAAGGACTGCCAGTACACCAACCTGTCCGGTCAGCCCTGCGATGACGGCAAGGCCTGCACGGTCGGCGATGTCTGCAGCTCCGGGCTGGGCAAGAGCACCTGCCAGCCCGTGGCCGAGGTCTGCACGACCGCGGTCAGCGACGGCCTGCTGCTCCACACCCACGCCAACGTGCCCACGTCGGTCGTGCTGGACGGCAGCGGCAAGGTCAGCGGCTGGACCGACGTCAAGGTCGACAACAAGGGCTTCTCCGTGCCCTACGTCTCCAGGCCGGCCGTGGCTCCCAAGGCCGTCTTCGGCCGCCCGGGCCTCGACCTCTCGAGCACGGGGCTCCAGACGGGCTGGGTCAACCCCGGGGCGTTCACCGTCGCCGTCGCCTTCCGCCACGGCGACCCGCAGAACGGCGCCAACCTGCTGCGCACCGGCAACTGGGGCGTCGTCATCGTCGGCGGCAAGCCGACGGTGGTCCACACCGGCGCCGGCGGCCAGACGACGTCGGCCTCCATCGGCCTCTCGGTGGGCACGTCGTACATCCTGGTGCTGCGCATCACCGCGACGGAGGTGCGGCTGTCGGTCTACGGCGACAGCGCGCCAGTGCACGCGGCCGGCGTCGCGCAGGGCACCTCCACGGGCAGCCAGGAGCTCATGTTCGGCAAGTTGACCGCTGGCCAGGGGCCGGGCAGCGAAGACGCGCACATGACGCTGGGCCAGGTCCTGCTCTTCAACCGGGCCCTGACCGACCTCGAGGCGGCGAAGCTCGTGGCCAAGATGCGCAGCGACTTCGGCCTCGCCGACTGCACCCAGAACGCCCACTGCGACGACGGCAACGGCTGCACCAGCGACATCTGCGACGAGCCGCCGGGTGCGCCGCGGGTCTGCGTCTACCAGCCGTTGAGCAACCCGAGCAAGGGCATCTGCCTCGACGCGGATCCGTGCTCGATCGAGGAGAGCTGCGACAACGGCGTGTGCAAGTCCAGCACGTTCAAGGTCTGCGACGACAGCAACCCCTGCACCGACGACGCCTGCAACAAGGCGACCGGCAAGTGCGAGTTCAAGCCGCGCGAACCGAGCGGCTCGCCGTGCGATGACGGCAACCCCTGCACCGTCCCCGACCTCTGCTCCGGCGACACCTGCATGACCGCGCCACGTACCTGCGACGACAACAACCCGTGCACCACCGACAGCTGCAGCAAGGCCGCCGGCGGCTGCGTCTTCGCCGCCAACACGGCGAGCTGCGACGACGGCAACGTCTGCACCAGCAACGACGCCTGCAGCAACAAGGTCTGCGCCGGCACGGCGAACACCGCCCCCTGCAACGACGGCAACCCGTGCACCACCAACGACACCTGCCAGAACGGCGGCTGCACCAACACCAAGCCCAAGGTCTGCGGCAACGACGACGGCGACGCCTGCACGCTCGAGGATTGCAGCGTCTACGTCGGCTGCCGCGTCTACGCCGGCAAGGACTGCAACGACGGCGTCGCCTGCACCGACGACGCCTGCGATCCGATGACCGGCACCTGCCTGCACAAGCCCAACGCCGGTCAGTGCTCGGACGGCAGCGTCTGCACCGTCGGTGACGGCTGCGTCGGCGGCAAATGCGTGCCGGGCGACCTGCTCGACTGCAACGACGGCAGCATGTGCACCATCGACGCCTGCGACGCCAAGACCGGCTGCAGCCACACCGCCACCCAGTCGTGCGACGACGGCAACGCCTGCACCGAGAAGGACTTCTGCGTCTTCGGCACCTGCCTTGGCGGCGCCCCGCCCAATTGCGACGACGGCAACGTCTGCACCACCGACTACTGCGACGTCGGCCTGGGCTGCAAGCACCAGACCCTGGCCGATGGCGCGGCCTGCGAAGACGGCGAGACCTGCACCGTCGGCGACGCCTGCGCCGCCGGCAGCTGCAAGTCCGGGCCCAAGGTCTGCGACTACGCGGTGACCACCACCGGCGACAGCGGCGTCGGTTCGCTGCGACAGGCGCTGGCCAGCGCCGAGGCCGACCAGCAAGGGCAGTGGTCGATCGGCAAGGAGCCGGGCCTGCGCACCATCGGCGTGTTCGTCTCGGGCCTGGTCAAGCAGAAGTCAGCGCTGCCGCTGGTCTCGTTCGCCAAGGTCATCGACGGCCGCGACCAGAACCTGGTCATCGACGGCGCCGGCGAGTTCGCGCAGCTCGACAGCTACGCCGACCTCAAGGTGCGCAACCTCAAGTTCACCAACGCCTGGCGCGTCAACAAGCAGGGCGACTACGTGCGCGGCGGCGCGATCTCGGTGCGGCGCACGCCGTCGCTGACCTCGCCGCGGCCCAAGCTGGTGGTCGAAGGCTGCACCCTCTACGGCGGCACCTCGGATGTGCAGGGCGGAGCGATCTTCGCCTTCGGCGCCGACGTGACCATCCGCGACTCGGTGATCTCGCTCAACGCCCGCAGCGCCGTCCCCGACGAGACCAAGGGCGGCGGCGCGGTGGCCATCGAGAGCGACGCTGGCGCCGGCGTGGCCAAGGTCGACATCCGCGACACGCGCTTCGAGTACAACCAGGGCAAGGGCCTCGGCGCGGCGCTGTGGTGCGGCCCGCAGACCGACTGCACCGTCCTGCGCTCGTCGTTCTACGGCAACAAGGGCTGGAAGGGCGTGGTCGCGGTCGACGCCAAGGCCAAGGTGACGCTGGTCAACGTGGCGCTCGAGTCCAACGAGGCCCAGGACGTCGGCGGCGTCATCCGCAGCCACGGCGACCTGACCCTGCTGCATGTCTCGGTGACCACCACGAGCGTGGCCAAGCCGGGCGAGCAGCCGGTCGTCTACGCCACCGGCAAGACGCGCTTCATCAACTCGCTGCTGGCCCGCAACGGCCAGTTCGAGGACGCCATCGACTGCGCCGTGAGCCCGCAGGCCGAGCTCTCGACCGTCATTGCCACCACCATCGGCGTGGCGCCGCCGTTCGTCTTCGGCCTGCCCTTGTTGACCATCGAGGGCGCCAAGGCCCTGCGCTGCAGCGCGCCCTCGTCGCCGCCCGGCGACATCGGCACGCCCAAGCTGCTGAGTCCGCTGGCGTCCGACCTCACGGTCAAGCACTATGCGCGCATCCCCAAGGGGGCGCCCGACCTCGACGGCGCCGATCTGCCGTGGTGCTTGCAGGCCGGCCCGGATCTACGCGGCGCGCCCCGTCCGATCGGCAACGGCTGCGACCGTGGTGCCGTGGAGGCGATCGCCCAGTGAGCCGCGGCCGTGTCAGCTGGGCGTTGGTCGCCCTCGGGCTCGTGGCCTGCGCGGGCACGGGCCCAGGCGGCGGTGGCGGCGGTGGCGGCGGTGGCGACGGTGGCGGCGATGCGCACGGAGGCGTGACGAGCGACGCCGCGATCGCGCCGACAGTGTGGCCGGCCTTCGTCTGGCGCCACGACGCCACGTTGGTCCCCGGGGCCGATGGCCGAACCGACCTCGTGCCATTGCCGACCCACCCTGCCCTGCGCAGCCTGCTCGTGCGCGCCCGGCCCCTGCAGCCCCTGCCGGCCACCGTCTGCCTCTCGCTCGACGACCTGCGCGACGCCGCCGGCTCGCCGTGGTCAGCCACCTCGGTCGACGCGGACGACGCGGCGGCCGCCGTCCCGGATGTCGGCGCGTCGTCCTGGCAGGCCGGCTTCGTCCTCGGCGTCGTTCCTGGCGAAGGCGTGGCCGCGCTGCCCGCAAACGCGTTGCAGCTGCGCGTCTCGCTGCGCGCCTGCGCCGACGGCGCCCCGGTCGCCGCCGCCGATGTGCCGGGGGGCCCGCCCTCGTTGCTGCTGGAGTCGGTGCCGCTGCCAGCCATCGCCGGGCGGCCGCGCCTGCCGCTGCAGCTGGCCTCGGCGCCAGGCGTCGACCTGGCGGCCTGGCAGCCAGCGCTGCAGGTGACCCTCGCGCTGTTCGCCGCGGCCGGGGTCGACGTCGTGCTGCCGCCCGCGGTCGCGCTGCCCGGGCCCCTGCCACCGGCGGCGCCGCTGCGGCTCGGCCTCGGGCTCCAGGCCGACGCAGACGCCTACGCCCTCGCCATCGACACGGCGCTCGGCGGGCCGCCGCCGCTGCCGGCGGTGGGCATCGACCTGCCGGCGCTGCTCCTGGTGGTGCCGTGCATCGACTTCCTCGACGCCAAGGGCCAGCCCAGCCGGCTGCTCGGCCACGCCACGCGCCTGCCGGGCGGGCCACGGCTGCCCGGGGTCGCGTCGTACGCGGTCGTCGGCACCTCCACCTGCGCTGCGCCCACGTCGGCCGACGCCGCCGCCCTCGGCCGCGTCATCGCCCACGAGATCGGCCATCTGCTGGGGCTTCGCCACCGCCACGGCGCCGCGCCAGACCTGATGGCGGCCGCGCCCGCGCTCGTCGGGGCGGCCGGGGCCTTCGACGAGGCCCAGATCGCGGCCATCTCGCGCAGCCCGCTGCTGGTGGCGCCGTGAGCACGCGGCGTGCGCTGCTGCTGCCGATGGCGCTGCTCGCGCTGGGCCTCGGCTGCGGTGCGGGCTCGAAGCCGGCCGGCGGCGTCGCAGCCGACGCCTCCCCGGCCGACGCCGGCGACGGCCCGGCGGCTGGCGACGCGGACGGCGACGCCTCGGGGGACGGTGGCGCCTCGGACGGCAGCGCACCTGACGGCGACGACGACGCCGACGGCAGCCACGCGGACGTTGTGAGCGCGGACGACAGCGAGGACGGCGACGGCGGCGACGGCGACAGCAACGACAGCGACGACAGCGACGACAGCGACGACGACAGCGACGACGACAGCGACGACGACAGCGACGGCGACGGCGACGGCGACACTGGCTCCCCTGACGCCGGCGTCGCGCCCGCGACCTGCAGCGCGCCGGCCGACTGCGCGGACGAGCCCGAGGCCGGCCCCTGCCGCGCCTGGGCCTGCGTCGACGCCGTCTGCGCGCTCGTCCCCGCCGCGGCGGGCAGCCCGTGCGCCAGCGCCAACGGCTGCCTGCAGCCGACCTGCGACGGCGACGGCGCCTGCGCCGCGGTCGTGCTCGCCGCCTGCCCGGGCACGGTCTGCGCCCCGGGGATCTGCGACGCCATCGGCGGCGCGTGCAGCAGCGCCCCCGCCACCAAGGCGACCCCTTGCGACGACGGCGACGCCTGCACCAGCGGCGACGGCTGCGACGGCCAGGGGGCCTGCGTCGCCGGCCTGCCGCTCGCCTGCACCGCCGGCGCCTGCTCGGCGCCCGCCTGCGACGCCAAGGCCGGCTGCCTGGCGCCGCTGCCGCTGCCGGTCGGCGCCACCTGCAGCGACGGCGACGCCTGCACCGTCGGCGACGGCTGCGACGGCAAGGGCGGCTGCACCGCCGGCGCGCCGCTGGTCTGCGCCCAGGGCAGCTGCGTCGGCGGCAGCTGCCCGCCTCCGGCCGACACCTGCGACGCCAAGGCCTGCGACGACGGCAACGCCTGCACCCTCGACGGCTGCGCCCCCGACGGCGGCTGCACCGCGGTCGCCCTGGCCGCCGGCCCCTGCGACGACGGCGACGCCTGCAGCGGCCCGGATCTCTGCGCCGGGGGCGCGTGCCAGGCGGGGCCGGCCAAGGTCTGCGCCGACGCCGACCCCTGCGCCCAGGTCGCCTGCGCCCCGGCCAGCGGGGCCTGCCTCGCGTTGCCGCTGCCGGGGCCGTGCACCGCGAGCGACGCATGCCTGGTCGGGGCCAGCTGCCAGGACGGCGCCTGCCAGGGCGGCGCGCCGCTCGGCTGCGACGACGGCAAGCCCTGCACCGCCGACGCCTGCGCCCAGGGCGTGTGCAGCCACCTGCCGCTGGCGCCGGGCGCGAGCTGCGGCGTCGGCCTCGCGTGTGGGGCGGGCGCGACCTGCGGCTGCGCCCTCGGCAGCTTCGTCGCGCCGCACCAGGGCCAGGAGTGGTTGCGGGCGGTCGCGCCGCTGGCAGACGGCTTCGTCGCCGTCGGCGACAGCGACGGCCCCGGCAGCGCCCGCGGCCTGCTGCTGCGCGTCGACCACGGCAACAGCATCACCTTGCAGCGGCGCTACGGCGGCGTCGGCAAGGTCTCGTTCGCGGCGGTGGCGCCGGCCGCGCCCGGGCTCGTGGTCGCGGCCACCCTCGGCGGCCCGCACGCCGCGCTGCTGCGCTTCGACGCGCTCGGCAACGTGCAGCAGCAGGCGATCGTCGCGCTCTCTGCCGTGGCGCAGGCCCTGGTCGCCGACGGCAAGGGCGGCTTCGTCGTGCTGACCACCGACGACTTCGGCCCGGGCGCCTCGACCCGCGTCGTCCGCGTCGACGCCGCCTTCGCGACCACCTGGGCCCGCGTCCTGGCCCCGGCGAGCGCGTTTGCCGCGGCCCGCGCCCACGACCTGGTCCTCGACGGCACCACGCTGCTCGTCGCCGGCCAGGACATCGCCGCCGCCACCGGCGCGCCCGGCGCCTGCTGGCTGCGCAGCGTCGGCCTCGACGGCGTGCTCGCGCCGACGACGTGGTCGCCGCCCACGCCCACGGGCGGCGTGATCCTCGCGGCGGCGCGGCGCCCGGGGGCCCTCGTCCTCGCCGGCACCGTGCTCACCGCCGGCGGCGGCTTCGGCAAGCGCTGGACCGTGCAGACGGCGTGGCCGGCGGCGACCTTGGCGGGTGTCCCGGCCCTGGACGACGGCGGCGCCTTCGCCGGCGCCAACGCTGCGGGCGACGTCGTGATGCTCACCGGCTGGAACGCCGTCGCCGGCGGCCAGGCGGTGCTGCGCGCGCTCGACGCCAAGGGCGTGGCCTTCGACGTCGCGCTGCCCGCCGCTTCGCCGCAGGCGCTGCACGCGCTGACCCCGCTCGGCGACGGCAGCGTCGTCGCCGTCGGCAGCCGCGACCTGCCCGACGGCAGCGCCGGCGTCTGGGTCCGCATGCGCCAGGACGGCACGCTCGCCTGTCCTTGAGCCGCTTTCTCGAATCGTCTGGCACCCTTCACGCGATGGTCAAGCGCCACCATGAACGTACTTGCATTTTGCAAGCCCAGGAAGCAGATTGCACGTACTTGCAGAATGCAAGTCAAGGAGACGCCCATGACCCACCTCGCCCTCAACCCTGCCCGGCTCGCCGGCGGCACCGCCGCCTTCGTCGTTGCGAGCTTCGTCGTCCAGTCCCTGTCGCACTTCGTGTTCGCGGCCGACCACTTCGCCGCCGTGCCCTTCATGCGTGCCGAGCCCATCATGGCGATGGGGGTCGGAACGATGCTGTTCCAGGGCGCGCTGCTGACGTGGGTGTTCAGCCGGTTCGGCCGCGCCGAGACGGTCGGCCGCGACGCCATCGGCTACGCGCTGGCGATGGGAGGCTTCCTCGGGGCGTACATTGCTGTCGTCGAGCCAGCGAAGTACGCTGTGCCCTCCATCGGGAGCTGGGTCGCTGTCGAGGGGGTGGCCGCCATGGTTCAGTTCGCGCTGTTCGGGCTCGGCCTGCGCCTGGTGTTTCGCCGATAGCCTCACCTCCCATGCCCAACCGCCGCCGACGCTCCGACTGCCCGATCCACTTCTCCCTCGAGACCTTCGGGGATCGATGGACGCTGCTGATCCTGCGCGATCTATTGCTCAAGGGCCGGTCGACGTACGGCGAGTTCCTCAGCGCCGGAGAGGGCATCGCGACGAACATCCTGGCGGACCGGCTCCGGCGGCTGCAGGACGACGGCTTGATCCAGCACCGGTCGGACGGTCGCTATGGGCCGACCGCCAAGGCGATCGATCTGCTGCCTGTGCTCGTCGAGATGATCGTCTGGGGCGCCGCCCACGACCCTGCCACTGCGGCGCCCGCAGCCTTCGTCGAGCGCGCTCGCTTCGACCGGGATGGACTGCTCGTCGAGTTGCGAGCCCTGCTGACGGCCACCCAGGAAGGCGCTCCGTGACGATCGACACAGCTTTCTCGAATCGTCTGGCGCGTCTCGCGGGCGCGTCTCGCGGCAAGGAAGATGGCAAGGCTCACGGCGGCGGAGAGCTGGCGAACATGCTCCCGTCCGTGACCCCGTAGCCGCGGCGCGTTCGTCAGGACTGCGGAGGCTTCAGCACCCAGACGGCGCCGGCACGATCGCCTCGTGCAGGCAGCCGCTGGTCGGCGAGCACGAGTCCTTGGTGCAGGCGTTCTTGTCGTCACAGTCGACCGCAGGCATGCCCGCGCACAGACCATTGGTGCAGGTGCCGGCGCCCGTGCACTTGTCGTTGTCCTTGCAGGCGCTGCCCTCGTAGACCGGAGACGCGCCCTCGCACTTGCCGGCCGCGCACTTGCCGCCGCCGGCGCACATGCCCAGGGTGCAGATGGCGCCGTCCTTCTCGGTCGCCTGCGTCACGCATGCGCCGCCGGCGCCACAGACGAGCGTCACGCAGGTGTCGCCGCTGACGCAGACCTTCGCCGGCCCGAAGCAGCCGCCGCCGACGCAGGTGTCATCGACCGTGCAGGGGTTGCCGTCGTCGCATTTGGCGGTGTTGGCGTCGAACTGGCACTTCTTCTTCGCCCCGCCCGGGCTGCCGTCGACGCAGGCGTCGTTGGTGCACGGGTTGTTGTCGTCGCACGTCGCGTTGCCGCCCTGGCAGACGCCGTCCTTGCACGTGTCGCCGCCGCCGTTGCACAGGTCGCCATCGTTGCAGGCGGCGGTGTTGTTGAGCGTGACGCAGCCCTTCTCGGCGTCGCAGCCGTTGTCGGTGCAGGGGTTGTCGTCGGTACACTCGAGCTTGGTGGCGATGCACGACCCGCTCTTGCAGGTGCTGGGCTTGCACTTGTCGCCGTCGCCACACGCCGTCCCCTCGGCCGTGGCCTCGCCCGTGCAGCCGGAGCTCGGGTTGCAACTATCGGCCGTGCATGGGTTGTTGTCGTCGCAGTCCTTGGCCTTGCCCTTGCAGACGCCGGCGCTGCAGGTCGCGTCGATGACGCAGACCGTGCCGGGGACGTTGCAGGCCGTCCCATCATCCTTGGCCTTGCCCGGCGCGCACTTGCCGGTCTTGGGGTCGCAGGCGTTCGGCGCGCAGGGGTCGCCGGGGTCGCTGCTGCAGTGGTCCGCCATGAACGGCTCGAAGGCGCAGACGCCCTTGGCGCCGCCTCCGCTCAGGTTGCACCACCAGGTGCCGCATTTGTCGTCGCCGACCATCGAGCTGCAGTCGTCGCTGGTGCTGCAGCCGGTCGCGCCGGTGTCCGCGCCGGTGTCGCCGCTGTCTGCATCGCCGCCAGCGTCGCCGCCGCCCGCGTCGCCCGTGCTCGCGTCGCCCGTGCTGGCGTCGCCGCCGCCGGAGTCGCCACCGCTGTCAGCACTGGCGGAGTCTGCGCCGCCGGCAGCGTCCGCCGCGGCGTCGGTCTGCGCGTCGGCCGCGGTGTCGCTCGCGGAGGTGCCCGCGTCGCCGTCGCTGCCACACGCCGTGAGGGCGATGCTCGCCGCCAACATCGCGACGATCTTCAGGGTTGTCCGCTTCGTCATCGTGAGCTCCCACAGGCCTGTCCAGGCCGTCGCCCGCCGCGATCTCGTTCTCGTTGTCTGCTTCTACACGCGTCGCGAAGCTAGGTTCGCGCCGATGCGGCGTCAACAATTGCGGTCAGGTTACGCCGGAGCAGCGGTCCGCTGCCCGCCGCGGTCATGATGTCGCTGCCGGGAGGTGCTGCCCGCGCGGGCGTGATGGATCGGCGGGGGTTGGCGCTGTGGCGCGGCGCTGGCGGCTTCGACCCGTCAATTCCCGTCAAACACATGGAACGCCACCGCCTCGCGGCCGCATTGGTCGACCACGCGCGCCCACACTTCGTCGCCGAACGAGCCGAACATCTGCAGGCCGCTCTGCTCCAGAACACCGTTCCCGCCGACCGCGCCGTCGTCCAGGATCGCGTCGCGGTTGCCGGCGAAGCGCCCCTGACAGGCCCAATCGCCAGTTTTGCAGTCCGTTTGCTCGTCATAGGCACGGATCGCCGCGCGCAGGCGTCGGCCCTTCTGAGCGCCGACAACGCGCAGCGCAACCCAGACGTGGGTGCCGTTTTGCGGTCCGTGCACGAGGTAGCTGAACGCGGTGCCCTGCAGCGGCGCAAACGTGTCGGCTCCGGAGCCGATCTCGAGCGAGAGCGGCCGCGGATCTGTGCAGGTGGGTTGGACCGTCTGGTCGAGGCTGCCGCACAACCCTGGCGACAGCACGCAATCGTTCTGGGACCAGACATCGGTGAGGCAGCCCGACGCGATGAGGCAGCAGCAGGCGAGCGTGAACGCGGCAACCCTGCGACGCAGCGCTACCATGCGTACCCCACCGCGACCCGCACCAGCCCGTGCAGCGCCCAAACCGTTGACGTGTCGCCGGTGGAGATGGAGGCGCGGCGCACGACTGCACCGCCGACGACCTGAACGAGCCCCGTCAGGCCGCCGGAGGATTGCGCCATCCATCCGAGCATCGGCCCACCGGCGAGGCCGAGGTCGAGCGGACGCCCCGTCCGCGGGCCGATCCGCATCCCGAGCAACTCCACGCCAAGCGAGAGGCTGTCACGCGGGTCGCCAGCGATCCGGAGACCAAACTGTGCGGCCACCTCTTGCACCGTGCGGCTGGGCGGGACCGGTGCGAGGAACGTCAGGGAGCTGGGTGGCAGCCCAATGCCAGCGCCAACGAGCACCGCCCACCAGGCCGACACGTCAATCGACCGCTCGTAGCGCATCTCGACGACGCCAAAGGGCAAGGTCGAGAGCGAGAGCGTCAGCGCCGACCGATCCAGCGTGGCCGGTGATAGCGGCGTTGTCGTGCCCGTGCGCGTCCCGATCGCGGCAAGGGCCGGCTGTGGCGTCGTGCCCAGGGCCACGGCGAGACAAAGGGCCACGGCGCGACAAAGGGCCAAGGCGCACCTAAGCGTGGCGCGCCGCAGCGTAATGCAGCTCAATGTGGCGCACCCAAACGCCGCGTCGCATGGACGCCGGCGTGGTCGCAGCGGGCCATCGCGGCGCGCCAAGGCGCTCATAGCCCCACCTCGAGCGCAAGGCCGACGAGCTGCGGTAGGCCGACGCTCAGCACCAAGGCGACGCGCAACCACTCATCGGCGAGATACCAGGCGTGACCAAACTGACCGTGAACCCCTGGCAGGGGAGCGATCTTGCCGCCAAAGATCGGAACGTACATCGTCGCGTCGGCACCGACGCCCCAGAGGAAACCGCTGGGGTACTCGACGACACCGGTGACCGCGAAGTTGGGCCCGAGAATCGACAGCCCGGCCGCAACCTGGACGTTCACATCCTCGCCCAGAGGATGGCGGAAGCGCAGGCCTATCAAGCCGCCGACCGGAAGCGGCAGCCCCACCGCGGCGCTGAGCCAGTTCATGTGGCGTGGCTCGAGTCGGTGATGCCGTACCGTCGGCAGCGAGGTCGCAGCGTGGGCCTCGGGCTGCATGGAATGGGCCGGCCGCGTACCGAAGATCTCAAGACACACAAGCAGCGCAAGTGCACAGGTCGAGCGAATACGAGCCTGGCTCAAGGCGCGACGCGGCCATCGACGCAGGGAGACAGGCAACGCAGGCCCCATTCTCGGACAACCCTTCACGCCAACCTCCCCTGTGACCGACGCTATGCGCCCGCCCAAGCCCCGTCAACGACAACCTGCCCCGGGGGCGACGCTACCAGACAAGCCGCGATCGACCCGAATTCCCGCGATCGACGCACAGCCCCGCCAAGCAGCCGCCCACCAGCGCCCACGTCTTCGACCCGCTCCACCTCTGGCTCGACGAACTCCGCGTCCAGCTCGACGCGGCGCTCGTCACCGACACCCGCCGCCGCCAGCGCCAACAACGGCGGGCGTCGGGCGGCAGCGAACTCCGGCGCGGCCGTAGGCATCCCCAGGTGCGTCAGGGTCTTGCACACGACCTCGGGCTGCTCGATGACCACCACCAGCCGCCGCCTGTGCTCGGCGCCGTAGTTTTGCGTCTTGTAGCCTGGATTCTGGCGTTTCTGTGGTCATGAATGGGGCTTGTTTGTTGTGTGACTGGGTTTGATAGTTGGATGATGTATGTCTAGGGTCGCCTTCGGCCCCACGGTGGGGTCGAGGTCGTGAGTAGATGTGGGGCTATACTTCCAACCGCCGGAAAAAGCCTCATGATAGCAGGCTCCGTGTCGAATTCCAATTGACGGAACGCGGCATGCATGAGAACGTTCGCCCGTTCGCCCGTTCGCCCGTTCGCCCGTTCGCCCGTTCGCGAACCGGCCGATCCGGGCGCACGGAGGAAGCCGTGGCACTGTCCGACCTCTCTACCGTCCAAATCCACGGCCGCGTTGCGGTCCAAAGAGACCTGATCGCCGACCAGCTCCTGCCCTTGGTGAGCTGGATGCCGATCCGCGGCGACGGCCTGCGTATCCCCGAGGTGCCGACGCTGCCAGCACCGCCACCGGACCGGCTCGGAACGGTGCAATGGGTGGGCGCGAGCGCGTTCGCCACCGCCAACGCCGCGGAGCCGGATGTGCGCTTGGCCCCGCTCAAGCGCGTGATGGGCGAGTTCGATCTCGGCGAGGGCTACCCTCAGGTCTACTCGGGCATGCTCGACCAGCGCCAGGTGCAAGCCGACATCAAGCGCCTGCTGCTGCGCCAAGCCGTCGGCAGGGCGCTGGTCGTCGGTTCAGGAGCGAGCGACGAGCCGGGCGGGCTCGTGTCGGTCTCGACCAACAGCACTTCAGGCACCAGCGGGACGCTGACTCTGACCATGCTGCGCGACCTGCTGCAGCGCATCCTCACCCACGGCGGCCACTGCGACTACCTCGTCATGAGCGGCGCGATGCTCAATCGGTTCCAGAACATCTACGACACGGCATTTCTGCCGACGCCGACGGTGGTCGATGAGCGCACCGGCCTGCGGCACTTGGCGTACAGTGGCGTGCCGATCTTGCGCAACGACCACCTCCCCAACACCCCCGGAGCCGACTCGAGCATCATCGCGCTGAACTTGGACGCGGTCACCCTCATCTACCCGGAGGGCGTCGGCGATCGCGGCCTGGTCACGACGGAGCTGGAGACGCGCGCCAACGGCGCCGTGACGATGCGGCTGACGCAGACCGTCGGTGTGGCGCTGCTCGATCAGGCTGGCATGGCTGTGTTGTTGCAGGTGCGGCCATGAGCGAGCGTCGCAGCCCCGGCACGCCGCGCGAATCTCGCGATCCGCTGGGGATCGAGAAGCCACGGCAGCAGCCGCCGAGCGCGTCAGCGGCGTCGGCCGGCTACGCGACCTACGCTTGGCTCGGCCAACTCGACGCTGCGCTGGGCGAGGCGTTGGGCGATCAAGATCCAGACGCCTTTCGTGATGACGTGGTGCGGGCATTGCAGGCACTCGCCGAGCGCGAGTCGCCGTCGCGCCAGCTCTACGTCCAGGCCAGACAGCTGGCACAGGAGCTGACGAGTCTGCACGACCTAGGGGCGTTGCGGCCGGTGCTCGTGACCTTCGTCGCCGGGCTGGGCGAAGCGGAGCAGGCACACGTTCGTGAGCTGTTGCCATGGTGAAGCCGACGCCGCAAGCCGCTTCCGACGCGTGGTCCAAGCTCGGCGCCGCCGAGGCAGCGGTGGTCAACGAAGCGATCGCCAACATGCTCGCGGCGGCCGCGACCGGCCGAATCCTCGACAGCTCGTCGTTTTTCGCTGTGCTCGTGACGGTCGCGTACGTCGCGGCGATGACGAAGAGGCTGCAGGATCCCGCGCTTGGGCTGGCGTATGGTGCGGGAGAACTGCAGTTCATCCAGCGCGGGTGCAACTTGGTGTCGACGTGGGAGCGCGGACCGGCGAATAATGGCATCGAGAACTGGCGGCGCGCTGGCGAGAAGGATGGGCTCGCTGGGTGGGGTAAGACACCATATAAGAATTCAACCGTGCTAGCGGCGCTACACGCAAAGAAGGCGTCGCCGCGATTTGGCTTCGAGTTGCGTCGGAATCTCTCTGAGTTCGAAGCTGTATTGATCCGCGGAAAGGATTGGGAGAAGGCGTACTGGCCGAGTTGGTTGACCGCCAAGCCACCGGTGAAGGATGGGGAGCTTCCACTGCGGCGCGGGTTCTTGCGCTGGTATGGGACGTTTGTGGCGATGGGATGGACTTCGGCGCTCGAAGAAGCGGTGCCGTCGGTCGTCGCTAAGTTCGAGGGCTTGTGGTTCAACGCTGCGACGGCGGCGAAGGCTCCAGACGCCGCCGAATTGGCATCTTGGATTTGGGATGTTTCCAATGTCTATTGGAACAAGGAAGGATTCGCGGCTAACGGTGTGCCTCTACAGTTTGCCTGGGCCTACGATCCGAATGAGACCGGCGTCGGTCAGAAGCAGAGCTGGTTCCAGCTCTCGCAGCAGATCAACGCTGCCTCGACCCTCGGGATCGATTGGCCCATCGGCCAGTCAGGGACGCAGTTCCGAACCGCTGCAGCGCTTGAGGCGCAACTGCGCTCGAAGTTGTCGACGCTAACCAAGGAAGCCGGACTTTGGAAAGTCCCGGTCGAGGCCGGCAAAGCGCTCGAGGGCGATTCCGGACGCGCTATCGCGGACCAAGGCGCGCTGCTGCCGTGGATGGACCTCTGTTACTTCCGTAACCCTGGGATCGGTGGCTTCGTCGTCGAGGTGAGCCCCTACATCCCCGTCACAGCCCCAACCCAATGCTACCTCTTCGCCCAACAGCTCACCGCCTGGGCGCGCATGGTCGGCTGGTGCCTTGCGCTGTGGTATCGCCGGCTCGAGGCCTTCCCCAGTTCGCCGCTGCTGGCGGCGCAGAAGGCAGCCTTTCGACCCAAGGTCGTGCTCCGCTTCGCCTCTGAGATGAACCTTGGCCAAGAGCAAGCCTACGGCCTGCGCTACGACGGCAAATCGCCGAGCCCAGCTGAGTACCGCGCCGCATTTAAGGCGTTTCGAGCCGCCGTCATCGCCGGCTTCGACAAGGCGCTTGAGCTCGAGGGCATCGAGACCAAAGCAGCAGGTGGCACGAACTGGCCGCACAAGGCTTCGAACGTCCTCGAGTTCGCCGCCGTGCTCAACATGACGACCCACCGCCCCGACGTCGCCTCCGACGCCAACAACTGGAAGGTCCTCGGTCACGACGGCGACACGACCGTCCAGCAGATCGTCGGCCCGCTGGTGCAGGAAGGGGTATTGGGCGCCATCGGCATCGATCTCTATGGAATGATGCGCAACGCCGCGACCCAGGCGCAGGAGGCGACGGGCCCGATCATGCACACGCCGCAGGCGGCGACGCTGCCAGTCGCCGCGGTCGGCAAGGCGGCGCCCGGGCTGCCGCTGGTCGTGGCCGAGATGGGCTTTCAGACGCTCGGCGCCATCGCTTGGGAGGCGATCAAGGCCAAGACGTCACTGGCAGTGCCTGGCGGCGCGGAGACGTCCAAGATCGAGGGCGTCACGGAGACCCTAAGCAAGGCCTGCTACAGCGGAAGGTGGTGGCTTCGCGCCGCCCACGCCCTGTTACGCGCGACGCAGCTCGATCTCGCGACCAGCGGCGCGGTGCTCGACGGCGCTGGCAAGAAGATCGCCGGCGCCGCGCCCGAGCTGCGGCTGCTCTACTTCGACGTCAACAAGCTGCTGGGAGGCGAAAAGCGCGACTTCGCGGTGACCTCGTCGTGGCAGAGCGTGCAGGGCAAGGAGGTGCTCGGCTTCGAGCGCGCGGCTCCGGGCTGGGCGAGCTTGGCGGCGACGCAGGACGGCGTGTCGTGGGTGCAGGCCGAGACGGACTGGCAGGGCTTGCTGGAGTGGGTTAGGCTGAACAAGAAGCCGGGGCCGGGCGTCACTTGGCGAGCTCTGGTGGTGGAGTACTTCGCGGGCATCGCTCAGAAGGAGGGCTTGTGAGTCCGGCGCGATGCCAGCGATGGCTCAATGGGTTGTCGCTGATCGTCGCATGGCTGTTGCTTGGCTGTACAGAACAGAACAAGCCAGCTGGTACCTGCACCTGCGAAGCTACAGTCGCTGATGCTACTGCTGCCGCGCTGGCTGACGTCAGGTCCGGCACCGACATGAGCACGGACGCAGACGCAATGTCGACGTCGGAGGTCGACGTCGTGGCGCGACATTATGCCAACATCGCTCCCGACTTCATCGTACCTGGGTCCGTGCCTGAACTAGTGATGCAAAGTGGCGCAGTCGGAATCCCATGCAGCGAGGCAACCGACGTTGTCGCTAGCACGTTTGCCTCGCTCTCTGCAATCGAGTGTGCGCTCGTCGATGATCAATTCGGATCGGATTACCAAGTCATCTTTGGGAACGGCGAAATAGGCATCGTTCGCAGGATTGGTGGTCACGTATATACGGAACAAGGGTTGGTTCGTAGCGAGACGTCGTTCTCGAACAACAAGGCAGTGCACCAGGACACGTGGCTGGGCCTCCGCGGCCCATCTGTGGGCCTGCCCATTATTTGGAGCCTTACGCGCGAAGTCGTCGTCGACGCACCATTGGGGGCTGTCAGGAATGAGCTAGTTGCATCCAGCAAAGAAGCCGGCCGCACGCTCCTGATCACGCATTCGTACCCACCCTGGGAGGGCGGGGCGGATACGCGTGATGGGACTTTGCACATGTTCGTAATCCGCGACATCTTGAGCAAGCCCATATTGGAGGCAGCTTATACGTCCCCTGTAACATCTTTCACTGCGTACGGTCTCTATCATTCTTGCGGAGGTGGTCAACACCAGGGAAACGCCACATGGATGACTGATTTCGAGGTCAAGGCCTTGCAACCCACGAGTAGTCCTGGCGAAGAGGAAGGCCCAAACGGAATCATGATCGTGCGGCCAGATGGGAGCTACCAGGGCAGTCATTGGCATATCGACGGCGACCCCGACGATCCCCGACAGTGCGACCGCTTGGGCGTCACCGGCGATGGCACGGCGTGGAGGGCGACAGGCGGGATCAAGCAAATAAGTAAGTTCAGCCATGTGACGCCTACCGAGTTGGCCGGGAGCTCAAGTCTCGGTTGGCGCAACTCTGTCATGGCCGTTCTGAGCGATGGAACCGTGACCGAACCGATCTCGGTACCCTCCGTGGCGAACGACGCCTGGGAATTCTCAACGAACGCAAGCGGCGTGCTGCCGGGGCTTGCGTCCGGGCCTCCAGGCCTCGTGCTGGTCGACACCAAGAACGCCTCATACCACACCTACTCCCTCCCATATCCCTCGTGGCTCCCCAAGGGTACTTGGCACAAGTCAGGTGCCGAGGACGAAGAGTCAGCGCGTTGGCGCGAGCGACTGACCAGTCCTCCGGACTGGTTGATGCTCGACGACCAGCAACGTTACTGGCTCGGCTTCACCCTCTCCCAGTCGGGCATCAAAGTCACGAACTGGTCGCCGTGGCATCGATCGGCGACTAGGCTTGCGTGGGAGAGTGGTACGGCGAAACACATACCGGAGCTCCGCGTCGCGATCTGGCGCCCCGGCAAGGGAGTCGAGTGGCGGAGCTATCCCTGGCCCTCCTGTGGACCATCAGGGCCCAGCTTCACGGCGACTCCCTTCGAGCTGATAAAGGGGTTGACGGCAGGCTGTGATGGGATGAGCGCCGACGTTCAAGAGCTCGGTCCGTTCGTACGCTTTTCCTGGCATGCCGCATACCGCTATGACGCCGAGGGCAACCCCGTGAAGGCCATCAGCGGCTTCCCTTGGTACGCGCCGGGCTCCAAGGACAAGCCGGACCCCACCCGAACCTTCACCCGCATCATGACGTGGAAGGCGTTCTACGACGCCGGCAAGCCGATTCCCTAAGCGCACCGGTAAAGGGTCAGCCAACCCCAGCCCCGAAGCCACCGCCCACCGCAGTCCAATCGCCGCCGCGGCCGTCCTACACGACTTCTACGCCCTCGGCCTCGCCCTGACCGCATTGACTCACCACATCTACTACCAACACCCGAGCGTTGCCTCATCCAATCTGCTACCGGCGGCCGTTGCCGCACGGGGGCATCATGTCGAGGCACATCAGCATGACGGCGCGTAGGAGGGATAGGCGAACATCTGAAGCTCTCCGCCACCCCACCGCGAGGCAGCACCCTGCCTGCCAGCGCTTCCACCCACGGTCAAGGACAACTTCGCGGCCCAGTCCATCTCCGCCAACCCCACAAAACCCCGGAAACCCGCGCTCAACGCACAGGTTCCCAGCGCCGAGCCCAGGGGAGCGTCAGCTGCAATGCGTGGGAACCTCACAGCGCCGGCACCGCACCTCGATCCCTCGCGACCAGGCAGCCAGATCCACGC